>JAIPEN010000018.1 GCA_021737145.1 Desulfarculaceae bacterium | reverse complement strand
GTCGGCGGCGGGCGCGGCGGCCGGAGCAGCCGGAGCGGCGGCGGCCTTGGGCGCGGCCGGAGCGGCGGCGGGCTTGGGCGCGGCCGCCTTCTTCTCCTTGGGCTTGGCGCCGGGGATCAGGGCCGCCTTGGGACGGTCGGTGGCCACCCGCTCGGCGGCCGGAGCGCGCTCGGCCAGCAGGCCGTTGACCACGTTCTTCATCAGCTTGACCGTCTCGGGGTGCCTAAGCATCATGATGTCGGAACCGGCCAGCAGGTAGGCCACTGCCGCAGCGGTCTCCATGAGGTAGCCGCGCTTCATGGCGTCGCCCAGCTCGGGGGCGTCCTCGTTGCTCTGCTGGGCCTCCTTGGACTTCCAGACCTCGTTGCCGATGTTGTTGATCATGGGCAACACCAGCTTGTCGTCCTCCTGGACCAAGGCCGCCGCGCGGATGCGCTCCATCACCGAGTAGCCGTACTCCAGGCCGTAGCCCAGGCCGCCGGTGGTGGGGTCGATGATCAGGGTGTCCAGGGGCACGCCCAGGTTGCCCAACAGGATGTTGAGCTGCTTGGCGAGGTTCACGTCAATGGGGCTGGAGGAGATGAGCGACTGCTTGTAGGCCAGGGCCGCCGCTCCCACCTGCTTGTGGTTGTCCTCGTCCACCGGGCCCAGGAGCAGGTTTTCGCCCGCGTGGTCCTCGGCGATCTTCTTGAGCACCTCGGCGTCCTTGGCCGGGTTGGCGCTGCCCCATACGATGACGGGCACGTCCACCGCGCCCAGCACCTTGCCCACGACCTCGCTGGCCGCTTCGGGCGAAGCGTCGTCGCCGTTGGGGTCGGTGGATTTCAGCTGCACCACGATGGCGTCGGCGCCGAACTCCTCCACGTTTTTCTTGGCCCAGGCCGCGGGGTCGCCCAACACGCCTTCAAAAGGCGCCTTGGCCGCCTCGGGCCATTCCACGGGCTCGCTGTCCCACACCTCCATGGCGATGACGGGTTTGGCCGGCATTTGGCCTTCCCAGGTGTGGAAGGGATAACAGGTTTCACCGCCTACGGTGATAGCCTTGTCACCCTTGCCCAGCGTCACCTTCTCGATGGCGCCGTTGTATTTAATGGTTGGTATCGTAAAGGCCACGGCAACTCCCTCCAATAGGCACGGGGACAGGGCAATCCCCTGTGATTGGATATCGGGTTTACTGGCAAACCCTCTTATGGCACCCTCTCGCCGATCCGGTAGGGAACCGGCACGCCAAAGCTCCCATCACCCCTGGCGAATCAGGCGCCTTGTGAGTAACGGTACAATGGCCGGCCAAAAAAATTTGGCCCAGGCCAACTTCTATCTACGTGTAAGCGCATACCACCCTAGGCCAAACGCTAAACCCTGTCAAGAAAAAACGCATAACCATCTGTAATCGTTCACCAGAAGGGGCAAATTTGCCCTTCCGGGACGCTAGGAATTCTCCGCCGGAACGTCCACAACCTTGTCAAAGGCCTCGAAAGCCGCCTTTATTGCAGGGCTTTCGGCCGGAAGCTGGCTGGTGGCCATGCCTTTCAGGTCGTAATCGGCCAGCTGGGGATCGTCGGGAATGACCCCCAAAAGGTTCAGGTCCATCTCCTTGACCGCCTCCAGCAGCTCGGGCTTGGGCTCGCCGCGCACCATGGACAGCAGCAGATAGGCCTCTCCCCTGAGGACCTTCATGTCCCGGGCCAGCTCGGTGACCCGCTGGGCCGCCTGCAGGGAGCGGCGGCTGGGGTCGCTGATGACCAGGAACAGGTCCACGTGCTGGGTGGTGACCCGGCTGATGTGCTCCATGCCGGCCTCGTTGTCCACCACCAGGTAGTCGTAGTTGTCGGCCAAATTGTCCATGCACTCGGTGAGCAGGTGGTTGGCCGCGCAATAGCAGCCCGCGCCCTCGGGGCGGCCCATGGCGATCAGGTCGTATCCCTTGGCCTCGGCCAGGCACTGGTTCACCCGCATCTCGATGAACAGGTTTTTGGTCATGCCCTGGGACTGGCCCTTTTTCATGTCCTCACGGGCCTGGCCCAGGGTGCCGTCCAGGTCCAGACCAAGCACCTCGTTGAAATTACTGTTGGAATCGGCATCGACCGCCAGGACGGGGGACTTGCCGTGCTCCACCAGCCAACGCACCAGGAATCCGGCGACGGTGGTCTTGCCCACCCCGCCCTTGCCAGCGACCGCAATAACGTAGGACAAGGCGATTTCTCCCTGTTATTTTGTTCCTAAGCTATGAGTAATACCTGAAAAACTATGCCAGAGTTCGCATTGTGTCAAGATAATTCACCTAAAGCCCCGGCAACCTGTGAAATTTTTGTGGTTGCACCCCGGGGGCCGCTGTCATTATAGTTAGATATCACGGGTAAAGGGAACGGATGGGGCATGACCGGGCGTGGGGTTCGCGCCTGGTGGTTTAAATGACCGGGTCCGCTAGCCGTTGTTTTAATAACATAGTCTATTTCAAGAGGTTACATTGCCGGATCACGATCTGTGGCCTGGCGTGGCCAGGCATTTGCGCGCCCAGGTCACGCCACAGGAATTCGAAACATGGTTCGCACCCCTGAGCATGCGCCTGGAAGAGCAACAGGCGATATTCACAGTGCCCAACCGGTTTTTCGCCCAATGGATAGGCGACCGCTACAGCGCCCTGCTGGGTGAAGCCCTCACCCTGGCCGCGGGCATGCCCCTGGACGCCAGTTTCGAGGTGGCCCGGGCGCGGCCCGCCCCGCCGGTGGCCAACCAGCACAACAGCCCGGCCCAACCCCAGGGCCTTAACCTGAATCCGGCCTATGTGTTCGACTCCTTCGTGGTGGGCCCCTGCAACGAGCTGGCCCACGCGGCCAGCCAGGCGGTGGCCGACAACCCGGGACGGCAATACAACCCCCTGACCATTTTCGGCGGCTCGGGCCTGGGCAAGACCCACCTGGTGAGCGCGGTGGGCAACAACCTCGCCGTCAGGGAGGCCTCCAACCGGGTGCATTACACCTCGTCCGAGGCCTATTCCAACGAGCTGATCCAGGCGGTGCGCTACGACGGCATCCAGAGCTTTCGGGACAAGTACCGCCTGGTGGACTGCCTGATCATCGAGGACATCCAGTTTCTCTCCGGCCGGGAGCGCACCCAGGAGGAGTTTTTCCACACCTTCGAATCCCTGTTCCAGGCGGGCAAGCAGATCGTGTTGACCAGCGACAAGCTGCCCCGGGACATCCCCGGCCTGGCCGGCCGGCTGCGCACCCGCTTCGAGTGGGGCCTGCTGGCCGATCTTCAGACCCCGGACACCGAGACCAAGATCGCCATCCTGCAGCGCAAGGCCGCGGACAAGAACCTGGCCCTTTCGCGCCAGGTGGCCGCCTATCTGGCCAAGCAGCCCGAGAGCTCGGTGAGGGTGTTGGAGGGCTACCTCAACCGCCTCATGGCGGTGAGCAGCCTGCGGGGCCAGGAGGCGGACCTGGAGCTGGCCCGCCAGGTGGTGGGCCCCCTGGCCAGCGAGCGCCAGGTGAGCGTGGAGGACGTGTTCAAGGCGGTGGCCGCCCACTACGGGCTCAAGGTGTCCGACCTCAAGAGCGCCCGCAAGAGCCGGGACATCAGCCGCCCCCGCCAGGTGGCCATGTACCTGGCCCGCCGCCTGACCAACCTCTCCTTCCCGGAGATCGGCAAGGCCCTGGGCGGCAAGGACCACTCCACCGTGGTCAAGGGCGTGCAGCGGGTGAAGGGCCTCATGGCCCAGGACCCGGAGCTGACCGACACGGTGCGCGCGGTGGAAAACGCGGTGCGCGCGGGGAAAAATCGGGACTAAGCGGCGGAGGTGCGGTGGAAAAGCCGCGCCCCAGGGGCGGCGGGGGTGGAAAACGGGGCCAAAAGATGAGAACGCGGTTGAGAGTTTTTCTAGTTGCGGCGGAGGGTTGAACAGGTTTTCCACTTTTGCGCCGGGTGCCATGTATTACTATTATTTATTTATATCTAGAGTAGTAAATCCGCAGCCTTGCAGCGCTCTCCAGCCACCGGTTCCGCCGGAGGCGGTTGCGCCGGGGCGCGGGCATGGTAGAGATGGCGGGACCCCTGAGTTTAGAGAAGCCGCCGGTTCTGGGTTTGAGTAAAAGAATAAAGGCCCAACCACGGGCGAGAGGGGTTCACCGGACTCCCCCCGCCATCCGGGAAAGGCCTCCAGGGGTCAAGAGAGAAAAGTAACCGTATTTATGCGGATATTCATTCTCACCCTGAGAGATGCCTCTCGGGGGTTTTCTGTGACTGATTTGTTCGTAACCCCGTTTTTATGAGCGGTCTTCATGTATATCTTATTGTATTGACTTATTATTCTGTTTATGGTCCAGTATTCACATAAAGGTAGGAAAATATGGGGGTGGTGAATTGTGGTTCAGTTCCGCGTCTGGTGACGGCGGAGCCGGGTGCTCGTGTTTGGCTTGCTCTGGTCAACTCCTTTGGGTTAAGGTGAACCAGAGTTTTATATCCTTTTTCAGGGGTGATAAATAGATGGAGCTTACTGTTCGCAAGGAAGATCTGGTCAAGGGGCTGGCCAAGTCCCAATCGGTGGTTGAGCGCCGCACCTCCATGCCCATCCTTTCCAACGTGCTCCTGGAGGCGGAAGGCGAAAATCTCACCGTGGCGGCCACGGACCTGGAAACGAGCTTTCATGGCATCTGCGCTGCCCGGGTGAGCAAACCGGGCAAGGTGACCGTGCCGGCCCGCAAGCTCTATGAGATCGTCAAGGAGATGCCGGCCGAGGAAATCTACCTCAAGGACAAGGATAACAACTACCTCCATCTCTCGGCCGGACGGGCCAGCTACAACCTGGTGGGGCTCTCGGCCGAGGACTTCCCCAACCTGCCCCAGGTGGAGGACATGCCCGAGCTGGCCATCGCCGGCGATGTGTTGGCCGAGATGGTGGAAAAGACCATCTTTTCCATCTCCCAGGAAGACACCCGCTTCAATCTGGCCGGTCTCTACGTGCAAAAACGCAAGAGCGACGGCAACGAATATCTGCGTTTCGTCTCCACCGACGGCCACCGCCTTTCCCTGGTGGACCGCGACCTGGAGGGCCTGGAAGGCTTCGCCCTGGAGGGAGGGGTGATCATCCCCCGTAAGGGCGTGGCCGAGATGCGCAAGATGGCCGAGGACGCCGAGAACCTGACTCTGGGCCTGAACCAGAATTACGCTACCCTGACCCTGGACGCGGCCAAGCTGATCCTGCGCATGCAGGAGGGCTCCTTCCCGGACTATGAGGTGGTGATCCCCAAGTTGAGCAAAAAGAACGTGGTGGTGAACCGCCAGGCCTTTTCCGACGTGCTGCGGCGCGTGGCCATTCTGGCCACCGACCGTTTCCAGGGCGTGAAGCTGGACTTCAAGGAGGGCCTGTTGGAGGTGGTGAGCCAGAACCCGGACCTGGGCGAGGCGCGCGAGGCCCTGGAAGTGGACTACGACGGCGATCCCCTGGGCGTGGGCTTCAATGCCCGCTACTTCCTGGATCTGTGCGCGGCCATGAAGAGCGAGGAGATAACCCTGGGCTTCGTGGACGAGCAGCACCCCTGCCTGATCAAGGGTGAGGCCGACCAGGGCTTCCTCAGCGTGATCATGCCCATGCGCCTGTAGCGCCGGATCAATCCAAGGCAAACAGCGGGGTCCTTCGGGGCCCCGCTTCTTTTTTGGGAGATCATGCCCACGGGCGACCCTTGCCCATCAATCCCCTTCGGCCGTTCTTGGCCGCGACTGAACCAGCCGATCGTCTCACGCATCGGGCGCTGATTTATAATTTGACAACTCTGTTGTCATTATGGCAAGTATATTGTCAATATTCGGGCGTAATCAAATAACCGATTCGCATGGGGACGAGCATGGCCAAGGCAAAATCGGCCACGGGCCGGGAGCTGCACGATCTGTTCGAGGAGGTCTTTCACCTACAGGCGGTGCTGGCCACGGTGGTGGACCATGTGCACGAGGAGGCCGGTCTGGGGTCGCCCCACCAGAAGGTGGCCGAGATACTGGCGCGCCGGGGCCCCTCCACGGTGCCAGAGGTGGCCGCCGAGATGGAGGTTTCCCGCCAGTTCGTGCAGACGGTCTGCTACCGGCTGGAGGAGCAGGGGCTTGTGGAGTTTTCCCCCAACCCCCGCCACAAGCGGTCCCGCCTGGTTTCCCTGACCAAGCAGGGGCAGGCCACCCTGGACGAGGTAAGGCGAAAAGAGGCCGCCATCGTCAAGAGCGCCCTGCCCAAGGTGGAGCGCCGGGCGGTGATCCAGGCCAGGGACACCCTGCTATCTCTGGGTGAACAATTGACCGCCAAGCTGAGAAAAACGCCGAACCAGCCCAGCTAATTCAGGCCGCCCGAGCATGTCGGCCCCGCGAAAGGATCGAGCCGTGGAAAAGCAACACGTATGCCCCTGGTGGCTGGCCTATACCTTTGACAACCCCCTGCGCCGCCTGGCCCACGATCCGGCCAAGATGTTCGGGGAATACGTGGGCCGGGGAAGCCGGGCCGCGGACATCGGCTGCGGCATGGGTTTCTTTTCCCTGGGACTGGCCCGCCTGGTGGGGGACGAGGGCAAGGTCTACTCCCTGGACTTGCAGGAAAAGATGCTGAGCCGGGTGCGCGGCCGGGCGGAACGGGCCGGCCTGGGCGGGCGCATCGAGACCAGGCAGGTGACGGCCGACAACCTGGGTGGCGAGGACCTGTCCGGTGGCCTGGATCTGGTGCTGGCCTTTTGGATGCTGCACGAGGTTCCGGATCAGGCGGGATTCATGGCCCAGGTGAAGCACTTGCTCAAGCCGGGCGGGGTCTTTTTTCTGGCCGAGCCGCGCATGCACGTAAGCCAGGAGGCCTTTGCCGCCTCCCTGAAGCTGACCCAAGAGGCGGGTTACGATCTGGCCGCCCAGCCCAAGGTGAGCATGTCGCGGGCAGCGGTGCTCAAGGGATGAGACTGTAGCCGGTTCAACGGCTGCCAATGGTGAGAAAAGGGCCTCCGGTGACGACGCCGGAGGCCCTGATTTTTGGCTTGACGCGGCGGCGGGATCAGTCTTGCCGGTCCTTGTCCCGCCGCGCCCACAGGGCGGCCAAGGCGTTCCAGGCCAGGATTCCCAGGGCCAGGGCCTGGCGGGTCTTGTCCACCACCCGGCCCAGGTCGCGGGCATGATCCCGGAAGCGCAGGCGCAACAGATCCGACTCGCCCTGCAGGGCGATGGCCTTCAACTCCAAGCGGCGCAGCTCCCGGCTCATAAGGCTTGCTGGTCCTTGTGCAGCTCGGCCAGGGTGCGGGCAAAGGGAGGCTCGGATTTGTTGAGGCGGGCGCGCACCACCAAAAAGGCCACCCCCGACCCGGCCAGGAAGATGAGGGCGCACACCGCCGCGGCGGTCCAGCGGTGGGCCGGTGGAAAGGCGTAGATGACCGCAAAGGCGGCCAGCACCACCCCCACCATGCCCAGCAGCAGGCCGGCCCCTCCCCACAGGAACAGGCTGAACACCCTGTGGCGTTCCTCGCGCAGCTCCAGGGAAAACAGCTCCACCCGGTTGCGCAACAGGGCCAGGCCCAGGGAGGAGGCGCGCCGCGCGGTGCGGGGAGCCTCGGCCAAAAGATTGACCAGGTCCAGCATGCCTAGCTCCGGCGGTTGTTCAAGAGCAGGGTGAGCAGCATGCCCGCCCCGAAGGCCACGCCCAGCGAGGCCAAGGGGTGCTCCTTGACGTGCTCCTCGGCCTTGTGGGCCGCATCCAACAGCTTCTGGTCCAGGTCCTGGAATTTTTCCTTGGCCTCTTGGAGGCTGTTTTCAAGATGCGCCTTGGCCTCCTGGGCCTTTTCGTCCAAATCGCCCTCCAGGGTGCCCAGAAGGCCCTCGGCGTCGGCGATGATTTTCTTGAAGTCCTTGGCCAGCTTGTCCTTGTCTTTTTGCAGCTCGCTCTTGGCCTTGGTCATAGAATTAACTCCTTAATGTTCCAGGTGAAAATGGCCTAACGGAGCAGGAGGGTTGGCCATGGCTCCACGGATCGAAACATTGGGTTGATTGAAGTTCTTAATACCTATTGTGGTTAAAATTGGGTCTAAAAAGCAAATTTTATTGTGCAGTTGCCCTTGATGACCGCCCCGGAGCCCAGTCCGGCCGCCTATTCCAAGGGGTCCAGGCGGCCGGTCCGGGGGTTATTCGTGAAGGGTCCGCTTGGCTGGCTTGATGGGGGCCCGGAGGGTCTTGAGCTCCTCGATGGAGGTCTTGTAGGCCTTGGACACGCGCAGGTTGTCCAGCACCAGGGCCAGCATGAGGGCCACGGCCTGCACGAAGGTGATGTCATCCATGGTGAATTCCCAGGGCTCGGCGGTGTAGATCCGCAGCACCCCCATGGGCTTGCCCCTGAGCACCAGGGGAGTGCTGAGCAGGGATGCGATGCCCTCCTCGGCCGCCTCGGAAGGGTATTGCAGGCGGGGGTCGTCGCTCACGTTGAATATGGCCACCGGCCCCTCGCTGATGGAGGCGGCAATGGAGCGGCTGGCGCTGATGGGACCCTTGTTCAGGTAGTAGTCGCTCAGGCCCTGGGAGGCGGCCAGCTCCAGCTTCTTGCTGCGCCGGTTCAGGAGCATCAGGGCCGCGCCCTTCATGCCCAGCAGATTGGTGAAGTAGTGCACCGTGGACCGGGCGGCGGTTTCCATGTTTTTGGCCGACGAGATCAGGTCGCATATCTCGGCCAGGGTCTGGTAGTTGAAGTGGGCCGGTAACGAGTAACGCACCTTGTTTTGCATGGCTCTCCTCCTTGCCTTGGCGGTTTGCGGAGTCAGGCCTGATAGATGCGCTGATGCAAGAGTCTGTGGGGATGAGCGGGTCTTGAGGTAAACGCGGGCGGGGAGAGGCGGTGGTCGGATTGAGCTTCGGCCCGGGGCCTGACCCCGGGGCCTAACGGGCTTCCCTTTGCTCATGGCTCCGTAATTAAATTATCCCCGGCCCATTGAGCCGGGGTCAAGGGGCTTGGTGGAGCGGCAGCCTTGTGGTTTGCCGTCGGTGGAAGCTAACATATTATCAAGTGAGGATGATTTTCCGGAATACGGCCGCGGGGGAGACAAGGAGAGGCGCATGGAAAAAGACATATCCCACCGCATAGCCAAGGAACTCAATATTTCGGAAGAGGACTTTGAGCAGCGCAAACGATTTTTGGAAATCGGCGAAAAGGACATCGCGTTGATCAAGGATTTTTCCGCTGGCCTGGCGGAACTTCCTCCTGAAATGTTCGACAATTTTTATGAGCACCTGAGCCGCTTTCCCGAGACCCGCGAGATTATCAAGGACAACACCACCATCGCCGTGCTCAAAGAAAAGCAGATGGATTATTTCCGCATGCTCATCTCCGGCGAATACGGCTGGGACTATCTAATGAGCCGCCTGGCGGTGGGCTGGCGCCACACCGAGCTGGGCATCGTTCCCTTGTGGTACATCGGGGCCTATTCGAAGTATTTGGAAGGCCTGAAAATGGTGGTGGAGGCCCACAGCGGCAACCCCGAGGAAGTGTTCGAGTCCATATCCAAGGTGGCCATGCTGGACATGATCGTGACCCTGGAGGCCTATCACTACGGCAAGTACCGCCTGCAGGAGGAGCTAAAAAAGGCGGTGGTCACCGACGATTTGACCGGGGTGTTCAACCGGCGCAAGTTCGACGAAGTGATGGGCTTCGAGATGGAGCGGTCCCGCCGCCACAAGACCCCGCTGACCATGATCATGTTGGACATCGACCACTTCAAGCTGGTCAACGACACCTTCGGGCATCACGTGGGCGACATCGTGCTGCACGAGCTGGCGGAGATCGTGGGCAAGATGATGCGCAAGGGCGACTATCTGATCCGCTACGGGGGCGAGGAGTTCGTGGCCTTTTTGCCGGACACTTCGCTGGAGGCCGGGGTGGGCGCGGCCGAGCGCATCCGGCGCAAGGTGGCGGATCACGGTTTCGATCAGGCGGGGCGGGTCACCGTGAGCCTGGGGGTGGCTTCCGTGGAGCCCCACGATACGCGGGACCGCTTCCTGGAAAGGGTGGACGCCAAACTTTACGAGGCCAAGGAAGGAGGGCGAAACCGGGTTTGTTGGTAAGCCGAGTAGGCATTAAATTTTGCAGAGAGTTATCATATGGTATATCCTTAAATTTAAACGGCATTTTGTTTTGATGAATTAGAGGCAACACCGCGACGATTTAGCCGTAGGGTAACCGAAGGGCCGTTTACTTGATTGCAGCCAGAACCAAACAGCCCCGATTGGATAAATAGATACAGCGATGACCTTGCTCATATACATATTTTTCTCCGTCATTTGCTTTGTCGGAGCTATATTTTGCTTTAATTACGCGGCGACCAATTTCATGGGAGGACTCACCCTTGAATCGCTGGCCCTGTCGGTGATCCTGGGCATCGTGGGCATCAGTTTCGTGGCCGCGGCGGCCAAGCACAGTAAAAGGCGGCGTTGAGGCTGCCTTGACCTGCCCGTCAGGCCGGCCATTCCCCTCTATGGCCTGACGGCCTGACCAAACCCTTTTAGTACTGAAAATTTTTGCAGGGCACCAGTGTGGCCAATTCGCGCCACTGCACCAGGGCCTTGAGAAAAGGCGGCAGCTCCATCTCCGGGTGGTGCTTGCTTTGGGCCTGGTTCAGCTTGGTGTCGAGCACCATCTTGTTCATGTGCCAGGGCGCCAAGCAAGGCAACG
Source organism: Desulfarculaceae bacterium (assembly GCA_021737145.1). Lineage (GTDB taxonomy): Bacteria > Desulfobacterota > Desulfarculia > Desulfarculales > Desulfarculaceae > Desulfoferula. The sequence goes on along the minus strand of JAIPEN010000018.1, from coordinate 41,764 downwards.
GCGCGCGGCCTGATGGCCCTGCCCTACAGACCGGCGTCGAAGAGCACGGTCTTGCCCGCCTTGATCTGAAGGCCCTCGCCCACCGGCAGGGGCTCGGTCATGCCTTTTTGCAGGATGTAGAGGTCATAGGAGCCCGGCGGCACCGCGAAGGCCTTCCACAGGGGGAAGTCGTTGTCCCAGCGGCGGCGCACCTGCAACAGGGGCTTGTCCTGGCCCGCGGGGTTCAGGTTCCAGCCGGTGACGCCGGGGGCCTTTTTCAGGGCCACCCCGCTGTCCAGGGTGGCGGTGGCGGTCTGGCCGGCCGCCACCTTCAGCCCCTTGGCCACCACGGTGGGGGCGGGGCTGTTGCTGTATTGGAACTTGAGGGTCCAGTCGCCCGGCGGCACCGGGCGGGTCTTGAACAGATAGTAGTTGTTGTTCTTGCTGTCGTGGGTGACAAAGGGCTTGCCGGTCTTTTGGTCCACCAGGCTGACCCCGCTCACCGCCTTGGTGAGCTCCTTGGCGATGTTGATGGCCACCGCGCCCAGGGCCACCTCGGTGACCTCGCCGCCCTTGACCTCGTAGACCCCCACCACCGCGTCGTCGGGCTTGCGGTAGTTGGGATTGGCGAAGGCCAGCACCACCTGGTACTTGCCGGCCAGCAGCGGGTGCTCGCCGGCCACGCTCTTGGTGTTCTTTAACAGCTTGTTGTCCTTGACCCGGATTATCTTGAGCCCGGCCAGGCTTTTGACCGCCTCGGCGGGCACGGTGATCTTGAGCTTGCCCAGGCGGCTCTTGGCCTTGGTCTTGACCGTCTTGGCCGCCTCCACCTTTACGGTCACCTCTTTCTTGACCGCCTCCAATGCGGCCATCAGCCCGGCCGCGTCCCCGGCGCTGAAGTACTTGCCCCCGCCCGCGCTGGCCAGGCACTCGAGCTGGGCCTTGCCCCCCGCGTCCACGTCAAAACCCACCACCTGCAAAACGAACTTGATGCCGCTCTGCTTCAACGCCTTGACCACCCCGCAGGGGTCGGCCTCGCAGGTCTCGATGCCGTCCGAGACCAGCACGATGGTGGTCTCGTTCTCCTTGGATTTGAGCAGCTCGGCGGTCTGCTTGATGGAGTCGGCTATGGGGGTCTTGCCCTTGGGGCTCAGGGCCGCGACCTTCTTGAGCAGCCCGGCGCGGTCGCCGCTGCCCGGAGCCACCAGCACCTCCACGTCGGCGCAGTCGCCCTTTTTGCGGTGGCCGTAGGCCACCAGGCCCAGGCGCACCTCGGCGGGCAGGGCGGGAACCGCCTTGGCCATCACCTCTTTGGCGGCCTCGATCTTGGTCTGGCCTCCCGCCTTGCCCCACATGGAGCCGGAGGCGTCCAGGATGAACACCACCTCGGGATAGGCCGGCTGGCTGGCGGCCAGGGCGGCCAGGGGAACGGCCAGCAGGCATAGCAGGGCGAGCAGGGCGGCGAAGATGGCGGTCTTATGCATGGGGGCCTCCTAGGGCAGAGGGGGCTTGGTTTCAGTAAGGAACCACGGAAAGCGACATAATTGCGGGGCCGCCGGGGCGGCCAGGCACAATGTAGCATAGTTCAGGGGGGTTTTGGGAGCCGGGCCTCAGCCCTTGACCACGGCCAGGGGGCGGGTGCGGGCCACCAGGGTGGCGATGCCGCTGTGGTGCATGACCCTGGCCACCCGGTCGATGTCCTTGTAGGCCTCGGGCATCTCCTCGGCCAGGGTTTTGCCGCTGGCCGCGCGCACGATCACCTGGTTGGCGGCCAGCTCGGCGCGCAAGTCGCGGCCCCGGGCCGCCTTTTTGGCCTTGGTGCGGCTCATGGCCCGGCCCGCCCCATGGGCCGCGCTGGCAAAGGTGTCGGCCATGGCCCGGGCGGTGCCTTTTAGAACATAGGAGGCGGTGCCCATGTCGCCGGGCACCAGCACCGGCTGGCCCGCCTTGGCGTAGCGCGGCGGCAGGTCTCCATGGCCCGGCCCCAGGGCGCGGGTGGCCCCCTTGCGGTGCACCATGAGCTCGCGCTGCTTGCCCTCGACCGCGTGGCGCTCCCGCTTGGCCACGTTGTGGGCCACGTCGTAGACCAGGCCCATCCCCAAGCCGGCCGGGCCCAGGCCCAGCACCCGGCCGATGACCCGGCGGCAGGCCTCGGAGAGAAGCTGGCGGTTGTTGAAGGCGAAGTTGGCCGCCGCGGCCATGGCGGCCAGATAGTCGCGGCCCACCGGGCTGTCGGCCGGAGCGGCGATCAGCTGTCGGTCGGCCGGGCGCAGGGCGTCCGGATCCTGGTTCAGGCGCCTGAGGTAGTCGTCGCACACCTGGTGGCCCAGGCCCCGGCTGCCCGAGTGGACCCACAGGACCAGCATGCCCGGTTCCAGGCCAAAGGCGTTGGCGGCACCCGCGTCGAATACCTCGGCCACCTCGGCCAGCTCCAGGAAGTGGTTGCCCGCTCCCAGGCTGCCAGCCTGGCCCCGCCCTCTTTTGACCGCCCGGTCACTAACTGCGGCTGGGTCGGCGCCGGGCAGAACCCCGCCTGATTCGCAGAAATCCAGGTCGCCCGTGGTGCCCTGACCCTGGCTCACCGCCCAGGCGGCCCCCTGCTGCATTATGCGGCTAAGCTCTTTTTCTGACAGTCTTTTTTGGCTGCCCACCCCCACGCCGGCAGGTATGGAGGCGAGCAGGGCGTCGGCCAGCTCTCCCAGGCGCTTGGGCCCCAGCTCCCCCGCGGCCAGCTTGGAGCGCAGCAGGCGCACCCCGCAGTTGATGTCATAGCCCACCCCGCCCGGCGAGACTATTCCGACCCGTGGGTCAAACGCCGCCACCCCGCCGATGGGAAAGCCGTAGCCCTGGTGGGCGTCGGGCATGGCCAGGGCCGGGCCCACGATGCCCGGCAGGGAGGCCACGCCGCCCAGCTGCTTCAGGGTGCCGTCGCGCTCCAGGGCGTCCACCAGCTCCTGGTCGGCATAGACCACGCCGTCCACCAGCATGTCCCCGCTCCGGGGCAGCCGCCAGCGGTAGTCGTCTATTTTTTGCAAGGATGGCATGTTCTGCCTAAGCGTTCGGAATCACACGTCTAATATGACATGGCCCCGCCAGGAGCCGGCGCGGGGCTCCACCCGGGCCTGGTGGTAGGTGACCGCCTTGACCGGCTCGCCGGGGCGGTGATGAACCGGGTCGGCCGGGATCACCCCCAGGCGGGCGGTCAGGGAGGTGGGGCTCAGTTCCTCCACCCGGGCCGCGACCACCAGCCTGGCCTCCGCGTCCCAGAGAAACACCACCTCCGAAAGCAGGGCCACCAGCAGCTCGGCCTGGTCCGCGCCCGAGGCGCCAAAGGGCAGCCAGGCCGGCTCGCCGCCGCGAGGACCCTCGACCATGAGCTCGGCCAGGGCGGCCGGGGCGGCCTCGAACAGCTCGACAAGGCTCTGTCGGCCTCCACCCACAGGCCCAGATCGGCGGTGTGGGCGGTGGTTCCCGACCGATGGGTCATGCTAAATGCGCCCCAAGGGCCGCAGTATGATGACCGACTGGTCAAACAGGTTTCCGTGCACCATGGCCTTTTGCCCGCATCTGGGTTTACAACCCTCCGGTATTGCAAAACAATAGCTTAGCCGCCTCGATGTATACCATTTCAGCAAAATATCCTAAGCTATTGTTATGCAATGTAAAGGCTTGGCAGTCTCTTTAGCGCCAAGTGACCTTGACCGGGTTGCGCGGCGGGATGCGCTGGTACTCGAAGGTGGGCACGCCCAGCATCATGCCGCCAAAGGTGACCATGCCCTCGGGCAGGTCCAGGGCCTTTTGCAGGGGCTTGTGCATGTTGGCCGCCGCGTTGAAGTAGCCGGCCCAGCAACCGCCCAGGCCCAGGCCAAAGGCGGCCAGCTCCAGGTAGGCCAGGGCAATGACGCAGGCGGCCGGGGAGTAGCGGTTGGCCTTCTCGGCATAGGCCACGGCCAGATGGGGCGTGCCCCGGAAGATGCGGTCCTTGCCCATTTCCCAGGCCTTAACCAGGAGATCCATGTGGGCCGGTTCGGCGATCTCCGGATGGTTCTCCACCATGAAGCGGACCCAGTCCACCACGTGCTCGGCCAGCTCGTCCAGCTTTTCACGGCCCGAGATAACCAGCCAGTTGACCGGCTGGGAGTTGTGACCGCTGGGGGCGTAGCGGGCCAGCTCCAGGAGGCGCTCGATGGTGCTCTTTTCCAGGGGCTGTTTTTTGTAGCGCCGGATGGAGCGGCGTCCCTTGATCAGGCGGGTGAGCTGCTCCGGGCTGGGCATCTCGGCATCCAGGGGGGCGCACTGATTGGGCCCCATGCCCTTCCAGGTGAGGGCCCCGGTGGGACAGATGGCCAGGCAATGGGCACAGGAGATGCAAAGCTCCTGAAAACCCTCCACCGGGGCGGGAAAGCCGTCCTTGGTATCCATGGTGATGACCAAGGCCGGACAGGACAAGGCGCAGAGCTTGTCCTTGGTGCATTTTTCGGTGTCGACAGTGATGCCCATTTTCGCTCCTTCAAATGGCTGATGATCTGGTGCGCTCAATGACATCAGAATATCATCCGCTCCGGGCAAAGGCCAGAAGCGGGCCATGGTTGCCGCCGCTTTATACGGACGCGCAAGCCGTGATAGAATTTCTCGAGCAATGGCCGGTCGAGCCAGCGCCTCGCCCCCGGCATCAGCCTGCCTTGGCGGCCAACCGGTCCTTGCCCGGACATCTCGACAATACATCCAGCAAACCAGGGTTATCTTCGGTCCGCGCCCGCTTGTGGAGAGGACGCCGTGTCCCCAGAAGCTTTCCCCAGAAGACTCAGCGCCATACTCAGCGCGGATGCGGCCGGCTACAGCCGCCTGATGCGTGACGACGAGGATGCCACGGTCCACACCATCACCGCCTATCGCGCGGCCATGACCGGCCTGATCCAACGATACCGCGGCAGGGTGGTCGACTCCCCCGGCGACAACCTCTTGGCCGAGTTCACCAGTGTGGCCGATGCGGTGAAATGCGCCGTGGAGATTCAGCGCGAACTGGCCGGGCGCAACGCCGGTTTGCCGGACAGGCGCAGAATGCCGTTTCGTATTGGGTTGAATCTCGGCGACGTCCTGGAGCAGGGGGAAAGGATCTACGGGGACGGGGTCAACGTGGCGGCGCGCATGGAGAGCCTGGCCGAGGAGGGGGGGATTTGCGCCTCCGGGGCGGTATATGACGCCGTGGAGGGCAAGATCGATGTGGAGTATGAATTTGTTGGCGAAAAATCCGTAAAAAATATCGACAAGCCGGTTCGGGTGTACCGGGTGTTTGCGCGGCCTCTCGACCCGGCACAAGCCCCGTCCCAGGAACCGGAGGCCGCCTTGGCCCAAAAGCCCTCCATCGCGGTGCTGCCCTTTGCCAACATGAGCGCGGAGGCGGAGCTGGAGTATTTTTGCGATGGCATCAGCGAGGATGTCATCACAACCTTGTCCAAGTTGCCGGACCTCGATGTGATCGCCCGCAATTCCACCTTTGTGTACAAGGGAAAATCGGTTGGTGTGAAGCAGGTGGGCCGCGAGCTGGGGGTGCGTTATGTGCTCGAGGGCAGCGTGCGCCGGGGAGGTGACCGGTTGCGCATCACCGCCCAGTTGATCGACGTGACAACCGGGCGCCATTTGTGGGCGGAACGCTACGACCGCGGCATGGAGGACGTTTTCGCCCTGCAGGACGAGATCACCAAAAAGATCGTGCACGCCTTGGACCTGAACCTGATCTCCGGAGAACAGGCCCTGACCCACCAAGATGGCTCACGCGATCGTGACCTCGACGGAGTCCTGAAGATGCATCAGGCAAGGTCCTATTTGTTTAGGGGTGATAAAGAGGGCCTAACCAGGTGCCGCCAAATATGCGAAGAGATCTTGGCAACAGACCCCCAATGGTACTTGCCTTATAGCGTGCTCGGTTTCGCCCATTTAATTATGACCTGGAATGGCTGGAGCCAATCTCCTGCCCTGTTACTGCAAAAAGCCTGGGAATGCGCCAACAAGTGCATAGAGCTAAATGACCGAAATTATATGGGACATGGCCTGTTGGCCTTGTTGTACCTGATGGGGAGAAAATATGACCAATCCCTTATGGAGGCAAAAAAGACCATAGATTTGGCCCCCAGCCTGGCCGATGCTCACGGGTGGTATGGTTGGGCCTTATCCTGTGCCGGGGAGCCGGCCAAGGCCATAAACGTGCTTAACAAGGCCATTCGCTTGAACCCATTTCCCCCTGCCTGGTATTTGGGCAGCCTGGGCGCTGCCCACAACATGCTGGGTGAATACGACAAGGCGCAGGTCTTTTTAAAACAGGCCTTGGCCAAAGAGCCCAACATGACCAATGTCCATCTCGCCAGTATTTTTGCCTATGTGAAATCGGGGCGGGCCGAAAAGGCACGGAACCAGGCCCAAGAGTTCATGCGCATCGATCCTGAGTTTAAACTGGACCGCGCCTCTTTCATCGTTTTATACAAGGACCAACAACTTTCCGAACAGATAGTGGAGGCCTTGCGCCAGGCAGGGCTTGAGTAAAAGCCTCTCGGGCGCTTGGCTTCATCCCCGGTTTTCCTGGAACAACCTGGATTCGGCGGTGGTCGGCCCGGGCCTGCATGGGCCTCGGGCGCCGCTTCGGCTCCCCGCGCGCCTCCGTGGCGGCGGGCATGTCCACCCCCGGAACCCCCTGGGACTGCTCAACCCGGCAGGGGCCTAAACTTGGGCAGGCTGAACTCCTCGGAGATGTCGTCCCAAACCACCTCCACCGGCAGGTCGCAGGAAAGCGACTCCGGGGGGCTGTCCACGATGTTGGTGAGCAGCCTGGGCCCCTCCTCCAGCTCCACCACCGCCACCACGTAGGGGATCTGGTCCTTGAAGGCCGGGTTAAACACCTGATGATACACTACAAAGGTGTGTATAATCCCCCGGCCCGAGGCCTCGATCCACCGGGCGTCCCGGCAATGGCATTGGGGGCAGAGGATGCTGGCCGGCCAGCGCACCTCGCCACAGGCCGCGCACTTCTGGAACTTCAGCTTATGATCGCGGCAGGCCTCCCAAAACGGCTTGCTGTCCGCGTCCGGGGCGGGAACTATTTTTTCCTTCGCCATGATTAGCCCCTCCCAAAGATCAGGCAGGAATGTGACTGCAAGGCCCCGCCGTTGTCGCTGCACAAAATGACCTGCGGCTCCCTGGTGCGGGTCTCCGGCCCCAGCTGCCTTGGGCCGCAGCGGCCCATGAGCTGCATCACCGCCTCGGCAATGGGGGTGAGGCCCATGAAGTAGGCCTCGGAAAGCTGCCCGCCCGAGGTGTTCACCGGCATGGTCCCGCCGGGCTCGATGGTCCCGCCTTGGAACCAGTTCTCGCCCTCGCCCCGGCCGAAAAAGCCGTATTCCTGCATGGTGATCTCCACGGTGTAGGTGAAGCAGTCGTATATCTGGCAGGCGTCGACGTCGTCCAGGCCGATGCCCGCCATTGCAAAGGCCGCCCGGCCGGCCTTGTGGGCCCCGGTGGGCCCGGCCAGGTAACGGGCCTGGGCGATCTCGTTGGACGGGTTGTGCTGCCCCATGCCCATGATGAGCACCGGCCGGTGCTTGAGGTCCCGGGCCCTTTCGGCCGAGGTGACGATGATGGCCCGGCCGCCGTCGTTCATCTGGCAGCTGTCAAAGAGCCGGAAAGGCTCCACCACCAGGGGAGCGCCGTGGTAGTCCGCCTCGCTCATGGGCTTGGCGTGCATGATGGCCGCTGGGTTGAGATTGGCCCACTTCCGCTGGCCCATGGCGATGTGCTTCCAGGTCTCGGGACCGGAGGAAAACTCGTGCATGCCCCGCTGGGCGGCCAGGGCATAGCGCCCCACGGCCCCGAAGTGCCCGAAGCAGGCCTCGCTGGGCCTGGTGTTGAACAAGAGCTGGCGCATGCCGCCTCCCCACAGGCCGCTGTGCCCGTAGGAGATGGCCACGTAGTTGCAGATCCCGGCGTCGAGCACGCCAACTGCGTGCTGTAGGTGCGAGCGGGATCAGTTGGCGTCCTGGCTGAGATAGGCCGGGGCCAGGCCGAGCTGCTGGGCGATAAGCTGGGGGGTGATGTCCGGCTCGCCGGGGCAGGGAGGGAAGTGGCGGTAGGCGATCAGCCCGTCGAGGTCGTCTTTTTTCAGGCCTGCGTCCTCCAGGGCGTTGGCGGTCGCCTCCAAATGAAAGCTGAGAGAGGTCCGGTCTGGCACCTTGCCTTGCGGCGTGTACCCGACCCCCACCACGGCGTATTTGTTTTTCAGGCTCATGGGCGCGCTCCAGGCAAACAAGCAGGTTGCAATAATTTGGTCTGGCCGATCTTAGCATTATTGATGTATTGGATTGAACCGGGGGCGGGCCATACCCTGGCCGCCTGAATGAAAACGTCATGCCGTTCGGGCGTCTCCAGGGCCGGGCGCTGGCATTGGGGCGTGGATACTTGCTATATTAAGACCTTAAATTGAGCCACCCCGAGAGAACACCCTGACCCCACAGCTCCCGGTCCCCTGATATTTCTTGATTCTACCTCCACGGGGGCTTGGGCCTTTATGCACCGAAAAGGCGTTTCGCACATGGCTTTCAACCCCGGGCCCGGCGTCCGCGCCAGCAGGACTTTCAGGTTCATGGCGTTGCCGTTGCTGGCCCTGGGGCTGATCCTGGCGGCGACGCCGGCCCGAGCCCAAAAGGATATCAAGGCAAAAACCGCCCCCGAGGAAATCACCCTGCAATTGAAATGGCGGCATCAGTTCCAGTTCGCCGGCTATTACGCCGCGATTGAAAAGGGCTTTTACCGCCAGGCCGGCCTGAAGGTCAGGCTGCTGGAGGCCAAAGAGGGCGTGGAGCCCGCTGAAGTGGTGCTCGGGGGCCGGGCCCAGTACGGCATCGCCACCTCGGACCTGGTTTTGCTCCGGAGCCAAGGGAAGCCGGTGGTGGCCCTGGCGGCCATATACCAGCATTCGCCCCTGGTGCTTCTGACCTTGGCCCGGCAGGGCATCGAGACGGTTCACGACCTGGCCGGCAAGACCTTGGCCATGGAGCCCCACGCCGCGGAACTGCTGGCCTATTTGGAAAAGGAGGGGCTCCAGCTTTCCGATCTGAAAATCGTGTCCCACGGTTTCGACGTCCAGGCTCTTTTGCAGGGCAAGGTGACCGCCACCTCGGCCTATTCCACTGACGAGCCCTTTGAGCTCAAGAAGGCGGGAGTGGCCTGCCGGCTCTTTTCGCCGCGCTCGGGGGGCATAGACTTTTACGGCGACACCCTGTTCACCACCGAGCAGGAGCTGGCCAGTCACCCGGGGAGGGTGGCCAGGTTTCTGGAAGCCACCCGGCGGGGATGGCGCTACGCCCTGGCCAACAGCGGAGAGATCATCGACCTGATCTTGGCCGAGTACAGCAAGCGTCACACCAGGCAACACCTGACCTTTGAGGCCGACCGGTCGCGCAAGCTGATCCTGCCCGGGGTGGTGGAGATCGGCTACATGAACCCGGGGCGCTGGCGGCACATCGCCGAGGTCTACGCCTACCTTAAAATGATGCCCCCGGACTTCGACCTGAGCGGTTTCATCCATGACCCCCACCCCAAGCCCAACCTTCTTCCCTTGTACCTGATCTTGGGCGGGGCCCTGCTGCTGTCGTTGACCGTGGGGGCGGTGTCGTGGCGTTTTTACAAGCTCAACAGGGCCATGGCCGAGAGCGAGGAGAAGCTGAAGCTCATCCTGGACGCCAGCCCCCTGGGGGCTTCCCTCACCCGCTACTACGACGGAACCAATATTTATGTGAACTCGGCCCTGGCCGGGATGTACATGGGCCGGCGCCAGGACCTGGTCGGGCAGATGGCCAACCAGTACTACGCGGACCAGAAGGATCTGGCCTGGGTCATCGGCCAGCTTCAGCAGAAGCAGTCGGTCACCAATCACGAGATGGAGATGGTCCGGGTCGACGGCAGCACGGTATGGTGCCAGATCAACATGGTCTCCACCTGGGCCCGGGAAGAGCGGGTGATCTTAACCTGGTTCAACGACGTCAGCGAAAGGCGCCGCGCCCGCGACCGGCTTCAGTACATGGCCTCCCACGACTCCCTCACCGGGCTGCCCAACCGCAGGAGCTTCGAGGAGTTCCTGGACAACGCCCTGGCCAGGGCCAAGCGCCAGGACGCCAACGGCTGCCTGCTTTATCTGGACCTGGACGGGTTCAAGCAAATCAACGACCGGATGGGTCACCACATTGGCGACCTGCTGCTGGAAAACGCCGCCAAGCGCCTCAAAGACGCCCTGAGAAAAGGCGATTTTCTGGCCCGCCTGGGCGGCGATGAGTTCGCTGTGGTCATTGAGAGGATATCGGACCAACAGAGCCCGGAGGAGGCGGCCCGGCGCATTTTGGAGGTGCTGCAGGCGCCTTATGAGCTGGAGGGCAAGAGGGTCGCCGTGGGGGTGAGCATCGGGCTGGCCCGCTTCGGCCCGGAGCCGCTGGACATGGACCGGCTGCGCAAAATGGCCGACAGCGCCATGTACCGCGCCAAGAAAGAGGGCAAGGGCCGCTTCTGCCGTTTCGAGGACCAGCCCGAGCTGGAGAGCTGAGCGCCCCCAGGGCCTGCGTCACCGGCGCGCCCGGAAACATGCCGCGGCGCACGGCCGCGCCAATCCCCAAACAAGTTGCCGCTGGTTTGTGCTTGGTTTAGCCCGAGCCGCTGCCCTAGTAGACCTCGGGCTTGGGGTCGCGGCTCATGAGCTCGTTGAGGGCGTCCATGGGGGCGAGTTTTTGCTCCAGCACCCCGCGCACCGCCTCGATGATGGGCATCTCCACCCCGTGGCGCTCGGCCAGGGCCAGGACGGTGGAGGTGTTTTTGACCCCCTCGGCCACCTGGCGCATGGAGCCGGTGATCTGGTCGATGGTCTCGCCCTGGGCCAGGCGGGTGCCCACCGTCCGGTTGCGGCTCAGGCCGCCGGTGCAGGTGAGCACCAGGTCGCCCAGGCCGGCCAGCCCGGCCATGGTGGCGGACTTGGCTCCCAGGGCCAGGCCCAAACGGGTCATCTCGGCCAGGCCCCGGGTGATCATGGCGGCCATGACGTTGGAGCCCAGCTCCAGCCCGGCCACCATGCCCGCGGCGATGGCCAGGGGGTTTTTCACCGCGCCCCCCAGCTCCACCCCGGTCACGTCGCGGCTGGTGTAGACCCTGAAGCGAGGCCCCGCGAAGGCGGCCTGCACCGCCTCGGCCACGCTGGTCTCGTTGCTGGCCACGGTGACCGCGGTGGGCGCGCCGGCGGCCACCTCCTTGGCAAAGCTGGGGCCGCTCAGGGCGGCCAGGCGGGAGTGCTCGCCCTCGCCGAGCACCTCGGCGGCCACCTGGTGCATGGTGTAGCCGGTCTTGTCCTCGATGCCCTTGGAACAGGCCACCACCGGGGCGGCCGGAGGCAGGGAGGGCGCGGCCTGGCTGAGCACCGAACGGAACACGTGGCTGGGCATGACCAGCACCACCAACTCGGCCCCGTCCAGGGCGGCGGGCATGTCGTTTTCGCCCTCGAGGTTGTCGTGCAGGGTGAAGCCGGGCAAAAAGACCGGGTTGGCGTGTTCCTGGCTGACGGCCAGGGCCACCTCGGGCTCGTAGGCCCACAGCTTTACCTGGTGGCCGGAGCGGGCCAACAGGTCGGCCAGGGCGGTGCCCCAGGCCCCGGCCCCCAGCACCGTGGCCTTGAGGCTAGGCATCCTTGTCCTCGCCGCCCTCCGGGGGCTGGGCGCCGTTTTCCTCGGCCTCGCCGTTTTCGCCGTTTTCCTCGTCTTCGTTCTCGTTCTCGGCCAGGCTGGCCACCCCCACCAGGCGCTCGCCGGGCTTGAGGCCGATCAGCTTGACCCCCTGGGTGTTGCGGCCCAGGACGTTGATGCCGCCCACCTTCATGCGGATGATCTGGCCCTGGTCGGAGATGAGCATCATCTCGTCGATGTCGTCCACGGTGAGCGCGCCCACCACCGGGCCGTTGCGGTCGCTGGTCTTGATGGTGATCACACCCTTGCCGCCCCGGTTGCGCAGGGGATATTCGTCCAGGCGGGTGCGCTTGCCGAAGCCGTTGGCGGTCACCGTGAGCACGGTGGGCGAGCCGGCCACCGCCTCCATGGTCACCACGCGGTCGTCGTCGTCCAGGTCCACGCCCTTGACCCCGGTGGCCACCCGGCCCATGACCCGCACCTTGTCCTCGGGGAAGCGGATGGCCTTGCCGCTCCTGGTGGCCAGGAAGATCTCCATTTCCCCGTCGGTGAGGCGGGCGGCCACCAGGCGGTCGCCCTCGTTGAGGTTCAGGGCGATGATGCCGCCGGCCCGGGGCCGGGAGTATTCCATGAGGGCGGTCTTTTTGATGGTGCCGCCCTCGGTGGCCATGATTATGTTGCGGTCCTCGCTGAACTCCTTGACCGCCAGCACGGTGGTGACCTTTTCGTCCGAGGCCATCTGCACCAGGTTGACGATGGCCTTGCCCTTGGAGGCGCGGCCCGCCTGAGGCAGCTCGTGGACCTTGAGCCAGTAGAGGCGGCCGGCGTCGGTGAAGATGAGCAGATAGTGGTGGGTGGAGGCCACGAAGAGCTTCTCCACGAAGTCCTCGTCCTTGGTGCCCATGCCCTTTTTGCCCTTGCCGCCGCGGCGCTGGGACCGGTAGAGGCTGGCCGGGGTGCGCTTGATGTAGCCGGTGTGGCTAAGCGTCACCACCATGTCCTCTTCGGCGATCATGTCCTCCAGGTCGATCTCGCTGGTGGTGGCCACGATCTCGGTGCGCCGCACGTCGCCGAAGTCGCTGGCGATCTCCTCGGTCTCCTCGCGGATGATCTGGCGGACCAGGTCCTCGGAGGCCAGGATGGCCCGGAGCTTGGCGATGAGCTTGATGGTCTCGCGGTACTCGGCCAGGATCTTGTCGCGCTCCAGGCCGGTGAGCCGCTGCAGGCGCATGTCCAGGATGGCCTGGGCCTGGATGTCGCTGAGCGACAGCTTGGACATCAGAAGCTCCTTGGCCTCGGCCGGATTGGCCGAGCCCCGGATCATCTTGATGACCTGGTCCAGGTTGTCCAGGGCGATCTTGAGGCCCTCCAAAATGTGGGCCCTTGCCTCGGCCTTGGCCAGGTCGAAGCGGGTGCGCCGGACGATGATCTCCCGGCGGTGGTCGATGAAGTGGTTCAGGATCTGCTTGAGGTTCAACACCTCGGGCCGGGAGTTGACGATGGCCAGCAGGTTGATGCCGAAGGTGGACTGCATGGCGGTGAACTTGAAAAGCTGGTTCATCACCACCTGGGGTATGGCGTCGCGCTTGAGCTCCAGGACCATGCGCATGCCGTCGCGGTCCGACTCGTCGCGGATGTCGCTGATGCCCTCTATCTTCTTGTCCTTGACCAGGTCGGCGATGCGCTCCAACAGGCGCGCCTTGTTCACCTGGTAGGGCAGCTCGCTCACCACGATGGAGTTTTTCTTGCCCCGCGCCTGGGTCTCCACGCTGGCCCGGGCCCGGAGGTGGATGACCCCGCGCCCGCCCTCGTAGGCCTCCTTGATGCCCTTGCGGCCGTAGATGAAGCCCCGGGTGGGGAAGTCCGGCCCGGGCACGTGCTGCATCAGCTCCGCGATGGTGATCTCGGGGTTGTCCAGCAGGGCCACCACTCCCCGGGCCACCTCGCCCAGGTTGTGGGGGGGGATGTTGGTGGCCATGCCCACCGCGATGCCCGCCGATCCGTTGACCAGCAGGTTGGGCACCCGGGTGGGCAGCAGGTTGGGCTCGCTCAGGGAGCCGTCGTAGTTCTCCACGAACTCGACGGTCTCCTTGTCGATGTCGGCCAAAAACTCGCTGGCCAGCTTGGCCATGCGCACCTCGGTGTAACGCATGGCCGCCGGGGAGTCGCCGTCCACCGAGCCGAAGTTGCCTTGTCCGTCCACCAGGGTGTAGCGCATGGCGAAGTCCTGGGCCATGCGCACCAGGGCGTCATACACCGCCTGGTCGCCGTGGGGGTGGTACTTGCCGATGACGTCGCCCACCACGCGGGCGGACTTTTTGTAGGAGCGGTTGTAGTAGTTCTTGAGATCGTGCATGGCGAAGAGGATGCGCCGGTGCACCGGCTTGAGACCGTCGCGCACGTCGGGCAGGGCTCGCCCTATGATCACGCTCATGGCGTAATCCAGGTAGGAGCGCTTGATCTCCTCTTCGATGAGCACGTTCTGTTTGCGGGCGTCAGTTGGAAGCATTTACTTTAACCTTGGGTTGATAACTGGGGGGTCAGGCTTTCGCCTCCCGGGCCGCCACCGCATCGCGCCTGATCTCCACGGCTTTCCCCCCTAGCAGCAGACGGGGAAAGTATAGCAACAACTAGGCGGATTAGCAAGGGAAATCGCTCCAGAGAGACCCTTGCAGGGCCCTGTTATGCTTGGGCTTTCCGCCCGGCTCCGGGCCCCGGCCCGCCGGGGCGGCGAGCAGGCTTGAGCCCGGGGGCGGGGCGTGCTAGCTTGGAGGGAATCCATTGTGGGAGGACAGGTCTGATGAGCTGGCGCGCTGGATTGGCATTGGTGGTGGCTCTGGGCCTGCTCCTGGTGGGTGCCTGCTCGGATCAGAGCACGCAAGCAACCGGAAAAGCAAAAGAAAAAAAGACCGCCTCCTCCGAGGCCGTGGCCTCGCCGCCTCCCCAGCCCACCCCTCCCGCTCCACCGCCCCAGCCCCTGGCCACCGGCCCGGCCGATCAGGAGCCCGCCAAGTACCTGGAGCTGGCCCGCTCGGCCCTGGGGCTCAACCAGAACCGCAAGGCCCTGGGCCTGGCCGAACAGGCGGCCCAGGCCATCTGGCAGCGGGTGCCCCTGAGCCTGGCCCGGGCGGTGCTGGTCAAGGAGCCGGCCAAGGGCTACGGCATCTACCAGCCGCGCGAGGACGGGGTGTATCTGGTAAGCGGGCCGGACCAGCCGGTGTTTCCCGGCAAGGGCATGCCGGTCTATGTGTACCTGGAGCCGGTCGGCTACCGGGTGGAGCGCAAGGCGGGCGGCGAGCACACCTTTGGCCTGGCCATGGACGTGTCCCTGTACGACGCCATGGGCAAGCACCTGTTTTCCAAAAAGGATTTCATGAAAGAGGAGGTAAGCTCCCACCGCTTCCGGCTGGAGCACTTCCTCAACGTGATCGTGAGCCTAAAGGGCGCGCCGCCGGGCAAATACAAGCTGCAACTGACCGTAAAGGACCTGGTGGGCCAGCAAAAGGCCACGGTTGAATTGCCCATCGAGCTGGCCCTGGCCCCGGCCGGGGACAAGCCGGCCCAGGCCGAATAAGACCACGGCACAACATTAAAGCGAATACTTTAACAACCTAGCGGGAGAGTGTCCATGCCACGGGCCGAGCGCGAAGGCTACTCGATTTACTACGAAATACACGGCCAGGGGCATCCCCTGCTGCTCATCCGGGGCTTTGGCTCCAATTTGGAGCACTGGTACGAGCAGGTGCCGGCCTTCAGCCCCCATTATCAGGTGATCGTGTTCGACAACCAGGGCATCGGCCGCTCCAGCGACTCGGGCGCTCCGCGCAGCATCCAGGACATGGCCACGGACGCGGTGGCGGTGCTGGACGCGGCCGGGGCCAAGCGCTCCCACGTCCTGGGCCTGTCCATGGGCGGCATGATCGCCCAGGAGGTGGTCCTGGGCTGGCCGGACCGGGTGGCCGGGCTGGTGCTGTGCGCCACCCACTGCGGCGGCAAGCACAAGACCAATCCCACCCGCGAGACCAACGAGCTGTTTAAAAAGCTGGTGTCCGGCAAGACCCGGGAAGAGCAGATGGAAGGCCGCAAGGCCCTGTTCTCGCCCCAGACCCTGGAGGGCCGGCCCGAGGTGCTGGCCCGCTACACCGAGGCGGCCGCGGCCTACGAGGCCCCCGCCGAGGTGATGAACCAGCAGTACCAGGCCATCCTGGGCTTTGACTCGTATGACCGTCTGCCCGAAATCGCCTGCCCCACCCTGTCCTTGGGCGGGGCCGAGGACCGGCTGATCCCCCCGGCCAACGCCGAGCTCTTGGCGGAGCGCATCCCCGGCGCCAAGCTGGTGATCGTGCCCGAGGCGGGGCACCAACTGCTCATCGAGCAGCCCCAGGCGGCCAACGGGGCGGTGCTGGATTTTTTAAAGGGGTTGACTTAACAAAACGCATGTTGATATAAAATAGATGTGGGCCGCAAGGGCCCGCCAAGCCGTGGGGTGGGCGGCTTTGGTTCCGGGGGGAATCAATGAACAGGATCAGTTGGATTTTGGCGGCGGCGCTGTGCGCCCTTATCCTGGGTTGCGGCCACGGCATGGGGCCTCTGGAGCGGTCCATGGACCGTATGGAGGGAAAGGCCACCTTTACCGAAACCATGGAAAAATTCGGCCCTCCCTTTCGGCAGTATCGCCGCTCGGGGTTTTTGGTGGCCCATTGGGGCCTGGACCCCAGCGTGGGCGCGGGGTCGCAATGCGCTCATGACGAACAATGCGTGGAATGCTGGGTGAGTTGGCAGGACTACACCTTCTACTTTCGGGAAAGCGATGAGGTGCTGGACCACTGGCAGTCGCATTTTCCCTGGTTCATCCACCGGCCCTGGGGCGAGATCTCCCTGCCTCCCGGCATGACCGCCGACAAATGCTCGGACGACCGCGGCTGCCGCCGCTGGATGGAGGCACAGTGCAAGGAAAAGATCAGCAACCCACCCCAAAGCATGCCCGAGGCCTCGCCCTACCGAGAGCGGTCCCAGCATTCCCTCGGGTTCCTCTTGCTGCGGGCCATTTTCGACTAGGCCAGGCCCCAAATGGTGCACTGAGCGCATTAGAGCGCTTGCTTTAGCTTTTCACGGGCAGGCCCGTGAAACCCGGCCCGGTTTGCCCCGTGATAACCAGGGGTTGCGGGCCGGTTTTTCATGGGGTCCGCAGGAGATATTTCTTGCAAATTTCACCGTTTAGGTCATAATAAGGAAGCGAAAACTTTACCCGGAAAGGGCCCCATATGGCCAAGCCAAAAAACGGTTACACCTCCGAAGAAATCAAGGTTCTGGAAGGGCTGGACGCGGTTCGCAAGCGCCCGGCCATGTACATCGGCTCCACCGGCCCCGACGGGCTGCATCACCTGGTCTACGAGGTGGTGGACAACGCGGTTGACGAGGCCATGGGGGGCTACTGCACCAACGTCACCGTGACCCTGCACGCGGACAACAGCGTGTCTGTTTCCGACGACGGCCGGGGCATCCCGGTGGACACCCACAAGACCGAGAAGATGCCGGCCGTGCAGGTGGTGATGACCAAGCTGCACGCGGGCGGCAAGTTCGACGACAAGGCCTACAAGGTGGCCGGCGGCCTGCACGGGGTGGGCGTGAGCGTGGTCAACGCGCTCAGCGAGTGGCTGGAGGTGGAGATAAAGCGCGACGGCAAGGTCTACGCCCAGAGCTATGACCACGGCAAGCCCACCGGCAAGCTGAAGACCGTGGGCAAGGCGGGCAAGAAGACCGGCACCACCGTGACCTTCAAGGCCGACGAGGCCATCTTCGAAACCACGGTCTATTCCTTCGAGGTGCTGGCCGGGCGCATGCGCGAGCTGGCCTTTTTGAACCAGGGCCTCCGGATAAAGCTGGCCGACGAGCGCAGCGAAAAAGAGACCGAGTTCTACTACAAGGGCGGCATCGCCGAGTTCGTGGACTACATCTCCCGCAAGAGCCTGCCCTTGCACAAGAAACCGGTCTACTTCACCGGCGAGAAGGACCTGGTGCAGGTGGAGATCGCCCTCAGATACACCGACGCCTATTCCGAGCGCATCTTCAGCTTTGCCAACAACATCAACACCCGCGAGGGCGGCACCCATCTCACCGGCTTCAAGGCGGCGCTGACCCGCACCGTCAACTCCTACATCAGCGCCAACATGCCCAAGATCAAGAACCTGCCCTCCGGCGACGACGTGCGCGAGGGCCTGTTCGCGGTGATCAGCGTGAAAATCCCCCAGCCCCAGTTCGAGGGGCAGACCAAGATGAAGCTGGGCAACTCCGAGGTCAAGGGCCTGGTGGAGCAGATCGTCAACGAGCAGTTGGGCACCTATCTGGAAGAGAACCCGCCCACCGCCAAGAAGATCGTAAACAAGATCACCGAGGCGGCCCGGGCCCGCGAGGCCGCCCGCAAGGCCCGCGAGCTGGTTCGGCGCAAGGGGGTCTTGAGCGAAAACTCCCTGCCCGGCAAGCTGGCCGACTGCTCGGAGCGCGACCCAGCGGCCTCCGAGATATTCCTGGTGGAGGGCGACAGCGCCGGGGGCAGCGCCAAGCAGGCGCGCGACCGCCGCTTCCAGGCCATCCTGCCGCTTCGGGGCAAGATTCTAAACGTGGAGAAGGCCCGGCTGCACAAGATGCTGGAAAACGCCGAGATCCGCACCATGATCACCGCCCTGGGCACCGGCGTGGGCACCGGCGTGGGCGACGAGGTCAAAAACGAAGACTTCAACCTGTCCAAGCTGCGCTACCACAAGGTGGTGATCATGACCGACGCGGACGTGGACGGCAGCCACATCCGCACCCTGCTGCTGACCTTCTTCTTCCGCAAAATGAAAGAGCTGATCCAAGAGGGCCATCTCTACATCGCCCAGCCGCCCCTGTACCGCATCGTGGAGAACAAGAAGGAGATCTACGTCAAGGACGAGGCCTCCATGCGGGTGATCCTCTTGGAGCGGGCCTGCGAGGCGCTCAAGGTGAAGGTGGAATCCACCGGCGCCGAGTTCACCGGCAAGCGGCTGGTGGGGCTCATGGAGAACCTGAGCGACTACCTGGAGCACACCGAGCGGCTCAAGCGGCGCGGCTGGCCCGCCCCGGCCCTGGCCGCCCTGCTCAAGGCCAGGGTGCGCGACAAAAGGGTCTTCGCCGAAAAGGAGCGCACCGAGGAGCTGGCCGGCTTTTTGGCCGAGCAGGGCATGGTGGTGGAGAACATCATCTCCGACGAGGCTCACAGCCTGTTCGAGGTGGCGATCTCCTTCCCCGGCGAGATGGGCCAGTGCAACAACATCTCCTGGGACCTCATCGCCAGCGCGGACTACGTGCAGCTGCTCAAGCTGGCCGAGAGCCTGGCCGGCAACGAGGAGGGCCCCTTCCTGGTGGCCAAAAACGGCGACGAAGAGCAGGTGGGCGACGCGGACGAGCTTTTGTTCACCCTGCTGGAGGCCGGCACCAAGGGCCTGAACATGCAGCGCTACAAGGGCCTGGGCGAGATGAACCCCGAGCAGCTCTGGGAAACCACCATGGACCCGGAGAAGCGCACCCTGTTGCAGGTCAAGGTGTTGCCCGACGACACCATCGCCGACGAACTGTTCACCACCCTGATGGGCGACCAGGTGGAGCCGCGCAGAGATTTTATTGTCGAGAATGCCCTGGAGGTCAGGGAGCTGGACATCTAAGCCGTCATAAAGCAAATACTTTAATATAAACGCGGCCCCGCTTCCCTTGGGAGGCGGGGCCGTTTTAGTTATGGATTAGTGCGGGTTGGCCAGAGCGAAGCGAAACCGGCCATGTGTGCCTTGGCAAAACAATTTCCTTGCCCACCAACCCTAGACAATTCCAAGGAAGATCGCCACGTCGCGGCGGGAAGGCCTTCCTTTTTCTGCAACCGTCCCGGCCGCCACTCCTCGCGATGACCCTCTATTTCTTATCTTCTCTCCCCCAACCACCCCACCGCCGGGGTCGCCTCGGGGCCGGCATCTCCGCGCACCGCTTAGGCCTTCCTTCCGCCAACCTCCCTAAATTTCTCGAACCCGTCTCCGCTCCTTCAAGTCCGCAATGTGGCCTCGCCAGCGAGCCTCCTAATTTTCCCCAGTCCCTTATGCCGGCCCAGGGTGACTCCGGCAAAAAACGCCTTTTCTTTTTTTCTCCCCCTCTTCTCTTCGGAGTCGTCCGGGCTCCAGGCCCGAGGCAATCCCAGCGATGACCCTCTATTTCTTATCTTCTCTCCCCCAACCACCCCACCGCCGGGGTCGCCTCGGGGCCGGCATCTCCGCGCGCCGCCCTGGCCTGCCTTTAAAGAGCGTGGTTTATTTATAGCGGCCCTGCTCCGCGTCCCCGGCACCGCGTCTCCCTCACCGCCAGCGAGCCTGGCTCATTGGCGACACCCCTTATGCCGGCCCAGGGTGATCCCGGCAAAAAAGACCCGCTTTTTTCTTTTCTTCTGCTTTTCCCGCCCTGCCCCGCCCGAGGCCGCCCCTCCAGCGAGCCTCGCCCATGGGCGACACCCCTTATGCCGGCCCAGGGTGACCCCGGCAAAAAACGCCTTTTCTTTTCTCCCTCTCATCCCTTCCCTGCCGTCCAAGCCGGAGACGAAACAAGGGAAGATCGCCACGTCGCGGCGGGAGGGCTTCCTCTTTCTGCCACCGCCCTTGGCCGCCGCTCCTCGCGATGACCCTCTATTTGATTCCGGGAACCGTGTAGGTTGGGTTTCGGGGGAGGAGCCCCTCTACCCAACCTACGCTAATGCTGGAAAAGAAAACGGGACGCCCCGCAAGGAGCGTCCCGTTCTATTCTTATTAACCGCCCGCCCGGGGCCGCCGCCTAGAGCAGCCCGCCGATGACCATCTTCTGCACCTGGCTGGTGCCCTCGTAGATCTGGGTGATCTTGGCGTCGCGCATCATGCGCTCCACCGGGTACTCCCGGGTGTAGCCGTAGCCGCCCAACACCTGCACCGCGTCGGTGGTCACCTTCATGGCCGTGTCGCCGGCCAAAAGCTTGCACATGGCCGACAAACGCATGGCCTCGATGGGCACCCGGCTCAGGTCCTTGGGCACCTGCTCGAACATGGCGCAGGTCTTGTAGACCAGTTGGCGGGCCGCCTCCACCGAGGTGTCCATGTCCGCCAGCATCCAGGCCAGACCCTGGTTCTTGATGATGGCCTTGCCGAACTGCACCCGCTCCTTGGCGTAGTCCACCGCGAAGTCCAGGGCCCCCTGGGCGATGCCCAGGGCCTGGGCGGCCACGCAGGGCCGGGTGAAGTCCAGGGTCTTCATGAGGATGTGGAAGCCGTCGCCCTCGGAACCCAGGAGGTTCTCGGCCGGCACCTCGCAGTCCTCCAAAATCACCTCGCAGGTGGTGGAGGCCCGGATGCCCATCTTGTGCTCCTTCTTGCCGATGCTCAGGCCAGGGGTGCCCTTTTCCACCACGATGATGCTCTGGCCGCCCTTGTGGGCCGCCTTGTCCGGGTCGGTTATGGCCGCGATGCAGATGTAGTCGGCCACGTCGGCGTGGGTGATGAACATCTTGGTGCCGTTGATGATGTACTTGTCGCCCTTTTTGACCGCCTTGGTGCGCACGCCGGCCACGTCGGAGCCCGCGCCGGGCTCGGTGAGTCCGAAGGCGGTAAGGCTCTCGCCCGCGGCGATGGCCGGGAACCACTTTTCCTTTTGCGCGTCACTGGCCGCCAGCATCATGGGCATGGAGCCCAGCTCGTGCACCAGCAAGAGCACCGAGGAAGAGCCGCAGACCTTGGCGATCTCCTCCACGGCCAGGGCAAAGGCCAGAAGGCCCATCTGGGCCCCGCCGTAGGCCTCCTTGAAGTCGCAGGCGAACAGGCCGTTGTCCTTGAAGACCTCCACCATGTCCCAAGGGAACTCCTCTTTTTCGTCCCGCTCGGCCGCGCCGGGGGCCACCTGCTCCTGGGCCAGGCGCCGCACCGTGTCGCGCAGCATGATTTGCTCTTCAGTCAGTCCGTACTGCATTTCGTTCTCCTTGTGGGCGGGCGGACGGGGGAAGCCTTTGTTAGAAGAAAGGGTTCCCCCGGACCCCCAGGCTAATTTGCCAATCGTAGAGCCGCCTCTCGGCGGATCAGGATTGGCAAATTAGGTGTGAAAGCTTTTTGAAGGGGAGTCCGGGGGGAAGCTTTTTTTAAACCCCCCCCCTTCCCCTCTTACTCGTTCTCCACCAGCATGGCCATGCCCATGCCGCCGCCCACGCACAGGGTGGCCAGGCCCAGGCTGAGGCCGCGCCGCTTCATCTCGCCCAGCAGGCTGATGACGATGCGCGCCCCGGTGCAGCCCACCGGATGGCCCAGGCCCACGCCCGAACCGTTGACGTTGGTGATGTCCCGGTTCAGCTCCAGGCCGCGCTCGCAGGCCAGGTACTGGGCCGCGAAGGCCTCGTTGAGCTCGATGAGCTCTATGTCGCTCAGCTTGACCCCGCTCTTGGCCAGCAGCTTCTGGGTGGCGGGCACCGGGCCCCAGCCCATGAGCTCCGGCGGGCAGCCGGCCACGGCGAAGGAGTGGATCTTGGCCAGGGGCTTGAGCCCCATCTCGTCGGCCTTTTCGCGGGAGGCCACGATGCAGATGGCCGAGCCGTCGTTGAGCCCCGAGGCGTTGCCCGCGGTCACCGTGCCGTCCTTGGCAAAGGCCGGCTTCAGGCGGGAAAGGTCGGCCATGGCCAGGCCCATGCGCACGTGCTCGTCGGTGTCGAAGATCTTGGGGTCGCCCTTGCGCTGGGGCACCGAGATGGGAATGATCTCGTCTTTGAACTTGCCGGCGGTGATGGCCGCCTCGGCGTTGTTGTGGCTCCTGAGGGCCACGATGTCCTGGTCCTCGCGGGAGATGTCGTATTTGCGGGCCAGGTTCTCGGCGGTCTGGCCCATGATGTAGCCCGGCGGGTCGATCAGGGGCGAGCCCGAGTGCAGCATCTCCCACATGGAGTCCTGCAGGCCCTTGTGGGTCAGGCGGGCGCCCCAGCGGGTGTCGTAGCTCACGTAGGGGGCGTTGGACATGGACTCCACCCCGCCAGCCAGCACCATGTCGTAGTCCCCGGTCTTGATGTAGGTGGCCGCCTGGCCCAGGGCCTGCATGGCGCTGGAGCACTGGCGCTGGATGGTCACCGCCGGCACTTCCACCGGGATGCCCGCGGCCAACGCGGCGGTGCGGGCGGTGTTGGCCTCGCAGGGGGCCTGCACGCAGTCGCCCAGAATCACGTCGTCGAACTGGGCCGGGTCCACCCCGGAGGTGTCCAGGATGTGCTTGATCGCCTGGGCGGCCAGGGCATGCGCCTTGAGCCCGACCAGGGAACCGCCGAAATCTCCGATGGCGGTGCGGCCCATGGCCACGATAACCGCGTCGCGCTTGTCCTTCACTTGGATCCTCCCCGTGTGGGTCCGCTAATGTTCGTCTTGGGAATAGTCTGGCAGTCTAATATGACAGGATTGTTCAGTCAAGTGTTTGTTTCCATTGAATTATATTGTCGAAACCTTTCGCTGCAACCCCTTGAAATGAATGGTGGTTCAGCGAGGGGGCCGGGGTCTTAATTCCCGGTTTCACTGGTCCAATTCCCAGCCCGGCTATAATATTGCTCAGAACACACCACCCCAGCCCGGAGACGCCGAGCATGAACCCTCCCCCGGAGATACTTCCCGCCCTGGATGGCCTGGGCTGCGATTGGCAGCGCCCCGCCTCGCCCTGCGCCATCGTCATCTTCGGGGCCTCGGGCGACCTGACCGGCCGCAAGCTGCTGCCCGCCCTGTACGACCTCTTTTTGAACGACGGCCTGCCCGAGCGCTTCGCGGTGGTGGGCGCGGCCCGCAGCGCCCTGGGCGACGAGGCCTTTAGGGAGCGCGCCCGCCAGGGGGCCCGGGAGGCGGGCATGGACCTGGGGCGCTGGGACGACTTCGCGGCCGGGCTGTTCTATCAGGCGGTGGAGTACGGCGAGCCCGCTTCCTACGCCCAGCTGGCCGGACGTCTGGACCGCATCGACATCGAGCGCGGCCTGGCCCCCGGCTGCCGCTTGTTCAACCTGGCCGTGCCGCCGGTGCTCTACGCCACCGTGGCCCAGGCCCTGGGCGAGGCCGGCCTGAGCCGCCAGAACCTGGCCGCGGGCCGCTGGTCCCGCCTGGTGGTGGAAAA
Source organism: Desulfarculaceae bacterium (assembly GCA_021737145.1). Taxonomy (GTDB): domain Bacteria; phylum Desulfobacterota; class Desulfarculia; order Desulfarculales; family Desulfarculaceae; genus Desulfoferula. Next base: position 17,936 of record JAIPEN010000018.1, on the reverse strand, counting down.
GCCCTTTGGCTACGACCTGGACAGCGCCCGGGAGCTGGGCGCGGTGATCGCGGGCAGCTTCGACGAGAGCCAGGTGTTTCGCATCGACCACTACATGGCCAAGGAGACGGTGCAGAACATCCTGGTGCTGCGTTTCGCCAACGCCATCTTCGAGCCCCTGTGGAACCGCAACTACATCGACTACGTGCGCATCAACGCCAGCGAGAGCCTGGGGGTGGAGCACCGGGCCGGTTACTACGAAGGGGCCGGGGTGCTCCGGGACATGTTCCAGAACCACATGATGCAGCTTCTGGCCCTGGTGGCGGCCGAGCCGCCCAGCCGCTTCACCGCCGAGCGGGTGCGCGACAAGGAGGCCGAGCTGTTCCGCTGCCTGCGGCCCTTCCCCGCGGCGGACCTGGGCGAGCACCTGGTGCTGGGCCAATACGCGGCCGGCCAGGCCGGGGGCCGAAAGATGGCCGCCTACCGCGCCGAGCCCGGGGTGGACCCCCACTCGGTGATCCCCACCTACGCGGCCATGCGCCTGTGGGTGGACAACTGGCGCTGGCAGGGGGTGCCCTTCTACCTGACCAGCGGCAAGCGGCTCAAGCGCAAGGTGACCCGCATCGACATCCAGTTCAAGGAAGTGCCCCACAGCCTGTTCCGGGACTCGGTGGGGGCCGACCTGAAGGCCAACCGCCTGGTGATCGGCATCCATCCCGAGGAGGAGATCTTCATCGCCTTCCAGGCCAAGCAGCCCGGCCCCCGCATCTGCCTGCGCACCTCGGGCCTGCACTTCAACTACTCCGGCCCCGGCGACCGCCCCCACCTGGACGCCTACGCCAAGAGTCTGGCTGACGCCATGGCCGGGGACCAGACCCTGTTCTGGCGGCAAGACGGCCTGGAGCTGTGCTGGCAGTTCATGCAGCCGGTGCTGGCCGGCTGCGAGGTCTGCGCCGACGTGCCCGGCCAGCTGCACATGTACCCGGCCGGCTCCTATGGCCCGGATGCGGCGCTGAACATGTTGCCGCAGGGCATATGGCCTGAGAAGCCCAGTTGATGGGGCGGCTTCGCCAGACGCGGCTATGCTGTGTTGCGGGCGGCGCTCGTTCCTCGACGTATTGGACAATACGCCTCCGGAACTCGCTTGCCCGACGCCTTGCCTAGCCACGCCTGGACGAACCCGCTGGCTGGCGCGGCTATGCTGGATTGCGGGCGGCGCTCGTTCCTCGACGTATTAGACAATACGCCTCCGGAACTCGCTTGCCCGACGCCTTGCCTAGCCACGCCTGGACGAACCCGCTGGCTGGCGCGGCTATGCTGCGTTGCGGGCGGCGCTCGTTCCTCGACGTATTAGACAATACGCCTCCGGAACTCGCTTGCCCGGCGCCCTGTCTGGCCACGCCTGGACGAACCCGTAGAGGGGCTTTTTAGTAGGATGCCTTGTCTAAACGCCCCTGGACGGCGCGGCGTAGGGGCGCATGGGGTTTGCGCCCTTCTCTTTCAGTCCTTCCGCCCTCCGCTTTTCTCCTCCCAACCACCTCACCGCCGGGGCCGCCTCGGGGCCGGCATCTCCCCGCACCGCCTCGGCCTGCCTCGCTCAAGCCCGGTCAGTTAATCAATATCCCAGTCCGCGTCCCCTAGCTCGGCGACCACGGCCCGCCAGCGAGACCAACCAAGATCGCCACGCCGCGGCGGGAGAAGTTCACCTTTCTTCCTCCTCCCCTGCCCGCCGTTCCTCGCGATGACATCTATATGTTTGAATTAATCGCCGAACCCAGTCGCACGCAGCCTGGCCGTGTCTGGCGGAGCCGGCGCTAATAGCGTATCTTGGGCCAATGGCCTTGCAAGACCCCCAAGCCGCCAAGGGTTATGCCTACTCCATGGCCGCCTTCGTATGGTGGGGCCTGTTCCCCCTGTACGTGCGGGCCCTGGGCGACACCCCTCCCCTGGAGGTGGTGGCCCAGCGCATCGTGTGGTCCCTGCCGGTGTGCGCCCTGCTCATCTCCCTGGCCCGCCAGTGGGGCGAGCTGCGCCGGGCCCTGGCCCGTCCCCGGGTGCTGGTAACCCTCTTGTGCACCGCCTCCATCATCGCGGGAAACTGGCTGGTGTTCATCTACGCGGTGTGGAGCAACCAGCTTCTCTCGGCCAGCCTGGGCTACTTCATCTCCCCTCTGGTCTCCATGGCCATGGGCATGGTCTTTTTGGGCGAGCGCCCCGGCCGCCTGCGCCTGGCCGCCCTGATCCTGGCCGGGCTGGGCACCCTGAACCTGGTGCTGCACCACGGCGAGCTGCCCTGGATCGCCCTGGCCCTGGCCGCCAGCTTCAGCACCTATGGCCTGCTGCGCAAGCAGGTTCGGGTGGAGGCGGTGGGCGGCCTGCTGGTGGAGACCGCCCTGCTGACCCCCCTGGCCCTGGGCTGGCTGTTCTGGAGCGGCTGGCACGGCGAGCTGGTTTTCGGCCAGGACTGGACCATCAGCCTGCTGCTGGCCGGGGCCGGGCTGGCCACCACCCTGCCCCTGATCTGGTTCACCGCCGGGGCCCGCCTGATCCCCCTGCACACCCTGGGCATCCTGCAGTACTCCGGGCCCAGCATCCAGTTCCTGATCGCCCTGTTCCTGTTCGACGAGGTAGTCTCGCCCACCCGCTGGCTCACCTTTTTCATGGTGTGGGCGGCGGTGGCGCTTTACCTGGCGGCCAGCTTCAAGTCAAAGCGGGCCTAGCCAGGCGGCGGCATACCGGGCTGGCGGTCAGGCTTTTTGCATCTTAGGCGCTTCCAAGGGATTTGTTGGGTTTCGCTTCGCTCTACCCACCCTACGCTATTTCGGATTTATTGCCGGCGAGGCGCTCTTGGTTTTGCCAACAGAAACGGGCCGCCCCGGCTGGGGCGGCCCGTGATCGGTCCAGGCGATGGGGTCTAGGCGCGCTTCCTGCGCCGCCGGACCACCCAGCCGGCCAGCAGGCCCGAGCCCATGAGCAGCATGGTGGCCGGTTCGGGAGCGGCCGCGCCGCCGCCGGGGGTGCCGCTGACAAAGGAGTCGCTGGTGCCGCCGGCGATGGACTGCACGTGGGCCCCGATTCTAAAGCCCTGGCTGCCCATGCTTTCCAGCAGGGTGGCCACGGCCACGCCCGAGGCCAACTCCAGCGACACCGTGAGGCTTTCGCTGGCGTTGATGCCGTACTTGGGCGAGGGGTTGTCGGCCTGCATGGCAAAGGCGGTGCTGAAAGAGATTTCATTGCCGCCGGGCAGGCTGCCGGGCTTGGCCCCCTCCTCGAAGCGCACCTTGCCGGTGCTCTGGTCGTTGAGGATCTGGTAGCGGGCCACCAGGCCGTCCAAGTCCTGGAAATATATCTCCGAAACCACCGCCTCGATGCCGCTGATGTTGGACAACTCGAAGACCAGGGTGTTGTCGTTGACCTGGCTTATGTTGAGGTTCAGATTGACCTGATCCCCCACGGAGGAGTTGTCGGTGATACGGGAAAAGCTCAGGTCAAGGGGCTGGATGCTGTCGGCCAAGGCCGGGGAGGCCAGGGCCAGGGCGCACAGCACCATGAAGACCAGGGCAGGCTTTTTCATGGCGACCCTCTCAAGGGATGGCGGACCACCCTATCGGTAGTTTCTATTAATATTAATCCTTACTATCAAGTATACCATTCAAGCGGCGTTCAGGTTAGTTGGCATCGAGAAAAAAATCCACCGTTGACACCACCCGCACGATCTTCTTGTCCGGGGTGTTGACGTCGCGGTTGCGGATGGTGAACAGACCCTGGCGGGCCCGGCGGATGGTGCCCACCACGCTGCCCGAGTCCCGGGCGAACTGCTCGGCCGCGGCCCGGGCGTTCTTGGTGGCCGCCGCGATCATGGCCGGTTTGATCTTGTTGAGCGCGGTGAACAAAAAGGCGGTCTGGGAGCTGTAGTCGTGGGCCAATACGATGCCCTGCTTGACCAGATCCCCGCTCTTGCCCATGGCCGCCTTGGCCGCGGCCACCTTGGAGGTGGTCAGGGTCACCGAGGCCTCCACCTTGTAGCGGTTGGGGGGCAGGCGGCTGCCGGTGTAGCCCTGGGCGTAGTAGTCGGTCACCCGGGGCGGCGAGGCGCTCAGCTCCTCGGCCGAAAAGCCCAGGCCCAGCAAAAAGGCCTTGATGCGCTCCCGGTCCGCCTCCAGGCGGCCGTAGAGGGCGGGCAGCTTGTTGCCGGTCTGGTTGAAGGTGAGCGGCCAGATGGCCAGGTCGGCCGGGACCTCGCGCTCGGCCAGTCCCTTGACCGTAACGAAACGCTCGGACGCCTTTACCTCGTACAGGGCCTGGCCCACGAAAAAGCCGGCCAGGGCCACTCCCAGGCCGATGAGCAGGCCCAGGGCCAGGGCGCCGGAAAATGAATTTTGGTTCACGCTGTCCTCCGCTGGTGAATGTCGGCTATTTCAATGATAGCAGCATTGGCCTGACCTTGGGCAGGCTTGAGCCCGGCGGCGGGAGGCCCCTTGATCAGGGGCCGTGGCCTAAATCCGGGCGGTGACTCCCTGAAAGGTGCTGGCCGGCAGGAACTTGTGCTCCTCAATATCCCGGAAGCCGCATTGGCCCAGGAGCTCGCGGATCTCCCCCACCCCCGGCAGGGGATAGAGCCCGTGCAGGGAGCAGTTGACCAGGTTCAGGTTGGCCGCGGCCAGGTCCTTGCCCTGGCTGGCGAAGTTCATCATCACCGAGACCAGGCCCCCGGGGGCCAGCCTGGCCCGCAGATCGCTGAGCAGCTCTTGGCGTTCCTGGTTCGCGAAGTAGTAGAGTATGCTGGACAGGTTGATCAGGTCAAAGGGACCGTCCGCCTCGGGGGGCGGCTGGCGGATGTCTTCCTGCAAGATGGCAAAGCGCTCCTCCAGGCCCCAGTCGGCGATGTTGCGCCGGGCCTGGGCCGCCACGGCCGGGTCCAGCTCCAGGCCCACCCCCGTGGCCCGGGGGTTGATGCTGTGGGCGCTTTGCAGAAAAAAGGCGGAGCCGCAGCCCACGTCCAGGATGCGCAGGCTGTCCTTGCCCGCGGCGATGCTCTTTATGAAGTTGCGTACAATGGGCTCGATGCCCTTGGAAAAGCGGGCCACCACCTCGCCGATCTCCTCCAGGTCGCGGCCCAGCTCGCCGCCCCTCATGCGCTCGGCGGCGTGGCGGTAGGCGTCGCAGTAATAGCTCACATTGGCCTGGATCATGGCGGCCACCATGTCTCCCTTGGGGTTGGCCACCGCCCGGGAGCGCTTGCCCTTGAGGACGTACTCTTGCCCTTTTTGCCCCAGCTCCTTGCAGGCCAGGCCCACCTCCAACAGGGCGTGCAAGAGCTCGGGCCGGGTTGCCCCCAGCGTGGCGGCCAGGGACCGGAGGTCGGCGGGCCCCTGGGCCAGGGCCTGCAACAGGCCAGAGTCATAGGCGGAGAAGATGAACAGGGTCCGCAGAAAGGCCTGGTAGTCCTTCATTATGGGCAGCATGCCCGGGATCTTGAATAGGTGCAAAAAGGAAAGCTTGTAACGCAGATTCATGGCATCATCCTCGCGTTGGTTTCCCTACGGGCAGGAAACGAACCCAGTCTAGGGCTTTTCGCTCGGCCCGGCCAGGTAATTCGCGCCAATGGCTCAAGCCTTGAGCCCGGAGACCGATCAGTATAGACTGGTTCACCCCACACCGCCGCAAGGGAGAGGCCATGGACTACCAGGAAACGCTGGCCCGGGTGCCGCTTTTTTCCATGATGAAAAAGCGCGAGCTCAACAACATCGCCGACATGGCCGAGGTGCTCTTGTACGAGCCCGGCGAGATGATAATCCGCGAGGGCGACAGCGACGGCCGCTTGTTCGTGATCCTGGAGGGCCAGGTGGAGGTGGTCAAGAATCTGGGCCAGGCCAACTGGCGCAACCTGAACCGCCTGGGGCAGGGCTCCTACTTCGGGGAGATGGCCGTGCTGGGCACCTCGCGGCGCACCGCCAGCGTGGTGGCCGTGGAACAGGCCAAGCTGATGTGCCTGGCCGACTTCAACCTGCGCGCGGCCATGGAAAAGCACCCCAACATCGCCATAGAGCTGTTGCAGACCCTGGCCGCCCGGCTGGAAGAAAAGGAGCAGCGCCTGCTCAGCGAGCTGGGCGGGCTGCTGCCCATCTGCTCCCACTGCAAGCGCATCCGCCAGGCCGACGGCTCCTGGCTGGCGGTGGAGGCCTACGTGCACGGCCACTCCGAGGCCGACTTCAGCCACGGCATCTGCCCCGAGTGCCGCGACAAGCACTACCCCGGCATTTAGCGGAATTCAGGCGGGCCGGTCCGCCGGGTCCAGGGCCACCGCGCCCGGCCTGAGCACCCTTATGCCCCGGCCCCGGGCATCGGCCACGGTGGAGGCCGGGCCGCCGGGGGTGGGGCCCGCGTCCAGGATCAGGTCCGCGCCCGCCACGATGGCCGGGTCCAGCTCGGCCAGGGAGGCCGGGGCCGGTCCGCCGGCCGGGTTGGCGCTGGTGGCGGTGATGGCCCGGCCCAGGGCGCGGGCCAGACCGGCGGCCACCGGATGGGGCGACAGGCGCATGGCCACCCCCCCCTCCAGCACCAGGCTGGGGTGCAGGCCCGGCCGCGCGGCCAGCACCAGGGTGAGCGGCCCGGGCCAGTGGCGGGCCATGAGGGCCCTGGCCTGGGGGCTCACTTGGGCGCCGAGCCGGGCGGCCTCTTCGGGACGGGCCAGGATGAGGCCGAAGGCCTTGCCCTGTTCCCTGCCCTTGAGCCCGGCCAGGCGGGACAAGGCCTCCGGGTTGGCCGCGTCCACGGCCAGGCCGTAGAACGTCTCGGTGGGCAACACGGCCAGGCCGCCCCGGGCCAGCAGCCCGGCGGCGCGCTCCAGCAGGGCCGGGTCGGGCCGCCGGGGGTCTATGGCATATACGGTGGGCATGGTGCTGAAGGTCCGGGCCTCAAGCTTGGGGCAGGTCCGCGGTGCAGTGCCCGCACTTGATAGCCTTGATGGGTATGGCCATCAGGCAAAAGGGGCAGTCCTTTTCCGTGGGCTCGGCCGGGGGCGGCTCTTCCTGGGCCTGCAAGCGGTTGATGCCCCGGACCAGCAGAAACACCGCCCAGGCCACGATCAGGAAACTGACCACCGTGTTGATAAAGGAGCCGTAGCCCAGGGTGACCGCGCCCGCCTTGGCCGCCTCGGCCAGGGTGGCATAGGGACCGGCCGGGGCGCCCTGCTTGAGCACCAAAAACAGACTCGAAAAGTCCACGTCGCCCAAGAGCATGCCGATGGGGGGCATGATCACCTGGTCCACCAGGGTTTTGACGATGGCCCCGAAGGCCGCGCCCAGGATGATGCCCACGGCCATGTCCACCACGTTGCCCCGCATGGCGAATTTCTTGAATTCCTTTAGCATGGCCACCTCCTTATACCCCTTGGGTTGGCGGGTTGTTATCTTTACAGAATACGCGCCCGGGACCGTGGTGGGCAAAAAAAGCCCCCCGCGCGGAGCGGGGGGCCGCTGGCCCGGCCGGGGGCCGGGGCTGAGGCGGGCCTAATACCTGGGCCTGCGCTCCTTGGCCTGGTCCACCCGAAGGGCGCGGCCGCCCAGATCGCTGCCGTTGAGCGACTCGATGGCGGTGCGTCCGGCTTCGTCCTCCATCTCCACGAATCCGAAGCCTCTCGACCGGCCGGTGGCGCGGTCGGTAACCACTTTGGACGAGATCACCTCGCCGTGTGCGCCGAACACCTCCGCCAATTCCTCGGAAGTGGTGGTAAAGGGAAGGTTACCGACAAAAATCTTGATGGCCATCTCTCCACTGCTCCTTACTGGGGGCTCCCCGCGCCGCCGGCATTGTCCTCCGGCGGCATTCCTAGGTTTCCAGAAAAGCCCGAAAACCTATATGAAATAAAAATTGTCCAATATGTCGCATGGTTTGTCAACCGACCATAATGAAAGCCGCCCCCAAAAGGCCGCCCACCCGGCCAGGGGGTTTTGATATAATTTACCCAGCCCAGCCGCTGATGACCGGGCCGGCGGCCCCCCGGCCCCCAAGCTTCGGAGTTAGTTATGAGTGACACCGTAGCCCTGGTAGGAGGCATTTATATTCTTCTCTGCTGCCTTTTGGCTGGTTGGATCGCCCAAAAAAAGGGCGACTTTTACAGCCGGGGCTTCACCATTGGCCTCATGGCCGGCATATTCGCCCCCATCTTTTTAGCCATGGCTCCGTCCAGCCGGGCCCGCGCCGGCAACGACGAGGACCGCCGCCTGTGGCACATGAACGGCGTGTTCGCCACCATCTTTCACGTGGCGGCCATTGCTATTCTTTGGATGGTCTGGACGGCCATGGCTTAGGCCGGCTTCGCCAGGCACCGGCATACTGCGTTGCTGGCCTCGCTCAAGCCTCGACGTAGCTTTTGCTACGCCTCCGGCTTTCGCTCGCCAGACGCCTTGTCTGCCGGCGGCTGGCTATGCCGGGCGGCGTGGCCGCGCGTAACAATAAAAAGAGTAATAAAAGAAGGCCGGCCCCGTGGGGGACCGGCCTGCAAAGGCTTGCCGTGGTCTCGGCGGCCTAGCCCGCGCTGAGCTCCTGGTCGGCGGCCAGCACCTTGGCGGCCAGGCGGGCGGCCAGGTCCCGGTCGCTCAGGGCCAGGATCTGGGCGGCCAGAATGCCCGCGTTGAAGGCCCCGCCCTTGCCGATGGCCACCGTGGCCACGGGCACGCCCGGAGGCATCTGCACCGAGGCCAACAGGGCGTCCATGCCGTTCAGGGGGCTGGAGTCGATGGGCACTGCGATAACCGGCAGGTCGCTCTGGGCGGCCAGGGCCCCGGCCAGGTGGGCGGCCCAGCCCGCCCCGGCGATGAGCACCTTGATGCCCCGGGCGGCCGCGCCCTTGGCCCAGGCCGCCGCCTCGGCCGGGGTGCGGTGGGCGCTCAGAACCCGCATCTCATGGGGCACCGACAGGGAGCTAAGGGCCTCGCCGGCCGCGGCCATGACCTGCTGGTCGTTGGGCGAGCCCATGACCACCCCCACCAGGGGGCCGCCGCCGCCGTTGCGGGCCAGGGCCCGGTGGCCGATGTCGCGGCGCATGTACATGTCCTCCCAGGAGATGAGGTCCGCCGCCTCGTAGGCCCGCTCGATGGCCTCGGCCACGCTGGCCCCCAGGGCGGTGACTCCCAGCACCCGGCCCCCGGAGGTGACCAGGGTGCCGCCGTCGAGCTTGGTGCCCGCGTGGAAAACGGTTACCCCGCCGCAGAGCGAGGCGTTTTCCAGGCCGCTGATGGGCTTGCCGGTGGGGTACTTGCCCGGATAGCCGCCCGAGGCCAGCACCACGCACACGCTGGGCTTGTCCGACCAGACCACCTCGGCCTGGTCCAGCTTGCCCTGGGCCAGCTTCAACAAAATGTCGGCCAGGTCGGACTCCAGGCGCACCAACAAAGGCTGGGCCTCGGGGTCGCCGAAGCGCACGTTGAACTCCAGCACTCCCATCTCGCCCTGGCCGTCGATCATCAGCCCGGCGTAGAGGATGCCCTTGAAGGGATGCCCCTCGGCGGCCATGCCCTGGATCATGGGCTTGATCACCTGGTCCATGGCCTTGGCCGCGATGGACGGGGTGACCACCGGAGCCGGGGAGTAGGCCCCCATGCCGCCGGTGTTGGGCCCGGTGTCGCCCTCGCCCACGGCCTTGTGGTCCTGGCTGGAAGGCATGGCCACGATGCTCTTGCCGTCGCTGAACACCAGGAAGGAGGCCTCCTCGCCCACCAGGAACTCCTCGACCACGCACTTGTCGCCCGCGTCGCCGAAGTCCTTGGCCACCATCACCGACTCCACCGCCACCTCGGCCTCGGCGGCGTTTTTGCACAAGAGCACGCCCTTGCCCGCGGCCAGGCCGTCGGCCTTGACCACCAGGGGGCGGTCGGCCCCGAGCACGTAGGCCTTGGCCTCGGCCGGGTCGGTGAATACCTTGTACCCGGCGGTGGGCACCCCGAAGCGGGTCATGGCGTCCTTGGCGAAGGACTTGGAGCCCTCGAGCTGGGCGGCATAGGCGCTGGGCCCGGCCACGGTGAGGCCCGCGGCCTCGAACTCGTCGGCCAGTCCGTCCACCAGGGGGGCCTCGGGGCCCACCACGGTCAGGCCGATACCCTTGTCCAGGGCGAACTGCTTGAGCCCGGCGATGTCGTTGCTGGCGATGTCCACGCACACCGCCTCCCCGGCCATGCCCGGGTTGCCCGGCGCGCAGTAGAGCTCCTCCACCGTCGGGCTCTGGGCCAGCTTCCACACCAGGGCGTGCTCCCGCCCTCCGCTACCGATGACCAGTACCTTCATATGTCCTCTGTATCCTTGTGCGGAGCCGGGCCGAAGCCCGGCTCCGGGTTAACGCTTATCTTGATGGCGGCGTGGCGACTGGCGGGGGAACGTCCCCGGGGCCGCCATGTCCGATGCTCATCCAGGGCCCATTGCCTTGGGACTCTAGGGGGTGGGCGTCCTTAGAAGCCCCGCAAGCCGTCAGGCACAGGGCGAGGACGATGGCCCCCAGAACGGAACAGATCAAAACGGGCTTTTTCATTTTCGCCTCCCCATGGACCGGCTTATTTGTTTTTGAGCGGCGGGTAGCGGATGACTACCTCCTTGTGCCACTGGAAAGGCTTGGCCGTGTCCATGTCCAGGTTTATGTAGCTTCCGCTCAGGGTCAGGCCGCCGGGCAGGCTGGCGCCAGCTTGCCAACTTCCATTGCTGGAGAGCCAAAAGTAGAGCTTGCGACCGGTGTCGAAGTACACTTGTACTCCGGGATAATAACGGTATTGATGCTTGGCCCGGTAGCCATGGGCCGGGGCCCAGGGGGGCGGGCCGCCGCCGTGAGCGCCCGCGCCCATCTTCTTGGCCTGCCCGGGCGGAACCCCTCCGGGAGGCTTGGCCAGGGCGGGCAGACTCATGGCCAGGGCCAGGCCCGCCAGGAGCGCGCAGATCACGAAGATTATTCGCATGCTTGTTTCTCCCCGCGGACCCGCTAGGTTGCTAAACTTGCTTTTCCAGATAGTCGGCAATGGCCCCGTCATACTGGTTGGTCAGGCGGAAGGCCTTGGCGGCCAGCTTCTTGCGGGTGGCCAGGGTGGTGCAGCCCTCGTTGGCCTGCATCTCTTCCAAGATCAGGCTGTAGTCGGTGGGGCTGGTGACCACGGTCACGTCGGCGCAGTTCTTGGCCGAGGCCCGGATGAGGCAGGGTCCGCCTATGTCGATGTTCTCGATGGCGTCTTCAAAGGTGCAGCCTTCCTTGGCCACGGTGGCCTCGAAGGCGTAGAGGTTCACGCACACCAGGTCGATGGTGGCGATGTGCTGCTCGGCCAGCTGGGCCCGGTGGTTGGGGTCGTCGCGGCGGGCCAGGATGCCGCCGTGCACCCTGGGGTGCAGGGTCTTGACCCGGCCGTCGAGCATCTCGGGAAAGCCGGTGATCTCGCTGATGCCCGACACCTTCACCCCGCCGTCGGCGATGGCCTTGGCCGTGCCGCCGGTGGAGATGATGGTGACTCCCATATCGGAAAGGGCGCGGGCGAAATCCACCACCCCGCCCTTGTCGGTTACACTGATGAGCGCGCGCATGATCTTGCGGTCCATTGAATCGCCTCCGCCTTTTATATAGTATGCCACCTTTCTAGCAGAGCGGTGGCGGGCGGGCAAGGCCGGGGACGCGCTTTGTCCCTTGGGCTATAATGGGCCTCAATCATCAATCCGGGAGAGGCTTATTCCTTTTGAACACCTGAGCCTGGCCTTTGGCCTGACCCTGCTGGCCGGACTGGCCACCGGCCTGGGCAGCGCGGCGGTTTTGGCCGCCAAGCGCGCCGACACCCGCCTGCTGGCCCTGGCCCTGGGCTTTTCGGCCGGGGTGATGGTCTATGTTTCGCTGGTGGAGATCCTGGGCAAGGGGCGGGAGATGCTTGCGGCCAGCCTGGGGGCCGGGCCCGGGGCCTGGGCCTCGGCGGCGGCTTTTTTCGGGGGCATCGGCTTCATCGCGCTCATCGACCGGCTGGTGCCCGAGGCGGACAACCCCCACGAGGCCCGTTTGCCCCAGGACACCCTGGAGCCGGGTGGCAACAGCCGCCTCAAGCGCATGGGCATGTTCACCGCCCTGGCCATCGCCATCCACAACTTCCCCGAGGGCCTGGCCACCTTCACCGCCGCCCTGGCCGACCCCGCCCTGGGCCTGGCCATCGCCGTGGCCATCGCCATCCACAACATCCCCGAGGGGGTGGCCGTGGCCGTGCCCATCTATTACGCCACCGGCAGCCGCAAGAAGGCCTTTGCCTATTCCTTCTTGTCCGGCCTGGCCGAGCCCGCCGGGGCCCTGGTGGGCTTTCTGCTGCTCAAAAGCCTGTTCAGCCCCACCCTCATGGGAGTGACCTTCGCCGGGGTGGCCGGCATCATGGTCTTCATCTCCCTGGACGAGCTCTTGCCCACGGCCGAGGCCTACGGGCATCACCACTTGTGCATATACGGGTTGATCGCGGGCATGGCGCTCATGGCGCTCAGCCTGCTTTTGTTGCTTTAGGCGGGCCCCCGGGCGGCGGGGCTACTTGGCCTTGAGCGGAACCCACTTCAGCTTGTAGCGGGTGTCGCACTCCTCGCAGTACTGGCGGCTGATGACCACCTCGGCCGGGGGCTTCACATAGGCCTTGGCCGCGATGAGCATGGACATGAAGCCCGGCGCGTCGGTGCGCTTGTCGAAAACGGCCAGACGCACCTGGTCGGGCGGGGCCTTGGCCGGGTCCGGGCAGGCGGGGCGCTGCCAGCGGGTGGAGGAGCCGTTGGCCACCTGCACCATGCGCATGCCGCCCTGGCCGCAGGGCGAGAGTATGCACACCGTCACCGGCCCGGTGCAGGTGTTTTTGAGCACCAGCTCCTCGGCCCCGGCCGGGGCCAGGGGCAAAAGCAGGCTGGCGGCGAGCAGGCAGAGGCAAAAGGCGCGTGGCATGGGAACGTCCTCTCGTAAAAGGGTCAGGCCGCGACTCCAGCTTGGCACAAGCCGGGCCGGTCCACAACACACACTTGGGTGACAGCTAGGCCAGCAGGGCGAACAGTTCCAGGGGATGGGCCGCGCCCCGCACCGGGGCGGGGGGCAGGGCCTCCAGGTTGAAATGGCCGGTCAGGCCCCGGGCGGTGGCCGCGCTGATCAGGATGTCGCGGGAGAACTGCGCTGGCCCGGATTGGCGGGGCACCGGGCCCAGTGCGGCGCAATCGCCCGCCCGCCACAACACGTCCCGCTTCTTGACCGGCCCGGCCCCAGGGCCTATTCTTGGGACAGGCTATTCGCCCGAGTGCGATCATCCGCCCTGATGGGGAGATTTGGCATGAAAATCAGCCGCGCCCGCCTCTGTCTGGCCTGCCTGTCGGCCCTGGTTCTGCTGTTGGCCCTGACCGCCTGCGGCGCCAGCTATGATCAGGAGACCTACGCCAAGATCCAGATCAACATGAGCCTCAAGGAGGTCATAGGCATCCTGGGCGAGCCCACCGAGAGCAAGGGCGTCACCCTGGGAGGCATGTCGGGCACCTCGGCCTCTTGGAAGGATGACAACGGCACCATCAGCATTCAGTTCGTCAACGGCAAGGTGAAGATGAAGTCCTTCACCAAGCCGGATTAGAGGTAAGCGGCTTGATCCCGGTAATCGGCATCTGCGGGGCCTCGGGCAGCGGAAAGACCACCCTGGTGGCCAAGCTGTTGCCCCTGATCAAGGCCCGGGGCATCAAGGTGGGGGTGCTCAAGCACCACGGCCACGGCGAGGCGGTGCCCACCCCGGCCGAATGGGAGGGCAAGGACAGCGCCCGCCTGGCCGAGGCCGGGGCCGACCGGGTGGGCCTGGCCCATCCCGGCGGGGTGTGGCTGGAGGCCCCCCACCTGGGCGGGGCCGGTCCCCGCGCCCTCACCGCCCGGCTCATGGGCGGCCTGGAGCTGGTGATCGCCGAGGGCTTCAAGCGGGCGGGCATCCCCAAGATAGAGGTGGTGGCCCCGGGAGCCCAGCCCATATTGCCCCCGGGAGGCCGGCTTTTGGCCTTGGCCCGCCGGGGCGGCAGTGGGAGCGAGGCCGAGCTGCCGGTGCTCGACGCCGACGACCCCGAGGCGGTGCTGGCCTTTATCCTGGAGGCGGTGAGGCAGGTGACGCCAGCCCCGGAAAAGGCGGTGCTGTTGGTGGACGGCCAGGAGGTGCCGGTCAACGCCTTTGTGATAAGCATGCTCTCGGGCATGCTGCGCGGCTTTGTCAGCTCGCTCAAGGGCGCCGATTCCTCGGGGAAGATCGAGGTGCGCCTTGGCTGAGAGCCCGGTCCGTTTCACCCCCGCCACTCCCCTGCCCCGGCCGGAGCAAATTCCCGGGCTGTGGGACGAGTTTGGCATGCTGGACAACATCCGGGAGCACTCCCGGGTGGTGAGCGGGGTGGCCCTGCTGGTCACCGACTGGCTGGCCGAGTCCGGCCTGGAGCTGAACCGGGACGCGGTGCGGGCCGGGGCCCTGCTGCACGACATCGCCAAGACCCCCTGCCTGGGCCAGAAGTGCCGCCACGACGACGAGGGGGCCCGCATCATGCAGGAGCTGGGCTATCCCGAGCTGGCCTATCTGGTCAAGCTGCACGTGGTGCTGCCCCCGGAGCATCCCCTGGACGAGACCATGGTGGTGAACTACGCGGACAAGCGGGTGACCCACGACCAGCTCTGCACCCTGGGCCAGCGCTACGACTACATCGCCCAGCGCTACGGCCGGGGCGACCCGGCCCTGGAGGCGCGCATCGGCAAGGGCCTGGAGCGGGCCCGCCAGGTGGAGACCGAGATCTTCGGCCACATCAACTCCGGCCGCACCCCGGCCGAGGTTCCCCTGCACTGGCGGGAAAAACTGTGAGCGCGCGGGTGCTCAAGGTGGCCCTGATCATGGGCGGCACCTCCAGCGAGCGCGAGGTGAGCCTGGCCTCGGGCGGGGCCTGCGCCAAGGCCATGCGGGAGCTGCCCCACCAGGTCGAGGTGTTCGACCCGGCCACGGACCTGCCCCGCCTGGTGGACAAGGCCAGAGATTTCGACGTGGCCCTGGTGATGCTGCACGGTCCGGGCGGCGAGGACGGCCGCTTGCAGGGGCTTTTGGATTTGCTGGGCCTGCCCTATCAGTGCGCCGGGGTGCTGGGCTGTGCCCTGGCCATGGACAAGCCCCGGGCCAAGGAGCTGTTTCGGGCGGCCGGCATCCCGGTGGCCCGGGACCTGGTGCTCCGGCGCGGCCAGGATCCGGACCCGGCCGGAAGAGTGCTGGACCAGCTGGGCCTGCCGGTGGTGATCAAGCCGGCCCGCGAGGGATCGAGCTTCGGCATCTCCCTGGTGCATGCCCGGGGCGAGCTGCCCCCTGCCCTGGACAAGGCGTTCGGCAAGGACCAGGTGGTGCTGGCCGAGCGGCTGCTCCAGGGCCGCGAGCTCACCGCCGCGGTGCTGGGCAACCGCGAGCTGACCGCCCTGCCCCTGGTGGAGATAATCCCCGGCGAGAGCCACCAGTTTTTCGACTTCGAGGCCAAGTACACCCCCGGCGCCTCGCGGGAGGTCTGCCCGGCCGAGGTGGATTCCGAGACCACCGCCCTGGTGCAAAAGCTGGGCCTCGAGGCCCACCGCGCCCTGGGGCTCAAGGGCTACTCGCGCACCGATTTCATCCTGACCGATCAGGGCCCCTTCGCCCTGGAGACCAACACCATTCCCGGCATGACCGAGACCAGCCTGCTGCCCCAGGCAGCCGCGGCCGCGGGCATGAGCTTTGCCCAGACCCTGGACCGGCTGCTAGAATTGGCCCTGGAGGAGTAACCATGAAAGCGCCCGCCACCGAGCCTCCCTGCGGAAGCTGCAAATGGCGCCGCAAGGCCGAAAAGAACCCCGGAGGCATCATGGCCCGCCTCTGGCGCTGGCACACCGGATGGTGTCCGGGATGGAAGCGCTACCAAGCCTGGTTGGCCGACCAGGAAAATTAGGCTGATCCGCCCCGCCCCCGGACGGCCCCGCTTAGGAGAAAACCCATGCGCCCCTGGATCATCCGCCCGGCCGCCGCCCTGGCCCTGTTGCTGGTTTTGGCCGGCCCCGCCCTGGCCTGGACCGAGTTCCGCCTGAGCGGCCTGAAGCCAGGCCAGCGCTACACCCTGCGCATCACCGATGGGGGCGCCTTTGGCTTTTGGAAACAAAACGACCCCCGCAGCATGATGATCCAGCCCCGGGAGCTGAGCTTCACCGCCACCGGCCGCGAGGCTATTTTGGACGCGGTGCTCTACGTGAAAAGCGATTCCGTGGTGGGCACCATCACCCCCTGGGAAGGCGTGAGCGGCACGGTCAACGCGCGGGGTTACGGCGGGGTCATCGAAGACGGGGTGTGGTTCATCTCTTATCCCGGCGCGCCGACCACCTGCACCGCCAGCCCCAACTGCCCCACCGAGTTCTGCCCGCCCGGCCAGAAGTGCTACGCCTGGCAGGGCGGCTTCTACTGCTGCTGGCTGCCCCCGGACAGCCCGCACTAGGGGCGGCGATCCCGCCAAGATTTATTTCAGCCAGTTTGCAGCATGGGGCGTAGGCCCGAGACTGCCTAGCGGCCCGCCGCCTTTAGCCAGGCCGCGGCCACCCAACCCCAAATGGCATTGAACAGGACCACGAAGGCCGGGGTGAGCACGCCCAGGTCCAGGCCCCACATTCCCTTGCCCGCCTGATAAGGGAAAACCACCAGCAGGGTGACCAGGGTGGGCCCCAGGCTGATGACCAGCCCCCGCCAGAACACCGAGCCGCGCAAAATGGGCAAAAGAAAGGCCAGGCCCCAGACGCCGCCCCAGACCATGCGCTGGTAGATCATGGCCTTGTTGAGCGGGGGCGCGATCTTCACGCCCAGGGCCAGGGTGATGCCCGCGGCCCCGGCCAGCCACACCGCCAGGGCGTTGGCCAGCCCGCCCAAGGCGCCGGCCGCGAATCCGTTGCTCATTTTGCTGACAAAGGACATGGCGGCCTCCGGTGTGGGTGGTGACTCTAATTGTAGGGCAGTTGGGGTGGGAGGGATAGAGGTCGACCAAGCTAGATTGTCATAATCTAAAGCATTTCAGGTCGCTGGCCCAAGACAGGCCGGTTGTCGATGGTCACGGACGGCCCTCTGCGCGCCGAGCGGGGAGGGGCGCTTTTTAATAGTACTCGTGGATATGAGTGCTTGCACCGTCCCGGAAGCGCCACTCGCACGGCTCTGTGCACGGGCTGAATTCATACACGAACGGGTCGTAAAAAACGGAGCTAATTTAGGGCGTTGGGAATATTTTGAGTGTGTGCTCCCTACACAAAGAAAGCCCCCGCTAGCTTGCGCTAGCGGGGGCTTATAATTAAAACCGGCGGCGTCCTACTCTCCCACACTTGAAAAATGCAGTACCATCGGCGCTGAGAGGCTTAACTTCCGTGTTCGGGATGGGAACGGGTGTAGCCCTCTCGCTATAACCACCGGAAACTGTGTTTCTGGCAATAAATAGAGCGACAAGCACGTTTTTTAATTGCTGAACAGAGTTTTGGCCAAGATCCAAGCTCGGATTTCCGAGTTAGATTAAAAGTGACCAAGCCTCACGGGCGATTAGTACCGGTCAGCTGAACACATCGCTGTGCTTACACCTCCGGCCTATCAACCTTGTAGTCTTCAAGGGCCCTTCAGCCTCCGAAGAGGAGGGAAATCTTATCTTGGAGGGGGCTTCCCGCTTAGATGCTTTCAGCGGTTATCCCTTCCGAACGTAGCTACCCTGCGGTGCCGCTGGCGCGACAACAGGAACACCAGGGGTTCGTCCACTCCGGTCCTCTCGTACTAGGAGCAGCTCTCCTCAAATTTCCTACGCCCACAGAAGATAGGGACCGAACTGTCTCACGACGTTCTAAACCCAGCTCACGTACCGCTTTAATTGGCGAACAGCCAAACCCTTGGGACCGGCTCCAGCCCCAGGATGCGATGAGCCGACATCGAGGTGCCAAACCTCCCCGTCGA
>JAIPEN010000025.1 GCA_021737145.1 Desulfarculaceae bacterium | reverse complement strand
CCTTTGCCGCCCATCGCCTGGCCGCCGGCGTAACCCCGGCCGGAGTCAACGCGGATCTGCGCGCCGTCCGGGCCTTTCTGCGCAAGGCCGCCCGCTGGGAGTGGATAGAGCGCGCCCCTGAGATCGACATGATCAAAGAGTCTAAGCGGCTTCCCCGCCACCTGACCCCGGACCAGGTGGAGGCCTTGCTCAAGGCCGAGCAAAACCCCGACCGCCGCCGCTTGTGGGTTTTTCTATTCTGGACCGGCTGCCGGCGAGCTGAGGCCCATAACCTCCGCTGGGAGCACATCACCTGGGAGCCCAAACCGTCCGCCATGGTCACCGGCAAGGGCGACAAGCAGCGCATGGTCCCCTTACTCCCCAAGGCCGTGGAGGCCTTGGGAGAGCCCAAGGACGTGGGCCCGGTGTTCGCCTTCCAGGTGGCCGGCCGGGGGCGTAGCCGCAAGCACGCGGTGCCTGTGCACCCGGACACCCTGACTCATTGGTTCAAGGCGGCCGCCCGTCAGGCGGGCCTGGAAATCCCCCGCCTCCATGACCTCCGCCATACGGCCATCACCTACATGATGAGCCGTGGCGTCCCGCCCAGGATCGTGCAAGAGGTGGTGGGCCATGCCCAGCTTTCCACCGTCATGCACTACTCCCGAGCCGTCGTGGCCGACCTCTACGACGAGCTTTACAAGGCCTTCCACGACTAGCCCATCTGCCCAATTCGGGATCATAAAAAATAACTTCTCAGTTATTACAAACACTTATAAGGCAATGGCAACGACCTCTTAATCCGTAGGTTCAGTGTTCGATTCACTGGCAGCCCACCAAAGCGCAATAGGGGCTGGCCCGCAAGGGCTGGCCCCTATTTTATTAAGGCGCGCCGCCTAGTCAATTGGCTTAAACCGGATGCCCCCTAGGCTCCGTTTGCCCGTGCCATCGCTGGGCCAGGGGCGCCGGGTCAGTTCCACCGGCCCCAAGCGCAGGCGGCCCGCGTCCAAGGCGGCGGCCACGGCCTGCTCGGCCCGCGCGGCCATATCCGGCTCAGCCCCGGCTGTGACCTGAATGGTCAATTGCAGGCTCTCTGACCCGCGCAAGGCCGCGCGGTAATCCAGCAGACCGGTCAGGGCGAACAGGGCCTCGTCCAGCTCCCACATGGGCAGACGGCTCCCCTGCCCCAAATCCAAAAAGTTGCCCAAACGGCCATGCACCCGGGCCATCCGGGGGGTGAAGCCGCCGCAAGGGCAAGGGCCGGGCAACAGGCGGCCCCAATCGCCGGTGCGATAGCGCAGCAGGGGCATGGCCTGGCGGGTCAGGGTGGTCAGGACCAACTCGCCCTCCTGGCCCAGGGGCAGCACCTGGCCGCTCTCCGGATCGATCACCTCGTAGTACAGATCCGCCCCGCGCAGGTGATATCCCCGGTGGGCCGCGCAGTCCACGCCTCCGCCCAGGCCGGTCTCGGTCATCCCGTAGTGCTCGAACACCTCGCAGCCCCAGGCCCGCGCCACGCGGGCCGACAAGGACCGGGGCACATAATCGGTAGTGAGCAGCACGTTCCTGATGATCCCTCGCAAGCAGGCAGCCTCGGGGCGCTCGGCCATGGCCAGCACCTGCACCGGGATGCCCACCATGCAGGCGGCCCGCTCCTCTTTGGCCCGGACCAGGGCCGCGCCCGCGTCGCTCACCGGGCCGTGCGCCACCCCCCGCGCGCCCAAGCGCTCCAGGGCCTTGGCCAGCAGATCGCCCACGCTGTCCGGGGTGCTGCCGGGCAAAAGGATCAGCACGCTGTCGCCAGGCCCCACCATGGTGGCCATGCCGTGATGAAAAAAGTCCCGGGTAAGCTCCAGGTCCGCATCGGAGAAATAGACCCGCTTGGGCGCGGCGGTGGTGCCAGAGGTGTTCAGGGTCACCACCCGGGCCACCGAGTCCTGGGACCCGCAGAGCATGGCCAGATGATGCTCGCGCAAATCCCGGGCCGTGCTCAAAGGCGCCTGGGCCCAGTCCTCCAGGCGCCCCGGGAAGCCCTCGGGCAGGGCGGCCAGCCGCGTCCTGTGCCATGGGCTGTGCCCCCGGGCGTGGGCCAGGGTGTGGCGCAGCATTCGTAGCTGATAGGCCTCCAGCGAAGCCTGGTCAGGATCGCGCCCCAACGGCAGGCCCAGTTTGGCAGCCAGCCAGGGATGCAGCGGGGTGCGGGCGATGCTCATGGCCGGTAGAGCCGCTGGCCGCTGGCGCTGGTGAGGTTGTAAAGGCAAAAAGGCACCCGCCGGCCGTCCGGGGCCACCTGGTGGATGCAGCAGTCGCGCACCCGCTCCAGGTCCAGGTTCCAGGCGTCCTGAAAGGCCATGGCCGACACGGACAGGGTGCGCTGCCGGGCCAGGGTGATGAACTCGTCCAAGGGGATGGGCCCGCTGCACGAACCCGGCTCAGGCGCGGCCCAGAGCTCCGGGGGGCTGGCCGGCGCGGCCCAGTTGCGCGACACCCGGGCGATGGTTCGCAAGGCTCCCTGCTCCGCCGGTTCGGGCGCGGGGCAGCAGGCCGGGTCATGCCCCTGGCTCAGGGCCTGCACCCGGCCATCGGGGTGCAGCAAAAAGTTGCCCTGAAAAGAGCACAGCGAGTTTTCGCAGCCCGGCGGCCGAAAGCTGGCCAGGGGGAAGCGGCCCTCGCTCTGCTGGTCAATGGCCCGCATGAGCTCGGGCAGAGTCAGCCGCTTCTCATTCTCCAGGCTGGCCGGGTAACGGCCGAAGCGGCTCATGGGCTGGAAGTGCACCGCCCGCACGAAAGGCGAGTGTTCCTGGGCCAGGGACAGGATGGGCCCCACCTGATCCAGGTTTATGCCCCGCACCAGGGTGGGCACCAGCACCACCCCCAAGCCCAGGGCGGCGCAGGCCTCCAGGGCGGCCAGCTTTTCCTTTAGCAGGGGACGGCCGCGCAGCTTGCGATAAGCCGTATCCTCCACCGCGTCGAATTGCAGAAACACCGAGGCCAGCCCGGCGTCCACCAATGCCCGGCCATAGGCGCGGTCGCGGGCCAGGCGCAGGCCGTGGGTGTTGATCTGGATGAAATCAAAACCCAGCTCCCGGCCCATGGCCACGATGTCCGGCAGATCGTCGCGAATGGTGGGCTCGCCGCCCGAGAGCTGGATGTTGCAGCCCCCGCCGCTCAGCAGCAGGGCCTGGTACCAGGATTCGATGAGTTCCAGGCTGGGCTCCGGCCCTTGGCCCGATGCGCCGGCATAGCAGATGGGGCAGCCCAGGTCGCAGCTGTGGGCCACGTCCATGACCGCGGAGCAGGTGCGCTGGCGATGCTCGGGGCACAGGCCGCAATCAAAGGGGCAGCCCCGCTGCACCGGGGTTTCGGTGTAAGCCAGTTGGGCTGGGATCTTGGGCCTGCGCCAGGTGTCGAACTCCGGCGGCCCTTGCCAGATCAGGGTGCGGAAGGAGCCGTGCTCCGGGCACTGCTTGACCTGGTACACCTCCAGGCCCTCAAATTCGCGGTGAAAGGGAATGCGCTCCAGGCACACCGGACAGAGGCTTATGTCCTCGCCGGGCTCAGAATTCATCAGGGCGTTCCGGGTCGGCCGGGTCGAAGCCATGGGCCGTGAGCAGCTCCACCACCTTGCCAAAGGCCGCGCCCGCCATCTCGCCGCACTTCTGCTGGGGGGTGCGCGGGGCGTCGGCGCCCAGGATGGCCTCGCAGGTGATGCCACCGCTCTCGCCGCCGCATTGCCCGGCGAACCACTCGTTGAGTTCCTGCAGCATGGGCATAAGGGAGGGAGACTCCTCTTCGCCCTGGCCTCCCTTGCCCGCGTACAGGGCCAGCACGCAGGCCGCGCCGCTGAGCACTCCGCAGACGCCCTGCCCCATGCCGCAGCCAAAGGCCAGCCCGGCCAGGGAGCGGATCAACCCGGGGTTCTCCCGGCCTTGGGTTTCCAGGGCCAGGGCCATCATGATCTGGCTGCAATACAGGCCCTGGGAAGCCAGGCGCATCACCCGAATCATCATGTCGTCCATGGCTTAATCCTTTCGCCGGGCCATGAGCAAGAAGTAGCCGGGCCTGAAAGCAGCGGCGCGGGCGGCAAGCTCGCGGCACGCGCCATCTGGGCAATCGCCCCACAGGGCCGCGGCCGAGCCGTGGGCCCAGGCCAACTCCGCGGCCAGACGGCGCAGCAGGGGCGAATGATCCTCCCAGGCCGCCAGCTCCAGCCCGGCCCCTCGCAGCAGGGCCTCCAGGCGTTCTTTTTCCATGGCCCCGCCCAGGCAGCCCGGCAGGGGCGCGTCATCATCCGCCGGGCGCGGGGCGCGCAGATACAAATCGCTGAGCAGCAAGCAGCCGCCTGGCCCGAGCACCCGGCGGCACTCGGCCAGCACCGCCCCCGGATCGGGGCACAGGGAGAGCACGCATTCGCTGAGCACCCCGTGCAGGCTGGCCGTGGCCAAAGGCAGGGCCGCGGCCTCGGCCCGCAGCAGGGGCAGGCCGGAATGGGCCTGACGCGCCTCCCCCAGCAGAGAGGCCGACAAATCCAGGCCCAGTACGCACAGGCCCCGCGATGCCAGCAGACCCGCGCTGGCTCCCAGGCCGCAGCCCAGGTCCAGCACCCGCTGCCCATGCGCCCAGCCGGCCAGGTCCAAAGCCCGCCCGGTCAGCTCCAGGCCTCCGGGCCGCAGGGCCGGGCCGGTAACCGCGCGCAGTTGAGGCGACTCAAAGGGCGCTAGATTAGGAAATTCATGAGGGCTAAACGACATCGATCAACGATTCTAAGTTTAAGGTATGGCTAGCGACCACCCCGGCAAAGCCAGCCGTTGGCAGACAAGGCGGCTGGCAAGCGAGGGCCGCAGGCGTAGCGTGAAACTACGTCGAGGCCCGAGCGTAGCCAGCAACACAGTATGCCGAGGGCTGGCGAAGCCGGAGGTTCACTTGTCCTCCAGGATATGCTCCACCTCGGCCATCTTGCCCAGGGCCAACTCCTCGGTGATCATGACCAGGCCGCAAGAAGGGCAGCGGGGCAGCTCGGCGGTGAACTCGTTGCCCAGATACTCCACCACCACCGGGGCGGGCTCCAGCTTGCGGCCGCAGTTGCAGCAGGTCCACTCCAGATCGCCGGGACGGATGTTTTCCGTGTTCATGCTCACGGTTTGGCTCCAACCTTGACCTTCATGCGGTGGGCATAGGCGTTGTGCACCCTGAAGCCCTCGCCCTCGGGGGTGTACTCCACCCAGAACACGGCCTTGTAGGGCCGGAAGGAGGCCAGGAAGTGGCCGGTCTGGGGATGGCACAGCTTGTTGCCCTGGGCCTCGGCTTCGAAGATGACCTTTTGGATGTCCTCGATCAGGATGCGCCGCCGCTCCATAAGCTCGGCCACCTCGGGCGCGATGAGCAGTTCGACTTGACGATGGGCCTGCATGGCGGGTGCTTCCTCTCCCCATAAGTCGCGTAGCAACTCGGCCTTGAGCCGGGCCCGGTTTTCCCGCCGCTGGGACCAGCCGGGGCTGGGACGGGCCGCGGGGTCTTCTTCGCCGGGCACGGGAAAGAACAGGTCCAGGGCGTGCAGGGCCCGCTTGCCCACCTGGGCCAAACGGTCGCGGCACACCGCGCAATAGGCCAGGTAATCCCGCTGGCTCTGGCCGCCGCGCCGGGTTATCACCTCTTGGGCCAGCTCCGGGTTGGCGGTGCTCATCAGTCCGCCGTAGCCGCAGCACTCGGTGAGCTCCCGGCCCAGGCGAAGCTCCTCCAGCTCCACCCCGGCCCGGCCCACCACGCCCCGCACCGTCTGCTGGATGTCCGCGTGATGGCGGGTGGTGCAGGGGTCATGCATTGCCAGGGGCCCGTTTGCCGGGGCCTTGATCTCCATCCCGGTCTCGGCCAGCACCTCCCACAAGAAGCGCTGCTCCACCTCGGGCAGATGGCGGCGGAACACCTCGGCGCAGGAGGAGCAGGCCATGATCAGGGGCGGTGAGCCCAGTGCCTCCCAGCCGGCGCGCCATGCCTCCAGGGCCGAGGCCAACTTGGCCTCCTGGCCGGCCCAAAAGGCCGGGGCTCCGCAGCAGGCCAGCATGAGCCCCACCCCGCCCTGTAGTGAGGCGCATAGGTGGCCGTACACCGCCCGCACCTGGCTCGGGGCCGAGGCGGCCAACTGGCAGCCGGGATAGAACAGGGCCGCGCTGGCCTCGTGGCCGGGCTGGTGCTTGGCCAGGCGGAACTCCTGGCCCAGACTGAACTCCATGTCCAGCAGGGCGAACTCGTGGGCCGAGGGCGGCATCTTGCCCTTTTGCACCATGTCCCGGCGCACCGTCAGGCAAAGGTCCTGCATGGCGAAGTCCTCGGGGCACACCGTCTCGCACAGGCCGCACAGGGAGCATGAGTTGATCAGTTTGTTGGCCTGACGCGCTCCCATGACGATTGACTGGTTGTTGTAGATCTCGCGGGCGTACTTCTTGGGGTAGGCCCCGAAGCTCTCCAGATAGGGGCAGACCTTGACGCACTCCAAACAGTGGCACTGCAAGCAGCGGCCCGCTTCCTGGATGGCCTCCTGGTCGTCGTAGCCCTCTGGTTCGGCTGGCTGCACCTTGGGCAGGGGCTCCACCCCCTTCAGGCTGATGTACAGCCGGGTTTCAAAAGGACCGTCCTTTTCGCGGGCCGCGCCGGGCGAGACCCCTTGCAGCCAGCGGTCCAGGGAAGCGGCCCCCCAGCGGCCCTGGGCCGCGGCCCATACCGGCGAGAAGCCGTCCGGCCCGCTCAGACCGCCGGCGAACACGCCCTCGCGGGCGGTGGCCTGCACCGGCCAGGCCGCCACGGGCCGGCCGTCCTCGCCGCGCTCCAGGGGCCAGCCCTCCGGGTCCAGGGCGTCCAGGGAAAGGAAAACCCCGTCGCAGGATTCCAGCATTCGGTCCAAAAAGCCCGGCTCGTCCACCGGGGCCCGGGTCTCCACCTTGATCTTCAACTTGAGCAGCAGGTCCAGTTCCAGGTCCAGGGCCTCGTCCGGCACCTGGGCCGCGTACTGCTCCCGCAGTCCCTGGGCCAGGGACTCGCCGGGCTCATGGACAGTCACCTGATATCCCTTGCGGGCCAGCTCGCCGGCCGCGCTCAGGCCGGACAGGCCGCTGCCAACCACCATTATGCGTTGCGGCTTGGAAGGAACCGGGGCCGGTTTGCGGCGGGGGCGAGCATGGCCCACACAGGCGCGCTCCAAAAGATGGATGGCAATGGCCTCGCCGGCCTCGCCCCGTTTGCAGCGCTCGCGGCAGGGGGCGTCGCAGATGCGGCCCAGCACCCCGGGCAGGGGCATGGTGCGCAGCAGCACCTGCCAGGCCCCGGCCCAGTCGCCGGCCGCCGTCCGGGCGCACAGGGAGCGGGCATCCACATGCAGGGGACAGGCGGCCGCGCACCAGGGCGCTTGCTCCTCGATGCAGCGGCTCTCCCACTGGCGCAGCTCATTTTGCTCCATGGACCGCTCCGCTTTTGTGCAACCTCCGCGCCGGGCCCGGGCCAGGCATCGGCGCATCTGTTTTCATGATACAACAACCCTTCGCAATAAAAACGCGGCCGGAGCGCGGGGCCCCGGCCGCGAGGGTTGTCGCCTTTAGGCCGGCATGGCGGCCAGCACCTTTTCGGGCCGCGCGGGCAGCTGGGTCACCCGGGCGCCGCAGGCGTTGTAGATGGCGTTGATGATGGCGGCATGGGGACAGGTCAGGGGCAGCTCGCCCACGCCGGCCGCGCCAAAGGGACCCGCCGGACGCGGGGTCTCCACGTAGATGAGCTCGATGTCGTCGGGGATCATCTTGGCGTAGGGGAAGCCGGCGCCCACCAGGGTGGAGTGCTTCTGGATGTCCTCGAAGTCCTCGGTGAGGGCCAGGCCCACGCCCTGGGCGATGCCGCCATAGAGCTGTCCGTCGGTGACCAGGCGGTTGTTCACCATGCCGATGTCCGCCACCAGGGTCATCTTCTCCACCTCGACCTTGCCTGTGGCCACTTCCACCGCCACCTCGGACATGAACACGCCGTACATGTAGACCGAGAAGGGCGAGCCCTGTCCGTTTTCGTCGCAGTTGGTGGCCGGGGCGGTCCACTTGCCGTCGTACTTCACCGGGATGCCGTCACCCATCATCTCGTCAAAGCTGCGGAAGGCGCCATCGTCCTTTTTCATGGCCTCCACCAGCAGCTCGCAGCCCACCTTGATGGCCATGCCGGTCATCACCTGCTGGCGGCTGCCGCCGGAAGGCCCGCTATTGGGGGCCAATGCGGTGTCGTTCATCACCAGGCGGATGTCATCCGGAGCTATGCCCAGGGGCCGCAGGGCCTCGTGGGCCGTGCCCAGGGCGCCCATGTCCGCGCCCTGGCCGTGGTCCTGCCAACAGGAATAGATGGTCACGCCGCCGTCCTGGTTCAGTTCCACCTGCACCTCCGAGGCGTCGGGGCCGTCCAGGCCGCAGCCGTAGACCCCGATGGAAACGCCCACGCCCCGCTTGACCTCGCCGGTGGAGTTCTCCTTGGCCTTGGCCAGGGCGGCCTCGTACTTGGGCCTGATCAGATCGATCATCTCGGGCAGGGAGTAGACCTCCGGCTCCTGGCCGGTGGGGGTGGTGGAGCCGTCGCGGTACACGTTTTTGTAGCGCAGCTCCAAGGGGTCCATGCCCAGTTTTTCGGCCAGCTCGTCGATGAGCACCTCGGAAGAGAACTCGCTCTGGGGCGAACCATAGGCCCTGAAGGCCGAGCCCCAGGCGTGGTTGGTGCACACGGTGCGTCCTTCGCCCCGTATGGCCGGGATGTCGTAGCCCGCGCCGATGAACTGGGCCCCGCGCAGGGTCAGAAGGTCGCCGAACTCGGAGTAGGGTCCGTGGTCCACGGACCAGTCGCTCTCCATGCCCAGGAACTTGCCGTCCTTGTCGGCGGCCAGGCGCAGGTTGACGAAGAAGGGGGAGCGCTTGCCGGTGTAGGTCATCTGCTGGTGGTAGTTGTAGCGCAAAAACACCGGCTGCCCGGTGGCCAGGCAGGCCGCGCCCACCAAAGCCTCCATGGTGGGGCTGAACTTGTAGCCAAAGGTGCCGCCCGCCGGGTTTTGCACCATGACCAGGTTTTCCAGCTCCACTCCCAGGCCGGGGGCGATCATGGCCGCGTGCAGATGCAGGCCGATGCTCTTGGAGTGGATGTAGAGCTTGCCCTCCTTGTTCTGGAAGGCGAAGCCCACGTCCGGCTCCATGGGCATGTGGGGCTGGCGGCCCACGTAGAAGTCGTCTTCCACCACCACCTCGGCCTTGTCGAAGATGGGCGCGGTGTCCTCGCCCTTGGCTATCTTCTGCACGAAGTACACGTTGGGGGTGCCGGGATGGATCTCCATGGCGTCCTCGGCCATGGCCTCGGGCGCGCTCATGTAGGCGGGCAGCTTCTCCAGCTCCACCTTGACCATGTCCGCCGCCGCCTCGGCCTGGGCCTGGGTGTGGGCGCAGACAATGGCGATGGCGTCGCCGTATTGATAGACCTTCTCATCGCAGAGTATGGGACGGTCCCAGCCGTCGCCCAGGTTGGTGGGGAAGGTGATCAGGCCGGTGATGCGGTTCTTGCCCTTGAGGTCCCCCGCGGTGACCACCTTGACCACCCCGGGCATGGCCTCGGCCTCGCTGGTGTCCACGGACAGGATGTTGGCGTGAGACACCTCGGCCTGCACCAGGGCCAGCTGCAAGGTGTTGGCCGGCATCTTCAGGCCCAGGTCGGCACCGTAGTCCATGGTGCCGGTAACCTTGGCCAGGGCCGAGGGGCGCGGATAGTTTCCGCCCCAGATGCGCCCGTCCTCGGGCAGCTTGTAGGCCAGCTCCTTGAGGGTCATCTCGCCGTTCAAGACCTTGGCCGCATCGGTCACCGCGTCCACCAGCTGGTGGTAGCCGGTGCAGCGACAGGCGTTGCGGTGCACCGTGAACCAGGAGCGGATGTCCTCGCGGGAGGGATCGGGATTGCCCTCCAGCAGGGCCTTGGCCGAGACGATGAAGCCGGGGGTGCAGAAGCCGCACTGGGACCCGCCGTGCACCATCCAGGCCACCTGCAGGGCGTGGGGATGGTCGGGCGTGCCCACGCCTTCGATGGTCAGGACCTCGGCATTGTCGGGCACCTTGGCCATCTTGGTCACGCAGGAGCGCACCAGCTTGCCGTTCAGGATCACGCTACAGCAGCCGCACTGCCCCTCTGCGCAACCGATCTTGGTGCCAGTGAGGCCCAGGCCCTCCCGGATCACATTGGCCAAGGACTCATCGGCATAGGCCACCACGGTCTTGGGTTGGCCATTGATCACCAATGTCTTTTTCAGCATCTCTTACTCCCTAAGT
Source organism: Desulfarculaceae bacterium (assembly GCA_021737145.1). GTDB lineage: Bacteria > Desulfobacterota > Desulfarculia > Desulfarculales > Desulfarculaceae > Desulfoferula. The sequence goes on along the minus strand of JAIPEN010000025.1, from coordinate 770 downwards.
GGTAAGTGACCGAGTGATATGGTTTGGCCCCGAGCCCGGCTGCTTGGCCGGGTTTGGAGGGCAATCGTCCATAGGCTCCCCGCTGAAGTCGATGCCAAGAGGTTTATCTCGGGGTCTACGGCCGCCTCGGGTGTCTGGTCATCTCCCATAGGCCGAACGCGACGCCCCCCGGCGAGGTGATCAAGGTTTGGGCAGGAAAAACCGTGCATCAGCATAGGCCATGGCCTTGCACTCCGCGCGGGCGCTACACAAGGGCCGAACCCCGCGACATCCATGGCATATATGGTTTAGGTCATGTTGGCCCGCCGCCCGGGGCAAAGTCAAGCCGAGTTTTGGCGGCATTTCGGCGTCATCCGCGCCCTGCCCCGGCCTGGTCAACCGGGCGCCGAAGCGGCACAGCCTGCATTTTTTGGGGGTTGGCCGGTGGTGCTCATCGGGGCTCTTCATGTTATTTTAATAAGTGTCCCGCGCCAAGCCGCCCAGCGGCCGCGCCACACCTTAATCAGGAGATGCCCTCCGCATGTCTTCGGCCCAAGCCAGCGCCAAGCGCAGAACCCGCCCCCGCCCCGCCAAGGGCCAGGCCCGCCTATTACAGGGCAACGAGGCGGCCTCTTTGGGGGCCCTGGCCGCGGGTTGCAACTTTTTCGCGGGCTATCCCATCACCCCGGCCAGCGAGATTACCGAGTACATGAGCCGCGAGCTTCCCGCCCGGGGCCATCCCTTCATTCAGATGGAGGACGAGATCGCCTCCATGGGGGCCTGCGTGGGCG
>JAIPEN010000002.1 GCA_021737145.1 Desulfarculaceae bacterium | reverse complement strand
CCGTGGCGGCCGGAGGCGGGGGCTTTTGTTATCAGCGCAAAAGAGGTTGGGAAAACAAAGGGGTGTGGGTTGGGGGCTGCCCCCGTGGGGCCGTAGTGGTGGCGGCCCGATCTACTTCCGCCCGTCCAGAAACGGAACCGGGAGTATCGCTCGCGCGGGGCGCCCCTTAGCGACGGCACTCAGCGGGCGGCCATCGGCAGGCCGCCAGTCATCCCGGCCCGGCGCACCGCCGCCCTTTGATCGCCCCTTGGTTCCCTTCCAAACCTCTTTTTCTCGCATCTTTTCTCCTTCACTCCTAACTCAAGGGCTGGTTGCCGATGCCCCGGCCCATCACCTCCAGGGTGTCGCTGAGCACCACGAAGGCATGCGGGTCCACCGCGCGCACCAGCTCCTTGAGCCGCCCGATATTCTGCATGCTCACCACGGTGTAGAGCATGGTCTGCTCGCCGCCGGTGAAGGCCCCCTTGGCGGGGATCACCGTGGCCCCCCGTCCCAGGCCCTGCAAGATGCCCTGGGAGATGCTCTTCCACTGGGGCGAGATGATGAACACCGCCTTGCGCTGGCTCAGGCCGGTGACCACCACGTCGGTCACCTTGGCGCTCACGAACAGATAGATGAAGGTGTAGAGGGCCTCATCCAAAGAGGCGGTGTAGGCCGCACCCAGAAGCACCAGCACGTTGAAGGCCATGGCTGTGGTGCCCGGCCGCACGGACCAGCGGTGGCGCAGCACCACCGAGAGGATGCTCACCCCGCCCACCGAGCCCATGGAGCGCATGATCAGGCCCATGCCCGCGCCGGTGATGATGCCGGCCAGGATGGCCGAGAGGATCTTGTCGTCCACCGGCACCGGCACCACCACCCACTTGAGGCTCGCGGCCAGGATCATGGCCCCGGCCAGGCTGTAGAAGAAAAAGCGGTGGCCCACCAGGCGCCAGCCCACCACGAACACCGGGATGTTCAGCAAAATGCTGAACAGGGCCACGCTGCACACCGGGGCCAGATAATAGACCAGCATGGCCAGGCCCACTATGCCGCCGCCCACGAAATGGTGGGTCAGCAGGATGCCGTTGACCGCCAGGCCGATTAAAAGGCATCCCGCCCCGATCACCAGCAGGTTGAATGCCACGCTGCGCAACTGGGCAAGCGTGGACAGGTTTACTTTAAGGCTCATGGTCTTTTTCCCAAACAAACTCCGGGCCTTGCGGCCCGCCCGTCAGGGCGCGCGGCCCGGCGGGGCATTACACTACAAAAAAAAATTAACGGCCACCCCTGGGCGGGGTCGGCCGTCCTCTGCAATTAAAAGTACTACCGCCCGGCTCGGTTTGCACGCTTGTGCCGAAAAAAAGTGGGCGTGCCCCTTTTACCCGCCCCGGCTTTGCTTGACAGCCCTCCGCAAAGCCTCTATGCTTCGCCTAATTGAACATGTTCAATTATAGAACATGTTCATCTAGCGAGGAATCACGGTCATGACCGATACGCCCCTCAACCCCGTGGGCACCCGCCGGGCCCAACAAAAGGCCCGCACCCGCGAGCTGATTTTGGAAGCGGCCAAGGAGCTGTTCGAGACCCTGGGCTACGGCAAGACCACCATCCGGGCAGTGGCCAAGTTCGCCGGGGTGGGGGTGGGCACGGTGATGAGCCACTTCAACGACAAGGCCTCGCTGCTCTCCGAAGCCCTGGTGGGGGACTGGGAGCTGACCCGCGAGAAGGCCCGGACCACCTTGCCCCCAGGCGCTGGTGTCCGTGACCAGTTCCTGCACGTGACGCGGGTCTTTTTCGAGTATTACCTCCGCCGGCCCTCCCTTTCGCGCAATTTGCTAAAGGAAGTGTTCTTCACCCCCGAGGTGCGCAGCCCCTGGCTGAGGGCCCAGGAGGAGGCCATGATGACGGCGGGTTTGGAGGCATTGCGCCTGGCCCAGGAGCAGGGCGAGATCAAGCCCGAAGTTGATTGTCCGGTGTTGTTGCAGGCCATGTTCTCCAACTACGTCTTTGTCTGCCTGTGGGGGCTCGGCGAGCCGGAGCCCGATGTCGAGGAATTGGACCGGATGTTGGCCAAGCTGATTGACCTGACCTTGCAGGGCGCGCTGGTTACGCCCCGAGGTTGACGGCGAGCCGTCGCGGAGCGGGCCCTGCCCCGCGGCAAAGAGAGGGAATGCCATGTTGGAGTTGGCCCTGAAAGGCAACCGAGCCTATTGGTCCTGGCTGTGCGCCCTGGCGGCCCTGGTCCTGGCCGGGTTCCTGACCTACCTCTACCAATACCACCAAGGCCTCATGGTCACCGGCATGAGCCGGGATGTGTCCTGGGGCCTGTACATCGCCCAGCTCACCTTCCTGGTGGGCGTGGCGGCCAGCGCGGTCATGCTGGTGCTGCCCTACTATCTGCACCACTACAAGGACTTCGGGCGCATCACCATTTTGGGCGAGTTTTTGGCCATAGCCGCGGTGGTCATGTGCATGCTTTTCGTCACCGTGGATTTGGGCAAGCCCAGCCGGGTGCTAAACATCATGCTGCACCCCACCCCCAATTCGGTGATGTTCTGGGACTTCAACGTGCTCACCGGCTATCTGATCCTGAACCTGATCATCGGTTGGGTGACCCTGGAGGCCAATCGCAAGCAGGTGGCCCCGCCGGGATGGGTCAAGCCGCTCATCTACCTCTCCATCCCCTGGGCGGTGTCCATCCACACCGTGACCGCCTTTCTCTACGCGGGCATGGGCGGCCGGGGCTACTGGCTCACCGCCATCCTGGCCCCGCGCTTTCTGGCCTCGGCCTTTGCCGCCGGCCCGGCGGTGCTCATCCTGCTGGGTCTGGTGCTGCGCAGGGTGAGCGGCTTCGACCCCGGCCGCCGGGCCATCCAGACCCTGGCCAAGATCGTGACCTACGCCATCATCCTGCACCTGTTCTTCTTCTTCCTGGAGGTCTTCACCGTCTTTTACAGCGACATCCCCTCCCACACCGCCCACTTCAAGTACCTGTATTTCGGGCTGCACGGCGAGGGCAACCTGGTGGGCTGGATGTGGGCGGCCCTGGTCATGGGCTTCGCGGCGGTGGCTCTGCTGCTGGTGCCCCGCTGGCGGGGGCGCTATCCCCTCTTGGCCCTGGCCTGCTTGCTGGTCTTCGGCTGCACCTGGATCGACAAGGGCCTGGGCATGATGGCCGGCGGCTTCATCCCCAACCCCCTGCACCAGGTCACCCAGTACTCCCCCACCTGGGTGGAGCTGATCATCACCGTGGGCATCTACGCCCTGGGCGGGCTCATCGTCACGGTGCTCTACAAGGTGGTTCTGGGGGTCAAGCGCGAGACCGGCGACGAGCTGCCCCCGGCCGCCCCGGCCCCGGAGGCCTAGGCCGCATGTTTCACGAGGATTGGGTGGCAACAAACAACGAACCTGCATTCATGAGGCCGTTATGAAACAAGCACCAAGGCTTGGGCCACCAAAGGGGCGCAACGGGAGCAAGGATGTTTTGCCAGGGCAACAAATCCACTCGACCCGCTATGGGTCCAGCGGCACGCTGACTGGCCAAGCCGGAGGCACGGCCTTTATGAAATGCGCGGGCTCATGAAAGCGGACTGGCAAAGCACGCCTCTGGTCCTGGCCGGGATCCTGTGCCTGGCCCTGGCCCTGCTGCACCTGGAGATAATCCTCATGGGCGCCCCGGCCTACCTCTACTTCGGGGCCGGAGAGCGCATGGCCGCCTTGGCCCAGGAGGGCTCCTGGCTGCCCGGGCTGCTCACCGCCCTGGTGGCCCTGTTGCTGGGGGCCTTCGCGGCCTACGCCTTTGCCGGGGTCGGGATCATCCGGGGCCTGCCCTGGCCGCGCCCCATGCTCCTGGGCATCTGCGCCCTGTTCCTGCTGCGGGGCATGGCGGCCGTTCCCCAGGCCGCGGGCCTGATCAGCGGCGGCGAGGCCACGGGCAAGGACTTCAGCTTCTCCCTGGTGGCCCTGCTCACCGGCCTGCTCTTCGCCTGGGGCCTGGCCAACCGCTGGCGCCTGCTGCGCCCCTGAGGCCGGGTCCGGCCGCACAATCCCCTTGCCACCGGGCATGATCCCTGAAAAACTGGGGCACCCTGATCGCGACCATCCATGCCCGGAGAGCCATCTTGAACTTCATCCAGTCCTATTACGACCCCCAGTACGCCACCTGCTTCGGCTGCGGCCAGGCCAATCCCCAAGGCCTGCGCATCCAGAGCTATTGGGACGGCGAGTTCGCCACCTGCGGCCACACCCCCGGCCCGGAGCAGATGGCCTATCCCGGCGTGGTCTACGGCGGGCTCATCGCCAGCCTCATCGACTGCCACTCCATCGCCACGGCCATCGCGGCCGCCTATCAGGCCGAAGGCCGCCCCATGGACAGCCGGCCGCCCATCGCCTACGTCACCGGCAACCTCAACGTGTCCTACCTGGCCCCCGCCCCCCTGGGCCCGGAGCTGGAGCTAAAGGCCTGGATCAGCCAGGCCACCCCCAAGAAGTCGGTGGTGCAGTGCGAGCTGAGCGCCGAGGGCAAGCTACGGGCCCGGGGCGAGACCATCGCGGTGCGCTACCTGTGGGCCGGCTAAAAACCCGAGGCCTTGCATCGCGCCACCATTTCCCGCAGTATAGTCGGGGATTACCGACCGCAAGGGGGGCGCCATGAAGGTATTGGCCATAAACGGGACCTACCGCCAGGACCAGACCACCAGCCGGCTCACCGCCAAGGCCCTTGAGGGCGCGGCCGCCCAGGGGGCCGAGACCGAGATGGTCCTGCTCAAGGACCTGGACATCGGCTACTGCACCAACTGCCTCACCTGCTACAAGGACCACGACTCCGAGATCGCCAGCTGCGTGCTCCAGGACGACGTGCGTTCCGTGCTGGAAAAGATCCGCGCGGCCGACGGAGTCATCTTCGCCTCTCCCCTGCACAATGGCTTTGTCACCGGCCTGATGACCGCCTTTATCGAGCGTTGCGTCTGGACCCTGAACAAGCCCACCGCCGAGATGCTGGGCCTCAAGGGCTGCCCCGAGCCGCGTCTCAGGGCCAAGCCCCGGGCCGTGGCCACCATCATCAGCGCGGGTCTGATGCCCGCCGAGCTCAGGCAATACTGCGACACCGCCACGCCCTGGCTCATGGAGACCGCCTCCCTGATGTGCAACGCCATGCCCGGTCAGGACATGTACGCGGCGGCGGTGTTTGGCAAACAGCTCAGCGACCAGGAGTGGAAAGAGGCCTACTTTCACCGCGAGTTGCAGGACGAGCAGTTCCAGGAAGCCCATGACCTGGGGGCCAACATGGCGGGGGCCATAGCGGCGGGCGAGGTGCAGCCCTACGACTTCGAGGCGATCATGGCCATGATGCAGGGCCAGAGCCAGTAGGACCGGCGACCCCAATGATGCTCAGCCCGAAGCAGGTGAAGATCGTCCGCTGGGCGGCCCGCATTTTATCCCTGGCCATCCTGGCCTTTGGCCTGCCCTTTTACTTTGGCTACGGCAACCCCCTGCCCTTTATCGACCACACCTACAGTTTTTTGGACAACACCTGGCTGTCCATATTCCCGCTCATGTTCATCGGCCTGGCCCTGGGCTGGAAGTTCGAAAAGACCGGCGGATGGCTGGTGGTCCTGCCCATCTTTATCGGGATGGTCATGTGCCTGGTCCTGGAGTGCGAGCTGGTCGGCCACATGCTGGTGCCCCTGGCGGCCGGCGTGCTGTATCTCATCGCCGGCTATGGCCACGAGGCCCACTGAGCGATTTTTCTTTTTGACAATTGGCGGCAGCAGGCCGGCAGGCGGACGCCCCTAGCCCAGCTCCACCTCGTCGGCCATGCGCCCGCCCCTGAGGCCCCAGTTCTCCTTGGGCGACTCGATGAGGTGGATGAACACGTTCTCGCCGCTCAGGCCGGTGTGCTGGCGGATCACCTCATCCAGGGCGGCCAGGAGCCGGGCCTTGACCTGGCGGGGCCGCCCGCTGAACAGGTGCACCTCGGCCAGCACAAAGCCCGCGTCCCGCTCCGGGTGCGCGCTGCGGCAGTTTTCGGGGGAGGTGTAGAGGATCACCTTGCCGAACTGGGGCGGGATGCCCAGGCTCTCCACCACCGCGTGGCGCAGGTCATTGCCCAAGGTTTCGAGATCCGCCTCGCTCAGGCGCTGGTTCAGATGGACGACGGCAACGGGCACGGGGGCCTACTTGCGGTCCAGGTTGGGCGTCTGGATGGGCCTGACACCGGGGCGGCCTTGCATGGGCTTGACCGGCAGGTCGCCGCCCTCGATCCCTCCGAAAAAACGGCGGCCCAGCTCCTTGACCGGCTTGCCGTCTTTTATGAACTCAAGGGCCATCCAGATGGTGGTGCGGCTGAAGGCGTGCCTGAAACGGTACACCTTGAGGCAGCCGTGGGAGGCGGGCAGGGGCTGGAGTTTGATAACCAAGGGGTGGGTGCTGTTCTTTTCGGTCCGGTAGACCACCTCAAGGCCGTTGCCGTTGACCACCCATAGCTGAAAGTCGCCCTGGGTGGTGCGGGCCAGGAACACCTCCACCCCCTGGGCCGACCAGGTGAAGGCCTTGGCCACCGGCTGGTCCGGGGGCAGGCTCCTGGCCGCGACCGGCGCCGCCGCCAGAATCATGGCCGCCAACAGGCAGAGAACCGCGATGCGTCTCATGATGCGTCTCTTTTGCCGGGGCAGGCCTAGCTTTCGATGAACGAGCGGAGCTTCTTGGCCCGGCTGGGGTGCCGGAGCTTGCGCAGGGCCTTGGCCTCGATCTGGCGGATGCGCTCGCGGGTCACGTCAAAGTCGCGCCCCACCTCTTCCAGGGTGTGGTCCGCCTTCTGGCCGATGCCGAAGCGCATCCTGAGCACCTTTTCCTCGCGGGGGGTCAGGGTGGCCAGCACCTTGCGGGTCTGCTCGCAGAGGTTCAGGCTTATCACCGCGTCGGCCGGGCTCACCACCTTCTTGTCCTCGATGAAGTCGCCGAGGTGGCTGTCTTCCTCCTCGCCGATGGGGGTCTCCAGGCTGATGGGCTCCTTGGCGATCTTGAGGACCTTGCGCACCTTTTCCAGGGGGAAGTCCATCTTCTCGGCGATCTCCTCGGGAGTGGGCTCGCGGCCCAGCTCCTGCACCAGATAGCGGCTGGTGCGGATCAGCTTGTTGATGGTCTCGATCATGTGCACCGGGATGCGGATGGTGCGGGCCTGGTCGGCGATGGCCCGGGTGATGGCCTGGCGAATCCACCAGGTGGCGTAGGTGGAGAACTTGTAGCCCCGCTGATACTCGAACTTGTCCACCGCCTTCATCAGGCCGATGTTGCCTTCCTGGATCAGGTCCAAAAACTGCAAGCCGCGGTTGGTGTACTTCTTGGCGATGGACACCACCAGCCTCAGGTTGGCCTCCACCAGCTCCTGCTTGGCCGCCTTGGCCCTCACCCGCCCGTCGCGCACCCGGATCACCAGCTTGCGCAGGCTGCCCCCGGACATCTTGCACTCGTTTTCCACCTCGCGGATCACCGCCCGCGACTCCTTCATGGCCTGCTCCAGCTCCAGCAGGCGCTCGGCGTCGCAGCGGCAGGCGTTCATCTGCTTGACCTTCTTGCCCTTGGCCTTTTTCACCGCCCGGGCGGTCTTGGTGATCTCCGCCTTGGGCAGGCCGGTCTCCATCATGGCCATGGTGATGATGGCCTGACAGCGGTCGATCATCTCCTGCCGCTCCTCCAGGGTCTGGCAGAGCTGGTCCACCTGCTTTTTGTCCAGCTTGAGGCCCGAGAGCTGCTCGGCCACCTTGCGGCGGTTCTTCTTGAGGTTCTGGCGCATCTTCTTGCGCTGGTCGGCCTTGAGCCCGGAGTTGCGGGTGTTGAGCTTCTCGTAGTCGCGGGTGTTCTTCTTGTCCAGGCGGCGGGCCTTGGCGATCAGGTCCAAGAACTCCTTGGTGCGCTTGGTCTCCGCCGCGGGGCCGGCCTCCTCGTCCAGGTCGGCCACCACCTCGCGGATGCGCATGGCCCCCTCTTCCACCGCCAAGCCCAAGAGCAGGATGTCCCGGGCGCAGAGGGTGCACTCCAAAAGGGCGTCGATGATGGTGCGCTCCCCGGCCTCGATGCGCTTGGCGATCTCCACCTCGCCCTCGCGGGTGAGCAGGGAAACCATGCCCATCTCCCGCAGATACATCTTCACCGGGTCGTTGACCCGGCCCTCGTCCACCACCGGCGGGGACTCCTCCTCCTGTTCGTCCTCGGCCATCTCCGCCTGCTTGGCCTGGAGCTTGGCCTTGGCCTCGTTGTCGATGAGCTGGATGTCCATCTCGTCGAGCACCATGATCATGTCGTCCATGTGCTCGGAGGTGACCTCCTCACTCAAGGTGTCGTTGATCTCGTCGTAGGTCAGATAGCCCTGCGACTTACCTTTGGAGATAAGCCGTTGCAACTCGGCGAGATTTTTTTCCTCGAGCATGCTCTAGTCCTTTCGGGAAGGTTCAGGGGAAGAGATGTCGATCATCTTGCGGTGCTGGGCCTGGAGCTTGGCCACCTGCTCGTGGTCGCCCAGGCGCTGGGCCTCGGCGATCTGGCGGGTCAGCTCGCGGCCCTGGTCGCGGTTCTGGACCTGCCGCACCTTGGCGGCCAGGGCCCGGGCCTGCTGCGCGGCCCGCTCCGGGTCCAGGCTCAGGCCGTCCTGGCTCAGGCGGCTGAGCAGGCGGTGGTGCTCCGGGTCCTCCAGGCGGCTGATAACCGCCGCCGCCTCGGGCCGGCCGCCGTCGTCCACGATGGCCGCGATGGCCGCGCCCACCGCGGCCAGGTCCTGGTCGGGCAGGCTGGTGAGCACGCCCTCCTCGGCCAGCACCCGGGCCGCTTCGGGCTGGCTCAGGGCCAGCTGCAAGGCGGCCTCCTGCCACTGGCGGCCCCCATGGGCCGGGGCCTGGGGGGCGCGGGGGGCCGGGGCCGGGGCGCGCCGGGCGCCGGGGGTGGGCAGGCCCAGACGGGCCGCGGCCACCTCCACCGGCAGGCCCAGACGGGCGGCCAGGCGGCCCAGGTAGAGCCAGGCGGTTACCGGGTCGCTGATCTGCTTGATCACCCCGCCCGCCTCGGCCACGATCTTGCTTTTGCCCTCCGGGCTGGCCAGGTCGCCCTGGCCGATGATGTCGTCGATCACCGCCTCGATGAGCGAGCCCGCCCCGGCGATGGCCTTTTCCATGCCCTCGGGGCCCTGCTCACGCGCGAAGCTGTCAGGGTCCTCGCCGGTGGGCAAGATCATCACCTCGGGCTGCACCCCCTCGGCCAGACAGATGGGCAGGCTGCGCCGCGCCGCCCGGCGCCCGGCCTCGTCGCCATCAAAAACCAGGACCAGGCGGGAAGCCTGGCCCTTGAGTCGGCGCACCTGTTGGGGAGTGAGCGCGGTGCCCATGGGGGCAACCGTTTCGCCAAAGCCCATGGCCGCCAGGGTGATCACGTCGAAGTAGCCCTCCACCACCAGGGCCCGGTCCTTCTTGCGCATGAAGGGCCGGGCGCGCTCAAGGTTGTAAAGCGTCGCGGACTTTTTGAACAGAAGCGTTTCCGGGCCGTTCAGGTACTTGGGCTCACCCCCGCCCAAGACCCGCCCCCCAAAGCTGACCAGCCTGCCGGCCACGTCGGCGATGGGGAATATTACCCGTCCCCGGAAGCGGTCGTAGCAGCCGTCGCCCTTGTCGCGGGGCACCAACAGCCCCGACTCGATGGCCAACTCCTCGGGCACGCCCTTGGAGCCCAGAAAGCGCCTTAGGCCCTCCCAGGCCTCGGGCACCCAGCCCAGGCCGAACTCCTGAATCACCTGGGGCTTGAGGCCCCGGTCCTGGCCCAGGTAGCGCCGGGCCGGCTCCCCGGAGGGGGCGGCCAACTGCTGAATAAAAAAGTTACCGGCTAATTCCATAACGCGCAACAGGCGGGCCCGGTGTTCGTCCTGGCGCTTCTGGGCCGGGGTGCGCTTGCGCTCGGGAAGCGTCACCCCGTAGCGGGCGGCCAGCTCCTTCACCGCCTCCGGGAAGCTGACGCCCTCGTCTTTCATGAGAAATGTGAAGACATTGCCGCCTTCGCCGCATCCGAAGCAGTGCCAGGTGCCCCTCTCGCGGTTGACGATGAAGCTGGGGTCGGTGTCGCCGTGAAAGGGGCAGAGGCCCTTGAGGGTCTTGCCCGCGGCGATCAGCTTCACGCGGCGGCCGATCACCTCGGCGATGTTGGCCGCCTGGCGCACCTCGTCGATCTTATGCTCGGGTATGCGGCCTTCACCCATAGGCTAGTCCCTCAACTCGGCCACGGTGACCCCGGCTCCGCCCTCGCCCCGCACGCCGGCGCGGAAGGAGGCCACCGCCGGGTGACGTTCCAGATAGGCGCGCACCCCGGCCCGCAGCCGGCCGGTGCCCACCCCGTGCACCAGCTTCACCTCGCGGCGGCCGGCCACCAGGGCCTGGTCCAGGGCCTTGTCCACCAGAGGCAGGGCGTCCTCCACCGTCTTGCCGATGAGCTTGAGCTCCAGGCCGTCGCCCCCGCTGGCCTGCACGGCCACGCCCTGGGCCGGGCGCGGCTTGGCCGCGGGCTGGGTGTGGGCGCCGTCGGGCAGGGGCTCCAGTTCGCTCAGGGGCACCATTACCCGCACCCCGGCCACCCCCACCGAAACCGGCACCGCCTCGCGGCCCTCGGACGGGGCCTCCAGCAGCACCCCTTGCTGACCCAGACGGGCCAGGCGCACCGCGTCGCCCTCCTTGAGCCCCTGGGGCTTGGCCTCGGCCGATGGGCTCGGCGGGGCCTCGGGGTCCCCGGCGGCCTTCTCCACCTGGCTCAGGGCCTCGCGCCGGGCGGCGTAGACCTCCTGGCGCACCGCGCCGGGCTTGACCGGTTTGCCCTGCTCTTTTTCCTGGCGCGACTGCTCCAAAACCTCGGCAAGCTGCTTTTCCATGCGGGCGGCCACCTCGCGCACCCGGCGCTTGCCCTCGGCCAGGGCTCCGGCCCGCTCCTGGGCCGCCTGGCGTTTGAGCCGCTTGGCCTCATTGCGCTCGCTCTGGGCGGCCAGGCGCTCGGCCGAGGCCTGGGCCCGCTCCTGGCGCGCCTGTTGGCGGGTGGCCTCGGCTTCCCGCAAGAGGGCCACGGTCTGGCGCTCGGCCTGGTCCAGGTCCGCCTCGGCCGCGGCGATGATGCTCTCGGGAAAGCCCAGCCGGGCGGCCACGCCCAGGGCGTCGCTGAAGCCGGGCGCGCCGTAATGGAGCTGAAAGGTGGGCGCGCCGGTGGCCCGGTCAAAGGCCACGGATACGTTCTGGGCATGGGAGTGCAGGTTGGCGTAGGCCTTGAGGCGGTGGTAGTGGGTGGTGGCCAAAACCGTGGCCCCGTGGGCGGCCAGCCAGTCCAGCACCGCCGTGGCCAGGGCCGAGCCCTCGCCGGGGTCGGTGCCGTTGCCCACCTCGTCGATGAGGAACAGGGCTCCGGGCTTGGCCCGCTTGACCATGCCCGCCAGGCGCCCCGCGTGGGCGGTGAAGGTGGAAAGGTCCCGGTCCAAATCCTGATCGTCGCCCACCTCGGCCGCCACCCAGGAATACAGGGCCACCCGGCTGCCCCGGTCCAGGGGCGGGTGCATGCCGCACAGGGTCATCAAGGTGACCAGCCCCAGGGTCTTGAGGGTGGCGGTCTTGCCTCCCGCGTTGGCCCCGGAGATCACCAGCACCCGGGTGTCCGGGTCCAGGCGGAGGTCGATGGGCACGCAGGCCCCCTTGCCCATGGAGGCCCGCCAGGCCAGCAGGGGATGCCGCGCCCGGATCAGCTCCACCTCGCCTTCGGTCAGGCGGGGCTGGTGGCAGTCCAGGCGCTCGGCCAAGCGGGCCTGGGCCAAAAGGCAGTCCAGCTTGGCCAGGGCGGCCACGTTCTCGCCCAGGGCCTGGGACTGCTCGGCCAGCTGCCAGGCCACCCGCTGCAAGACCCTTATCTCCTCCTCGCGCTCCTTGGCGCCGAGCAGGGCCAGCTGGTTGTTGCCCTCCACCGCGTCCAGGGGCTCCACAAAGCAGGTGGCCCCGGAGCCCGAGGTGTCGTGGATGATGCCCGCCACCCGGCCCTTGGCGTCGGCCTTCACCGGCACCACGAAGCGCCCTCCCCGCTGGGTGACCACCTGGTCGGAAAAGGCGGTGCCCAGGGAGCTGTCGCCCACCAGTCCCATGAGCTGGGCCCGGAGGCTCTCCCGGGCCCGGCCCGCCTCGCGGCGCAGCCGGCCCAGCTCCGGGCTGGCCGCCGAGCTCACCGAATGCCCCGGCCCGATGATGCGCCTGAGCTCCTTGGCCAGCTCGGGCATGGGGGTTATCTGGTTGGCCAGGCGGAACAGCTCGTCGTGCACCCCGTCGCTGGGGGCCAGAAAGGAGGCCGCCCGGCCGGCCGCGCCCAGAAAGTCGGCCATCACCTCCAGCTCCTCGGGCACCAAAAAGGCGCCCTGGGGCCCCAGCCGCCCCAACAGGGGCCGCACGTCGGCCAGGCCGTCCAGGGTGGGACGGCCCTGCTCTTCCATGAGCTCCCGCAGCTGGCTCAGGCGGCGCTGGCGGCGCTCGACCACCGCGCGGTCCGGGCAGGGCCGAAGCGCCCGGGCCCGCTCCGCCCCCAGGGGGCTAACCGCCAGCGAGGCCACCCGCTCCAGCAAAGGGCCCAGCTCCAGCACAACCAGGGTCTGGGCGTCGGCGCAGGGCTCCGCCCCCGCCCCGGCTTCGGACCGGCCCGTGCTGCTATTCATGGGACCTGCGTGGGTGTGCTGCATATACGACCGGCGCTGACGCCTTTCGCGCAATAATGAATTCGGTTTGATTTCAGGACTGCAGGCGCTGACGAACCAACTGGTTGACCAGCTTGCCGTCGGCCTGTCCCCCCAGCTTGGCCATGGCCGCCTTCATCACCGCGCCCATGTCCTTCATGCCCTGGGGCTCGAGCTCGGCGAACACCTGGTCCAGGGCCGCGGCGATGGCCGCCTCGTCCAGTTGGGCCGGCAGGTAGCCTTCGATGATGACCAGCTCGGCCTTCTCCCGGTCGGCCAGGTCCTGGCGCCCGCCCTTCTCGTACTGGTCGATGGAGTCGCGGCGCTGCTTGGTCAGGGTGGCCAGCACCTTGAGCTCCTCCTCCTCTTCGAGGGGGCGGCGCAAATCTTTCTCCTGGTTCTTGAAGGCGGCCCGGATCAGCCGCAAGCAGGAAGTGGCCAACTCGTCCTTGGCCTTAAAGGCGGTTTTATAGTCCGCCTCAACGGTTTGAGCCAAACTCACGGGAACGTCCTCCCCGCCCAAGGGCTCCAAAAGACTAAACAAATTGACGCAAATGAGTCTACCAGCGCCGCCGGGGCCTGTCAACCGGCCGGCGCGGGCAATCCTTGCCCCCGGGACGCTCTAATGCTATCCTGAGCCGTCTAAATTGCACACCCCCCGAGGTATTTTTTCATGGCCCGCAAACCGGCCAAGAACCAGCCGGCATATCTGTATAGCGACCAGTTCCAGCGCTTCGACTATGGGCCTGAACACCCCATGCGGGTGCAGCGTCTGGCCATGACCCACGAGCTCATCGCCATGCTGGGCCTGCCCGCCCCGGAGCGCCCCTTTTCTCCGGCCAGCTTCGACGAGCTCATGCTCTACCACGACCGCCGCTATCTGGAGACCCTGCAGGAGCTCTCGGCCCAGCCCGAGACCACCGGGTACATCGCCTTCGGCCTGGGGCCCGGGGACAACCCGGCATTCCCCGGGGTCTACGACTGGTCGGCCCTGTTGGCCGGGGCCACCCTGGCCGCGGCCCGCCTGGTGAGCCAGGAGGGCGCTCCCGCCGCCTTCAACATGGCCGGGGGCATGCACCACGCCCTGGCCGCCCGCGCGGCCGGCTTCTGTTATATAAACGACGCGGTGCTGGCCATCCGCCGCCTGGTGAGCCAGGGCAAGCGGGTGGCCTACGTGGACCTGGACGCCCACCACGGCGACGGGGTGCAGTGGGCCTTTTACGAGAGCGACCAGGTGCTCACCATCAGCCTGCACCAGCACCCGGCCACCCTGTTTCCGGGCACCGGCTTTTTGGAGGAGATGGGCCGGGACCAGGGCCGGGGCTACGCGGTGAACCTGCCCCTGTGGCCGGACACCGACGACGACGTGTACACCAGCGCCTTTGACCAGGTGGTGCCTCCCCTGCTCCAGGCTTTCCAGCCCGACTACGTGGTGAGCCAGTTTGGGGTGGACACCTTTTTGGACGACCCCCTGGCCAACCTGAACCTCACCACCCGGGGCTTCGGCCACGCCGCGCGCCGCCTCAAGGAGCTGGCCTGGGGCCGCTGGATCGTGTTGGGCGGAGGCGGCTATCATCTGGTGAACGTGGCCCGGGCCTGGGCCCTGTTGTGGGCCATTTTGCTGGGCCAGGAGGACAGCCTGCCCGTGGAGCTGCCCGACGACTTCGTGCTGCGCCACATGCTCCGGATGGACGAGAGCCACCTTTTGGACGACGACACCCAGCTCCGGGGCCGCCACTGGCACCGGGCCCAGCGCGACGCGGCCGAGGCGGTGGAGCACATCCAGAAGAATCACTTCCCCATTGTGGGAGCCAAGCTTGCCTAGCGGCGCTTCCCGTTGTAATCTCACCGCATAATGAGCCCAAGCCAAGCCAAAACCAAACGCCCTCCTTTTGACTGCCAGCGCTGCAACGACTGTTGCCAGGGCCGGGGTGGCATCTTTTTCGAGACCGAAGAGATCCCCGCCGCCGCCGCCATCTTGCTGGACATGTCAGCC
This sequence comes from Desulfarculaceae bacterium, assembly GCA_021737145.1. GTDB lineage: Bacteria > Desulfobacterota > Desulfarculia > Desulfarculales > Desulfarculaceae > Desulfoferula. Next base: position 373,289 of record JAIPEN010000002.1, on the reverse strand, counting down.
GAGGAGTTCACCCAGGCCTTTCTGGCCCCCCGCGAGGGGCGCTGGGAGGTGTTGTGCAACGATGACGGGGCCTGCCGTCTGCTGGGCCCGCAAGGTTGCCGCGTGCACCAGGCCAAGCCGGCCATCTGCCAGCTCTGGCCCTTTTTCCCGGGCATCCTGGCCAAGCGCACCGCCTTCGAGGACGCGCGCCAGGCCTGTCCGGGCATCAACCCAGACATCAGCCACGAGCAGTTCGTGGCCTATGCCCGCGAGCTGGGCTACACCGAGGACGAGCCATCATGAGCCAGACGCCCCAAGCGAGCCGCCCCCTGCCCCAGGGCGCCGAGTTAATCGCCCTCAAGGACGACGCCTCCCTGGAGGTGCCCAGCTTCCCGGCGGTGGGCTACATCGAGGGCGACGGCATCGGCCCGGACATCTGGCACGCGGCGCGCCTGGTGCTGGACAGCGCGGTGGAGCGGGCCTACGGCGGGGCGCGGGGCGTCAAATGGTATGAGCTGCTGGCCGGGGAAAAGGCATTCGGCCAGACCGGGGAGTACCTGCCCGAGTCCACCGTGGCCGACATCCGGGCCCTCAAGGTGGCCATCAAGGGCCCCCTGACCACCCCGGTGGGCGGCGGCTTCCGCTCCATCAACGTGGCCCTCCGGCAAATCCTGGACCTCTACGCCTGCATCCGCCCGGTGCGCTACATCCCCGGGGTGCCCAGCCCGGTGCAGCGGCCCGATCTGGTGGACATGGTCATCTTCCGCGAGAACACCGAGGACGTGTACGCGGGCATTGAGTGGGCCGCGGGCTCGGCCGAGGCCAAAAAGCTCATCGCCTTCATGCGCGAGGAGCTGGGGACCAAGCTCTCGCCCGAGGCGGCCATCGGCATCAAGCCCATGAGCAAGTTCGGCTCCCAGCGGCTCATCCGGCGGGCCCTGGACTACGCCCTGGCCCGGGGCCGCGAGTCGGTGACCCTGGTGCACAAGGGCAACATCCAGAAGTTCACCGAGGGGGCTTTCAAGGAATGGGGCTATGACCTGGCCCGCCAGGAGTACGCCGGCCGCTGGGTGAGCGAGGGCGAGGAGATCGCCCAAGGCCAGGTGGTGCTCAAGGACCGCATCGCGGACAACATGTTCCAGCAGGCCCTCTTGCGGCCCCAGGAGTTCGCGGTGCTGGCCACCCCCAACCTGAACGGCGACTATCTTTCCGACGCCCTGGCCGCCCAGGTGGGCGGGCTGGGCATGGCGCCCGGAGCCAACATCGGCGATTCGGCGGCGGTGTTCGAGGCCACCCACGGCTCGGCCCCCAAGTACGCCGGCCAGGACAAGGTCAACCCCGGCTCGGTGATCCTGTCCGGGGCCATGCTCCTGGAGCATCTGGGCTGGCCGGAGGCGGCGGAAAAGATCGCCCCCGCCCTGTCCCGGGCCATCGAGGCCGGCGAGGTCACCTATGACCTGGCCCGCCAGATACCCGGAGCGCGCGAGGTGCCCTGCTCGGTGTTCGCCGCCCGGGTGGCCGAGCAACTTTAGCCCGGATGTTTCATGGTGGTTGACCGGTGACACATCCTCGGGCCGGTTCAGGGGGTGAATAAGCAATGAAGGCGGGCCAGGCTGGGAGAGCATCATGTGCGTACCCGGCACAGCCAGGGGGCCGGGGGCAAGGCGACCGGCAAGCGAAGGCCGAGGATGTAGCCAAACCTGCATCGAGGCCGGAGCACAGCCGGCAACGCGGCACCCGGACGCCTGGCGCAGCCGGGGCGCTGGTCAACCTGGGCCGCGGCCTGCGCTCCCTGCTCTTTCCCTCCACCTGCGCCGCTTGCGGCGCGCCCGCCCCGGAAGACGAAATCCTGTGCCCAGCCTGCGAGGCCCAGGTGCTGCCCCCGGGCGGCCCGGCCTGCCAGATTTGCGGCAAGCCCGGCGCGGCCTGGCGCTGCCCTTCCTGCCAGGGCGACCCGCCGCCCTTTGACGCGGTCCGCTCCCTGGCCCGGCACCAGGGCCCCCTGGCCGGGCTGGTGCGCAGCTTCAAGTATCAGCGCCGCTATTGGCTGGGCGCGGGCCTGGCCCGCCGCATGGGCGCGGCCCCGCGCTCCTGTTGGGCCACGGCCGACCTCATCGCGCCGGTGCCCCTGCACCCGCGCCGCCTGGTGAGCCGGGGCTTCAACCAGGCCCTGGAGCTGGCCAAGGGCCTGCCCGCCGGCCAAGGGCCGGAGCTGGCCCCCGGCCTGCTCAGGCGCCTGCGCCACACCCGGCCCCAGGTGGGCCTGGCTCCCCAAGAGCGCCGCTCCAACGTGGCCGGGGCCTTTGGGGTGGACCCGGCCTGGCAGGGGCGGGTGAGCGGGGCCTGGGTATTATTAGTGGATGACGTTTTCACCACCGGGGCCACGGCGGCCGAATGCGCCCGCGCCCTGAAGAAGCACGGCGCGGCCCGGGTGGAGGTGCTCACCCTGGCGCGGGCCGGAGGAGACGAGGCATGAAGCGCAAGCAAGCCAAGGACCGGCAGGCGGAACCCGTCTCGCGGCTCAGGGGTTTCCTGCAAGGCTGGGGCGGGGCCCTGCTCTGGGCCCTGGTGCTCAGCGCGGTGCTGCGGGCCGGGGTGGTGCAGGCCTCCTGGGTGCCCTCGGGCTCCATGCAGCCGGCATTGCTCATCGGCGACCACATGGTGGTCAACAAGCTCTGCTACGACCTCAAGCTGCCCTTCACCAAGATCACCCTGCTGCCCCTGGGCACGCCCCAACGCGGCGACATCGTGGTGTTCACCAACCCCAAGGGCCAGGGCGACGACCTGGTCAAGCGCATCGTCGGCCTGCCAGGCGAGACGGTTCAGGTCAGCGCCAAGCAGGTCTATATCAACGGCCAGCCCCTAAGGGCCGGCTGGGGGCGCTACACCGACCGGCCGCACGCGGGGGACAACTTCGGGCCGGTGAGGGTGCCCCGGGGACAATACTTCGTCATGGGCGACAACCGGGACAACTCCTACGACTCGCGCTTTTGGAACCAGGGCAGGGGCGGCTTCGTGCCCCGGCAAGACATCGTGGGCCGGGCCGAGGTGGTGCTCTGGTCCTGGAAGGAGTTTCCCACCAGCCTGCGCTGGAGCCGTTCGGGCCATGTGATACGCTGAGGCGGGAAGGCGAAAATGCCCTCGAGCCAAGACAAGATAAAAGACGTTAAGGCGGCGGCCGCCGAGGTGCGCCGGGTGCAGTCCGAAGGCGGCAAGGTGGTGTTCACCAACGGTTGCTTCGACCTGTTGCACGCGGGCCACGTGGACCTTTTGGAGCGGGCCCGCGCCCTGGGCGACTTCCTGGTGCTGGGGCTCAACAGCGACCAGTCGGTGCGCTCGCTGGAAAAGGGCCCGGAGCGGCCGGTGGTGCCCCAGGAGCTGCGGGCCCGGGTGATGGCCGGTTTGGCCTCGGTGGACGCGGTGGTTATCTTCAATGAATCCACCCCGGCCGAGTTGATCGCCCAAATCGCCCCGGACGTGCTGGTCAAGGGCGGCGACTGGCCCGAGGAGAAAATCGTGGGGGCCGATACGGTAAAGGCCCGCGGCGGCCAAGTTCACAGCCTGCCCCTGGTGCCCGGCCTGTCCACCAGCGGGTTGGTGGAGCGCCTCAAAAAGGGCCGCCCTTGACAAGCCCCCAGATGACGGGACAATAGAGGGGACCTGCGGGCACATCCAAAAGGGAGGCAATGGCCATGGCCAAAGACAAGCTGAACGACGGCGAGTCCAAGCGCGCCGGTTGGCTCAATCCCTTTGGCGGCGGCATCACCCTGGCCGGGCGCATCTGGCGGGCCGTCCTGCTCATCGTGGTGCTCTACTTCATATGCGCCCCCTTTGTCATGTGGTACGAGTACAATCGCGCCTTCCCGGAGTTTTTCAACCCGGCCCCGCTGGCCAACGCGCCTTCGGAGATGCCGGCCACCAAGACCGGGGGCGTGGTCTATAGCGACACCCTGATCACTCTGGGCAACAAAATGCTGGTGGCCTGGCTGCCCAACGACGTGATCTACCCCTCGGTGCTCATGGACAACCCCCAGAACTTCCAGCTCGGCGAGCTGGAGGTGCTGCGCTACTGCACCCGGGTGCTCAGGGACAAGCTTTCGCGCCAGCGCACCACCGACAAGATCGACCGGCACGCCGACCGGGCCTTCACCGATTTCTCCAACAACCCCCATCTGTGGATCTTCCCCGCGGCCGAGAGCAAGCTGGCCGACGGAGTCAAGTCCCTGGGGCTCTACCGCCAGGGACTGGTGCGGGGAACCAGCCATTTTTATGCCCGGGCCGACAACCTCATCGAGCTTTTGGACCAGTTCACCAGCCTGCTGGGCGGGGTGGACACCCGGCTGGCCAACGCCCCCCGCGACGCCACCGAGCGCCTGAGCGAGGAGACCGCGGGCGATTCCACCCAGCAGGGCGAGAGGCGCATGCGGGTGGCGGTGCCCTGGAGCCAGATAGACGACAATTTCTACTTCGGACGGGGCGTGGCCTACGCCATGTACGAGGTGATGCTGGCGGTGCGCTGGGAGTTCCGCGACGTGATCGAGATTAAGCGCTCCAGCGAATTGATGGACACCATCGTGGAAGAGCTTCGGCTGGCCCATTTCGAGCCCCTGGTGGTGCTCAACGGCTCGCGGGACAGCATCTTCGCCAACCACAGCCTGAAGCTCATGGCCACCCTGGAAAACGTGCGCCAAAAGATGATCAACCTGCAGCAGATGCTGGAGCGTTAGGCTCGCTCCCGGGAAGGCCGACGAATCAGCCATGACCAACCTGCGATGCGCCCAGTGCCTCTTTTGCGAAGAGTTGGATTTGGAGCGGGAGCTGATCCGGTGCACCAATGCCGACGTGGCCGCCGAGGCGACCTGGGAAGATCTGTATTTCAGCCAGGGCTATCTGGAGCTGCCCCTGCCCGCGCCCGAGGAAAAGCCCTGTTTCTGGTTCGTGCGCAAGGCCAGCAACTGACCATGGCCCTTGCCCACCCATCCTTTGCGTCCGCCCCGCTGGTTTGAGCCCCATGTCCGCCCTGCGCATAGCCCAAGCCCAGATAAACCCCAAGGTGGGCGACATCAGCGGCAACCTGGAGCTGATCCTGGACCAGGCCCGCCGGGCCCACCAGGCCGGGGCCCATCTGGTCACCTTCCCCGAGCTGGCCCTCACCGGCTACCCGCCCGAGGATTTGCTGCTCAAGCCCCGTTTCCTCATGGACTCCATGGCCGCGGTCAAGGAACTGGCCGGCAAGTGCCCGGACATCAACTTGGTGGTGGGCTTTGCCGACGCGGACCCCGAGCAGGGAACCTGCTACAACGCGGCCGCGGTGATCAGCCAAAACCGGGTGCTGGCGGTGTACCGCAAAAAGGAGCTGCCCAACTACGGGGTCTTCGACGAGGTGCGCTACTTCACCCCCGGCACCGACTGTTTGCTGCTGGAGCTGGGCGGGGCCCGCCTGATGCTCACCATCTGCGAGGACGTGTGGGTGCCCGGCGACGAGTGCGAGGTCTGCGCCCGGGAGCAACAGGCCCAGGTGGTGCTCAACATCTCGGCCTCGCCCTTCCACGCCGGCAAGCTGGACATCCGCAAGGACATCGTGGCCCGCTTTGCCGCGGCCACCGGCTCCTACGTGTTCTACAACAACCTGGTGGGCGCCCAGGACGAGCTGGTGTTCGACGGCGGCAGCCTGTGCGTCAGCCCCCTGGGCCAGACCCTGGCCTGCGCCCCCCGTTTTGTCGAGGACCTGCAGATGGTGGACCTGGAGCTGCCCCCGGCCCCGGAGCTGCCTTCGCCCCCGCAGAGGCCCATGGTGAAGACGGTGCGCCTGCCCCTGCCGGCCCCGGAGCCGGGCCAACCCCTGGCCCCGGCCTGCGCCCCGGAGATGGGCTATCTGGCCGAGACCTACCAGGCCCTGGTGCTGGGCACCCGGGATTATGTGAGCAAGAACGGCTTCAAGCGGGTGGTGCTGGGCCTGTCCGGAGGCATCGACTCGGCCTTCACCGCGGCGGTGGCCGTGGAGGCCCTGGGCGCGGAAAACGTGACCGGGGTGACCATGCCCAGCCAGTTCACCAGCAACGAGACCAGGGGCGACGCGGAGCTTTTGGCCGACAACCTGGGCATCCAGCTCATCACCGTGCCCGTGGCCCACATCTACCACATCTATCTGGACGAGCTAAAAGACGCCTTTGGCCCGGGCGCGCCGGGGGTGGAGCACGAAAACCTACAGGCCCGCATCCGGGGCAACATCCTCATGGCCCTGTCCAACCGCTTCGGCTGGCTGGTGCTCACCACGGGCAACAAGAGCGAGACCGCGGTGGGCTACTGCACCCTGTACGGCGACATGGCCGGCGGCTTCGCGGTTATCAAGGACGTGCCCAAGACCCTGGTCTACGAGCTGGCCGCGCACGTGAACCAGAGCGCCGGCCGCGAGCTTATCCCGGCCAGCACCATCGAGCGGCCGCCCTCGGCCGAGCTCAGGCCCGACCAAAAGGACTCGGACAGCCTGCCGCCCTACGAGGTGCTCGACCCCATCCTCAAGGCCTATGTGGAACAAGACATGGTGCTCGACGAGATCGTGGCCCTGGGTCACGACTTTGAAACCGTGCGCGAGATTATCCGCCTGGTGGACATAAACGAGTACAAGCGCCGCCAGGCCCCGCCCGGGGTCAAGATCACCCCCAAGGCCTTCGGCCGCGACCGCCGCCTGCCCATCACCAATCACTACCGCCCTGGTTTTGACCGCCGTCCCTGATTAGACCTTTTTTTATCTACAATTATGTTGCGTGTTGTGTTTTTGCCTACCGGGTGGTATGTTTATACATTATTTCTTACCAGTCAGTAGTCACAAGATTGTGAGAGCGGGTAATGTCTCCCCAAACCGCGCCTAACGGCACCTATCAGAGGCAGCTCAAAGAGCTGTCTCTGCTGTTCGACATAAGCAACACCCTGGAACGCAGCATGGACCTGCGGGACGTGGTGGCCCCGGTCCTGGAGCTCATGGCCAATCATATGGGCATGATGCGCGGCACCATCACCCTGCTCAACCGCGACACCGGCGAGATCATGATCGAGGCGGCCCACGGCCTCAGCGCCAAGCAGCGCGAACGCGGCCGCTACCAGCTGGGCGAGGGCGTCACCGGCCAGGTGGTGCAGTCGGGCCGGGCCATGGTGGTGGAGCACATCAACGAAGAGCCCCACTTCCTGGACCGCACCGGCGCCCGCAGCAAGCTGGACAAAAACGACATCTCCTTCATCTGCGTGCCCATCAAGCTGGGCAACGAGGTGGTGGGGGCGCTCAGCGCCGACCGCCTGTTTTCGGACTCCATCTCCCTGGAAGAGGATGTGCGCCTGCTCACGGTGATCGGCTCCATGATCGCCCAGGCGGTGCGCCTGAGGCAGGAGGTGGCCGAGGAGCAGCAGCGCCTGCGCGAGGAAAACCTGCGCCTGCAAGAGAGCCTCAAGGACCGCTTCCACCCGGCCAACATCATCGGCAAGTCCAAGGCCATGCAGATGGTCTACGACCTCATCGCCCAGGTGTGCCAGGTGGGCACCACGGTGCTCATCCGGGGCGAAAGCGGCACCGGCAAGGAGCTGGTGGCCCACGCCATCCATTACAACAGCCTGCGAGCCTCCAAGCCCTTCATCAAGGTCAACTGCGCGGCCCTTCCCGAGAGCGTCATCGAAAGCGAGCTGTTCGGCCATGAAAAGGGCGCCTTCACCGGGGCCCACAACCAGCGCAAGGGCCGCTTCGAGCTGGCCGACGGGGGCACCATCTTCCTGGACGAGGTGGGCGACCTCTCGCCAGCCACCCAGGTCAAGCTGCTCCGGGTGCTCCAGGAGCGCGAGTTCGAGCGGGTGGGCGGCACCGAGACCATCAAGAGCGACGTGCGGGTAATCGCCGCCACCAACCGCGATTTGGAAAATCTCCTGGAAGCCGGCACCTTCCGCCAGGACCTCTACTACCGGCTCAACGTGTTCCCCATCCACGCGCCGCCGCTCCGGGAGCGGGGCACCGACGTTTTGCTGCTGGCCAACTACTTTACCGAACGCTTCAGCCGGACCAACAGCAAGACCATCCGCCGCATCTCCACCCCGGCCATCGACATGCTTATGTCCTATCACTGGCCGGGCAACGTGCGCGAGTTGGAGAACTATATAGAGCGGGCGGTGATCCTCTCCTCGGACGAGGTGATCCACGGCCACCACCTGCCCCCCACCCTGCAGACCGCCGAGGCCTCGGGCACCATCCACCAGGGCACCCTGAAGTCCACCATGGAAAACGTGGAGCGCGAGCTCATCGCCGACGCGCTGAAAAACTCCCGGGGCAACAAGGCCTCCGCCGCCAGAAGCCTGGGCATCAGCGAACGGCTCATGGGTCTCAGGGTGAAAAAGTACGGCATCGACCCGCGCCGCTTCCGTACGAAAAAGTAACTTACCCCCCGCATTCATACCGCTAAGTAGCTTTTCGCCGGCCGATCACAATCGCCCCCAAATCGGGGGCGATTTTTTTCATCTGAAAATTTAGTGCGTTAGGCGGCTTTATCGCCTTTCGAGCGCCGATGGCACACACCTTGCCATTAGGAAATGCCATCAACGGTTTTGGCCGTAAAAGATAAACGGCCCATCGGCTTGGCTGGCCATGGGCTTGAACTAAAAGCACAGCGAATCAGGAGGAAAAGACAATGAGGAAGTTGGCACTCTGTTTATTGTTGGCCCTAAGCTTGGCTCTGCCCAGCGCTTTTGCCGCCGCCACCCCGGCCCAGGCCAAACTGACCCCCACGGTCGACCTGGAAGTTGCCTTTAACAGCAAGTACGTATGGCGCGGCATCGTGGTGGTGGATGACTGGGTGGCCCAGCCCTCCTTAACCGCGGGCGTCGGCGGCTTCACTTTCAACGCCTGGGCAGACTACATGCTCACCGACGAGAACAACCGCCGCAACGAGATCGACGAGATCGACCTGACCGCGGACTACACCTTTGAACTGGGCGCTTTCTCCATCCCGGTCGGCGTCATCCGCTACGCCTTCCCGGGTAGCGACGTCAACGACACCACCGAGTTCTACGCCGGGGTCAGCTACGACTGGATCGTCACCCCCAGCCTGACCATTTACAAGGACGTTCAGGAGTCCAACGGCGTCTACGTGTTGGGCGCCCTGGACTACTCGCGGGACCTGCCCAAGATCAATGACATGATCGGCTGGTCCCTGGCGGTGGGCGCCTCCATCGCCTACGGCAGCGACGACAACAACAACTTCTACTACAACGGCACCGACAAGAGCGGATTCACCGACTACAGCGGCTACATTTCGGTGCCCTTCAGCATCGGCGAATACTTCAGCGTGACTCCCCAGGTGGTCTTCACCGGCCTGGTGGACGGCGACATCAAGGACAACATGAAGCCGCTCCAGGACGAGAACAATATCTACTTCGGCGTGGTGCTTGGCGCCTCGTTCTAAGACGGACTAGAAACCGAGGCCCGGCCGGAAAGGCGCCGGCCGGGCCGCTTCCAAAAGGAGCAGTTGGGAAATGATCAAGCGCGTGATGGCCTCTCTAGCCACCCTGACGGGAGTAGGGCTTCTAACCGCCCTGCCCGCCTGGGCGGAAGAGGCCGCCAAAGCACCCAAGGTTAACGACCTGGACACGGTCTGGGTGCTATTGGCGGCCTACTTGGTCTTCTTCATGCAGCCTGGGTTCGCCATGGTGGAAGCGGGGCTCACCCGGGCCAAGAACGCGGCCAACATCCTGGCCAAGAACTTCATGGACTTCGCCCTGGCCAGCATTATCTACTTCATCGTAGGATATGCGTTCATGTTCGGCGATGGCAACTCCTTTATCGGGCTCAGCGGCTTCGGCCTGTCGGGCCTGGCCAGCGACGGACTGCCGGTCTGGGCGGCCTGGATGTTCCAGGCGGTCTTCTGCGGCACCGCGGCCACCATCGTCTCGGGCGTCATGGCCGAGCGGACCAAGTTCCCCTCTTATCTCATCGCCACGGTGTTCCTCACGGCCATCGTCTACCCCATCATCGGTCACTGGACCTGGGGCGGCGGCTGGCTTTCGGAGATGGGCTTCTTTGACTTCGCCGGTTCCACCATCGTGCACGGCACGGGCGGCTGGGTCGGCCTGGTCGGCGCCCTGATCCTGGGTCCCCGCATCGGGCGCTACGGCCCGGACGGCAAGAGCCGGGTCCTGGCCGGTCACAACATCCCCTTGGCCGCTTTGGGCGTGTTCATCCTGTGGTTCGGTTGGTTCGGGTTCAACCCGGGCAGCCAGCTGGCCGCCTCGGGCACCGAAAACGCCATGGCTATAGCCCTGATCACCATCAACACCAACCTGGCCGCGGCAGCCGGCGCTCTCGGGGCCATGTTCCTGGTGTGGGCCATGTACGGCAAGCCCGACCTTACCATGTGCATGAACGGCGCCCTGGCCGGTCTGGTGGCCATCACCGCCCCCTGCGCGGTGGTCAGCCCCTGGGCCGCCATCGTCATCGGCCTGATCGCCGGCGGCATCGTGGTCATGGGCGTGAGCCTGCTGGACAAGCTGCACATCGACGATCCCGTGGGTGCTGTGCCGGTGCACGGCTTCAACGGCATGTGGGGCACCATCGCGGTGGGCATCTGGGGCCAGAAGGCCCTGGGTCTGGGCAACGACGGCCTGCTGCACGGCGGTGGTTTCACCCAGTTGGGCATCCAGATCATGGGCACCGTCGCCTGCGCCGTGTTTGCCATGGCGTGCATGGCGGTGGTCTTCCTGGCGGTCAAGGCTATAATGGGCCTGCGCGTGACCAAGGATGAAGAGCTCCGCGGTCTGGACATCGAAGAACACGGTATGGAAGCCTATTCAGACTTCCAGATCTTCACCACCAGGTAGAAAGGGGGAGAAGATCAATGAAGCTAATAATCGCTTATATCAAGCCCGAACGCTTGAACGACGTGAAGCAAGCCCTGTACGAAGCCGAGGTCTTCAACATGTCGGTGACCAACATCGTGGGATCCGGCCGCCAGCGGGGGTTTTCCGAGACCTACCGCGGGGTGGAGCAGGAAGTGAACCTGCTCAAGAAGGTGCGCGTCGAGATCGGCCTCAACGACGAGTTCGTGGAGGCGGCCAAGGCGGCCATCATCAAGGGCGCCCGCACCGGCGAGATCGGCGACGGGGTCATGTTCGTGCTGCCCATGGAGGAGGCTATCCGCATCCGCACCGGCGAATCCGGCTCGCCCGCCATAGGCTAAGGCTAATCCTTAACCGCTAACTGGGCCCGGGAGGCTTGCGTGGCCTCCCGGGCCCATATATGCTTGGGCTAGACCACAGGTTGGTGGTTCCCAACGACAAAACATACCATTTGGTATTTTTGGCCCTTAACGGGCATACCAATTGGTAGTGTTATGATGGGCCCTCCAGAGGGCCCTCCAGATATATAGCCCTAGTTACAGCAAGTTAGACAAACAGGCTTCATTTGGCTTGGAATTTGCTTAGCCAAACTAGAGCTACCAAATTTGTAAAGTGCCGCTCCGACAAGCCCTGGCCAGGTAGGCCCTCGGGGCTCAACCTGCGGCCAAGGTCAAGCCCATTTGTTCTCAAGGAGGAAAACGAGCATGGCAAAAATGACCAAGGAAGGCATCCTTAAGGCGGTCAAGGACAACAACGTCAAATTTATCCGCCTGTGGTTCACCGACATTCTGGGCGTAATGAAAAGCTTCGCGATCACGCCCAACGAGCTGGAGCTGGCGCTTTCGGAAGGCATGGGCTTTGACGGCTCTTCCATCCAGGGTTTCGCGCGCATCGACGAGTCGGACATGGTGGCCATGCCCGACATCTCCACCTTCCAGCTGCTTCCCTGGCGCAACCGGGAAGACGGCGCCGTGGCCCGCATGTTCACCGACGTGCTCAACCCGGACCTCACCCCCTATGAGGGCGACCCCCGCTACGTGCTCAAGCGTCAGCTGAAAAAGGCCGCCGACAAGGGCTACACCATGTACGTGGGCCCGGAACTCGAGTTCTTCTACTTCAAGGACTCCCACGGCACCGAGTACCTGGACCATGGCGGCTACTTCGACCTGACCCCCCTGGACGTGGCCAGCGACCTTCGCCGCGACACCATCATGGCCCTGGAGAAGCTGGGCATCACCGTGGAGTATTCCCACCACGAGGTGGCCCCCAGCCAGCACGAGATCGACCTGCGCTACGCCGAGGCCCTGCACATGGCCGACGCCGCCATGACCTACCGCCTGACCGTCAAAGAGATCGCCATGATGCATGGGGTGTACGCCACCTTCATGCCCAAGCCGGTCTTCGGCGAAAACGGCTCCGGCATGCACACCCACCAATCCCTGTTCAAGGGCAAGAAGAACGTGTTCTTCGACGCCAAGGACGAGTTCAGCCTGAGCAAGGAAGGCAAGAGCTACATCGCCGGCCTGCTCAAGCACGCCCCGGAGTTCACCTCCATCATCGCCCAGTGGGTCAACAGCTATAAGCGCCTGGTGCCTGGCTACGAGGCCCCGGTCTATGTGGCCTGGGCGCGGCGCAACCGCTCCGCCCTGGTGCGGGTGCCCATGTACAAGCCCGGCAAGGAAGCCGCCACCCGCTGCGAGCTGCGCTGCCCCGACCCGGCCTGCAACCCCTACCTGGCCTTCGCGGTCATGCTGGCCGCCGGCATGAAGGGCATGGAAGAGGAATACGAGCTGGCCGCCCCGGTGGAAGAGGACATCTTCGAGATGGACGCCAAGCAGCTCAAGCGCCACAAGATCAGCGCCCTGCCCGCCACCCTGGGCGAGGCCATCGCGGTCACTTCCAAGAGCAAGCTGGTCAAGGAGACCCTGGGCGATCACGTGTTCGAGAAGTTCATCGAGAACAAGACCGCCGAATGGGACGCTTTCCGCCTGCACGTCACCGATTGGGAGATGGAGCGCTACCTGTCCATCCTGTAGCCGCGCCTTTTCCCGCAAGCATCCCCGCCGGGGGGCCCTTTGGGCCTCCCGGCTTTTTTGGGCCCCGCGCCCTTTGCAAGCCGGCCCCCCATGGGCTATAAAGCTGCCTACACCCATGTTTGAGGAGCCGCCCTTGCCGCCAGAAGAACCCGCATACCCGCACCCCCCTGGCGCCCACCTGCTGTTGGTGGACGAAAAGGACCGGCAATACCTGATCCAGGTACCCGACCCGGCCCTGAAGGTCCGGCTCAAGGGCGAGTTGCTGGACCACCCCACCCTGGCCTCGCTGCACGACGGCGAGCTCCTGGTCACCCCCCAGCGCCACCACTACCTGGCGTTCGTGCCCACCCTGGAGCAGGTGGTGATGAACATGCCCCGCCAGGCCCAGGTCATCTTTCCCAAGGACCTGGCCCTGCTCCTGTTCTACGGCGATGTGGCCCCCGGCATGACCGTGATCGAGGTGGGCACCGGGCACGGCGCCCTGACCATGGCCCTCTTGCGGGCTCTGGGACCCGAAGGCCGTCTGGTCAGCTTTGACCTCAGGCGCGACCACCTGAACCGCACCAAGAAAAACGTGGCCACCTATCTGGGCGAGGAGTTTCTGGAGCGCTGGGAGCCGGTAATGGCCAACCCGGTGGAAGAGGGCTTTGGCCAGTACACCTGCGACCGCATGTTCAGCGACATCCCCGAGCCCTGGGATCTCATGCAAGCCGCGGCCGAGGCCATCGAACCCGGCGGCATCTGGGCAGCCTATTCGCCCACGGCCATGCAGCTCATGCGCCAGATGGAAGCCCTGCAAAACGAGCGCGCCTTTTGCCTGCCCAGCTCCTTTGAGGCCATGCAGCGCTACTGGCAGGTGCGGCCGCCCTCGGTGCGCCCTTCCCATGCCATGCGCGGCCACACCGGCTTCATCGTGCTGGGCCGCCGCCGCTGGCTGCCTCCCCGTCCCGAATAGGCTAGGAAGGGCAGCTTGTGCGTGATATAAAGGGTTTATGATCGTTTTCGACCTCCAGTGCGACCAGGGGCACGCCTTTGAAGGCTGGTTCGACGACCTCAAGGACCTGGAAACGCAAATAAAAAAGAAGCTGGTCGCCTGTCCGGTGTGCGGCAGCGAGCAGGTCAAGCGGGTGCCCTCGGCCTTTGCCATTTCCAAGGGCCGGGGCCAGGCGGATCACGAGAAGGCGGCCAAGCTCCTGGGCCAATCCTTGCAGCGCTATTTCATGGATAATTTCGAGGACGTGGGTCCCAAGTTCGCCAAGGAAGCCCTGAAGATCCACTACGGGGCCAGCGAGGCGCGCAACATCCGGGGGGTCTCCACCGAGGAGGAAGAAAAGATGCTCCAGAAAGAGGGAGTGGATTTCTTCAAGGTGGGAACCAAGCCCCCGGAACAGCCGGAAAGCAGCGAGGAGGAGGACTAGGCCCGCCCCGCCCCTCCCGACTTTTTTTCCGACAACCTCGACGAGCACCAACCGGACGGCAGGCGCCGCGCCGGGCGGCACGGAAAATCATGCAATTGGAGATACGGCGCAAGGACCGCGACGCCGGGTCCGAGCAGGCCTGGCGCATCCTGGAGCAGGGGGAGTACGGGGTGCTGTCCACCGTGTCCCCGGACGGGCAGCCCTACGGCATTCCCTTGAGCTACTGGCTCCGGGATGGGGCGCTTTTCTTTCACTGCGCCCTGAGCGGGCGCAAGCTGGACAACCTGGCCCACGAGCCCCGCGCCTGCTTCTGCGTGGTGGGCGCCACCCAGCTTCTGCCCGACCAGTTTTCCACCGTCTATTGCAGCGCCTTGGCCTTTGGCCGGGTGAGCGAGGTGGAAGAGATAGAAAAGCAGGAGGCCCTGGAAGCCCTGGTGGACAAGTACAGCCCCGGCCGCCATGCCGAGGGCTTGGCCTACATCGGCAAGCTCAAGGAGCGGGCCCGGGTCTTCAGAATGAGCGTGGAGGGGGTCAGCGCCAAGGCCCGTGGCCTGAGTTAGGCCTCATCGTCGCGTTTGGCATTAACAGACTTTTTGCCGGTTGCCTGGGCCGCGCAGGGCGCGTTTTTGGCCACCAGGCGGCCCAGCTTGGCGCAGTACAGGGCCGCGAAGGTGCGGCAGGAGCCCGCCCCGTCCACCGCCTCGTCGCGGGGAAAGCTGGCTTCCGGGCATGTCAGGTCGCACCAACGCATAAATGCCTCCCCGGGGCCCCCGGGCCCCTGATCCGGGCACTGAGAATATACGGGGCGCCGGGGGTAGTCAACCCCTGGCCGTGGTTGACAAAGACCACCCCCCTTGATAGCTTAAAAAGCTGGATTTCCGAGAATGACCGGCGGCTTGGAGCTCTTGCCGCCGGGACGGGGCAAGGGCTATGCGCGGGGCCATAATCTGCATCGGCGACGAGCTGGTCAGCGGCCGGGTGGCTGACAAAAACTCGCGTTACGCCTTGGCCCGGCTCAGCCCCCTGGGCTTCCAGTTCGCCTCGGTGCTCATGGTGGGCGACGACATGGAGGCCATTGCCGGGGCCCTGGACCAGGCCCTGGAGCAAGCCGACTTCGTGCTGGTCAGCGGCGGCCTGGGCTCCACGGACGACGACATAACCGCCTCGGCCGCGGCGCGGCACTTCGGCCTGGCCCTGGCCGAGAGCCGGCGCATGATCGAGAACCTGCGGGAGTGCTTTGCGGCGGTGGGCCGCGCCCTGCCCCCCGGGGCCGAGCGCATGGCCCAGCTTCCCCAGGGGGCCGAGGTGCTGGACAAGGCCTGCGCCGGGTTCAAGCTGACCACCCCGGCCGAACAGCCGGTGTATTTCCTGCCCGGAGTGCCGGAGGAAAACCGCCGCCTGCTGGAGCGCCTGGTCATGCCCGCCCTGCTGGAGCGCTTCGCGCCCGAGCAGGTGATGGTCAGCCGCAAGTTCACCGTTTTCGGCCTGGGCGAGAGCCAGATCGGCCTGAGGCTGGACGGCCTCACCGCGGGCTACCCCGGGGTGTCGGTGGGCTTTTACCCGGTGTTTCCCTGCGAGCAGGTGGTGCTCAGCCTGCGCAGCGCCGACCCCGAAGGGGCCGGGGCCCTGCTGGAAAGCCTGGTGGAGGAGGCATCCCACCGTTTGGAAGGTTTGGTGGTGGCCCATGGCCGGGACACCCTGGCCGACACCGTGGCCCAGCGCATGCTGGCCGAGGGCCTCACCCTGGCCCTGGCCGAGTCCTGCACCGGCGGCCTGGTGGGCCACCTGGTCACCGGCGTGGCCGGATCCAGCGGATTTTTCGACCGGGGCCTGGTCACCTACTCCAACCGGGCCAAGATGGAGCTGTTGGGGGTCAAGCCCGAGACCCTGGAGGCCCACGGCGCGGTGAGCGCCGAGACTGCGGCCGAGATGGCCGCCGGGGCCCGGCGCGAGGCAGGGACCGACCTGGGGCTGGCGGTGACCGGCATCGCCGGTCCGGACGGCGGCACCGAGGAAAAGCCGGTGGGCACGGTGTACTTCGGCCTGGCCGCCGAGGGCGGGGTCAAGACCCTGCACCGCCGCTTCATGGGCTTCATGGGCGCCCGCGACCAGATCAAGCAGCTCAGCGCCCACACCGCCCTGGATCTGCTGCGGCGCTACCTGGAAGACCATGCGCTGCTTCATCGCCCTTGAGATGCCCCCGGCGGTGAAGGAGCACGCCGCCGGGCTGATAAAAGAGCTCAAGCCCAGCGGCGCGGACGTGAAGTGGGTGGCCCCGGCAAACCTTCACCTCACGCTCCAGTTTTTGGGCGAGGTGGAGCCGGATGGGCAGTCCGGCCTGGAGCGGGCCCTGGCCGCCGCCTGCGCCGGCACGCCGCTCCTGGAGCTGGCCGTGTTTGGCTGCGGGGCCTTCCCGGGCCCGCGAAAACCCCGGGTGGTCTGGCTGGGCCTCACCGGCATGACCGCCGAGCTGGCCGAGCTGGCCAAGGCGGTGCAGGCGGGCAACCAGCCCCTGGGCTTCCAGCCCGAGGCGCGGGCCTTCAAGGCCCATCTGACCCTGGGACGCCTGCGCCAGCGGCGGGGCAAAAAAAAGGCCCCGCCCCTGGGGCCGCTCAGCCGCGAGTTGGCCGGTCTGGCCGGACATCGCGGCCCAAGGTTCACGGCCGATCAGGCCGTATTGATGCAAAGCACCCTGACCAGTTCAGGGCCCATATACACGCCACTTTACCGCGCCTCCCTGACACAGGGCGGCGCGCGGGAGGACAGATAGAGCATGGCCGACGACAACGCCCGCAGCCAACGGGACAAGGCGGTTGAAAGCGCCCTGAAGCAGATCGAGCGCAACTTCGGCAAGGGAGCCATCATGCGCCTGGGCAGCCAAGAGGTGGCCCAGGACGTGCGGGCCATCTCCACCGGCTCCCTGGGCCTGGACATCGCCGCCGGGGTGGGCGGGGTGCCCCGGGGCCGGGTCACCGAGATATACGGCCCCGAGTCATCGGGCAAGACCACCCTGGCCCTGCATGTGATCGCCGAGGCCCAGAAGCTCGGCGGCGTGGCCGCCTTTGTGGACGCCGAGCACGCCCTGGACGTGGCCTACGCCAAAAAGCTGGGGGTCAATGTGGACGACCTGCTGGTGAGCCAGCCGGACACCGGCGAGCAGGCCCTGGACATCGTCGAGATCCTGGTGCGCTCCGGCGGGGTGGACGTGCTGGTGGTGGACTCGGTGGCCGCCCTGGTGCCCAAGGCCGAGCTGGAGGGCGAGATGGGCGACAGCCACGTGGGCCTGCAGGCCCGCCTGATGAGCCAGGCCATGCGCAAGCTCACCAGCGTGGTGTCCAAAAGCCACACCGCCCTTATCTTCATCAACCAGATCCGCATGAAGATCGGGGTCATGTTCGGCAGCCCGGAAACCACCACCGGCGGCAACGCGCTCAAGTTCTACGCCAGCCTGCGCCTGGACATCCGGCGCATCGGCAAGATCAAGTCCGGCGACGCCGACGTGGGCAACCGCACCCGGGTCAAGGTGGTCAAGAACAAGGTGGCCCCGCCCTTTAGGCAAGCCGAGTTCGACATCATGTTCGGCCAGGGCATCAACCGCCTGGGCGAGGTGCTGGATTGGGGGGTGGAGCAGGACATCGTGACCAAGAGCGGGGCCTGGTATTCCTATGGCGACGAGCGCATGGGCCAGGGCCGCGAGAATGCCACCAACTTCCTGGCCGACACCCCCGAGGTGCTCGACGAGGTTATCATCCGGCTCAAGACCAAGCTGGGGCTTTTGCCCCCGGCCGAAGAAGAGGCCGCCCCTGACGCCGAGTAGCGGCCCTCAAATTTCATGAAAGCCGGGCGGTTTTTGACCACGATGTTTTTAAATGGAGCCCTAGTAACAAGGGCCAACATGATCGGGGCATGATTCTTTCCCTGCCCCGGCACAGCCAGCCGCCGGCAGACAAGGCGTCTGGCAAGCGAGGGCCGCGGGCGTAGCCTTCAGCGCTACGTCGAGGCCCGAGCGCGGCCAGCAACACCGTATGCCGGTGGCTGGCGCAGCCGGACGCACAGTCCTCATGAAATGCGAGGGCTAACTAAGGAGCTAGCAACCCATGGCCATGACCGGCAACCAGATTCGCCAGACCTTTTTGGACTATTTCGCCAAGCACCAGCACCAGGTGGTCAAAAGCTCCAGCGTGGTGCCGGCCGACGACCCCAGCCTGCTGTTCACCAACGCGGGCATGGTGCAGTTCAAAAACGTCTTCACCGGCCAGGACAAGCGCCCTTACAGCCGGGCCACCACCTGCCAAAAATGCTTCCGGGTCAGCGGCAAGCACAACGACCTGGAGAACGTGGGGCGCACCCCCCGCCACCACACCTTTTTCGAGATGCTGGGCAACTTCAGCTTTGGCGACTATTTCAAGGAAAAGGCGGTGGTCTTCGCCTGGGAGCTGCTTACCCAGGGCTACGGGCTAAGCCCCGAGGACCTTTGGGTGAGCGTGTACACCGAGGACGATGACGCCGCCCGTCTGTGGGAGAGCGAGGTCGGGGTGCGCCCGGAGCGCATCGTGCGCCTGGGCGAGGACGAAAACTTCTGGGCCATGGGCGACACCGGCCCCTGCGGCCCCTGCTCGGAGATCCACATCGACCAGGGCCCCGAGATGGGCTGCGGTTCGGCCGAGTGCGCCGTGGGCTGCGACTGCGACCGCTACCTGGAGCTGTGGAACCTGGTGTTCATGCAGTACGAGCGCGACTCCAGCGGCAAGATGACCCCCCTGCCCAAGCCCTCCATCGACACGGGCATGGGCCTGGAGCGCATCGCGGCCACGGTGCAGGGCTTCACCAGCAACTACGACTCCGACCTGTTCACCCCCATCATGGATTTCACCAGCCAACTGGCCGGGATCACCCGGGGGGACGATTCTGAAAACGACGTGAGCCTGAGGGTGATCGCCGACCACGCCCGGGCCTGCGCCGTGCTGGTGGGCGACGGGGTGATGCCCTCCAACGAGGGCCGGGGCTACGTGCTCCGGCGCATCCTCAGGCGCGCCGCCCGCCACGGCCGCAAGCTGGGCCTCACCGGGCCCTTCCTGCACCAGGTGGCCGGGGTGGTCATGGATGAGTTCCAGGCCGCCTACCCCGGCCTCTACGGCAACCGGGCCTTCGTGGACAAGGTCATCTCCGGCGAGGAGGAGCGCTTCGGCGAGACCCTGGACACCGGGCTCAAGCTTCTTTCCGAGGCCGTGGCCCAGGCCAAGGCCAAGGGGCAGGACGCCCTGTCCGGCGAGGTGGCCTTCAAGCTCTACGACACCTTCGGCTTCCCCCTGGACCTGACCATGACCATCGTGGCCGAGGAGGGCCTGGGGGTGGACGAGGATGGTTTCTCCGAGGCCATGGGCCAGCAGCGGGCCCGCTCCCGCGCCGCCTGGAGCGGCAGCGGCGAGCAACAGCTTCCCCCCGCCCTGGCCAAGCTCAAGTCCGAGGGCTTCACCACCGCCTTCACCGGCTACGAGGGCCTCACGGGCAGCGCCCCGGCCGCCCTGATCCTGGTGGACGGCGAGCCGGTGGACGCGGTGGCCCAGGGCCAAAAGGCCGAGCTGGTGGCCGCGGCCACGCCCTTTTATGGCGCGGCCGGAGGCCAGGTGGGCGACGTGGGAGCCATCAAGGGCCCCCACGGCCAGGCCAAGGTGGTCGACACCCTCAAGCCGGGCGGCGAGCTCATCGTGCACCAGATCCAGGTGAGCGAGGGCAGCATCGCCCTGGGCGAGGAGCTGGTCCTCACCGTGGACCCGGGCGCCCGGGCGGCCACCGCGGCCAACCACACCGCCACCCACCTGCTGCACGCGGCCCTGCGCGAAACCCTGGGCGAACACGTCAAGCAGGCCGGCTCCATGGTCAGCCCGGAGCGCCTGCGCTTTGACTTCAGCCATTTCGAAGCCATGACCCCGGAGGAATTGCGCGCGGTGGAGCGCGCGGTCAACCAGGGGGTGCGCGCCAACCTCTCCCTGGACACCCAGGTCATGGACATCGACCAGGCCATGGCCACCGGCGCCATGGCCCTGTTCGAGGAACGCTACGGCGACCGGGTGCGCCTGGTGCAGATTCCGGGCGTGTCCAAGGAGCTCTGCGGCGGCACCCACACCGGGGCCACCGGCGACATCGGCTTTTTCAAGATCGTCTCCGAGTCCTCGGTGGCCGCCGGCGTGCGCCGCCTGGAGGCGCTCACCGGGGGGGCCGCGGTGGAGGCGGTGCAGGCCCTGGAGATGGAGGCCAACCAGGCCGCGGCCGCCCTCAAGGTGGGCCGTCCCGAGCTGGCCGAGCGGGTGTCCAAAATGCTCGGCACCCTCAAGGAGCGCGAGCGCGAGGTGGAAACCCTCAAGGGCCGCCTGGCCGGGGCCTCCAGCCGCGACCTCATGTCCGAAGCCGTGGAGGTGGACGGGGTCAAGGTGCTGGCGGTCAAGGTGGAGGTGGACAACCCCAAGGGCCTGCGCGACCTGGCCGACACGGTGCGCGACAAGCTGGGCTCCGGGGTGGCCGTGCTGGGGGCCGAGTCCGGGGGCAAGGCGCTGTTGCTGGCCCTGGTCAGCAAGGACCTGGCCGGGCGCTTCCACGCCGGCAACCTGGTCAAGGTGCTGGCTCCCATGGTGGGCGGCGGCGGCGGCGGCCGGCCGGACATGGCCCAGGCCGGCGGCCAGGACCCGGACGGTCTGGACAACGCCCTGAGCAAGGTGCCCGGACTGGTCAAGGAGCAGGCCGCTTCTTAGGCCGGCTTCGCCAGACGCCTTGTCTGCCGGCGGCTGGCTGTGCCGGCTCGGCCACGCATCAACACATACCCCCCGACAAAAAAGGGACGCCCCAGCGGGGCGTCCCTTGGCGTTTGTGCCGTGGCCCGCTCTAGAGCGGGTTGTTGTCCGGCCCGCTAAGCACGTCCGGAGCTTCCATGCCGGGCACGGGCGCGTTCAGGTCGCGGCGGTCGATGCCCTGGCCCTCGCGCTCCTTGGCCGGCAAGGCGGCCCACTTTTTCTGGGCCTGCTGCAGGTACCCCATGGCCTCGTTGTAAAGCCCCACGTCCGGGTACTGGGTGAGCACCCGCTTGAAGCGGCCCATGGCCGCCCGGTAGGCCTTGGTGTTCAGGTAATACTTGCCCACCACCATGTCGTGGGCGGCCAGGCGGCGGGTGGCCTCCTGCAAACGGGGCTGGGACCGCACCGCCCACTCGCTCTTGGGATACTGCTTGATCAGCCGCTGAAAGGTCTGCATGGCCTTGCGGGCGTTTTCCGGGTCGCGGTCCGGGGTGAGCATCTGATCGAAGTAGACCATGCCCATCTGGTAGATGGCGTAGGGAACCGCGTCGTTCTTGGGATGCAGGCGGATGAAGTCCTCATAGGCCAGCACCGCCTCTTCGTAGCGCTTGGACTTGAAATAGGCGTCGCCCACCCTCAGGTCGGCCAGCAGGGCGAAGCGGCTGTATGGAAAGCGGTCCTTGAGGGCCTGGAACAGGTTGGCCGACTCGTCGTAGTTGCCCTCGCGGTAGAGGGTCTCGGCCTCGTTGGCCAGCACCTGGGCCGGGGTGTCGAAGGCCTCGTCGCTGGTTCCGCCGCCGGAACCGAACATACCGCATCCTCCCGCCGCCGCCAGGGCCAGCAACAGGGCCAGGGCCACCACCCGCCAATGTTTAGTCATGAACCTCTTCCAGATAACGTTGCGCGGCATAGGTCGCCAAGGCGCCTTCCCCCGCCGCCACCACGATTTGCCTGAGCAGCTTGCTACAGCAGTCGCCCGCGGCGAACACGCCGTTTAGGCTGGTGTGCTGATCCCGGTCGCAGATGATGAACCCTTGCCGGTCCATATCCAGCACCCCGCGCAGGAACTCGGTGTTGGGGGTGGTGCCCACGAACACGAAGGCCCCGTCGCAAGGCAGATCGTACTCCTCGCCGTCGGACAACTTTTTCAGGCGAACCGCCTCCACCTTGTTTTCGCCCTTGATCTCCAGGGGAACCTGGGACCAGAGCACCTCGATCTTTTCGTTGTTCAGCACCCGCTCGGCCAGCACTCCGGCGGCCCGGAGCTCGTCGCGGCGGTGCACCAGGTACACCTTGGAGGCGAAACGGGTCAGGAAGACCGCTTCCTCGGCCGCGGTGTCGCCGCCTCCGAAGCAGACCACCACCTGATCGCGGTAAAAGGGGCCGTCGCAGGTGCCGCAGTAGGACACGCCCTTGCCGATCAACAGCTCCTCGCCGGGCACCCCCAGTTTCCTGGGCTGGGCCCCCACCGCGATGACCACCGCCTTGCCGCGTATCTCGCCATCCGGGGTGGAGAGCACCTTGCAATCGCCGTCCACCGTGAGCTTGGTGATCTCCTTGCTCTCGATGACCAGGCCGAACTTAAGGGCGTGGTCGCGCATGCGGTCGGACAGATCGAAGCCGCTGACCCCCTCCACGTCGCCCGGCCAGTTTTCTACTATGTCGGTGGTGAGCACCTGGCCGCCGGGGCTCAGGCGCTCCAAGAGCACCGCGTCCATGCGGGCGCGGGCGGCATATAACCCGGCGGTGAGGCCGCCCGGCCCCCCGCCCACTATAACCAAATCGTGGGTATGCATATTCCGCTTCCGGGCCTAGCCCAGCTGCTTGCTGATGGCCGCCTCCAGATGGGATTTGCTCACCGCGCCGGTGATCTGGTCCGCCACCTTGCCATCCTTGAACAGGATCAGGGTGGGGATGGCCCGGATGCCGTACTGGCCCGGAGTCTTGGGGCTCTCGTCCACGTTGAGCTTGGCCACCTTGAGCTTGCCGGCGTATTGCTCGGCCAGCTCCTCCACCACCGGGGCGATGGCCCGGCAGGGACCGCACCAGGAGGCCCAGAAATCCACCAGGGTGGGGGTTTCGTTGTTGAGAACTTCAGCCTCGAAGCTGTCGTCGGTCACCTGCAAGACGTTGTCAGACATGCTTTTAATGCTCCTTTACCCGAACCCTAAAATAGGCGCGTACCTCCTCGCGCCCATTATTACTCCTAGCCCTTGGGGTCATCTAATTTTATATGCGTAACCACGGGTTTTGTCAATGTAACCGGGCGGGCTTCAGGCAACTCTAGGCCCTGGGCCCGGCCTCGGGTATGATGGTTGAGCAATGGGAGGTTGATTTGGCCAAGCGTTCCACCGTCTTTGTTTGTCAGAGTTGCGGGGCTTCCCAGCCCAAGTGGCTGGGCCAGTGCCCGGCCTGCCAGAGCTGGGATTCCCTGGTGGAGGAGGCGGTTTCCCCGGCCGCCAAGGGCCCCCAGGGCCCTCCCCCGGCCACCCTGCCCTTGACCGGGGCCCTGGAGCGGCCCGAACAGCGCCTGGCCGCGGGCATCGCCGAGCTGGACCGGGTGCTGGGCGGCGGCCTGGTGGCGGGCATGGTGGTGCTGGTGGGCGGCGAGCCCGGCATCGGCAAGTCCACCCTCATGCTGCAAAGCGCCGAGGCCCTGGGCGCGGGCGGGGGCCGGGTGCTCTACGTCACCGCCGAGGAGTCGGCCCGCCAGGTGGGGCTGCGGGCGGCGCGCCTGGGCCTGGCCGGAGCCGGGGTGGAGCTTTTGGCCGACACTTCCCTGGAGACGATTCTGGGCGCCGTGCGCGACGGCGGCTTCACCGCGGTGGTGGTGGATTCCATCCAGGCGATCAAGAGCGGCGAGCTGGCCAGCGCCCCGGGCGCGGTGGGCCAGGTGCGCCACTGCGCCGCCGAGCTGGCCGGGGCGGCCAAGTCCGGGGGCAGCGCCTTGTTCCTGGTGGGCCATGTGACCAAGGAAGGCTCTTTGGCCGGCCCCCGGGTTTTGGAGCACATGGTGGACACGGTGCTCTATTTCGAGGCCGAGCCCTCCATGCGCCTGCGCCTGCTGCGGGCGGTGAAAAACCGCTTCGGAGCCACCGACGAGGTGGGCGTATTCGAGATGGGCGAGCGCGGCCTGGCCGGGGTCTCCAACCCCTCGGCCATGCTCCTGGCCCACCGCCCGGCCTCGGCCCCGGGCAGCGCGGTGTGCGCGGCCATGAGCGGCACCCGCCCCCTGCTGGTGGAGGTGCAGGCCCTGGTGAGCCCCTCGGGCCTGGCCATGCCCCGCCGCCAGGCCCTGGGCGTGGACCCGGGCCGGCTGCACATGCTGGCCGCGGTGCTGGCCATCCACGCCGGCATGGACCTGGGGGGCCACGACGTGTTCGTCAACGTAACCGGCGGGGTTCGCCTCACCGAGCCCGCCGCCGATTTGGCCGTGGCCGCGGCCATCGCCAGCTCTCTGGCCAACCGTCCCTTGCCCGCCTCGGCGGTGTGCTTCGGCGAGGTGGGCCTGGCCGGGGAGCTGAGGGCCGTGGGCCGCTCGGCCGCCCGCCTGGCCGAGGCCGCCCGCCAGGGATTCGGCCAGGCCCTGTGCGCCCCGGGCAAGGGCGCGCCACCCTCTGGCCTGAAGATGCTCAGCGCCTCCCGCCTGGACCGGGCCCTGGCCCTGCTCTGGTAAAAACTGGCTAGCAACCGCCGGGAATGGGTATTATGAAGGCACCCAAAACCTACAACTGCTTTGCGGCGAGGATCTGTCCATGACCCAGGCCTCAAAACATTTCCCGCGATGCCTGAGCGCCCTGTGCCTGGCTCTGCTCCTGTCCCTGGTCTCCTGCGGAGGCGGGGGCGGCGGCGGCGAAGACGGCTTCACCAGCTCCGACTACCAGATCCTCTACACCTACAACGCCTCCCAACTGGGCGGCCACACCATCCGCTGGGCCAGGGTTCCCATCGGTGTTTCGGCCGGGGCCTTTCCCGATGCGCCCGCGGCCTTCAACCGCTGGAACAGCGCCTCGGGCGGCAAGGTGAGCTTCAACTACAGTGGCAGCAGCATCAGCGTGGCCTACCGCACCACCACCGCCTACTGCGGCCTGACCACTCTGCGCTGGAACAGCGCGGGCCAGATCATCGACGCGGACATCATCATCGCCCGCAATCAAGGCGGCTGCGCCGGGGGCGAGAGCGACACCCTGGCCCACGAGGCGGGCCACGCCATCGGCTTCCTGGGCCACGACGCCGAGGGCCTGATGAACCCCTTCGGCGGCCAGCCCATCAGCGACCAGGAGTCGCGCTTCATGACCCTGCTCTACTCCCTGGCGCCGGGTACGGACATAAACGGCAAGCTGGGCAAGAGCCGCAGCAGCAGCCAGATCTACAACAAGAGCGGCAACAAGGTCTATACCTTCACCATTCAATAGGAGCGGCCATGCGGTATTGCCTGGCAATAGGGTTGGTGCTGGTCATGCTGGGAGCCCTGGCCTGCAAGGATGAGAGCGCGGCCGGCCGGCCCTCGGCCGGGGACCACCGCCAGTTCGCCATGGTCTTCGATATTTCCTGCGCCTCGGTGCAGGACCAGGTGCGCGCCACCATGCGCGCCGACCCCGGCCTGGGCCTGGCCACCGAGCGGGAGGCCCCCCTGGGGGTGGCCCTGGTCACCCCGGAGCATAAGGGGGATCAGCGCCGCTGGAGCGCCACGGTGCTGATCCAGTGCGCCGACTCCCACTCCGCCCGCCTGGAAGTGCGGGTAAAGGCCGAGCGCCTGGCCAACGGAGCCTGGGAGCCGGCCGGCGACGCCCCGCGCATGGAAAAGGATATTCTGGACAAGGTGCTGCCCAAGCCATAGGGCGGCCGCGCCGGGCGGCGCCGCTCCGGTCCCTAGTAGATCTGCACCCCTTTTTCGTGAATCTCGAAGCTCACCCGGGCCAACGTCTCCCCGGCCTGGGGGCGTCCGTTGTCAAAACCGGCCAAGCGGCTTATCACCAGGGTGCGGGGCCCGTAGATGCGGCTGGCCTCCCACTGGGCCTTGCTGGTAACCGAATGCAAACCGCCCATGGAGAGCACCTTGCTCGATCCGTGGGGCTTGGACCATATCCAGGTCAGGGCCACAGGCCGGGCGAAGCCGGACCGCTTGACCAGCACCTTTACCTGGGGCCTGGAGTAGATGCGCTGGGGGCGGCCGAAGTACCAGGTGAACACCACCTGCAGGCCGCCCTCCTTTTGCTCCCGGGGGCTGTAAAAGGCGTAAAACTCGGTGCGCTCGTCTATCTCCACCCGGGGAGGGACCGCCTGCTTTTGGCAGGGGCGGTCCAGCAGCTCCAGGGGGGCCCACTCCTCGCCGGTGATGCGTTTTTTGGTGAAGGCGCTCAGGGGCACGATGATGAGCCCCTCTTGCTCCAGCTGCCCGCCCAGGGTGCAGCCGCCCTTGGCGCCACCGCCCTGGTCGGTGCAGGCCGGGGCCAAGGCCAAGCCCAGGACCAGCAAGGCCGCCAGCAAAATGCGGGAGTATGGAATTACGCGGGCCACGCCGTCATTTTAGGTAAGGGAGCGGCGCAGGGCAAGGGCGAGGAATCTCAGGCGCGGCGGCGCAGCCTGCGGCGGCCCCGCCATCCGATGAAGGCCATGGCGCTGCCCATCAACAGCAGGGTCCCCGGCTCCGGGGTGCCGGACACCGGGCCGGAGTAGTCCACGTTCAGGGTGGGCCGCTTGCTCTTGGCGCTGTAGTCCGAGGAGGAATAGAAGGAGTAGTTCCAGTTGCTGCCCGTGCCGATGATCACCCAGCCCAGGTTGGTGGCCCCGTTGGCCCAGGCCTGCAGGGACGAGGTGACGTCGATGTCCAAAAATCCCCGGCTGCCGTTCTCGGTGTAGGTGGCGTCGGCCGTGGCCACGGTCTGGCTGCCCACGCTCACCCCGCCTTCCATGCTGTTCCAGGTGCTGGACTCGCTCCAGTTGCCGGTCATGCTGTACAGCGACCGCTCCCGGTCCAAGCCCGAGCCGGTGTAGAGATACAGGCGCAGGGTGGCGTTGCTGATGGTGCTGTCCAGGGGAATCTGGTTGCCCCCGTCGCCGAAGATGTCGTCAAAGCGCAGCAGGCTTTGATAAGCCGAAGTGGAGCCGCTGTTGTAGACCCCTTCATAGCCGTAATTGCCGTAGTTGCTGTTGGGGCTGTACTTGTTGAGCATGGTGTCGGTGATGCCGGTGGCGTAGTCGAAAGTGATGCTTTCGGCCCGGGCCGCGCCAGCCAGGAACAACACCAGCGCCAGGCAAAGAAATGTCCTAAGGGCTCGAACAAACATGCAATCCCCCATACGAGGCAGGTCATTGGGGCGGGACAGGCCTCAATTTGTCTATCAATATTGTAAACAGGGCAATTTATTTGTCAAGACAATAAGTTACCTGGAATGTTTTTCGGCAAGGGCGGTCAGGCGGACCCTGATTTCCCTTGGCGGCAGCCCGGTCTCGGCCGCGATTCGCCCCACCTCGTCGGCCTCGGGGTGCACCCGCCAGGCCCCGTTCACCCAGGCCCGCTTCACCTTGGCCGGGCCCCAGGGGCTGTCCACGGTGATCACCTCCCGGGGCAGTATGCGCCGCTCCACCGACCTTAGGCGCACCCCCAGGCTGGTGGTCTGCTCCAGCACCAGGGCGGCCAGCGCCTCGGCCAGCTCCGGGGGGCTCATCACCAGCAGGCCGAAGCCCAGGCGGCCTTTTTTCATGACCAGGGGGGTGGCCGAGGCGTCCAGGGCCCCGGCCTTCATGAGCCGGTCGATGACCAGGGGCAGGTCCTCTGGATTCATGTCGTCCAGATGGGCCGCGATCTCCACCACCCGCTCACCCCCGGCCAGGGCTTCCTCGCCCATCCACAGGCGCACGATGTTGGGCAGCTCCCGGCTGGGCCGGGTGCCCCCGCCGATGCCGGTGTTTTCCAGGGTCATGGCCGGAGGCGGGCCGAAGCTCTCGGCCAGGGCGCTGAGGATGGCCGCCCCGGTGGGGGTGACCGTCTCGCCCTTGACCGGCGACGGCGTGACCGGCAGGCCCTCCAACAGATTCAGCACCGCCGGAGCGGGCAGGGGCAGCACCCCGTGGGCCGCCTTGACCGTTCCCGAGCCCATGGGCAGGGGCGAGCAGACCAGGCGGGGCCAGCCCAGCCAGGCCATGCCGGTGCAAAAGGCCACCACGTCGGCGATGGCGTCGGCCGCGCCCACCTCGTGGAAGTGGACCTCCTCGGGGGTGGAGCCGTGCACCCGGGCCTCGGCCTCGGCCAGGCGCCGGAACACCTTGGCCGCGGCATCGCCCACCTCCTTGGGCAAACGCTCCAACAGCTCCAGGATGTGGCTCAGGTGCCGGTGGTGATGCTCGTGCCGGGCCTTCACCTCCAGGCGCGAGGCCATGATGCCCATGTGCTCGGCTTGGGCCGCGCCCACCTCCACCTGGCTCAGGCCCATGGTCTCCAGATGGGCGGCCAGCTCCTCCGGGGGCCAGCCCAGGCCGATCATCGCGCCGGCCAGCATGTCGCCCGAGGCCCCGCCGCATGCGTCCACGTAGAGCACCTTGCCCATTATTTCCTGGCTCCCTTTTTGGCCGGGGCCTTGGAGGCCGCCTTCTTCTTGGCCGTCTTTTTGGGCGCGGTCTTTTTCTTGGCCGGCTTGGCCAGGGGCCACTTGGCCAGAACCAGGGGCAAGAGCTGATCCATGTGCCCCACCGGGATGATCTTGAGCTTGCGGCGCACCTTGGCCGGAATCTCGCTCATCTCCTTCTGGTTCTTCTCGGGCACCAGAATGCGCTCCAGGCCCGAACGCTGGGCGGCCAGGGCCTTTTCCTTGAGCCCGCCGATGGGCAGCACCTTGCCGGTGAGGGTCACCTCGCCGGTCATGGCCACGTCTTCGCGCACCGGCACCCCGGTCAGGGAGCTGATGATGGCCGTGGCCAGGGTCACCCCCGCGCTGGGGCCGTCCTTGGGGATGGCGCCGGAAGGCACGTGCACGTGCAGGTCCATGTCGTCGTACCAGCCCTTTTTCAGCCCCAGCTCGGCCGCCCGGCCCCGGGCATAGGACAGGGCCGCTTGGGCCGACTCGCGCATCACCTCGCCCAGGGAGCCGGTGATGGTCAGGTTGCCCTTGCCCTCCACCGCGCTCACCTCCACCCGCAAGACCTCGCCCCCGGCGGCGGTCCAGGCCAGGCCGGTGGCCACCCCCACCTCGCCCTCGCCCCGCTCCTCCTCGGGCAGGAACTTGGGCACCCCCAGGTAGCGGTGCAGGTTCCCGGCGGTCACCTTGAAGGGGCCCTTCTCGCCCTCGGCCACCTTGCGGGCCACCTTGCGGCACACCGAGCCGATCTCCCGCTCCAGGTTGCGAAGCCCAGCCTCGCGGGTGTGGGAGCGGATGATCTCCAGCAGGGCGGCCGGGCTCAGGGATATCTGCTTGGTGGTTATGCCGTTTTCCTTGAGCTGGCGGGGGATCAAAAAGCCCTGGGCGATGGTCACCTTGTCTTCCTCGGTGTAGCCGCTGAGCTCGATCACCTCCATGCGGTCCCACAGGGCGTCGGGGATGGTGTCTTCCACGTTGGCCGTGGTGATGAACATCACCTTGGACAGGTCGAAGGGCAGGTTCAAATAGTGGTCGGAAAAGGCGTTGTTCTGCTCCGGGTCCAAAACCTCCAGCAGGGCGCTGGTGGGGTCGCCCCGGTAGTCGGAGCCCACCTTGTCCACCTCGTCGATCATGAACACCGGGTTGTTGGCCCCGGCGCTCTTGAGCCCCTGGATGATGCGCCCGGGCAGGGCCCCGATGTAGGTGCGGCGGTGGCCGCGTATCTCGGCCTCGTCGCGCACCCCGCCCAGGGAGATGCGCACGAACTTGCGCCCCAGGGCCCGGGCGATGGAGCGGCCCAGGGAGGTCTTGCCCACCCCCGGCGGGCCGATGAAGCAAAGGATGGGGCCCTTCATCTTGGGGTTGAGCTTGCGCACTGCCAGATATTCCAGGATGCGCTCCTTGACCTTTTCCAGGTCAAAATGGTCCTCGTCCAGAATCTCGGCCGCCTTTTTGACGTCCAGGCGGTCCTTGCTGCCCGTGGACCAGGGCAGGTCCAGGATCCAGTCCAGATAGGTGCGGATGATGGAGGCCTCGGCGCTCTCGGGCTGCATCTGCTCCATGCGGCCCAGCTGCTTCAGGGCCTCGGCCCGCACCTCGGAGGGCAGGCGCTTTTTCTCCAGGCTTTCGCGGAGCTGGCCCATCTCCCGGGCCCGGTCGTTCTCGTCGCCCAGCTCGCGGCGGATGGCCCGGAGCTGCTCGCGCAAATAATACTCCCGCTGGCCCCGGCTCATCTCCTCCTGGGCCTCGGACTGAATCTTGGCCTGCAGGGTGGAGACCTCCAGCTCGGTGCCCAGGTGCTCGTGCACCTTTTGCAGGCGCATCAGGGGGTCGTTCTCCTCCAGGATGCCCTGGGCCGCCTCGCTCTCCAGGCGCATGTTGGAGGCCACCAAGTCGGCCAAACGGCCGGCCTCGTCCACCGAGCCCAGGATGGCCTGCACGTCGGAGGTCAAGAGGCCGCGCAGGGCCAGAATCTTCTCCGATGCCTCCCGGGCCGAGCGCATCAGGGCCTCGGACTCGGGACCGGGGTCTTCCTCCTCCGGATCGGGCAGGGTTTGCAGGGCCACCCGGAAAAAGGGCTGCTCCTGCTCCCATTCGGTGATGCGCGCCCGGGCCAGACCCTGCACCAGCACCTTGAGCCGGCCGTCGGGCATCTTGAGCTGGCGCATGATCACCCCCACGGTGCCCACCTCGTAGAGGTCCTCGGGCAGGGGCTGCTCCACGTTCTGGTCCTGCTGGGTCACCAGAAACACGTGCTGGTCCTCGGCCATGGCCGCCTCCACGGCGGCCACCGAGTTCTCCCGGGCCACGAACAGGGGCAGGATCATGTAGGGAAAGACCACCACGTCCCGCACGGGCAGCAGAGGCATGCTCTCGGGCAGCTCCTGCTCCTCGGGCAAGGGGGCCGGTTCGGGCTCTTCTTGATTTTTCTTGCGCACCATGGGCTGTCCCCGGGCCCGCTGGGCCCGTAATTATCGGGGCTTTATTCAAACATACCCTTTTAACCGAAATTAAATCATCCTAACAAAAACCCGGCCCCTGTCAATGCGGCCCCCTCCCGGTCTCCGGCCGGGGGGCGAGCCCGATTTTTTCAGCCATTTCCAAGGTGTTTACACCAGCGCCGCTTTCTGCCAAGTTTAGATGGGTCCTTGAGGCCCGCTCACGCCCGGCGAGGATACGCGCCCATGCGCCTGCGCACCATATTGCTCATTCTTTCGCTGCTGGCCCTGGTTTCCACGGCAGTGGGGGGCATCTACTACTACTACTCCCTGCAGGAGTCGGCCCTGGTGCTGGCCCGGCGCCGGGCGGCCGGGCAGACCGAGGTGCTCACCAACCAGATATCCTCCTTCCTCTCCCAGAACCAAAAGCCGGTCAAGGCCCTGGCCAGCCTGGCCGAGCTGCAACGCGCGGCCGCCGACCCCGGCGAGGCCAACCTGGCGGCGGCCAACCTGGTGCTGGACCGCTTCCAAAAGGCCCTGGACGTGGACGTGTGCTATCTGCTCAACCGCAAGGGCATGACCATCGCCAGCTCCAACCGCCGCTCCCTGGACAGCTTCGTGGGGCACAACTTCGCCTTCCGCCCCTATTTCAAGCAGGCCCTGGCCGGCAAGGCGGCCAAGTACCTGGCCCTGGGCACCACCTCCAAGAAACGCGGGGCCTATTACTCCAGCCCGGTGCTGGGCCCCAAAGGCAAGATCGCCGGGGTGGCGGTGATCAAGGCGCCCATCTCCCTGCTGGAGACTTCCATCGTGCAGGGCGACATGGACGCCACCCTGCTGGTGGGCCCCCACGACGTGATCTTCTCCTCCAGCCGGCCGGAGTGGGTAAACAAAACCCTGTGGCCCAGCACCCTGGAGGATTGGGAGGCCATCGCCCGCACCCGGCAGTTCGGCGAGGGCCCCTGGCCCTGGAGCGGCATCCGCCGCACCGGAGAGCACAAGGTGGCCGACCAGCGGGGCGAGGAATATCTCTACTACACCCGGCCAGTGACCAACTTCCCCGGCTGGCGGGTCTATTACCTCACCGACCTGTCCATGGTCACCCAGTGGGCCTTCAAGCCCTATGTGCGCACCACCGGGGTGGTGGTGCTGGGCCTGTGCATCTTCGCCGGGCTGGGGGTGTATTTCCTCTACCGCAAGGCCTCCCAGGAGATCAACCGCCGCCGCTCGGCCGAGCTGGAGCTCAGGCGCAGCGAGGAGCGCTACCGCCGCCTGTACCACAAGACCCCGGCCCTGTTGCACTCCATCGACCCCAACGGCCGCCTGATGAACGTGAGCGACTACTGGGCCGAGGCCATGGGCTATTCGGACCAGGAGGTCATCGGCCGGCGCCTGGTGGACTTCCTCACCCCGGCCAGCCGCCGCCACGCCGAGCGGGAGGTGCTGCCCCGCTTCTTCCGCACCGGCAACGCCAAGGACATCTCCTACCAGTTCGTCAAAAAGAACGGCGAGGTGGTGGACGTGCTCCTGTCGGCCATCGCCGAGCGCGACGACGAGGGCCGCATGGTCAACTCCCTGGCCGTGCTGGTGGACGTGACCGCCCTCAAACACACCGAGGAGGAGCTCAGGCAGGCCCAGGACAAGCTCAGCGAGTATTCCCGCGACCTGGAGCGCCAGGTGCGCCAGCGCACCCGGGAGATCACCTCCTTCATGAAGTACACCCCGGCGGTGGTCTACATGAAAGACGCCGACGGGCGCTACATCATGGTCAACTCCCGCTTCGAGGAGCTGTTCGAGATGAGCACCGAGCGGGTCTGGGGCAACACGGTGGACAGCCTGTTCCCCCCGGACATCGCCAGCCGTTTCCACCGCTACGACCAGATGGTGGTGCGGGGCAAGCAGCCGGTGCAGGTGGAGGAGCGCATCCCCCAGGAGAGCGGCTTCAACACCTACCTTTCGGTGCGCTTCCCCATCATCAACGAAATCGGCGAGGTGAGCCGCATCTGCGGCATCATGCTCAACATCACCGACCTCAAGAGGGCCCAGGAAAAGCTCCGGCTGCTCTCCGGCAGCATCATGGAGAGCCAGGAAAAGGAGCGCCGGGCCATCGCCAGGGAGCTGCACGACGAGCTGGGCCAGGTGCTCACCGCCCTGCGCATCGACGCGGTGTGGCTGCGCCAGCGCCTGGCCGAGGCCGACCCCAAGGCCGGCTCCCGGGCTGACAACATGTGCGACCTGATCGACCAGACCATCATCGAGGTGCGGGGCATCGCCACCCGCCTGCGCCCCCCGGCCCTGGAGGACCTGGGCCTGGTGGACGCCCTGGAGTGGCACACCAGCGACTTCGAGCGGCGCACCGGCATCGCCTGCGTGTTCAAGGCCCTCCAGGTGCCCGAGGTGGAGGACCAGCTGGCCATCGCCGCCTACCGGGTGGCCCAGGAGGCCCTGACCAACGTGGCCCGCCATTCCGGGGCCACCGACGTGGAGGTTGTGCTGGGCGCGGAGGACGGCATGCTCAACCTGAGCGTGATCGACAACGGCGACGGCTTCTCGGTGGAGCTGCTCTCGGAAGGCAAGGAGCTGGGCATCGCGGGCATGCGCGAGCGGGCCAGCCTGGCCGGCGGCTCCCTGGCCATCAAATCGGCTCCAGGCCGGGGCACCGAGGTCCGCCTGTCGGTGCCCCTGAAGCCAACCGCGGGAGAAACCTCATGATCAAGGTGCTCTTGGCCGACGACCACAGCATTGTGCGGGCGGGGCTAAGAAGCCTCATCGAGGACACCGGGGACATGGAGGTGCTGGTGGAGGCGGCCGACGGCCGCGAGGCCATCAAGCAGGCCATGGACAACCCGGTGGACGTGGCGGTGGTGGATCTGTCCATGCCGGGCATGGACGGGCTGGAGGTGATCAACCGCCTCACCGCCTCCAAGCCCGAGCTGCCCATCATCGTGCTGACCATGCACGAGGAGGAGCAGTACGTGGTGCGCTCCATCAGCGCCGGGGCCAAGGGCTACATCACCAAGCGCTCGGCCCCGGAGCAGCTGGTCTCGGCCATCCGCCAGGTGCACGGCGGGGGCCGCTACCTCAGCCAGGAGGCGGCCGAGCTGCTGGCCCTGCGCGTGGCCCGGGGCGAGCGGGGCAGCCCCCTGGACAGCCTGTCCAACCGCGAGGTGCAGGTGCTCAGGGCCCTGGCCCTGGGCCAGACCAACCGGGAAATCGCCGAGGCCTATCACATCAGCGTCAAGACGGTGGACACCTACCGCTTCCGCCTGCTGAAAAAGCTCAACCTGCGCAACAACGCCGATTTGTCGCGCTTCGCCATCTCCCAGGGCTTGGTCGAGCCCTGAGCGTAATTAAAAACTTTCGCAATATTAAGGCGTTGCAAATTCTTGTAAGAAAAAGTTGTACAGACAAATCAGAGTTGTTCCAATTTACCTGGTGACTCGGTTTTTACTACTCTGTAACAACTTGATAGGGCTGACTGCTAAAAGGCGGGGTGCCCGCCTCCGGAGCCGCCGCGGCTAAGGCGATGCGCCGGTTTCCCCCGCCCCGAGGATATTGATTGAAAATCAGGAACGAGCCCTACGGCGCCTAGCGGCCGTTGGCTCTCATTTAGGCAGTAAACGTCCATCAAAACGTACGGGAGGGATCCTATGAAAAAGGCTCTTATTTTTGCTCTGGCCGCCGCCCTGGTGGTGGGTCTGGGCATGATGCCGGCTCCGGCCATGGCCAAAGACTACAAACTCAAAATCGGCGGCGGCCCCACCGGCGGAACCTTCAACACCTTCGCCAACGGCGCGGCGGTCTACATCCCCAAGGCCAACTCCGACATCAAGGCCAGCGCGGTGGGCTCCGGCGGTTCGGTGGAGAACGTCAAGCGGGTCAACAACGGCGACAGCACCATCGGCCTGTGCTACGCGGTGGACAGCGCCCTGGGCTCCGCCGGCAAGCTGCCCAAGGACTCCAAGAAGTACAACAAGATCCGCTCCATGGGTTACCTCTACGGCGCCCCGGCCCAGCTGGTGGTTCGCGCCGACAGCTCCTACAAGAGCGCCATGGACCTAAAGGGCAAGCGCGTGGCCGTGGGTAACGCCGGTTCCGGCGCCGCCGCCAGCGCCGAGCGCTTCTTCCGCCACATCGGCGTGTGGGACAACTTCAAGCCGACCTTCCTGGGCTACTCGGCCGCGGCCAGCGCCTTCAAGGACGGCAAGCTCGACGCCTTCTGGGTGCTGGTGGGCTATCCCAACCGCTCCATCATCGAGGCTTCGGTGCAGGTCAAGATCCGCCTGATCAACGTGAACAAGGATGCGGTGAAGACCGGCTTCTACAAGGCCTATGCCTACAGCCCCACCACCATCCCCGAGAACACCTACTACAAGGGCATGCCCCCTTGCGAGACCTTCCAGGACTCCACTATCCTTACCACCAACAAGGACGTGCCCGAGGCCCTGGTGTACAAGATCATGAAGACTCTGTGGTCCGAGAAGGGCATGGAGGCCATGGTGTCGGCCAAGAAGACCTTCAAGGCCATGACCCTGCAGAACAACTTCCGGGGCGCGTCGGTGCCGCTGCACAAGGGCGCCTACAAGTTCTGGACCGAGCAAGGGCTTAAGGTTCCCGACAACCTCAAGCCCATCGACTAAACCCTCCGGGGAGCTACCAGGGGGGAGGGTCGAGCCACCCTCCCCCCTTTTTTAAAAACCCGCTGTTTACAAGCCATGAGGTTTGGCCATGAGCGACGACCCGAAAAACAATTCCGTCGATCCCTATGACGAAGACGCCGCCTTGCAAGACTCCGCGGTGGACAAGGAAAAGCTCGACGAGATAGTCCGCAAAGACGCCGCCGTGGGCCGCTCCATGACCGGCCTCTGGGCCTGGTTCACCGCCGGCCTGGGCGTGTTCATGGTCTTGTTCTATTTTTACAACGCGGGCATCCTGCCGGTGGACACCCAGTACTTCCTGGGCATCTATGTCCTGATCACCTACATCCTGGTGTTCATCAACTACCCCGCCACCACCAAACACCACGGCGGGGTGGGCTACTACCTGGACAATCTCATTCCCTTCGTCGCCGTGGGCATGTTCGTCTACCTGCTGTTGGACATAATGTTCATGCAGAATCCCGAGGAGCCCAGCATCAGCTTCAGCGTGCTGGCCCTGATCCCCAGCCTTATCGTGGCGGGGGTGTTCTTCTTGCCCATCAAGCACTGGGGCCGGGCCGAGGGCGACAGGCCCATCGCCCTGGACCTGTGCCTGGCGGCCATCGCCGCCTTTGTGGTGGGCTACTGGATCGTGGAGTACGAGGCCCTGAACTACCGCATGGGCTCCGAGACCGCCCTGGACACCGCGGTGAGCATCGTGGGCATCCTGGTCTCCCTGGAGGTGGCCCGCCGGGTGCTGGGCTGGTCCATGACCCTGGTGGGGGTGGCCTTCTTGTGCTACGCCTTCTGGGGCAACCTGCTCGAGTACATCCCGGTGCTCGAATCCTTCGCCCACACCGGCTTTGCCATGGACCGGGCCATCAACCACATCTACCTGAAGCAGGAGGGCGTGTTCGGCATCATGGCCTCGGTGCTGGTCACCTACGTCATCCTGTTCATCTTTTTCGGCAGTTTCCTCAAAGCCTCGGGCTGCTCCCGCTTCTTCCTGGACCTCCCCATGGCCCTGGCCGGCCGCACGGTGGGGGGCCCGGCCAAGGTGGCGGTGATGGCCTCGGGCTTTTTCGGTTCGGTTTCCGGCTCGGCCATCGCCAACACCGTCTCCACCGGCGCCTTCACCATCCCCCTGATGAAAAGGGCGGGCTTCAGGCCCCATGTGGCCGGGGCCATCGAACCCAGCGCCTCCATCGGCGGCATGTTCATGCCGCCCATCATGGGGGCGGGCGGCTTCCTCATGGCCGAGTTCACCGAGATTCCCTACGTGGACATCATGAAGATGGCCGTGTTCCCGGCGGCCATCTACTTCCTCAGCGTGTTCGTGATGGTCCACTTCGAGGCCAAGCGTTACGGCCTGGTGGGCAACAAGGACCCCAACGCCCCCACCGCCTGGGACATCCTCAAGGCCCAGTGGCTCCTGTCGGCCCCCCTGGTGATCATCGTGGTGCTCATGCTCCTGGGCTATTCCCCGGGCATGGCCGCCTTCTGGGCCACGGTGAGCTGCGTGGTGGTCTCCTGGACCACCAAGGACAACAAGATGGGGGTCAAGGAAGTCCTGGGGGCCATGATCGAGGGCGCCCGCAACACCCTTATCATCGGGGCCACGGTGGGGGTCATCGGCATCATCGTGGGCACCATCGCGCTCACCGGCATCGGGCTCAAGTTCAGCCAGATCATCATCGAGCTCTCCAGCGGCTCGTTGCCCATCGCCATCCTGCTCATCGGCCTGGCCTCCCTGGTGCTGGGCATGGGCGTGCCGGTCACCGCGGCCTATCTGATCACCGCGGTGCTGGCCGTGGGCGCGGTGAGCGAAATGATCGCCCAGACCCAGTTCGGCATGAGCTTCCGGGACCTGGAGGTGAACCCCGAGCTTGTCCAGGCCGGGTACGCGGCCTGGGCCCTGTTGGCCTCGCACATGATCGTGTACTGGTTCAGCCAGGATTCCAACATCACCCCACCGGTGTGCGTGGCGGCCTATGCCGGAGCGGCCATCGCCGGCTCCGATCCCTGGAAGACCGGCTGGACCAGCTTCAAGTTCGCCAAGATGCTCTACATCGGGCCCTTCCTCTTCGCGTTCGCGCCCGGGTTCCTGCTGGGAGGTGCATGGCATGACATTGTGCTGGCCTACATAACCATCACTCTGGGCACCATCGCCTTCGGCTCACTGACCATGGGGTACATGCTTTGCCCCACCACCTGGTACGAGTGGATCGTCTTCGCGGCGGCCACCGCCCTGCTGTTCTTCCCGGGTCTGCTGCACTCCTGGACCCCGGTGCCCAAGCTGGGGGCGGACTTTATCGGCATCGCCTTGGTGGCCTTGGTATACTTCTCCCAAAAGGCGCGTATCAAAAAGGATCCGACCCTCACCCTGCCCATATACGAGCGACAGAAAATGCAGGAGGCCGCGGCATGACCCAACCGGAAATCAAAAAGGTGCTCTGCGCCGTGGACTTCTCCGACTACTCCGACGACGTGGTGACCGACGCCTTTAACATCTGCTCCAATTACGAAGCCGAGCTGCTGCTGGTCAACGTGGTCAACGAGCGGGTCTACGAGGAGTTGGAGCGCATTGGCGGCCGCTTCGAGATGCTGGGCGGGGTGGCGGACAAGGCCATCGCCGAAAAGGAAGAACACCGGGCTAGGCGCATGCGCGAGCTGCTGGGCGCGGCCCAGGAACGGGGCCTTCCCCTGGACCAGGTGACCCATTCCTCGCGCATCGCGGTGGGCGTGCCCTATGAGCGCATCCTGGAGGTGGCCGAGGAGTACGGAGCCCACCTTATCATCATGGGGGCCAAGGGGCGCACCTCACTGGCCAAGACCCTGCGCTTCGGCTCCACGGCCGAAAAGATCTTCCGCCGCTCCCAGTGCCGGGTGATGTTCGTGCGCTAACCCAATCAGAAAAAAATCAGGGGCTCTCCTGGCGGAGGGCCCCTTTTTTTGTGGCTGACCGCCGGCTCAGTCCAGGTCCAGGATGTCCTGATCCTTGTAATAGGGCTTGGTGCGGTAGGCGGTGAACCGGTTGAACTTGTTAATCAGCTCGGCGATGCGCTCGGCGCTGTCCAGGATGTTCTCCAAGTATTGGCGCATCTTGGAGCCATCGGGCGCCTCGGCCAGGGCCAGCTCGGCGGTCCCCATGATCACCTGCAAGGGCTGGTTGAACTCGTGGCACACGGTGCCGGCCGCTTCCATGGCCACCTTGACCCGCTCGGTCTCCAGCCGCCTGGCATGCTCCTTTGATGATTCCAGCCAGCGGCGCACTGCAAAGGCGCCCAGGGCGAAGGAAAGAATGCTCAGGAGGATCACCACCTCGTCGAGTTCGTATTGCTCGTAGTGGTGCACCAGGTCCACCAGCCACTCGAAGGCATCCAACAGGGAAGCGATCCAGAACACGACCCCCGCGATGAGCAGGATCACCAAAAGCTCCCGCCAGGCGCGGGAACTGGGAGATGGGGATTCGGGAACGGTGGCAGTCATCTTTTCGCCTTTTTGCAAAGGGACGCTCGGGGCCGCGCTGTAGGCTGCCAGGTACCGGGCCGCCCGGGTGCGCGCGGCTGCCGGGACGAAGAACCCATTCTTATTAAACTAGTATACTTTTTTATATGAAAAATACTTGGCTTGGTTCGTCTTGGTCCGCCGCGGCCAGGCCGGGAGCGTGCCCGCCCGGAGCCAAGGCCTCCCGGGCCGCGGCCTCGGCCAGCTCAGGCCGGTTGTTCTTCTGGGAGATATGGGCCAGCAGCACCTGCTTGAGGCCCTGGTGGCACAAGCGGGCCAGCAGCTCGGCCCCCTCCTGATTGGACAGATGGCCCTGGGAGGAGCGCACCCTTTGCTTGAGCCAGGGCGGGTAGGCCCCGCCCATGAGCATGTCGGTGTCGTGGTTGTGCTCCAGGATCAGGCCCCCGCAGCCGGCCAGGCGCTGGCTGACCAGGGTGGTCGCCTTGCCAAGGTCCGTGGCCACCCCCAGGCGGGCCTCGCCCGCGCTAATCACCAAACCCACCGGGTCCACCGCGTCGTGAGACACGCTGAAGGGATGGATTTGCATTCCGTTAAGGCTAAAGGGCGAGCCCGCAGTCATGGCCTGGTGGCGCACCGAGGCCCTGTCGCGGGTGGCGCCCCAGGTGGCCGGGGTGGCCACGGCCGTGGCCCCCAGGCGCTTGGCCAGCACCCGGATGCCCCGGATGTGGTCGCCGTGCTCGTGGGTGATGAGGATGGCCTTGATGCGGTTGGCGGGCAGTCCCCGCGCCTCCAGGCGCATGAGGGTCTGCTTGGCGCTGAGGCCGCAGTCGATGAGCACCGCGCTCTCGCCGGCGGCCACATAGGTGCAGTTGCCCTTGGAGCCGCTGGCCAGGGTGCAAAAGGTCAGTGACATGTCAGCCCGCGAATTTCATGGGAGCTATGCGTCCGGCTGCGCCAGCCATCCGCGCACTGCGTTGCTGGCTGCGCTCGCGCCTCGACGTAGCACTGAAGGCTACGCCTGCGGCTCTCGCTTGCCAGACGCCTTGTTCGCCGGCGGTTGGCTGGGCCGGCCCGGGCGCGGGCGACACCGAAGGATGCGAAAGCATTATTACCGAGCGTCCCTGAAATCAGTGATCAATACGAGATGCCGCACAGCTTCCATGAAATACGCGGGCTCAGCCCGTGGAGCCGAAGCCGCCCTCGCCGCGCGAGGTGGGCGGCAGCTCGCCGGTTTCGGCCAGCTCGGCCTGCACCACCGGCGCGATGACCAGCTGGGCGATGCGCTCGCCGGGCTGAAGCACCACCGCCTCGGGCCCCAGGTTGACAAGGCCCACCTTGACCTCGCCCCGGTAGTCCGCGTCTATGGTGCCCGGCGCGTTCACCACGGTGAGGCCCTTTTTTATGGCCAGGCCCGAGCGGGGCCGCACCTGGCCCTCATATCCGGGGGGGATGGCCATGGCCAGGCCGGTGGGCACCATCACGATGTCGCGGGGCTCCACGCTCAGGGGCTCGCTCAGCGCGGCGGGCAGGTCCAGGCCGGCGGCCAGTTCGCTCTCATAGGCGGGCAGCTTGAGGCCCTGCCCGTGGGGCAACCGCTTGACCAACACCCGGGGCGCGCTCATGGAGCCACCTCCTCGGCCAGGCCGTCGGCGTCGGCCGGGCCCAGCACGCTTATCGCCAGCAGGGCCGGGTCCAGGCACTTGGCCGCCGCCCGGGTCAGATCGTCGACGCTCACCGCCTCGATCTTGGCAACCACCTCGTCCAGGGGCACGTCGCGGCCGAAATTGAACTCGCTGCGGGCCAGACGGGACATGCGGCTGTCGGAGTGTTCGGCGGCCAGCAGGATGGAGCCCTTGGTGTGCTCCTTGGCGTGGGCCAGCTCTTGTTCGCCCACCGGCTCCACCGCCAGGCGGGCCATCTCGTCCTTGACCACCTTGAGCGCCTCTGGGGAGCGCCCCGGGGCCACGCCCAGGTACACGCCCAGAAGGCCGGCGTCGCTGTAGGAGCTGAGGTAGCTGAACACCGAGTAGGCCAGGCCGCGCTTCTCGCGGACCTCCTGGAACAGGCGCGAGCTCATGTTGCCGCCCAGGATCACATTCATCAGGGCGGCGGCGAAACGGTCGGGGTCCTTGGCCGAGGGGCCCGGAGCGCCCAGGGCCACGTGCACCTGCTCGCTGTCGCGGCGGTGCACCCGAAGGCCGGGCTGGCCGGCCGGGGCCTGGCGATGGTTGCGCCCCTGGCCCATGGGCAGGCCGGAAAGGGACGGGGCCAGCAGGTCCACCAGGCGCTCGTGCTCCAGGTCGCCCACCGCGGCCACCACCAGCTTGGAGGGCACGTAGGCTTCGGCCAGATAGTCCACCAGGTCCTGGCGGCTCACCGAGCCCACGCTCTCCGCGCTGCCCAGCACCGGCCGCCCCAGGGGATGGCCGGGCCAGTAGTCCTGGCCGAACAGCACGTGCACCAGCTCGTCGGGAGCGTCCTCCACCGAGCTGATCTCTTGCAGGATCACCTGGCGCTCACGCTCCAGCTCGGCGGCCGGATAGGAGGGGAACAGGAAAATGTCGGTCAGCAGATCGGCGATTTCGGGCAGCAGCTCGGCCAGGGTGCGGGCATGGAAACAGGTCACTTCCTTGGAAGTGAAGGCGTTGGCCATGCCCCCCATGCGGTCCAGTTCGCGGGCGATGGCCAGGGCGTCGCGCTTGGCGGTGCCCTTGAAGGCCATGTGCTCGATGAAGTGGCTGATGCCTCCAAAGGCCGGCTCCTCATCGCGGGAGCCGACCTCCATCCATAAGCCCGCGGTCACCGAGTAGGCGTGTTCCAGCCTCTCGGTGACCAGGCGGACTCCGTTATCCAGTGTGGTTTTGTTTATCACAGCTGCCTTTAGTCGCGCCGGGGACGGCCACCGCCACGGGGAGGACGGTCATCCTGGGGCTCGCCGCCCTCGGGAGGCGGCAACAGGGCCTTGCGGCTCAGGCGCACCTTGCCCCGGTCGTCGACGCCCAGCACCTTGACCTTGACCTTGTCGCCTTCCTTGAGCACGTCGGTGACCGCGCGCACCCGGTGGTGGTCCAGCTCGGAGATGTGCACCAAGCCGTCGCGGCCGGGCAGGATCTCCACGAACGCGCCGAAGTCCATGATCTTGACCACGGTGCCCTCGTAGATGACGCCGGGCTCCACCTCTTGGGTCAGGTCCTTGATCATGGCCAGGGCCTTCTTGCCGGCGGCGCCGTCCACCGCGGCCACGTGCACCGTGCCGTCGTCTTCCACGTCGATCTTGGCGCCGGTCTCCATCTGCATGCCGCGGATGATCTTGCCGCCCGGGCCGATGATGTCCTTGATGCGCTCCACCGGGATCTTGATGGTGGTGATGCGCGGGGCCCAGTCGCTGATGTCGCCCCGGGGGTTGTTGATGGCATCGGCCATCTTGCCCAGGATGTGCAGGCGGCCGTCGCGGGCCTGGGCCAGGGCCTGGCCCATGATCTCCTTGGAAATGCCGCTGATCTTGATGTCCATCTGCACGGCGGCCACGCCCTCGTTGGAGCCGGTGACCTTGAAGTCCATGTCGCCCAGATGGTCCTCGTCGCCCACGATATCGGTGAGCACCGCGGTCTTGTCGCCTTCCATGATCAGGCCCATGGCCACGCCGGCCACCGCCGCCTTGGTGGGCACGCCCGCGTCCATCATGGACAGGGACCCGCCGCACACGCTGGCCATGGACGAGGAGCCGTTGGACTCCGTGATGTCGCTGACCACGCGGATGGTGTAGGGGAAGCCTTCCTTGGCCGGCAGCACCTTTTGCAGGCTGCGCCGGGCCAGGGCGCCGTGGCCGATCTCGCGGCGGCCGGGGCCGCGCAGCATGCGGGCCTCGCCCACGCAGAAGGGCGGGAAGTTGTAGTGCAGCAGGAAGTCACGGAAGGAGTCTTCCTTGGTGACCGACTCGATGCGCTGCTCGTCGCCGCTGGTGCCCAGGGTGGTGGTCACGATGGCCTGGGTCTCGCCCCTGGTGAACAGGGCCGAACCGTGGGTGCGGGGCAGCAGGCCCACCTCGCAGGTGACCGGACGCACCGTGGTGAAGTCGCGGCCGTCCACCCGGCGGCCCTGCTCCAGAATCATGGAGCGCATGCCGTCGGAGACCAGGTCTTCCACGATGTTCTTGACCTGGCCCTCCTGGCCCGCGGCCTCTTCGCCCATCTTGGCGATCACGTCCTTCTTGAGCTGCCGCTTGACCCCGTAGCGCTCCAGCTTGGGCGCGGTGGCCAACACGTTTTTAACGCCCTCGGCGGCAATCTCGGCCACCTTGGCCTTGAGCTCGGTGTTCTCCACCGGCTTTTTGAACTCGCGCTTGGCCTTGCCCACCGCGGCGGTGAGCTCCTCCTGGATGTCCAGCAGGGGCTGCAGCTGCTCGTGGCCGAACCAGATGCCTTCCAGAATCACGTCTTCGGGCAGCAGCTCGGAGCCGCCTTCCACCATGACCACCGCGTTGCGGCTGCCGGCCACGATCAGGTCCAGGTCGCTCTTTTCCCGCTGTTCGGCGGTGGGGTTGACCACGAACTGGCCGTCCGCCCGCCCGACGCGCACCCCGGCGATGGGCCCGTCAAAGGGCACGTCGCTGATGCACAGGGCGGCGGAGGCGCCGGTGAGGGCCAGCACGTCGGGTTCGTTGACCCGGTCGGCCGAATAGACGTTGGCGATAATCTGGGTCTCGTAGGACCAACCCTTGGACATGCGCGGACGCACCGGCCGGTCGATCAGCCGGCTGGTCAGGGTTTCTTTCTCGCTGGGGCGGCCCATCTCGCGACGGAAGAAGTTGCCGGGAATGCGCCCGGCGGCATAGGCCAGCTCCTGGTAATCCACGGTGAGGGGCAAGAAATCGATGCCCTCGCGCATGTTGTTGTCGCCGGTGGCTGTGACCAGCACCACGGTTTCGCCGTAGGTGACCATCACGGCCCCGCCGGCCTGCTTGGCAATTTTGCCGGTCTCGATCGTCAACTCGCGACCATTGATGGTCGCAGATACCTTCTTAACCATTTTTCTCTCTCTCGCCTTCCTACACAGAGCCTGGGCTACTTACGGATGCCCAGCTCCTTGATAACCGCGCGGTAACGCTCAATGTCCTTACGTTTTAGGTAATTGAGCATCCGGCGGCGCTGGCCCACCAACTTCAGCAGGCCGCGTCTTGAGTGATGGTCCTTCTTGTGGACCTTGAAGTGCTCGGTCAGATACCTGATCCGCTCGCTCAGAAGGGCGATCTGCACCTCCGGCGAGCCGGTGTCACCCGGTTTACGCTGAAACTTACCGACGATAGCGCCTTTGTCGTCCGGGGTCAGTACCACTTTCTCATTCCTCCTTAGTTACGGGCCTGTCCTTGGCCCCTCGTCTGCGGCCTAGCCGGGCGGGACCGTCCCGCCCCCCGGGCTACTCGGCCCCCATGGCCGACGCAGATGTTGAACTATGGAGCCGCCCCTCGGACGGCTCGGGAAATACCCT
Source organism: Desulfarculaceae bacterium (assembly GCA_021737145.1). Taxonomy (GTDB): domain Bacteria; phylum Desulfobacterota; class Desulfarculia; order Desulfarculales; family Desulfarculaceae; genus Desulfoferula. Next base: position 328,592 of record JAIPEN010000002.1, on the reverse strand, counting down.
TATGCTCTCGTAGTCGCGGCCGGGCCTTTTTTCGCCAGGCTCCAGCCAACGCAAAACCGCCACCAGCCCGCCCTCCCGCTCCACGCGGAAAGGGCCGCTGGCCACGAAATCATCGCCGCCCAGCAACTCGGCCCGGGGGATGATCTCCCCTTGCCTGAGCCGCCAGGCCAAATCGTCGTCCACCTCCACCACGGGCAGGCCGCAGCGGGCCAGGGCCTCGCCCAGGGGAACCATGCGTCCGGCCAGCTCCTCGGGCGTCAGGTCCAAAGCCTCTTCCAGGCTCAGGGCCTCGCCCAGGCTGAAGGGCGCCGAGGCCAGGCGGGTGAGCTCCTTCAAGTGCCCCACCGTGCCCAGGTCCCGGGCCAGGTCCTCGGCCAGGGAGCGCACATAGGTGCCCCGCGAACAGAGCATCTCAAAGGCGATCTCGCTCCCGGCCAGGCCGGTCAGCCGCGCCTGGTGCACCGTGATGGGCCGGGGCGGCTTTTCCACGGCCACGCCCTCGCGGGCATAGGCGTAGAGCGGCTTGCCCTGGTGCTTGGCCGCCGAATAGGCCGGCGGGGCCTGCTCGCGGCCGCCTTCCAGGGCCTTCAGGGCCGCGGCGGCCTGGTCCTGGTCCAGCTCGGGCGCCGGCGCCTCGGCGATCACCTGGCCGGTGGGGTCGCCGGTGTCCGTGGACGCGCCCAGGGCGATCACCCCGGCGTAGAGTTTGTCGCCCACGCCCAACAGGCCGGCCATGCGGGTGGCCCGGTTGAACAGGAGCACCAGCGCGCCGGTGGCGAAAGGGTCCAGGGTGCCGGCGTGGCCCAGCTTGCCCGGCTTGAAGCGCCTGCGAAGCTTCTGCACCACGTCGTGGCTGGTGGGCCCGGCGGGCTTGTCCACCACCAAAACTCCGTCCGCGAAAAAGGACGCCTTTTTACGCCGGCTCACGCGTCCTGCTCCAGGCCCTTTTGCAGCAGGCCCAGTATCTGGCGGCGCACCCCGGCCAGGTTGCCCTCCAGGGTCACCCCGGCCGCGTTCTTGTGGCCCCCGCCGCCCAGGGCGATGGCCACCGAACTGACGTCCACCTTGCCCCGGGAGCGCATGGAGACCTTGATGGCCCCGCTGGGGGTCTCGCGCAACAGGGCCGAGACCTCCACTCCGGGGATGAGCCTGAGCGTCTCCACCGCCTGCTCCAGATCGGCCGGGCCGCCTTCGACCCGGTTGAGCTCGGTCAGGGTTATCTGGCTCATGGCCAGGCGCCCCTGTTGGCTCAGCTCCAGGCTGTCCATGATCCGGCCCAGGATGCGCAGGCGCTTGGGCCGGGTGGCGTAGACCTCCTGGCTTATGGCCCACACCTCGGCCCCGGCCTCGCTAAGCCGGGCCGCCGCCCGGAAGCAGCGGGGGCTGGTGTTGGAGTAGCGGAAAGAGCCGGTGTCGGTCTGCACTCCCACAAACAAACAGGTGGCCGCTTCCGGGCTCATCTCCCAGCTCTGCTCATGGGCCAGCTCGGCCAGCATCTCGCTGGTGGCCGCATAGCCCGGGTCCACCCACACCGCCTGGCCGATGCTGGCCTCGCCCTGGTGGTGGTCGATCACCGCCACCCTGGGCAGCTTGGCCAGATAGGGCCCGCTCTTGTCCCCGGTGCGCTCGGGCTGGTGGCAGTCCAAAAGCACGGCCAGCTCCACCCAGGACGCATCGGGCAAATCGTTTTTCACCTGGTCCAGGCCGGGCAAAAACCCGTACTCCTCGGGTATGGGCCCGGCGCTGTAGAGCTTCACTTCCTTGCCCCGGGCGGCCAGCATGTGGGCCAGTCCCAGGGAGGAGCCCAGGGCGTCGCCGTCGGGCAGCAGGTGAGAGACGATCAGCACCCGCTGGGCCGAATCCAGGGCCGCGCTCAGCTCCGGAATCATGCCGGCTCCTCCGCCTCGTCCTCGCCCCTGGCCTTGGCCGCGGCCTCGTCCTGGGCGCGTGCCTGTTTGAGCACCTGCTCCAGATGGGCCCCCTGCACCAGGGAGTCGTCGTAGACCGGCACCAGGCGGGGGATGGTCTTCAGGCGCAGGCGGGCGGCCAGCTCGCGGCGCAGAAAACCGGCCGCGGCGATAAGCCCGGCCAGGGCCGCCTCGTGCTGAGCGTGATCCAGCAGGCTGAAGTACACCTTGGCCTGGCTCAGGTCGGGGCTCACGTCCACCGCGGTCACCGCCACCGAGGCCACCCGGGGGTCCTTGACCCGCCGGAGCAGCAGCTCGCCCAACTCGGCCTGGATCAGGTTGCCCAGTCGTTTGGTGCGGCGGGTGCCCACGTCATCTCCTTCAAATTGATCAGCTCCTGGCGCACATCGGTTATCTCGGCCAAAGCCATGCGCTCCACGAAGCGCCGGATGGTGTCCATCTGGCCGTCCACGTGGGCCATCTCATTGCCGCAAACCGCAAAGCCCAGCTCGATGCGCTGCCACAGGTCCTGGGCCCCCACCTCGGCGGCGGCCGCGTTGAAGCGGGCCCGCACCCGGTCGGTGAGGCTGCGCACCACCTTGCGCTTGGCCTTGAGGCTGCCCCCTTGGCCCAAGTGCAGGGTTATGGTCATGGCGCCTACCACCATGGGCCGCTACAGCTTGGCCGCCACTTCGTGGATGACGTAGAACTCGATCTCGTCGCCCACCTTGATGTCGTTGTAGTTCTCCAGGCCGATGCCGCACTCGAAGCCGGAGGCCACTTCCTTCACGTCGTCCTTGAAGCGCCGGAGGCTGGAGACCTTGGTGTTGGCGATCACCACCCCGTCGCGCAGCAGGCGGGCGTTGGCGCCCCGGGTCACCTTGCCGTCGGTCACGTAGCTGCCGGCCACGGTGCCGATCTTGGGCACGCCGAAGGTGTCGCGCACCTCCACCCGGCCGATGACCTCTTCCTTGAACTCCGGAGCCAGCATGCCGGTGAGGGCGGCGGTCACGTCGTCCAGGATCTGGTAGATGACCTCGTAGGTGCGGATGTCCACCCGCTCGGCCTCGGCGGTTTCGCTCACCTTGCCCATGGGCCGCACGTTGAAGCCGATGACGATGGCGTCCGAGGCGCTGGCCAGCATGACATCGGTTTCGGTGATGGCGCCAGTACCGGCGCGGATCACGTTGACCCCCACCTCCTCGTTGCCCAGCTTGCCCAGGGCCTCCACCAGGGCCTCCACCGAGCCCTGCACGTCGGCCTTGACCACCAGTTGGAGCTCCCGTGTCTCGCCTTCGGCCATCTGCTCGAAGAAGCCCTCAAGGGAGGTCTTGGTCTTGGCCGAAAGCTCGCCCTCGCGCTTCTTTTGGGTGCGGTGATCGGCGATCTGGCGCGCCACCTTCTCGCTTTCCACCACGGCGAACTCGTCGCCCGCCTCGGGCACGCCGCCGAAGCCCTGCACCTCCACCGGAATGGAGGGACTGGCGATGTCCACCGGACGGGCCCGGTCGTCGAGCATGGAGCGCACCTTGCCCGCGAAGGTGCCGCAGACAAAGCTGTCGCCGTTTTTGAGGGTGCCCTCGCGCACCAGCACGGTGCCCACCGGGCCGCGTCCCTTGTCCAGGTGGGCCTCCAGGATGTGGCCCCGGGCCGGTTTGTCCGGATTGGCGCTGAGCTCCAGCACCTCGGACTGCAACTGAAGCATCTCCAGCAGCTCGTCCACCCCCTGGCCGGTCTTGGCCGAGACATCCACTACGATGGTGTCTCCGCCCCAGTCCTCGGGGATGAGCCCCTGCTCGCTCAGGTCGCGGCGCACCCGCTCGGGGTCGGCCCCGGGCTTGTCGATCTTGTTGACCGCCACCATGATGGGCACTCCGGCCGCCTTGCTGTGGCTGATGGCCTCCTTGGTCTGCTCCATGATGCCGTCGTCGGCCGCCACCACCAGCACCACCACGTCGGTGACCTGGGCCCCGCGCGAGCGCATCTGGGTGAAGGCCTCGTGGCCCGGCGTGTCCAGGAAGACCACGTGGCCGCCCCCGCTCATGCGCACGTCATAGGCGCCGATGTGCTGGGTGATGCCGCCGGCCTCGCCGCTGACCACGTCCGCGTGGCGGATGGTGTCGAGCAGGGAGGTCTTGCCGTGGTCCACGTGGCCCATGATGGTGACCACCGGGGGACGGGCCTGCAGGTCTTCGGGATTGTCCTGCCCTTGTTGCAGAAGCCCCTCTTCGGCGAATCCCACGCTTTCGATCTCAAAGCCGAACTCGGCGGCCACGATGGCCGCGTCGTCCACGTCCAGGGATTGGTTCAGAGTGACCATCATGCCCATCTTCATCAGACGGCCCACCATGTCCGCCGCCTTGACGCCCATGCGCTTGGCCAGCTCGCCCACGGTGATGGCCTCGGTGACCTTGATGCGCCGCTTGATGGCCTTGGGCGTGGTCAGCTCGGTCTTCATGGCCTTCTTGACCGGCGAACCGCGGCGGCGTCCCCGGGAGGGCCTTCCGCCGTAGAGGGCGTCCTTGTCCAGAATCTCCTTGCGCTTGCTGCCCGCCTTGCGCATGAGCACGTCGTTGGAGGGCACCTGGCCCTTCTTGCCCTTCTTGCGGCGGCGGGGGCGGCCGTCGCTCTTGTCCGGCGGGGGAATCTCGCCGGGAACGGGCGGCACGCCCGGGCCGGGGCGGGGGCTGCGCCGCGCGGTGGGAGCCGGGCGGGAGTCCTCGCGCCAGCGGTCCCCGATGGGGGCCATGGGCTTGGAGGGCTTGCTGATGATGCGGGCCGGCGCATCGTCAGCGCGCTTGGGCCGCACCACCTTGGCCTTTTTGCCCTTGGGCTCGGCCTTCGGCTCGGTCTTGGATGCCGGCTTGGCCTCGGCCTCGGGGGCCGGCTTGGGCTCGGGTTTGGGCTCCGGCTTGGGCTCGGGTTCCGGCGCGGGCTCGGGTTCCGTCTCGGCTTCCGGCTCGGGCTTGGGTTCGGGCTTGGACTCGGGCTCGGCCTCGGCCACTGGCTCGGGCGCGGGCTCGGGCTCTGGTTCCGGCTCGGGCTCAGGCTCGGCCTCGGGCTCCGGTTCGGGCTCGGGTTCCGGCGCTGCCTCGGATTCGGGCTCGGCCGGGGCGGCCGCCTCGGCGGTTTCGCCCTCCGGAGCGGCCTGGGCCGTCTCCACGGCCTGCTCCTCCGGCGCCTCGTCCTCGTCCTCGTCGGCCTCCAGGGCCTCGTCTCCGGCCGCTTCCGCGTCGGGCTTCACCTTCTTGCGGCGGCGGCGGATGACCCGGGTGGTGACCCGCTTTTCCTCCACCACCTCGCTACGCTCGGCCTTGAGCTTGTCGCGCACCGTTTGAGCCTCCTCAGGGGTGAGGGTGCTCATGTGGTTGCGCACGTCCAGGCCCATATCGACCATCTGGCGCACTAGTTCCCGGTTCTCGAGCTTGAGTTCCTTGGCCAGCTCATAAACCCGCATCTTGGCCATTAACAATCTCCCCGATCTCTCCTGGGCGGGGAAGGGGCCTGGGCCCGCTCCCCATGACCGCCGGAGCGGTCTTTGTGCCTGGCCCCGGCCGCTGGGCGGGGGCCTTGCTTGCGTTTAGGCTCTAAAATCTTCTCAACCCCTTAGGGCTGCTTTTCCGGCTCCGGGACGGCTTCGCTCTTGGGCTCCGTCTCCGCCTCCGTCTCGGGCTCGGCGGCCTCGGTCTCCGGCTCCGGCTCAGGCTCGGACTCGGCGGCCTCGGCCTCCGGCTCGGGCTCGGGCTCGGACTCCGTTTCACCGGCTTCGCCCTCTGTCTCCGGCTCGGCTTCGGCCTCAGCCTCGGCTTCGGCTTCTGACTCGGCGGGCTGGCCGGCCTCGGGCGTCTGAGCCGAAAGCTCTTTCCAGGCCTCCCGGGCCGCCTCCAAAGCGCTGGGGTCTTCCACGTTCTCGGTCTGGGCCATTTGCCGCACCGCCTCGGCCAGATAGGCCTTGGCGTCGTCGATGAGCCCCTCGGCCCGCTCGGCGTCGATGTCGGGCAGGGCGGTCAGCTCCTCCAGGTCGGCCTCGGCCAGGGCCTCGGCCGAGCCGTAGCCCGCCTGATACAGGGTGTCGGCGCTGACGTCGGACACGCCCACCACGTCCAGCAGGGAGCGGTAGCCGTCGCGCAGGGACTCGCCGTAGCGAGACTCGCTCTTGACGTCGATCTTCCAGCCGGTGAGCTTGGAGGCCAGGCGCACGTTCTGTCCCCGCCGGCCGATGGCCAGCGAGAGCATCTCGTCGGCCACGATGACCTCCATGGTCTGGTTGGCCTCGTCCACCACCACCCGGCTTATCTCGGCCGGGGCCAGCGCGTTGACCACGTAGCGGGCCGGGTCCGGGTCCCAGGCGATGATGTCGATCTTCTCGCCCCGGAGTTCCTGAACCACCGCCTGCACCCGGGAGCCCTTCATGCCCACGCAGGCCCCCACCGGGTCCACGTCGCGGTCATTGGAGGCCACCCCCAGCTTGGTGCGGCTGCCCGCCTCGCGGGCCACGCCCTCGATGGTCACGATCTGCTCGGAGATCTCGGGCACCTCCAGCTCGAACAGGGCCTCGATGAAGCCGGGGTGGGTGCGGCTGAGCACCACCTGGGGACCGCGCGAGATGCGCTTGACGTCCAGCACGAAGGCCCGGAGCCGGTCGCCGGGGCGGTAGCCCTCGCGGGGCACCTGCTCCCGGGGGGGCAAAACAGCCTCGGTGCGGCCCAGGTTCACCACGATGGAACCCTTGTCGAAGCGCTGCACGATGCCGTTGATGATCTCGTTCTTGCGGTCCTTGAAATCCTCGTAGATGATGTCGCGCTCGGCATCTTTCATGCGCTGGATGATGACCTGCTTGGCGCTCTGGGCGGCGATGCGCCCGAAGTCGGCGGTGTCCACCTTCACGCCCAGCTCGTCGCCCACCTCGCAATCAGGGTCCAGGCGGAGGCCGTGATCAAGGCTGATCTGGGTGTCGGGGTCGTCGACCTCGTTCACCACCTCCTTGAACTCGAAGACCTCCACTTCGCCGTCCTCATCGTTGTAGGCCACATCGACCTCCACCTTGGAACCCAGCTTGCGCCGGGCGGCGGAGCGCATGGCCTCCTCCAGGGTGTTGATGAGAATCTCGCGGTCCAGGCCCTTTTCGCGGGAAACCTGGTCGATCATCCTTTTCAGTTCACTCATTGGGAACTCCCCAACATCAGTGCCTTGTCATCCGGGGTTCATCCCCCTTTTACAAATCTATTTCCAAGCGGGCCTTGGCCACCGCGGCCAGGGGCACCGCCCGGGGCTTGCCCTTCACTTCGATGAGCACGTCGTCGCCCATGGTGCCCTTGAGCACCCCCTTGAGGGTGCGGCTGCCGCCGCCGGGTTCGCTGAAGGTCAGCTTGGCCAGCCGCCCGGCGAACAGGTCGAACTCCTCCGGGGCCTTGAGCTTGCGGGTGAGTCCCGGGCTGCTCACCTCCAGATTGAAGGCCCCGTTTATGGGGTCCTCCACGTCCAGCAGGTCGCTCACCTGCCGGCTGATGGTGGTGCAGTCGTCCAGGTTCACTCCGCCCTCGCGGCGGTCCACGATCAGGCGCAACACCTGGCCGCCGGACTCCCGCCGCCAGTTCAACTCCACCAGCATCAGGCCCTCGGAGCGCACCACCGGCTCCACGATGTCCCTCAAACGCTGCTCCTGCTTGCTGGCGGGGCCTCGGGGCTCCACAAACCGTCCTCCATCCGGTGAGCGCAAAAGGCTCCCCGGACCCCGGGAAACCCCGGGACCGTGGACCACGTCAAATCTGTCCGCCCGTCGCGGTGGCCATGAAAAGCCGGCCAGATCGGATCAGGTCCACTAATCGAAGCAAGTTCCCCTGCGCCGGAGGGCGGCACCGGGAAACCCCCTCAAAAAGGGACAACCCAGCTTGGGTCGCGCGGCCCAGCCGCGGCCAGTAAGCCGGGATTGGTTCGGCCAGGTCAATGCGTGGAGCGGGCAACGGGGCTCGAACCCGCGACTTCAAGCTTGGGAAGCTCGTACTCTACCAACTGAGTTATGCCCGCTCAACCCAGAAGAAGGCTGCGCCGAGGCCGCACTCGGCCCCGGGCGACACCGCCCTCTCCTGACGCTCACCGGCCCCTAAGAGCCGGACAAGCCATATTATATGGCAAAAACTTTCCCGCGCAACCGCTATTGTCCACTAAACTATGGGGCGTTGCTTTTTGCGCCTTCCCCTGTTAATGGTGTGATTGTTGCTCAACCCCTGCAAGGAGCCGGCGAATGTCATCCCCAGCCCCGGCCGCCAGCCTCGATCGCCTGGTCAGCCAAGTCATCAGCCCCGGCCTCTGCGTGGCTTGCGGAGCCTGCCTGGGACTGTGCCCCCATCTGCTTTTCCTGGACGGCCAGGTGGCCGCGCCCGACCCCTGCGGCCTGGAGCAGGGACGCTGCGCCCAGTTGTGTCCCGTGGCCAACCGGCCCCCGGCCACCGAGCCCGCCGAGGGCCCCCTGGGCCGGGTAAAAACCGCCTACGCCGCCCGGGCCAAGGCCGCGGACCTCGAGGGCAAGGCCCAGTACGGCGGAGTGGTCTCCACCCTGGCCGCCCTGGCCCTGTCCGAGGGTTTGGTGGGCGAGGCGGTGCTCACCGCCCAAGGCCCCCGGGGCGTGCCCCAAGGGGTGCGGGCCACCAGCCGCGAGGATATCTTGGAAGCGGCCGGCTCCATCTACGCCGGGGCCGGCACCCTGGGCCTGCTCAACCAGGCCCTGTCCGAAAAAGCGGATCATCCCCTGGCCCTGGTGGGCCTGCCTTGTCAGATCCTGGCCGCCTCGCGCATGAAGGGCCACGAGAAATACCCCGACGCGGAGCGCATCGGCCTGAGCATCGGGCTGTTTTGCACCATGAACCTGCCCGGCCGGGGGCTGCGCGCCCTGCTCAAGGAAAACGGCATCAGCGGCCCGGTGGAGCGCAGCGACTTCCCGCCCCCGCCGGCGGGCATCTTCCAGGTGTGGAGTGGCGGCGAGTATTACGAGCTGCCCTTGGAGCAGGTGCGCGAGCTGCGCTACCCCGGCTGCGCGGGCTGCCCGGACCTCACCGCCGAGGGGGCCGACATCTCGGTGGGGGCCTGCGAGGGCCGCGAGGGCTGGAACACGGTGCTGGTGCGTTCCGGCCCGGGCGAGGCCCTGATCAACCTGGCGGCCAACCTGGAGCTTATCGAGCTGGAGCCCGCCGCCGCCGAGTCTTTGGAACACCTGGGCTCCGCCGCCACGGCAAAGCGCACGCGGGCTGCCGAGGAGCAGAACAGTGCCTGATGTCAGCGCCTTGACCCCTGGGGCCAAGGTTCTCCTGCAGGGCAACGAGGCCATTGCCCGGGGGGCGCTGGAGGGGGGCGTGAGCCTGGCCGCCGCCTATCCGGGCAACCCCAGTTCCGAAATTTTGCAGACCCTGGCCGAATCGGCCGAAGGGGCGGGCATCTACGCCGAGTGGTCCACCAACGAGAAGGTGGCCCTGGAGAGCGCGGCGGCCGCCTCCTTCGCCGGCCTCCGGGCCATGGCCTCCATGAAGCAGAACGGGGTCAACGTGGCCCTGGACTTCATCTGCAACCTGACCATCAGCGGCAGCCAGGGCGGCATCGTGCTGGTTACCTGCGACGACCCCTCCGGGGTCTCCTCCACCAACGAGCAGGACGCCCGCTTCGTGGCCCGCACCGCGGTGCTGCCCCTGCTGGAGCCGGCCACCCCGGCCGAATGCCTGGCCATGATGAGGCTGGCCTTTGACCTCAGCGAACAGATCGGCAACCTGGTGGTGCTGCGCTCCCTGAGCCGCCTGAGCCACACCCGGGCCGGAGTGGTTCCGGGCCCCCTGCCCCCGGCGGGGCCCAAGCCCTATTGGGACCCCAAGCAGGCCTGGTTCACCATCCCGGTGGTCCCCCGCCATCAGGCCATGCTGGACAAGCTGGCCAAGGCCGGGGAGATTCTGGGCGCCGCGGGCCTCAACCGCTACGACGGACCCGAGGAGCCCGAGCTGCTGGTCATCGCCTCGGGCTCGGCCCGGCTCTATGCCGACGAGGCGCGGCGCATGCTGGGGGCCGGTGAGCGGGTGGGCATCCTGCACCTGGCCTGGACCTGGCCCCTGGACAAGGAGCTGGTGCTCAAGCATTTGGCCGCCACGGACAAGGTGCTCATCGCCGAGGAGTTGGACCCCTTTGTGGACACCGCGGTCAAGAGCCTCTACGCGGCCAATGCGGCCGAATTGGGGATCAAGCATTTCTTCGGCCAGGATAGCGGGCACACCCCGTGCATCGGCGAGCTGAGCCCGGGCAAGCTGGCCACCGCCCTGGCCGGCATCCTGGGCCTGCCTTGGCAAGAGGTGGACCCGGATTACGCCCAGCGGCTGGAAACGGCCCTGACCCTGGCCGCCCCGCGCGAGGTGGGCTTTTGCCCCGGCTGCCCCCACCGCGCCTCCTACTGGTCCATGAAGCAGGTGCTGGCCGCCGACGGCCGCGAGGGCATCGTGAGCGGGGACATCGGCTGCTACACCCTGGGGGTGCTCTCCACCGGCTTCAAGCGGGTGAACGCGGTGCACTGCATGGGCTCTGGCCTGGGGGTGGCCTCCGGCCTGGGCAAGCTGCGGGACCGGGGCTTTGACCAGCCGGTGATCTCGGTGGTGGGCGACAGCACCTTTTTCCACGCCGCCCTGCCCGGGTTGGTGAACGCCCGCTGGAACAACAGCGACTACGTGCTGGTGGTGCTGGACAACTCGGCCACGGCCATGACCGGCTTCCAGCCCCACCCCGGCACCGGCCAGACCGCCATGGGCCAGCCGGGCACCCCGGTGGACGTGGAGCAGGTGTGCCGGGGCCTGGGCCTGCCCCACGCGGTGGTGGACCCCTACGACCTGGCCGCCACCCAGGAGGCGCTCTACGACGCCCTGCAGCAAGGCGGCGGGGTGCGGGTGCTCATCTTCCGGCGGCTCTGCGCCCTGGTGCAGGGCAAGCAGGGCGGCCATCCCCACAGCATCAGCGTGGACCCGGAGATTTGCCGGGGCGAGGACTGCGGCTGCAACCGCTATTGCACCCGGGTGTTCCGCTGCCCTGGCCTGGTGTTCGACGAGGACAGCGGCCGGGCGCGGGTGGACGAGGTGGTTTGCGTGGGCTGCGGAGTGTGCGCCCAGGTCTGCCCGGCCGGAGCCATCAAGCTCTCGCCCAAGGAGGCGGCGGCATGAAGGCGCTAGGGCACGACCCCTTGGATATCGTGATCACCGGGGTGGGCGGCCAGGGCAACGTCTTGGCCAGCCAGGTGCTGGGCCGAGCCCTGCTCACCGCGGGCTACGAGGTCACCGTGGGCGAGACCTACGGCCTTAGCCAGCGCGGCGGCCCGGTGATGAGCCAGGTGCGCCTAAGCTCCGGGCCGGTGCTGGGCCCCCTGATGCCCGAGCACCGGGCCACGGCCATCGTGAGCCTGGAGCCCCTGGAGGCGCTCAGGGTGCTGGGCACTTATGGCCATCCAGATGTTATAGTAATAACCAATGACCGCCCCTTGCGACCCTTGGCGGTCTTGGCAGGTGAACAAGCCTACCCCGGAGACCAAGAGCTCAAGAGCACCTTGGCCTCCCTGTGCGCCCGGCTTTGGGCTCTACCCGCTACTGAAGCCGCTTTGGAACTGGGCAACCACATTCTGGCCAATGTGGTGCTTTTGGGTGCGCTTTGCGCCCTGGAGCTCATGCCCATCGGCGCCAACGAGGTGGAAGAGGCCTTGGCCTCGATGTTCCCGGAAAAACTAATGGGCCCCAACCGGGCCGCCCTGGCCAGGGGAGCCGAGCTATTAAAGGAGGGTTAGACAAATGTCCGCGCAGCCACTAACGGCGGGGGTGCTCTTGTTCGAGCAGGTGGAGGTGCTGGATTTCGCCGGACCCTTCGAAGTGTTGGGACGGTCGCGCACCACTGACGGCATGCCTTGCTTCAAGGCCACCACCATGGGGCCCAGTAACGATATCGAGTGTGTGGACGGCCTGAGGGTGCGTCCCCATCTGCTTTTGGACGAAACACCGCAACTGGACATCCTGGTGGTGCCCGGAGGGCCGGGGGCCCGTTTGCCCGAGGCGCCCGAGCCGGTGCTGGAGTTCATCAAGGCCCAGGCTCCCGGCTTGCAGATTCTCTGTTCCGTGTGCACCGGGGCGGTGTGGCTGGCCCGGGCCGGGCTCTTGGACGGCCTCACCGTTACCACCCATCCCCGCTTCCGCAGCCAACTGGCCCGGGACTATCCCCAAGTGACCGTGGTCAACCAGCGCCTGGTGGACACCGGCAAGGTTATCACCGCCGGCGGGGTGGCCTCGGGCGTGGACCTGGCCCTGTATCTGCTGGAGCGCTACTACGGCTGGGAGATAAGGCGGCAGGAGGCCATCAGGCTGGACGGCCCCTGGCGCTAGAGCGGTGATTGGTTAGCTTCGCCGCGCATGGGCGCGGCGTATGGGCGGGGTTCATCCCCGCCCTTTTTTTTGGGGCGCGTTCCATACCCGCCCAGAACATAGACAGTCCTCGCCGGGAGCGCCGGTCACCAGGCAATCTCTGACTGTCTGCTATCGCCCCGCTCCAAATAAAAACCCGGGCCCCATGGGGGACCCGGGCGTCGCTTTTTGTATATCGCCGCGCTAGTCGCGCTGCTTCACATTGGCCTCGATGTATTCCACGATCTTGGCCGTGGGGGTGCCGGGGCCGAAAATGTCGGCCACGCCGGCCTCCTTCATGGCCGCCACGTCGCTCTCGGGGATAACCCCGCCGCCCAGCACCAGGACCTCGTCGTCCAGGCCCTTGTCCTTGACCATCTTCATCACCTCGGGGAAGAGGTAGTCGTGGGCCCCGGACAGGATGGACAGGGCGATCACGTCCACGTCCTCTTGAATGGCCGTGGCCACGATCTGCTCGGGGGTTTGGCGCAGGCCGGTGTAGATGACCTCCATGCCCGCGTCCCGCAGGGCCGCGGCGATGACCTTCACGCCCCGGTCGTGACCATCCAGGCCGGGCTTGGCCGCCAGAACTCTTATCTTGCGCATGGCTCGCTCCTCCTAGATGGTCGTGGGGGCCTGGTATTCGCCAAAGACCCCGCGCAGGGTGTCGCAGATCTCGCCCAGGGTGGCGTAGGACTGCACACAGCTCAGGAAGTGGGGCATGAGGTTGTCCTCGCCCGCGGCGGCTTGCTTGAGGGCCGCCAGATTCTTCTCCACCGCCGCGTTGTCGCGCTCGGCCTTCAGGGCGGCCAGGGCCTCCATCTGCTCGATGCGCACCTTGGGGTCCACCCGCAGGATGTCGCCGGGCGACTCCTTGGCGGTGGCGAACTTGTTCACTCCCACCACCACCCGGGCGCCGGTCTCGATGGCCTTTTGATACTCGTAGGCCGCGTCCTGGATCTCGCGCTGCACGTAGCCCTGTTCCACGGCCTCCACCGCGCCGCCCATCTCGTCGATCTTGGAGATGTACTCCTCGGCCCGCTTTTCGATCTCGTCGGTGAGGTGCTCGATGTAGTAGGCCCCGGCCAGGGGGTCCACCGTGTCGGTGACCCCGGACTCGTAGCCGATGATCTGCTGGGTGCGCAGGGCGATGGTCACCGCCTCCTGGGTGGGCAGGGCCAGGGCCTCGTCCATGGAGTTGGTGTGCAGGCTCTGGGTGCCGCCCAGCACCGCGCTCATGGCCTGGAAGGCCACCCGCACGATGTTGTTCTTGGGCTGCTGCGCGGTGAGGCTGCAACCGGCGGTCTGGGTGTGGAAGCGCACCATCAGGCTCTTGGGGTTGCTGGCGCCGAAGCGCTCCTTCATGATGCGGGCCCACAGCCGGCGGGCGGCCCGGTACTTGGCCACCTCCTCCAAAAAGTCGCTGTGCGCGTTGAAGAAGAAGCTAAGGCGCGGGGCGAACTGATCCACGTCCAGGCCGGCGTCCATGGCCGCCTTGACGTAGGCCATGCCGTTGGCCAGGGTGAAGGCCACCTCCTGCACCGCGGTGCTGCCCGCCTCGCGGATGTGGTAGCCGCTGATGCTGATGGTGTTCCACTGCGGCACCGACTCCGCGCAATAGGCGAAGATGTTGGTGATGACGCGCATGCTCGGCTTGGGCGGAAAGATGTAGGTGCCCCGGGAGGAGTACTCCTTGAGGATATCGTTCTGGATGGTGCCCCGGAGCTGCTCCGGGCTCACCCCCTGCTGGGCGCCCACCGCGATGTACATGGCCAGCAAAATGGCGGCCGGCGCGTTGATGGTCATGGAGGTGGAGACCTTGTCCAGGGGTATCTGGTCGAACAGGGCCTCCATGTCCTTGAGCGAGCTGATGCTCACCCCCACCTTGCCCACCTCGCCCTGGGCCAGCTTGTGGTCCGCGTCGTAGCCGATCTGGGTGGGCAGGTCAAAGGCCACGCTCAGGCCGGTGGTGCCCTGGTCCAGCAGATAGCGGTAGCGCTGGTTGCTCTCGGCGGCGGTGGCGAAACCGGCGTACTGGCGCATGGTCCAAAGCCGGCCGCGATACATGTTGGGCTGCACCCCCCGGGTGTAGGGATACTCGCCGGGCAGGCCCAGCTTGCCCGCATATTCCTCGCCGGGCTCTTGTGGCAGATACAAGCGATCCACCGGCAACCCGCTGATGGTGGCGAACTGGTCCTTGCGCTCGGGCCGCTTGGACAAAAGCTTGTCCACCTTGGTCTGCCAGGCCATCAATTGCTGTTCAAAGTCGCTCATATTCCCCTCTCAAGAGGCTTCAGCTTTTTTTAAAGCCGCATTTACATGGGCACGTTGCCGTGGCGGCGCTGGGGCCGGAAGGTGCGCTTGGTCTTGAGCACGTCCAGGGCCCGGATCAGCTTGGTGCGGGTCTGGCTGGGCATGATGATCTCGTCCACGTAGCCCAGCTCGGCCGCCCGGTAGGGGCTGGCGAACTTGGCCCTATACTCGCCCACCAGCTTCTGATAGGCCTCGTCCTTGTTCTCGGCCTTTTGCAGCTCCTTGCGGAACACGATGTTCACCGCGCCCTCGGGGCCCATCACCGCGATCTCGGCCGAGGGGTAGGCGTAGTTCACGTCCGCCCCGTGGTGCTTGGAGCCCATCACGTCGTAGGCCCCGCCGTAGGCCTTGCGGGTGATCACCGTGATCAGGGGCACGGTGGCCTCGCAATAGGCGTAGATCAGCTTGGAGCCGTGGGTGATGATGCCGCCATACTCCTGGTGCACCCCCGGCAGGAAGCCGGGCACGTCCACAAAGGTGACCACCGGGATGTTGAAGGCGTCGCAGAAGCGCACGAAGCGGGCCGCCTTGCGGCTGGCGTCGATGTCCAGACAGCCGGCCAACTGCATGGGGTTGTTGGCCACTATGCCCACGGCCATGCCCGCCAGGCGGGCGTAGGCGGTGATCATGTTCTTGGCCCAGCCCTTGGAGACCTCGAAGAAGCTGTCGGTGTCCACCACCGTCTTGATCAGCTTCTTCATGTTGTAGGGCTGCTTGGGATTGTCGGGGATGAACTCGTCCAGCTCGGGCGCGGTGCGGCTGGCCGGGTCGCCGGTGTGCTTTTCCGGCGGCTTTTCCTCGTAGTTGGAAGGCAGATAGCTCAGCAGGCGGCGCACCATCTCCAGGCACTCGGCGTCGTTTTTGGCCATGAACTGGGCCACGCCGCTCTTGGTGTTGTGCACCTTGGCCCCGCCCACCGACTCGCTGGTCACCTCCTCGCCGGTCACCGACTTGATAACCGCCGGGCCGGTGATGTGCATGTAGGAGGTCTGGTCCACCATGAAGATGAAGTCGGTGATGGCCGGGCTGTACACCGCGCCTCCGGCGCAGGGGCCCATGATGGCGCTGATCTGGGGCACCACGCCCGAGGAGAGCACGTTGCGCCGGAATATCTCGCCATAGGAGCCCAGGGAGACCACGCCCTCCTGGATGCGCGCCCCGCCCGAGTCGTTGAGCCCGATCACCGGGGCCCCGGCCTTGACCGCCAGGTCCATGACCTTGCAGACCTTCTCGCCGAAGGGCCCGGACAGGGAGCCGCCGAACACGGTGAAGTCCTGGCTAAAAACAAAAACCGGGCGGCCATTGACCCGCCCGAATCCGGTCACCACCCCGTCGCCGGGAATTTTATTGTTTTCCATCCCAAAGTCAGTGCAGCGATGCACCACGAAGCGGTCGAACTCCTCGAAGGTCCCGCTGTCCAGCAGGGCCTCGATGCGTTCGCGCGCGGTCATCTTGCCCTTGGCGTGCTGGGCTTCGATGCGCTTTTCGCCACCTCCCAGCATGGCCGCGGCGTTGCGCCGTTTAAGATCTTCTATTTTTTCCTGGGTGGTAATCGGCACGTTCTCCATAAGAAGAACCTCCCTTTAAAAACCGATTGTTTTTGTTCAATTTAACATTAAACCGCCCCCCGGGGAGGCCGCAAACAGACGAGGGCTGCCCAGTACCGGTGGGGTCCAGTCCTGGGCAGCCCGCGGCCGCTGTCATAGCGGGGCCTGAACCCCGTATTTAGCTAAGAACTACCAGTACCTGCTCGGCCTCGACCGTCTGGCCCGGCTCGACCTTGATCTCGGCGACGGTGCCGTCCTCTTCACACAGGATGGGCATTTCCATCTTCATGGCCTCGAGCACGGCCACTTCATCGTCCTCGCCGATGGAGTCGCCCACGTTGACCGATATCTTGATGACCTTGCCGCCCATGGGCGCTTTTATCTCTGCCAAGTTGTACCTCCCTATTGGCCCCCAGAGCCCAAGGCCCTAGTGGTGTCCGTGGATTATCTTCCGCAAAAATATCACCGAAGAATAGACCGACATCCCGTTTTTTGTCAAGTTCCAAGGGAATCGGCGGTTATTCCTCCGCGCTTTCCTCGGCTTCCAGTTTGGCCAGATCCTCGAAGCGGATGTCCGCCCCCAGCACGGCCACGATGTTTTCGCTCTCGTCGCGCACCGGACCGCTCACCGTGATGCACAAGGCTCCGGTGATCTTGCTGGTGTAGAACTCGCTCACGTGCAGCTTGCCGTCCTTGATGGGCTTGATGAACCAGCCGCGGTCGCTGAAGTCGGTGTCCAACTGGGCCGAAGAGTACTTGGCCCGGTCGGTGATGTTGGTGATGTTCTTGGTGAGCTTGTAGCCCTGCGCGTTCACCACGTAGAGGAACTGCACAAAGGGGTTCTTGTCCAAGAACTCCTGCAGCAGGGGCTCGATCACCGCCGGGGCCAGGGTCTTTAGCTCCTTGCGGTCGATAAGCTCGGCGCCCAGGGCCAGGGCCAGCTTCTTGGCCCGGTCCTTGAGGCGGTCGAATTCGCTGTAGAACAGCTCGGGCAGGTGCTTGCGGGCCACCACTTCCAGCTCGGAGTTGCCGATGGAGGTCAGGCGTCCGTCCTCGTATTGCTCGGAGACCCACTTGTTGATCTTGAGGATGCCCGGATGGCGCTTGTCCACCCGCCGGTCTTCCTCCAGCTTGAGGCGCTGGTTCACCCAGTGGGCTATGGCCGCGGCCCCGCTCTTGTCGGTGATGGCGATGGTGTAGGGCCGGTCCAGTATCTTCTCGGTGTCGAAGATGTTGTAGATCTCCGGATTCTTGATCAGCCCGTCGGCGTGGATGCCCGCCTTGGTGGAGTTGAAGTCGCGGCCCACGAAGGGGGTGGTGGGGGCGATGCGGTGGCCGATCTCCTTTTCAAAGTACTCGGCCAGCTTGCTGATCACCCGCGTGTCCATGCCGTCGGCCTTGCCCTTGAGCGAGATGTACTCGATGACCAGGGCCTCCAGGGGCGTGTTGCCGGTGCGCTCGCCAAAGCCCAGCACCGAGCTGTTGGCCCCGGCGCAGCCATAGAGCCAGGCCGTGGTGGCGTTGATCAGCACCTTGTAGAAATCGTTGTGACCGTGCCACTCCAACAGCTTGCCCGGGCAGTCCGCGTCGTCGATCATGGCCCGCACCAGACGGGGCACGCTGCGGGGCAGGGCCGCGCCGGGATAGGTGACCCCGTAGCCCATGGTGTCGCACAGGCGGATCTTGATGCCGATGCCCGACTCCCGGCGAAGCTTGGCCAGCTCCAGGGCAAAGGGCACCACGAAGCCGTAGATGTCGGCCCGGGTGAGGTCCTCGAAGTGGCAGCGGGGGATCAGCCCCAGGGACAGGGCGTCCTTGACCACCCCCAGGTAGCGGTCCATGACCTGAGCCCGGGTGAGGTTCATCTTGTGATAGATGTGGTAGTCGCTCACCGAGGTGAGGATGCCGGTCTCCTTGAGGCCCATCTTCTTGACCTCGCCCAGCTCCTCTTTTTTGGCCCGCACCCAGCCGGTCACCTCGGGAAAGCGGTGTCCCAGGGCCAGGCACTGCTCCACCGCTTCCTTGTCCCGGGTGCTGTACAGAAAGAACTCGCACTGGCGCACGATGCCCTTGGGACCGGACAGCTTGTGGAGCATGTCGTAGATGTCCACGATCTGCTTGGTCTTGTAAGGCGGCCGCGCCTGTTGGCCGTCCCGGAAGGTGGTGTCGGTTATAAACATCTCCTCGGCCGGGTCCAGGGGCTGGACCATGTGGTCGAAGTCGACGCGGCAAACCTCGTCATAGGGGAATATGTTCCGGAAGAGTTCCGGCTCCGGCTGATCCACCAAGCTGGTGAAGTTGATCTGATGCTTGTGGTCCAGCAGGCGGCGGCGCGGATTCCATTCTGCCATGGTCCACCTCATTTCCTGGGGATTTCACATGCCCGCAAAAATACCCGAAGGGGACGCCCTCGTCAAAGGGCGGCCCCTTCTGGTAGTCGTTCTATGAACGGTCCAGTCCGCCCCCCGGGGGGCGGACCGGGACCGAGCTAAGGCTTACTTGGGCGGGCAGTAACGCTTGGCCCCTGCGGGCGGCATGTACTTGGGGAACTTCTTGGAGCAGTCGCGGCCCTTGGCCTTGTCCGCGTCGCTCACACCCCGGGGAACCATCAACACGGTTCCTTCTTTGATCTTGTTGGGGTTCTTGATTTTGTCCTTGTTGGCGTTCCACAGGAGGCACCACAGCCAAGGATCGTTGTAGATCTGGGGCTTGGCGGAGATGCTCCACAGGTCGTCGCACTTTTCAACCGTGTAGGTGGTGGGCAGCGCGGGAGCCGGAGCCGGCTTCTCGGTCACCGGCATGGGCTTAGCGGGAGCTTTCCACTTTTTCACGGCGGGAGGCGGTGGCGGAGGCGTAGGAGCCGGTTTCTCCACCCCGCAGACCGACGCACAACCACCCAGCAGGCCCAGGGCGGCAATAATCGCCATCCAGGGCAAAACCTTCTTCAACTTGGTCATTCCCATATCCTCCTTACCGAATTCCTCCCTAGGGGCGAAGTACCATACTTACTCACCGGGTCCGCTTGGAGCACAAAGCCACGCTGCATCACCCGTAAGTTACCACTATCTATAATCTCTGTTCAATTCTAGGCCCGTTGTTCAAGCAAAGTCAATATCCCCGGGCAATATTGCCATCAATACGTCACTTTGGCTGGTCCAGCCTGAGGCCCAGCTCCAACAGTTGCTCCCGGCTCACCCGGGAGGGGGCGTCGGTCAGGGGGCAGGAGGCCTTTTGGGTCTTGGGGAAGGCGATAACCTCGCGAATGGAGGGCTCTCCCGCCAAAATGGCCACCAAACGGTCGAAGCCCAGGGCCAGGCCGCCGTGGGGCGGCGCGCCGTAGGACAGGGCCTCCAGCAGAAAACCGAATTTTTCCTGGGCCTGCTCCTGGCTGATGTTGAGCGCGGCCAAAACCTGGGCCTGCACGTCCGGGCGGTGGATACGGATGGAGCCGCCGCCCACCTCGGAGCCGTTGAGCACCAGGTCATAGGCCCGGGCCTTCACCTGGCCCGGGTCGCTGCTCAAAAGCTCCATGTCCTCGTCCCGGGGCGAGGTGAAGGGATGGTGCATGGCATCCCAGCGCTTGGCCTCTGGGTCCCACTCCACCAGGGGGAACTCGGTGACCCAGCAGAAGCTCAGCTCGCCTTCGGGGCGCAGATCAAAGCGGCGGGCCAGCTCCAGGCGCAGACGCCCCAGGGCCTCGTGCACCACCGCGGGCACATCGGCCCCGAAGAACAGGATGTCGCCCTCGGCCGCTTCCAGGCGCTCATTGATGGCCTGCTGCTGCTCGGAGGTGAAGAACTTGGCGATGGGCGACTGCCACTCGCCGCCGGCCTTGATCTTGACCCAGGCCAGGCCCTTGGCCCCGAAGTCGGCCACGTAGGAGGTCAGGTCGTCCAGGTCCTTGCGGCTGAGCGTGGCCATCTGCTTGCCGTTGATGGCCTTGACGGTCATGCCCTTGGCCGCGGCGGTGGCGAACAGCTTGAACTCGGCCTTGGCCACCAGGTCCACCACGTCGGTGAGCTCCAGGCCGAAGCGCACGTCCGGCGCGTCCAGGCCGTAGCGCTCGATGGCCTGGTCATAGGTCATGCGGGGCAGGGGCAGCTCCATGTCCCGGCCGGTGGCCTCCTTGACGATGGCGGCCACCAGTCCCTCGGTGAGGGCCATGACGTCTTCCTCGCCCACGAAGCTCATCTCCAGGTCCACCTGGGTGAACTCGGGCTGGCGGTCGGCCCGCAGGTCCTCGTCGCGGAAGCAGCGCACGATCTGATAGTAGCGCTCCACCCCGCCCATCATCAAAAGCTGCTTGAACAGCTGGGGCGACTGGGGAAGGGCGTAGAAGTTGCCCGGGCTCACCCGGCTGGGCACCAGATAGTCGCGGGCTCCCTCGGGGGTGGACTTGGTGAGGAAGGGGGTCTCCACCTCCAAAAAGCCCTGGTCGTTCAGAAATCCCCGGGCCGCGGCCGCCGCCCGGTGCCGGAGCAGCAGGTTGGCGTACATCTCCGGCCGCCGGATGTCCAAGTAGCGGTACTTCAGGCGGATGTTCTCGCCCACGTCGATCCAGTCCTCCAGCATGAACGGCGGGGTCTTGCTGGGGTTCATGATCTCGAAGTGGTCCACGTAGACCTCGATGCCGCCGGTGACCAGGTTGGGGTTGGCCATGCCCTCGGGGCGGCGGCGCACCGTGCCCCGCACCGCCAGGCAGAACTCGCTGCGGATGCCGTGGGCCTCGGAGTGGGAGCCCTGGTCGATCTCCGGGTTGAACACCACCTGGGTGATGCCCTCGCGGTCCCGGAGGTCCACGAAGATGAGGCCGCCGTGGTCGCGGCGGCGCTGGGACCAGCCCATGAGCACCACTTGGGAGCCCTCGTCCTGCAGGCCGAGCTGGCCGCAGGAGTGGGTGCGTTTGAGGTCGTAGATGAATCGTTCAGACAAGGTTACGCTCCAGCCGCCGCGAGGCGGGTCACTATCTCGTCCAGGGGCAGGTCGGTCTGATCGCCGCTGGCCATGTCCTTGAGGGGGGCCGCGCCGGCCTTCAGCTCCTCGCCGCCCACGATGAGCACCTGGGCCGCGTTCATCTTGTTGGCCCGGCGCATCTGGGCCTTTAGGCTCACGTCGGAGGCGCTCATCTCCACCCACAGGCCCTTTTTGCGCAGGGCGCAGGCCGCGCCAAAGGCCCAGGCCCTGGGTTCCTCGCCCAGGGCGGCGATGAACAGGGCGGGCCCGCTTTGCCACTCGGGCCGGTCCTCGATGAGCAGGGCCAGGCGCTCGATGCCCAGGGCGAAGCCGATGGCCGGGGTGGCCGGGCCGCCCAGGGCCTGGATGAGCCCGTCGTAGCGCCCTCCCCCGCCCACCGCGTCCTGGGCCCCCAGCTCGCCGGTCTTGAGCTCAAAGGCGGTGCGGGTGTAGTAGTCCAGGCCGCGCACCAGCTTGGGGTCCAGGGCATAGCTTACCCCGGCCAGGCCCAAAAGGCGCTTGACCTGGTCGAAGTGTTCCGAGCAGTCCGGGCACCAGGAGGCGCTGATCAGGGGGGCGCCGGCCGCGATCTCCTTGCAGTCCTCCTGCTTGCAGTCCAGCACGCGCAGGGGGTTGTTGGCCAGGCGCTTGTTGCAGTCGTCGCACAGGCGGCCCTGCTTGTCCTGGAAATAGGACAAAAGCGCCTGCTTGAACGAGGGCCGGCATTCCGGACAGCCCAGGGAGTTGAGCACGATCTGAACCTTGGCCACGCCCAGAACCTTCAGCAGGTGGTCGGCCAGGACCAGCAGCTCGGCGTCGCTCTGGGGCCCAGCGTCGTCCAGCACCTCGCAGTCAAGCTGGTGGAACTGGCGCAAACGTCCCTTTTGGGGCCGCTCGTGACGGAACATGGGGCCGATGGTGAACAGCTTGTGAGGACCGGGGGTGGCGTGGAGCTTGTGCTCCAAAAAGGCGCGGGCCACCCCGGCGGTGGCCTCGGGCCGCATGGTCAGCGAGTCGCCGCTGCGGTCTTCAAAGGTGTACATCTCCTTGGAGACGATGTCGGTCTCCTCGCCGATGGATCGGGCGAAGAGCTCGGTGCGCTCCAGGATGGGCACTCTGATTTCGCTGAATCCGAACGCCGCGAACGCCTCCCGGGCCGTGGCCTCGATGAAGCGCCACTTGGGGGCCTCGGGGGGCAACAGGTCTTTCATGCCCCTGACCGCCTGAATGGCCAAAACGCAGCCACCTTTCCTAATGCTTCGAGTTGGGGGCTCCACGGGAGAGCCGCCAGGAATTTTGCATATATACCCGGAATTTGTAAGCGGGTCAAGGAAAGCCCCTTGGGGCTGGTTTACCAATTTGCAAGCCTTGGTCCGCACCCGGCCGCTACAAATTTGTGACTGCCAGGGCGCCGCACTCGCACCTTACTACCGATCAGTATGTTTTTTGAAGATGTCGTACCTATTGGTAGTTTTTGTGAATTTTTTTGAGTTAACCAATTGTTATAGTTAGATAAAAAGCATTTAACATTTCTGGCCGGAAATTGTCTCCGTGGCCGCCGCACCCCTCTCACACCGTGATGTAGGCCCTCTGGCGATCCTATCCGCCCTTTGCCGGCATACCCCTTGGTAGCCTTTCCATATCCCGGCCCGCGAACGGAAATTGCCATAACCTACATTTTTTTCTGCTTAATTTTGAAACATTTCATTTTTGGCATTGTAGTTGCGTTCACTAAGCCGGAAACACCGCCGCCCGGTACCCGTGAAAGCTGGTCCGGCGGCTTTTCAAAATAAACCCAGGTACGGTTTGTCCAGTAGGAGGAAGCAGTCATGGCAACCCCCATCAGCGCCGGAGACACCGGCTGGATACTCACCAGTTCGGCAATGGTTCTTTTGATGACCCCCGGCCTGGCCTTCTTTTATGGAGGCATGGTCCGCAAAAAGAACATCCTTTCCACCCTGAACCTGTCTTTCATCATGATGGGCCTGATCGGGGTCCAGTGGGTTCTCTACGGCTACAGCCTGGCCTTTGGCAAAAATGTCTTCGGCATTATAGGCGATTTGAGTTTCCTCGGCTTCGCCGGCGTAACCGGCGCGGCGGGGCCTTATTCAGACAAGATCCCACACCTGGCCTTCGCGGCCTTCCAGATGATGTTCGCGGTGATCACCCCCGCCCTGATCACCGGCGCTTTCGTGGAGCGGGTGCGCTTCAAGACCTTCCTGGTGTTCAGCCTGCTGTGGGCCACCATCGTCTACGACCCCCTGTGCCACTGGGTGTGGGGCGACGGCGGTTGGGTCGGCGCCATGGGCGCGCTGGACTTCGCCGGCGGCACGGTGGTGCACATCGCGGCCGGCTTCAGCGCCCTGGCCTTCGCCATGGCCATCGGGCCGCGCAAGGGCTTCCCCAAGGCTCCCATGGAGCCCCATGACATCCCCTACACCGTGCTGGGCGCGGGCCTGTTGTGGTTCGGCTGGTTCGGCTTCAACGCCGGCAGTTCCCTGGCCGCCGACGGCCTGGCCTCCTACGCCTTTGTCAACACCAACACCGCCACCGCGGCCGCGGCCATGAGCTGGATGCTGGTGTCCTGGGCCGACGCGGGCAAGCCCTCGGTGCTGGGCATCGCCACCGGCGCGGTGGTCGGCCTGGTGGCCATCACCCCGGCGGCCGGCTTCGTGACCCCCATGGGCTCCATCGTCATCGGGGCCATCGCCGCTCCCATCAGCTACTACGCCATCCGCTTCCGCCAGAAGAGGAACCTGGACGAGTCCCTGGACGTGTGGGCCTGCCACGGCATGGCCGGCACCTGGGGCGCCCTGGCCACCGGCCTGTTCGCCGCCCCCGCGGTCAACGGCGCCACCGGACTGTTCTACGGCAACCCCGCCCAGTTGGGCATCCAGGCCGTGAGCGTGGCTGTCACCATCGTGTTCGTGTTCGTGTTCACCTACGTAATAGCCAAGATTCTCGACGCCACCATGGGCCTCAGGGTCAGCCAGCTGGAAGAGGAAGTGGGCCTGGACCTGTCAGAACACGGCGAGCGGGCCTACTCCTAGGAAGCCCTGCCGCGGAATATTCAAGCATAGGAGGCATATAAGCCATGCTTAAGAAGATAGAAGCCATAATCCGCGAGGACAAGCTGGGCGACGTCAAGGACGCGCTTAGCGACATCGGCATCCGGGGCATGAACGTGTTCGAGATCCGGGGCCAGGGACGCCAGGGCGGCATCACCCTGGCCGGGCGCTCGGGCACCTACCAGGTGGACATGCTGCCCAAGATGCAGATCAACATCATCCTCAGCGAGCAGAACGTGGACCAGACCATCGAGGCCATCCTGCAAGCCGGACAGACCGGCGACGCCGGCGACGGCCTGATCTTCGTCTACCCCGTGGACGAAGCGGTGCGCATCCGCACCGGCGAGCGGGGCAACGAGGCAGTGGTGTACCCCGGCGACATCGACGAGAGAAAAAAAGGCGCTGCCTAGCTAGCGCATCCTGGACAACACATCCCAAGCGCCAAAACGGGCCGGGAGGGTCACCCACCCTCCCGGCCCGCTACTTTTCAATCATCCAGCCGCCCCGGCTCAGCCCTGATTCAGAAAACGCTCCTGGGCCAGCTCGCGGCCGGTGTCGGTCTTGAATACCTTGTTTATCAGCTTGGCCATCTTTTCCTGGCCCAGTTCCGGGAACTCCTCGGGGATGTTCACCAGCCAGTCGCTGTCCCACAAGATGCGAAACTCCAGGGTGTCGATGTCCCGCGCGCTGTGATGGTTGGCGATGATCTTGCCCACATGGTCGCGGGTCTCCATGTCCAGGCCCAGGTCCTTCATGATCGCCTCGGCGATGGGCGGGCCCTCCATCTCCTGGAAGCGCCCGGCCGCCGAGCCGTGCTTGGCCTCGGCCGCCTGGATTCCGATGTCGTGCAGCACCGCCGCGGCCAGCACCACCTTGGGGTCGCCGCCCTCGCTCTTCATAAGCTCCTGGGCGTTGGCCAAGACCGCCTCGGCGTGGGCGATGCGCTTGGCGTCGCGGCCAAAGGTGGCCCGCATGGCCTCCAGCAGGCGCTCCAGCAGGGTCTCGCCCCCGCCGCCGGCGGCCGCGTTTTCGGCCAGGGCCTCCTTGGGGTCGTAGCCCAGGCACTCCTTGGCGTGCTCGCACCACTGGGCGCAGCCCAGGTTGAGCTTGGGGTTGGCCACCTTGGCCCCGCACTTGGAGCAGCGGCGGCTGGCGTCGTCCTTGAAGAACTCGATATCCGCGCCGCAGTTGGCGCAGGTGGTCTCGAATATGTCGTTCGGCCCCCAGAACTTGGTGTCCTGGCCGGGGCACATGGTCTGGGCCATCAGATTCCCCCTCGCTCTCGGGCCCACCAGGCGGCGAAACGCTCGCCGGGCGGGGCGTGATCAATATAGTCGTCCACTGCTTGCCGGAAGATGTCCACCGCCTGCTCCGGGCGCTCCACCACCGCCATTGGCTGGGCCAGGCGGGGATGGCGGCCCAGCTTGCCGCCCATGAGCACCCGGGCCTGGGCCGGCCCCAGGCTTATGGCCTCCTCGGGGCAGGCCTGGAAGCAGGCCTTGCAGCCCTGGCAGGCGTCGGGGTCCCAGGCGGCGGTTTCGCCCAGGGTGATCGCACCGTCGGGGCAGGCTGCGGCACAGAGGCCGCAGGCAGTGCAAGCATCCTGGTCGAACACCGGCCGCGTGGTTCCCACCAATGCCAAATCCGCGATCTGGGGCCGGGAGCAGCCGTTGGGGCAGCCGCTCAGAGCGATCTTGAGCTTGTGGTGAAACAGCACCGAGTCCCCGTCCACCCGGGCCCGGAGCCGCTCGCTCACGTTGTCTTGCTCCAGCCAATCCTCCACCGCCGCCCGCCAGGGCTCGGTGTCCAGGAGCACGTTGGGGCAGTTGCTCAGGCCGGCCCGGCAGGCTTCCAACACCACCATGCCGGCGCCGGGCTGGTTGGGCGCGGGCATTAGCGAGGCCAATTCCTTCTCGCTGCGCCCGCCCATCACCGCCCGGAAGCGGGCCTCGGCTTGGGCGAAGTCGGCCAGGCTCACCCGGTCGCCTCCGGCCTCGGCCACCCGCTGCTCCACCCTGCGCCGGGCCAGGCCCCGCACCAGGGCCGGCACCCGCTGGAGCGCCTGGCGCGCCTCGGGGGCCCAGCCTATGGCGGAGTTGCGGGCCATGCGCCTAGGCCGCCGCGTCCCAGGGCAGGTTGGAGCTGCTGAGCACCTGTCCGCCCCGTCCGATGACCATTTCACCCAGGGGCAGGCTCTTGCCCGCCTTGGCCAGGGCCTGCTCCACGATCCAGTTCAGGCCGCCGCAGCAAGGCACCTCCATGCGCACCACGGTCAGGGAGCGCACCTGGGCCCCGGCCAGCAGCTCGGCCAGCTTGTCCACGTGGGCCTGGGGGTCGTCCAGCTTGGGACAGGCCAGGGCGATGGCCCGGCCGGGCAGCAGCTTGGCGTGCAGGTCGGGCAGGGCCGCGGCCGCGCAGTCGGCCAAAAGCAGCAGGTCCGCGCCTTGCAGGAAAGGAGCCTGGGGCGACAGGAGTTGCAGCTTAATGGGCCAGTGGCCCAGTTGGCTGGCCGCCGCGCCCGATGCCGGAGGAGCCGCCGCAGGCTCCAGGCTCATGGCCGCCTGACCGGCGCAGCCGCTGGCCATGGGCATTTCCGTGGAGGCCGCGGGCGGGGCCGTTTCCTGAGCCTGGCCGGCCAGCAGCTCCTCCACCGCCTCCTCGTCAAAATCCTCGGCCTCGCGCTGCACCACGGTCAGGGCCCCGGTGGGGCAGCCGGACAAACAGGCGCCCAGGCCGTCACAGTAGATCTCGCCCACCAGCTTGGCCTTGCCGTCCACCAGCTTCAGGGCGCCCTCGGCGCAGTCCAGGATGCACTGGCCGCATCCGTTGCACAACTCCTGGTCGATTTCAATGATGTCGCGGGTCTTACGCATTGCGAGCCTCGTTAATGAAAGAGTCCTTGAAATCAGACAGCCGGGTGTTGGCGAAATAGTCCTGCACCTGGTCGCCCACCCGCTCCAGCAAGCCGCCCATGATGCAGTTGCCGTTGCACATGGGCTTGCCCAGCAGGCAACGCTGCGGCCTCAGCGGCCCCTCGGTGGCCTCGTAGACCTCCAGCAGGGTGATTTCCTCGGGCCGCCTGATCAGGGAGAAGCCTCCCTTGGGGCCGCGCTGAGAGCGCACCAAGCCGGCCCGGCCCAGGCGTTGCATCACCTTGGCCAAGTGGGCCTCGGAAACCCGGAGGCGGCTGGCCATCTCCCGGGTGGAGATCAGGCGTCCCGGCTCGGCGGCCAACAGGCCCATGGTGTGCATGGCCAGGGAGGCGGCTTCGGATATTTTCAGCAGATGCTGCATGTCGTCTTCCCCTATTCGGTTATTCTGGTATTAAAATACCTATTTAATTTCCCGAAGTCAAGCCTGGGGAGTAAAAATTAATTTACCGGTCAGGGTTTTTCTGGATAATAGTCTGAAATTATTGTGATTAAATTTATACGCCCAGGCTGGCGGCCAGGGGGGAGCCGCAGGCGCCAAAAAGATTTGAGATGCCCGCGATACGGGCTGGCCAAAAACAATTACTCATCCCGGCCACGCCCCCTGCTCCCCCACCAAGCTTGACTCAGGCGGTGGGCTTGCCCCTGCGGCGGCGGCGCAGACGCACCGCGCCGACCACGCCCAGGGCCGAGGCCATCAAGAGCATGCTGGCCGGCTCCGGGGTGCCGCTGCTGGGCACCGAGCTGATCTCGGTGACCAGCTTCTTTTGCAGGGACTCGGTGAAGTGATAGTAGTCCTTGGCCCGCACGATGAAAGAATCGTCCCCCCCGATGACATTGCTCTCGTAATACTCGGCCAGGCTCTTGGAGCCGATGGGCAGGCCGTTGATCACGATGCCCGCCGCCAGGGCGTCGGCCCGGGCGCTCTTCAGGTTGGTGCCGTAGGGATCCTGGTTGTTGGTGCCGTCGCCGGAGATGTCGATGACTTCCTTGGTGGCCAGGTAGGTTTCGTCGGTGGCGAAAAGCTCGGTGGCGTAGCTCAGGGCCCCGGAGATGGAGGTGCTCCCCGAATAGGGGCGCTTCAGCTCGCTGAGGGCCGAGGCGAAATCAAAGGAAGTGCCCGCGTCGCCGATGTAGAACCAATCCACGGCGGTTTTCTGCTCGTAACGGCCCGACCAAAACACCAGGTTCACCGCGATGGCCCCTATATCGTTGGCCGCGATGGCCCCGATCACTTCCGAGCTCTGGAAGGCCTCCACGTAGCCCCTCATCTGCAGGTTGAACTCGCTGGAGTTGACGCTGCCCGACACATCCACCAGCAGGCTGAGCTGCAAATCCACGGGAATGGCATCAGCCCAGGCGCTGGCCGGAACCAGAACGCAGAGCACCAACAACAGTATGGCAATAGTCCTTTTCATGACTAATCCTTGCTTTCGGAAATGTGGGCAGGGCAAGCGGAACCCCTATTTTTCCGTCTATTCTGCGGGAATTGGCTGGCCGGTGCAAATAAATAAACAGGGACCGCGGTTGGGAGACCGCCGGGACGGCCGGAAGCCTTGCCGCCGTCTCCCTTCCCGAGGAGGTGTTGATTGGCACGCCAGGAGGGACTCGAACCCCCGACCGGTGGCTTAGAAGGCCACTGCTCTATCCACCTGAGCTACTGGCGCGCATCAGCCGCTATTCTAACCCGTGGGCGTGCGGTGTAAAGCCCCGAGCTTGCCACCCGGGCGCGGGGATGGGAATATAGAGCGCGAGGCAAAGGAGGCCCCATGACCCGGGTGGCGCCCAATCCCGACAATCTGGTGACCGTGGACCTGGACGCGGTGGCGTCCAACCTGGCCGCCCTGCGCGCCCTGCTGGCCCCCGGCCTGGGCGTGGCCGGGGTGGTCAAGGCCGACGCCTATGGCCACGGCATGCTGCCCGTGGCCCGCCGGCTCAAGGCCGAGGGGGCCGAGGCCCTGGCCGTGGCCGTGCCCCGCGAGGGGGTGCTGCTCCGCCGGGCCGGGGTCCAGGGCCCCATCCTGGTGATGATGGGCCTGGCTCCGAATAGCGCCCCGGAAGTGGCGGCTCACCGCTTGACCCCGTTCTTGAGCACCATGGAGGAGTTCGCCGCCCTGAGCCAGGCCGCCCAGGCCCTGGGCCGGGAGGCATCCTGCCACCTCAAAGTGGACACCGGCATGAGCCGTTTGGGGGCGCACACCCGCGAGGCCCTGGAGTTGCTCAATGCTGCCGCGGCCCTGCCCGGCCTGCGGCTCGAGGGCCTGGCCAGCCATTTGGCCACCAGCGGCAACCCGGGCGACGGCTTTGCCCAACGCCAGGCCCGGGCCTTCGGCGGCCTGCTGGACCAGGCCCGGCAGCAGGGGCACGCCCTGCCCCAGTCCAGCCTGGCGGCCAGCGGCGGGGTGCTGGCCCCGCCCCAGGGCGCGCCCGGTGGCCCCGGCCTGGCGCGCCTGGGCATCAGCCTTTACGGCGGCCTGCCCCACCAGGCCAGCCAGGGCCGCGCCGAGCTGCGCGGGGCCATGCGCTGCACCAGCCGCCTGGCCCTGGTAAAGCGGGTGCCGCCCGGCGCCTGCGTGTCCTATGGCTGCACCTGGGAGGCGCCCCGAGACACCTGGCTGGGGGTGGTGGCCGCGGGCTACAGCGACGGCTATCCCCGCAGCGCCTCCAACCAGGGCGCGGTGCTCATCAACGGCCGTCTGGCCCCCATCCGGGGGAGGGTGTGCATGAACGCCTTCATGGTGGAGCTGACCGGCTTGGATCCCCTGCCCCAGGCGAGCGACGAGGTGGTGCTCCTGGGCTCCTCGGGCGATGCCGAAATAAGCGCCGACCAGCTGGGCCAGTGGGCAAAAACCATCTCCTACGAAATCACCTGCTCCCTGGGGGCGGCCAACCGCCGGGTGCACCGGCCTTGACCCCGTGCGGCGCTAAAGGTAGCTTTGGGCTGCTTTTTGGCATGGAGAATTAGCCCATGAGCGACAAGACCAAAGACCCCGTCACCTCGGCCGGGCCCACCATATGCGTGGTGTGCGCCTGGCGGGTGGACTGCAAAAAAAAGTACTCCTACGAGCAGGGTTCGGTCATCAAATGCGCCGACTACACCCGCGACATGGCCCTGCCGTCTGACGAGGACAAGGACCGGGCATGAAGAACACCATCAGCGATTTGCTCACCGCCGCCCTGGCCCAGGCCTGCGCCTCGGGCGAGCTGCCCGAGGTGACCGCCCCCGAGTTCGTGGTGGAAAAGACCAAGCAGGCCGACCACGGCGACCTGGCCAGCAACCTGGCCATGCAGCTGGCCCGGCCCTGCAAAAAGAACCCCCGCCAGATCGCCGAGGCCCTGGTGGCCCAGCTCGACACCGCCGGCGGGGTCATCGAGCGCACCGAGATCGCGGGCCCCGGCTTCATCAACTTTTTCCTGAAACCCGCCGCCTGGCTGGCCGTGCTGCCCCAAATCCTGGCCTCGGGCGAAACCTTTGGCCAAGGCGATGCCGGCGCGGGCCAGAAGGTGCTGGTGGAGTTCGTGTCCGCCAACCCCACCGGGCCTTTGCACGTGGGCCACGGCCGGGGCGCGGTGCTGGGAGACACCCTGGCCCGCCTCCTGGAGTTCAGCGGCTTCGAGGCCCCCCGCGAGTATTACCTCAACGACGCGGGCAACCAGATGGCCACCCTGGGCAAGAGCGTGTTGGTGCGCGCCCGCCAGCTCAAGGGATCGGACGAGCCCTTCCCGGACAACCACTACAAGGGCGAGTACATCAAGGACCTGGCCGCCGAGCTGCTGGCCACGCCCCAGGGCGCGGGCCTGCTGGACATGCCCGAGGCCGAGGCGGTGAGCCTGGCCGCGGACTGGGCCGGGGCCGGGATATTGACCGGCATCAAGGACGACCTGGCCGCATTCAAGGTGAACATCCAGAGCTACTTCAGCGAGCGCTCCCTGGTGGGCGGCGGCGCGGTTGAGCGGGCCTTCGAGGCCCTGAGCCAGCGCGGCCTGCTCTACGAGTCCGAAGGGGCCCTGTGGTTCAAGGCCACCGAGTTCGGCGACGAGAAGGACCGGGTGGTCAAGCGCTCCAACGGCGAGATCACCTACTTTGCCAGCGACATCGCCTATCACCTGGACAAGTTCAACCGGGGCTTCACCGGACTCATCGACGTGTGGGGCGCCGACCACCACGGCTATGTGCCCCGGGTCAAGGCCGCCCTGGCCGGCCTGGGACGCGAGCCCGACGAGCTCACCGTGGTGCTGGTGCAGATGGTCAACCTGCTCAGGAACGGCGAGCCGGTGGCCATGTCCACCCGGGGCGGCGAGTTCGTCACCCTGCGCGAGGTGGTGGACGAGGTGGGCAGCGACAGCGCCCGCTTCTTGTTCCTCACCCGGCGCTCGGACGCCCAACTGGACTTCGACCTGGAGGTGGCCAAGGCCCAGTCCATGGACAACCCGGTGTTCTACGTGCAATACGCCCACACCAGGGTCAAGTCCATCCTGCGCAAGGCGGCCGAGCAGGGCGTGGCCCTGCCCGATCCGGCGGCCACCGACCTGAGCCCCCTGAGCGGCGAGGCCGAGGTGGCCCTGGCCCGCCGTTTGGCCGAGTTCCCCGAGCTGGTTCAGGGCGCGGCCCTGGCCCTGGAGCCCCACCGGGTCACCTACTATCTGCACGAGCTGGCCGGGGCCTTCCATTCCTATTACAACGCCTGCCATGTGCTGGTGGAGGACCCGGCCCTGAGCGCGGCCCGCCTGGTGCTGGTATTGGCCGTGGGCCGGGTGCTGGCCAACGGCCTGGGCCTGCTGGGGGTCAGCGCCCCGGAGAAGATGTAGGGGGACATGGTCCGCAAGCAGGCCGACCAGCGCGGCAAGCGCCCCAAGGCTCCCCAGGAGCCCCGTTCGCGTTCCCGCTGGGCCGCCTGGCTGCTGGCCGCCTTTCTCATCTGCTGGGCCTTTGTCCTGGGCGTGCTGGTGGGCCAGGGTTCGCTGGCCAGTCCCGATCAGGTGGCTTGGGTCAAGCAGGCCCTGGGCCTGGAGCGCTTTTTCGGCCCGGACACCGCCCCCCCGGCCGAGCGCCTCAAGGACCCCAAGCTCAAGTTCTACGACCGGGTGAAACAGCAGCGCCAGACCGCGGCCCAGCCCGCCGCCACCCCGGCCCCGGCCCCGGCCAAGCCCGCGCCCAAGCCCGAGATCAAGCCGGCGCCCCAACCGCCCGCCAAGGCCGAGGCCAAGCCGCCGGAAAAACCGGCCGAGGCGTCGGGGCGCTTCGCGGTGCAGGTGGCCTCCTTCTCGGACAAGGAACAGGCCCTCAACCTGGTGCGCCGCCTGCAGGACAGCGGGTACCGGGCCTACATGCTCATGGTCACGGTGCAGGGAGCGGGCCGCCGCTTCCGGGTGCGGGTGGGGCCCTATGCCGAACTGGATGCGGCCCAGGGCGCGGCCAGCCGCATACGCTTGCAGCACAAGCTGGGGGCCTACGTCACCCGCTCCGGCTAACTTCAGCTTCGCCGGACGGCGGGATACTGGGTTGGCGCTTTCGCTCCGGCCTCGACGGGACTCTGGTCAAATACACTGCCGCACGGGGCTTGTGGCCGCCCGCTCGGCTATGGCACCATGCAAGCAAGAAGAGCCCGCAACCCCTGCCCCATTGGGATGAAGACTTCATGACTGGCCTTGTTAACCGCCTGCTTTGCCTGCTCGCCGCCCTGGCCCTTTTGGCCCTGGGCGCGGCCCCGGCCCTGGCCCAACCCGACTATTCCAAACTGCCGGCCAAGTACGCCAGTCTGCCCAAGACGGTGACCAACGACCTGGGCATGAAGTTCGTGCTCATCCCGCCGGGCACCTTCATGATGGGCAGCCCGGACAGCGAGGTGGGCCACCAGCACCGGGAGCAGCAACACCAGGTCACCCTGACCCGGCCCTATTATCTCCAGACCACCGAGGTCACCCTGAAGCAGTGGCACGAGGTCATGGGCAAACGCTGGCTGGCCGCCAAGCGCCCCGGCGGCCCCAAGGCCCCGGTGGTGCAGGTGTCCTTTTTCCAGACCCAGCAGTACCTCTACAAGCTCAACCACATGGGCAAGGCCACCTACCGCCTGCCCACCGAGGCCGAGTGGGAATACGCCGCCCGGGCCGGCAGCACCACCTCCTATCCCTGGGGCAGCGGCATCAACTGCAACCGGGCCATGTACGCCAACAACAGCCTTAAAACCAGCGAGTGCCAGCGCTACTACCTCAAGCGGGGCCTCAAGGCAGACGCTCCGGCTCCGGTGGGCAGCTTTCCGCCCAACGCCTGGGGCCTGTACGACATGAACGGCAACGTGTGGGAGTGGGTGTCCGACTGGCTGGCCCCCTATCCCAAGGGCCCGGTGAGCGACCCCCTGGGCCCGGTCAACGGCGAGTGGCGGGTGCGCCGGGGCGGAAGCTGGTTCGGCGGGCCCCTGGTGCTGCGCTCGGCCAACCGCAACTTCGCCCACCCCGCCTCCAAGTACAACACCCTGGGCTTCCGCCTGGTGCGCAACATCGAGTAAGGTCGGCCCGGGTATGCCGCGCCTGGGCGACAACATCCACGAGCCCACCACCCACCCGGCCACGCAGCCGGGGCATTTCCGGCAGCATCCCTCCGCGCACTCATACGGCATGAACGAAAACCCTCAAAATAAGCGGCGCGACCTCGCGGGAAAATACGTATTGATTGCCCCTGAGGGGGCTTTCGTATACCGGGGCCTTAAGCAGGCGGTGCCCCTTCCGGCCAGGCTGCGCGAGGCCGTCACCCCTCTCTCGCGGGGACACCGCTCCCGTTTTGACGACCAAGTGATTTCCAGCTTCAAAACTTTCTTTACAAGGCTCCTGAAAGCCTACGGCAGGCAGGACCTGCCCCTGGCCGCGCCAACCAGCCCGGCTTGCGCCCGCGCCTGTTCCTGAGTGCTCTTTTGACCCCCTGGGCTACGCACGCTACAATAAAACGTCCTTTTCACCCGGAGCGGCAGGCATGATACGCAAAGCTCGCCAGCAAGACGTGCGCTTCATTCACCGTCTCCTGGCCCACTACGGCGGCCAGGGGGTGCTCTTGGCCCGTCCCCTCACCGACCTCTACGAGTTCCTCAGGGACTTCGTGATCGCCGAGGACGACCAAGGCCAGGCGGTGGGCACCTGCGCCCTGCACCTGTGCTGGGAGGACCTGTGCGAGGTGCGCTCCCTGGCGGTGCTGCCCGAGCGCCAGGACGAGGGCTGGGGCGGCCGTCTGGTGGAGGCCTGCTGTTCCGAGGCGGTTACCCTGGGCTTTGGCAAGATCTTCGCCCTGACCTACGTGCCCAAGTTTTTCGGCCGCTTTGGTTTTAAAGAGGTGGACAAGCAGGAGCTGCCCAACAAGATCTGGGCCGACTGCCTCAACTGCGTAAAATTCCCCGACTGCGACGAGATCGCCATGCTGCTGGAGTTGTGACCGTGGATTTAGAGCGACAGATGGAGCTGGCCCGCGCGGCCCTGCAAAACAGCGGGGCCGACGCCTGGGAAATCGCGGCGGTGCACTCGGAGTCGGTGTCCATCGGGGTGCGCGGCTCGGAGGTGGACAAGTTTCAGGAGTCCACCTCCTCGGGCCTGGCCCTGAGGGTGATCGCAAACCAGCGCCCCGGCTTCGCCTATGTCATCGGCGGCGACCCGGCGGGCATAGAGCGCGCCGCCCAGGAAGCCCTGGCCTCGGCCGCGGCCAGCGACCCGGAGCCCGGCTTTTCCCTGGCCGCGCCGGTGGACGACCCGCCTCAGGTGGAGGTGTTCGATCCCGAGCTGGCCGCCGAGCCGGTGGAGGCCAAGGTGGCCAAGGCCAAACAACTGGCCGCCACCGCCCTGGCCGCCGATCCCCGGGTGGTGCACGTGCAACCGGCCGAGTACGGCTCGGCCGTGTCCACGGTGCGCCTGTGGTCCTCCGAGGGCCTGGACTTCACCCACCGGGGAACCAACGTCTCGGCCGGGGCCCTGGCCATGGCCGCCGGCGACGACGAGCAGGAGATGGGCTGGGACAGCCGCAGCGCCCGCTTCGTGGCCGAGATCGACTGCGCGGCCCTGGGGGCCGAGGCCGGCCGCCGCGCGGCCGCCTTTTTGGGGGCCCGCCCGGTGCCCGACGGCCGCTACGACGTGATCCTGGACCGCGAGGTGGCGGTGCAGTTCCTGGGCCTGCTGGCCGCCTCCCTACAGGGCGACAGCCTGCTCAAGGGCCGCTCCCTGTTGGCCGGCAAGGAAGGCCAGGAGGTGATCAGCCCCCTGTTGAGCATCATCGACGACGGGCTCTATCCCCGGGGACTGGGCAGCGGCTCCCTGGACGACGAGGGCACCCCCATGGCCAAGAAGGTCCTGGTGGAGCGCGGGGTGCTGGCCGGGTTCATCTACGACCGCCTGTGGGGGGCGCGCGCCGGCCGGGAAAGCACGGGCAACGGCATGCGCGGCTCGCTCAAGGGCCCGCCCGGGGTGGGCTTCAGCAACCTTTATCTGGAGCCGGGCGGCAAGAGCCAAGGCGAGCTGGAGGCCGATATGGGCTCGGGCCTGGTGATCTGCGAGATCATGGGCGGCCACACCGCCGACCCGGTGAGCGGCGAGTTCAGCTTTGGGGCCTCGGGCTTTTTGGTGGAAAACGGCCAGCGGGCCCGCCCAGTGAAATCCATCGCCATCGCCGGCCAGGTGCTGGACATCTTCTCCACGGTGACCGCGGTGGGCTCGGACTTGGAGTTCTCCGGGCGCCAGGGTTCGCCCAGCCTGCTGCTCAACGGCCTGTCGGTGAGCGGCGCCTGAAGCCCCGGAAGCCTTCCGGGTATAATGCCTGGATTATTCTTACAATATTGTTAATTTAGCGTATGGCTGGGGCTTTTTCTCCGGGTTGACTCCAGCCGCCCGCCATGTTAAAAGTGCTCTGACGTAATTGTGAGTCAATTCACCGGGAAGTCATTGCCCGGTCCCCGGCCCCTCAAAAGGTAAGACGTGGCCAAAAAAATAACGCTGCTCATATTCTCGGAAGAGGGGTGCGACCGGGTCAAACGGTTGCGCTTTCCTCGAGTGTTGGTCCCCATCTTCCTGGTCGCCCTGGCCGCCTCCTTGGGCCTGGCCGGCTATTGGTTCAGTCAGTACCACGGCGCGGTGGGCCAGATGCCCAGCCTGGCGGCATATCAGACCCAGAGCCAGCGCCAGCAGGCCCAGATCCAGGCCTTTGCCGGACGCCTGGAAGAACTCAAGAGCCAAGTGGTCCGGCTGCGCACCTTCAACGAGCGCCTGCGGGTCATGGCCAACCTGGACAAACCCGGGGCTCAGGAAGAAATCTTCGGAGTGGGCGGCCGCGAAGGCACGGCCAGCGGGCCGGGCATCCGCCTGTCGGCCACCAGCGCCGAACGCCGCTTGCAGGTGTTGCAGCGCGACCTGGACCGCCTGAGCGCCGAGAGCGAGGCCGAGCGCCAGATGCAGCAGCATTTGGCCGCCTTTCTGCACGAGCGCCGCTCCATCCTGGCCGCCACCCCCTCCATCTGGCCGGTGCGCGGCTGGGTGACCTCGGGTTACGGCCGCCGCATCTCTCCCTTCACCAAGACGGCCCGGTTCCACGCGGGCATCGACATCTCCACCCGCCGGGGCACCCCCATCGTGGCCCCGGCCCCCGGGGTGGTCACCTTTGCCGGCCGCGAGGGCGGCTTCGGGCGCATGCTGGCCATCAACCACGGCCACGGCATCGTCACCCGCTTCGCCCACCTGAACAAGATTTTGGTGAAGGCGGGCCAAAAAGTCAGCCGGGGCGACGTGATCGCTCAGGTGGGCAACACCGGCCGCTCCACCGGCCCCCACCTGCACTACGAGGTACTGCTGTCGGGGGTGCCCACCAACCCCATGTATTACATCCTGGATTAGCCAGCAGGAACGTATAGTTATGTACTATCCCGGCGCGAAGTCACGCGCCGGGATTTGCTTTTTCGGCTTATAGGACCACAATAGGAACCATGCTGGGCAAATTCATATCCAAAATCGTGGGCTCCAAGAACGAGCGTGAGCTGAAGCGCATGCAGCCGCTGGTGGAAGCGATCAACGCCCTGGAGCCCTCCATGGAGGCCAAGAGCGACGCCGAACTGGCCGCGCTCACCCCGGCCTTCCGCGAGCGCCTGGCCGCGGGCGAAACCCTGGACGATCTGCTGCCCGAGGCCTTTGCCGCGGTGCGCGAGGCAGGCAGGCGCACCATCGGCCAGCGCCACTACGACGCGCAGATCATCGGCGGCATCGTTTTGCACGAGGGCAAGATCGCCGAGATGAAGACCGGCGAGGGCAAGACCCTGGCCGCCACCCTGCCGGTGTACTTGAACGCCATCACCGGGCGCGGGGTGCACGTGGTCACGGTGAACGACTACCTGGCCAAGCGCGACGCCAAATGGATGGGCCAGATCTACACGTTCATGGGGCTCACCGTGGGCTGCATCGTGCACGGCCTGGACGACGACGAGCGCACCGAGGCCTACGGGGCAGACGTGACCTACGGCACCAACAACGAGTTCGGCTTCGATTATCTGCGCGACAACATGAAGTTCGACCTGGCCGAGCTGTGCCAGCGGGATTTCTACTTCGCCATCGTGGACGAGGTGGACTCCATCCTCATCGACGAGGCCCGCACCCCGCTGATCATCTCCGGCCCGGCCGAAAAATCCACCCAGCTCTACGTGCAGATGGACCGCCTGATCCCCCGCCTGCAAAAAGAGACTCACTTCACGGTGGATGAAAAGAGCCGCACCGCCAGCCTCACCGACGAGGGGGTGAACCGCTGCGAGCAGATGCTCAAGGTGGACAACCTCTACGACCCCCGCTACATGGAGCTGGTGCACCACCTCAATCAGGCGCTCAAGGCCTACTCCCTGTTCAAGCGCGACGTGGACTACATCGTGCAAGACGGCGAGGTGGTCATTGTGGACGAGTTCACCGGACGCCTCATGCCCGGCCGGCGCTACTCCGAGGGCCTGCACCAGGCCCTGGAGGCCAAGGAAAAAATCAAGGTCAAGAGCGAGAACCAGACCCTGGCCACCATCACCTTCCAGAACTACTTCCGCATGTACGACAAGCTGGCGGGCATGACCGGCACCGCCGACACCGAGGCCGAGGAGTTCCACAAGATTTACGAGCTCGAGGTGATGGTCATCCCCACCCACCGCGAGATGGTCCGCAAGGACCACGCGGACTCGGTCTATCGCACCGAGGACGAGAAGTACCAGGCCGCGGTGGACGAGATCAAGGAGCTGCACGGCAAGGGCCAGCCGGTGCTGGTGGGCACGGTCAGCGTGGAAAAGTCCGAGATGCTCGCCGCCAAGCTCAAGCGTCTGGGGGTGCCCCACACCGTGTTGAACGCCAAGCACCACGCCAAGGAGGCCGAGATCGTGGCCCAGGCGGGGCGCAAGGGCGCGGTGACCATCTCCACCAACATGGCCGGCCGCGGCACCGACATCGTGCTGGGGGGCAATCCCGAGGCCATGGCCTTCAAGGACGCCGACCCCGAGGAAGACCCCGACGGGTTCGAGCAGGCGCTGGCCAAGTACACCGAGCTCTGCGCCACCGAGCGCGACCAGGTCACGGCCGCGGGCGGGCTGCACATCCTGGGCACCGAACGCCACGAGAGCCGCCGCATCGACAACCAGCTCCGGGGCCGCTCCGGACGCCAGGGCGACCCCGGCTCCAGCCGCTTCTACCTTTCGCTGGAGGATGAACTGCTGCGCCTGTTCGGCAGCGACCGCATCAAGGGCATCATGGGCAAGCTGGGCATGGAGGAAGGCGAGCCCATCGAGCACAACATGATCTCCAAGGCCATCGAGAACGCCCAGCGCAAGGTGGAGGGACGCAACTTCCAGATCCGCAAGCAGCTATTGGAGTACGACGACGTGCTCAACAAGCAGCGCGAGGTCATCTACGCCCAGCGGCGCATGGCCATGACCGGCGAAGGGGTGCACGACTCCATCCTGGAGATGTTCGAGGAGCTGGCCGAGGAGGTGGTGCTCAGCCACGCCGACGACAGCACCCCGGCCGGCGAATGGGACATGAAGGCCATCAAGGACGCGGTGAAAAACGCCTTCGGCTTCGCGCCCCAGATCAGCGATGTCGAGCAGTACGACGCCGAGGGCCTGGCCGGAGAGGTGGGGCGCCAGGCCCTGGAGCTCTACGCCGTCAAGGAAAAGAACTACGGCTCCGAGACCATGCGCCAGTTGGAGCGCTGGATCCTGTTGGACCGGGTGGACAGCCTGTGGAAGGACCACCTGCTCAACATGGACCACCTCAAGGAGGGCATAGGCCTCAGGGGCTACGGCCAAAAAGACCCCCTGCGCGAATATCAGCGCGAGGGCTTCGAGATGTTCTCGGACATGGTGGAGCGCGTCAAGCACGAGACTGTGGGCACCCTGATGCGGGTGCAGATCGCCTCGGAGGAAGACGTGCAGGCCATGGCCCCGGAAGAGGAGATACCCATGTCCTTTTCCGGCGGCGAGGAGACCCAGCCCGAGACGGTGCAGCGCAAGGGCAAGAAGGTGGGGCGCAACGACCCCTGCCCCTGCGGCAGCGGCAAAAAATACAAGAAGTGCTGCGGCCGCGCCTAGGCCGCCCCGCCAATCCGGCTTCCCTGGCCTGGCCGCCCCGCGCGGCCGGGCCTTTTGGCGCGCGTTTGTAATCGCCCCCAAATGGGCGCGCCGCCCTGCCTGTGGTATATGTGCTCTGAATTCCCTCCCGCCTGGGGACGGGGCAGCCAAAGGAGATACGCGCCATGGACCAGCTTCCCGAGTTGGGCGACGCACCCCTTAAACAGGACCACGAAATTACGGCCGTGGTGGACGGTTTCAAGGCCGCCGCCGCTCCGGCGGGCCTGCGCAAGGACGGACGGGCCGACCTGGCCCTCATCGCCGCCGACCAGGCGGTGAACGCAGCCGGGGTTTTTACCCGCAACAAGCTGGCCGCCGCGCCGGTGCAGGTGAGCCGCCAGCACATAGCCGCCGGGCGCGCCCGGGCCATCCTGGCCAACAGCGGCGGGGCCAACGCCTCCACCGGCGAGCCGGGCCTGGTGGCCTGCCGCTCCACCTGCGCCGCGGTGGCCGCCGCCCTGGGCTGTTCGCCCGGGGAGGTGCTGCCCTGCTCCACCGGGGTCATCGGCCTGGTGCTGGACGACAAGAAGGTCAACGCGGTGCTGCCCGGGATGGCCGCCGACCTCAAGCCCGAGGGCCTGTCCGAGGCGGCCGGGGCTTTCATGACCACCGACGTTTTCAAGAAGATGGCCATGCGCGAGGCCCTGGTGGGCGGAGTAAACACCCGAGTGGTGGGCATGGCCAAGGGCGCGGGCATGATCCGGCCGGACATGGCCACCATGCTCTCGTTCGTGCTCACCGACGCGGCCGCCTCGCCCGAGGCCCTGAAGGCGGTTCTGGCCGAAGCGGCGGAGCAGAGCTTCAACCGCATCAGCGTGGACGGCGACACCTCCACCAACGACACCCTGCTCCTGCTGGCCAGCGGCAAGGCGGGCAATGCCGAGCTGAACCCCGGCGACCCGGACCTGGCCTGGCTCACCGGGGCGGTGACCGCGGTGTGCCAGGAGCTGGCCGCCATGGTGGTGGCCGACGGCGAGGGCGCGGGCCATCTGGTGCGGGTGCGGGTGTGCAGCGCGGCCTCGGCCGCCCAGGCCCGGGGCCTGGCCTATGCCCTGGCCCATTCGCCCCTGGTCAAGACCGCGCTCACCGGCGGCGACCCCAACTGGGGGCGGATCCTCTCCACCGCCGGGGCCCACGCCGCCCGGGAGGGGCACCCCTTTGAGCCCGAAAAATCAGCCATTTACATGGGCAAGGTGGCCGTGGCCCGGGGCGGGATCGCCACTGGGCCGGAAAATGAGGCCCAGGCGGTGAAGATCATGGCCCGGCCCCGCTACGAGATGCGCCTGGAGCTGGGTTTGGGCCGGGATGAGCACTGGGTGCTCACCACCGACCTCACCAAGGATTACATCGACCTAAACGCGGACTATCGTTCCTGAATCGCGTTAGTCTCATCACAGACAAGCGCCCGGGCCGCCCTTGCGGGGCCCGGGGGCCTGTGATATTCTTCTGCGGTTCAATAACTACACACGCCTTTCCGGGGCGAGGCCTGGTGCCGGCCATGACGGCCGGTGGGTTCGCCCACTCAACGGGAGGCGGAGGACAAACCGAATCAGGAGGAAAGTCATGGCCTATGTGACCATGCGTGAGCTTTTGGAGGCCGGCGTTCATTTCGGCCACCAGACCGGCCGCTGGAACCCCAAGATGAAGCCTTATATCTTCGGGGCCCGCAACGGCATCCACATCATCGACCTGCAGCAGACCGTAGTTTACTTCCGCAAAGCCTATGACTTCGTGGTCAAGGCCGTGGCCAAGGGCGGCGACGTGCTCTTCGTGGGCACCAAGCGCCAGGCGGCGGACATCATCACCGAAGAGGCCGAACGCTGCGGCATGTACTACGTGAACCACCGCTGGCTGGGCGGCATGCTTACCAACTACCAGACCATCAAGCGCTCGGTGGAGCGCTACAAGTGGCTGGAAGGCATCATGGCCGACGGCACCATCGAAAACTACCCCAAGAAAGAGGCCATGGGCCTCCGGCGCGAGCTGGCCAAGCTGGAGCGCAACCTGGGCGGCATCAAGGACATGGGCAAGCTGCCCTCCGCCGTGGTGGTGGTTGACATCAAAAAGGAAAAAATCGCAATCAACGAGGCCCGCCGCCTCAAGATTCCCATCGTGGCCATGGTGGACACCAACTGCGACCCCGAGGGCATCGACTACCTGGTGCCGGGCAACGACGACGCCATCCGGGCCATCCGCCTGATCACCGGCGCCCTGGCCACCGCGGCCAACGAGGGCATTGCCCTGCGCGAGCAGCGCGGCGGCGGCGCCGGACGCGACACCGGCGAGGTGCAGATGCCCAAGGACATGCCCGAGCTGACCGTGGGCCGTCCCGAGGAGCAGGAAGGCCCCGAGGTGGTGGTGATCCGCAAGGAAAAGACCGAGGCCGCCGAGGCCAAGGCCGAAGTGGCCGAGGCGGAGGCCAAGGTCGAGGCCGAGAGCAAGCCTGAAGCCGAGGCCGCGCCCGAAGCCGAGGCCGCGCCCAAAGCCGAGGCCGCGCCCGAAGCCGAGGCCGCTCCCGAAGCCGCCCCGGCCGCCGAGGGCGAGGAAAAGCCCGAGGCCTGATTCCCTGTTTGCCAGAAAGCCAAGCGGGTCCGCCTGAGGGGCGGGCCCGTTAGCCATAGTTTTATAAGGAGTAGATCGCCGTGAACATCACCGCCGCCATGGTCAAAGAGTTGCGTGACAAAACCAACGCGGGCATGATGGACTGCAAGAAAGCCCTGGGCGAGTGTGACGGGGACATGGAAAAGGCCGTGGACTGGCTGCGCCAAAAGGGCCTGTCCGTGGCCGCCAAGCGCGCCGGCCGCACCGCCAGCGAGGGTCAGATCGCCAGCTACATCCACGCCGGTGGCAAGCTGGGGGTCATGGTCGAGGTAAACTGCGAGACCGACTTCACCGGCAAGACCGAGGAGTTCGGCGCCTTTGCCAAGGACCTGGCCATGCACATCGCCGCGACCAACCCCCTCTGCGTCACCGAAGAGGAGCTGCCCGCCGACGTGGTGGAGCGCGAGCGCGAGGTTTACAAGGCCCAGGCCCTGGAGCAGGGCAAGCCCGAGAAGATCCTGGACAAGATCATCGAGGGCAAGATGAAGAAGTTCGTGTCCGAGAGCTGTCTGATGAGCCAGGCTTTCGTCAAGGACACCGACCTGACCATCGAGGACCTGGTCAACGAGCTCCGGGCCAAGACCGGCGAGAATGTCCAGATCCGGCGCTTCGCCCGCTTCGTGCTGGGCGAGG
Source organism: Desulfarculaceae bacterium (assembly GCA_021737145.1). Classification (GTDB taxonomy): domain Bacteria; phylum Desulfobacterota; class Desulfarculia; order Desulfarculales; family Desulfarculaceae; genus Desulfoferula. The sequence continues at coordinate 285,629 of JAIPEN010000002.1, read as the reverse complement.
AGAGCTAGACAACCCTGGAGGAAGACGTGAGCCCCAGCCCCGCCTACGGTAGGGTCCTGTTAAAAGTTTCCGGCGAGGCCCTCATGGGCCAAGAGTCCTTTGGCATCTCGCCCGAGGTTCTGGACTACGTGGCCGGCGAGGTTCTCGGGGCCCACGAGCTGGGCGTGCAACTGGGCGTGGTGCTGGGCGGGGGCAACATTTTCCGGGGCATCAGCGACAGCGCGGCCAAGATGGACCGGGTGCAGGCCGACTACATGGGCATGTTGGCCACGGTGATCAACTCCATCGCCCTGCAGGACGCCCTGGAGCGCAAGGGAGTGCCCACCCGGGTGATGACCGCCATCACCATGCCCCAGGTGGCCGAGGCCTACATCCGCCGACGGGCCATCCGCCATCTGGAAAAGGGGCGGGTGGTCATCTTCGGGGCGGGCACCGGCAACCCCTACTTCAGCACCGACACCGCCGCGGCCCTGCGCGCCCAGGAGATCGGGGCCGAGGTGCTCATGAAGGCCACCAAGGTCGACGGCATCTACAGCGCCGACCCGGTCACCCACCCCGACGCGGTCAAGTACGACGCCGTCACCTATGACCAGGTGCTGGCCGAGCACCTCAAGGTCATGGACTCCACGGCCATCAGCCTGGCCGGGGACAACAAGCTGCCGGTGATAATTTTCAATCTTCTGGAGCCCGACAACATCAAGCGGGTGCTGCTGGGCGAAGCGGTGGGCTCCCGGGTGGAGGTCTAGCCATGATCGAAGACGCCAAAAAAGAAGCCAAGGATCTGATGGACAAGGCCATCGAGGCCTTGAACCGTGACTTCAAGCGGGTGCGCACGGGCAGGGCCTCGGTCTCGATATTGGACGGGGTGCGGGCCGACTACTACGGCGCGCCCACCCCCCTGAACCAGATGGCCAGCCTGTCGGTGCCCGAGCCCCGCCTTATCCTCATCCAGCCCTGGGACCCCAGCTCCTGCGAGGCCATCGAAAAGGCCCTGCTCAAGAGCGACCTGGGCCTGACCCCCAACAACGACGGCAAGGTGGTGCGCATCGCGGTGCCCCCCCTGACCGAGGAGCGCCGCAAGGAGCTGGTCAAGGTGGTCAAGAAGATGGGCGAGGAGACCAAGGTGGCCGTCCGCAACGCCCGCCGCGAGGCCAACGACCTGCTCAAGGAGTTCAAGAAAGAGGGCGAGATCAGCGAGGACGACGCCTTCCGGGGCCAGGACGAGGTGCAGAAGATCACCGACGACTACGTAGCCAAGGTGGACACGCTCCTGGAAGAGAAGGAAAAGGAGATCCTGGAGTTTTAGGCCGCCGGGCCTGGCTGCGTCATGGCTTCCAAATCAAAAAAAACCGACCCCCTGGCGAGCCTGGACCGCTCCGCCCTGCCCCGCCACGTGGCGGTGATCATGGACGGCAACGGCCGCTGGGCCAAGTCCAAGGGCTGGCGCCGGGTGCGCGGTCACGAGGAAGGGGCCGAGAGCGTGCGGGTTATCGTGCGCTCCTGCCGCAAGCTGGGCATCGACGCCCTGACCCTCTACGCCTTCAGCGAGGAGAACTGGGCCCGGCCCAAGGCCGAGGTGGAAGCCCTTATGCGCCTGCTGGGCCGCTTTCTCAAGAAAGAGCGCCAGGAGATGCTGGACCAGGGCATACGCTTGAACGCCATCGGCAGCATCGAGCGCCTGCCCAAGTCCACCAGGAAGCTTTTGGACCAGACCATGGCGGACACCAGCCAGGGCAAGGACATGGTGCTCACCCTGGCCCTCAGCTACGGCGGCCGCCAGGAGCTGACCCAGGCCGCCCGCCGCCTGGCCGCCGATGCCGCGGCCGGCAAGCTGGACCCGGAGAGCATCGGCGAGGACGCCCTGGCCGCCCGGCTCTACACCGCGGGCCTGCCCGAGGTGGACCTGATGATCCGCACCAGCGGCGAGCTGCGGGTGAGCAACTTCCTGCTCTGGCAGATCGCCTACGCCGAGTTCTACTTCACCGACACTTTTTTCCCCGATTTCCGCGAAGCCGAGCTGGCCCGGGCCTTCCAGGCCTATGCCGACCGCGAGCGCCGCTTCGGCCAAACCGGCGACCAACTGGGCGTGAGCGGCTGATGGACCAGCCCACCCGCCGCCGGCCCATGAGCAGCCTGGCCGTCCGGGCGGCCACCGGCCTGCCCCTGGCCGCCGCGGCCCTGGCCCTTATCCTGCTGCTGCCCCTGTGGGTGCTGGGCCTGATCATCGCAGGCCTGGCCGGGCTGGCCATGTACGAGTACACCCGCATGGTGCTGCCCGGTCCCTGGCGCCTGCCCGCCCTGGCCGGGGTGGCCTTGGCCGGTCTGGTCTCCCTGGCCGGATTGGCCGGAGGCGCCGCCGCCCTGGCCGCCCTGGTGCTGGGCCTGCTGGCCCTGGTGCTGGTCTGCGCCCTGAGCGGCCCGGAGCTGGACGACGCCTGGACCGAAGCCCTCAAGCGGGGCTGGGGCCTGGCCTACTGCGGGGGACTCTTCGCGGCCCTCACCGTGCTGCTGGGCCTGCCCGGCGGCCGGGTGCTGTTGCTCTTCGCCCTCACCTGCGTGGTGGCCGCCGACGTGGGGGCCTACTTCGCGGGGCATCTCTGGGGCAAGCACAAGCTGGCCCCTTCCATCAGCCCGGGCAAAACCATCGAGGGCGTGGCCGGAGGCGCGGCTTTGGCCGCCGTTTTGGCCGCCGTGTTCGCGGCCCTGTGGCTGCCCGCCACCAGCGCCGGCGCCGGAGCCCTGGCGGGTCTGGTGCTGGCCCTGGTCAGCGTGGGCGGCGACCTGGTGGAATCGGCCCTAAAGCGCACCGCCGGGGTCAAGGACTCGGGCGTCATCCTGCCCGGCCACGGCGGCATCCTGGACCGGGTGGACGGCATCCTGGCCGGGGTGGCGGTCTTCTTGCTGCTGAGGATGCTCCTGTGGGCGTGAAGAATCTGGCCATACTGGGCTCCACCGGCTCCATCGGCCTGAGCACCCTGGAGGTGATCGCGGCCCACCGCGAGCGCTTCAAGGTCAAGAGCCTGGCCGCGGCCCGTTCGGTGGAGGCCCTGGCCGCCCAGGCGGCCCTGGTGCAGCCCGAGCTTCTGGCCGTGCTGGACGCCGAGGCGGCCGACAAGCTCAAGTCCCTGCTGCCCGCCGGGCTCAAGGCCAAGGTGGTGCACGGCCCCCAGGGCTATCTGGAGGCCGCCGCCGGCTGCGGGGCGGATATGGTGGTCAGCGCCATGGTGGGCGCGGCCGGCCTGCTGCCCACCTACGCGGCCCTCAAGGCGGGCATCGACGTGGCCCTGGCCAACAAGGAGACCCTGGTGGCCGCGGGCGAGCTGGTCATGGCCGCGGCCAAGGAAAGCGGCGCGGCCATCATCCCGGTGGACAGCGAGCACTCGGCCATCTTCCAATCCCTCATGGGCAACCCGCCCGAGGCGGTCAAGCGCATCTGGCTCACCGCCAGCGGGGGGCCCTTCCGGGATCATGCCCCGGCCCAGCTGGCCCAAGTGACCCCGGAGATGGCCCTGGACCATCCCAACTGGTCCATGGGTCCCAAGATCACCATCGACTCGGCCACCCTGATGAACAAGGGCCTGGAGGTCATCGAGGCCCACTGGCTCTTCGGCCGCGGCTACGACGAGATCACGGTGGTGGTGCATCCCCAGTCCGTGGTGCACTCCCTGGTGGAATACGTGGACGGCTCCTTCATCGCCCAACTGGGCCAGCCGGACATGAAGACCCCCATCGCCTTCGCCCTGTCCTATCCCCAGCGCCTGGCCCTGGACCTGCCCCAACTGGACCTGGCCCAGGTGGCCTCGCTCACCTTCACCGCCCCGGACCTGGAGCGTTTCCCGGCCCTGGGCCTGGCCCTGGCCGCCGGACGCGCCGGCGGCAGCGCCCCGGCCGTGCTCAACGCGGCCAACGAGGTGGCGGTGGGACTGTTCCTGCATGGCAAGCTGGGCTTCACCCGCATCGCCGCCTGCGTGCAAGGCGTGCTGGAAGCCCACCAGACCCGCCCCCTGAACAGCGTGGCCGCGGTTTTGGAAACCGACCGCGAGGCCCGGGCCCTGGCTCGCGCCTGGGCCGAAAAACAAGGAGAAGCGGCTTGACCATCGTCTGGGCGGCCATAATGCTGGGCGTGCTGATCTTCGTGCACGAGCTGGGGCACTTCTTGGTGGCCAAAAAGGCCGGGGTGGGGGTGAGCACCTTCTCCCTGGGTTTCGGGCCCCGCCTGATCGGCTTCAAGAAGGGCGAGACCGACTACCGCATCTCGGCCATCCCCCTGGGCGGCTTCGTGCGCATGGTGGGCGAGAGCCCCAGCGACGAGGTGAGCCCCGAGGACGAGGCCAAGAGCTTCTCCCACAAGCCGGTGGGCTGGCGTCTGGCCATCGTTTCGGCCGGGCCCCTGTCCAACATCGCCTTCGCGCTCATCGCCTATTTCATGCTGATGCTCGTCTGGGGTCTGCCCACCCTGACCACCCAGGTGGGCGACGTGCTGGCCGGCTCCCCGGCTTTGGAGGCGGGCCTGCAAAAGGGCGACACCATCACGGCCATCAACGGCCAGCCGGTGTCCCAGTGGACCGACATGGTCCGGCTGATCCAGGGCTCGGGCGGCAAGCCCCTGTCGGTGTCCCTGGCCCGGGGCCGCGACCAGCGCACGGTCACCATCCATCCCCGCGAGGAGGAGACCACCGACATCTTCGGAGAGAAGCACCGGGTCTTCCGGGTGGGCATCGTGGCCAGCCAGGAGATGGTGATCCAAGACGTGGGCCTGGGCCAGGCCGCGATCATGGCCCTCAAGAAGACCTATTGGGCCGGCGAGCTCATCGTTATGAGCGTGGTCAAGATCATCCAGGCCAAGGTCTCGGTGGACAACCTGGGTGGTCCCATCATGATCGCCCAGGTGGCCGGCGAGGCGGCCAGCCAGGGCCTGGCTCCCCTGATAAGCCTGGCCGCCCTGATCTCGGTGAACCTGGCCATCTTGAACCTGCTGCCCATCCCGGCCCTGGACGGCGGCCACATCTTCTTTTTCCTCATCGAGGCGGTCACCCGCCGGCCGGTTTCCGTGGTCATGCGCGAAAAGGCCCAGCAGGTGGGCATGGTGGTGCTGATTCTGCTGATGGTGTTCATCTTCTACAACGACATCGCCCGCATCGTGGGCGGGGGCTCCCAGTAGGCCCGGCCATGCTGGTTCTGGCCCTGGACACCTCCCTGTCCGGCGGCGGCGCGGCTTTGGCCTCGGCGGGCCGGGTGCTGGCCGAGTCTCGCCTGGAGCCGGGCCCCGGCTTTTCCCGCCGCCTGCTGCCCGCGGTGGATGAGGTGCTCAACCGGACCGGCGCGGCTCCCCGCGACCTGGAGGGCCTGGCCGTGACCCTGGGGCCGGGCTTTTTCACCGGCCTCCGGGTGGCCATCGCCACCGCCCAGGGCATGGCTTTGGGCCTGGATTTGCCCGTGGCCGGAGTTTCCAGCCTGCGCCTGCTGGCCGAGGCCGCGCCCCAGGACGCCGAAACCGTCTGGGCCCTGGCCGATGCCCGGCGGGGCCTGCTCTACGCGGCCGCCTTCAGGCGCGAGGCCGAGGGCCTGGTCCGGCAAGAGCCAGACATGGCCATCAGCCCCGAGCTTCTGGCCCAACGCATCCAGGCTCCGGCCCTGCTCCTGGGCCCCGGGGCCCGCCTGCTGGAGCCGGAGCAGGTGGCTCCCGGCCTGGAGTTGGCGCCAACCGAATTGGACCAGCCCCGGCCCGGTCTGTTGGCCCTTTTGGGCGAGCGCCGCCTGCTCAAGGGCCAGGCCGCGTCGGCCCTGGAGCTGAGGCCGCGCTATTGCCGCCCCTCGGACGCGGAGGTGCGTTTCGGCCTGCCCCTGGACGAGTATCGCCTGGTGCAGTAAGCTCCCGGGCGCACGTGCTATAATATGTCCCTCTCTGACCACGGGGAGTATGTCATGCGCCGCGTGATCTCTTTGAGCCTCATATGCCTGCTTTGCCTGGCCGCTCCGGCCCTGGCCAAGGCCCCGCCCAGCATAACCGTGCAGGGCCGGGCCACCCTGGAGCTAGCCCCGGAGATAGGGCGGATCACGGTGGGAGTGCAGACCCGGGCGAACACCGCCGCCCAGGCGGCCCAGGCCAACGCCAAGGACATGGCCAAGGTGCGGGCCGCCCTCAAGGCCAAGCTGGGGCCGGGCGACAGCCTGGAGAGCGCCGGCTACTGGCTGCGCCGGGTGACCCGCTGGAACAAGGAACAGAAGAAGAACGAAATCATCGGCTACGAGGCCAGCCACCGCCTGGAGGTTAGCAGCCGCGACCCCAAGGCCCTGGGGGCCCTGCTGGACGCGGCGGTGGGCGCCGGGGCCAACAGCGTCGACGGACCCCGCTGGGACCTGGCCGATCCGGCCGCGGCCCAGCGCAAGGCCCTGGCCGCCGCTTTCGTGGACGCCAAGGCCCGGGCCCAGGCCCTGGCCCAGGCGGCCGGCCGGCCCCTGGGTCCGGTTTTGAAAATCAAGGCCGGCCCGTCCGACCGCCCCGCGCCCCTGGCCGCCATGCGCATGGCCAAAAACGAGGCGGCCAGCGAGCTGACCCCGGGGCTGGTGCAGGTCAGCGCCGAAGTAACCTGCGTCTTCGCCCTGGGAGGCCAAGCGCCGCAACAAGGAAAATAAATATGGAACCAAACGACGTCGCCATGATCCAGGCCAACCTGGATGACCAGCCCGAGTTGGCCAAGCTCTGGTCCGAGCACCTGGAGCTGGAAAAAAAGCTGGACGAGATGAACCAGCGGCTCTACCTGACCACCGAGGAGCAGGTGGAGCGCAAGCAGATGCAGAAGCTCAAGCTGGCCGGGCGCGACCGCATCGAGCAGATCCTGGCCGAGCTGCGCGGCGCCGACGCCTGAGCGCCGGGAAGACAACATGGACAAATTCCCCCTCGCCCGGCCCGGCTGGCCCTATGCGCTCGGTTCCCTGTTCCTGGCCCTGGTGGCCGGGGCTTTGCTGCCCTGGTGGCTGGCCGCTCCCTTGTGGATCGTCTGCGCCCTGATCCTCAACTTTTTCCGCGATCCCGCCCGCTCCAGCGACGCCCCTGAAAACGCGGTGCTCTCCCCGGCCGACGGCAAGGTGGTGGTGGTCCAGGAGACCACCCACCCCGGCCTGCCGGGCGGGAAGTGCCTCATGGTCTCGATCTTCATGAACATCTTCGACGTGCACGTGAACCGGGCCCCCATGGCCGGGCGGGTGATGAAGGTGGTCCACCATCCGGGAGGCTATCTGCCCGCCGACCGGCCCCAGGCGTCCACGGCCAACGAGCGGGTGGAGATGACCCTGGCCAGCCCCTCGGGCGCCACCATCGTGGTGGCCCAGGTGGCCGGCCTGGTGGCCCGGCGCATCGAGTGCTGGGTGGCCGGAGGGGTTGCATTGGCGCGCGGCCATAGGTACGGTATGATTAGATTCGGTTCCCGCCTGGACCTGTACCTGCCCCTTGGGGCCCAGGTCGAGGTGGCTCCCGGCCAGCGCGTAAGGGCCGGACAAACGGTGATCGCCGAGGTTTAACATGGGCCGACGCAACAAACGTTCCCGCAAAGAGCGGCGCGAAGCGCGCCGGCGGGGGGCGTATGTCCTGCCCAACCTCTTCACCACCGCCAGCCTCTTCTCCGGTTTCTTCGCGGCCACCGAGGCCATCCAGGGCAACTTCATAATCGCCGCCCTGGCCATCCTGGCCTCCCTGGTGCTGGACGGTCTGGACGGCAAGGTGGCCCGGGCCACCGGCACCACCAGCCAGTTCGGGGTGGAATACGATTCCCTGTGCGACCTGGTGGCCTTTGGCGTGGCGCCGGCGGTGCTCCTTTACATGTGGAGCCTGCAATCGCTGGACCGCCTGGGCTTTGCCGCCGGCTTCCTGTTCGTGGCCTGCGGGGCCCTGCGCCTGGCCCGCTTCAACGTGCAGACCGAAAAAGTGGGCACCAGCCACTTCGTGGGCCTGCCCATCCCGGCCGCGGCCAGCGTGGTCAGCACCCTGGTGCTGATGTGGCACGAGCTGCTGCCCGGCCAGCCGCCCAGCCCCTGGCTGCTGGTGGCCCTGGTCTTTGTCCTCAGCTTCCTCATGGTCAGCTCGGTGCCCTACCTCTCCTTCAAGGAGCTGGGCCTGTCCAAGCTCAGGTCCTTCAACTGGATGGTGGCCACGGTGCTGCTGTTCATCCTGGTGGCCATCCAGCCCCAGGTGATGGGCTTTGCCATTATGGCCGCCTACCTCCTGGGCGGTCCCTTCGCCGCCCGCTATCTGGCCAAGAAAAAGGCCGCCAAGCTCGAAGCCGAAAAGGCCGCCTCCCAGACGGCCGTGCACGAGCGATTGCCCCTGTCTTAAAGTCTAGCCGCACCCCTCCGACATATCCCGCTAACCAGTAGATTCCCAGGCGATGTGTCCCGGTGGGGAGTCGTTTGGTTTGTCATCGATACGATTAGGGAGAATTGAAGCCATGTCCAGCAACCACGTAAAGATTTTCGACACCACCCTGCGCGACGGCGAGCAGTCGCCCGGCGCCTCCATGAACCACGAGGAAAAGCTCCGCCTGGCCCAAAAGCTGGCCCAGCTTAACGTGGACGTAATGGAGGTGGGCTTCCCCGCTTCCAGCCCCGGCGACTTCGAGGCGGTCAGCCTAATCGCCCAAAACGTGCAAGGCCCGGTCATCTGCGGCCTGGCCCGCACCTGGGAGGCCGACATCCGCGCCTGCTGGGACGCGGTAAAGGCGGCCGAGAAAAAGCGCATCCACGTGTTCATCGCCACCAGCGACATCCACCTGGAACACAAGCTGCGCCTGAGCCGCGAAGAGGTGCTCAAGGAGATCACCTCCGGGGTGACCCTGGCCAAGAGCTTCTGCGACGACGTGGAGTTCAGCGCCGAGGACGCCACCCGCACCGATCCCGAGTTCCTGGCCGTGGCGGTGCAGACCGCCCTGGACGCCGGGGCCACCACCATCAACATCCCGGACACCGTGGGCTACACCATGCCCCAGGATTACATCCAGCGCTTCAACTTCCTCTACGAAAAGGTGCCCGGCCTCAAGGACGTGACCACCAGCGTGCACTGTCACGACGACCTGGGCCTGGCCGTGGCCAACTCCCTGGCCGGGGTGAGCGCCGGGGCTCGCCAGGTGGAGGGCTGCATCAACGGCATCGGCGAGCGGGCGGGCAACGCCTCCCTGGAGGAGGTGATCATGGTGCTGGCCACCCGCGAGGCCGACCTGGGCCTGACCACCCAGATCAACCGCAAGGAGATTCATACGGCCAGCCGCCTGGTGTCCATGATCACCGGCGTGGTGGTGCAGCCCAACAAGGCCATCGTGGGGGCCAACGCATTCGCCCACGAGGCGGGCATCCACGTGGCCGGGGTGCTCAACCAGCCCCTGACCTACGAGATCATGACCCCCGAAGAGGTGGGCCTGAGCCAGAACTCCCTGGTGCTGGGCAAGCACTCGGGCCGGGCCGCCCTGGGCGCCCGCCTCAAGGAGATGGGCTACAAGCTTTCCGACGCCAGCTTCGAAAAGCTCTTCGAGGCCCTCAAGCGCCTGGCCGACAAGAAGAAGGACATCTTCAACGAGGACCTGGAGGCGCTCATCGCCGACGAGATCCTGCGCATCCCCCTGCGCTGGCGCCTGGATTACATGAATATCGTCAGCGGCACGGTCACGGTTCCCACGGCCACGGTGCGCCTGTACGACTGCGAGGAGCTCAAGCAGGAGTTCGGCTCCGGCTCGGGTCCGGTGGACGCGGTCTACAACACCATCGGCAAGATCACCGGCTCCAGCGCCGAGCTGCTCAGGTTCACCATCAGCGCCATCACCGGAGGACTGGACGCCCAGGGCGAAGTGACGGTACGATTAGGCGAAGATGGACACGTGGTGCTGGGCAAGGGTTCGGACCCCGACATTCTGGTGGCCGCGGCCAAGGCCTTTATCAACGGCCTGAACCGCCTGGAGTACCTGAAGACTCACGCCCCGGTGCTTAAAACGGAGGAACGAACCCTTTGAGCCAACCCCAGACCATGAGCCAGAAAATATTGTCCTCCCGCGCCGGGCTCCCATCGGTGGAGCCCGGCGCCATCGTGGAGGCCGCGGTGGACATGGTGCTGGCCAACGACGTAAGCGCCCCCATGATGATCCGCGGCTTCAAGGAAGCGGGCGGGGAGCGGGTCTTCGACCCGGCCCGGGTGGTGTTGGTGGCCGACCACTTCACCCCCAACAAGGACGTGGCCAGCGCGCTCATCGTCAACGAGATGAGCGAGTTCGCCTCGTCCCAGCGCCTGGAGCACCGCTTCGAGGGCGGCCGCTCGGGCGTGGCCCATGTCCTGTTGGCCGAGCAGGGCCTGACCCTGCCCGGCGAGCTGATCATCGGCGGGGACAGCCGGGCCCTGACCTACGGCGCCCTGGGGGCCTTTGCCACCGGGGTGGGGGCCACCGACCTGGCCGCGGCCCTGGTCACCGGCCGCACCTGGTTCAAGGTTCCCGAAACCATCCGGGTTCAGCTCAGCGGCGAGTTGGGCCCCTGGGTGGGGGGCATGGACATCGCCCTGGCCCTTTTGAATACGCTGGGCCCGGAAGGGGCCCACTACCAGAGCCTGGAGTTCCACGGCCCCCTGGTGGAGGCCCTGTCCATGGAGGCCCGCCAAACCATCAGCAACCTCATGGTGGAGAGCGGGGCCAAGGCGGCCCTGTTCCCGGTGGACCAGGCCACCACCGACTATCTGGCCGGCAAGGCCAAGCGCTCCTGGCATTCGGTGGCCCCGGACCCGGAGGCGGCCTACAGCCGGACCATCGAACTGGACGTGAGCGGCCTGGAGCCCCTGGCCGCGCGCCCCCATTTGCCCCACGACGTGGCCCCGGCCCACAGCGCGGGCTACGAGCCGGTGAACCAGGTGTTCATCGGCTCCTGCGCCGCCGCCCGTTTGGAAGACCTGCGCGTGGCGGCCAAGGTTCTCGAGGGCCGCACGGTGCACCCCCGGGTGCGCCTCATGGTCATCCCGGCCACCCCGGCGCTGGCCCTGGCCGCCTTGCGCGAGGGCCTCACCGAGACCTTCGTGGCCGCCGGGGGCATGGTGGGGCCGCCTTCCTGCGGGCCCTGCGCCGGGGGGCACCTGGGCGTGCTGGCCCCGGGCGAGGTGGCCGTGGCCACGGCCAACCGCAACTACCGGGGGCGCATGGGCCACCCGGGCAGCCGTATTTACCTGGCCGGCCCGGCGGTGGCCGCGGCCAGCGCAATCCTGGGCCGGCTGGCCTCGCCCACGGAGGTGGTCTCATGATTTCCGGTCGCGCCTGGGTCTTTGGAGACCACATCTCCTCCGACGCCATCGTCCCGGCCCGCTACTTGAACCAGCGCAACCCCCGCTCCTGGGCCGGGGTGGTGCTGGCCGACCTAAGGCCCGAGTTCGCCGAGCAGCTCGGCTTCGGCGACTTCATCGTGGCCGGGCGCAACTTCGGCTGCGGCTCCTCGCGGGAGCAGGCCCCCATGGCCATCAAGACCGCCGGGGTGGGGGCGGTGATCGCCCACAGCTTTTCGCGCATGTTCTACCGCAACGCCTTCAACCTGGGCCTGCCGGTGTTCGCCTGCCCCGAGGCCGCCAGCCTGGTGCACGACGGCGACCGGCTGCGTTTGGACCTGTTTTCCGGGGCCATCCAAGACCTGGACCAGGAGAGCTCTTTCCAGGCCGAGGCGGTGGACCCCTACCTGGCCGAGATGGTCAGCGCCGGCGGTTTGATCAAAAAAGTGCGAAAACAGATCACCGGGCACTGAGCCTGGATATTTCATGATGGCTGGGTGGCGCTCGGCATTTAATCAGCATTCTTTGGATCCGTGTAAAAAATGCGCCCGCGCCGTCAAGGCGCGGTATGCACCCAGGCCCGGCACAGCCAGCCGCCGGCAGACAAGGCGGCCCAAGGCTTGGGCTGCCAAGGGACTTCACTGGGAGCTCTAGACGCTGGTGGCGGCAAATTACTTGTCGACCCGCTTTGCCGCCAGCGGCACGCTGGCAAGCGAGGGCCGCGGGCGTAGCCAAAGCTACCTTTAGAACCGAGCGCAGCCGGCAACACCGTATGCCGGTGGCTGGCGCGGACGGACGCACGGCCCTCGTGAAATCTTCAGGCTGAGCCTGGTCCCTCCAATATTCCTCCACAAAGAGTTTGCAATAACTCCCATCCCCGGCTAAATAAGAGCCGTGGCCGCCGGCAGAAGCCGGAAAGGCCTCTGAACCCTTGGAACAGAGAGGCAACGAAACGTCATGAGCAAGCTTTACAAGGTAGCGGTGTGCGGAGCCACTGGCGCCGTGGGCAACCAGATGATCCAGTGCCTTGAACAAAGGGACTTCCCGGTGGGCGAGCTGCGCCTGCTGGCCTCGGAGCGCTCCAAGGGCAAAAAACTGACTTACAAGGGCGAGCAGATTCCGGTGCAGGTGCTGGACAACGGCTCCTTCCAGGGGATCGACATAGCCCTGTTCAGCGCGGGCGGCGGCACCAGCCAGGACTTCGCGCCGGTGGCCGCCGAGAGCGGCGCGGTGGTGGTGGACAACTCCTCGGCCTGGCGCATGGACCCGGAGGTGCCCCTGGTGGTGCCCGAGGTGAACCCCGGCGCGGTGGCCGGCTACACCACCAAGGGCATCATCGCCAACCCCAACTGCTCCACCATCCAGATGGTGGTGGTGCTCGAGCCCATCCACAGGGCGGCGGGTATCGAGCGGGTGGTGGTGAGCACCTATCAGGCGGTGAGCGGCACCGGCCAGAAGGCCATCGTGGAGCTGGAAAACCAGCTCAAGGCCCTGCACGAGGGCCGGGAGCCCGAGGCCAAGGTGTATCCCCAGCAGATCGCCTGGAACCTGCTGCCCCATATCGACGTCTTCAAGGACAACGGCTACACCAAGGAAGAGATGAAGATGGTCCTGGAGACCCAGAAGATCATGGCCGACGACAGCATCCAGGTGAGCGCCACCTGCGTGCGGGTGCCGGTGCGCTACGGCCACTCCGAGGCGGTGAACCTCCAGACCCGCGACAAGCTCAGCGCCGGGGACGTGCGCGAGATCCTGTCCAAGGCCCCGGGGATCAAGCTGGTGGACGACCCGGCCAACCTGGTCTACCCCACTCCGCTGATGGCCGCGGGCCAGGACCTGACCATGGTGGGGCGCATCCGCGAGGACATCAGCCAGGAGCGGGGCATCGACCTGTTCCTGGTGGCTGACAACATCCGCAAGGGCGCGGCCACCAACGCGGTGCAGATCGCCGAGCTGCTGGCCGAAAAGTACCTCTAGGCGGCGGACGGAGCTTGCTGAAGATCACCGGCGGCGAGCTGCGGGGCCGGGTCATAAAGGCCCCCCCGGGGCTGGGGACCCGGCCCACCGCCGCCAAAATGCGCCAGGCCCTTTTCAACATCCTGGGCCCGGCGGTGGACCAAGCCCGGGTGGCCGATTTTTTCGCCGGCTCCGGGGCCCTGGGCCTGGAGGCCCTGAGCCGGGGCGCGGCCGCTTGCCTGTTCGTGGAAAAGAGCACGGCCGTGGCCCGGCTGCTCCGGGCCAACCTGGAGGCCCTGGACCTCGCCGAGCGGGGCCGGGTGCTCACCAAGAGCCTGGCCGCCGCGGCTCCGGCCCTGGAGGCGCAAGGCCCCTTTGACTTGGTGTTGGCCGACCCGCCCTACAACCGGGGGCAGGTGGCCAAGCTGCTGGCCCTGGTGGCCGAGAGGAAGCTTTTGGCCCCTCGGGGCCGCTTGATCGTGGAACACGCCCCCCAGGAGCGCCCGGAGGCTCCGTCCGGCCTGCGGGCCAGCGACCTCCGCCGTTACGGGCAGAGCGAACTCAGTTTTTTTACCCCGCGGGAATGATCCGAGAGAGGTTGAGCATGAAAACCGCCATTTACCCCGGTTCCTTTGATCCCATCACCAACGGCCATATCTCCATCCTGCGGCGCGGGCTGGAAATATTCGACCGGGTGATTGTGGCGGTGGCGGTCAACCCCGAGAAGCAGGGCCTGTTCCCCATCCCCGAGCGCCTGGACATGATCGAGGAGGTCATCAAGGACATCCCCGGCGCCTCGGTGGACACCTTTGACGGGCTGCTGGTGGACTACGTGATCAACCAGGGCAGCAACGTGATCCTGCGGGGCATCCGGGCCCTGAGCGATTTCGAATACGAGTTCCAGATGGCTCTGATGAACCGCAAGCTTTCGCGCGCGGTGCAGTCGGTGTTTCTGATGACCGACTACAAGTGGTTCTACGTCAGCTCCACCATCATCAAGGAGGCCGCCGAACTGGGCGGGGACATCAACGGACTGGCCCCGGCCAGCGTGGCCCGCCGCCTCAAGGAAAAGTTCGAGGCCAACCGCAAGGCCGCGGCCGAGAAAAAGGGCTAAACGCCCTCCTTTTCCGCGAAAATCTGGGCCGAGAAAATGAGGATCTGGGTGTTGGGGTCGCGCCAGCACCCCGGGGCCAGGCCCGCCTTCACGCAGGTCTGATCCAAAAAGGTCTCGCGGTCCCAGCCGTACTCCGTGGCCACCTGGGGCAAGAGCACCCCGCGTCCCCGGGGGCTGATGATGTAGATGCCGTGGGTGCCCACCTGTATCTCGCTCACGTCCTCGATGGGCTTGAGCGGGCTCAGCACGCTTATCTCCAGATCAACCTGATCCAGCTCTCCGCGCCCCAGCGGCGGGAAGCGGGGGTCCTGGCTGGCCGCGGCCACGGCCATCTCCTCGATGGTTTGGCTCAGGGGGCCCTGGCCCACGAAGTTGCCGATGCAGCCGCGCAGTTGACCGTGCTCGTGCAGGGTCACGAAGGCCCCCCGCTCGATCTCCGGGCCGGGCAGATCGGCCGGCGGGGTCTGATCGCCGCCAGCCCCCACCAGCTTGGCTATGGTTTGACGGGCCAGGGCGAGCAGGGCCTCCTGCTCTTCCGGTTTTAGTGGGCGGTCGCTCATCTAATCGCTCCCCTTTTGCGGGGGCGCGCCGGGGCGCTCCCCGGCCCGCCAGCGGCGGTAATGGTTCAGGATGCGGCCGTGGTCGAAACACAGAAGGTCTGGCAGGCTCTCCAGGTCAAAGGCCCTGGCCTCGGCCGCGTCGTCCCCGCCCTGGGGCGAGCCCGTGGCCCGGGCCGCGAAAGCCACGGACATGGTGTGGTGCCGGGGATCGCGCTCCGGGTCGGAATAGGCCCCCAGCAGGGCCACCAGCTCCACCTCCAGGCCGGTTTCCTCGGCCGCCTCGCGCATCGCGGCCTGTTCCAGGCTCTCGCCGTAGTCCACGAAGCCGCCGGGCAGGGCCCAGCCATGGGGCGGGTTGGCCCGCTTTACCAGCACGATGGGCCTACCGGGCCGGTTTAGCTCGATGATGATGTCCACGGTGGGATAGGGGTTGCGGGGTTGGGCGCTCATGTGCCCCCCTGGTCTATGGCCTTGTACTCCCGGCGGGCCATGAAATGCTCGCAGCGCTGGGTGCAGCGGGGCAGCAGCAGCAGACAGGAGACGAGGTGCTGGTGCTGGCAGACCGGGCCCCGGCCCTCCCGGGGCACGTAGCGCGGGCAGCTCAGCTTGGTTATCTCGTTGAGGTTTTTCTGGATCACGTGGCGGCGGGCCACCTCGCGGTCACCCGGGTCGGCCAGCTTTTTCAGACGGTCCAGGCGGTCCAGGGTGGCCGCCCCCACCGCGCGGCGGGCCTCCAGCAGATGGCAGCGCACCGCCGCGCTCTGTTCCGGGCTCACGGTGCGGGTGCAACGGCCACGGGTGTAATAGGTGCACCGCTTGCCACCCATGCCCTGCACCTGGCCCAAAGCGGAGGCCCCTACCCGTCCAGGCGGCGCACCGGGTCGCCGGCCCGCACCGTGCCCGGGTTGAGCACCTTCACGAAGATGCCCTGGCGGGGCATTATGCAGTCGCCCACCAGCTCGCGGATGGCGCAGCCGGCGTGACACTCCTTGCCGATCTGGGTCACCTCCACCTCCACCTTGCCCAGCTTTAGGCGGGTGCCCACGGGCAGGGTGTGCAGCTCGATGCCCTTGGTGGTCACGTTTTCGGCGAAGTCGCCAGGGTTCACCTCGGCGCCCTTGCCGCGCATGAAGTCGATGGACTCCATGGCCAGCAGGGAAAGCTGGCGGTGCCAAGGACCGGAATGAGCGTCGCCCACCAGACCCACGTCAGGCTCCAGGCAGCCTTCGGGCACGGGCTTTTTGACCACGCCTTTGGTAGAACTTATGTTTACGGATACGATCTCGGGCTGATCCATGATGCCCCATCCTTTTGGAGAGAGTCCTGATTTGAGCTTATCCCCGCCCCCAGAGCGCGTCAAGCTCGCGGAATTGGCCCTGGGCGGGCCCCTGCCCGGCCCCGGCCCCATGTTGGCCGCGGTGAGCGGCGGGGCCGACTCGGTGGCCCTGGCCCGCCTGCTGGCCCTGGCCGCGCCGGAGCACGGCTGGCGGCTGGTGCTGGCCCACGTGGACCACGGCCTGCGCCCCACCTCCGGCGACGACGCCTCCTTTGTGGCCGCCCTGGCCGGCGAGCTGGAGGCGAAGTGCTTGCTGCGCCGGGTGGCGGTGGAGCGCGCGGGCCGCTCCCTGGAGGAGGCGGCCCGGGAGGCGCGGCGCGAGGCCCTGCTGGCCATGGCCGACGAGGCCGGGGCGGGGGCCATCGCCCTGGGCCACACCCTTGAGGACCAGGCCGAGACGGTGCTCATGCGCCTGCTCACGGGCAGCGGCCCGGCCGGGCTGGCGGCCATGCGCCCCTGGAGCCCGCCCTGGTGGCGTCCCCTGCTGGGCCTGCGGCGGGAGGCCTTGCGCGCCTGGCTCGGCCAGGAGGACCACCCCTGGCGCGAGGACCCCAGCAACCAGGATTTGTCGATCTTGCGCAACCGGGTGCGCCACCGGCTCATGCCCCTGGCCCAGGAGTTGGTGAACCCCCGCGCTCCCCAGGCCCTGGCCCGCTTGGCCCGGGTGGCCGGGGCCGAGGAAGAGCTGTGGGAGGCCTGGTGCACCCAGGCGGCCAGGCGCATCATGCGCCGCCAGGGCACCAGCCTGCTCTTGGAGGCCGAGCCCCTGGCCGAAATGCCCTTGGCCCGCCAGGGCCGCCTGCTGCGCCACGCGGTGCGGGAGCTCACCGGCAGTTCCCAGGGCCTGCTGGCCCTGCACGTGGAGCAGCTCCTGGAGCTGTTGGCCGGGGAGGCGGGGCGCAAGCTGACCCTGCCCTCCGGGTTCATGGCCTGGCGCGAGCCCGAAGGCCTGCGCCTGGACCGGGCCGCTCCGCCCCCGGGCGGGGCCATCACCCTGCACGGCCCGGCCACGGTGGGCCTGCCCCACTTGGGGGCGCGCCTGCGCCTGGAGCTGGTCGGCGAAAAGCCCGGCCTGTCCGGGAGGGGGCCCACCGCCTGCCTGCCGGCCGGGGCGGTGCGCTGGCCCCTGGAGCTCCGCCCTCCCTTGCCCGGCGAGCGCTTCCACCCCTTGGGAGCCCCGGGCTCCAAGCGCCTGAGCCGTATTCTCATCGATTACAAGGTCCCGGCCTGGTGGCGGGCCCGCACCCTGGTTTTGGCCGACGCGGACGGCCCCTGGTGGGCCGCGCCCTGGACCGTGGCCGAGCGCGCCCGCCTAAAAGGCACTGAGAGCGCGTATTTACGCCTCAGTTTCGTTGACACCCCCCAGGGGTGGCCATATACTATGATTTTTAATGGTTAGAAGCAGTTTCGTGGCTGCTTCGGGCCCTGCTGGCGGAGATGTTTAGTTGAATCCCCTGTATAAAAATCTGGCCCTCTGGCTGGTCATCAGCCTGATGATGGTGCTGCTGTTCAATTTCTTTTCCCGCCCCGATCAGGGCAGCGAAAAGCTCCCCTACTCCGATTTCCTGGCGTCGGTGGAAAAGGGTCAGGTCACCAGCGTGGAGATTCAGGGCAACGAGGTGCGCGGCTGGTCCGGCGACGGGCAGCGTTTCCGCACCTACGCCCCGGACGACCCCAAGCTCATCACCGAGCTCAGGTCCAAGGACGTGCGCATCAACGTCAAGCCGGCCGACGACTCGCCCTGGTACATGACCGTGTTGGTCTCCTGGTTCCCCATGATCCTGCTCATCGGCATATGGATATTCTTCATGCGCCAGATGCAGATGGGCGGGGGCAAGGCCATGAGCTTCGGCAAGAGCCGGGCCCGCTTGCAGACCGAACCGGAAGGGCGGCGCATCACCTTTGATGACGTGGCCGGGGTGGAGGAGGCCAAGGAGGAGCTCACCGAGATCATCGAGTTCCTGCGCGACCCCAAGAAGTTCACCCGCCTGGGCGGACGCATCCCCAAGGGCGTGCTGCTGGTGGGCAGCCCGGGCACCGGCAAGACCCTCATGGCCCGGGCCATCGCCGGCGAGGCCGGAGTGCCCTTCTTTTCCATCAGCGGCAGCGACTTCGTGGAGATGTTCGTGGGCGTGGGCGCCTCCCGGGTGCGCGACCTGTTCACCCAGGGCAAGAAGAACGCCCCCTGCATCATCTTCATCGACGAGATCGACGCGGTGGGCCGCCACCGCGGAGCCGGCCTGGGCGGCGGCCACGACGAGCGCGAGCAGACCCTGAACCAGCTTCTGGTGGAGATGGACGGCTTCGAGTCCAACGAGGGGGTCATCCTCATCGCGGCCACCAACCGGCCCGACGTGCTGGACCCCGCTCTCCTGAGGCCCGGCCGCTTCGACCGCCAGGTGGTGGTGCCGGTGCCCGACGTGCGGGGCCGCGAGGCCATCCTGGGAGTGCACACCCGGCGCAGCCCCTTGGCCCCGGACGTGGACCTGGCCGTGCTGGCCCGGGGCACCCCCGGATTCTCGGGAGCCGACCTGGAGAACATGGTCAACGAGGCCGCCCTGCTGGCCGCCCGCGACAACAAGAACCGCCTGGAGATGGTGGACTTCGAAAAGGCCAAGGACAAGGTGATGATGGGCTCGGAACGCCGCAGCCTGATCCTGTCCGACGAGGAAAAGAAGACCACCGCCTACCACGAGGCGGGCCACGCCATGGTGGCGGTGCTCACCCCGGGCACCGACCCGGTGCACAAGGTGACCATCATCCCCCGGGGCCGCGCCCTGGGCCTCACCCAGCAGCTTCCCGTGGACGAGCGCCACACCTATTCCCGCGACTATCTGGTCAACAACCTGGCCGTGCTGCTGGGCGGGCGCTCGGCCGAGGAGCTGGTGCTGGAGACCTTCACCACCGGCGCGGGCAACGACCTGGAACGGGCCACCGAGCTGGCCCGCAAGATGGTCTGCGAGTGGGGCATGAGCGAGGCCATGGGGCCGCTCACCTTTGGCAAGGGCGACGAGCAGATATTCCTGGGCCGCGAGATTTCCCAGCACCGCGACTACTCCGAGGAGACCGCCCGGTCCATCGACCACGAAGTGAAGAAGCTGGTGATGCAGGCCCACGAATCGGCCAAGGGCATTCTGGGCGGGCGCATCGAAACCCTGCACGATCTGGCCGGCGCCTTATTGGTGGAAGAGACCCTGGACGCCGAGGCGGTGGAGGCCATCATCACCGGCAAGCCGCGGCCCCGGGCCCCCAAGCCGCCCGACCCCGAGCAGGCCCCCCCGGCACCGGAGGAGACCCCCGCGGCCCCCGCCGCCAGCGCGCCCCCCGCGGGGGGTGACGCCGAGGCCGGTGACTAGGCCGCTTCGCCATATCCCTTTGCCCGCCGGCGGCCTGGAGCTGGGGCCGCGCACATTGATTATGGGAGTGATCAACGTCACTCCCGATTCCTTCAGCGACGGGGGACTGTTCTACGACGAGGCCAAGGCCATCGAGCAGGGCCTGGCCCTGGCCGAGGAAGGGGCCGACCTCATCGACGTGGGCGGCGAATCCACCCGCCCAGGCTGCGAGCCCACCGAGGCCGGCGAAGAGATGGAGCGGGTGCTGCCGGTCATCGAGGCCCTGGCCCGGCACTGCCCCGCGGTGGTGAGCATCGACACCTACAAGGCCGAGGTGGCCGCCGCCGCCCTGGAGGCCGGGGCCCAGATCATCAACGACATCACCGCCCTCAGGGGCGACAAGCGCATGGCCGCCCTGGCCGCGGACCGGGGAGCCGGCCTTATCCTCATGCACATGCGGGGCGATCCCCGCACCATGCAAGAAAAACCGGAGTACAACGACGTGGCGGCCGAGGTGCGGGACTTTTTGGCCGCCCAGGCCGGGCTGGCCCTGGACGCCGGGGTGGCGCCGGAGAGCATCGTGGTGGACCCGGGCATCGGCTTCGGCAAGACCCTGGAGCACAACCTT
Organism: Desulfarculaceae bacterium; assembly: GCA_021737145.1. Taxonomy (GTDB): domain Bacteria; phylum Desulfobacterota; class Desulfarculia; order Desulfarculales; family Desulfarculaceae; genus Desulfoferula. The sequence continues at coordinate 265,419 of JAIPEN010000002.1, read as the reverse complement.
CAGCTCATCCGCGACCTGCCCCTTCTGGCCGAGCTGGGCTATCCGGTGCTCCTGGGAGCCAGCCGCAAGCGCTTCATCGGAACCCTCACCGGCCGGGAGGAGCCCCGCGGGCGGGTCTGGGGCTCGGTGGGGGTGCACCTGCTGGGCGCGGCCCTGGGGGCCGACATCCTGCGGGTGCACGACGTGGCTCCTCTCAGGGAGGCCCTGGCCGTGAACGACGCGGTCATGCTCCGGGAGGCGCACCTTGCTAACTGACCTGCTGGCGCCCTTTTTCCAGCTCCGCTGGCTGGACCTGGTGGACATCGGGGTGGTGGCCTTTGTGATCTACAAGGTCATCCTGCTGGTCAAGGGCACCCGGGCCATGCAGATGCTGGCCGGCCTGGGGGTGGTGCTGCTGACCATGGTGTTGGCCCGCCAGCTGCACCTGGTCACCATCCACTGGATCATCCAGTCCTTCCTGGCCTCCTTGATCCTGGTGATCATCATTTTGTTCCAAAGCGACATCCGCAAGGCCCTGGCCCGCATGGGCCGAGGCCCCATGCTGGCCGGCAGCCACGAGGCCCAGGCCGCCACCCTGGAAGAGGTGGCCCGCAGCGCGGTCACCCTGGCCTCGCGCATGACCGGGGCCCTGATCGTGCTGGAGCGGCGCATCGGCCTGGCCGACTACGTGGACACCGGGGTGCGCCTGGACGCCCTGGTCACCCGCGAACTCATGACCACCGTCTTTCACGTGAACACCCCCCTGCACGACGGCGCGGTGATCATCAGCGGCGAGCGCCTGGTGGCCGCCCGCTGCGTGCTGCCCCTGTCCACCAGCTCCGACGGCAGCCGCCAGGTGGGCACCCGCCACCTAGCCGCCATGGGCCTCACCGAGGAGACCGACGCGGTGGCGGTGGTGGTCAGCGAGGAGCGGGGGCGGGTGAGCCTGGCCGTGGGCGGCAAGCTCACCCAGGACCTGGACGCGGTGGCCCTGCGCAAAAAGCTCAACGAACTGTTCCAGGTCGGGCCCAAGGACGCGCGGCGTTTCTGGCGGCGGGAGCGCAAGAGTGCTTAAGTTCATCACCCGCAACTGGCAGCTCAAGCTCATTTCCCTGGCCATCGCGGTGTTCCTCTGGGCCCTGGTGGTGGGCCAGGAAAACGCCGAGGTCACGGTGCGCATGCCCGTGGTGGTCACCGGCCTGTCCGCGGACCTGGTGGTGGCCAACCAGGTGGACAACGAGGTGGAGCTCAGGCTATACGGCCCTCAGAGCCTGGTGCGCCAGGTGGCCACCCGGCCCCAGGCCAAGCAGCTCAACCTGACCGGCATGGGCACCGGCGAGCACATCTTCCAGGTGCTGCCCGAAGACCTGAGCCTGCCGCCCGGGGTGGAGGTGGTGCGCATCAGCCCAGCCCGCCTGCGCCTGCAACTGGCCCACCGCTACAGCCGCAAGGCGGCGGTGCGCCCGGTGATCAAGGGCAACCCCGCCCCTGGCTTCGAGGTCAACGAGGTGGAGTTCAAGCCCGCCGAGGTCACGGTGAGCGGGCTCAAGGCCGAGCTCACCGACCTGGACTGGATCTGGACCGTGCCCCTGGAGGTCACCGGCCTCAAGGAGACCACCACCCTCAAGGCCAACCTGCGGGCTCCTGACGGAAGGGCCATCCGGCTGGTCCCCAACACGGTGCAGGCGGTCATACACATCCGCCCCCGGCCGGAAAGGCCCGCCGGGGAAAGCCCGCCCGCTAAAAAAGACCAATAAGGCGCCCGGCGCCATGGGAGATAAGGTGGAGAGAAAGATTTTCGGCACCGACGGGGTGCGCGGGGTGGCCAACCAGCCCCCCATGACCGTGGAGATGGCCGTGGCCATCGGACAGGGAGTGGCCCACGTATTGGGCGAGGGCGACCCGCGCCGCCGGGTCATCCTGGGCAAGGACACCCGCCTGTCGGGCTACATGTTCGAAAACGCCCTGGTGGCCGGCCTGTGCTCCATGGGCCGCGACGTGCTGGTGGTGGGGCCCCTGCCCACGCCGGCCATCGCCTTCCTCTCGCGCAACATGCGCTGCGCGGCGGGCATCGTCATCAGCGCCAGCCACAATCCTTATCAGGACAACGGCATCAAGATATTCGGCCGCGACGGCTTCAAGCTGCCCGACGCGGTGGAGGCCGAAGTGGAGGACTTCGCCCAAAAGATGCTGGCCAGCGGGGGCAACGGCCAGGGGCCCCAGCCGGGACGGGTGGGACGGGCCCGGCGCATAGACGACGCTCCGGGCCGCTACATCGTGTTTTTGAAAAACTCCTTCCCCACCGAATACACCCTGGACGGCCTCACCGTGGCCATGGACTGCGCCCACGGGGCCACCTACCGCGTGGCCCCGGCGGTGTTCAGCGAGCTGGGGGCCGAGGTGGCGGTGATGGGCATCGAGCCCGACGGCACCAACATCAACGCCGGGGTGGGAGCCCTGCACCCCGAGGGCCTGGCCGCCCTGGTCAAGGAACAAAAGGCCGACATCGGCCTGGCCTTTGACGGCGACGGCGACCGCCTGATCATGGTGGACGAAACCGGCGCGGTGGTGGACGGCGACGAGGTCATGGCCATCTGCTCCGATCACCTGATGACCACCGGCCGCCTGAACCACGCCACCCTGGTGGCCACGGTGATGTCCAACCTGGGCCTGGAGCTGTGCCTCAGGGAGCGGGGCATAAGCATGCTGCGCACCAAGGTGGGCGACCGCTATGTGGTGGAAGCCATGCGCGCCGGGGGATACAATCTGGGCGGCGAGCAGAGCGGCCACATCCTGTTTTTGGATCACAACACCACCGGCGACGGCATTGCCAGCGCCTTGCAGGTGCTCAGCGTGATGGTGGAGACCGGCAAGCCGCTCAGCGAGCTAAGAAGCATAATGACCCGGCTGCCCCAGGTGCTGATAAACCTTCCGGTGAAGGCCAAGCCGCCCATATCCGAGCAGCCGGCCCTGGCAAAGGCCATCAAGGCCCAGGAGGAGCGCCTGGGCCAAGAGGGACGCCTGCTCCTGCGCTATTCGGGCACCGAGCCCAAGCTCAGGATAATGGTGGAGGCGGCCGATCCGGCGCTCATGGAACAGGTTGCTCAGGAGTTGAAACAAGTGGTTCTTAAGACGCTGGGGGCGGAGGCCTGAGATGCTGTTGGTCATCGACGTGGGCAACACCAACACGGTGATGGGGGTATTCTCCGACGAGCGGTTGGTGGCCGACTGGCGCATCCGCACCGAGCGCGAGTGCACCCGGGACGAGTTGGGGGTGCTGTTCAGCAATCTTTTCGCGGCCAGCCCGGTGGCCATGGGCAGCATCGAGGGGGTGATCATCTCCACGGTGGTGCCGCCGCTCACCAGCACCTACGAGGGGTTCTGCCGCCGCTACTTCGGCATCACCCCCCTGCTGGTGGGGCCGGGCATCAAGACCGGCATGCCCATCCTCTACGACAACCCCCGCGAGGTGGGGGCCGACCGCATCGTAAACGCGGTGGGCGCCTACGAGCAGCACCATAACGACCTGGTGGTGGTGGATTTCGGCACGGCCACCACCTTTGACTGCATCTCCTCGGCCGGGGAATACCTGGGCGGGGCCATCGCCCCGGGGGTGATGATCTCCTGCGAGGCCCTGTTCCAACGGGCCTCCAAGCTGCCCCGGGTGGAGATATTCGCGCGGCCCAAGGCGGTGGTGGCCAAGGACACCATCGGTTCCATGAACGCGGGCATCATCTACGGCTATGCCGGCCTGGTTGACGGCCTGGTAAACGCCATCAACGCCGAGCGGGGGGTGACCAGCACGGTGGTGGCCACCGGCGGTCTGGCCCCGGTCATCGCCGAGCACTCCTCCACCATCGAGGCGGTGGACGAGCTGTTGACCCTCAAGGGCCTGCGCATACTCTTTCTGCGCAACCAATGATCGCCGCGTCTTATCCCCGCTGGCCCCGTCCCGGCGCCCCCCTGGCCGTGGCCGCCCCGGCCGGCCGTGTGGACCCGGACCGGCTGAGCGCGGGCCTGGCCGTGTTGGCCGAGCTGGCTCCGGAGCGCGAGATCATCGCCGGCCCCCAGGTGCTGGCCACGGACGACTACCTGGCCGGGCCGGACGAGGACCGGGCCGGGCATTTGCATCGGCTGCTGGCCGATGAAGCCCTGGGCGCGGTGATGGCCGCGCGGGGCGGTTTCGGCTGCTCCCGCCTGCTGCCCCGCCTGGACCTGGCCGCCCTGGCCAAAGCCCGGCCCTGCCTGCTGGGATTTTCGGACCTCACCTGCCTGCTCAACGCCCTGGCCATGCGCGGCCTGGTGGCCTTGCACGGCCCGGTGGTCACCCAGCTTCCCCGTTTGGACCAGGCGTCCCGAGGCGACCTGGCCGCCTTGTTCCGGGGCGAGCCGCCCTGGCCCGGCGAGCTGGAGGGCCAAGGCCTGAATCCGGGCTCGGCCGCCGGCCCCCTGCTGGGCGGCAACCTGACCATGCTCTGCCATCTGCTGGGCACCCCCTGGTTCCCGGACCTCACCGGCGCGGTGCTGATCATCGAAGACACCGGCGAGGCCCCCTACCGCCTGGACCGCCTGCTCACCCAGCTGGAGCTGGCCGGGGCCCTGGAGCGGGTGGCCGGGGTGGCCGTGGGCCGCCTGAACGGCGAGGAGGCCGACCCGCCCGAGGCGCTGCGGGCGGTGCGCCGCCGCTTGGAGCCCCTGGCCAAGCCGGTGGTCATGGGCCTGCCCGTGGGCCACGGCGCGGCCAACCGCCTGCTGCCCCTGGGGGCCCGGGCCGAGCTCGACGGCGCGGCCGGAAGCCTCACTGTGGGAGCGGACCTTGTCTGAGGCGGCCCTCCGGCAGGCCCTGGAGCAAGGCGTGGCCTCGGGCGCGGCCCCGGCGGCGGTGCTGCTGCTGTGGGCAAAGGGCAAGCCGCTATCCATCCTGGCCGCCGGCCAGGCCGATGAGGACACGGTGTTCGACCTGGCCTCCCTGACCAAGCCCCTGGCCGCCGCGCCCCTGTCTCTGGAGCTGGACCGCGAGGGGGTGGTGCCCTGGGATGCCACCCTGTACGACCTCTGGGGCCAGGCGGTGCCCGAGGACAAGGAAGAAATCACTCCGGGCCAACTGCTGGCCCACGCGGCCGGCTACCCGGCCTACCAGCCCTACTTTCAGGCCATGGACCAACAGCCGCCCGCCCAACGCCGGGCCTTGCTGCGCTCCATGCTCATGAACGAGCCCCTGGCCCACGCGCCGGGCAGCCGCGCCCTGTACAGCGACCTGGGCTACATGGCCCTGGGCCTGCTGCTGGAGCACGGCTTCGCCACCGGCCTGGACGAGGCCTTCACCGCCATGCAGGAGCGCCTGGGGGTGACGGGGCCGCGCTATCTGCCCGTGGGCCAGCCCTTGCCCTGGCCCAAGGAACGCATCGCGCCCTGCGGCTCCTTGCCCGGCCGGCCTCGGATCCACGGCCAGGCGGAGGATGAGAACTGCTTTTCCCTGGGCGGAGTGGCCGGCCATGCCGGGCTCTTCGGCACCGCCGTACAGGTGGCCGCCCACATGGAGGCCCTGGCCGGCGACATGCCCGAATTGTTCGCCAAAGACCGCGCCACCCCGGACACGGGCCGCACCTTCGGCTTCGACACTCCCAGCGGGCCGGACTCCCTGGCCGGACCCAACCCGCCCTTGGGCACGGTGGGCCATCTGGGCTTCACCGGCTGCTCCCTGTGGTGGCACCCGGCCAGCGGCCGGGGAGTGGTGCTGCTGACCAACCGGGTGGCCCTGGGCCGGGACAACGACCGGCTCAATCCGTTGCGCCGCTCGCTGCACCAGATCGCCTGGCAGGTGCTGGGAGAGGCCGCGTGATTAAGCCCGGAGATTTCATGATAGCCGGGCGTCCTGCTGCGCCACCCACCGGGCAGTTCTTTTTATTGAGGACCCGTACATACTGGTTCATTGCTTAATGCCGCCCAACCCTCATGAAATATCCGGGCTGGACCCCGCCCTTAACCGCGCCCCGGAGCGCCCCCAAAAGGTGTACCTCATGGGCATCGGCGGGGTGGCCATGGGCGCTTTGGCCGCGGGGCTGGCCGCCCAGGGCCTGGAGGTGCGGGGCTCGGACCTGCCCCTGTACCCGCCCATGAGCACCTTTTTGGCCGAGCGCGGCGTGCCGGTGGCCGCCGGCTTCGACCCGGCCAACCTGGAGCCCGCCCCCGAGGTGGTGATCGTGGGCAACGTGATCCGGGCCGACAACCCGGAGGTGGCCCGCCTGGCCGAGATGGGCCTGCCCTATCTCTCCCTGCCCCAGGCCCTGGCCCAGTGGTTCATCCGCGACCGCCTGTCCATCGTGGCCGCGGGCACCCACGGCAAGACCACCACCACCGCCCTGTTGGCCAGCGCCCTCCTGCGGGCCGGGCTGGACCCCGGCTTCATGGTGGGGGGCATAATGAACGAGGGCGGCCAGAACTTTTGCGACGGCAAGGGCCCCCACTTCGCGGTGGAGGGCGACGAGTATGACACCGCCTTTTTCGACAAGCGGCCCAAGTTCGTGCACTACCGGCCCCGGGTGGCCATCCTGAGCAGCCTGGAGTTCGACCACGCCGACATCTACCCCGACCTGGGGGCCATCGAGGCGGCCTTTGACATGCTGGTGGAGCGCATCCCGCCCGAGGGCGCCCTGGTGGCCTGGGGCGAGAGCGAGGCGGTGATGGCCCGCGCGGCCAGGGCCGCCTGCGCCGTGCGGACCTATGGCCGGGGGCCGGGCTGGGACTGGTCGCTGATGGGCGTGGAGCCTGCCGAGTCCGGCGGGGCCCAGCTTCGCCTGCGCGGTCCCCAGGGCTGGGAGCTGAACTTCGCCTCCCCCCTGGCCGGCGAGCACAATGCCCTCAACGTGGCCGCCGCCGTGGCCGCGCTCACCGCGGCCGGGCTGGAACCGGCGAGCGCGGCCGGGCTCATGGCCGGGTTTGGCGGAGTCAAGCGCCGCCAGGAGGTGCGGGGCTCGGCCGGCGGGGTGCTGGTGGTGGACGACTTCGCCCACCACCCCACGGCCGTGGCCGAGACCACCAAGGCGGTGGCCCGCTTCGGCCTGCCCGGCTGGCGGCCCGGAGACGGCCGCCTGGTGGCGGCCTTCGAGCCGCGCACCAACACCAGCAAGACCAAGCGCTTTCAGCACGAGTATGCCCATGCCTTTGGCGCGGCGGATCTGGTAATGCTGCGCGAGCCGCCCGGAGTGGAGGAGCTGGCCCCGGAGGAGCGGCTTTCCAGCGCCCGCCTGGCCGATGAGCTGGGCGCGCGCGGGGTCGCCGCCCGGGCCTACGCCGACACCGACGCCCTCCTGGCCGGGCTGCTCGGCGAGCTGCGGCCCGGCGACCTGTGCCTGGTCATGTCCAACGGCGGCTTCGACAACCTGCACGAGCGCCTGCTGGATGGCCTGGCCCGGCAAGAGGCCTAGGCCCTTTTCCCCTGATTTCGCCTAAATTGTCCGGATGAATTGAATCAGGCCGCGCCCTGGTTGCCGGCCAGGACCGCGCGCAGATGGTGCAGGTCCGGCGGCAGGGGGGCCAGGCCCTGCTTGAGCTGCACGATGCGCTGGGCCCGCTGGGCCACCAAGGCCGGGTCGATCTCCCCGGCCATGACCAGGGCGGTGAGCTTTTCCAGGCCGGCCAGGGCCAGCTCCGGCTTGGAGCACATGAGGATGAGGTCGCAGCCGGCCGCATAGGCCTCCACCACCGCGTCCTCCGGGGCCATGCCCCCCACCACCGCGCCCATCTCCAAATCGTCGCTGAGCACCATGCCGGTGTAGCCCAGCTCGCCGCGCAGCAGGTCTTGGATGACCTTGGGCGAAAGCGAGGCCGGGCGCGCGGGGTCCAGGGCGTTGTACACCGCGTGGCAGATCATCACCCCAGCCACCCCGGCCTGGGCGGCGGCCGCGAAAGGCGGCCACTCCACGGCCGCCAGCTGGTCCCGCGTGAGCTCCACCACCGGGCGTTCCTGGTGGGTGTCCAGGGTGGTGCGGCCCAAGCCGGGGAAGTGCTTGGCGCAGGCCAGGCAGCCGGTTTGCTGCATGCCCGAGATAAAGGCCGCGCCCAGCCGGGCCACCCGCTCCGGGTCGCTCCCCAGGCTGCGCCGGGCCATGATCCCGTTAGCCAGGGCGTGCACGTCCAGCACCGGGGCCATGTCCCAGTTGAAGCCGGCCGCCACCAGCTCGCGGCCCATCCGGGCGCCGTGGGCTCTCAGGGCGGCCTCGTCGGCCGGGCCCAGGTCGGCCAGGTCCGGCCCGTCGGTGAAAGGCGCGCGCAAACGGGCCACGCTGCCCCCCTCCTGGTCCACCAGCATGAGCAGGGAGGGCCGCTCGGCCTCGGCCGCCGCCCGCCTGAGGTCGTAGCAGAGCTGCCACACCTGGGCCGGGGATTCCACGTTGCGCGCGAAGAGGATCACCCCGCCCAGGCCCTCGTGGCCCGCCAGGTCCAGCTCGGCCGCTCCGGCCTCGGGCCCGGGAATGCCCACCACCAGCGACTGGGCCAGGCTGTTGCGCACCGCGCGCCGGTTCATGGCTGGGTGCTTTCCGTAGTGGTTTTTTGTTCCTGGGCCGCCTCGCCCGAGCTCCCTTGATCCGTGGCCTCGGCTCCCGCGGCCCCCGGCCTGAGCGCCGCCTTGCCGGGCAGCGGCTTCTCCGAGCCCCACTTGCTCTCCACCTCGGTGATGTTCACGGCCTTGAACTCCACATCCCCCTTGAAGTCGGCCCGGAAGACCAGGGTGTGGCGCACCTTGGCCGTGGCCAGCAGGGACAGGGGCACCCGCCAGCGCACCACGCCGCGCTCGGCCTCCACCTGGGGCTCCACCCGTTGCCCGGCGATGTTTAGGCCCCAGGCCTTGACGATCTCGCCGGGCACCACATAGGTCATGGTCACGAAACGGCCGGCCAGGCTGGCGGCCAGAAGCTCCTGGGCCCGGGCCGCGGCCGGGTCTTCCGGGCTGGGAGGCGCGGCCCCGGCGGGCAGGCGGTTGTCCAACTCGGTGCCCAGGGGCTGGTCCCGGTCCGGGCGGTCGCCCTCCAGGGAGCGCAGCCAGCCGGTGAGGCGATAGGTGTCGTCGCCAACCCCGATGAAGCCGAAATTCACCCGCTCCACGCGGAAGCGCACCCGCTTGGTTTGCAGTTTTTCCAGGTAGGCGAAGGATACGGTCTGGTCCAAATCCACTTCGCCGTGCTCGGGCGCGCCCCGGGTGTCGCGCGGAATCGGGGTGACTATCTCGTCCGGTCCGCCGCTGTAGGTCTTGGCCAGGCTTTGGGGGAGGTGCACGGTGGCGGTGAAGCGGCCGTTGAGCTTGGGCTCGAGCACCAGCTCCAGGTCGTAGTCAAAGCACCCCGGCAGGAACACGGCCAGGGCCAGGACCAGGGCGGCTATAAGCCGGGCGGTATTACGGGACAAGGGCTTCCTCCTCATGGGGCTTACCTGAGAATTACTTGCTCAGGCCCCCGGGGTCAAGCCCGTGGGGTTGGTAGGGGTCCGCCCCCTGTGCTAATCTTGCCGGCATCTTGCTAAGGAGTCGCCCATGCGGGCCATGATCCTGGCCGCCGGGTTGGGCAACCGGATGCGGCCGCTGACCAACAAGCGTCCCAAATGCCTGATGCCGGTGATGAACCGGCCCTTGCTCGGCCTGTGGCTGGAGCGCCTGGCAGACTGGGGGGTGGAGCGGGCGGTGGTCAACACCCATCACCTGGCTCCCCTGGTGGAGCAGTGGCTGGCCGGGAGGGCGCCCGGAGGCCCGGAGGTGGTGATAAGCCCCGAACCGGAAATCCTGGGCACCGGGGGCGGCCTGGTGGCCGCGCGGCCGGCCCTGGGGGAAGAGCCCTTTTTGCTGGTCAACTCAGACCTGGTGGCCACGGCCCACGTCCCGGACCTGCTGGAGCCCATGGAGGCGCGGAAGGCGGTGGCCGTGCTGGGTCTGGTGGATGAGCCCCGTTTCGGCAACACCGTGGGTCTGGACCGCGAAGGCCGGGTGCTGGGCTTCAGGCGTCAAGACGAACTCAGCCCCCCCCGCTGGCTCACCTATACCGGCCTGGCGGCCATCCACCCCCGCCTGCTGGATTATCTGCCCGCCACCGGCTACTCCACCCTGGTGGAGGGGCTGCGGGCGGCCATCGCCGCCGGCGAGAAGGTGTGGGGCGCGCCCTTGGAGGGCTTTTGGGACAATCTGGGCACCCCGGAGGATTTGCTGCGCATGCACAGCGCCCTGTTCACCGCGCCGCCGCCCGGGCTTGAGGCCCTGGCCCCGGCCGGGCCGGTGGTGCTGGCCCCCGGCGCCGAGTTGAGCCGGGAGGCCGAAGTGGAGGGATTCGCGGTGCTGGGACCCGGCGTGGTGGTGGAGGCCGGGGCGCGGCTAAAGGATTCGCTGCTTTTGCCCGGAGTCCGGGTGGAGGCCGGGGCCTCGGTGAGCGGGGCGGTTTTGGGAGATGGTTTCGCGGCCAGGGGCCGCTTGCAAGGCGGGGCCTATGCCTGAGGATCGGCGACAGGAAGAGCTGGCGGCCTGGGCCCGGCGAGTCTGGCCCGGCGAGGAGCCGGGCGAGCTGGCCATGGAGCCGGTGGCCGCCGACGGCAGCCTGCGCCTGTTCCTGCGCCTCCGGGCGGGCCTGCGCTCCCTGGTGGCCATGAGCAACCCGGACAACCCGGCCGAGAACCTGTCCTGGGAGTACCTGGCCAGCCACCTGGGCCGTTTGGGCCTGCCCGTGGCCCGGGTATTGGCCGCGGACCAGAAGGCGGGCCGCTTTCTCATGGAGGACCTGGGCTCGGGCTCGCTGATGGAGGCGGCCCTGGAGCTGGGGGATGACCAGGAGGCCCTGGCCGCGCTCTACCGCCCGGTGCTGGCCATGCTGGCCCGTTTGCAGGCCAGGGGCGGCGAGGGTCTGGACACCTCGTTGTGCCACGACACCCCGGAGCTGACCCCCGAGGTGCTGCGCGCGCAGGAGGCAAACTATTTTTTGCGCGAGCTGGTCCTGGGCGCGGCGGCCTGGCCCCAAGAAGAGCTGCCCCCCGGGCTGGAAGACGAGCTGGACGCCTTTTGCGCCCTGGCGGGCCAGGCCGGGCCCCGGGGCCTGGTGCACCGCGACTTTCAGAGCCGCAACATCGTCTATGGCCGGGGCCGCTACGGGCTGGTGGATTTTCAGGGCGCACGATTGGGCCCGGCCCAGTATGATTTGGCCTCCCTGCTGCACGACCCCTATGTGCAGCTCCCCTGGGGGCTCAGGGAGCGCCTGGTGGATGAATATTTGGAGCTGCGCGCGGCCGAGGGAGCCTTTGACCGCGAGGCCTTCCGGGCCGGCTGGGCGGCGGTGAGCGCCAGCCGCCTGATGCAGGCCCTGGGCGCCTTCAGTTTTTTGACCCGCAAGCGCAACCGTCCCCACTTCGCGGCCTCGGTGGCCCCGGCTCTGACCAGCCTGGGCCGGGTGATGGCCGACCCCGGCCTGGCGGCCTATTCCGCCCTGGGCCGGGTGATAACCGGGGCTCCCGGCCGCCTGGGACCGGAAAGCTTCGCTTTTTCAGGTAAGATGCAATAGATGGCTTCCATAATCGCCATAGTGGGGCGGCCCAACGTGGGCAAGTCCACCCTGTTCAACCGGCTCACCCGCACCCGGCGGGCCCTGGTGGACAACATGCCCGGCGTGACCCGCGACCGGCTCTACGGCCGGGCCAAGATCGAGGGGCGCGAGGTGACCCTGGTGGACACCGGCGGCTTCGATCCCCCAGCGGACCAGGCCTTTGCCGCCGAGGTGCACGCCCAGATCGAGCTGGCCCTGAACGAGGCCGACCTGGTTCTGTGCCTGGCCGACGCCCGGGCCGGCCTCACCCCCCAGGACCGGGAGGTGGCCCGCACCCTCCGGCGCACCGCCAAGCCGGTGATCTGGGCGGTGAACAAGGCCGACAGCCCTTCCCTGGAGGACGCGGCGGCGGAGTTCTACGCCCTGGGGGTGGAGCATCTGCACTTCATCAGCGCGGCCCACGGCCTGGGAGTATTGGAGCTGTGCCGCGAGATGGTGGATCTGCTGCCCCCCGAAGACCCCGCCCAGACCGGCGAGGGCGGGGAGGAGATCCGCCTGGCCCTGGTGGGGCGGCCCAACGTGGGCAAGTCCAGCCTGGTCAACGCCCTCACCGGCTCGCCCCGGGTGGTGGTGTCCAACGTGCCGGGCACCACCCGCGACGCGGTGGACACCCCCCTGGAGTTTCAGGGGCGGCCCTACGTGCTCATCGACACCGCGGGCGTCCGCCGTCAGGGCAGGGTGAAACGGGGCCTGGAAAAGGCCGGGGTGTTCCGCTCGCTACGGGCGGTGGAGCGGGCCCACGTGGCCGCGGTGCTCCTGGACGGCGAGGAAGGGGGCACCGACCAGGACCTCAAGCTGGCCGGCCACGTGCTGGCCAGCCACCGGGCCTTGATCATGGTGGTGAACAAGTGGGACCTGGTCAAGGACGACGAGTACCGCCGGGGCCTCCTGGAAAAGGAGTTGGAGCGCTCCCGGCGCTTCGCTCCCTGGACCCCCCTGCTGTTCATGAGCGCCAAGACCGGCCAGGGGGTGGGCAAGCTGCTGCCCACGGTTGAACGGGTGTTTTCCGAGTACACCCGGCGGCTTAGCACCGGCCAGCTCAACCAGGCCCTGGAAAGCATCCTGGACCACCATCCCCCGCCCATGATCAAGGGCAAAAGGTTAAAAGTTTATTACGCTTCCCAGGTGGCCACCCGTCCCCCCACCATCGTGCTGATGGTCAACGACCCCAAACGGGTGCATTTCTCCTACCGCCGCTACCTGAACAACGAGCTACGGCGCGCCCTGGGGCTGGATATGGCTCCCCTGCGCCTGATTTTCCGGGGCAAGGAGCGCTCCAAGGGCGGCAAGCGGCGGCCTTGACAAGACCCGGCCACGCGGATAATTTAGCCTTTCTACGGGCTGTTAAGACGTTTGGAGATCACCAGGCATGCAGGAAATCGCCGAGGCCGCCCTCAAGCGGGCCATAGAGGTTCACCACGAGTTTCAACGCTCCGGCCTGGAGCAGGTGGTGGCCGCAGCACAGCTTATCTCCCGGGGTCTGGCCGCCGGCGGCAAGCTCATGGCCATGGGCAACGGCGGTTCGGCCGCCGACGCCCAGCACCTGTCGGCCGAGTTGGTAAACCGCTTTCTCATGGAGCGCCCCGGCCTGCCGGGCATCGCCCTGACCACCGACACCAGCATCCTCACCGCCGTGGCCAACGATTACGACTACAACCAGGTGTTCTCCAAGCAGATAAAGGCCCTGGCCGTGGACGGGGACATGGTCTTGGGCCTGTCCACCTCCGGCCGCAGCCCCAATGTCATCGCCGGCCTGGCGGCGGCCCGCCAACGGGGCCTGGCCACCATCGGTCTCACCGGGCGCAACAGCGAGGCCATGGGCCCCCTGTGCGACATCCTCATCCAGGTTCCCAGCGACGAGACCCCCCGCATCCAGGAGATGCACGCCTTTTCCATTCATATGATCTGTGAGCTGGTGGACCTCACCCTCTTCGGACGCAGTCAATGAGCAAGCAACCCATAGACCTGAGCAAGCTCAAGCTCTCGGACCTGGACATGCGGCCCTCCAAGGTGGCGGCCGGCATGCTGGGCAAGCCCTGGCAACCAGGGGGCAGCTTGAACCAATTCGTGGCCTCCCTGCCCAAGGTGCTGGCCGCCGACGACCTGAGAGCCGCCGCCGGTGCGGTGATCGCCGCCCGCAAGGCGGACAAACCGGTGATCCTGGGCATGGGCGCCCACGTGATCAAGGTGGGCCTGAGCCCGCTGATCATCGACGCCATGGAGCGCGGCTTCATCACCGGCCTGGCCTTCAACGGGGCCGGGGTGGTGCATGACACCGAGATGGCCCTGGCCGGGCGCACCAGCGAGGACGTGGCCGAGGCCCTGGCCGACGGCAGCTTCGGTACCGCCCGCCAGACCGGGGAGTTCATCAACGCGGCCATCGCCGCCGACCCCGGGGCCGGCCTGGGGCTGGCCGCGGGCCGGGCCCTCACCGAGGCCGACCCCGCCTGCGTGTCGGTGTCCCTTTTGGCCGCGGCGGCCCGTTTGGGCCTGCCGGCCACGGTGCATGTGTCCATAGGGGCGGACATCATCCACATGCACCCCAGCTTTGACGGCGCGGCCACCGGCCAGGCCAGCCACGTGGACTTCCGCCGCTTCACCGCCGAGGTGGCCGAGCTAAAGGGCGGGGTGTTTTTCAACGTGGGTTCGGCGGTGATGCTGCCCGAGGTCTTCCTGAAGGCCATCTCCGCGGCGCGCAACCTGGGCCACGAGGTCAAGGACTTCACCACCATAAACCTGGACATGATCCGCCATTACCGGCCCATGACCAACGTGGTCACCCGTCCGGTGCTCACCGGCGGCCGGGGCATCAGCATCACCGGGCATCACGAGATAAACCTGCCCCTTTTGCTGGCCATGGTGGCCGAAGGCATGGCCGTCTGAGGCTTGCTCCCGGCAATGGCCGGTATTATTCTTTAGGCACGATAGCTTAGCCCCACAGGCTTTTCTAGGAAGGGCGGCGCGCCGCCCGGGATTGAGACACCATGCCCATCTACGAATTCGAGTGCCCCCGCTGCCAAGAGCAGTTCGAGACCCTGGTCTTCAAAAAAGACGAAAAGGTCACCTGCCCCAAGTGCGACTGCGCCAAGGTGGAGCGCCTGATGAGCGGCTTCGCCCACAAGAGCGGGTCTGGGGGCAAGATGACCTCCAGCTCCAGCGGTTGCGCCGGCTGCACGGCCTCCTCCTGCGCCTCTTGTCACTGAGGGCGGCCCAATCATGCCCAAGCTGACCATCGCAACTCGAGGCTCCAAGCTGGCCCTGGCCCAGGCCGGGTGGGTCGCCTCTCGCCTAAAGGAACTGCATCCCGGCCTCGAGGTGGGGATGAATATCATCAAGACCACCGGCGACAAGATTCTGGACGTGCCCCTGGCCCAGGTGGGCGGCAAGGGATTGTTCGTCAAGGAGATCGAGGACGCCCTTTTGGCGGGCGCGGCCGACCTGGCGGTGCACTCCATGAAGGACGTGCCCTCCGAGCTGCCCCCGGACCTGGTCCTGGGCGCGGTGGCCCAGCGCGAAGACCCCCGCGACGCCCTGATCAGCCCCACGGCGGTGGAGATCAAGGGGCTGCCTTCCGGGGCCCGGGTGGGCACCAGCAGCCTGCGCCGCCAGGCCCAAATTTTGGCCCTTCGCCCCAACCTGGAGATCGTGCCCCTCCGGGGCAATGTGGACACCCGCCTGCGCAAGCTGGAGGAGGAGGGCCTGGACGCCATCATCCTGGCCGAGGCCGGGCTGAGCCGCCTGGGCCTGGACACGGTGCTGCGGGCCCCCATCCCGGTGGAGGTGATGCTGCCCGCGGTGGGCCAGGGCGCCCTGGGCCTGGAGCTTCGGGCCAACGACCCGGCCACCCGGGAGCTCATCGCCCCCTTGAACCACCCGGACACCGCCGCCGCCGTGGACGCGGAGCGGGCCTTTTTGGCCCGGCTGGAAGGCGGCTGCCAGGTGCCCATCGCCGGGCACGCGGTGGTGGAAAACAATATCGTCAAGTTCAGCGGCCTGGTGGCCGACCTCAGGGGCGAGCGCCTGGTCACCGGCGGCGGCCTGGCCCCGCCGGCCGAGGCCGCGGCCATGGGCGCCCAAGTGGCCCAGGAAATCCTGGACGGCGGCGGACGCGAGATCTTGGCCGAGGTCTACGGGGAGGCTCCCCTGTGAGCGGCAAGATCTATCTGATCGGCGCGGGGCCGGGCGACCCCGGCCTGCTCACCTTGAAGGGGGCCGAGGTGCTGGCCGCCTGCCAGGTGGTGGTCTACGACTATTTGGCCAACCCCGAGTTTCTGGAGCTGGCCCCGCCCGAGGCCGAGCGCATCTACGTGGGCAAAAAGGGCGGCGACCACACCAAGACCCAGGATCAGATCAACCAGCTTCTGGTGGACCTGGCCGCCCAGGGCAAGATCGTGGCCCGGCTCAAGGGCGGCGACCCCTTCGTGTTCGGCCGCGGCGGCGAGGAGGCCAGCGCCCTGGCCGCCCGGGGCCACGCCTTCGAGGTGGTGCCCGGCGTTACCAGCGCCATCGCGGCCCCGGCCTATGCCGGCATCCCGGTCACCGACCGCCGCGCCACCACCGAGGTGGCTTTCGTGACCGGCCACGAGGACCCCACCAAGCCCGGCTCCACCATCAACTGGCAGGCTTTGTCCCAGATCGGCACGGTGGTGTTTTTGATGGGGGTGAAGAATTTGCCCCACATCTGCGACAGCCTCATGAAGGCCGGCCGCGACCCGGCCACCCCGGCGGCGGCCGTCCGCTGGGGCACCACTCCCCAGCAAGAGACGGTGAGCGGCACATTGGCCGACCTGGCCGGCAAGGTGCGCTCGGCCGGGCTCAAGGCCCCGGCCATCACCATCGTGGGGCAGGTGGCCGCCCTGCGCCAGGAGCTGGCCTGGTTCGAGAAGCTGCCCCTGTTCGGCAAGAGCGTATTGGTCACCCGGGCCCGCAAGCAGGCCTCCCGGCTCAGCGAGGGCCTCAAGGCCCTGGGCGCCCGGGTCATCGAGGTGCCCACCATCACCTTCCGCCCGCCCGATGACCCCGAGCCCCTGAATACGGCCATTGAGATCCTGGACGACTTCCACTGGGTGATCTTCACCAGCCCCAACGGGGTGGAGGCCTTTTTCGAGGCCCTGCTCAAGTCCGGCCGCGACGCCCGGGCCCTGTCCGGCTGCAAGCTGGCCGCCATCGGACCGGCCACCGCCGCCGGGCTCAAGGCGCACGGCCTGGTGGCCGACATGACCGCGCGCACCTTCCAGGCCGAGGGGCTCATCGAGGCCCTGCAGGCCCAGGGGCTCACCGGCCAGCGGGTGCTCATCCCCCGCGCGGCCGAGGCCCGCGAGGTGCTGCCCGAAACCATCGCCCAATGGGGCAACCTGGTGCAGGTGGTGCCCGCCTACCGCACCGTGTCGCCCGAGGGCTCGCCCGAGCTCTTGGCCGAGGCCCTGAACCAGGGCCTGGACGTGATCACCTTCACCGCCTCCAGCACGGTCAGCAACCTCATGGCCATGCTGGACAAGGAGGGCCAAGCCGAGCTGGCCCGCCTCAGCCAGAGCGGCCAGTTGACCGTGGCGGCCATCGGGCCCATCACCGGGGACACCGCCCGGGGCTATGGCCTGGAGGTGGCGGTGCAGCCCGAATCCTTCACCATCGAGGCCCTGGTCTCGGCCCTTACCGCCCACTTCGCCTCGTGAGGCGCACTCGCGACGATCTGTTCTCCCCCGCCCTGGAGGGGTTGAACCCGGCCCAACGCCTGGCCGCCGGCCAAAAGGGCGGCCCGGTGCTGGTGATCGCCGGGGCCGGTTCGGGCAAGACCCGCACCCTGGTGCACCGGGTGGCCTATCTGGTGGAGCAGGGGGTGGAGCCGGGGCGCATTTTGCTAATGACCTTCACCCGCCGCGCCGCGGCCGAGATGCTCTCCCGGGCCCGCGCCCTGAACCAGGACTGCGCCCGGGTGGAGGGCGGCACCTTCCATTCCCTGTGCCACCGCATCCTGCGGGCCCATGGCCCCCGCATCGGCCTGGACCGGAGCTTCACGGTCATCGACCGGGGCGACTCCGAGCAGCTGGTCAAGGGGGTGGTGGACGAGCTGGGCCTCAAGACCCGGGGCGACAAGCACTTTCCCCGGGCCCGCTCCATCCACGAGGTCATCGGCAAGTCGCGCAACCTGGAGCTGAGCCTGGATGACGCGGTGGAGCAGTGGGCCGGGCATCTGCTGGGCTACCTCGGCGAGATCACCCAGGCGGCCGAGGGCTACACCCAGGCCAAGCGCACCCAGCACCTGGTGGACTACGACGACCTGCTATTTTTGGCCGAAAAACTCCTGAGCGAGCACGACGACCTGCGGCAGCGCTTTTCCAACCACTGGAAACACCTGCTGGTGGACGAGTATCAGGACACCAACGCGGTGCAGGCCCGCTTGCTCAAGCTGTTGGCCAGCGAGCACGACAACGTGATGGTGGTGGGCGACGACGCCCAGAGCATCTACCGCTTCCGGGGGGCGCGGCTGGACAACATCTTCGAGTTCCCCGAAGAGTTTCCCGGCACCAAGGTGATCAAGCTGGAGCAGAACTACCGCTCCACCCAGGCCATCCTGGACCTGTCCAACGAGGTGATCTCCCAGGCCTGGCGGCGCTATGACAAGAAGCTCTACACCGAGCGCCTGGGCGGCAAGCGCCCCAGCCTGCGCCGGCCCCGCGACGACCGGGGCCAGGCCCGCATGGTGGCCGGGCGCATCGCCAAGCTCACCGCGGCCGGGACCAAGCCCGAGGAGATCGCGGTCTTGTTCCGGGCCTCGCGCGACTCCTACGAGCTGGAGCTGGAACTCACCTCCAGCCGGGTGCCCTTCGTCAA
Source organism: Desulfarculaceae bacterium (assembly GCA_021737145.1). Lineage (GTDB taxonomy): Bacteria > Desulfobacterota > Desulfarculia > Desulfarculales > Desulfarculaceae > Desulfoferula. The sequence goes on along the minus strand of JAIPEN010000002.1, from coordinate 247,036 downwards.
GGTGGGCGGCTTCCGCTTTTTGGAGGCCAGCCACATCAAGGACGCCCTGAGCCATCTCAGGGTCATCGCCAATCCCAACGACTTTCTTTCCTGGCAGCGGCTCCTGATGCTCCAGCCGGGCATAGGGCCCAAAAAGGCCCAGGCGGCCATCCGCCATCTGGTGGACGGGGCCGAGCCCGAGCAATACCTGGGCCGTCTGGCCTCGGCCCCGGGCATGGGCGGCAATCAGTTCCGCGAGCTGGTGGAGCTGATGAGCGAGCTCTCGGACCCGGCGGCCACCCCCCTGAACATGGTGGAGGCGGTGGCCGACTATTTCGAGCCGGTGTGCCGCGAGGCCTACGAGGACTACCCCCGGCGCCTGCGGGACCTGGAGGAGCTGCCCGGCCTGGTCCGGGGCTTCGACTCCCTGGCCGAGTTCATGGCCGAGGTGGTGCTGGAGCCGCCGGACACCTATGCCGAGGAGCGGGGCGGCGGGCGCATCACCCTGAGCACCGTCCACTCGGCCAAGGGCCTGGAGTGGCCCCATGTGTTCATCCTCTGGGCCACCGACGGCCGCCTGCCGCCCCTGCCCGCCCTCACCGACCCCGAGTCCCTGGAGGAGGAGCGCCGCCTGATGTATGTGGCCTGCACCCGGGCCGCCGGCGAGCTGACCATCCTGGCTCCCAAGGAGTCGTACCAGCGGGGGCGCGGGGTGGTGTCCAACGAGCTGAGCCGCTTTATCGCCGAGCTGCCCGGCGGGCTCCTGGAGCAGCCGCCCGAGGCGGTGTTCGCGGTGCCCGAGGCCGGGCCCGGCACCCCGGCCAGCCGGGGCAGCAAACGCCAGGACCGGCCCTTTCCGGTGGGCAGCCAGGTCAGCCACGCCACCTTTGGCGACGGCCGGGTGATGGGCTACCAGGGCAGCAAAAAAATTCTGGTGCATTTTCAGCGCCACGGTCTGAAGATACTTCTGCTCGAATTCGCCAACCTGTCCAAGATTTAGAGGTTCGGATCCATGCCCCCCAGTTCCTATCAGCGCGCCGTGGCCAAGCTCTACGAACTTCAGAAGTTCGGCATAAAGCTGGGCCTCAGCTCCACCCGCAACCTCCTCGAGGGCCTGGGCGCCCCCCATCGCGGCCTGCCCTGCGTGCACCTGGCCGGCACCAACGGCAAGGGCAGCGTGGGGGCCATGCTGGAAGCGGCCCTCATGGAGGCCGGGGTCAAGACCGGCTTTTACACCTCGCCCCATCTGGAGCGTTTCACCGAGCGCTTCCGGGTGGGCGGCAAGGAGATCTCCCAGCGCAAGGTGGTTGAGCTTTGCAAGGCGGTGTGGGAGGTGGTGGACCAGCGCGAACCGCCCACCTACTTCGAGTTCGTCACGGCCATGGCCTTTGAGCACTTCTCGCGGGAAGGCGTGGAGTTGGCCATCATGGAGACCGGCCTGGGCGGCCGCCTGGACGCCACCAACATCTGCGAGCCCCTGGTCACGGTGATCACCAACCTGAGCCTGGAGCACGAGGACTATTTGGGCAAGGGCCTGAAAAACATCGCCTTTGAAAAAGCGGGCATCATCAAGAAGAAGGTGCCCCTGATCCACGGGGTTATGCAGCCCAGCGCCCGGCGACTGGTGGAGCAAACCGCCGCCCAACTCCGGGCCCCGGTGTATCGCCGGGGCCGCGAGCTCAGCTTCCGGCGGCGGGGAAACCAACGCTTCGACCTCAAGGGGCGGCTCTGGCGGCTCAGCCAGGTGACCACCAATCTGGTGGGGGCCCATCAGCCGGTGAACGCCTGCCTGGCCCTGGGCGTGGCCGAGGCCCTGGCCGAGGCCGGCCTGCCCCTGAACGCGGGCCATCTGGCCCGGGGGCTCACCCAGGTGCGCTGGCCGGGGCGCCTGGAACGCTGGCCCACCCAGCCCGACCAGCCCGACCTGTGGCTGGACGGGGCCCACAACCCGGCCGCGGCCAAGGCCCTCCTGGCCAGCCTGGAGTCCATGCGGGCCGGGCGCAAGCCCTTGGTAATGGTGGTGGGGGTCATGGCCGACAAGGAGATCGGCACCCTGCTGGGGCTGCTGCTTCCCGCCGCCGACCGGGTGGTCTATTCCCGGCCGGTGTACAGCCGGGCGGCCGATCCCCAAGTGCTGGTGGACCAGGCTCCCCCCGATGCCCCGCCCGGAGAAATAGAGCCGGATCTGGGCAAGGCCATGGAGCGCGCCAAGGCCCTGGCCGGCCCCGGCGGGGCGGTTTTGGTCACCGGCAGTCTGTTCACCGTGGGCGAAGCCCGCACCCTTTTGTCCGGCGGTACAAGCGACTTGCCTTAAATTGCCGCATCTGCTAGGGTGCGGCCAGCAAAAGTGTTAACCCGCCACACGCCTTGTTGGAGGTGGAAGTGCTCGCAATCAGGCGTCTATCACGGCACACTCTTATTCTGATCCTACTGGCTGGCCTGGCCGGTCTTTTTGTCCTGCCCGGAGGGGTCCACGCTCAGGGAACCCTGATGCGGGTGGATGCCCAGGGACCGGTGGATATCCGCGCCGATCGGGTCATGTATAACGAAAAGACCGCCACCTATGCCGCCGAGGGCGAGGTGGAGATCCTGCGGGGCAAAACCCGCCTAATGGCCGACAAGATAAGCCTGGACGCCAACACCCTGGTTGCCGAGGCTCAGGGGCGGGTGCGCCTGCTCACCGCGGCCCAGGAAATCACCGGCAAGAGCATGGTGGTGGACCTCAACAACAGCACCGGCAAGATCTATAACGGCCGCATCTTCATAAAGACCAACAACTACTACATCTCCGGCGCCGAGATAGCCAAGACCGGCAAGGAGACCTACACCGTCAAAAATGGCGCCTTCACCTCCTGCGACGGGGCCGATCCGGCCTGGCAGGTGACCGCCAGCGACATGGCCGTGACCGTTGAGGGCTACGGCACCGCCCACGACGCCGCCTTCCGGGTGAAGGGCTTCCCGATTCTGTGGTCTCCCTATCTGATGTTCCCGGCCAAGTTCAAGCGCCAGTCGGGCCTGCTGGCCCCCCAGATGGGCCAGAGCCAGCGCGACGGCTTCATCTTCAGCATCCCCTATTACCAGACCCTGGGCGAGGACATGGACGCCACCCTCACCCTGAACTACTACAGCAAGCGCGGGCTTGACCTGGGGGTGGAATACCGCTACGCCCTTACCGATCTTTCCAAGGGCATGTTCATGTTGGACTACATGCCCAACGACGCCATGGGCGAGGATCTCTACAAAGAGGGCAAAAACGCCAAGCCCTATGGTTCGCGCTACTGGTTCCGAGGCATGGCCGACCAGCAGTTGTTCAACGACACCATGGAGTTGAAAGCCAACATCGACTTGGTGAGCGACCAGGACTACCTCCGGGAGTTCACCTTCGGCTACAGCGGCTTCAACGCCTCCGACCGCCGCCTGGCCGAGTGGTTCGGGCGCAACCTGGACCCCAACACCTCCCTGACCCGCACCAACACCGTAAACCTGACCCGCTACTGGTCCACGGCCAGCTTCAACGCCGGGCTCATCTATTACGACGACACCACGGGCAACCAGGACACCACCTTGCAGTCCCTGCCCACCTTCAGCTTCGACGCCACCACCCAGCAGCTGGGCAACACCGGCGTGTACTTCGCCATGGGCTCGTCGTTCACCTACAACTACCGCGAAGAGGGCAGCACCGGCTTTATTTCCGATGTAAGCCCGGCGGTGAGCCTGCCCCTGAACTTCGACGACTACCTGGAGTTGGAGCCGAGCTTCACCTGGCGCCAGCGCTTCTATTCGGTGGACAGCGACAACGCGGCGACCGATCCCAAGGAAGCGGGCGCCAACCAGGTCTACGAGTTCAGCGCCAAGGCCAGCACCTACCTCTACCGGGTGTTCGACTTCGGCTCGGCGGAAGATCCTTTCAAGATCAAGCACTCTTTCCGGCCCACCATGAACTATAACTACCGGCCCAGCCTGGAAGAGGACGACATCCCCGACCTGGCCCAGTTCGGCAAGGACCGCATCAACGTGGTCAGCTACGGCTTCGAGAACGCCCTGACCTACAAGATGATGGCCGCCGACCCCGACACCGGCGAGATCACCCCGTCCTACCGCGAGTTCCTGCGCTTCAACGTGTATCAGTCCTTTGACGTGAACACCTACCGCGAGGACAACAGCGGGCAGTATTGGGGCGAGGTGTCGGGCACCCTGCAGTTCCTGCCCACCGACAGGATCTACTTCGAAAACACCACCTCCTGGAACCTCTACGACAACACCTTCACCAAGGTGAACTTCCTGGCCCGGGTGGAGGACCGCCGCGGCGACAGCATCACCGCCGACTGGCGCTACGACAACACCGGGGTGAAGCAGCTCAACGCCTGGATCAAGCTGGCCATCACGCAGGACTGGTACGTGGGCTTTGTCAACCGCCACGACTTCGACACCGGGGCGCAGTTCGAGGCCCAGTACGAAATCGGCTACGACGCCCAGTGCTGGGGCTTCAAGGCCTTCTATGTGGACGACATCAACCAACGCGGCTTCTTTATCGTCATTTCCTTGGGCGGCTTCGGAGAATTGCTCAACGTGGGAGGCTCTTAGACCCCACAAAAGGGCAAGCGGCTTTATTTGGGCCAGCCCTTGACAGAACCGGGTCCAACCCCTATAAATACAGCTTCGACAAGCGAGGGCGAATTGCGCCCTATCCGCCCGAGATTACAAGTTAGGCTTAAGGTCATGAAGAGCTTTGTAGCCAAGAAGGAAGACATCAGCCGGGACTGGTACGTGGTGGACGCCACCGACCAGGTCCTGGGCCGGCTGGCCAGTGAAGTGGCCCGGCGGCTCAGAGGCAAGCATAAGGCCATCTTCACCCCGCACGTGGACACCGGCGATTTCATCGTGGTGGTCAACGCGGAGAAGGTGGCGCTCACCGGCCGCAAGATGGAACAGAAAATGTACCATCGTCATAGCGGCTATCCCGGCGGCATTACCTCGATAAACGCCCGGCGCATGCTGGACACCCACCCTGAGCGCGTGCTGATCGCCGCGGTGAAGGGCATGCTGCCCAAAAACCGCCTGGGCCGCCAGATGCTCAAGAAGCTGAAGGTCTACGTGGGCCCCGAGCATCCTCATCAGGCCCAGCAGCCCCAGACGCTGAGCCTGAGCTAGGCGGAGGAGTCATTTAGATATGTCCGACACTCGCATCTACTCCACCGGCAAGCGCAAAACCGCGGTGGCCCGTTGTTGGCTGGTCCCCGGTGGCAGCGGCCAGATTCTGGTTAACCGCAAGGTGGCCGACGAGTACTTCACTCGCCCCTCCCTGCTCCAGATGATCCGCCAGCCCCTGGCCATGACCGACAACCTGGACAAGCTGGACGTGCTGGCCACGGTGCGCGGCGGAGGCCACACCGGCCAGGCCGGCGCCCTGCGCCACGGCATCGCCAAGGCCCTGGCCGAGCTGAACCCCGAGCTGCACAGGCAGCTCAAGAAGGCCGGCTTCCTCACCCGCGACGCCCGCAAGAAGGAGCGCAAGAAGTACGGCCAGCCCGGCGCCCGCGCCCGCTTCCAGTACTCCAAGCGTTAAAAGCGCTTCAAGCTCGCTATACTGGGGAAGGTCCAAGCGGGCCTTCCCCTCTTTTTTTGGGAGAAGAGCTTCATGATCCCGGTCGCCATCATGGGAGGCTCCGGCTACACCGGAGTGGAACTAATGCGTCTGATCGCCGGGCACCCCGGCCTGGAGCTGAGCGCGGTTAGCTCGGCCCGGTTCAAGGACCAGGCGGTGGACACGGTCTTCGGCGCCCTGGAGGGCATGGGGGACCTGAGCTTCGTGGACCACGACCCGGCCGCCCTGGCCGACGGGGCTGAGCTGGTGTTTTTGGCCGTGCCCCACAAGGCGGCCATGGCCGCCGCTCCGGGCCTGTTGGAGGCGGGGGCCAAGGTGGTGGACCTCTCGGCCGACTTCCGGCTCAGGGACCAGGCGGTGTACGAGCAGTGGTACGCCCCCCACACCGCGCCCCAGCTGCTTTCCGAGGCGGTCTACGGCCTGCCCGAGTTTTACCGGGACCTGATCCCCCCCGCCCGGCTGGTGGCCAACCCCGGCTGCTACGTGACCAGCGTGCTGGTGGCCCTGGCGCCCCTGCTCAGGGCCGGGCTGGTGGAGCCGGAGGGGCTCATCGCCGACAGCGCCTCGGGCGTTTCGGGCGCGGGACGCTCGGCCAAGCTGAACCTGATCCACGGCGAGGTGCACGAAAACTTCAAGGCCTACGCGGTGGACGGGCACCGGCACACCCCGGAGATGGAGCAGGAGCTTTCCGTGGCCGCCGGGCAGGAGGTGAGGCTCACCTTCACTCCGCATCTGCTGCCCATGGACCGGGGCATCCTCTCCACCATCTACGCCAAGCCGGCCGGAGGCGCGGACGCGGACGCCGTGCGGGAGTGCTGGCGGCAGGCCTATGACGGCGAGCCTTTCATACGGCCTCTGCCCCCGGGGCGGCTGCCCGCCTGCAAGGAGGTGCGGGGCACCAACCGGGTGCAGCTGGGCGTGGCCGTGGACCCGCGCTCCGGGCTGATCAAGCTCTTCTCGGCCCTGGACAACCTGACCAAGGGGGCCAGCGGCCAGGCCATGCAGAACGCCAACCTCATGCTGGGCCTGGCCGAGACCGCCGGTCTGACCGAGCTGGCCCTCACCCCCTAGGCGCGGCCGTGGGCGACGCTATCCCCGGGCTCTGGGAGCGGCTGGCCGGCCGTTTCCCGGCCCTGGACGTGCCTTTTGCGCGGCAGGAGCCCGAGGGCGACACCCGGCGCCTGGCCCTGGCCCTGGCCTATCGGGGGGCGGGGTTCGCGGGCTGGCAGGTGCAGCCCGGCGAGGCCACGGTGCAGGGCGCGGTGGAGGCGGCCCTGTCCCGGCTGTGCGACGAGCCCGTACGGGTGGAGGCCTCGGGCCGCACCGACGCCGGGGTGAACGCCTGGGGACAGGTGGCCAGCTTTTCCACCCATAGCCGTCTGGCCGCGCCCGAGATGCTCCGGGGCCTGCGCGCCCTGCTGCCCGGCGGCATCTGGCCCCGCGCCCTGGGGCCGGTGGAACAGGAGTTTCACGCCCGCTACAACGCCCGAGGCAAGACCTACCACTATTATTTTTGGCCCAAAGCCGAGGCCGCCCTGTTTTTGGAGCCCCACTGCTGGCCCCTCAAGGCCGGGCTCGACCTGGCGGCCATGGGCGCGGCCCTGGAGGAGCTGGCCGGGGAGGTGGATTTGGCCGCCTTTTCCACCGCCGGGTCCGATCCGGGGCTGACCACCAAGCGCCGCATTTACCGCGCCGAGCTGAACCAACTGGATGACGGTCTGGTGGAGCTCAGACTCACGGCCAGCGGCTTTTTGCGCCACAGCGTGCGCAATTTGGCCGGCTCCTTGGCGCAGGTGGGGCGCGGCGAGCTAAGGCCCGCGGCCCTGGCCGAGATGGCCCTGGCGGGCCAGCGCCTCTACTCCGGGCCCAAGGCCCCGCCCCAGGGGCTCTATCTGGCGCAAGTCTTCTATACGCGGGAGCCCGCGTAGGCGCGTTTCCTGGCGCCTCGCTGGAGCGCGGCCCGCAACGGCCCGGAGCCGCGCCTGGCAAAGCCGGCCGCGGTTACTTGTCTTTTTTCAGGGTGTCCTTGAGGGTGTTGTAGACCTGGGGAAAGGCCTCTTCAAAGGCGGACACGGACATGCGGCCGCTCTCGATAAACTTGACGATTATCTCCTTGGAGGCCTTGAGCAGGGACTCCTGGCGGGGAGTCAGGCGGTCCAGGGGCAATTCTTTTTTGGGGCTCATGGTCGGCTCCTGTTCCCGCCGGGTCACCCCGCCGGAAGGAAGAAGGCACTCCATAGTTCCCAGCGGGGGCCCGGCACGAAGATAAACCTGTGGGGCCCATCCCCGGCCCGGCCAGCTTACACCAGCCATCTCCGCGACACAAGCGCCCGCAGTGGTCAGGCCCGGCGGGCCTGTGCTATATCTTCTAGACTATGCAACCGTTTGATTCCCCCCAGCCCGTTCGTCTGCTGCCCGAGGAGGTGGCCAACCAGATCGCCGCCGGCGAGGTGGTGGAACGCCCGGCCAGCGTGCTCAAGGAGCTGGTGGAAAACGCCCTGGACGCGGGCGCGGGGCGCATCGCGGTGGAGGTGGCCGCCGGAGGGCGCAAGCTCATAAGGGTGGTGGACGACGGGGCGGGCATGGGGCCGGACGACCTCTTGATGGCCCTGGAGCGCCACGCCACCAGCAAGGTGTCCAGCGCCGAGGAGCTGACCCATGTGGGCTCCCTGGGCTTTAGGGGCGAGGCCCTGCCCTCCATCGCGGCGGTGAGCCGTATGCTCCTGCGCTCGCGCCGCGCGGGCGACGAGGCGGGCAGCCAGGCCAGGGTGGAAAGCGGGACCATCAAGGCGGTGGAGCAGGTGGGCTGCCCGGTGGGCACCCTGGTGGAGGTCAAGGACCTGTTTTTCAACACCCCGGCGCGGCGCAAGTTTTTAAAAAGCCAGGCCACCGAGAGCGGGCACCTGGCCGGGGCCCTGGTGCGCCTGGCCCTGGCCCGGCCCGAGGTGGCCTTCCGCTACAAGGTGGGCAACCAGGTGACGCACGACCTGCCCGGCGGGCAGGATTTGGCCGTGCGGGCCGCCTCCCTGCTGGGCCGCGCCTCGGCCGAGGCCATGGTGCGCCTGGAAGAGGACGAGGATCCCCTGGGCCTGGAGGGCCTGGCCGGGCTGCCCTCGTTGAGCCGCTCGGCCGCGGACCAGGTCTACACCTTTGTCAACGGCCGCTTCGTGCGCGACAAGGTGCTTCTGCACGCGGTGAACCAGGCCTACCGGGGGCTCATGCCCGACAACCGCCGCCCGGTGGTGGTGCTGCACCTCACCCTGGACCCGGAGCTGGTGGACGTGAACGTGCACCCGGCCAAGACCGAGGTGCGCTTCACCCGGTCCCAGGAGGTGCACGACGCCCTGGCCCGGGCCCTCAGGCGGGGGCTGAGCAAGGGACGCGGGGTAAAGCCCAGCGCCCGGCCCGGCGTGGCCCAGAACGCGCCTCCCCGGCCCTATGCCGCCCCGGGGCGGGGTCCGGCCTCCCCGCCGCCGCCCGCGCCCTCCTCCCGCCCGGACGGGCTCGACCGAGCGTCCCAGGAGGGCCTCTCCCTGCCCGGAGGCGGCACCAAACGCCTGCAACCGCTCTACACCAAGGCCGAGGAGCTCACGGTCATCGGCCAGCTGCACGGCCTGTACGTGCTCTGCTCCTCGCCCCAGGGCCTGGTGCTCATCGACCAGCACGCGGCCCACGAGCGCCTGACCTACGAACGGCTCAAGGCGGGCCTGGCCCGGGGCGAGCTGCCCCGCCAGGGACTCTTGTCGCCCCTGACCATGGAGCTGAGCCCGGGCGAGGCGGCCTGGGCCTCGGAGCAGGCGGACCAGTGGTCCCGCCTGGGCCTGGAGCTGGAGCCATTCGGCGGGGCCACCTGGGCCATCCGGGCGGTGCCGCCCCATTTGGCCGGCGGCGACCCCCGCCCGGCGGTGCGCGACCTGCTCAGCCAAATGAGCGCCAGCGGCCTGGAGGTGGAGACCCCGGAGTTCGTGGAGACCGCGCTCCGCTCCCTGGCCTGCCACGGCTCGGTGCGCCAGGGCCAGCGGCTCAAGCCCCGCGAGCTGGAGGAGCTGGTGGACCAGATCTGCGCCCTGCCCGCTCCCCTGACCTGCCCCCACGGCCGGCCGGTGATGCTTATGCTCACCCGCCACGAGCTGGACCGCCAGTTCCGCCGGAGCGGCGATGGCTCCTGACTCACCGGCCCTGGTGGTGCTGGCCGGGCCCACCGCGGCGGGCAAGACCGCCCTTTCCCTGCGCCTGGCCCGGGAGCACGATGCCGAGATCGTGGGCGCGGACAGCGTGCAGGTGTACCGGGGCCTGGACATCGGCTCGGCCAAACCCACCGCCCAGGAGCGGGCCCAGGCGCCCCACCATCTCATCGATGTGGCCGATCCGGCCGAGGGCTTTTCGGCCGCGCGCTACGCGGAGATGGCCGGGGAGGCCATCGCCGAAATCCACGCCCGGGGCAAAAAGGCCCTGGTGGTGGGAGGCACCGGCCTGTACATCAAGGCCCTGCTCTGGGGCCTGGTCCCGGCCCCGCCGGTGGACCCGGCCCTGCGCCAGGAGCTTGGCGTTCAGTGGGAGGCCGAGGGCCCGGAGGCCATGCACCAACGCCTGGCGGCCAAGGACCCGGCAGCCGCCGCCCGGCTGCACCCCAATGACCGCCAGCGGGTGCTCAGGGCCCTGGAGGTGTGTTTGCAGACCGGCCGGCCCTTTAGCGAGCAACTAAAGCGCCACCAAAAGGACCAGCCCCGCTACCAACACCTGATCATCGGCCTGGAGCGCCTCCGCGAAGAGCTGAACCAGCGCATCGAATTGCGGGCCCGGGCCATGTGGGACGGAGGGCTGCTGGAGGAGGTGGCGGGGCTGATCAAAACGGGGACGCCGCCCGAGTCGCCGGGCCTGGCCAGCCTGGGCTACCGCCAGGCCCGGGCCGCTCTGAGCGGACGCATGCAGCCGGATGACGCGCTGTTTGATATGATTAAGGCAACCAAGGCCTACGCCAAGCGCCAGCTAACCTGGTTTCGCGGGGTGGAGGGCCTGCACTGGCATCATGCTGACGACCATGAGGGCGTTAGCCGGCGGGTGGCCGGCTTCTGGTCTTGAAGGGAACGGATGATGAAGACGCTTTTGACCACGCTGCTGATCATGGCCCTGCTGCTGGCCGCCGCGCCGGCCGGGGCCGACACCTTCCTGGTGCTGGGTCGGGCTCCCCTGGGGGGCAACGAGGCGGCGGCCAAGGAAGCGGCCGTGACCGACGCCCAGTTCCGGGCGGTGGCCCAGGCGGCGGCCAGCTCCCTGGACCCGGCCACCCTGCGGGGCAACCTGGCGGTGCTGAATCAGGAAGTGCTGGCCGACGCCAAGCGCTACATCAACAACTACACCCTGGTGGCCTCGGCTCCTTCGGGCGAATTCTTCCTGGCCCTGGTGTCGGTCACCATCGACCAGCGCGCCCTCACCCACGCCCTTATCCGCGCCGCCCTGAAGCTGCCCACCTCCCACATGGGAACCGTGCTGGTGATGGTGAGCGAGGAGACCGCGCCGGGACGTCCGCCGGTGTACTGGTGGTCCGGCCTGCCCGGCGCGCCCGACTCCCCGGCTCCCCTGACCAAGGTGATCAAGAGCATGGGCATCCGCATCGTCAATCCCCAGCCCCTAAAGGCCCTGCTCACCCCGGACATGCATCAGCCGGTGCTCTCCGAGGCCCAGGCCCTGGAGTTCGCCCGTCAGGCCGGGGCCCAGGTGGTGCTCCTGGGCAGCATCCGCACCTATCCCCTGGTCACCCCCAAGATGGTGATACCGCCGCCCTTGGTGCAGCTTTTGGCCATCGACACCCGCTCGGGCCAGGTGATGGCCATCGAGGAGACCGAGGGGCCCAACTACCACACCACCCCGGCGGCGGAGGAGTATTCCAAACTGCTGGCCCAGGTGGAGTTCTCGGTGCGCAACCTCATGGCCAAGCTCTCGGCCCGGCTGGCCGAAGCCACCCCGGTCAGCCGCAAGCTGACCCTCAAGGTGAGCGGAGTGCGCTCCCTGGGCCAGCTAATGCGCCTGGAAAAGACCATGCTGGGCATGGACGACCTGGTGGAATCGTTGCAGCGGGTTTCGGCCGGAGCGGGCAGGGCCACCTTCACCCTGACCCTCAAGGGGCCGGCCTCCTCTTTGGCTGACCAGCTAATGGTCAAGCAATACGGGGACTTCCTGGTCAACGTGGTGGAGCAGAGCAAAAAGGCCATGGAGGTGGTGATAATCCCCCGCCAGCCCGGAACCCCGATGTTGAGGCCTGCCCCCGGCCAGGGCGCCCCGGCCGCCAAGCCCAAGACCGGCGACGAGCCCTTCCCCTGGGAGCAGCAAAAAGGCCAGGCTCCGGCCCAAAAGCAGGGGCAACCGCAGCAGCAGCAGGAGAGCCAGCCGGCCCAACCGGGTGCGCCCTCGGACCAGAAGTTCCCCTGGGAGCAGCCCAAGGCCAAGCCAGCGGCCCAGCCCGCAGCCCAGCCCGCGGCCAAGCCCGCGCAGGAGAGCAAGCCGGCCCAGCCGGCCGCGCCCTCGGACCAAAAAATGGAGCAAAACGCCCCATCCGGGACCGGACAGGGCTCTGGTTCGGGCAAGGTGACCTTCCCGTGGGAGCAGGGACAGTAAAGCGCGCCTCCAAGCGGTTAAACAGGGGGCTCCTGACCGCGAACCCGCTTGACAGTGCAGGGTGCGGCTGGTAGAAGAAGGTTTCAATTTCAGGCACGTAGCTCAGGGGGAGAGCGCTACCCTGACACGGTAGAGGTCCCGGGTTCAAATCCCGGCGTGCCTACCAGACCCGGCCTGGACCGCAGGCCCCGCCAGCCGGCTTGGAGCCGGGCGGGGCTCTTGCGCCAGGTGAAGGGAGTTTTGTTTGTTTTGGCCCAAGACATGAGCGCCAGCAGCGAATATATCACCGCGTCCGAGGCCCTGGCCGCCCTAGACCCCAAGGCGGCCAAAAAGGCCATCGCCGCCCGTGACAACGGACGGCTGGTGGATATGTCCGCCCCGGTGCCCCCGGGCGCGGAACTGACTCCAGTTTTGCCCGGCGACCCCGAATCCCTGGATATCCTGCGCCACTCGGCGGCCCACATCATGGCCGAGGCGGTCAAGGAGCTCTTCCCCGGGGTCAAGGTGGCCATCGGCCCGTCCATTGACGACGGCTTTTACTACGACTTCGACTACGAGCGCCCCTTCACCCCGGAGGATCTGCCGGCCATCGAAAAAAAGATGAGCGAGATCGTCCGGCAGAACGCGCCCTTTGAGCATGACCTTTGGCCCAAGGACCAGGCGCTGAAGTACTTCGGCGACCAGGACGAGGCCTACAAGCTGGATCTGATCGAGGGTCTGGAGGACGACCAGGTGGGCATCTACCGCCAGGGCGCCTTCACCGACCTCTGCCGCGGCCCCCACATCCCCTCCACCGGCAAGCTGGGCGCCTTCAAGCTGACCAGCGTGGCCGGGGCCTATTGGCGGGGCGATGAAAAAGGCCCCATGCTCAGCCGCATCTACGGCACCGCCTTTTTCGACCGCAAGGAGCTCAAGCGGCACCTTCAGCTCATCGAGGAAGCCAAGAAGCGCGACCACCGCAAGCTGGGCCGCGAGCTGGAGCTGTTCAGCTTCCACGACGAGATCGGCGCGGGCATGGTGGTGTGGCATCCCCGGGGCATGATCCTGAGGAACATCATCGAGAGCCTGGAGCGGGCCGAGCATCTCAGGCGCGGCTACTCCATGGTGCAGGGCCCCCAGATCCTCAAGCGGGAGCTGTGGGAGCGCTCGGGGCATTTCGACAACTACCGGGAGAACATGTACTTCACGGAAGTTGACGAGATCGCCTACGGCATCAAGCCCATGAACTGCCTGGCCCACATGCTCATCTACAAGTCCAAGCGGCGCTCCTACCGCGAGCTGCCGCTCAGGTACTTCGAGCTGGGCCTGGTGCACCGCCACGAAAAAAGCGGCGTGCTGCACGGGCTGACCCGGGTGCGGGCCTTCACCCAGGACGACGCCCACCTCATTTGCCGGCCCGACCAGCTCGAGGACGAGATCCTGGGGGTGATGGCCTTTGTCACCGACTTCATGGAGCTGTTCGGCTTCGAGTACACCCTGGAGCTCTCCACCCGGCCCGACAAGTCCATCGGCAGCGACGAGGACTGGGACCGGGCCACCGCCGCCCTGAGCAAGGCCCTGGAGGCCAGCGGCAAGCAATTCGAGATCAACGAAGGCGACGGCGCCTTCTACGGACCCAAGATCGACTTCAAGCTCCACGACGCGCTCAAGCGTTCCTGGCAATGCGCCACCATCCAGTGCGACTTCACCCTGCCGGACCGCTTCGACCTGACCTACACCGGCGACGACGGCGAGGCCAAGCGCCCGGTGATGTTGCACCGGGTGATCCTGGGCTCCATCGAGCGCTTCATCGGAGTCTTGGTGGAGCATTTCGCCGGGGCCTTCCCCCTGTGGCTGGCCCCGGAGCAGGTGCGGGTGCTCACGGTGACCGACCGGGCCGACCAGTGGGCCCAGGAGATCACCCAGGCGCTCAAGGACGCCGATCTGAGAGCCGAGGTGGATTTGCGCAACGAAAAGCTGGGCGCCAAAGTGCGCGAAGCCCAGCTCATGAAAGTGCCCTACATGGTCATCCTGGGCGACCGCGAGGTCGACAACCGGGAGGTTACGCCGCGCCTGCGCAGCGGCAAGAACCTAGAGGCCATGGAGCTGGAGAGCTTCATAAAGATGCTCAAGGCCGAACAAGCCGAGCCCACGGAGCGTTTGCGGCAGAGGGGGCGCGAGCGCCAGTAGGCCCGGAGGGCCCCGGGGCGGGCCATGGATTTGTGAGAAGAGGAGGAGAAGGACCATAGCCAAGCAAGAACGCGTGCGGGTGAATACCGCAATTCGCTCCCCCATGGTGCGTCTGGTGGACGCCGAGGGAAACCAAGTGGGGGTGGTGGAGACTGACGAGGCCATGAGGATCGCGTCCGAGGCCGGTATGGACCTGGTGGAGGTGGCGCCCAACGCCGACCCCCCGGTCTGCCGGGTGATGGACTACGGCAAGTACAAGTATCAGCAGGCCAAAAAGGCCCAGGAAGCCAAAAAACGCCAGAGCCTGACCCAGGTCAAGGAGGTCAAGCTGCGGCCCAAGATCGAGGATCACGATTTTGGGTTCAAGATGCGCAACGCGCGGCGTTTTTTGGAGGAGCGCAACCGGGTCAAGATCACGGTGCAGTTCCGGGGCCGGGAGATAGCTTATCCCGAGCTGGGGGTGCAACTGCTGAGGCGGGTGCTGGAGGACCTGACCGACATCGGCCAGCCCGACGGCGAACCCCGCATGGAGGGCCGCTTCATGCACGTGTTCATCTCACCGCGCTCGGCCAACTGAGGCCGGGCCGGATACACGAAACGGAGAATCGGACCATGCCCAAGATCAAAACCAACCGCGCCGCGGCCAAACGGTTCAAGGCCACCGGTGGTGGGCGCATCAAGCGCAACAAGGCTTACGCCAGCCATATTTTGACCAAGAAGACCACCAAGCGTAAGCGCGGCCTCCGCCAAGGCGGCCTGGTGGACAAGACCAATGAAAAGGGAATCAAGCGCCTGCTGCCCAACCTGTAGGCAGGCACGCGCGGGAGATAAGAGACCATGCCTCGAGTAAGACGCGGATTCAAGGCCCGGCGCCGCCGCAACAAGGTGCTCAAGCAAGCCAAGGGCTATGTGGGCGGCCGCCGCAAGCTGCTGCGGACCGCCAGCGAAACCGTGGAACGCGCCATGGCCTTCGCCTATCGCGACCGCAAGGCCAAAAAGCGCGAGTTCCGCAAGCTGTGGATCGTGCGCATCAACGCCGCGGCCCGCGAGCAGGGCCTGAGCTACAGCCGCCTCATCGACGGGCTCAACAAGTCCTCGGTGGCCCTGGACCGCAAGATCCTGGCCGAGCTGGCCGTGAGCGACCCGCAGGGCTTCGCGGCGGTGGCCGGCCTGGCCAAGCAGCCGGCCTAAAGGCGGCTGGCCCATGCAGCAGGAGCTGATCGACCTAAAGAACCAGGCCCTGGCCGAGGTGTCCGACGCCCAGAGCGAGGACGCCCTGGAGCAACTGAGCACCCGCTATCTGGGGCGCAAGGGCCTGCTCACCGGACTGCTGCGCAAAACCGGCACCCTGCCCCCGGAAGAACGCCCCGCCTTTGGCCAACTGGCCAATCAGGTGAAGAAGGAGTTGGAGCAGGCCCTGAGCCAGGCGTCCGAGCGCCTGAGCAGCGCCGGCCGGGGCACGGCCTCGCGCCGGGGGGTGGACCCCACCCTGCCGGGCATCCGGCCCCGCCGGGGGCGGCTGCACCCCATCACCCAGACCGAGCGCCTCATCCTGGAGGTCTTCAACCGCATGGGATTCCAGGTGGTGGAGACCCCGGAGGTGGAGCTGGACTGGTATTGCTTCGAAGCCCTGAACATGCCCCCGGACCACCCGGCCCGGGACATGCAGGACACCTTCTACATCTCCGACCAGGTGGTGCTGCGCACCCATACCTCCTCGGCCCAGATCCGCACCATGGAAAAAGAAAAGCCGCCGCTGAGGATCGTGTGTCCGGGCAAGGCTTTCCGGCGCGACTCCGACGCCACCCACACCCCCATGTTCCACCAGGTGGAGGGGCTGATGGTGGGCGAGGACATCACCTTCGCCGAGTACAAAGGGGTGTTGATCAACTTCGTGCACCAGATCTTCGGACCCGAGGTGCCGGTGCGTTTCAGGCCCAGCTTCTTCCCCTTCACCGAGCCCAGCGCCGAGGTGGACATCGGCTGCGTGGTTTGCAAGGGCGACGGCTGCCGGGTGTGCAGTCACACCGGCTGGCTGGAGATCCTGGGCTCGGGCATGGTGGACCCCAACGTGTTCAAAAACGTGGGCTACGATCCCGACAAGGTGACCGGCTTCGCCTTTGGCATGGGCATCGAGCGCATCGCCATGCTTCGCTGGGGCATCGACGACCTCCGGATGTTCTACGACAACGACCTTCGTTTCATTCGCCAGTTTTAGGAGCTGTTCATGCTCGTACCGCTCAATTGGCTGCGGGACTTCGTGGATTTTGACCTTTCGGCCCAGGACCTGGCCGATCTGTTGACCAACTCCGGTCTGGAAGTGGACGGGGTGATCGACCGATTTAGCGGGCTCAAGAAGGTCATCTCCGCCAAGGTTCTGGCCATCGAGCCCCATCCCAACGCCGACCGCCTGCGCCTGGCCGAGGTGGACTGCGGCCAGGGACGCCGCGAGACCCTGGTCTGCGGAGCCCCGAACCTGGAGGTGGGCATGCTCACCCCCCTGGCCCAGGTGGGCGCGGTGCTGGGCGAGGACGGGCAGGAGCTAACCAAGGTCAAGATCCGGGGAGTCGAGTCCTGCGGCATGCTCTGCTCGGAGCGCGACCTGGGCCTGAGCGAGGATCACAGCGGCCTGATGGTGCTGGACCCGGAGGCCGAGGTGGGCCGGGAGCTGGTCGATCTTTTGAACCTGGAGACCCAGGTCCTGGAGATTTCCATCACCCCCAACCGGGGCGACGCCCTGAGCGTGTTGGGCGTGGCCCGCGACGTGGCCGCCCTGCTGAACCAGCCCCTCCGGCTGCCCCAGTGCGACCCGGCGGAGCACCAGCCGGGCATCGAGGGCCAGGCGGTGATCGAGGTGCACGACGCGAAGGCCTGCCCCCGCTACACCGGGCGCCTGATCAAGGGCGTGAAGATCGGGCCTTCGCCCCTGTGGATGCGCGACCGGCTCATGGCCTGCGGCATCCGGCCCATCAGCAACGTGGTGGACGTGACCAACTACGTGCTGGTGGAGCTGGGCCAGCCCTTGCACGCCTTTGATTTCGGCCAGGTGGCCGGCCACAAGATCGTGGTGAAGATGGCGGCCGAGGGCGAGAAGTTCATCACCCTGGACGGCCAGGAGCGCACCCTCACCGGCAGCGACCTGCTTATCTGCGACGACGACCGGGCGGTGGGTCTGGCCGGGGTCATGGGCGGCCTCAACAGCGAGGTCACCGACGACACCACCGACGTGCTCATCGAGAGCGCCTTCTTCGACCCCCTGACCATCCGGCGCACCTCCAAGCATCTGGGGCTGAGCACCGAGGCCAGCTACCGCTTCGAGCGGGGCATCGACCTGGCCGGCTGCGCCCGGGCGGGCAACCGCGCGGCCCGGCTCATGGACGAGCTGGCCGGCGGCCAGGTGGCGGCCGGGATCATCGACGCCTATCCGGTTGCCTACCAGGCGCCCCGCATCCCCCTGAGCGTCAGCCGCACCGCCGCCTTCCTGGGCCTGCCCCTGGGCAAGGACGAGGTGGTGGCCCCCCTGAAGAGCCTGGGCATCGCGGTGAGCGACGGGCCGGACGAGGACACCATCATCGCCGAGCCGCCCGCGGCGCGCACCGACCTGGAGCGCCCGGTGGACCTCACCGAAGAGGTGGCCCGGGTGGTGGGCTACAACAACTTCCCGCACCGCCTGCCCAAGGCCGAGATCGGGGCCGCGCCCCGGCCCTGGCCCCAGCGGGCCCGGGCCCTGGCCCGCGACGCCATGACCGCCCAGGGCTTGGACGAGGCCATCTGCTACTCCTTTGCCCATCCCAAGGCGGCGGACCAGCTGGGCCTGGCCCCGGACGACCCCCGCCGCTCCATAGTCAAGCTGATGAACCCCCTGAGCGAGGAGCTCTCCGAGCTCCGCACCAGCCTGCTGCCCGGTCTGCTGAGCGCCGCGGCGCGCAACCTGGCCCACCGGGTGCCCGACGTGGGCCTGTTCGAGGTGGGCCGGGTGTTCATGGACCGCCCCGGCGAGGAGCTGCCCCAAGAGCCTTTCCGCCTGGCCGCGGTGCTGGCCGGGCTCATGGCCCCGGCCTCCTGGTGGGACGGCGAGGTGGTGGTGAGCCTGAGCCACATCAAGGGCGTGGCCGAATACCTGGCCGCGGCCCTGGACCTGCCCGGCTTGGGATTCGAGCTGGCCGACGATCCGCCGCCCTATCTGGACCCGGCCGAGTGGTGCCGCCTGACCCTGGAGGGCCGCCCCCTGGGCGAGCTGGGCCTGTTGAACAAGCGCGCGGCCAAGGCCTTCGACCTGGACCGCCCCACCTATGTCCTGGACCTGGACTTCGACCTGATCACCGAGATGGCGGTGCGCCTCAAGGAGTTCAGACACCTGCCCCGCTACCCCGAGGTGGTGCGCGACGTGGCCCTGGTGTTGGACGAGGCGGTGCGCGCCGGCGAGGTGATGGACGCGGCCCGCTCGGGCGACGACCCCTGGCTGGTCTCGGTGGAGGTCTTCGACGTGTACCGGGGCAAGCCCCTGGCCAAGGACCAGAAGTCCCTGGGCCTGCGCCTGACCTACCAGTCCGACGAGCGCACCCTCACCTACGAGGAGGTCACTCCGGGCTACCAGGCCCTGGTGGAGCGTCTGCTGGACAAGTTCCAGGCCACCCTGCGCGCCTAGCCCGCTTCATGCTATAGTCACCGTAGTTGCAAGGGGAGACGGTGACCTTGGAAATACCTGACAAGCCTTATCTACGCATCGGCGAGGTGGCCCGGCTGCTGGGCACCCACACCCATGTGCTGCGCTACTGGGAGAGCTGCTTTCCCCAGCTCAAGCCGGTGCGCGCGGCCAGCGGGCAACGCCTGTTCCATCCTTCCGACCTGGAGACCCTGCTGATCATCAAGACCCTGCTGCACGAGGAGGGCTACACCATCGCCGGGGCCAAGAGGCGCCTGGACGAGCTGTCCGGCGAGGCCCAGTCCGAGCGGGAGGGCATGGTGGATCAGCTACGGGACGAGCTTAGCGACATCCTGAAGATGCTCGATTGATCCGGCTTAGCTGAATTTTCCTTATAAAGGCGGCCACCGGCACAGCCAGGTGGTGCAAGACAAGGCGCCGGCAAGCAACGGCTGGAGGCGTGGTGGAGCTACGTCAAGGCTGGAGCGGCGCAGGCAACGCGGTATTACGCCTCCTGGCGCAGCCGGCTTTTTCTTTAGGCGGCCTGGCGGGCGGTCAGGGCGTAGAGATACACCGTGGTGGCGTCCTCGCCCTTGCCCAGGCGGCTGGTGGTGCGGCGCACGCTGAAGCGGGCCCCGGCCAGGTCGAAGAAGCTTATGGCAAAGGGCCGCGCCTCGTGGCTTATAAAGGCGGTGCCGCCGGGGGTGAGCAGCTCGCCCAGCAGCTCCACCAGGCGGGGATAGAGCGGGGGGTGATAGAGCACCTCGGCCCCCAGCACGGTTCCGAAGCTCCCCAGGTCCTCGGGCGGGTCTTCCCAGTCCAGGCGGCGCACCGAAACCAGGTCGCCCAGGCCGCTTTTTTCCGCCGCCGCCCGGGCGAACTCCAGGGCGTCGGGGTCCAGGTCGCTGAGCACCACCGGCCGTCCTCCGGCTGCGGCCACCAGGCCGGGCAGGCCCAGGCCGGACCCCAGCTCCAGCAGGGGGTCCTTTCCCTTGGTCAGGCGCAGGGCGAACTGGGCCATGACCATGGCCGCCGGCCACAGCTTGGTCCAATAGGGCAGATCGGCCTTGCCGTCGGGCATGATGGCCATGCGCTGCTCGATGTAGGCGGTGGGCTCGGCCAGCTCGGGCAGCCACAGGCGGGATGCTCCCACCAGCACCTCGTTCCACTTGAGCTCAAAACGGTCGCTGACCCGTTCCAGGGCACCCGGACTGCCGGGCGCCGCTCCTTCGGGCGTCAGGGGAGTGCTCATGCCGTCTCCTGGGAATGGGGTTGCCCGGTGGCGCAGGAGGCGGCCTCGCCGCCGGGCTTAATCTCGGCCAAATCCACCAGGCGCATGTTGCCCAGGGCCTTTTCTTCCGCGGCCAGCACCTTGCCCACCAGCTCCACCAGGGCCGGGTCTTCCCGCTGGGAGCCCTCGCGGCCCTGATCCAGCGAGCCGCGCACCGCGGCCAGAACGTGGCACACCAAAATGCGCTCCAGGGCCCGGCCCGGTATCACGTGGTCCTCCAGGTTGAGCTCGGCCACCAGCCCGGCCGACTCCATGTCATCCACCACGCTCCACACCTCGCCCTTGGGCACCCGGAGCACCTCGGCCAGGCGGGTCACCGACCAGGGGTCTTCGCCGGCGGCGAAGCTCTGAGCCACCTTTTGCATCACCCCCAGGGCCAGGGCCTCCCGCTGGGCCGGGTTGAGCTGGGTGGCTATGGCCTTGGGCTGGGTGCCCCGCTTGACCAAATTGTGGGCATGGGCCAGCTCCGCCCCGAACAGCAGCACCTGCCAGCTGACCTGCAGCCAGACCATGAACAGGGGCAATGAAGCGAAGCCGCCGTAGATGGCGTTGTAGCGGGCCACGCCCAACTGGAACTTGATGTAGATGCTCTGCACGATCCACCACAGCAGGGCGGCCACCACCCCGGCCACCAGGGCCGAGGAAAAAGGCACCCGGGTGTTGGGCAGAAAGAGGTACAAGAAGATGAAGGCGGCCACCAGGAGCACCAGGGGCCCCAGCTTGAGGGCGAACTGGGCCAAGGGGCCCACGTAGGCCATCTCCAGGGCCCACTGCACCACCGAATGGGAAGAGAGCCCGGCCCAAAGGCCGGTGGAGGCCAGCACCAGCAGGGGGCAGATGACCAGCACCGAGAGGTAGTCGGTGAACTTGCGCAGCCAGTTGCGGCCGTGGGGCGCCTCCCAGATGCGGTTGAAGGTCTCTTCCACGCTGGACAGAGTTAGCACCAGGGTGGCCACCAAAAGGGCCAGGCCCACCATGCCCAGGGTGCCCACCTTGGTCTGCTGCACGTAGGTGATGATGTAGGTGAGCACCTTGGCCTGGCTGGCGGTGTACTCGTTGATCAGCAGATTGTTCAGGGCGTCGGCGAACCCCAGGCCCTTGGCCAGGGAAAAGCTGATGGCCAGGGCGGGCACCAGGCCCAGCAGGGTGATGAAGGTCAGGGCGTTGGCCTGAAAAGGCAGGCGGTCCAGGTATGAATTGCGCAGAGCCAGGTAGGTCACCTTGAACGGACCCAGCAGACGATGCCGCCATCCGGCCCAGGGATGGTCGCTTTTCCACAACCAGGCCAGGATGTTGCGGTCGGTCTGCTCGAACCAGTCTTGCTCTTTTTTGCGCGCCAAGGGCCGCTCCTTTGTTAGCGGCCAGCTTAACATCGAGGCCCCACCCTTGCAAACCCCTGGATGACCTGGTTAAACCGGGTCTTACTCCGGCAGGAGGAGCGCGGGCCCGCCGCTAGTCCAGGAACAGCTCCACCGGGGCGAAGGCATCCACGTCGATGAGCCCCCGGTCGCTGATCTTCAGGTGGGGGATCACCGGCAGGGCCAAAAAGGAAACCGCCATGAAGGGGCTGGGCAGGGCGCACACCGAGGCGGCGGCCCGCTCCAGCTCCGCCAGGCCGCCCAGCACCGAGTCCAAAGGCGCGTCGCTCATCAGCCCGGCGATGGGCAGGGGCAGCTCGGCCAATATCTTGGAGCCCCGGGCCACGCACCAGCCGCCCCCCAGCTCCACCAGGCGGCGGGCGGCGGTGAGCATGGACCGGTCGTCCGCGCCCACCACCATGAGGTTGTGCGAGTCGTGGGCCACGGTGCTGGCCAGGGCCCCCTGGGTCAGGCCCAGGCCCTTGACCAGGCCCAGCCCCACCCGGCCGGAGGCGTGGTGGCGCTCGATAACCGCCAGACGGGCCAGGTCGCGGCCCGGATCGGCGGCCAGCCGTCCGCCCTTTTGCGGGGTGTCCTCCACCAGGCTCTGGGTGACGATCTGGCCCGGAGTCACCCCGATGACCCTGACCTTGGAGCCGATGGCCCGGACCTGGAAGGCGTCCTCGCCCAGGGGGGCCACCCGCATGGTCTGGCGGGCTCCGTCCGGGAAGGCGGCCCCGCAGGGGTGCAGGCATCGGCCTTCCGAGGCCACCAGGCGGCCGCCGTGCCAGGTGGCGCGCACCGGGAACTCCTTCAAGTCCTCCAGCACCACCAAATCGGCCCGCCAGCCGGGCGCGATGCCCCCGCGCCGGGCCAGGCCGAAGCGCCGCGCCGGGTTCAGGGTGACCAGGCGCAGGGCGGTCATGGGGTCCAGGCCCTGGGCCACGGCCAGCCTGAGCAGATGGTCCAGGTGCCCCCGCGCGGCCAGGGTGTCGGCCTCCACGTCGTCGCTGACCAGCATACAGCGCCGCTCGCTGACCCGGTTGACCAGGGGCAGCAGGGTGGCCAGGTTCTTGGCGCTGGTGCCCTGGCGGATCATCAGCCACATGCCCCGGGCCAGCTTTTCAGCCCCCTCGCTGAGCAGGGTGGCCTCGTGCTCGCTCTCCGGCCCGGAGGTGAGATAGGCAGCCAGCATCTTGCCGCCGAGCAGGGGCGCGTGGCCGTCGCGGGGCCGGTTGCGGAAGGCGTGCAGCTTGGCCAGGGTGGCCGGGTCGCCGCCCGCCGCGCCGGGAAAGTTCATCATCTCCGAAAGGCCGATGACCCGGGGATGGCGGGCCAGGCGCACCAGGTCCTTGGCCTCCAGGTCGGCCCCGGAGTCCTCCATGCCCGTGGCCGGCACGCAGGAGGGCGCGGTGAAATAAAAGGTCAGGGGCAGGCTCCGGCTGGCCGCGAGCATGGCCTCCACGCCGGGAAGGCCCATGACGTTGCCGATCTCGTGGGGGTCGCCCACCAGGGCCGTGGTGCCATGGGGCGCCATGAGCCGGGCCAGCCCGGCCGGGGCCAAAAGCGACGACTCCACGTGGATGTGGCCCTCGATAAAGGCCGGGGCCAAATAGGCGCCCTCGAGCTTGATCTCCCGGCGGCCGGTGTAGTCGCCCAGGCCCACCACCACGCCCTTGTGCACCGCCACCGAGGCGTGCTCCAGCTTGCCGGTGAACACATTGACCACCTTGCCGCCGCTGAACACCAGCTCGGCCGGGATATCGCCCCGGGCCGCGGCCAAACGCTCCTGCTGGAGGGCAGTCCAGCTCTTGCTCATGCTCCTCGCTCCTTGCCGCCCGCGCGGCCCATGGCCTCCAGGCGCTCCAGCACCCGGGCCAGCTTGACTTCGCCCTCCAGGCCGCCGTCCACCCGCAGGAGGCGGGCGGCCACCCCGGGCGAGGCCTTTTCCCAGGACGCGGCCTGGGCGGCCATCAGCTCTCGGCGGCCGTCGCTGGCCGAGCCCCCCTTGGCCTCGCGACGGGCCAGGCGCCGGCGCACCACTTCCCGGGAAGCATACACTTCCACCAACAGGGCCTCGGCCCCCTGCTCCTGGGCCAGGGCCAAAAACCGCTCCCGCCGGGCGTCTTGCCTAAAGGAGGCGTCCACGATGACGCTGTCGCCCATGGCCAGACGGGAGGCTGCCCGGCGCCAAAGGGCCGCGTAGGTGTCCTCGGTGGCCTCGGATCCGTAGAGGCCCTGGCCCCAAGCGTCGCGGCTGGCCTGGCTGGGGCGCAGGCCCGCCCGCTGCTTGCGCACCACGTCGCTGCTCAGGCGGGCCCAGCCGGTGGCCTCGGCCAGGCGGCGGGCCAGATAGCTCTTGCCCGTGCCCATCATGCCCATGAAGCACACCAGGAAATAAGGCGGCTCGCCCCCGGCATAGCCGGCGGCCTGGCGGAAGTAGGCGCGGGCCCGGTCCAGGTCGCGGAAGCGCTCGGCCAGCTCCAGGCCGGGGTCCTCGTGCATGAAGCCGTAGACCTTGGCCCGCACCATGGCCCGGTAGCATAGGTAGAAGTCCAACACCTCCTCGAGGCCCTTATCGCCGCTGACCGCCAGGTATTCCTCCACCAGCGCGGCGCGCAAGTCCGGGCGGCCGTGGTGATCCAGGTCCATGGCCAAGAAGGCCAGGTCGCAGGCCGCGTCCTGGTGGCGGAAGCGCTCGTTGAACTCGATGCAGTCGAACACCACCGGCTCGGCCCCGGCGGGCAGGTTTATGTTGCCCGAGTGCAGGTCGCCGTGGCCGTCCACGATGTGCCCTCCGGCCACCCGCCGGTTGAACAGCTCCCAGTGCTCGCGCATGAAACCCAGGCTGTAGTCCCGGATGGCCTCCCAGCGGGCGGGCGACACGCTGATGCCCTGATAGTCATGGGCCTGGCGGAAGTTCTCCTCCACGTTGAGGCGCACCTGCTCCGGCCTTCCGGCGAAATCCACCTCCGGGCCGCGCTCGGCCCGATCGTAGAAGGCGGCCAGCAGCCTGGCCAGGGCCCGCACCTCATCCGGGCCCACCTTCCCCTGTTCCAGCAGGCGGTCCATCATGCGCTCCTGGTCCAGGCGGCGCATCTTGAGCAGGTATTCCCGCGCCTCGCCGTCCGCCTCCAGGGGGGCCAGGGCCAGGCCGTCCGGCCCCTGGGCCACGGCCAGCACCTCCAGGTACACCGACGGGGCCAGGCGGCGGTTGAGCAGCAGCTCGCGCTGGCACATCGTGCGTCGGCCCTCCAGGCCGGTGAAGTCCAGAAAGCCCAGATCCACCGGCTTCTTGAGCTTGTAAGCGAAATCGCCGGCCAGGAAGATATGGCTGATGTGGGTCTGAAGGTGCTCCACTGCGCCGGCTGGGTGGGGATAAAAATCCGGCCGGGCCAGGGCGGCCAGCACCTGGGGATCGGTTTGGTTCTGCTTCATGCTCCACCGCGCTGCTTGCCGGGCCGCCTCCGGTTGGGCCGAGAGAGGTTATACCCACGTAATGGGGTGTATTTTGGCGGCTCTGCTTGTTGCCCCGGCATTGATAGCATATCATCAAAGGTCATGAGTAGGTTACTCGCCATGGCCATTTTGGCTTTGGCCCTGGTGCTGGCCTGCGCGCCGGCCCTGGCCCAGCCCGAAAAGGAGCGCGACCCTCTGGACAGCTACGGCCTCCAGAGCCAGGGCCCCTCCTCGCCCTGGCGCGTGGCCTCGGTGAGGTTCCAGGGCTTCACGGCCATCAAGCCCGGCGAGGCCGAGGAGGTCATCGAGAGCAAGCCGCCGCCGGGCCTGGCCCTCAAGATGGGCGAACCCTACCAGCGCCTCACCGCGGAGCGCGACATCCGCCGCTTGCAGCAGCTTTTCAAGGAGCAGGGCTACTTCTCGGCCGAGGTGACTGTAAAAGAGCGCCGCCAGGAATCCAACAAGGCGGTGCACCTGACCTTCGTGGCCCGGCAGGGCGAGCCCACCCTGGTGGAGAAAACCGAGCTGGTCTGGGAGGACGATGACACCCGCCGCCTGTGGGAAGAGGATGTGCGCGAGCTGCTGCGCCTCCAGCCGGGCGACCGCTTCGTCCTGGACAAGTACGAGGAGACCAAGCGGGACATAGACCGCTACTTCGCCAACCAGGCCCGCCCGGCCAACCAGGTTTTGGGCCAGGTGCGGGTGTACCCGGAAAAGCAGCGGGCAGTGATCCTGCTCAAGCTGACCCCCGGCCCCCGCTATTTGTTCGGCGACAGCCTGGTCAGGGGCAACAAGAGCATCGGCCGCAAGTTCATCCTGGAGGAGGCCACCTACACCCGGGGCCAACCCTATTCCTACAAAGCCATGGAAGAGACCCAGCGGGCCCTTCTCAGCACCGGCTTTTTCTCCTCCGCCACCCTGCGTCCCCTGTACAGCGAGGCCAAGGGCAACATGGTGCCCATCGTCATCGATGTGCGCGAGCGCGACCCCCACAGCATCCAACTGGGGGTGGGCTGGGGAACCGAGGACCTGTTAAGGGTGCGCATCCAGCAGATCAACCGCAACATCCTGGGCTGGGACGAGACCCTCTCCCTGGAAGGCAAGCTGAGCGCCATCTACACCGGCCTGGTGGGCACCCTGAAAAAACCCTATATCTTCAACCGGCGCTCCACCCTGGTGATGCGCGGCGGCATCGAGCAGCGCGACACCGAGGCCTTTATCAACAACCGCCTGTTCATCAACCCGGCGTTGGAGTACGTGATAAACAACGACTGGTCCTGGTTCCTGGGCTACAACGTGGAGCAGGACCGGATGCGCGAGCTCAAGACCCAGGTGCCGGACCCCTCCTTTGAGAACCAGACCTTTTTCATCTCCTCGGTGCCCCTGGGCATCATCTACGACAGCCGCGACTCCCTGCTGGACGCCACCAAGGGCACCTACGGCCGCCTGGAGGTGGAGACCGCCATGACGCTGCTGGGCTCGGACCTGGGCTTCATAAGGGCCGAGGCCGACCTGAGGCACGTGTTGCCCCTGCCCTGGGAGCGCTGGTACCTGGCCATGCGGGCGGCCGGCGGCATGGCCTGGGCCCTGCCCGGCACCGAGACGGTGCCCATTATCCGGCGCTTTTTCCCCGGCGGCTCGGACTCGGTGCGCGGCTATCCCTACCAGCGCCTGGGCCCCCTGGACTCCCAGGGACGGCCCCTGGGCGGCGAGTCCATGGCCCTGGGCAGCGTGGAGGTGCGCTTCCCGGTGTACAAGGAGCTGGGCGGGGTGGTGTTCATGGACGTGGGCAACGCCTGGGAGCGGGTGGAGGACAGCTTCGGCAGCCTGCGCTACACCACCGGGGTGGGCCTGCGCTACAACACCCCGGTGGGCCCTCTCCGGGTGGACATCGGCTACCAGCTCAACCCGCCGGCCAATGAACCCTTTGACCGCTACGAGGCCTACCTCAGCGTAGGGCAGGCTTTCTGATGGCCAGGAAATCCATAATCGCCCTGTGGCTGGTGCTGGGCCTGTTCGCCGCCCTGGTGCTGGGCGCGGGCCTGGGCGCCTGGGGCCTGAGCCGCAGCGACGCCTTCAGGGGATGGCTGGTGGAGCGCATCCAGAGCGAGGTGCTCGATGCCACCGGGGCCCGCCTGGAGCTGGCCGGCCTGGAAGGCAACCTGCTGTTCAATGTGAGCGCCCGCCAGGTGTCCCTGACCCGCCAGGACCAGACCCTGCTGGCCGTGGAGCGCCTGGACATCTCCTACAACCTCCTGGCCCTGCTGGGCGGGCGGCTCAAGATAAGCTCCCTGAGCGCGGTGCGCCCCCGGGTGAACCTGCCCTGGAGCCTGCCGGCCGGCGAGGGCGGGGGCCTGGGCCTGCGCGTGAGCCTGGACCGGCTGAGCATCACCGGCGGAGAGCTGAACGCGCCCCTGGGCCTGCTGGGCCCCGTTCGCCGGGTGGAGGGCCTGGAGCTGGGGGGCAGCCTGTATCTGGACC
Organism: Desulfarculaceae bacterium; assembly: GCA_021737145.1. Lineage (GTDB taxonomy): Bacteria > Desulfobacterota > Desulfarculia > Desulfarculales > Desulfarculaceae > Desulfoferula. The sequence goes on along the minus strand of JAIPEN010000002.1, from coordinate 219,434 downwards.
AGCGGGGCCTGAGGGCCAAGGCATCGGTGGCCCAGGCCCGGGTGTCCCTGGAGGGGCTGGCCCAGCCCCTGGGCCTGAAGCTCAAGGCCCGGCTGGACAACAAGCGCCTGCGGGTGGATGAGCTGCAAGTCGTCAAGGGCGAGAGCCGGGCCGGGCTCCAGGGCGCGGTGGAGCTAAAGGAGCCCTACCGCCTGACCGCCAAATTGAAGGCCACCCTGACCGATCCCAAGGCCCTGCCCTTTGCCTGGCCCCTGCCCTCCCCGCCCCGGGAGCCCCTGTCCCTGGAGCTCGAGGCCAAGGGTCCCTGGCAACAGCTACAGGTGAGCGGCGGGCTGACCCAGGGCCAGCAGGCGGTGAGCTTCGCGGGCGGCCTGGCCCCGGAGAGCGGAGCCCTGAAGCTGAGCGGCCAGCTCAAGCAAATCAGCCTGACCGCCTGGGGGGTGCCGGCAGCGGCCACCCTGGAGGGTTCCTGGCGCCTGACCAGCCAGGGCTGGCCCGGCCTGGAGGGCAGCCGTCCCCAGGTGAGCCTGGAGCTGAGCAAGGCCGCGTATCAGGGCGTCGGCGCCGGGCCGCTCAAGCTGGAGGCCCTGCTGGCCCAAGGGGCGGTGGAGATAAAGAGCCTGGCCCTGAGCGCGCCCTGGGGCAAGCTGTCCGGGCAGGGCCGCCTGGTGTTGCCCGCCCAAAACCAGCCTTTGAGCCTGCAAGGCGACCTGGCCTTCCAGGGGCTCAAGCCCCCGGCCGCCCTGCAAGGCGAGCTTCCCGCCTGGCTGGCCACCGCCTCGCTGAACGGGCGGGTCTCGGCCCGGGGCGCCTGGAAAGACCTGGCCTGGGAGGTGAAGCTGGACGAGTCCCAGGCCTCGGAGGGCCTGGACCTGAGCAACCTGGAGGCGGCCGGGGCCCACGCCGGGGAGGCCTGGCGGGTGGAGCGGCTCAAGCTGGAGTCTCCCCTGGCCGGCCTGGAGGCCCGGGGCGAGGTGTCGGACCAGGCCCTGAACCTGCGCTTCAACCTGAGCACCCCGGACATGAGCGGGCTCAACCAGGCCTTGAGCCGGGCCAAGATCCTCCCGCCGGTGGTGCTCAGCGGCAGCCTGGAGGCCCGGGGGCGCATCAGCGGCCCCTGGAAGAATCCGGACCTCCGGGTGCGCCTGAACGCCCAGCGCCTGTTCAGCCGCAACGTGCTGGCCCGCTCGGTGATGGTGAATGCGAACCTGAAGCAACTGGGCCCCCGCCCCCAGGGCAACGCCACCCTGGCCGCGGCCGGGGTCATCTCCGGCGAGATATTTTTGGACAACCTGGCCGCGCGGGCCGAGTTTGGGCCCCAGCGGAGCAGCCTGGTGGTGCAGGCCGAGGGCCCCGAGACCGGCCTGGCCCTGCGCCTGGAGAGCCGCGACCTGCTCGCCCTGCCCCTGAAGGCCCACCTCAGCGAGGCCTGGATCGAGCGCGGCGGCCTGGGGCGCTGGTCCCAAAAGGGCCTGGCCTGGCTGCGCCTGGGCCGGGAGCAGATCAAGGTGCGGGGCCTGGAGCTGACCCAAGGCCAGGAGAGCCTGAGCTTTGAAGGCGACTTCGCCCCGATCAGCGGCGAGGTGTCGGCCAAGGCCAAGCTGAAGGACATCCTGCTCTCCCACGTCCTGGGCCAGCAGGCCGGCCTGGCCCCCAAGGCCCGCCTGGAGGGGCTGGCCAAGGTGCAGGGCCTGCTCAGCCAGCCCCGTTTGGAGATGGAGGGCCGGGTGCGCGGCCTGGAGTGGCCGGGCATGGAGACCAGCCGGGTGGAGTTCAGGGGCAATTATCAGAACGAGCGCTTCCACATTGCCGGACGGGCCTATTACGGCAGCCAGGAGGTGATGGAGCTGGAGGGCCGGGCCGGGCTCACCCTGAGCCTGCGGCCCCCGGTGTGGGAGCCCAACAGCGAGGGCATCCGCCTCAAGGCCTCGGCCCACGACCTGCCCCTGGCCCTGGCCGCGCCTTTCCTGCCCGGCCTACAGCAGTTCCGGGGCAAGGCCAGCCTGGAGCTGAACGTGGACGGCACCATCCACCGCCCCCACATGAGCGGCAGCTTTTCCCTGAACAACGGCAGGTTCATCGTCGCCTCCAGCGGCCAAATCGTGGAACGCATCGAGCTGGACCTGGGCCTGGAGGGCGGCCGGGTGGACATCAAGAAGGCCTCGGCCTACAGCGAGGGCGAGCTTGAGCTCACCGGGTCGCTGCGCCTGCCCCTGGGCGGCCCCGGGGCCCTGGACCTTAGCTTGAGCAGCCAGGACCTGCTGGTGCTGCTGGGCACGGTGGGCCAGGTGGACGTCACCTCCTCGGTGAAGCTGGGCGGGGACTTCACCAACCCGGTGCTCACCGGACGGGTGGGGATTAGCGATATCGTGGTGCGCTACGGCCTGGCCGAACCGGCGGGCATGGCCGACGTGGTGATCCTCCGGCCCGGGCAGAAGCCTCCGCTCCTGGAGAAAAAGGACCGCCGCTTCAAGCTGCCGCCCCAACTGGACGGGCTCAAGGTGGACCTCCGGGCCGATCTGGGCAAGCCCACCCGGGTGAGCCTGGACGATGGCTGGCTGGACGCCAGCGGCGGGCTGCATCTGACCAAGGAGCCGGGCAAGCCTCTTATTTTCAATGGCGCGGTGACAATCCAAAAGGGCCTGGTGATCATTGTGGGCAAGCGCTTCGAGGTGCTGGAGGGCAAGGCCGACTTCCTGGGCAAGACCCAGCCCGACCCCGCCCTGAACGCCGAGGCCCGCCTGTCCATGGGCTACATCACCGTGTTCGTCAGCGTGGCCGGCACCGCCCTGGACCCCACCATCAACCTGAGCTCGCTGCCCCCCATGAGCCAGGCCGACATCCTTAGCACCATAATCTTCGGACGCCCGGCGGCCGAGCTGAACAAGGGCCAGAGCCAGGAGCTTTCGGCCCAGGCCCTGGCCCTGCTGGGGCAGGTGGGCCAAAGGGAGATGAGCCGCATCTTCGGGCCGGACCTTTCGCCAGACGTGGTCACGGTGCACAACACCCTGTCGGCCGGGCCCTCCCTGGAGGCGGGCAAATATCTGAGCGAGGACCTGTACCTGCGCTACCGCCAGAACCTAGGGCCTTACGGCGGCCAGAACGTGGGCCTGGAGTATCGCTTGTCGCGCTACTTCTCGGTGGAGAGCACGGTGGGCAACACCCGGGACAACGGGGTGGATCTGGTCTTCACCCGGGACTTCGACCTGTCCGGCGGCGAGACCCAAAAGCCCGCGCCCGCCCGGCCGAGCCAGCCCAAGGCCGAGCCCCAAAAAACCGCTGAATAGTCGATTTCGGCTGGGAGAAATGCCGCGCCGCAAGACCGGCGCAGCCAACCGCCGGCAGACAAGGCGCGAACCAGCGAATCCCGCTGGCGTATAGGTCAATACGCCGAGGAGACGAGCGAGGTTCGCAACACCGCATGCCGGTGGCTGGCGAGGCCGGCGATCTAAGGCAGGAAGCGGCTCATGGTGGGCGACACCTCCAGCTTGGAGGCCACCTCCTTGACCCCGTCCACCTCGCCGGCCAGGCGCAGGGCCTGGCGGGCCGCGGCGGCGTCGGCCACGTAGCCGCCCAGGGACACCTGCCCCTCTTCGCTGGTCACCTCCAGGGCGTGCAGATCCATCTCGGCCACCAGCTGGCGCCTGACCCGCGAGGCCAGCACCATGTCGCCCAAAAGGCGCTGGCACTCGGCGGTGAGCTCGAACTCGGCGTGGGCGGCCAGGCCCAGAACGGTGTTGGCCGCCTGCTCCAGGGACAGCCGCCCCATGTTGAGCACCAGGTCGTAGCTCAAGGGCGAGGCCCAGTCCGCCCCGAATACGTGGGCGATGTAGGCCCGGCGCTGCTGGTCCACCACCGTGGCCAGTTGGCGGGCCCGGTCCAGCTCCAGGCCCTCCACCCGGGCCAGGCGCTGGGCCCGGAGTTCCAGGGGAGCCACGGTGCGCACCCTGAGCACCCCCGGCACCAGGCGCAAGAGCAGGTTGGCCCCGCGCCCAACCAGCACGGCGTCGCCCTTTTGGGCGTATTGCAGGACCACCGATTCAAGGAAGCTGGCGAACACCCGTCTGCGGCGGTTGTTCAGGTCCAGCAGGGCCGGACCCTGCTCGGCCAAGAGCTGGTGCTCGTCGCGGGACAGATCCACCAGCCCGGCCACCGCCTCCATGAGGGTGCGGCGGTCCACGCACTCCAGACTTCCCAGACGGCAGACCTCATCGGCCAGCTCGTCGCGCAAGGAACCCATTTCTCCGGATATGGTGATGATGCTCATGGCAGCCCTCCTTGCCGGTCGGCGCGGTTATGGCCCCCTGATTAAAGGGTAGCAAACCTCGCGGGGCGGTAGGAAGGGCCTTGCAGGGAGAGTCTAGCGCTTGTTCAGGGCGGCCTGGCGGGCCTTTTCCTGCACCCGCCGCAGCTCGTCGCTGGGGTTGTACTCCAGGGGGGCCGGGCCGGCCAGGCGCAGGCAGGCCTCGGGCAGGGCGGCGGCCTGCTCGCGGAAGCGCTCTTGGGCCGCCCGCCAACCGGGCTCGGGCTCCAGCCGGCGGCCCTGGGCCATCACCGGCATGAGCAGCGGCAGGCCGGGCTGGTCCTCGCCGCGCAGGCCCAGCACATCGTGGGTCATCAGGCCGTCGGGGCCGAAGTGGCGCCAGAGCTGCTTGGGCGAGGCCCAGGTCTCCTTGCCGGTGGAGAGCTTTACCGTGGGCCGGCCGTCGTAGCTGACCAGCTTGTAGGCCAGATCAAGGTAGGGCGCATCGGCCGAAGAGCCCATCTTGGTGCCCACCCCGAAGGTGTCCACCTCGGCCCCCTGGCTCACCAGCTCATGGATGCGGGTCTCGTCCAGGCTGCCCGAAACCACCACCCAGGCCTCTTCCAGTCCGGCCTGGTCCAGCACCTGGCGGGCCTGGCGGCTCATGCCCACCAGGTCGCCCGAGTCCAGGCGCACCCCCAGCAGGCGGCTGCCCCCGGCCTTCAGCTCGGCGGCCACCTGCACCGCGCGGTGCAGGCCCTCCACGCTGTCGTAGGTGTCCACCAACAGCACCGTACCCTTGGGGAAGGTGTCGGCAAAGGCCCGGAAGGCGGTCAGCTCGTCGCCAAAGGCCTCCACAAAGGCGTGGGCCATGGTGCCCACCGGCACGGTGCCCAGCTTCCAGGAGGCCTCCACGTTGCTGGTGCCCGCGAACCCGGCGATGGACGAGGAGCGGGCCGCGGCCCAGCCGGCCTCGCGCCCCTGGGTGCGGCGCAGGGCGAAGTCCACGCAGGTGCGGCCCTGGGCCGCCTGCACGCAACGGGCCGCCTTGCTGGCCAGGGTGGAGTGCAGGTTGAGGATCTGGATCAGGCGGGTCTCCACCAACTGGGCCTCGATGAGCGGGGCGGTGATCTCGATGAGGGGCTCGCCGGCAAAGCAGGCGGTGCCCTCGGGCAGGGCCCAGGCCTCGCCGCTGAAGCTCAGCCCGGCCAGGAAACCCAAGAACTCGGGCGTGAAACGCTCCAGGGAGGCGAGATAGTCTATCTCCTCCGGGGTGAAGCGGAAGCGCTCCAGATAGTCCAGGGCGTCGGCCAGCCCGGCGGTCAGGATATAGCCCCGCTGGGCGGGCAGGCCATGGGCAAAAAGGCTGAAGGTGGCCGTCTGGTTCATTCCCTGGCGGTGGTAGGCCGCGGCCATGGTCAACTGGTAGAAGTCGGTGTGCAGAGCCTGGAAGGTTTCGCTCATGAGTGCCGCATTCCTGCCGATATCTGGTTTGATGCTTTTGCCCAAACCTATTAGCTGGGGCCCCTACTGTCAATGCCAAGGCACGCCCCGCCCCTGGGTTGACACCGCGACCGGGCGCATGTAAAAAACGTAACAAGCTGGCCCCGGCCAGCGTTACTTCCCCCTTTTGGCAATCCGGACCACCTTTGGTTTCAAAAAATCTGAAAATCCTCGTCATTGATGACGACTTCATCATGCGCGACGCCTGCCGCGAGACCCTGGAACGGGTGGGGCACGACGTGGAGCTGGCCGAGGACGGCCAGCAGGGCCTGGGGCTTTTCATGCGCTGGGCCTATGACGTGGTGCTCCTGGACCTGCGCATGCCGGACATGGACGGGCTGACCGTGCTCCGGCACATCCGGGAGCAGGACCCCGAGGCGGTGGTGATCATCATCAGCGGCCACGGCTCCATCGCCACCGCGGTGCAGGCCATGAAGCTGGGGGCCTTTGACTACGTGGCCAAGCCCTTCACCCCGGACGAGCTCCGCCAGGCGGTGGACAAGGCTGGGGAAAAGCGCCGTTTGGAGCTGGAGAACACCTATCTGCGGGCCGAGCTGGAGCGGCGCACCGCGGCCAACCATCTGATCCACCGGAGCCGGGCCATGGCCCAGGTCATGGAGACCGCCCTCAAGGTGGCCCCTACCGACACCACGGTGCTCTTGACCGGCGAGTCGGGCACGGGCAAGGGCCTGCTGGCCCGCCTGCTGCACGAGCACTCCAAGCGCTCGGACAACCCCTTTGTGCCGGTGGACTGCTCCACCCTGGTGCCCACCCTGTTCGAGTCCGAGCTCTTCGGCCACGTCAAGGGGGCCTTTACGGGGGCCCAGGACGACAAGATCGGCAAGTTCGAGCTGGCCGGCGGGGGCAGCCTGTTCTTCGACGAGGTGGGCAACATCTCCCTGCAGATACAGGCCAAGCTGCTCAAGACCGTGGAGGAGCGCTCCATCTGCAAGGTGGGCTCCAACCGGGTGATCCGGGTGGACACCCGGCTCATCGCGGCCACCAACCAGAACCTGAACAACGCGGTGGCCCAGGGCAGCTTTCGCAAGGACCTGTTCTACCGCCTCAACGTGGTGCACATCCACATGCCCCCCTTGAGGGAGCGGCCCGAGGACGTGCCCATCCTGGCCGAGCATTTTCTCGAGCGCTTCCGCTACCTGGCCCCCACCCGGGTGCGCGGCTTCACTCCCCGGGCCCTGGAGGCCCTGACCAACTACTCCTGGCCGGGCAACGTGCGCGAGTTGGGCAACGCGGTGCAGCGTCTGGTGGTGCTGGCCTCCAAGCCCCTGATCGACCGCGACGACCTGGAGTCGGCCGGCACCTGTCGGGTGGAGCGCTCCCAGGAGGCGGGCCTGAGCCTGGCCGAGGTGGAGCGCCGCCACATCCTGGGCACCCTCAAGCGCCTGGGGGGCCGCCGGGGCGAAACCGCCAGGGTGCTGGGCATCGACCGCAAGACCCTGCGCAACAAGATCATCCGCTACCAGCTCGATTCCGAGCTCAACGGCCCCCTCTAAAACGCGCCCACAAAAAAAGGGCGCCCCTGATGGAGCGCCCGGTTGGTATCGGCTAAAAGGCGGTTAGTGAGCGTGGCCTTCGCCGCCACAGTTGCCGTGGCCCTTGCAGGCCTGGGCCGGGGCGAAACGCTGGGCCTTGCCTTCCAGCACCAGGCGCACCGCGTCGCCCACGCTGGCCGCGCCTTGGTGGTGGTAGACCGCGATGCCCACATCTTGCAGGCCGGACAGGGGACGCGCGCCCAGGCCGCCCACCGCCACCGCGTCGGCCCCGGCCGCCTTGAGGCGGTTCACCGGGCCCATGCAGCCTTCGTCGCCGTGATCGCCGTTGGCGATGAACTGAGGCTCGCCCAGTTGGTTGTCATTCACCGGCACCAGGGCAAAGGCCGGGCTATGGCCGAAGTGGTCCGAAACCTTGGCGTCCAGGCCGCCGGAACCCTCGGTGGGAACTGCGATAATCATGATATGGCTACTCCGTGGTCTAAGCGTTTCGCCAGGCGGCGGGTGCCGCCGCCGGGCAAGTTATGTGCATATGCTCAAATGGTAACCACGGATCCAAGGATGTCAAGAGCGGGCGAGTCGGGTTTTTTTATTTTTGGCGCATGGCCTCGCGCAGCAATAGGGCCCACTGCACAAAGGCGTCGTCCACCTGGGCCCAGCGGGTCCAGACCTTGGTGACCTGGGCGATGCTGCCCTGGTTGCTGATGACCAGCTCGCCCTGGATGCGGCCGCTGACGCTGTCGGTGAACTGCACCTCCACCGCCGCCTCGCCCACGTCCACCGGCACCATGAGCAGGGCCGAGGAGACCACGTTCACCGCCGGCTGCACCGGCTTTAGATGCACCAGGGCCGCCTTGAGGCGCAGCACCCCGGGGGCCGCGTGCCTGGCCAGGGGGTAGTTGCCCATCAGGGCCCTGACCGTCACGTCGCGAAGCTTTTTGGCCATCACCTTGGCCTCGCCGGGCTCCAGGGCATCCTTGAAGGAGGACTTGCTCACCCGCACCTCCACCGGGTCGATGAGCAGGGCGCGGTAATTGGCCCAGTCCACCCCCTTGCGGGCCCACCAGTACAGGCCGTCCACGTCGGGGTCCGGCTTGAGGGCTTCGTAATCGCTCAGGAATCCCGAGGGCGGCACCTTGGGGGCGGTGCCGCAGGCCGCGCCCAGGCCCAACAGCAGGACCAGGGCCGCCAACAGGGGCAACCAGGCTGGGAGTCGCTTCATGGCTCTTGCCTCGTTTGAAGGGAAAGTTGCATCTGGCCATGTTGCCACCCGTTCCGGGCCCGGTCAAGCCGTTGGCCGAGCGGTTTTTGGCCGGGGGGGCTTTCCCCGGGCTCTCCAGTCAGGTATTTATGAAGGTCTATGGCAAATAAATTCACCCCAAGGCAGATGGCCGTGGGCCGGGCCCTGTGCGCGGCCCTGGAAAAGCACCAGCCGGCCCGGGAGCGCCTGGAAGAGGTTCGCCCGGCCGCGGTGCTCATGCCCCTGTGGGACGACGGGGACCGGGTGCAGGTGATCTTCACCAAGCGCACCGAGCACCTGCCCTCCCACGCCGGACAGGTCTCCTTTCCCGGCGGCATGCGCGACCCCGAGGACCAGAACTCCAGGGCCACCGCGCTCCGCGAGACCCACGAGGAGGTGGGGGTGCCCCCGGAGCAGGTGGAGCTTATCACCCGCCTGGATCAGGTGGTGACCATCACCGGCTTTTTGGTCACGCCCTTCTTGGGCCTGGTGGACCCCGCCGCCCGTTTCGCGCCCAACCCGGTGGAGGTGGATCACCTGGTAATCGTCCCCCTGGCCCGCATGCTGGACCGGGCTTCCTATGAAACCGTGGACATGATGTGGGAGGGAATGCCGCTTCGCCAGGTGGCCCTGTATCAGGACGGGGACATGATCTGGGGGGCCACCATGCGCATCCTGCTGAACTTCCTGGACGCGGTGGGAGAGGCCTCGCCGGAGATAGCTGCCCTGGCCGGGTGAATATAGGTGGACAAGGGCCCGACCCTGCGGTAAATATCTATTCCCAGTCGGGACGTGGCTCAGTTTGGTAGAGCACTGCGTTCGGGACGCAGGGGTCGCTGGTTCAAATCCAGTCGTCCCGACCATAGCTTTGAACGGCGTGGCTCACCCCTCGGGGTGAGCCTTTTTTTGCCCCCGGCCTGGCCGCGCTTTTGATCTGCCCGCCCGGCCCCAGTATAATTTGCCCAGTGAGACCGGGGCGCGCCGCTCCGGGCAACCCAGCCAAGAGAGGGAGTGCAACATGGCCGGCCAGCCCATCACCTACCGGGTGGAAGACCAGATCGCCTGGGTCTCCATCAACCAGCCCGAGAAGATGAACCGCCTGGACTTCGCCAACATGCGCGAGCTGGCCAAGGCGGTGGATAAGGCTGACCAGGACCCCGGGGTCAAGGTCATCGTGATCAGCGGCGAGGGCGGCAAGGCCTTTTGCGCGGGCGGCGACCTGGGCGACTTCGGGGCCGAGTCGGTTTTGGCCGGCAAGGACAATCTGCAGGGCTACGCGGACCTGTGCCTGGTGTTCAACCGCATCACCACCCCCTCCATCGCCATGATCCAGGGCTATGCCCTGGCCGGGGGCTGCGGCCTGGCCATGCTGCCCCACATCTCCATCGCCACCTACGACTCGGTGTTCGGGGTGCCGGAGATCAAGGTGGGGGTGTGGCCCATGATGGTCATGGCCATCCTCTTCCGCACCGTGGGCCGCAAAAAGGGCCTGGAGCTTATCTGCACCGGCGAGCAGATCGACGCCCGCGAGGCCCTGCGCATCGGCATGATAAACAAGGTCACCAGCCGCGACGAGCTCTTGGACGAGACCCTGGCCCTGGCCAACCAGCTCAAGGGCCTGAGCCGCTCCATCATGAGCCTGGGCCTGGAGGCCTTCAATCACATCGGCGATCTGGAATACACCAAGGCCATATCCTATCTTCGGAACATGGTGGTGCTGCTCAGCGAGACCACCGACTCCATCGAGGGCCGCAACGCCTTTATCGAAAAGCGCAAGCCGATCTGGAAGGATTGATCCGTTTTTTGGCCCAACCGGCCGGCAGATAGGCCGAACTGTTTATTTATTAGTATTTATTAAATTTTATTTGTCATTATAATTTATAATTAATATCTGGCCGTTCCGCCTCCTTCCCCCGCGCCATTTCCCGCCAAAACAGCGGTTATGACCTTCCTTTTGTGTTTAGGAATTTTTCCGAAAATTGCTTTCGCCACTTGCACAGGCCAAGTTTAGTTGCCATATTCTATGTCAGCAGTAAAGATAAGGTCCCAGATAGCAGGGCAGAAAGGATTTATCATGGTCGAAGTAACCCCCACGGCCAGCGAGGCCATTCAGAGCTTTATGAAGGAAAAGGGGTTGGACCAACCGCTGCGGGTCTTCTTGCAGTCCGGCGGCTGAGGCGGTCCCTCCCTGCGCTTGGTTCTGGACGAACCAAAGGACAACGACGACAAGTATGAGGTGGACGGCCTGACCTATCTCATTGACAAGGAACTTTCCCAGACCAGCGGGAAGGTCACGGTGGACTTCGTGGACAACGGCTGGCAGCAGGGCTTCTCCGTGAACGCGGAAAACCCCCTGGGCAGCGGCGCGAGCTGTTCCACCTCTGGATGCGACGGAGGCTGCAGCTAGACTCGAAAGCAATCATTGGCGGGGACGGGCCGGCGCCCGTCCCCGTTTTTTTATTGCGGTTTGAGCGCGGCCAGTTGGGGGCGAAGCTTCTCCCCCGGCGCACCCGCCATTTGCAGGGCCGCGTCTATGGCCGCCATGCAGGCCTTGACCACCGGGGCCAGGGGATGGCTGCGTTTCAGGGCGGCCCTGAGGGTGGCGATGTCGGCGGTGAGGTTGGCGTTGGCGCCAGGCCCCAGGTCCAGCCCGGCATCAACGATGCGCTGGAGCATCTGCTCCAGGTCCGGGGCCTTTTCGGCTCCGTCCGCGCCGGCCAGCTCCTCGCTGCCCTTGTCGGTAAGGCGCACGCCCCCGCTGAGGCTGGCCATCTCCAGGTAGCCCTGGTTCATCAGCTCCACGCCCAGGTTCTCGATGGCGTTGTGCTCCAGGCCAACCGCCTCGCCGGCGGTCCACATGTTGGCGCTGTCGCCCGCCTCGGCCAAGGCCTTGAGGAACTCCAGCTTTTTCAGGTCGTCCATGGGTTCTCCTGGCAATAGGCGCGCCTCATGCGCGATTGCCATCAAGCCTGACACGCCGGGGGAGCGGGGTCAAGGGCGCGGGATTGTGCTATATTGAGCTGTCCCCAATTCCACGGCGTAAATAAAGGATATTCGTAGCTTGGCCGCATCCAACTGGCCCCTGGTGGAGCATCATCAACGTCTCCTGGCAAAGGAGAGGGGATCGGTGTGTTCCGAGCCCGGCGGCCGGCTCAACGTGGCCCTGATCTTCCCCAACACCTACCAGGTGGCCATGGCCAATTTGGGCCTGCACACGGTCTACCGCATCGTCAACGCGCGGCCCGACGCCTTGTGCGAGCGGGCTTTTTTGCCCGGCCGGGCCGAGGAGCCGCTCTACGCCAAGACCGGGGCCCCGCTGTTGACCCTGGAATCCTCCCGGCCGGTGGGTTCCTTTGACCTGGTGCTGGCCAGCCTGTGCTTTGAAAACGACGCGCCCAACCTGGTGAAGATGCTCGACCACGCCGGCCTGGGCACCCGGGCGGCGCACCGCCGGGGGCCGCTGGTCATCGCGGGCGGGGTGGCGGCCATGCTCAACCCGGAGCCCCTGGCCGAGGTGGTGGACGCCTTTCTTCTGGGCGAGGCCGAGGTGGTGCTGGAGCCGTTTCTGGAGGCCCTGGAGCGCCTGCCCGGCGGCGGCCGCTCCGAGACCCTGGCCTGGCTGAATCGTGAGGTGACCGGCTTCTACGCCCCGTCGCTCTACGAAGTCGCCTACAACCCCGACGGCGCCCTGGCCGGGATCACGCCTTTGCCGGGCCTGCCGAAGCGCATCGCGGCGCCCAAGTACCAGGGGCCGGCCTCGGGCCTGGCCCGGAGCGTCATCTCCGCGCCCGGGGTGGAGTTCGGGGACATGACCCTCATGGAGGTGGGGCGGGGCTGCGGCCATGGCTGCCGCTTCTGCGCGGCGGGCCACGTGTACCGCCCGCCCCGCTTGGGCGCTGGGCCGGATTTCAGCCAGGCCGCCCTGGCCGTGGCCGCCGAGGGCGGCAAGCTGGGCCTGGTCTCGGCCGCGGTGAGCGACATCGAGGGCGTGGAGGAGCTGGCCCGGGGCATCGTGGCCGAGGGCGGCTCGCTCTCGGTGTCGAGCCTCAGGGCCGACCGTCTCACCCCGGGCCTGGCCGGGGCCCTGGCCGCCTCCCGCCACCAGACCGTGGCCCTGGCCCCCGAGGCGGGCTCCGAGCGCCTGCGCCGGGTGATCAACAAGCACCTGAACGAGGCCGAGCTGGCCACGGCGGTGGAGACCCTGATCTCCGCCGGGGTTCCCAATCTGCGCCTGTACTTCATGGTGGGCCTGCCCGGCGAGACGGATGACGACATCGACGAGCTCATCGCCCTGGTGGGGCGGGTGCGCTCCCAGGTGGTGAGCTTTTCGCGGGCCAAGGGGCATCTGGGCCGGGTGACCGCCAGCCTCAGCGCCTTCGTGCCCAAGCCCTGGACCCCCTTCCAGTGGGAGGCCATGGCCCCGCTCAAGCTGATCGCGGCGCGCATGAAGCGCATCAAAAAGGCCCTGTCGCCCGGAGCCAACCTAAAGGTGACCAGCGACGTGCCCAAGTTCGCCCGCTTGCAGGCGGTGCTGGCCCGGGGCGACCGCCGCCTGACCCCGCTGCTGGAGCTCTTGGCCCAAGGCGAGTCCCTGGAGCGGGCCTATGGCCAGTCGGGCGTGGACCCAGATTTTTACGCCCATAGGGAGCGGCCCCAAGACGAGGTCTTTCCCTGGGAGATTGTTGACCACCGGGTGAGCCGGGACTATCTTTGGGCCGAGGCTCGGCGGGCCAGCCGAGAAGCCCAGAGCCCGCCCTGCGAACCTGAAACCTGCCGCCGCTGCGGCGCCTGCGGCTGAGGTCTCATGAACGAAATCAGCAAAAGCGACCTGATCGCCAAACCGGGCGAGATCCTGGATATTGAAAAGCGCGACCCCCGCCAGGCCGAGGCCCTGTGGCACGGCCTGAGCGAAGAGGAACGCCTGCGCGCGGTGCTCAACACCCGGGGCCTGGAGCGCGAAAAGCTCATCATCCTGGCCCAGGACAGCGCGGCCCTCACCCAGGCCCTGCCGGTGGACGAGTTCGCCTCCACGGTGCTGGAAGTGGGGCCCGGCGACGCGGGGGCGCTCATCGAGCTGTGCGACGACGAGCAGCTCGCCTATTTGCTGGACCTCACCGGCTGGTGGCGCGAGAGCTTCGATCCGGCCCGCTACCAGGTGTGGCTGCCTCTGATCATGGACGCGGGCACCGAGCGCCTCAAGCGCTGGCTGGCCGCGGCCGACATGGAGGTGCTGGCCCTGCTGCTCAACTCCTGGATCAAGGTGGTTAAGTTCTTGCCCAGCCAGGAACAGCAGGAGCCGCCCGACGATCTGCCCGAGTTCACCCTGGACGGGCTGTACTTCATCGAGTTCATCAACCCCAAGACCAAGGGTTTCGTGGCCCAGATTTTGGTGCTGATAAAGAGCGAGGCCCCGGAGACCTATGCCAACGTCTTGGAGGCGGTGCTCTGGGAGGGGCTCACCGAGCTGGACGAGTACGCCACCCGCTGGCGCAACGGACGCATGGCCGACCACGGCTTCCCCTCCCGGCTGGAGGCCCTGGAGCTGTGGGCCGAGCCCGCCCCCGGCGAGGCGGACTGGGACAAGCTGCAACCCAAGGCGGCCGGGGCCAAGCAGCCCGGAGCGCCCCGGGCCGACCGCATGGCCGGGCTCTTGCCCGAAAGCGAGTTCTTGCCCGTGGTGGCCGGCGGGCTGGGCGGCGAGGCGACGGACATGTTCCGCTCCGAGGTGGCCTACATCGCCTCCTGCGGGGTGGCCGCCCTGGAGGCCGACCCGGCCTCGCCCGAGGAGGTGGCCCGCGCGGCCAAGGAGAGCCTGGGCCTGGTCAACCTGGGACTGGGGGTGCTCAGCCAGGGCGACGAGGCCAAGGCCGGGGAGATCGTGGCCCGTTTGGGCCTGGCCGCCCTGGCCCGCCAGGGCGCCATGGCCATCCGCCGCCTGAACAAGCGGGCCTGGGAGCTGACCAGCGAGGGCTGGCTGAGCAAGACGCCCACCGGTCTGCACCTGCTGGAGCCGCCCTTGGACCGCTGGCTGGCCGGGCTGCTCTATTCCCGCCCCCGCTGCTACGACCCCACCCTGGACCAGGGGCGGGAGTACCGCGCCTTTTTGGGCCTGGCCGATGTGGAGGCGGCGGGCGACGCCCTGGACCAGGCCGAGTTCTGGGGGGTGCTGCTCCTGGAGCTGATGGGCATCGAGCCCGAGGAGATCAAGAGCCTCATCGAGGAGGCGGCGCACCCGGCCGACCCCACCGAGATAAAGCTGAGCCATGTCATCGGCACCTGGCTGGCCCGGCGCGAGATGGACCTGGACGGCCTGGCCCCCATCCCGGCCGAGCGCCTGAACGAGGCCGTGGTTGCCTTGCAAAAGGGCCTGGCCGGGGAGCTGGAGGCCGAACTGGCCGACTCGCTCCAGGCCCTGCCCGACCCGGCCCAGGCCGCCCTGGCCGGACGGGCCCTGCGCGGCCTGCTGACCCGGCTGGAACAGGAACTGGGCGGCCTGAAGCCCTCGGCCGAGATCGACCCGCGCTTCGTGGCCGGGCTGGTGGTGGGCCCGTGAGGGACGAGGCCACCCAGATCGGGCAGGTGCGGCGCATCTTCAACCAGGTGGTGCCGGTCTACGACCTGCTTAATCACGTCTTGAGCGCGGGACAGGATTTGCACTGGCGGCGCTTTACCGCCCTGGCCATGCGCCTGCAGCCGGGCGACAAGGTGCTGGACGTGGCCACCGGCACCGGCGACCTGGCCCTGGCCGAGGCCGATCTGCCCACGCGTCCCCTGGTGGTTGGCCTGGACCTGGTGCCGGCCATGCTGGGGCCGGCCAAGAAAAAGATCGCCAAGAGCGGGGCGCGGGTGCGCCTGCTGGCCGGCGACGGAACGGCCCTGCCCTTTGCCGGCGAGACCTTCGCGGCGGTGAGCATCGCCTTCGGCATCCGCAACATACCCCGCCGGGGCGCGGCCCTGGCCGAGATGCGCCGGGTGCTACGGCCCGGGGGCCGGGTTTACGTGTTGGAGTTCACCACGCCCCAGGGGCCCTGGGTGCGGCGCATCTACACCCGCTACCTCATGCATCTGCTGCCCAAGGTGGGGGGGCTCATCTCCGGCGACGAGGAGAGCTACCGCTATCTGGCCGAGACCATCCGGGAGTTCCCCACGCCCTCTGAGTTTCGCGATGAGATGAAACAGGCGGGTTTGGTCGGGGCGCGCAGCCACCCCCTGACCCGGGGCGTGGCTTGGCTGCACGTGGCCGAGCGGCCCTTGGGCTAGAGCGGCCGGGGGACCACGCTGACCTTCTTGTCCAGCACCTTGCCGTAGAGGCGCACCGCCCTTTCCAGATACTTGGAAAAGCTGATCTCGTGCTGGGCGGCCTTGGCCCGGGCCCGCTCCAGGGTGGCCGCGTCCACCACCACGGTGGCCGAGACCCGCAAGGGGGCGGGGCGTTTGGGAGAAGGCTCGTTGGGCATGCTTTTCTCGCCTTTCGCGGAATGCTAGCCTCCATTTTTCATGGGGGCTGGGTGGCATCAGGCAACGAAACCTTTTAAAGGCGTCGTTTTGTAAATAATGGGTTTATTATCAGTGTACAATTTGCACCCATCGCCGGCACAGCCAGCCGCCGGCAGACTAGGCGGCAGGCAAGCGAGGGCCGCAGGCGTAGCAAAGCCTACGTCAAGGCCCGAGCGCAGCCAGCAACACCGTATGCCGGGCCCAAGGCTTGGGCCACCAAAGGGGCACTGCGGGAGTAACGATGTTCAGCCAAGGCACCGACCTGCTCGACCCGCCATGGGTCCGGCGGCACGCCGGCTGGCGAAGCCGGATGCGCAGCCCTCATGAAATATGGGGGCTAAAGTTGGCTCGCCGGGGACGCGCCCCGTGCAAGGGAGTATAGCATGGAGCTGATCTTTCTGGGCACCGGCGGGGCCTGGGGCCTGCCCGAGCACCAGTGCCCCTGCGCCACCTGCCGCCATCTGCGATCCATCGGCCAATACCGCACCCGCACCAGCCTGTGGCTGGAGGGGCCGGCCCGGGTGCTCATCGACCCCGGCCCGGACCTCAGGGCCCAGCTCATGCGGGAAGACCTGCCCCGGCCCGACGCGGTGCTCATCACCCACGAGCACGGCGACCACTACCTGGGCCTGGACGAGCTGCTCTGCTATCGCCGCAATGTGCCGCCCGATGCCTGGGAACCCATCCCGGTCTACGCCAGCGCCGAGGCCTGGGAGCAAATAGAGGCGCGCTTTGGTTATCTGCTGGGCAGCCTGCTGGAAAAGCGCCTGGCCCTGCCGGGCGCGGCATTGAGCGGCGCTCCCTTTGGCCCTAACCTGGGCTGCACGCCGGTCAAGACCGACCACGGCCCCATTCCCAAGGGCTCGCTGGGCTACCGCTTCGAGCTGGCCACCCCGGAGGGCCCCTATGGCCTGGGCTACACCAGCGACATGACCGCCCCCCTGGAGCCGGACGCCTTCGCGGGCCTGGATCTGCTGGTGTGCCAGTGCCACTTTGTGCACGAACCGGCGGTGAACCGGGCCAACCATTTGAGCCTGCAACGGGCCCTGCCCCAGCTATTGCGCTGGCAGCCGGGGCGGGTGTACTTGGCCCATCTGTCCTGCCAGGACCACATACCCGGCGACGACCCGGCCAATGCCATGCTCAAGAAATACGCCCCAGCCGAGCCCCTGCGCGGGGCGGACGGCGAGCCCTACGCCATCCCCCGGGATCACGCCGCCTGGCAGGCCCTGGTGGAGCGGGCCCTGCCCGAGCACGGCCTGACCATGCCCGTAACCGTGGCCTTTGACGGCCTGCGGGTGCCCCTGCCCGCGGGAGGCTGACCATGCGCCCGGCCCGCCTCGCACTCGCCCTGTTGCTTACCCTTGCCCTGACTTGCGCCGCCTGGGCCGGCGCCCGCCAGGCCGAGGTGGTCCATGTCAACGACGGCGACACCATCACCGTGCGGATCAAGGGGCGCAGGGAGCTGGTGCGCCTCATCGGGGTGGACGCGCCGGAGAGCGGCTACAGCAAGGGCCTGGCCCGGCGGGCCAAAAAGCGCCACCGCACCCCGGAGCAGGAGGCCGAGGCCGGCAAGGCCTCCCGCCAGGGCATGCTCGGGCTGGTCAAGGAGGGGGACGCGGTCGTGCTGGTGGACGGCCGCCCCCAGAGCGCGCCCCGCGACCGCTATGGGCGGCTGCTGGCCTTCGTGTATCTGCCCGACGGACGTCTGCTCAACCAGGAGCTAATCGCCCAGGGCTGGGCCAGGGTGTACCAGCGCTTCGAGTTCCGCCACAAGGCGGATTTTTTGTTGGCCGAAAAAGAGGCCCGCAAGGCCAAGCGGGGGCTGTGGGCCAAAGGCGGGCCCTAGGCTCCGGCTTTGCCAGACGCCTGGCCCGCCGGCGGCCGGGTTTGCCGGGGAGGCTGTCGACTAGTGTTTCTTTCGGAGGGCCGGACGGCCGTCTTGCAGGGTCAGCTCCAGGCCGTAATTGGCCGCGATCTCCACGGCGGGACGCCCCAGGATAAGGGGCAGGGACTCCGGGGCATGGCCGTATTTGGCGCTGATGCCCGCTCGCAAACGGTGATCCAGCTCCAGGAGGGCCAGGGCCTTGTCCGTGGCTTGGGCGTCTCCCGCCGCCGCGCCGGCCAGGGCGGCGTGCAGCTCCTCGGCCGGCACCTTGGCCTCGTACTCCCCGGCCAGGGCCAGGGCGGTCTCGTCGCTGGCCAATAAATCAGGGCGGCCCAGACGGGGGCGGTCCGTCAGCTGCCCGGCGTGGCGCCCGGACCAGCACTCCAGCCAACGGCACTGCAAGGGCCGCTGCTCATACATGCCGCAGCCCCGGGGCGTGAGGCGCACGCAGGCCCCTCCCCTTTCGCGCAGCTTGATCAGCTCATCGTCCAAAACCTGGAAGCGGCCCAACCGGGCCGAAAATACCTTTTCGCCGGCCCGCAGGGTGTAGAGCTCTTCCCAGCCCAATCCGGCCCGGCGCAGCCTGGGCAGGTCCTCGGCGTAGAGGGTGGGGCTGGACACCCGGCAGCAGGAGCCGCAGCCCAGGCAGCGGCCCGCCCCGGCCAGGGCGCTCAGGCGGGCGGCCAGCTCCCCGGGCGGGGCATCGGCCGCGATCAGACGGGCCAGCTCCGCGTCGCCCGCCACCGCCTTGGCCGCGCCTTGGTGATCCAGGCCCCGCCGGGCGCTCAGCTCCAGGGCGCAGGCCTCCAGCAGGGACGCCGTCCCCTGGGCCGCGGCCGCGCTCAGGCGCTCGCTCAATTCGGGGTGGTCATACATGGGGACCCGGAATCAGACCGCCACTCCCTGGGCCCGGTCCAGGAGACGCCGCGCATTGGCAAAGCACTGCTCCACCTGCTCCGGCTCCAGCCCGGCGTTGAGGCCCACGCTGGCGGCAAAGGCGTGATCGATGAGGTCGCGGGGGGCGTGGGCATCGGTGTTTATCACCAGCCCGGCTCCGGCGGCCAGGCCCAAGCGGGCCACCCGTCCGTTGCCCAGGCTGTGCCCGCCCCGGGCGCTGATCTCCAGCAGCACGCCCTTTTCCGCGGCCAGGGCGCACTCCTCGGGGGTGATGAGCCCCGGGTGGGCCAGGATGTCCACCCCCGCCTCGATGGCCGCCCGGTTGGTGCCCTGGGCCACCGGCTCCACCGGGCTCTCGCCGTGCACCACCACGATCTGGGCCCCCAGGGCGCGGGCCTTGCCGGCATAGGGCGCGATGAGCGCCGGGGGCAGATGGGTCAGCTCCACCCCGGCGATGATGCGCATGGCGTGGTGCGCGTCCAGCTCCTGGGCCGCCCTGAGCAGGGCGGGCAGGGCTGTGACCAGGTTGCTCATGTCCGCGTGGTCGGTGAAGGCCAGGCCCTCCAGGCCCAGCACCGCGGCCCGCTGGGCCAGCTCCGAGGGCAGCAGCTCGCCGTCGCTGAACAGGGTGTGGGTGTGCAGGTCGATCATGAGTCTCTCCCGGTCCGGCCGCCCCTCAGGCGGCCAGGTTTACTTGGCCCACGCTCACGCGGTTGCGGCCCTGCTCCTTGGCCTCATACAGGGCCTGGTCCGCGGCGGCGGCGATCTGATTGCGGTCCAGCTCCGGGGTGGGCAGGCAGGTGGCCACGCCCAGGCTGACCGTCACCACCCCGGCCGGGCTCCCTTTGTGCTCCAGGTTCAATATCTGCACCGCCGCCCGCAGCTCCTCGGCCACCACCAGGGCCCCCTCGGCGTCGGTGTAGGGCAGCACCGCCGCGAACTCCTCTCCGCCGTAGCGGGCCAGCAGGTCCACCGGCCGCTTGAGGCCGTCTTGCAGGGCCTGGGCCACCTGCTGCAAACAGTCGTCGCCGGCCAGATGGCCATAGCGGTCGTTGTAGCTCTTAAAGCGGTCGATGTCGATCATCAACAGGCTGAAGGTAGCCCGCTCCCTGGCGCACTGGGCCCACTGCCGGTCGAACTGCTCCTCGTAAAAGCGCCGGTTGGCCACCCCGGTGAGGCCGTCGCGCGAGGAAAGCAGGCGCAGTTCCTGGTTGGCCTTGGCCAGTTGGCGGGTGATCTTTTGCAGCTCTTTTTCGCGCTCCTTGCGCCGGTCCATCTCCAGCTTCAGGGCCAGGGCCGAGCGCACCCGGGCGGTGAGCTCCACCTCCTTGATGGGCTTGGTGATGAAGTCCATGGCCCCGGCCTTGAAGGCGGCCCGCAGGGTGTCCAGGCCGTCCTGGGAGGTGACCATGATCACCGGGATGCCCCTGAGGCGCTTGTCTTGTTTGATGCGGGCGCAGGCGGTGATGCCGTCGGTGTCGGGCAGCACGATGTCCAACAGCACCAGGTCCACCCCGGGCCCCTCCCCGCTCAGCAGGGCGAGGGCCTGCTCCGCGCTGCCCGCCTCCATGATGCGCTCATGGCCCGAGGCGCGCAGGTTGGCCGCCATGGCCGCCCGGGCCAGCCGGCTGTCGTCCACGATCAGGATGGTGGGTCCGTTGTCCAAAAGATCCCTCCGCGATGCCGGTTTCCCGGCGCGGCTACTCGGCGAACCAGACCTCCCATCGGCACCACTCCTGGTCGGGGTGGGCGTCGGGGGGGCAAAAGGCGCAGGCGAAGTCCAGGCCGGGATGCAACACGGGCAGCCAGGCCTGGAAGTAGTTGATGCCCACCTGCTTGCAGTCGAACTCGCCCAGGCCCTTGCGCACCCGGGCCATCTGGGGCCGGCACTGGGTCACCCACAGCCGGGCCTTGCCATGGGTCACCTCGGCCCGGGCGCCCAGTATACCCCACAGGGGCGACAGCAGGAACAGGCGGCAGACCTGCTCCAGATTTTCCACCCGCTCTTGGCCCAGCACCTTGAGCAGGCGCTTGGCCTCGTTGGCTCCGTAGCGGGCCCAGACCTCCTCGTCCAGCTCCAGGGCCGCGCCGTGTCCCCAGCGGGTCTCGGCCCCCAGGAACCACAGGCCGTCCAGGACCAGGGCCTGGCGGCCGTAGAACTCCAGCAGATCCTCCAGTTGGGCGCGGCTGAGCGCGGCATAGGCCTGGCGGTTGGATAAAGAAGGCATGTTGCTCACATCTTGTATTTGCCGAAGTCCTCGGGGTCCATGCCCTCTAGGACGTCCTTCCAGTCCTTGCCCTCCCGGGAGCCGCCGGCGCCCGGCGAGGCCGCCGCCGCGACGAGCACCTCCTCGGCCACCAAAATGGGCGCCTCGGCCCTAAGGGCCAGGGCGATGGCGTCCGAGGGCCGCGAGTCCACGGTGGAGGCGCCCTCGGGCCCTTGCAGATGGATCAGGGCGTAGAAGGTGTTCTCCCTGAGCTGGGTCACCTCGATCTTGCTGATGGAGCAGCCCAGCTGCCTGAGCAGGTTCATGGTCAGATCGTGGGTCATGGGCCGGGAAAAGGAGACCTTCTCCAGCTCGCTGGCGATTGCCGTGGCCTCCAAGAGCCCGATCCAGATGGGCAGGGTCCGCTCCCCGGTGATCTCCTGCAAGATAAGGATGGGGCTGTTGGATGCGGGGTCGATGGTCAGTCCTTGCACTTTCATGGGGATCATGGCTTTTTTACCTCTCCCGCCGATTCCAGCTCGCCCAGCAGCGAATGCTCCCGGCCCTCGGTGATGCGCACCCGCGCCAGGCGCCCGGCCAGCTCCGGGGGGCCGGGAAAGTTCACCGCCCGGCCGGCCCGGCAGCGCCCGCTCATCAGGCCCTCGCCCTTTTTGGCCGGCCCTTCCACCAACACCTCCACCACCCGCCCCACCTGGGCGCCGTGCTCCTCCAGGCCGATCTCGCGCTGCAGGGCTTGCAAACGCACCAGACGCTCACGCTTGGCCTCTTCGCTCAACTTGCCGGACAGGCGTCCCGCCCGGGTGAAGGGCCGGTCGGAATACATGAAGCTGTACAGGAAATCGTAACGGACCTCGGCCAGCAGGCTCAAGGTCTCATTGAACTCATCTTCGCTTTCCCCGGGAAAGCCCGCGATGATGTCCCCGCCCAGGGCCAGGCCGGGCAACAAGGCCCTCAGCTCGGCCACCCGCTCCAGATATTGCGCCCGGGTGTAGCCCCGGTTCATGGCTTGCAACACCCGGTCGCTGCCCGACTGGGCCGGCAGATGGAGCTGCTCCATCACCTTGTCCAGCCCGGCCAGGGCCTCCATGAGCCGGGGGCCCAGGTCCTTGGGGTGGCTGGTGGTGAAGCGGATGCGCCACAGCTCGGGCAACTGGTTCACCCGCTCCAGCAGACCCGCGAAGTCCAGGCCGCTGTCCGGGTCTTGATAGGAGTTCACGTTCTGGCCCAGCAGGGTGACCTCGCGCACCCCGGCCCGGGACAGGGCGCTCACCTCGGCCAGCACCTGATCGGCCGGGCGGGAGCGCTCCCGGCCGCGCACATGGGGCACCACGCAGTAGGAGCAGAAGTTGTCGCATCCGGTCATCACCGTGACCAGGGCCTTGAGCCCGGGCCGGGCGGGCACGATTATCTCCGGCGAGGGCGCCGCATCCAGGCCGGTGTCGGCCATGCGATAGCCCTCGGCGGCCTGGCTCACCAGCTCGGGCAGGCGCTCCAGGGCCCCGGTGCCGAACACGAAGTCCAGGTGGCGCAGGCGCTTGAGCAGGCTGGCCCCCTCCTGCTGGGCCACGCAGCCGCCCACCCCGATGATCAGGTCCGGGTTGGCCGCCTTGAGCCGCTTGAGCTCACCCACGTAGGAATACACCTTTTGCTCGGCCCGCTGGCGCACCGAGCAGGTGTTCAAGATGATCAGGTCGGCGGTGTCGGGCCCCTGGGCCCGGGCGTAGCCCATCTTGGCCAGCAGTCCGGCCATGCGCTCGGAATCATAGGCGTTCATCTGGCAGCCAAAAGTGGCGATGTGCGCGGTTTTGCTCAAGGCAGGGCCTCAATCCAGTCGGCGGACGTCCTAGGTTATGCTAAAAACTATACCCAGGCCCGCCCGGCGCGCAAGGGCGGCTCCGGCATAAGGGAGATGGCAGCGTGATACCGCTCAAGGACGAAAATCCCACCCAGGGCGTGCCCTTTGTAACCATCGGGATCATCGCGCTGAATCTGCTGGTCTACCTGTACCAGCTGAGCCTGGGGCCCCGGGCGGAATATATCTTCCTGCACCAATACGGCGTGGTGCCGGTGCTGCTGACCGGCGAGATCCCGGTGCCGGGCATCCTGGCCTGGCTGCCCCAGCCCCTCACCCTGGTCACCAGCATGTTTTTGCACGGCGGCTTCATGCACCTGGCCGGCAACATGCTCTATCTGTGGATATTCGGCAACAACATCGAGGACCGCCTGGGTCCGCTGCGCTTCGGGGTGTTCTATCTGCTGGGGGGCGTGCTGGCCGGCCTGAGCCACGTGGTCGCCTCGCCAGGCTCCCAGCTGCCCATGGTGGGGGCCTCGGGGGCCATCGCGGCGGTGCTGGGGGCCTACTTTTTGCTCTACCCCAGGGCCAAGGTGGTGGTGCTCTTGTGGTTTTTCTTCTACGCCCAGCTCATCCGGGTGCCGGCGGTGATCGTGCTGGGGGTCTGGTTCCTGCTGCAGGTGCTGGGACGGGGCGGGCCCGGCGTGGCCTGGATGGCCCACATCGGGGGGTTTGTCATCGGTTTGATCCTGGTGCGCCTGTTTTTGCCCCGGCGGCGCCCCCCGGGCTGGAGGGATGCCGCCTAGCGGGCGATGCCCTTCACCGCGATGTGGCTGACCTGGTCCAGGGGAATGCGGTAGTTGCCGAAATCGGTCTTGCCGGTGGCCATGAGGCCGCCCTTGACCACCACGTTCACCGTCTTGCCGTCGGCCATGGACAGGGTGGCCTTGAGATCGCCCTCCAGCTGGCGGATATCCACCGACTTGACCTGGTCCAGGGGCACGGCCAGATCGCCCCGGCCCATTCCGCCGGAAACAAAACCCACCCCCTCGATGGAGAAGTGGCTGAGCTCAACCGTGGTGCCGCCCTGATCGGTGAGCGAGACCAGGTAGTTGACCTTGGGCTCGGGGATGCGGGTGGGCGCATCGCTGCTCCCGGAACCCATGGCCATGATCAGGGGCAGGGACATGAGCAGGGCCGCCAGGGCCAAAACGCGGTGTGTACGCACCATGGATGAGTCTCCTTGCAGGGCTCGCAATGCATAGCTCCACGCCGGGGGCGCGGTTTTTTACTGTTATTGAATTTGGTAGCACGCCCCGCCCCCGCCCGCCAAGTAAAAAGAACTCCCCGGCTGCTTGGTTGCCGGGGCCAGCGGTGTTATTCTTTTAGGAATCCGGCACGATTCACTCCAGTCCCCTAGGAGAACCCAACCCTTGATAAATGAACTGCGCCGCCGCTGGAGTGTCATCCCCACCTGGATCAAGGTGGTGCCGGTGGTGCTCCTGCTGGCCGGTCTGAGCCTGGCCAACCACTACCTGGCCCCCACCCGCCCGGACCTCGCCACCCTGGTGCAGCGCTTGTTCTTTTTGCCCGTGTTCATGGCCAGCCTGCTCTTCGGCCTGACCGGGGGGCTCATCTGCGCGGCCCTGGTCTCGCTGAACTACCTGGACCTGTGGTGGGGGGCCGGGGTGGGCCGCAACCACATGCTCCTGGCCGCGGCCGAGATGCTCCTTTACTTCATCACCGGCGGGCTCACCGGCTTTTTGGTGGACCGCGAGCGGCGCGAGGCCCGGCGGGTCAAAGAGGCCGAAAACCTGGCCCTGCTGGGTCAGGCCGCCGCGGCGGTGGCCCATGAACTCAAGACCCCGCTCATCGCCATCGGCGGCTTCGCCCAGCGCATCCAGCGCGACCTGGAGCCCTCCCACCCCTACCGGGGCCAGCTGCGCATCATCGTGGACCAGGTGCGCCACATGGAAAACCTGCTGCGCCAGATGCTGGACTACTCCCGGCCCCTGGAGCTGCAACGGCGGAATCTGGCCCTGGACGGGCTGCTCCAGGAGGTCTTCACCCTCACCAGGCCCACGGCCAAGGAAAAGAGGGTGAGCCTGGCCTCCCACTTGCCGCCCGGGGGCCTGTCCCTGGCCGGCGACGCGGGGCGGCTCAAACAGGTGCTGATCAACCTGGTCAACAACGCGGTGGACGCCTCCGGCAAGGGGGGCGAGGTGGTGGTGGAGGCCGACCGGGAAAAGGATCAGGTGGTCATCGCGGTGCGCGACGCGGGGGTGGGCATCCCGGCCGCGGAGCGGGAAAAGATATTTTTCCCCTTTTTCACCACCAAGAGCGGCGGCACCGGCCTGGGGCTGGCCATAGCCCGCAAGATCGTCCTGGCCCATCATGGCGACATCCAGGTGGAAAGCACCCCCGGCCAGGGCACCACCTTCCGGCTGCTGCTGCCCCAGGAGTCCTGAGCAGGGCCGCTCAACCCCAGCGTAATTTGGTGCGAAGAATCTCGAAGTAGTCGCGGAAAGGCGATTCCACCAGGCGCACGCTGTGGGCCGAGCGCTGGAAGCTGACCTGGTCGCCGGGCTCCAGCATCAGGCCCACCTGGCCGTCGCAGGTCAGGGTGGTGTCCCCGGCCCGCCCGCCCAGGGTGACCGAGAGCACCATCTGGGGCCCCAGCAACAGGGGACGGTTGGTCAGGGCGAAGGAGCAGATGGGGCTAACCACGATGCAGTTCAGGGCCGGATGGCAGATGGGGCCCCCGGCCGAGAGGTTGTAGGCCGTGGAGCCGGTGGGGGTGGAGATAATCAGGCCGTCGGCCTTGAAGGTGGTCAGGCCGTGGCCGTCCACCGAGGCGTTCAGCTCCACGATGCGGGCCAGGGCCGCCTTGTTGATAACCAGGTCGTTGAGCGCGGTGAAGCGCTCGATCAACTCTCCGCCCCGGCGCACCTCGGCGTCGAGCATAAGCCTCTGCGGCGCCGAGTAGTGGCCCTCCAGCACCTTGGCCATGGCCGGCAGCAGCTCCTCGGGCCCCAGGGCGGTGAGGAAACCCAGGCCCCCCAGATTGACCCCCAGCACCGGCACCGCCTCCAGGCCGGCGGCCACCACCTGGCGCACCGCGCCCAGCATGGTGCCGTCCCCGCCCAAGACCACCACCAGGTTGGTGTCCGGGGGCAAGGGGCTCTCCGGGCCGTTGCCCGCGCCGGGCTCGCCCCCCCGGGCCTCCAGGATCAGGGCGCTGGAGCCGCGCTCGGTGAGCCAGGCCCCAAGACCCTCGGCCTGCTCCCGGGCGGCCGGCGTATGGGCCTTGCAGATTATGGTAACGTGGGGCATGGTTTACTCCTTGAGGGAAAGCTAGCAAAAAGCGTCCCCGCCCACAAGCAAATAGGCCAAAACGGACGGCACAACATGGCGGACGAACAATTCATCCAGGCCCTGCAACAGGCGGTCAAGCAGGAGATCATCCAGAACTACTTCCGCGAGCGGCGCATCGTGGAGGAGGAGATCCTCCTTGTCACCGAGGCGGCCAGCGCCTGGCTGGGGGGCCTTAGCCTGTGGGAGCGTCACCGCGCCCTGCTGGGGCGGGCCCTGGGCCGGCGGGAGGCCTGGGAGGAGTTTTTCGCCATCGCCGGGCTGGACCCGCCCTCCCCCCATGGGGTCGACCTGGCCGCCCCGGCCGTGGGCCTGGCCCGCATCCGGGGCCTGACCAGGGGCGCCCGCTACGCCAGCCTGATCAAGGGCCTGTATCAGGGCCTGGTGGACGAGGCCGAGGCCCTGGAGGCCGAACGGCTCAAGGCCCTGGACCTGATGGAGGAGGTTAACCAGGACATCCTTATTTTCGAGTCCAACCACGACCTGATGATGCTCTCGTCCTACTTGCGCTCCCTGGACCCGGTGGAGCTTCAGCGCCGCAAGATCCTGGGGGTGAACTTCACGGCCAAGGAAAAGATGCTCAGCGCCGAGGCCCTGAGCTTCCGGCCCCTCAAGGCCGCCAAGATGGGCCTGGACCAGCCCGGCCCCAGGCCCCGCCCGGTGCGGCGGGTGATGGACGAGGCCGCCCCCCTGCTCAAAAAAGTGGCGCGCGAAGACCAGGACGCGGGCCGGGAGTTCCTATAGCCCGTCTTGTGGAGCTGAGCCCTTATCTGCTATGCATGTTAGCTGCCTGATCAGCAAGGGGGCGCATGGCCAAACCCAGCGATAAAGTATGTGATCTGCCCGATGCGGTGGCCCGCCTGGTGCGCCCGGGCGACGCGGTGGCCCTGTCCTGCGGCCTGGAGGGCATGATCCCCTATGCCGCGGCCCACGAGCTCATCCGCCAGAAGATCGGCCCCCTCACCCTCATCGCCCCCATCTCCAACATCAGCTTTGACCAGATCATCGCCGCCGGCCTGGCCCAGCGGGTCGTCGCGGCCTGGGTGGGCAACGTGTCCACCGGCATCGGCTACAACTTCCGCCGCGCGGTGGAGCAAAGCCGCCCCCGCCCCCTGGAGGTGATCGACCACAGCAACTTCTCCATCACCCTGGCCCTGGAGGCCGGGGCCCGGGGCCTGCCGATGGCCGTGGGGCGCTCGCCCCTGGGCAGCGACATGGTGCGAGACAACCCCCACTTCAAGAAGATCACCTGCCCCCACTCCGGCCAGGAGCTGTTGGCCATCAAGGCCCTGAACCCGGAGGTGGCCCTGATCCACGTGCAGCGGGCCGACGCCCAGGGCAACGGCCAGGGCTGGGGAGCCACCGGCTTCACCCGCCAGGCGGCCATGGCCTCCAAACGGGTCCTGCTCACCTGCGAGGAGCTGGTGGACAGCGAGGTGATCCGCCGCGACCCGGACCGCACCCTGGTGCCGGGCATCCTGGTGGACGCGGTGTGCGAGGTGCCCTGGGGGGCCCATCCGGCCCCGGTGCAGGGTTATTACGATTTGGACAACCAGTTCTATCTGGACTATGCCGCCGCCACCCGCGACGAGGGCTCGGCCCAACAGTGGCTGGCCGAGTGGATCACCGGCCCCGGCGGGCGGGCGGATTATCTGGCCAAGCTGGGCAGTGACCGCCTGTGCGGCCTGGCGACCCAGCACAGCCTGCCCACGGCCCCGGTGGAGTACGGCTGGTGAGCGCTTACACCCCTGGCGAGATCATGGTTTCCGCCGCGGCCCGGCAAATCCAGGACCGCGAGGTGGTCTTCGTGGGCATGCGCCTGCCCCTGCTGGCCTTCATGCTGGCAAAGGAGACCCACGCGCCGAACGCGGTGGGCCTGTTTGAAAACGGGGTGCTGCGCGACCAGCCGGCCCAGGGACCCATCATCACCATGGGCGACACCCCCAACCAGTCCCGCGCCCTCAAGGTCTGCGGCCTGGACGAGGTGATGAGCCTGCTGTCCGGCGGGCGGGTGGATTTGGGCTTCATCGGCGGGGCCCAGGTGGATCAGTGGGGCAACGTGAACACCCACCAAGTGGACACGCCCAAGGGCCAGGTGCGCCTGCCCGGCTCCGGGGGCGGGGCGGACATCGCCTGCCTGGCCGGGCGCCTGCTGATCATCATGAACCACGAACTCCGCCGCCTGGTGCCCCGGGTGGACTACATCACCTCCCCCGGCTGGGGCGAGGGGCCCGGATGGCGCGAGAGCCAGGGCCTGAACCGGGGCGGTCCGGCCGCGCTCATCACCTCCCTGGGGGTGTTCACCTTTGTCCAGGGCCGGGCCACCCTGGCCAGCCTGCACCCGGGGGTGGGCCTGGAGCAGGTTGCCGCCCAAACCGGCTGGGAGCTCACCACCGCTCCCCAGGTGGAAACCACACCGGAGCCTACGACCAAAGAGCTCGAAATAATTAGACGTTTCGACCCTCACCGCTTCTGGACCGCCTGATTATTTGCTTGACAACCCCCGGAACCCTGGCCTATCGTCACAATGTAGCTACATTTTAAGTACCAAATGGCGTGAAACCAGGGGGCTCAGGGCCCGCTTGGTGTCCCCTTCACCAACATTGAGGGCCGCTTAATGAGCCAAAGCGATAAAAGCAACCCCAAGGCCAAGCCCGGCCCTGACGAGGCTGTGGCCGAGAGCCGCCACAAGGCCAAGTTCGAAGTCTTCGGTGAGGAGATGATCGAAAAAGAGGTCAAGCAGAGCGGCAACTCGGGCCGGGTGTACCTGCCCCCTGAATGGGTGGGCAAAAACGTCAAGATCATCCGCATAGATTAAAGGCAAGGCGAGGAAAAACCCGTGAATCTGCGCGCCATGAAAACCGAAGACCTGGCCGAGGTCAAGCGCATCCAAGGCCATGTGACCCGGCATGAAGTCCCCCAACCCTGGATGGACATGCTGGCCAAGCATGTGGACAACGAGTACCGCCTTGGCTTTGTGGCCGAAAAAGACGGCTCTCTGGCCGGCTTCATCCTGGGCGAGATCAAGATCGGGCATTTCGGCACCGACCTCTCCGGCTGGCTGGAGCTGGTGGGAGTGGAGCCGGGCGAGATGGGCGCCGGCGTGGGCGCGGCCCTGGCCGAGAAGCTCTTCGCCACCCTGGCCGAGCGCGGCGTGGCCAACATCTACACCACCGTGCGCTGGGACTCGGGCGACATGCTGGCCTTTTTCAAGAAGCTCGGCTTCGACCGGAGCAACTTCATCAACCTGCGCCTGGTCAAATAGACCCCACCCAACCTATCCAAGCGACCCCCTCCGCCCCGTCTTTACCAGGACGGGGCGGAGGTTTTCTTTGCCCGCCCCGCGGCCGGGCCACGCCGGCCGTGGATATGCTCAATCAAGCATATCACCAATTGTTGACATTCAATCGAGGCGGTTGACAGGCGCGGCGAGCCTGTTTATAGTTAAATTGTAGCTATATTATAACTATATAATAGCGATCCAAGGCCGCTTTTGGCAGCGGCGGATCCAATAACGGGCCATGGTAAAATGCAGCGAACCGACAAGACCAAGCCCAATGCCCCCTCCATCCCGCGCAGTCACGTCAAGTTCGAGGTGTTCGGCCAGGAGATGATCGAAAAGCAGGTAAAGCGCAGCTCCAACTCCGGCCGGATATATCTGCCATCTGAATGGGTGGGCAAGAGCGTGAAGATAATCCGCCTGGACTAGGGCCGCCCCCTTGGCGGCCCGCGTCCGCAACCCCGTATAAGAACTAGACCTTCACCACCGGGCAACGTTATATTAGGATGGTCCAAGCGGGCCGTGGCCTTGTGCGCCGCGGCAGCCGCCCAAGGAGTGCCATGTCCTGTTCCGCCCGGAGAGAGGCCCAACTGAGCGCCCAGGGTTGGGTGAAGCAGTTCATGGCCGACGAGCCGCGCCTAAGCGAGGCGGTGGAGGAGTACCGCGCCCTGGGGTTCGAGGTGCACCTGGAACCGGTGGACCCCGTGGCCTGCGGCCAAGAGGGAGGCTGCACCGCCTGCTTCTCGGAGCCCGAGGCGGCCGCGCGGCTCAAGATCATATTCACCAGGTCCGGGGCCAGCGGCGGACAGCCGCCGGCCTGAACACCCGCCGGGGCCGCACCCGGCCAGATCGAGGCGAATCATGGGATGGATCAACCGTATGGGGCTCAAAGCCAAGCTGGCCACCGTCTTCGTGGGGGTGACCCTGCTCATCGGCGCCTGCGGCATGGCGGGGTCCCTGTTCATCTACGCCTATGTCCGTTCCACCACGGTTACCCTGCGCAGCCATGAAATGCCCCTGCTGGAGTCGGCCAACCGGGCGGTGCTGGACCTGCACCGTCTGCGCATGCTGGGGGCCCAGTACTTGGCCGGCCTCCAGGGACTGGACCCGGCAACGGCCAGCGCCAAGATAGAAAAGCTCTGGGCCGGGATGGACCAGTCTTTCAAAACCATGAGGCACGAGGTGTCCGGCCTGGCCGACGTGGGCAAGGACCAGGCCGCCCAGGTCCTGGGGGAGCTCTTGCAGCGGGCCGCCCGCCAGGCGGAACAGCTCAAAAAGGAGCAGGAGCAGCTTTTAGCCCTGCACCAGCAGCAGAACATGTTCATGATCCAGCCCGAGCCGGGCGAGCCCGCCCTGCCGGTGGGCCTGTTTTTGCACCGGGTGATGCTCAAGCACCTGCTCTGGCTGGACCGCCTCAAGAACTCGGTGGAAAACCGCACTCCCTTCCGGGGCGAAATCGACCCCCGCCGCTGCACCTACGGCCGCTGGTACTACAACATCACGATCCAAGACCCCAAGCTGCGGGATATTCTGCGCCCCGCCGAGGGCCTGCACCAGGAGATGCACCAGGAGGCCGCGCGGGTTAACCAGCTCATAGCCAAGGGCGGCCAAAGCCTGGCCCTGGCCCAGACCATGCACCGGGCGCGCGAGGAGTCCCGCCAGCTTATGAAGTTCCTGGCGGAGGCCCAGGGCTACAGCGACCAGCGCTTCAACTCGCTCAGCAGCGACCGGATCAAGCTGGAGCAAGTAAACGCGGCCAGCGCCAAGACCTTCGAGGCCACGGTTCGCGCGATCAAGAGCGGCACCAAGCACCTGATCGACATCTCGGGCCAGCAATCGGTGCATGCCATCACCTCCACCATAATGATCTTCGCGGTCCTCATCCTGGCGGCGGTGCTGTTCTCCTTGTGGGTGGGGCGCTGGTTCTCGATCAATCTGCTCAAGGTGGTGCGCTCCACCAACCGCGAGCTGAAACAGGCGGCCGACAAGGACCTCACCGGCCAGATGCCGCCCGAGCTGCTGGCCCGGGGCGACGAGCTGGGCGAGATGGCGGCCAACGCCCAGCAGATGACCGACATCCTGGCGGTTACCGTCACCGAGGTGGCCGCCGCCTCCCACACCGTGGCGGCCAGCGCCGCCCAGATAAGCCAGGGCAACCAGGACCTGAGCGAGCGCACCCAGCAACAGGCCAGCGCCATCGAGGAGACGGCCAGCGCCCTGGAGCAGATGACCAGCGCGGTCAAGATGAACGCCTCCAACGGCCGCCAGGCCAACCAGTTGGCCCGCCAGGCCTCGGAAAAGGCCCGCCAGGGCGGCCAGGTGCTCGACGAGACCACCAAGGCCATGGGGGAGATGAGCCAGGCCAGCGGCAAGATCGCCGACATCACCGGGGTGGTAAACGACATCGCCTTCCAGACCAACCTGCTGGCCCTCAACGCGGCGGTGGAGGCCGCCCGGGCCGGCGAGGCCGGGCGGGGTTTCGCGGTGGTGGCCGGCGAGGTGCGCAACCTGGCCCAGCGCAGCGCCCAGGCGGCCAAGGAGATCCAGGCCCTGATCGGCGACACCGTGAACAAGGTGGATCAGGGCGAGGAGCTGGTTCACCAGAGCGGCCGCCTGCTGGAGGAGATCATCGCCAAGGTGCAGGAAGTGGCCGACACCATGGCCGAGATCTCCGCGGCCAGCAGCGAGCAGGCCCAGGGCATCGACGAGATCAACCGGGCCGTGTCCCAGATGGACCAGTCGGTGCAGCAAAACGCGGCCCTGGTGGAAGAGGCGGCCAGCGCCTCGGAAAACATGGCCGCCGTGGCCGAACAACTCCGCTCCCAGATGGCCCAGTTCAAGCTGCGCGGGGCCGCTTTGCCCCCGCCGGCGCCGCCGCGCAAACCGGCCGCCCCGGCCTGGGGCCAGGCGGGCGGCGAAGCCCGGCCGGCCAAGGGCGAGGACTTCTTTGCCGACGACGAGTTGAAAGGCTTCGAGGAATTTTAAGCTAAACGCATGATGAGCTTGTCAACCTGCTTTGGTAGGGCTAAGATTCCCCATGCTCCGTTTAACTTCCATGGCCCTGGTTCCCCTGCTGGCCGGCCTGCTGTGCTGTCCCTGGCCGGCCTGGTCCGCCGGGGAGGCCAAGCCGCCGGAGCTGCGCTGGCGCTCCCTGGCCCCGGGCCTGGAGTTCACCCTTAGCCAAGACCTGGCCCCGGCCCGCAGCGGCGGCCCAGGCATGGCCATCCTGCGCATCGACCCCCAGCGTTACGACTTCAAGGTTCTGGCCGCTCCCGAGGGCGAGGAGGGCCGCACCGCCGAGCAGTGGCAAGAGGAGTCCAAGGCCCTGGCCGTGTTCAACGCCGGGCTATACACCCCGGAGGGGCGGCACCTGGGCTATCTGTTGGCCAACGGCCGCCGCCTGAGCCCCATGGTGCCCCAGCAGGACGGCATTTTCCTGGCCGGCCCCAAGAGCCAGGGCCAGCCCCGGGCCCGCATCATCGACCTGCGCTACACCTCCTTTGACCCCAAGTTCAGCCCCTACACCCAGGCGGCCCAGTCCCTGATGCTCCTGGACCGCTTCGGCCAGGTGCGGGTGCGCCGCTCGCCCAAGGTGGCCAGCCGCACCGCGCTGGCCAGCGACCAGCAAGGGCGCATCCTGGTGCTGGTCACCGAGGGGGGGCACACCCTCTGGGAGCTGGCCCAGGCCCTCAAGGCCAGCGGCCTGGGCCTGCGCGAGGTCATGACCCTGGACGGGGGGGCCGAGTCCCAGCTGGAGATACGCCACGGCGATTTCTCCTACGCCCACTACGGGCGGCCCAGCACGGCCGGAGACCTGCCCTGGCCCCGGCGCTCCCTGCCCGCGGCCCTGGCCGTTTTTCCCAAAAAATAATCCGGTGGAACCAAAAGGTGGGGGCCGCCGGGACCGGGGGTGCGGCCCCGGCGGCCATGGGCATGGTGTCCCGGCCCGGGCCGCGCCGAAGGCGCGGCTTACGGACCGGTGGTTGGGGTGCTTGCTTTTGTCTTAGTCCGCCTGACGCCTCAGAAAGGCCGGCCAGTCCAGATCGCTGGTGTCGCGGGGCACGTTTCCCTGCCGGGGCCCGGGGGAGTTGACGCTCCGGGGGGATGCGCTGCCGCGTCGAAACTTGCGCACGTTGTTCTCGTCGATTTCGCTGATATCCATATCGCCGGCCCCGCCGACCGCCACCCGCTTGATCTCGCAGGTCTCTTCCATCTGGCCGATGCCGGTGGCGATGACGGTGACCCGCATGCTCTCGCCCAGGCTCTTGTCGATGACCGTGCCCCAGATGATGTTGGCGTCCTCGTGGGCCGCTTCCTGAATGAAGGTGCTGGCCTCGCTCACCTCGTCGATGGTGATCTCGTCGTTGGCGGTTATGTTGACCAGCACGCCGCGGGCCCCGTCGATGGTGATGTCCTCCAACAGGGGATTGTTGATGGCCCGGGTGGCCGCCTGCAGGGCGCGGTCGTCGCCGCTGGCCTCGCCGGTGCCCATCAGGGCCACGCCCATCTCGCTCATCACGGTGCGCACGTCGGCGAAGTCCAGGTTGATCAGACCCGGCGTGATGATCAGGTCGCTGATGCCCCGGACCGCATAGAGCAGCACCTCGTCGGCCTTTTGGAGCATGTCCGCGAAGCGGGCGTTCTTGGGGGCCAGGGAGCGCAGGCGAATGTTGGGGATCACGATCAAGGTGTCCACCACCTTTTTGAGCTCCTCCACGCCTTGCTCGGCCTGCTTGAGCCGCCGCTTGCCCTCGAAGTCGAAGGGCTTGGTGACCACGGCCACGGTGAGCGCCCCGACTTCCTTGGCCACCTCGGCGATCACCGGCGCCCCGCCGGTGCCCGTGCCGCCGCCCAGGCCGGCCGTGACAAAGACCATGTCGCTGCCCGACAGCAGCTCCTTGATCTTGTCCCGGTCCTCCAGGGCGGCCTGACGGCCCACCTCGGGATCGGCCCCGGCGCCCAAACCTCGGGTGAGGTTTTGCCCCAGTTGGAGTTGGACCCGCGCCTTGGAATGCTCCAAGGCCTGCAGGTCGGTGTTGGCGGCGATGAACTCGACTCCTTTGAGCCCGGCCTGAATCATGTTGTTCAGGGCGTTGTTGCCGCCGCCTCCGATACCCACGACGCGCAGCTTGGCGCTGCCGTCGAGGTTATCGATCATTTGGATTTCCATGCTCATAACAACCTCCCCCGTGAGGTTTCCTAGATGACTTCCTTGAACCATTTACGCATGCGCTTGGTGATCCGGTTAAAGATCTTCTGGTCGCGTATGCGGAACTTTTCCTCGTCGCGGTTGTGCGCCCCGTAGAGCAGCAGGCCCACCGCGGTGGCGTACATTGGATTCTTGACTACGTCGCTGAGGCCCCCCACGCCCAGGGGGAAGCCCAGGCGGGACGGCATGTTGAAAATCTGTTCGGCCATGTCCTCCATGCCCTCGATGAGCGAGGAGCCGCCGGTGATGACCACTCCGCCGGCCAGGGAGGGGCCGTCCAGTCCCTGGTCCAGCTCCACCTGGGCCAGGCTGAGAATCTCCTCCACCCTGGCCTCCAAAATCTCGGCGATGATGGCCCGGCTCACCTTCTGGGGCGCACGGCCGCCCACTCCCTCCACGGTCACCGCCTCGTCGCGTCCCACCAGGGAGGTGAGGCAGGAGCCGTAGCCGCGCTTGAGTTTTTCGGCCGAGGCCACCGGGGTGCGCAGCCCCATGGCCAAATCGGTGGTCAGGTTGTTGCCGCCCAGGGCCACCCCGCCGGTGTGCTTGATGGCCTGGCTGGCGAACAGGGCCAGGTCGGTGGTGCCCCCGCCGAAGTCCACCAGGATCACCCCCAGGTCGCGTTCCTCGGGGGTGAGCACCGCCTCGGCGCTGGCCAGGGATTGCAGGACGATGTCGCCCACGTCCAGCCCGGCCGAGTTGCAGCACTTGATCAGATTGTGCACGCTGGCCACCGCGCCGGTCACCAGGTGCACGTCGGCCTCCAAGCGCAGGCCGCTCATGCCCACCGGGTCGGTGATGCCGCTGCGGCCGTCCAGGGTGTATTGCTGGGGCAGGATGTGGATCACCTCGCGGTCGGTGGGAATGGCCACCGCCCGGGCGTTGTCCACCACCCGCTCCTTGTCCTTGGCGGTCACCTCGTCGCCCTTTACCGCCACCACCCCGTGAGAGTTGAAGCCCTTGACGTGGCCCCCGGCGATGCCGGTGCTCACGGTGGTGATCTCCACCCCGCTCATGAGCTCGGCCTCTTCCACCGCCTTTTTGATGCTGCCCACCGTGGTCTCGATGTTGACCACCACCCCCTTGCGCAGGCCTTCGGAGGGGTGGCTGCCCATGCCCAGGACCTCCACTCCCTCGGGGGTGATCTCGCCCACCACGGCGCAGATCTTGGTGGTGCCTATGTCCAGGCCCACGATTATTTCGCCGCCCTTTTTCATGCCTTCTCCCGTCCCAGCCGCACCACCACGCGGTTGTGGGACTCCAGATCGATCAGGCGGGCCCGCCCTAGCTCGCCCCGGCGGGCCAGATCGGCCCTCACCGAGGCCAGGCGCGTCAGCCGCCGGGGGAAATCCTTGAAGCCCAGGCGCACCACCGGGGCCAGGCCGTTGAATACCAGGCTCACTCCCCACACCCGGTCCAGATGAATCTCGGCCAAGCCGCCGCCGGGCTTCTGCTGCCCCGGAGGCAGGGCGGCCAGAGCCGCGCGGGCCGCGGCCAGCAGACCCAGGGTCTCCTCGTCGGGCTCGGCCAGGTCGGCCCGGCTCAGGCCGGTGACCACCGGCAGATCCGGCAGCACCCGCTTGGTGTGCATCGAGATGGGCCTCAGCTCGCGGTCCAGGTAGTAGATGCGCCCTTCCACCAATGCCAGCAGGGCCGGATGCCGCTCGCTGACCTCGATGATCACCGTGCCGGGAAGCTGGCGGCGCACCGAGGCCTCGCTCACCCAGGGCAGGGAGCGCACCCTCTGGGCGATGTCGCCCACCGGCAGGGCCAGCAGGTTGCTGTGGGCCCCCACCTCGGCCGCCCGGAGCACGTCCAAACGGCTCAGATGGTCGGTGCCCGTGACCTCGGCCCGGTGCACGGTCAGGGCCCGGCTGGTGGACAGCAGCCCCCAGCCGGTGAGAAGGGCCGCGCTGACCAGCAGGGTTACGCACAGGCCCCAGGCCAGGGTGCGGGCCAGGGAGCGGGCCGCGGTGTTCAGGGGCTTGTCCCGCTTCACCCGGGGCCGCCGCTTGGCCACCCGCTGGCCGTCCAGGCTGGCCTTGCAGGCTTGGGTCCGCCGGGGCTTGGCCGCCAGGGCGGGCTTTTTGGCGCGCCGCTTAAACACCCACCACCTCCACCTCGGGCTCCAGCCGCACGCTGAAGGCCTCCATGACCTTGAGGGCCACGGTGTTGATCAGGCTGAGGATGTCGCCGGCGCTGGCCCGTCCCCGGTTCTCGATGAAGTTGGCGTGCACCCGGCTTACCACCGCGTCGCCCACGGCCAGGCCCTTTAGGCCGGCCGCCTCGATCAGCCGCCCGGCGTGGTCGCCCGGCGGGTTCTTGAACACGCTGCCCGCGGTGCGCGCCGCCAAAGGCTGGCGCGAGCGCCTAAGGTCCAACAGGGCCTTGCGGCGGCGCTCCACCTCGGCCGCCGAGGAGGGCTTCAGCTTGAGCTCCGCGCCCAGCACCATGCTGCCCGGAGGCAGGGAGCGGCGGCGATACCCGGCCGGCAGCTGGTTGCCGGCCACGCGGCTTACCTCGCCGCCGGGTATAAGCAGGCTTACGGTGGCGGTGAGCTCGGCCATGTCCCCGCCGTGGGCCCCGGCGTTGGTGGCCACCGCCCCGCCCAGGCTGGCCGGGATGCCCGCGGCCCACTCCAGGCCGGCCAGGCCCTGGCGGGCGGCCAGGCGCACCGCCCCGGGCAGGGGCGCCCCGGCTCCGGCGCGCAGCAGCGAGCCCTCCAGGCTCAGCTTGCCCAGTTCGCCGCCCATGCGGATCATCACCCCGGGATAGCCCGCGTCGCCCACCAGCAGATTGGAGCCGCGCCCCAGGGGCTTATAGGCCAGGCCCGCCGCGTCGCAGGCCGTGGCCAGCCACACCGCCTCGGCCGCGTCGTTCACCCGGGCCAGGCACCAGGCCGGGCCGCCCACGCCCCAGGTGGTGTGGCGGCTCATGGGCTCGCCGAAGCGGGCCCGCGCCCCCAGGCGCCCGGCGATCAGCTTTTTAAGCTCAGCCGTCATGACCCTCGACCATTTCCTCGCCCAGGCGCCATACGTCGCCCGCGCCCATGGTAAGCAGCACATCGCCCGGCCCCAACAGCTTGGCCAGGCGGGAGGCCGCGTTTTCCGCGCCCCCCACGAATTCCACCGAGCGGTGGCCGTGGGCCCGGATGGCCTCGGCCATGGCCTCGGCGCTCACCGAGAGGTCCTCGCTCTCGCCGGCCGCGTAGATGTCGAGCACCAGCAGCTCGTCGGCCCCGTAAAAGGCGGTGGTGAACTCGTCGAACAAATCCCGCGAGCGGCTGTAGCGGTGGGGTTGGAAAACCACCACCAGGCGCTTGTCCGGCCAGCACTCCCGCGCCGCGCTCAGGGTGGCCTTGATCTCGCTGGGGTGATGGCCGTAGTCGTCCACCACCAGGGCCCCGGCCGGAGTGGTGCCCTTGGCCTCGAAGCGGCGCCCCACCCCCTCGAACTCGCCCAGGGCGGGAATGGCCGCGCTCAGATCCACCCCCAGCTCGCGGGCCACGCCCAGGGCGGCCAGGGCGTTTTGCACGTTGTGGCGTCCCGGCAGGGGCAGGCTCACCTCGCCCAGGGAGCGGCCCCGCACGTACAGGGTGAATTTGCAGCCCAGGCCGGAGGGCCTGAGGTCGCGGGCCTGCACGTCGGCCTGGGAGGAGAGCCCGTAGGTCACGGTGCGCTTGTTCACCCGGGGGATGAGCCCGGCCAGGCGGTTGTCGTCCAGGCAGAGCACCGCCGCGCCGTAGAAGGGGACCTTGTTCATGAACTCCACGAAGGCGTCGTCCAGAACCTCGTCCGAGCCGTAGTGCTCCATGTGCTCCCGGTCCACGTTGGTCACCACCACCACCACCGGGGTCAGGCGGGTGAAGGAGCCGTCGCTCTCGTCGGCCTCGGCCACCAAAAACTCGCCCGAGCCCAGGCGGGCGTTGCTGCCCAGGGCGGCCAGCTTGCCGCCCACCACCACGGTGGGGTCCAGCCCGCCGGCGGCCAAGAGGGTGGCCACCAGGGAGGTGCAGGTGGTCTTGCCGTGGGCCCCGGCCACGGCGATGCCATACTTCAGGCGCATCAGCTCCGAGAGCATCTCCGCCCGGGGAATCACCGGGATCAGGCGCTCGCGGGCCCCGATCACCTCGGGGTTGGCTTCGTTGACCGCCGAGGAGACCACCACCACGTCGGCCCCCTCCACCTGGTCCGGATGATGGCCCAGGCTGATCTTGGCCCCCAGCCCGGCCAGGCGGCGGGTGGTGTCGCTTTCCCTCAGGTCGCTGCCGCTCACCTTATGCCCCAGGTTGATAAGCACCTCGGCGATGCCGCTCATGCCGATGCCGCCGATGCCCACGAAATGGATGCGTTGGTCCCGCTGGTACATCAGGCCGCCTCCTCCATGAGCTCCAGGCAGGCCGTGGCGATATCCCGGGCCGCCGAGGGGCGGGCCAGGGCCAGGGCGTGGGCCTCCAGGCGGGCCAGAGCCGCCGGATCGTCCATGATCCCTCTGATCTCGCTGGCCGCCCTCTCCGGGGTCAGCTCGTGGTCGGGGATGAGCCGCGCCGCGCCGCGCTCCACCAGGGCCAGGGCGTTGAGCCGCTGGTGATCGCCGGCCGCAAAGGGATAGGGCACGCAGAGCATGGCCCGGCCCGTGGCCAAGCCCTCGCTCACCGCGCCCGCCCCGGAGCGGCAGAGCACCAGGTGGGCCTGGCCGTAGCAGCGCCCCACCTCCGCGAAGAAGGGGGCCACCTCGGCCGCGAAACCGGCCTGTTCATAGGCCGCGCGCACCTGGCCGGCTTGGCTCTCGCCGGTCTGGTGGATGAAAAACATGCGCTCCTTGCGATCTCCCAAAAGCTCCAAAGCCCCGGTGACGGCCCGGTTCAGGCTAGCCGCGCCCTGACTGCCGCCGATCACCAGCACCGTGAAGCGCTCATCGGTGTCCTGGCGCTGGGCCGCCTCGGCCTGCTCGATCAGCTCCGGCCGCACCGGGTTGCCGCTGAACACCGGCTTGCCCGGCGGGAAGTGCTCGGCCGCGGCCTCGAAGGCCACGAAAATTTTCTTGGCCAGCTTGCCCAACACCTGGTTGGTCAGGCCGGGCACCGCGTTTTGCTCCTGCACCGCCAGGGGCACGCCCCTGAGCCAGGCGGCCAGGCCCAGAGGCAGGGCGGCGTAACCCCCCACGGCCAGCACCAGGCCCGGCTTGCGCCGGCCGATGAGCCTCATGGCCCTGAGCACCGAGCCCGGCACCACGGCCAGGGAGGCCAGGCGTCCCAGCAGGCCCTTGCCCCGGAAGGCCTTGGCGGGCAGCACCTCCTGCTCGTAGCCCGCCGCGGCCAGGGCCTTGCTCTCCAGGGGACGGCCCGCGTTGACAAAGGCCAGCTCCAGGCCCGGGCGCGCGGCCAGCATGCGGCCGGCCACGGCCATGCCCGGGAACAGATGCCCGCCGGTGCCTCCCCCGGCTATGAGCACCGTGGCGCTCAACACTTCCTCCGGCTTCCCGCGGCCACGCTCAGCAGCAGGCCCACGCAGGAGAAGTTGGTCAACAGCGAGGAGCCGCCGTAGCTGATGAAGGGCATGGTCAGGCCCTTGGTGGGCAGCAGCCCCATCACCACCCCGGCGTTGATGAAGGCCTGCAACCCGATGATCAAAGTGGCCCCCATGGCCAGATAGGTGCCGAACAGCTCCCGCGCCTCCAGGGAGATCTTCACCCCCCGCACGATCAGGAGCAGGAACAGGCCGATCACCAGCAGCACGCCCCACAGGCCCAGCTCCTCCCCCAGCACGCTGAGGATGAAGTCGGTGTGGGCCTCGGGCAGATAGAACAGCTTTTGCTTGCCCGCCCCCAGGCCGGCCCCCCACAGCCCGCCCGAACCCAGGGCGTAGAAGCTGTGGATGATCTGGAAGCCCGCGCCTCCCGGATCGCTCCAGGGGTCCAGGAAGGCCACGATGCGCCGGAAGCGCCAGGGGAAGTGGGCCACCATGAACCAGATAAGGGGAGCGGCCAGGGCCAGCAGGCCCAGCAGATAGGTGACCCGGGCGCCGGCCACGAAGAGCATGATGCAGGCCAGGGCGAACAGGATCACGCTCATGCCCAGGTCCGGCTCCAGGATCACCGGCATGATGAGCAGGGCGGTGATGCCCAGGTTGGGCAGCAGGCCCCGCGACAGGCTCTTGACCTGGTCGCTGTGGCGCGACAGGGAGTAGGCCAGATAGACCACCAGGGCCAGTTTGGCCATCTCGGCCGGCTGCAGGGAGAGGCCGCCGATCCTGAGCCAGCGCATGGCTCCGCCCGCCTCGTGCCCCACTCCGGGGATGAGCACCAGCACCAGCAGGGCGAACACCCCCAGCAGCAGGGGATAGACCAGACGCTCCAGGCGGCGGTAGTCGATGAAGGCCAGCACCGCCATGGCCGCGACGCCCGCAGTCACGTGCAAGAGCTGCGACTTGAAGAAGTAGGCCCCGTCCAGATAGCGCTTGGCCGCCAGGGCGCTGCCCGCAGAGTAGACCATCAGCAGGCCCACCCCGGCCAGGGTCAGCGCGGCCAACAGCAGCCAGGGATCGCCAACCCTCTGGGAGGCGGCCGGGGCGCGCGTGCCGGTCATGACCGCCTCAGCCACGGCACACCTCCTCGACCAGGTTCTGGAAGTGCTCGCCCCGCTGGGCGTAGCCGCTGTAGGCGTCGAAGCTGGCGCAGCCCGGCGAGAGCAGCACCGCCTCGCCCGGCAGGGCCCGTTCCAGGGCCAAACGGAAGCCGGCGGCCAGATCCGGGGCCACCTCGGCCGGGGCGAAGCCCACCACCTGCTGATAGATGCTGGGCCCGGCCTCGCCGAAGCACACCACCCGGGCGGCCCGGCGCCCCAGCAGGGGCCCCAGCTCGGCAAAGCGGCCCTGCTTGTCCTGTCCGCCCAGCAACAACACCACCCGGCGCTCCATGGCCTCCAGGGCGGCGGCCACCGCGCCCACGTTGGTGCCCTTGCTGTCGTCAAAGAAGATCACCCCGTCGCGCTCGCCCACCCGGGCCAGGCGGTGGGCCAGGCCCGAGAAGGTGTCCAGGGCCTGCTGCATGGCCTCGAAGGAGGCTCCGCAGGCCGCGGCGCACAGGCAGGCGGCCAGGGCGTTGAGCCGGTTGAACCCGTTGCTCAGGGTCCCGTCACCCAGGCTCAGGGCGGCCTGGCCCGCCGGGGTCTCCAAAATCAGCGCCTCGCCGTCCAGCCAGCCGCCGGGATGATAGGGCCCCACCGCGCCGTAGCCCCACAGCGAGGCCGGGGCCAGGGAGCGGCGCTGCCAGGTGGGCTTGTCGTCGGCGCAGAGCACGGCCACGTCATCATCGGCCTGGTTGGCCAGCAGGCGTAACTTGCTGGCCGCGTAGGCCTCGAAGTCCGGATAGCGGTTCAGATGGTCCGGCGAGATGTTGAGGATGGCCGCCACCCGGGGCCGCAGGCGGTCCATGGTGTCGGTCTGGAAGGAGCTAACCTCCACCACCGCCCAGTCGGCCTGGCCGCTTTCCGGGGCCATGTCGCACAGGGGGCGGCCCAGATTGCCGCCCACCAGGGTCTTGAACCCGGCCGTCTCCAGAATCTCGCCCAGCAGGGTGGTCACGGTGCTCTTGCCGTTGGTGCCGGTGATCATCACCGAGGGGCAGCGGGTATGGCGCCAGCCCAGCTCCAGCTCGCCGATAACCGGCACCCCGGCCTCGGCCGCCTTTCGCACCTCGGGCAAGCGGTGGTCCACCCCGGGGCTGAGCACGATGAGCTGGGCCTCGGCAAAGTCTTGATCCCGGTGGCCGCCCAGGGACAGCTCGGCCCCGGCCGCGGCCAGCTCTCCGGCGTTGGCGGGCGAGGGGTGGTTGTCGGTGGCCCGCACCAGGGCGCCCTGGCTCAGGCACAGCAGGGACGCCGCCCTGCCGCTGGCCCCCAGGCCCACCACCAAAACCTTTTTACCCTTTAAATCCACCCTTACCTCAGCTTCAGGGTGCTGAAGGCCACCAGGGCCAGCAGCACGGCTATGATCCAAAAACGCACGATCACCTTGGGCTCGGCCCAGCCCTTGAGCTCGAAGTGATGATGCAAGGGAGCCATGCGGAAGATGCGCTTGCCGTGGGTCATCTTGAAAAAGCCCACCTGCAAAATGAC
Source organism: Desulfarculaceae bacterium (assembly GCA_021737145.1). GTDB lineage: Bacteria > Desulfobacterota > Desulfarculia > Desulfarculales > Desulfarculaceae > Desulfoferula. Next base: position 176,658 of record JAIPEN010000002.1, on the reverse strand, counting down.
GCTGATGGTCTCCACCACGAAGATGCCGCCCACCAGCACCAGAAGAATCTCGTGCTTGGTGCTCACCGCAGTGATGCCCAGGGCCCCGCCCAGGGCCAGGGACCCGGTGTCGCCCATGAATATCTGGGCGGGATAGGTGTTGTACCAAAGGAAGCCCATCACCGCGCCGGCCACCGCCCCGCAGAACACGGCCAGCTCGCCCGCGCCGGGCACGTAGAAGATCTGGAGATAGGTGGCGGCCTTCACGTTGCCGGTGAGGTAGGAGAGCACCAGATAGGCCCCGGCCGCGATCAACACCGGACCGGCGGCCAGGCCGTCCAGGCCGTCGGTGAGGTTAACCGCGTTGGCCGTGCCCACCAGGATGAACATGGCCAGGGGCACATAGCCCCAGCCCAGATCCGGCAGGACGAACTTGAAGAACGGCACGGAGAGCTTGGTGCTGTAGCCGGGGTGCAGGTACAGGGCCACTCCGGCCGCCAGGGCCACCAGGGCCAGGGCCAGGAACTTGGTCCTGGCGCTCAGGCCGCCCTCGTTGGCCTTGCTCACCTTCTTTAGATAGTCGTCCGCGAAGCCAATCAGGCCATAGCATAAGGTCACCCCCAATGCCAGCCAGAGGTAAAAGTTGCCCAGGTCGCCCCACAAGAGCACCGAGACGCCCATGGCGAACAGGATCAACACCCCGCCCATGGTGGGGGTGCCGGCCTTGGCCTTGTGGCTCTCCGGGCCCAGCTCCCGGATGTACTGACCCACCTGAAGCTCTTGCAGCTTGTGGATCATCCAGGGCCCCATGAGCCAGGCGATGGCCAGGGCGGTCACCGCCGCGTAGATGGTGCGGAAGGTGATGTAGCGGAAGACGTTGAAGCCTCCGAAGAGGTCCGCCAGGGGGTACAGGAGGTGGTACAGCATCAGGCCGCCTCCTCGTTCCGCCCGGCCAGGGCCGCCACCACCCGCTCCATGGCCATGGAGCGCGATCCCTTTACCAGCACCAGATCGTTGCTCTCGATCATCTCCGGGGCATCGGCCAAAAGCTCTTCCAGAGCCGCGAAGGCCCGGGCCGCATCCTTGGCCAGGCCGCCCTCGCGGGCCCCGGCGATCACCTCGCCCGCCTGCTCGCCCACGGCCAGCACCAGGCGGCAGCCCAGCTTCCCGGCCAGGCGGCCGGTCTGGCGGTGCAGCTCGGGGGAGAAGCGGCCCAGCTCCTTCATGTCGCCCAGCACCAGCACCAGGGCGCGGCCCTGGGCCAGGGCGGTGGCCGCGGCCAGGCCGGATGCCACCGAGGCGGGATTGGCGTTGTAGGTGTCGTCCACCACCGCCGGCCCGCCGGAGCGGCCGATGAGGTTCAGGCGTCCCGGCACCGGGGCGAAGGCCTCCAGCCCGGCCCGCACCGCCTCGGCCCCCTGGCCCAGAGACCAGGCGGTGGCCGCCGCGGCCAGGGCGTTGAGCACGTTGTGCCGCCCCGCCGCGTTCAGGCGCACCTTTACCTGCTCGCCGGCCAGGTCCAGCACGAAGCTCTGGCGCTCGCCCAGGGAAGTGACGCCCCCGGCGGTCACGTCGGCCGCGCTGTCGATGCCAAAGGTCACCACCCGGCAGGGCAGGCTGGCCGCGTGGGGGGCCAGGAGGGGATCATCCAGATTGATTATGGCCGTGGCCGCGGGGGTAAGGCCCGCAAAGAGCTCGCCCTTGGCCTCGGCAATGGCCTCCAGCGAGCCCAGGCGGCCGATGTGGGCCGGGCCCACGTTGGTGATCACCCCGGCCTCGGGCGCGGCGATCTCGGTGAGGCGGGCTATCTCGCCGGGTGCGTTCATTCCCATCTCCAGCACGCAGGCGGTGTGCGATTCATTGAGTTGCATAAGGGTCAGGGGCAGGCCGATTAGGTTGTTCAGGTTGCCCTTGGTGGCCAAGACCCGGTGCCGCTGGGCCAGGATGGCGGCCAGCATCTCCTTGGTGGTGGTCTTGCCGTTGCTGCCGGTGATGGCCGCCACCAGGGCGCTGTGCTCGCGCCGCCAGGCCGCGGCCAGGCCGCCCAGGGCGGCCAGGGTGTCGTCCACCGCGAATAGGCAGGAGCCCGCCTGGTCCGGCAGGCTGAAGCCCGCGCGCACCACCGCGCCGGCCGCGCCGGCTTCCAGGGCGGTGGCCACGTAGTCGTGGCCGTCGAAGTTGGGCCCGCTCAGGGCCACGAAGAGCTGGCCCTGGCCCACGGAGCGCGAGTCGGTGCTCACGCCGGTGAATACCGCCTCCGGGCAGCCGGGCGGCAGGGAGGCGCCCAGGGCGTCGGCCACAAAGCTGGCCTCAAGCACCGGCATGGTTGGCCTCCCGTCCCGCGCCCAGCACCCGCGCCGCCTCTTCGCGGTCGTCGAAGTGCCGCCGCTGTTGACCCACGATCTGATAATCCTCGTGCCCCTTGCCCGCGATGAGCACCACGTCGTCCGGCCCGGCCGACCCGATGGCCAGCTCGATGGCCGCGGCCCGGTCGGGTTCGCGCACATAGGCCGGGCCGCCGGCCGCCAGGTCGCCGGTCTTGGCCGCCCCGGCCGCGATGAGTCCGGGCTCCACCATGGCCATGATGGCCAGGGGGTCCTCGGAGCGGGGGTTGTCGCTGGTCAAGACCGCCAGGTCCGCGCCCGCGCCCACGGCCTGGCCCATGAGAGGCCGCTTGCCCTGGTCGCGGTCGCCGCCCGCCCCGAACACGCAGACCAGCCGCCCCGGGGTTAGGGGCCTGAGCGCGGCCAGCACCGTGGCCAGGGCCTGGTCGGAGTGGGCGTAGTCCACCAGCACGGTGGGGCTGTGCGGCCCGCCGGGCACCCGCTGCAAGCGCCCCGGCACCCCGCTCACCCGGGCCAGGGCCGCTTGAATCTCGCCGGGCTCGAAGTCCAGGGCCAGGCCCACCGATGCGGCGGCCAGGGCGTTGAGCAGGTTGAAGCCGCCCACCAGGGGGGTGCTCAGCTCGAATGATCCGGTGGGCGTCTGAACCGTGCAGCGCCCTCCCGAAAGGTCCACTCGGGGATCGGTCCCCCGCACCCGGGCCTGGGGGCCGAAGCCGTAGCTCAGGGTGCGCAGATGCTCGCCCGCCACCTCGGCGGCCAGGTGGTTGCCCCGGGGGTCGTCGGCGCAGATCACCGCCGCCGGGTCCTTGCCCGCCCGCTTGGCCTGGGGCAGCAGGCGGTTGAACAAACGGCGCTTGGCCAGAAAGTAGGTTTCCATGTCGCCGTGATAGTCCAGATGGTCCCGCGACAGGTTGGTGAACACCCCCACGTCCAGCAGGCAGCCGGTGACCCGCTCCTGCTCCAGGGCGTGGCTGGAGACCTCCATCACCGCGCCCTTGACCCCGGCGGCGCGCATCCGGGCCAGGGCGGCCTGCAGATCCACCGACTCCGGGGTGGTCATGGCCGAGGGCCGGGCGGTGCCCGCGAAGCGCTGCTCCACGGTGCCCAGCAGACCGGCCGGGCCCCGCGAGGCCAGCAGGGCCTCCACCAGATAGCTCACCGTGGTCTTGCCGTTGGTGCCGGTGATGCCCACCAGGCACAGGCCCCGGCTGGGGTTGCGGTAAAACTCGCTGGCCGCCAGGGCCAGGGCCCGGCGCGCGCTGGGCACCACGATCTGAGGCAGCGGGGCCTCCACCGGCCGCTCCACCAAGGCGGCCAGAGCCCCCTTGGCGGCGGCCATGGCCACATAGGCGTGGCCGTCGGCCTTTTCGCCGGGCAGGGCCGCGAACACCCAGCCGGGCTCCACCTGGCGGGAGTCGTAGGCCAGGCCGGTCACCTCGGCCGGGGGCAGCTCGCCCCGGACCTCGATGGCCTGCACGGCCTGCATCAGGCGCTCCAGGTTCATCAGGCGCCTCCCGTGGGAGGGGCCAGGCGCACTTCGAGCGCCTCGGCGTCCTTGAGCGGCGCGCCCGGGGCGGGGCTCTGCCCGGCCACCCGGCCCCAGCCGCTGGCCCGCACCTTGAGCCCGGCGCGGCCGGCCAGGGCCAGCACCTGCCGGAGGGTGAGCCCGCTCAAATCCGGGGCCTTGCCTTGGGCCAGGGCCCGGACCGTGTCCGGGCCGGGCGCGGCCGGCGCCACGGGCGCGGCCGGTGCGGCGGGCTCCTGGCCGCGCACCTGGCGAAGCTCGGGCAAGGACAGGGGGCGGTGCACTCCCAGGGTCTTGAGGGTGGCCTTGGCGATGGCCGCCCAGGCGGGCCCGGCCACGGTGCCCCCGTAGTGGCGTCCCCGGGGCCGGTCGATCACCACCAGGATGGCGGCCTGGGGGTCGTCGGCGGGCAGATAGCCCACGAAACTGGACATGTAGTCGGTGTGGCTGTAGCCGCCCTCGGGCTTTAGCTTCTGGGCGGTGCCGGTCTTGCCGGCCACCTGGAAGGGCGGCACCTTGACGCTCTGGCCGGTGCCCCCGGGCTCGGTGACCCGGCGCATCATCTCGCCCAGCAACCTGGCCTCGGTGGGCCCCAGCACCCGGCCCCGCACCTGGGGCTGGGTCTCGGCCACCAGGCGGCCCGAGCCGTCCACCATGGCCTTGACCACGAAGGGCCGCATCAGAACGCCGTTGTTGGCCACCGCCGCCACTGCGGCGGTGAGCTGCAAGGGGGTGACCGCCACGCCCTGGCCAAAGGCGATGTTGGCCATCTCCACCGGCCGCCAGGAGCGGGCCGGCCTCAGCAGGCCCCGCGCCTCGCCGGGCAGGTCCACCCCGGTGGGGCGGCCGAAGCCGAAGGCCTTGAGAGTGGCGTAGAGCTGCACCGGCCCCACCTGTTGGGCCACCTTGGCCGCGCCGATGTTGGAGGAGAACTTGACGATCTCGCTCAGGGTCAGCTTGCCGTGGGGGTGGGTGTCGTGGATGACCCGGCCGCCCACCTTCCAGGCCCCGTCCTCGCAGTCGAAGCGCTGGTCCATGCTCACCTTGCCCGAGTCCAGGGCGGCCGCGGCCATGAACACCTTGAAGGTGCTGCCCGGCTCGTAAAAGTCGGTGACAACCCGGTTGCGGTAGGTCTCGCGGGGGTAGCGCTGGTAAACGTTGGGGTTGAAGGCCGGCACCGAGGCCATGGCCAGGATCTCTCCGGTGGCCGGAACCATGACCACCGCCTGGCCGGCCGTGGCCTTCCAGCGCTTCACCGCCCCGGCCAGGATCTTTTCCACCTGGTATTGCAGGGAGCGGTCGATGGTCAGGATGAGGTTGCCGCCCTGGGGCTCGCCCTGCAGGCGCTGGCCGGCCAGCCAGAAGGTGCGGCCCAGGGCGTCGCGGGCCCGGGTGACCCGGCGTCCCTGTCCGGTGAGCACCTTGTCGTAGCGGCGCTCCAGGCCCTCCAGGCCCTTGGCGTCCAGCCCGGCGAAGCCCAGCACGTGGCTGGCCAGGCTGGTGTAGGGATAGAAGCGGCGGGGCTCGGACACCAGACCCACCGAGTCCAGGCCCAGGGCCTTGACCGCCTCGGCCTGGTCCGGGTCCACCCGGCGCTGGATCCAGGCGAAATGGCGCTTGCCCCTGAGCCGCTTGATCACCGGCCCGGCGGGCAGGCCCAGGGCGCCGGCCAGCAGGCGGCCCTCGCGCACCGGATTGCGCACCGCCACCGGCCGGGCGTAGACGCTGTCGGTGCCCAGGCTCAGGGCCAGCTCCACCTGGTTGCGGTCGTAGATGATGCCCCGGTTGGGGGCGACCTCCACCTCGCGCAGGATTTCCCGCTGGGCCTTGGCCGCCAAAAAGCCGCGCTCCACCACCTGGAGATCCACCGCCCTGCCGGCCAGCACCGCCCCGGCCAGCACGAAAAAGCCGCCCACGATCCATAGGCGCAGGCGCATCCAGCGGCGGGGGTCTTTGGGCTTGCGCGGACTCACGGCAACACCCTAACCCGCTCCGGCGGAGCGGGGGCCAGGCCCAGGCGGGCTCCGGCCCGCTCCAGGCGCTCGGGGGAAAGCAGGTTGTTGAGCTCCACCCGAAGGCGGCGGCCGGTCTCGGCCAGCTCCACCTGGGTGGAGCGCGTCTGGCTGAGCTCGTAGGAAATGCCCAGGCCGCGCACCTCGGTGTAGAGATAAAATAGGGCGCTGGCGGTGATGAGCCCCAGGACGATGAGTCCCTGGCGCAGGCTCACCGCCTGGGCTTTTTCCGCCGCGACCGGGCGGCGGTTGGCGGCGCGCACGCTCACGTTCATGCCGGGGCCTCCGTGCGCACCGCGGCGCGCAGCCGGGCCGAACGGGCCCGGGGATTGGCCTCCACCTCGGCCTCGCCGGGGCGGCCCAGCTTGCCCAGGGGCTTGAACAGCGGCTTTTTACCGCAAAGGCACACCGCGATCTCCTTGGGGCAGGTGCAGGGGTCGGCCCAGGCGCTGATGGCCCGCTTCACCCGCCGGTCTTCCAAGCTGTGATAACTCAGCACCGCCAAACGGCCTCCCGGGGCCAGCAGGCCCGGGGCCTGATCCAAAAAACGCTCCAACATGCCCAGTTCGTCGTTAACCGCCAGCCGCAGGGCCTGAAAAATTTTGGTGGCCGGGTGCACCTTGCGCTTGCGGCGCTCGGCCGCGGGCATGGCCTGCTCCACCAGCCCGGCCAGGCGGCCGGTGGTGGCGATGGGCTCCTGCTCGCGCGCCCTGACCAGGGCCCCGGCGATGCGCTTGGCCAGGGACTCCTCGCCCAGGCGCCGGAACAGCGAGGCCAGCTCGCCCTGGTCCAGGGAGGCGACCAACTCGGCCGCGCTGGGGCCGTCGCCGCCCATGCGCATGTCCAGGGGCTCGTCGCGGCGGAAGGAAAAGCCGCGCCCCGCCTCGTCCAGCTGCATGGAGCTGACCCCCAAATCCAACAGCACCCCGTCGGCCGGTCCCCGGCCCCAGCGGGAGAGCTCCTGGTCCATGTGATCGAAGGTTGCCTGCACCAAACGCACCCGGTCGCCAAATCCGGCCAGCCGCTCCCGGGCCAGGGAGAGGGCCCGGGGGTCGCGGTCCAGGCCCAGCAGCCTCGTGTCGGGGCCGCCGGCGGTCAGCACCGCTTCGGCGTGTCCGGCCGCGCCCAGCGTGCCGTCCGCATAGAGGCCGCCGGGGCGGGGGTTCAGGACCCTAACCACCTCGGCCAGCATCACTGGCCGGTGGCTCTGATCCACAGCTAGATCCCCAACTCGGCCATGAACGAGCTGAGGTCGCCGAAATTCTCTTGGATACGGGTGCGCTCCTCGTACCAGCGGTCTTTGTCCCAGAGCTCGAAGTTGCTCTGCATGCCCACCAGCATCACCTGCCCGTCCAGCCCGGCCAACTCGCGCAGGGGCTGGGGGATGAGGACGCGTCCCTGCTTGTCCAGGGTGCATTCTGTGGCGCCGCTGATAAAGTAGCGCCGGAAGGCCAGTACGCGGGGGTCTACCTGGGATTGCCTGCCGATCTTTTCGGCGATGGCCCGCCACTCCTCAACGGGGTAGGCCACCAGACAACGGTCGGAGGTGGTGATCATAACCCGCTCGTCGCGCTTGGCCTTAAGCACATCGCGGAACGAGGCAGGCACAGCCACCCTTCCCTTGGCATCGAGATTATGCACCGACCAACCCGTGAACACCTGAACTCCTTACGGGGGGACCACCCACCATTCCCCACCATTACCCACTGGCAACCACTTTAGCTAAGTGCCATGGCGCATGTCAAGAAAGAAACAAGGAAAAAGCGGCCTTAGCTCAGCCAAAACCGGAATGCGCCCCACCCCTCCCCCGGCCCAGGGACGGCTCCCCACTTTTCGGGACTCCGTGCGATTTAGGCCTTTATTCATGGGCCCTATATGAGATTCACTCTCAGGGACGCGCCGGAGCCCCCGGCCCGGGAGCCGGGCGCTGCCCTGTCCAGGGGCGCTTTGGGGCCGCTTTGGGGTGGGGAATGGTGTGGAAGCTGGAGCCGGGCGGGATGAAAAAGCCCGCCTGGCGGCCCGCCCGGGCGTCACCCGATTGACATGGAATGCGCTGAACCACTTTTCGGGAGGGCCCATAACCAGGGGCGCGAAGATAAAGCATTTTTCGCACAATGCATATTGACTGGCGCATTTGCGTGGTGCTATCCTGCCCATAATTTGTTGCGCGTTGGCGCGCGTGTTACCGGCGGCTCTGCTAATCGACTCGTCCCTACCCGCCAGACCAAGGCTGCGAGCGGTTAACGCGCCAACCTTGAAAGCGGCAAGGTTGCTTCCCCAAAAGGTGGGGAGGCGATAAATGCATAGTTCGAAACTTTAGAGACCGAGGAGGAGGCATGGCTAAGAAACCTGCCACCAAAGCGGACATGATCGACAAGATCGCCAAGGACGCCGGAATTTCCAAAGTCGCCGCCAAGCAAGCCTTGGAATCCTTCGTCGAATTCGCCACCAAAGAGGTGAAAGTGGGAAGGCCTTTCCGGGTAGCCGGTCTTGGCACCTTCCAGCAGAAGAAGAGCAAGGCCCGCAAGGGCGTGAACCCGGCCACGGGTGAGCCCATCAAGATCAAGGCCAGCAAGCGCATGGTCTTCAAGCCCAGCTCGGCGGTCAAGGACCTTCTTAATCCCAAAAAGAAGTAGTCCTCCCCCGCTTGCTCTCTTCGGCTCTCCGGCCGGGACGCCTCTGGGCGCCGGGACCGGAGCAGCCATCCATCACATCCCCGGGACCAGGCCTCCTGGCCGCGGGGATGACTCCTCCCGCTCCCTTGGCCCAAAGGCCTGGGAACGGCGAGAGTGCGTTCTGCCCCCAAGGCCCGTCCGCGCTGATGCGGACGGGCTCTCTTTTGCGTAAAATGATCTTGCCGGCCTCATGCCGGGGCCGGCGCCAAGAGGGCAGCGGCCATGAGTGCGTCCCGTGACCTCATAACCGGGCTTCCCCTCACGAACAGCGAAGACGAACCGGTGCGCCAGGACATCGAGGCCCTGCTGCTCAAGCTGGGCCATCCGCGCGGCGAGATCGCGGTGGATGCCTCGCGGAACCTGGGGGCGGACTTAGACCACCTGCTGGTGGTGGCCGACCTGTTGGTGAGCCGGGCCAGGCGCGCGGCCATGGTGCTGCGCTGCGCGCGGGGCTCCATCGTCACCCGCGAAAAGGAGGCGGTGGCCTGCGCCAGGCTCATCGCCCCCCAGTGGGCCCCCTTGGCCGTGGCCACCAACGGCAAGGACGCCGAGCTCATCGAAACCGCCAGCGGCGAGGTCATGGCCACCGGCCTGGCGGCCATCCCCTCCCCCGAGTCCCTGGACCGCCTGCTGGCCGGGCGGCCGCCCACCGAACCCACCCCCAAGCAGATGGCCCAGGCGGCGCGGGTCTACTCCGCCTACAGCCAGTTTCACTGCGAGGCCTATTGCCGCTGAACGCGGCGCTCGATTTTTCAGGCAGAGGCGCGGCGCAGGAGCTTATGCCCCCAGGGGCAGGCGCTGGTGCAGATGCCGCAGTTGTGGCCCTGGTGAAAGGCCATGAAGTGCTCTTTCTTGTAGGCGTCGCACACCGCCGGGGCCAGGATATCTTCCCGGGCCAGGCCCGGAGTCCACTGCGCCCCGCGCAGGGCCCCGGCCGGGCAGGCCTCCACGCAGGCCATGCACTTGCCGCAAAAGCTCTTTTCCAGGGGAGCGTCCGGGGTCAGGGGCGCGTCGGTGAGCACCGTGCCCAGGCGCAGCCAGGGCCCCAGCTCGCGGGTGACCAGTTGGCAGTGCTTGCCGATCCAGCCCAGGCCAGCCCGGGTGGCCGCGGTCTTGTGGGGGAAGTCGCCCCGGATGTTCACCGGGTCCGAGCGGATGGAGGCGGGCACCGCCCTGGCCTGGTGGCCCGCCGAGGCGATGGCCTCGGCCAGCTCCCCGCTCAGGGCGTTGATGCGCTGGTTCACCTGGTCATAGAGATCGCAGTAGGGCTGGTTGGGGCCCTGGGCGATGCTGGCCATGATGGCCGGGTCCATGGCCAGGGCAAAGGACAGGGCCCGGTCGTGGGGTCCCAGTTCGGCGGGCACCAGGCCGTTCAGGCCGGCCACGCCCCACAGGGCCGCCCCGCCCTGCTCTAGGATGGCTTGAAGCTGCTTGCGTAGTGCTTGATCCCGGCTCATCACTGGCTCCCTTTTGGTGAGCTTTTATTGTAGCAAGGCCCGGCCCGCCTTGCTTGACCGCTCTCAAGCCCTGGGGTAGATTAGTTTTTTTGCAAAGGAGCCCACGGTCATGCCCATCATCGCCCTCAGCGGGGAACAAGCCGCCCAGCAGCCGGAAGGGGCTGCCCTGGCTGCGGCCGCGCTCCGGGGTGGGGTCTGGCCGCCGCGTCCGGACGACCGGGTGCTGGCCCTGCAAGAGGACGGCGCCTGGGCCTGGCTGGCCGCCTGGCGCAAGCTGGAGTTCGACAGCGAGGTCTTTGGAATGCCCCTGGGCCAGGCGGAGCTGATGCACGCCGAGGCCTGGCCCGAGGCCGGGGCCCTGGCCCAGGGCGCGGAGTTGCTGGGCGGTTTGGCCGCCGAGGCCCGCGAGGCCGGGCTGGCCGGGCTGAGCTGCCGGGTGGGTGATGACGATTTTTTGGCCGCCCAGGCCCTGGAGGCCGCGGGAGGCCGTTTGGCCGACGTGAGCGTGTGCTGGGAGATGGACCTGGCCGCCCTGGCCGCGCCGCCGGCCTTGCCGAAGGGCCTGACCCTGCGTCCCTGGCGGGAGTCCGACCGCGAGGCCTTGCTGGACATGGCCGCGGCGGCTTTTTGCGACCGCGCCGCCTATGCCGACCGCTTCGCCCTGGACCCGCGCCTGAACCATGGCTGCCCGGAGCTGTACCGCCGCTGGATGGCCAACAGCCTGGCCGGCGAGCAGGCCGACCGGGTGCTGGTGCTGATCAACCGGGCCGTGGCCGGTTTCATCACCCTCAAGCGCCTCGGAGACGACGGGGCCGGCTGGGTGGCCTTGAATGCCGTGGCCCCGGAAAAAAGGGGCCAGGGCCTGTATAATTTGCTTTTGGCCCACGGCCTGGCCTGGCTGGCCCAGGAGGGCGCGTCCGTGGCGCGGGTGCGCACCAAGGCAAGCCAGCGGGCGGTGACAAGGGCCTGGAGCCGCCTGGGGGCCCGGCCCCTGGCCGGTGATTTAACCTTCCACCTCTGGTTTAACGAGGTTTAGGAGTAAAGCATGTCGCGCGTATTGGTGACCGGCGGAGCCGGCTCCATTGGATCCTACATCTGCGAGGTCATGGTCCAGCGGGGCCATGAGGTTACCGCCCTGGACAACGGCCCCTCCCGCAAGGTGGAGCACCTGTTCGACTCGGGCCGCTTCAAGTTCGTGCAGGACTCGGTGCTGTCCAGGGATGTGGTGGATCATCTGGTGGACCGGACCGACATCGTGGTGCACCTGGCGGCCATCGCCGACCCCAAGCGCTACGTCAACGAGCCGCTCAACGTGCTCAACGTGAACCTCAAGGGTTCGCTGGGCCTGCTGGAAGCGGCGGCCCGGGGGGGCAAGAAGTTCGTCTTCGCCTCCACCAGCGAGGTGTTGGGCCGCAACCCCAACGTGCCCTGGGACGAGGAGGCCGACCGGGTGCTGGGCCCGCCCTCCATCAACCGCTGGTGCTACTCCACGGGCAAGGCCCTGGTGGAGCACTATCTCTACGCTTACGGCCAGCAGGAAAACCTGCCCTTCGTCATCATGCGCTTTTTCAACGTGTACGGGCCGCGCTGCGACGACCTGGGCCAGGGGCGGGTGATCCCCATCTTTCTGGAGCGCTTCCTCTCGGGCGAGCCGGTGGTCATCCACGGCGACGGCAAGCAGACCCGCTGCTTCACCTTTATCGAGGACACCGCCGAGGCGGTGGTGGAGCTGTCGCTCAACGAAGCGGCGGTGGGCCAGTGCTTCAACATCGGCTCGGACGTGGAGACCAGCATCCTGCAGCTGGCCGAGACCATGAAGCGGGTGGGCGGCTTTGGCAACGAGCTGGTGTTCAAGCCCCACCTCGAGGTCTTCGGGCCTTCCTATGAAGACATTCCCCGGCGCATCCCCAACGTCTCGCGCATCGAAAAGGTGATCGGCTGGAAGGCCACCACCCCGCTGGACGACGGGCTGGGCCGCACCATCGAGTTCTACCGCAAGCCCTGCTAGGCTTGCTTGCCCCAAAAAAGGAGGCGCAATGCTCGACTGCAAGGGATTGGCTTGTCCGCAGCCAGTGATACGGACCAAGGAGCTGATCGAAAACGAGGCTCCGGACACCATCGAGGTGTTGGTGGACAACGAGGCGGCCAGCCAGAACGTTAGCCGTTTCATGGGCACCCAGGGCTACGAGGCCTCGGTGAGCCCCCAGGGCGGCGACTGGCTGATAAGCGGCCGGCGCAACCCGGACAAGGTCGCCCAGGACGTGCCCCCCGAGGTGTTCACCTGTTCCACCGAGGACGCCCGCATGCTGGTGTTCGTCCGCTCGGACTCCATGGGGCGCGGCGACGACAAGCTGGGCGCCGGCCTGATGAAGAACTTCCTGCTCACCCTCAAGGAGATGGGCCCCTCCCTGTGGCGGATCATCTTCGTCAACGCCGGGGTGAGGCTCTGCTGCGAGGGCTCCGAGAGCCTGGAGCCGCTCAAGGAGCTGGAAAATTCCGGGGTGAGCATCCTGGTGTGCGGCACCTGCCTGGACTTCTTCAAGCTGCTGGAGCAAAAGCAGGTGGGCGAGACCACCAACATGCTCGACGTGGTCACCTCCCTGCAGGTGGCCGGCAAGGTCATCACGGTCTAGGACCGACCCGCTTCTTTCCCCTTCCCCAAGCGTTACTTTTTCACGACCGCAATATCGTTAAAAACGATTTATAAGGTACCGATGGATTGGTGTGAACTATATCAACAAGAAACAGCAACGGGTTACCAATACGAGGTAATTCCTTGCCGGGCAAAGCAGCTCACTCTAAATTTGCGACGTTGGCAAGGAGATTATAAGTAAACCAGCCATCCCCAGTTGCAAAAGATTGAGGTTTGGCCGTAGCGGCATCCCGTTGCACGGTAACACCATCACTATGGGGCTCTATCGTGACTATTTTGTTATGGCGAATGCGAAAAGATTTTCCGCCACCGGAGAAATAGACGTGTTTCGTTGTAACGGCCAAGAGTCCTTTTCCGATGTAAACCGTTTCTTTGGTTTCAACTGGATGGCCCTTAAAAGATCCTGTTCTAAAATAAACACCTTTTACGACACGCACACTTACACCTGCGTGACCTCCAACGTATTGGCGGCGGGTTTTTTCCTCGTAATAGTCTGTGTTCGTAAAAACCCAAATCAACTTTTCACTTTTCATAAAATTAAAAGGAAGATCACCCTGGATTTTCATTCGTTCAGGATTGACTTCTCCCTGAACCAGATCTCTCAAAACACCAGCCTTCACCACTTGTGTAAAAGCATCGTTTCTATTTAATTCTTGTTGAGAAAGATCAAATGCCCGGTAGTAATCCGCAAGGCTATCTTCTTCTTCTTCCGAAAGCAATGAGTCCTCCAATGCCTTGTCGACACACTGCTCCCAACCTTTAATTAATGCGTCTCTTTTCTGTTCTTCAGTGAAGTTATGTGTATTTGCAAGCACCGCAACAGTTGACTTGAACTCGTCTAATTTCATTTCTTCATTGATTATTTTTTCTGCTAACACTGATATTTTATTTAATGCCTCATTTCTTTCATCGACCTCCTTTAAAAACTTTGCGTGACACTCTGGATGTTTAGACCTCAGAAATCCAGCAGCTTCGCCACAATATCTACAAGTGCCCATTTTACCCCCCTGGATGCATAGTACTGTTTAACAATCATAGCGTGGGCGCTTCGCCTAGACACAAAAACACTAGTACATACAGCCTCAACATTTCAAGTGCGTGCCGTTTCACTCGTTCCTGATGCTGTTTATTTAAAAAGGGCGGGGATCAACCCCGCCCCTGCATTGGTTTGATCACAACCCAGATTGTCTAGGGCTTGACGCCCTTGACCAGCGCCGCCGGCCCGCCCTGTTTGGTGGCGCCCTCGTAGACGCAGGCGCTCAGGCCCGCCTGGGTCATGAAGCCGCACACCTCGTCGATGGTGTAGGAGCGGCCTTCGGGGGTGTTGATGAGCATGTTGAGGCTGAACAGGGCGGGCCAGGGATGCTTGGGCGCCTCGGGCCCCACGTAGAACTCCTGCACCCAGAGCGCGCCGCCCGGAGCCAGGGCCTCGGCCGCCTTGGCGATGAGCTTTTGGCAGCCCTCGTAGCCATCGCCGTGCAAGACCTGGCTGATCCAGATCACCTCATAGGGACCGCCCAGGGGGTCCTTGCGGTAGTCGCCCTGGATAAAGCCCACCTCGCCGCCCCGAGCGTGGAGGGCAGCCTCCTGGCGGAAGGCCTCCTCGGCTCCGGGCAGGTCGAACACCGCCGCCGCGAGCCCCGGGGTCTCGTCGGCAAAGGTGTGGGCGTACACCCCCGGACCGCCCCCCAGGTCCAAAAGGCTCTGCCCGGCCCGGAGGCCCAGGCGGGCGGCCATTCCCGGCGCCTGCAGGCGCGCGATGTCGCGCATGGCCAAATAAAAGTGGGCGCGCCCGGGCGATTCTTTACTGTCCGAGAGTTCCTCGCGCTCCACCGGCCGGCCGGTCTGCACGCACTGGGCCAGCTGGGCCCAGGAGGTCACCATGTCGGCCAGGTGCAGGACGTAGTTAACCATGCTTTTGGGCGAATCGGGGTCCAGGAAGGGAACCAGGTCCGGGTGCAGGGCAAAGGCCTCGCCGTCTTTTTGCAGCACGCCCAGGGGCACCAAGGCCTGGGCCAGGCGCTGGGCCGCATCCGGGTCCAGGCCCAAGCGGGAGGCCAGATCAGCGGCCGGGGCCGGGCCCTTGACCAGCTCGCCCAGCAGCCCGGTTTGCACCCCGGCCTGCAGGGCCACCGTGGGCCAGTAGCCGCTGGCCAGGCGCATGAAGTCCTCGGCCTTCCATTCCCGTTTGGCCATTTCACCCTCCCTATCTTAGGAGCAGATACCAGCCCGCCGTGGCCGCCGCGGTCACCGCCATCGGCCCGTAGAGATAAGGGTAGCAGGCGGTGAGGGTGCATTTGAAGTAGTCCCGCGAGAGCAGGAAGCAAAGGTGCAGCGGCGAGAGCATCATGCCGAAGAAGCCGGCGGTGAAGGCCAGCATGCCGTGGGCCAGATATTCCATGCCGGTCATATGGCTGATCAGGGGCACCACCACCGGCAGGCTGGCGGCCACGTAGCCCACCGCGATGCCGGTGACCAGGCCGGAGATGAACGGCAGCAACGCCACCATGGCCAGGGCCGGGATGCCGTAGTGCTTGAGCTCCACCTGGATGGAGGCCACCGCTCCCGAGCTTTTCATGAGCCCCTGGAAGACCATGATGCCCACCACCAGGCCCAACAGGCCGAGCACCTCGCGGCGGCCGAACATGGCCAGCACCTTCAACAACGGGGTGCGGTTGGCCACCGCCGCGGCGATGAGCGCGCCGGTGAGGCCGCAGATCAGGGGCGCGCCCTCGGGCCAGGGCGGGCCGTCCGAGCTCCAGAGGCCCTCCAGGGCGGTGATGAGCACCACCACGGTTATCATCACCAGGATGGGGGCGCACTCTACCAGGAACTCGGTAACCGAGCCCACCACCCGATGGTCCTCCTTGGCCGGCTTGGGCAGGCGGCGCAGCAGGAACCACACCCCCGAGGCCAAGTGCACCATGGCCATGGGCATCATTACCAGCATGAAGGCGAGGGTGTTCACCCCCAGCAGGCTCACCGCCAGGATGAAGCCGGGGTACATGGGCCACCAGTACTCGCCGTGGTGGCGGAACCAGTAGTTCACCGTGGTCAGCAGCGCGGCCCGCACCCTGGCCGGGCCGTCCTCCGGGGCCGGGCAGGTGGCCTCCACCATGGGGGCGGAGAACAGGGCCCCGCCGGGCATGGGCAGCAGGCCGATGATGGCCGGCATCACCGCCGCCGTGGCCCGGGGGGAGCTGACCAGCTTGCCGAAGCTGGCCACGATGCGCTCCAACTGGCCCGACTCCTTCATCAGGTGGCTCAGCACCAGCATGAAGGCCACGGCCAGGGCCAGGCGCAGGCTCACCGGCGAGGTGACCGCCTTGGCCGCGTTGGTCACGGTGGCAACCGGACCCAGGCCCATCCACAGGCCCAGGAGCAGCCCGCCGGAGGCCAGGCAGACGCCCAGATTGATTTTGAAGCGGCTGGCGGACACCACAAGGGCAAATACGACCAAGACTTTGACCAGGGCCGGCCAAAGCAGCGGATTGAAAAATTCACTCATGTCAATGATGCCTGGGCGTGCCCCGTGGATTTGGCAAAGCGGTCCAGGAATTGTTCGTCGCCCTCGCGGCGGGCCTGGGCCAGCTCAGTCATTTCAGTGGCTGTGCGCCGAAGGCCGGCGGCCAGTTCGCCGGCGCGGCCTTCCAGCTCGGCCAGGCAGAGGCGAAGCTGGTCGCAGCAATCGTCGATGCATATCTGTTGGGCCCGGGAACGGCACACCAGATGGTGCCGCCGCCGGAAGGAGCGGACCAGGCAGCCGTCCAGGAAGGCGGCCAGCATGGCGTCGGCCGCGGCCTGCTCGGCCAAGGCCAGGAACAGGGCCTCCGAGGCGTAGAGCCAGTCCGAGGCCCGCACGGAGCAGAGCTCCTGGTAGTCGGCCAGGGGGGCGGCCGCCCGCTGCCACAGCCGGGTGGCCGCGGTGGAGGCCCGGTTGAGGCCCAGGGCGTACTCGTCCAGGGCGTCGGCCTCCAGCCAGCGCTCCTGGTGCAACAAAGGCACCTTGAGCGGCTGGCCCGGCCCGCCTATCACCGGCAGCAGGCTGTCCAGGTCCACGAAGCGGGTGCCCGGCAGGCCCAGCCCCTTGGGGCTGGTGTTCAGGGCGCTGACCCCCAGCCGGGCCAAGACCCGGCCCAGGGCGCAGGCCCCGGCCGCTTGATAGAGGGTGGCCCGGGCGGTGCCGCCGTTCATGTCGGGCATGATCAGCTCGCCCTGGGGGTCCACCATGTCCGCCCCCACCAGGATCAGGGGGTCGCAGCCGATGACCAGGGCCAGCTCGGCCAGGCGGCCCAGGGTGTGTTGCTGGGGGGTGAGGTGCTCGGCCAGGGGGGCCAGGGGGCCCAGGGCGGTGCCCCGGGGGCCCAGGCACAGAAAAACCGGGCCTGGGTGGGCCCGGATGGTGGGGGCGTGGGCCACCTCCTCGGCTATGAGGGGGGTGCGCTCCAACACCGGATGGCTGAAGGCGAACAGGGGGCCCAGGGCCGGACCGGCCAGGCCCACCCCGCTGGGCTCGATGCCCGCGCGGGCCACCCGGGGCAGGGCCCGGTCGCTGCAAAAGAACACCGCGCCGCCCAGATTGCCGGCCAGTTTCTCCAGGGCGGGCTCCAGGGAGGGGCCGTCCAGGGCCAGCACCGCCGGGCGGCCGGGCATGCAGGCGGGCAGGCCGGTGGCCGCGCCGGAGAACACCGCGTGAATCAGGTTGGCCACCAGATTGGCCCCGGACTGCATTTCCCAGTCCAAGGCCAGGTCGCGGGCCCGGAGGGCATGGCCCAGCACCCGGTAGAGCCGGGCCCGGGCGGCGGCCGCCTCGGGGTCCGAGCCGCCGTGTAGATGCACCATCTCCATCTGGCCGGTGAGGCTGAGCTGGGGATTGCGGCTCAGGGCCTCCTCCAGGGCCGCCTCGGAGGGAGCCAGCAGCACCAGCTCCTCCTGACTCAGAGGCATCCCCAAATCGTGACGGCCCAGGGCCGCGGCCAGCACCTCGGCCCGGGGCTGCAGGCAAAACACCTGGTGCCCGGCGGGCATGCGCTCCAGGAGCAGGGCCACCTCGTCCAGCAGGCCCCCGCCCACCACCAGGGTGATACCCCCGGCCCGGGGCTTGAGCCCGCTGAGGCCCGCCGCGTCCTGGTCCACCGCCCCGGCCGGGGGAGGGGCCAGCGGTCCCACCCCGCTACGTTCCAGCCAAGCGGCCACCTCGGGCGACACCATGGCCAGAACGTCCAGGTTCTTGCGGTACAGATCTGGGGAAAAGGACTCTACCGGCACTAAAACGCTTCCTCTTTTGTGTGGTTGCCAGCCGGGAAAGTTGAGGGAATTCTATCGTTGAGTCGGGGGGTTTGCAACTTTGGCCGGGGCGGGAACCATCTGGGGCGGCGTCTTGGTGAGGCGGCCGCCCTGGAAGCGCAGCAACACCGGCCCGCTGGGAAGCAGGTACACATAGTGTTGCTCGTCGGAAAGATAGTTGACCATGAAGGAGCGCTGAGGCCGTCCCCAGGCCATTTCCACCTTCCAGAAGCCGTCGCCTTTTTGGATGCGCCCCGCGGCAAGGCGGGCCTTGGTCTCCGGAGGCAGGTTGGCTTTGCTCAGACGGGCCAGCCGCTGGGCGTGACGCGAGGCCGGTCCGGGCAGGAGCACCGCCGCCGACCGGGGCGCCCGGCCCAGGGCCAAGACCCCCACCGTGGCCGCCTGGCCGGGGGCCGGCTCGGCCGGAGTGAGCAGGGCCGCGGCAGGCACCCACCAGGGTCCGGGACGCCCCTGGGGCGCGAAGAGCCACATATCTCCCCCCCGGCGCTCCCGGCGCTCCAGCAGGCGGCCGGCCAGGGGCTCGCCGGTGGGGCCGAAGCGGGCGGCCAGGTAATAGCCCGGCCCCTGGCCCAGGACGTCCCAGGCGCTGAAAGCCGCGGCCCGGCCGGCGGAGGTGCCGGACGGGCCGCTGAGAGGCGTGTCGCTTAGCACGGTCAGGGAGCGGGGCGCGGGGGGCCCGGCCCCGGCGGCCACGGCCAGGACCAGGGTCAGGGCCGCCGCCAGGAGCCAGCGGGCCATGATTTTAATAAATCGAGGGATTCCAGCGCTTCTTGCGCCGGTGCAGGGCCAGGCCCATGAGCCATCCCACCACCAGCACGCCGGCCCCGGCCAGGAACCACTTGAGGTTGGAGGAGAACTTCATGGACTTGTTCTCCACCACCAGCTCCTTGAGCTCCTTGTTCTGCTGTTCGTATTGGGCCTTGAGCTTTTGGTGGCGCTTTTTCAGGGCCAACACGTCGGCCGCGTCGGCCTGTAGCTTGTCGTAGCGGGCGGTGAGGTCGGCCAGCTTGCTCTCGGTGCCGCTGAGCTCGCCCTCCAGGCGCCGGTTGTCGCTGTGCAGCTGCTCCAGGCTGTGGGCCATGTCCTTGTTGGCCGGGTCCAGCTCGGCCAGGCGCAAACGGGCGGGCCGCTCCTTGGTCATGAAGCGGGTGAGCACCCAGCCCTCCTTGCCTCCGGGCAGGCGCACCAGGGCCCAACCGTCGGTTTCCTGGCCCAGCAGGGTGAGCTGCTCGCCGGTGGCGGCCATGGCCACCACCTTGTTGGTCAGGCTGGGACCCGAGCGCACCGTAATGCGCAGCTGGTCGGTGACGTAGAACACCTCCTGGGCCGCTACGGGAGCGGCGACCAGGCAGGCCAAAAGAACCCAAAGGGCAACACGGCGCGCATTCATCTGATTAAGCTCCTTTCAGGGCTCCAAGACACCAAAAACTTAACAAACCCCCCCTTGACTGTCAACGCGGCCAACGACTAGGCAAACATACACAAATAAAGGTAAAATAAGCTCATTAATATTTTGACTGAGGTTCCGGCCTCACCTAGAATGGCTAGGAAAGGGCTTCCAAATACTTCACGCCGTTGGTCCGCGCGGCGGGGTGGAGAATTATGCAGAATAGCCGCGTCCTTATAGTGGACGATGAGCCGGAGATACTCCAGGCTCTGGGAGATCTTTACACTGCCCACGGGGCCGAGGTGCTCACCTCCGACGACAGCCGGCGGGCCCTGGACATGGCCCGGCACGAGCTGCCCGACCTGGTGCTCCTGGACGTGATGATGCCCGGCCTGACCGGGTATGACATCTGCCGTGAGCTCAAGCAGCACGACGCCACCCGCCGCATCCCGGTGATCATGGTCACCGGTCTGGGCGACCTGGATCACAAGATCCAGGGCCTGGACGTGGGGGCCGACGACTTTTTGACCAAGCCGGTGAACTCCTCGGAGCTCATGACCCGCTCCCGGGCCCTGCTCAGGGTAAAGGAGCTGGGCGACGAGCTGGAGGGGGCCTACCGCTCCATGGCCGACATCGCCTCCTACACCAACGCCCTGCTCCGGCGTTTCGACCCCCGCGGCTTCGACCCCCAGCAAAGCCTGGGCGGGCTCATGGAGTTTCTTCTGGGTCCGGGGACCAACACCACCAACCGGGCCGAGCGGGTGATCCTGCTCAGCAAGGGCCAGGACGGCGCCTGGGAGGCCTGGCGCTACCAGCGCAGCGAGCAAATCATCCTCAACCAGCAGTTGGGCTCCTCCTTGCCCGACGAGGCCGTGGAGCCGATGTTCCAGGGCCAGGCCAGCATTTTTTGCAACCGCGACGACGAGTGCCACCGCCGGGTGGCCGGGGCCGGCCTGTGGGAGCGGCTGAACGAGCCCCCGCCCCGGGACAACATGGTGGCCTACCAGTCGGGCTCGGTGGCGGTGTTGGCCATTGACTGCAACAAGGCGGTGAGCGACTACGAGGCCCAGGTGCTTTCGGCCATGGTGGCCACCATCCATGTTTTCATGAAGACCATCAGCGGCCAGATGCGCGAGGTGGAGCGGGCCTTTTTCTACACCATCGAGTCCCTGGCCCGGGCGGCCGAGTCGCACGACGAGGACACGGCCAATCACATCGTAAGGGTCAAGCGCTACGCCGAGGCCCTGGGCCGGGCCCTGGGCCGCGAGGAGACCTGGGTCACCGAGCTGGGCTACGCCGCCCAGATGCACGACGTGGGCAAGCTGCACGTGCACCCGGACGTGCTGCGCAAGCCGGGCCCCCTCACCCAGGGCGAGTGGGAAGAGGTCAAAAAGCACACCCTCTACGGGGCGCGCATCCTGGGGGACCACCCCCGCCTGGCCATGGCCAGGGAGGTGGCCCTGAACCACCACGAGCACTGGGACGGCAGCGGTTATCCCCAGGGGCTGGCCGGCGAGGAGATTCCCCTGTCGGGGCGCATCAGCATGATGGCCGACGTGTACGACGCCCTGCGCAGCACCCGCCATTACAAGCTGCCCTACAGCCACGAGGAGTCGGTGAAGGTGATCCGCGAGGGCGACCATCGCCTGCGCCCCCACTGGTTCGATCCCCGGGTGCTTGAAGCATTTCTAGACATTCACGTCGAATTCGCTAAGATATACCGCGAATCCAAGGACTAGCTGCGCCCTTCCGGAACCGCCAGCCGCAGGAGGGCCCCCGGGGCGCGCCGCGATCAAAGGCGGGTACCGCCGAGACCATTTTGTGATGAGGAGGGATTAATGAGCGAAATCAAGACTATCGGCGTGGTGGGCGCCGGCACCATGGGCAACGGCATCGCCCAGTTGGCCGCTCAGACCGGGGCTTCGGTTATTATGCGCGACATCAAGGACGAGTTCGTGGAGCGCGGTTTGGGCGCCATCGACAAGTTCCTGTCCAAGGGCGTGGAGCGCGGCAAGGTGACCCCCGAGGCCAAGGCCGAGGTTTTGGGCCGCATCAAGGGCACCACCGACATGGGCGAGTTGGCCGCGGCCGACTTCATCATCGAGGCGGTGATCGAGGACCTGGACCTGAAAAAGAGCGTGTACGGCGAGCTGGACGAGGTTTGCCGTCCCGAGGTGATCCTGGCCACCAACACCAGCTCCATGAGCATCACCCTGATCGCCGCGGCCACCAAGCGCCCGGACCAGGTGGTGGGCATGCACTTCTTCAACCCCGCCCAGATCATGCGCCTGTGCGAGATCATCCGGGGCCAGGCCACCAACGACCAGACCGTGGCCGTGACCACCGAGCTGGCCCAGAAGATGGGCAAGGAGACGGTGGAGGTGATGGTGGACAGCCCGGGCTTCATCGTCAACCGGCTGATGATCCCCCACATGGTGGAGGCGGCCCGCATGCTGCAAGAGGGCGTGGCCTCCAAGGAGGACATCGACAAGGCGGTCAAGCTGGGCCTGAACTACCCCATGGGCCCCTTCGAGCTGATGGACTTCACCGGCGTGGACATCTGCAAGTTCGTGGCCGACTACTTCGCCCAGGAGCTGAACAAGGAGCTGAAGTGGGAAGTGCCCACCAACATGAAGAACCAGATCCGCGCGGGCCGTCTGGGCCGCAAGAGCGGCGCCGGCTGGTACGACTACAACAAGTAGCCGCGGCCTGAACGCAAGGCCTTAAAGCCTCCGCCCACCCGGGCGGGGGCTTTTTTGCGCCCATGGGGTGGAGAGGATCAGGCGGCCTGGGCGATCACCGCGAACTCGTCTGACGCGGGATCATAGGGATCGCCGGCCACGCTGCCCAGGGTCTGCTCCACGGCCAGGCCGGAGGCGGCCAGTTCGGAGGCGAGGCCCGAAGGATCGAAGTGCTTTAGCCAATTGTAAACCTCGCGTTGCCTCTCGGGCTCCACCACGAGGTATTTGTCCAGGGACAGGCTTTGGTCGGCATACAGGAAGGTGTTGCTGAACAGGTAGTGCGGCCCCTGGGCCCAGAAGCCGCCCTCGGGAAAGGCCTGGTATGACGCCGCCTCGGCCAGGCCGGCAAAGCGCCGGGTGGAGAACACGTCCATGAGCAGCGCGCCGCCCGGCTTGAGGGCCTGGTAAAACTTGACCAGCAGCTCGGCCCGCTGGGCCGGGCTCAGGGCGCAGTAGTCGCCGTAGATCAGCAGGATCAGGTCAAAGCCGTCCCCGGCCTGGAACTCCAGGTAGTTCGAGCAGCAATAGTCGATGTCCAGGCCCAGGCCGCCGGCCTGCTCCCTGGCGTGGGCGATGGAGCGCGGCGAGAAGTCGATGCCCGTGACCGAGGCCCCGCTGGCGGCCAGGCCCTGGGCATAGAGCCCCGGCCCGCAGCCGAAGTCCCCCACCGCCTTGCCCGGCCCCAGGCAAAAGCGCTCGGTCATCCAGGCCGTGGCCCGGGGGATGAAGTCGCCGCCCCGCGAGGAGAGGTCATGCGCCGGGTCCAGGTGAAAGGCCAGCATCTGGCCCGAGATCCAGGGGTCGGCCCAGAGCAGCTCGGCGGTGTAGCGCTCCCAGGGCGCGGGGCGCTGGCTGATGGCTTGCAGGTCGGAGAACATCAAGATCAGCCCGCCAGCAGCTCGTCCACGGTCTGCACGGTGAGCAGGGGCCGGAGCGGGCTTTTGCGGTAGAGGTCCAGGCAGCTCTGGTGGGCCTGGTCGCTCACCGCGGTGGTGGCGTCGTCCACCATCACCGCGTAAAAGTCGTGGCAGATGGCGTCCAGGGCGGTGGTGAGCACGCAGTAGGGGGTCATCAAGCCGCAGGCGGCCACCCGCTCCACCTGCCACAGGCGCAAGGTCTGGTCCAAATCGGTCTTGAAAAAGGCGCTCATGCGGCGCTTGGGCAGCCACACGTCGTCCGGGCCCTGGTCCAGCAGGGCGCTGACCTCGGCCCCCTCGGTGCCCCTGAGGCTGTGGTCCTTCATACGTCCCCGGAACAGGGGATCGCCGGGCAGAAAGCTGTCCGTGGCAAAGAACACCGGCCAGCCCCTCTCCCGCGCCCCGGCGGTGAGGCGGTTCACCGCGGGCACGATGGCCTTGCCCTGGGTGGCCACGCCCCCGTGCTTTGAGGACTCCAGGTTGTCCTTGACCATGTCCACCACCACCACCGCGGTCTTCATGCCGCCCCCCTTTGCTCTTGCTGATTTTTGTCCCGCGCGAACATTTCGGCCAGCAGGGCCGCGCCCTCCTTCAGGGGGCCGGGGTCGTCCTGGGGCGCCACCTCCAACACCTTGCAGGGCGAGCCGGCCAGGGCCCTGGTCAGGGCGGGCCAGTCCATCTCCCCCTGGCCCGGGGCCTGGTGGTCCTGGTGCCCCTTGGCGTCGTGCAGGTGGCAACCCACCAGGGTGGAGCCGTAGCTCTCCAGCCAACGGGAGGCCGGTTCCAGGCCGGCCAGCTCCTGCACCCAGGCGTGGCCGCAGTCGTACCACAGGCCAATGGGCGCGCCGCTGAAGCGCTCCAGCAAAATGCCGGTCTCCTCGAAGCTGGGCACCTGGAAGGCGTGGAAGCGGTTCTCCAGGCCCAGGCGCACCCCCAGGGCCTCGGCCCGGGGGGCCAGGCGCTCCAGGGAAAAGCTCACCGCGTCCAGGTGGCGCGGGGCAACGGCCGCCCTGAGCTCCAGGTGATCGGCCATCTCGGGGGTCATGCCCCCGGCCTTGGCCGCCGCGGCGGTGATGCCCTTGTCGCGGGCCTCGTCCACCTCGCCCAGGTGCAGCACCACGCCGGTGGCCTCCAGGTCGCTGGCCAGCTCCATGGTGCGCTCGGTGTGGGTGACGGCCAGCCGGCGCTCCTCGCGGTCCAAGGAGGCCAGGCTGAACAGGTCGCCCGATGCCTTTTCGCGGGGAACCCCCGCCGGCAGGGGCACGAAGTTGTGCAGGCTGATCACTTGCCAACCCCGGGCGGCGAACTCGGGCAGCAGAAGCTCGACCACCGGCCCGGGCAGGCGGTATTCCAGCTCGATGCGGCTCAGGCCGATCTGGTCCATGGCGGCCAGGACCGCCTTGGCCTCGGCCCCGTGGCCGTACTTGGCCGCCTCCCCGGCCCGGGCCTTGGCCCAGACCGTGGAGATGGCAAGCTGTGTTTCGCTGAGGTCGCTCACAAGAAAGGTGTTTACGGCTCCACATACCCCGGGGTGGCGCATTTGGTCTGCTGGTACTTGGACCAGAAGGGGCTCATGGTCCGGAGCTGCTCGATGATGCCGGGCATGTGCTCCAGCACGTGATCCACGTCCTCATCGGTATTGTAGATGCTCAAAGAGAAGCGGATGGAGCCGTGGGCCGCGGTAAAGGGCACGCCCATGGCCCTGAGCACGTGGCTGGGCTCCAGGGAGCCCGAGGTGCAGGCGCTGCCCGAAGAGGCGCAGATGCCCTGGGAGGACAGGTGCAACAGGATGGATTCGCCCTCCACGTACTCAAAAGAGACCGAGCTGGTGTTGGGCAGGCGGCGTTCCAGGTCACCGTTGACCATGGTGGCCTCGACCTCCAACAGGCCCGCCTCCAAACGGTCGCGCAGGGCCCGCACCCGGGTGTTCTCTTCTTCCAGGTACTGGGCGGCCAACTGGGCGGCCGCGCCCATGCCGATGATGTAGGGCACGTTCTCGGTGCCCGCCCGGCGGCCGTGCTCCTGGTGCCCGCCCTTCATGAAGGGCACGAAGGGGGTGCCCTTGCGGACATAGAGCACCCCGATGCCCTTGGGGGCGTGCAGCTTGTGGCCGCTCAGGGCCAGCATGCTGATGGCGGTGTTGCTCAGGTTCATGGGCACCTTGCCCACCGCCTGCACCGCGTCGGTGTGGAACAGCACTCCCTTGGCCGCGCAGATCTCGGCGATCTCCTCGGCCGGGAAGACAACCCCGGTCTCGTTGTTGGCCCACATCACGCTGACCAGGGCGGTGTCCTCGCGGATGGCCTCGGCCAGCGCCTCCAAATCCAGGTTGCCCTGGCGGTCCACCTTGAGGAAGGTCACGTCATAGCCCTGGGTGGCCAGGCTCTGGCAGGTGTTGAGCACCGCGGGGTGCTCCACCCGGGTGGTGACGATGTGGCGCTTGCCCGGCTGGCTGGCCAGGGCGCTGCTGATGGCGGTGTTGTCGCTCTCGGTGCCGCAGGAGGTGAACACGATCTCCTCGGGCGAGGCCCCCAGCAACTCGGCCACCTGGGCGCGGGCCGCGTCCACCTTGGCCGCCACCTGGCCCCCGAAGTTGTGCATGGAGCTGGGGTTGCCGTATCTCTCGGCGAAAAAGGGCAGCATGGCCGCCACCACCTCGGGCGCCACCTGGCTGGTGGCGTTGTTGTCCATGTAGATTACGCGTTCGCCGCTCACGGCTTCACCTCCTGCACCTTGAGGTCGTCGCTGACGAACTCGCGGAGCTTGCTTTGCACGAACTGCCCCAGGGTGGCCGCGCTGGCCGCGCAGGAGGAGCAGCGCCCCCGCAGGCTGACCAGCACGTTGTCGCCGTCGATGTCGATGAGCTCGATGTCGCCGCCGTCGGCCTTGAGGGCCGGGCGCACCTCGCGCTCCAGGGTCTCCTCGATGAGCTTCATCTTCTGGATGTTGGTCAGGGGCTTTTTCTTGGCCGCCGGCGGGGTGACCTCCACCGGCTTGGGCGTGGTCTCCCACACCCGGTCCAGGATGGCCTGGATCTTGTCGACGCACTCGCCGCAGCCGCCGCCGGCCTTGGTGTAGTTGGTGATCTCCTCGACGGAGTGCAGATCGTTGGTGCGGGCTACCTTTTCGATCTCCTGATCGGTGACCCCGAAGCACTGACAGACCACCTCGCCCTCGGCCTGGGGCAGGGGCTCCAGGCCCCGGTAGTTGCGGATGGCCGCTTGCAGGGCTTCCTCGCCCATGACCGAGCAGTGCATCTTTTCCTTGGGCAGGCCGCCCAGGAAGTCGGCGATGTCCTTGTTGGTCAGCTTCTCGGCCTCCTCCAGGGTCATGCCCTTGACCAGCTCGGTCAGGGCGCTGGAAGAGGCGATGGCGCTGGCACAGCCGAAGGTCTGGAACTTGGCGTCGGCGATCTTGCCGTCCTCGCCCAGCTTGAAGGTGAGCTTGAGCGCGTCACCGCAGGCCAAGGAGCCCACCTCGCCCACCCCGTCGGGGTTTTCCACCTCGCCCACGTTGACCGGCTCGGTGAAGTACTTCTTAACCTTGTCGGTGTATTCCCACATTAACTGCTCTCCGCTGTTGTTTGGGGTCTAGTGGCCCTCGGGGTACTCCACCAGCTCTATCAAAACGCCGTGGGTGGCTTTGGGGTGCAAAAACACCACCTTGCTGCCATGGGCGCCGGGCTTGGCCTCGTCGCTGGTCAAGGGCACGCCCTTGTCCTTGAGCTCGGCCACCGCCTGGTCGATGTCTTCCACCTCAAAGGCCAGGTGGTGGATGCCCTCGCCGCGTTTTTCCACGTATTTGCTCATGATGCCGTCGGGAGTGGTGCTCATCACCAGCTCCACGTTGGTCTCGCCCACGGGGATGAAGCCGGTCTGGAGCTCGCCCACCATATCGGTGGAGGTCATCTCCAGGGGCAGCATGTCGGTGTAAACCTTGGCCACATCGTCCAAATCCTTGACCGCCACCCCGATATGCGCCAGCCGCTTGATTTTCATTGCGCACCTCGCCCGCGGGCAACCCCCGCTTCATGAAATTGAAATGGGATTATTAAATTAAGCCTACGAACTCAATATTAGTGGTTGGGGGGCCCTGGCGCAAGTTTTGCGGGCAGCCGGGAAGGCCGCCCGGAGAGGGAAACCGGCCCGGCTCAGAGGCCCAGGCGGCGGCGCAGGGCCCAGCCCAGGGGCATGAGCGAGCCCACCAGCAAAAGGGTGGACGGTTCGGGGGTGGACGCTCCGCCGCCCACGCTGACCGTGCCCGACTCCACCCAGGTGGAGAGCTTGCCGCCCTTTTTGGAGTTGAGGAAATCCACGATGGAGGTGTCGGCCGCTATCACCAGGGTGAACTCGGCCGGGTCGTTGCTGGTGATGAGGTTCATCACCTCGGAGTCAAAGGCGTCGGAGCTGGTGATCCAATTGGCCAGGGAGCCCGACAAGGTCATGTTCTTGCCGTCCCCGCTGAAGCTGATGCTGCTCAGGGTGAGCGGCGCGCTGTAGCCGATGTTGCGGCGGTAGTCGAAATATGGGTCGTCGGGCAGGATGTTGTACAAGCGCAGGTCGTCGAAGTACAGGAAGGAGAAGTCCTCCAGCACGTCGTAGCTGTTGCCCGCCTGGATGCTGGTGCCGATGGCGTCGTAAATGCTGAAGTCCGAGAACCCGGCCATGCGCCCCACCACCCCGTCCTTGGCCAGGCTGGCGGTGTTGACCATGGAGCCGTTGTGCACGTAGTTGCCCTTGTGGGAGATGTAGCCGGTGCCGTAGTCCTGGCCCGAAACCCCGAAGGAGAAAAAGGCCATGGTGTCGGCCGAGGCGCTCAGGGGGGCCAGGAGGATTCCGAGAGTGAGAAGCAGCCTAACGATGATCATGGCGGCACCTTGCAACAGAAAACTTCGAGCCGGGGCCATCTTCCGGCCAACAGCAGGACATTAGGCTAATTATAGCCGCGGGGGCGTCCAAGGCAAGCGGTCATTCAACCCCCGGCCACCCTGCCCTGACCCTTGAAAAAGGTGTAGAGGAAGGTGCCGCCCGAGGCGGCGGTGTCGTGGAGCTGGGCGATTCCGCGCTCCCACTCGTCGGGGCTCATCATGCCCTCGGCCAGGGCCTGCTCCCTGACCCCCCGCACCATGGGGATGATGGTCAGGCGCACGAAGCCCTCCACCCAGGAGGGGCGCGAGGCGTCGCAGTACACCGCGCGGGGGCCCACCGCCAGATCCTCGATGCCGGCCTCGGCCATGAGGGGATAGACCCGCCGGCCGATGAGCGAGTCGCCGCCCAGGGCGGCCTGGCAGTCGATGAGGCATTGCCAGGCGCGCCTTGCCTCGGGCTGCTCCGGGTGGAAGTAGCAGGAGCCGTGGTCGCCCTCGATCACGGTGACCGTGCCCCCGGGCTTGACCAGCTTGGTCAGGCCCCGGAGGGCCTCCAGGGGCCGGGTGAGGTGCTCCAGCACGAAGCACACGAACAGGTGGTCGAAGCTGGCCGGCTCAAAAGGCGGGTGGTATAGGTCGCCCTGCGCAAAGGTCAGGTTTTGCCAGCCTTGGCCTTGGGCCTGGGCCCGCGCCGCCTCCAGGGATTCGGGCGAGATGTCCAGGCAGGTGAAGGAGGCCTCGGGGCTGTTTTCCACCAGGAACCGGGTCTGGGAGCCCACTCCGCAGCCGGCCTCCAGCACGGTTTCGCCGGGGCCGTAGCAGGTGTCGTGGTGCAGCAACTCGGCCAGGGTGCCGGCCTGGTCGCCCAAACGCCGAGCCTCGCGCTCGGTGTAGCCGTGAACATAGGGGTCGGACATGGTGCCTCTACTTGAAAGTGGGGATCAGATGCACCCGGGCGGCATAGGCGCGGTACTGGCCGCCGAACTGCTTGCGCAGGCGGGACTCCTCGTGCCAGGTGCCCAGGGCGATGTAAACGGTGAGCATGAGCGAAACCAGCCAGTCGGCCGGGCCGGTGAGGGGCCTGAGCCACACCACCAGCAGGGCGGCCAGGTGCATGGGATGGCGCATGTGGGCATAGGCCCCGCTGGTCACCAGGTGGTGCTGGCCGTCCCGGTGGTGGAAGGCCGCGCCCAGGCCCAGCAGGTCGAAGCCGCCGCTCGAAAAATCATGGGAAGACCACAACAGCAGGCCCAGGGCCGCGGCCCAAGCCGCCATTTGCAACAAGAGCCAGGGCCAGGCCCAGAAAAGGGGGATGAAGGCCCCCAGGGCGCGGCTGTACATCATCAGGGGGAAGATGGTGAGCAGGGAGAAGCCCGAGTAGGCCAAACGGTACTGGGCGGTGCTCAGGCGCAGGGCTTGTTGCAGGCGGGGACGCAAAAAATCGGCCAGCAGCAGGCTGTGCACCCCGCACCACAGGAGCCAGGCCAGGGCCAGGATGAGCAAAGGCGCGTTGGATGGTATGTTGGCCTGCAAGGTGGTCTCCCGCCAAGGTTTGTATACAATGCTAAGGCACCCGGGCCCGAGGCGCAAGCCGGGCCGGCCATGATTGACTGGCGGGGCTTATGGCCCTAAGATGAACTTGGGCCGACAAGGCCCCCTACACCGGAGACAAAGACTCAAGATGATCGCGCGTTACACCCTGCCCGAGATGGGCGCCATCTGGACCGACGAGAACCGCTACGCCCAATGGCTGGCCGTGGAACTGGCCGCCTGCCGGGCCTGGAACCAGCTGGGCCGCATCCCGGACCAGGCCCTGGCCGAGATAGAGTCCAAGGCCGCCTTCGAGGTGGCGCGGGTGGAGGAGATCGAGGCCGAGACCCGCCACGACGTCATCGCCTTTTTGACCAACGTGGCCGAGCACGTGGGCCCCTCCAGCCGCTATGTCCACCTGGGGCTCACCTCCAGCGACGTGCTGGACACGGCCTACGCCCTGCTTATTAAACAATCGGGCGAGCTGATCCTGGCCGCCCTGGACCGCCTCTTGGCCGCGCTGAAGACCCGGGCCCTGGAGCACAAGCTCACCCTGCAGATGGGCCGCTCCCACGGCATCCACGCCGAGCCGGTGACCTTCGGGCTGAAGCTGGTGGGCTTCTATGCCGAGTTCGCCCGGGACCGCGAGCGCCTTCAGCGGGCCATCGCGGCCGCGGCCCGGGGCAAGATCTCCGGCGCGGTGGGCACCTATGCCAACGTGACTCCCCAGGTGGAGCAGATGGTCATGGCCGAGCTGGGGCTGATCCCGGCGGTGGCCTCCACCCAGGTGGTGGCCCGCGACGGTCTGGCCGAGTACTTCTGCACCCTGGCCATCATCGGCGGCACCATCGAGCGCCTGGCCGTGGAGATCCGCCACATGCAGCGCACCGAGGTGTTGGAGGCCGAGGAGGCATTCGCCAAGGGCCAGAAGGGCTCCAGCGCCATGCCCCACAAGCGCAACCCGGTGGGCAGCGAGAACCTTTCCGGCCAGGTGCGCCTTCTCAGGGGCTATGCCCTGGCCGCGCTGGAAGACATGGCCCTGTGGCACGAGCGCGACATCAGCCACTCCAGCGTGGAGCGCACCATCGGGCCGGACGCCGACATTTTGGCCCACTACAGCCTGCACCGCTTGGCGAGCATCGTGGAGCGGCTCACGGTGTATCCGGAGCGCATGGAGCGGAACCTGAACCTAACCGGCGGCCTGATCCACTCCCAGCAGGTGCTCATCGCCCTGGCCGAGAGCGGCATAAGCCGGGAGGACGCCTACCGCCTGGTGCAAAAGCACGCCATGGCCACCTGGGCCGAAGGGGGCTCCTTCCGCGAGCGCCTGGAGAACGACTCCGAGGTGACCGCCGCCCTGGGCGATGAGAGCGCCAAGGTGCTGGACAAGCTGTTCGACCCCTCGGGCCATCTGGAGCAGGTGGACTACATATTCGACAAGATTCTGGGCCAGTCCTAGGCGGGCCGCGCCCGCCGGGCCCCTGGCCGGCCAAGGAGACGACTTTCATGTTTGCGGCGCGCAGGTTGGCGGTGATCCTGATCCTGGCCCTGTCCCTGGCAGCGGCCTGCTCCTCCGTGCAGGAGGCCTACCACGAGTTCGACCCCCGTCCCAAGCCGGCGGACGCCGCCTTCCAGGCGGTGGTCAAAAAGTATGTGCAGGAAGGCTCCATCCACAGAGGCCCGGCCACCGAGCTGCTGCTGGACGTGCTGCCCGCCAACTGGGAAGTGCGCCAGGCCTGGGTGAACCGGCGGGCCGA
Organism: Desulfarculaceae bacterium; assembly: GCA_021737145.1. Lineage (GTDB taxonomy): Bacteria > Desulfobacterota > Desulfarculia > Desulfarculales > Desulfarculaceae > Desulfoferula. Next base: position 145,506 of record JAIPEN010000002.1, on the reverse strand, counting down.
GGCCTTCGCCTGGACCCCGGAGCAGAAGGCCAAGGACATGGCCGACCAGAAGGCCGAGTATGCCAAGTACAACACCGTGCTGGCCAGCGCCTACACCCCGGACACCAAATGGAACAATTTGGAGAGCAACCAGGCCAACTGGCGGGTGTACCTGGTCAACAAGAAGGGCCAGCGGCTGCAGCCGGTGGACGTGCGCCGCATCAAGCGCCGCACCGCCATCAACGAGGCCATCTACCCCTTCTGGGGCAAGTGGAGCCGTTTGTATCTGGTGAAGTTCCCGGTCAAGGACAAGAAAGGCCAGCCCTTCCTGGGCCCGGATGAAAAGAGCGCCAAGCTCATCCTCACCGGCGCGCCGGGTCAGGTGACCCTGAAGCTGCTCATGCGCTAGCATCCCCGCGGCCGGAAAGATCGGCCGCCCCCCGGGCCATGACCCGCACTCCGCCCTGGCGCAGCTCGGCCGCCACGCTGTCGCGGCCCGCCTGCTTGGCGGCGTAGAGCGCCCCGTCCGCCCGCCGCACCAGATCCTCCTCCTGCTCCCCCGGCCCCAGGGTGGCCGCCCCCAGGCTGACCGTGAGCTGCACCTCCAGGCCGCTGTCCTCGGGCGCGAAGGGGGTCTGGGACACCCCGGAGCGCACCCGCTCGGCCACCATAAGGGCCTCGTTCATGGTGGCGTGGGGCAACAACACCGCGAACTCCTCCCCGCCGTAGCGGCAACACAGGTCCATGGCCCGCACGCAGGAGCCCAGGGTTTCGGCGAACTGGCGCAGGGCCTTGTCCCCGGCCAGATGGCCGAAACGGTCGTTGTAGGCCTTGAAGAAGTCGATGTCGGCCATGAGCAGGGACAAGGGCTGGCCATAGCGGGCCGCGGCCTCTATCTCCCGGCGCAGGGTGGCGTAGAAAAAACGCTGGTTGTAGAGCCCGGTGAGGCTGTCGGTCACCGACAGGCGCCTGAGTTCCCGCTCCAGGCGCACCTTGTCCGACAAATCCACCAGGGTCTCCACCGCGTGGGTGATCTTGCCCGCCGCGTCGCGGATGGGCGCCGCCAAAAAGTACAGGTGACGGCCGTCCGCCCCCAGGGTGGCGAAGAAGCTCTCCCCTTCCACCCCCCCCTCGGCCAGCGAGGAGCGCTTAAGGTCCAGGCCGGCGTAGCGCTGCATGATCTTGCCGGGCTCGGCGTCCAGGATGAGATCGGCCAGCACCGGTTGGGGCTCCAGGTAAAAAGGCTGCCACTGATTGTTGGTGCCCACCATCTTTTCGGCCGGCACCCCGGTGAGCCCCTCCATGGCCCGGTTCCAGTGCACCACCCGGTGCTGGTCGTCGATGACCATGACCGCGGCGGGCAGCCCCTGCAGGGTGCTCTCCACCATCTGGCGGCCCCGCTTCTGCTCCTGCTCCAGGAGCTTGCGCTCGGTGATGTCGGTGGCGATGCCCTCCATCAGAAGGGGACGGCCCACCTCGTCGCGCACCACCATGGCCTTGTCCCTGAGCCAGCGGGTCTGGCCGGAGGCGGTGATGATGGCGAACTCCTCCTTGCACAGCTCGCCCGGAGCGCTGTGCAGCAGGCGCCTCCAATAGGCCCGCACCCGGGAGCGGTGCTCGGGGTGCAAAAAACTATCCAGGTTCATCTCGCCGCTGAGCAGGCGGGCCGGGGCGTAGCCGGTGATATCCCTGACCGCGGAGCTCACGTAATCGAAGTGGCCCCCGGTGATGGACCAGCGGTAGATGATGTCCGGCGCGTTCTCCACCAGGCGGCGGTAGCGGGCCTCGCTCTCACCCAGGGCCAGCTGGTCGGCCCGCATCTGGGTCACGTCGCGCAGGATGCCAAAGCGCCCCTCGCCCTCGCTGGTGCGGGTGGAGGTGATCAGCGCCTCGAACTCAGAGCCGTCCTTGCGCAGCATGGTGGCCGGGAAGTCCTGCACATAGCCCTGGGCCCACAAGGAGTCGATATAGAGCTGGCGCTCCTCGTGGTGGGCGAAAAATGGCTGGGTGTTTTGGCCGCCCACCAACTGGTCCCGGGCCCGAAAGCCGAACATCTCCATGAGGGCGGGGTTCACGTCGCTCAGGATGCCGTCGGGCCCGGCGATGAACACCCCGTCCTTGGTGTCGTTGAACAGGCGCAGAAAGCGGGCCTGCTCGTCGCGGGCCCGGGCCACCATGTCCCGGGCCGACTCGGTGAGGTGGTTAAGGGCCAGGGACAAGCGGCCCAGTTCGTCGCCCCGCTCCAGGGGATCGGGCGGGGTCAGCTCGCCGGCCGCGGCCTGCTCGGCCTCGGCGGTCAGACGCCTGAGGGGGCGGGACAGAGAAAAGTGCAGCCACAGGATGGTGGCCAGGGCGGCCAGCAGGGCCACCACCGCCGCGAAGAGGATGGAGGCGGCCCACACCGGAAGGCCCAACGGCCCCGGGGGCAGGCTGGGGGTGGCGCTCACCCCCACGATCAGCTCGCCGCTGGGCACCCGGTCGTAGGCCACCAGCACCGGCTCGCCTTGCTGGCGGAAGCTGACCACCCCCCAGGCCGAGGAGGCCATATGGCCCCGTATCTCCCGGGGCGGCAGCAAGGCTCCCGGATCTCGGGGACGCAGCACCACCTTGCCCTGGTTGTCCAGGCCGAAGATACGAAAGCCCCGCCTGGCCAGGTTGCGCAGGGAGGCGTCTCCCCGCACCTCGGCCAACAGCTCGGCTGGCGACATCTGACCCTTGCTAGTGGTTTCCATCAGGCGCAGAGTGTGGTGCAGGTGCACCTCGGCCTGCTCCCGGAAGTGCTCCCGCATGACGCCCGAGGCCATCCAATACTGCGCCGCGGCCAAAAGCAGGGTGGAGCCGAAGACCACCACCACCAACACGGCGGCCAGCTTGGCTCCCACCGAAGGGCGGCGCGAATGCTGGTCCAGGGCTCTGGGCACTTATCCTCCGGTCCTCGGCAGGGGCGTTGTCAAATTGACACCGCCGGAACGGGCATTTAGGATGATTTGAGAGGGAGGTGACCGCAGGACGGATTCAGAGACCGCGCCCCGCGGCCGCCTTCAACCCCCGCAACTTAAACCATATGGGCCGGGGAGGGGTGACGTCAAGCTTATTGCCCCATGGCCGGGCCTTACAGGGAGCCCTTAAAATGCTTGAAACCATAAAGAGTTTGATGCTGGCTAGCCTGGGGGCGGCGGTGCTGACCAAGGAAAAGGCCATGCAGTTCATGGACCAGGCGGTCCAGCGCGGCGAGATGAGCGCGGCCGAGGCCGAGAAGCTGGCCGACGAGGTGGCCGCCGAGTCCAAGCGCCACGCCCAGGAGTGGGGCGACAAACTACAGGGCGCGGTGGACAACGCCCTGGCCTCCCTGGATCTGGTGAAGCGCTCCGAGGTTGAGGAGCTGGAGGCCCGTTTGGCCAAAGTGGAGCTGGAGCTGGACGCCCTGAAGCGCCAGGCCGGCCAGGGCGAAGAGAATTAGCTTGCTGGAGGCCTTCCGCAACCTGGGGCGCATCACCGAGCTGGCCATGGTGCTGGTGCGCCATGGCTTCGCCGATCTGGTGGAGCGCCTGGAGCTGCCCTTCACCAAGGGCACCGGGGCCCGCTCCGGCGGCGAAAAGCTGGCCCAGCGCTACAGCGTCTACGCCCGGCTGCGCATGGTGGCCGAGGAGATGGGCCCCACCTTCGTAAAGCTGGGGCAGCTCTTGTCCCAGCGCCCCGACCTGCTACCCAAGGGCCTGATCCTGGAGCTGACCAAGTTGCAGGACTCGGTGACCCCCCTGGAGTTCAACCAGATCAAAAAGCAGGTGGAGACCTCCCTGGGCAAGCCCCTGGACGGGGTCTTCGCGGAGTTCGACCGGAAGTGCCTGGCCAGCGCCTCCCTGGCCCAGGTGCACCGGGCGGTCAGGGCCGACGACGGCGTTGAGGTGGCGGTGAAGGTGCGCAAGCCGGGCATCAGCCGCACCATCCGGGCGGACATGGAGCTCATGGCCACCTTGGCCAGGCTTCTGGACAAGGAAGTGGAGGCCGTGGCCCCCTATGACCTGCCCGCCCTGGTCAAGGAGATGGACCACTCCCTGCACCAGGAGCTGGACTTCGCCCTGGAGGCCCGCCACATGCGCGCCGCCCGGGCCAACCTGCCCCAGGGCAGCCGGGTGATCATCCCCAAACCCTTTTTGGATCTGTGCGGCCCCAGGGTGCTGACCATGGAGCTGGTCAAGGGCCTGCCCCTGGACAAGGCCGAGCTGCTCCCCTCCCAGAAAAAAATCCTGGCCAAGGACCTGACCGAGCTGCTGCTGGACCAGGTGATGCTCAAGGGCTTTTTTCACGGCGACCCCCACCCGGGCAACCTGATGGCCGTGACCCGGCCGGGCGAGGACCCCCGCTTGGCGGTGCTGGACTGGGGCCTGGTGGGGCGGCTCAGCGACCGCGACCGCTACCAGCTCTGCGATCTGCTCATGGCCACCCTGCAAGGCGACGCCCCGGCGGTGGTGCGCACCTGGAGCGACATGGGGGCGGTGCCTCCAGGCGGAGGGGACTCCTCCCTGGAGCACGACGTGTCCGAGTTGCTGGAGGAGGTGCAAGGCTCCCGCGACGAGCCGGTGGACACGGCCAAGATCATCCTGGACATGATGGAGATAATGCGCCTGCACCATCTCAAGGTGCCCATGCAGTACGCCCTGGCCGACAAGGCCCTGCTGGAGCTGGAGAGCGTGTGCCGCGCCCTGGACCCCGACTACCGCCCGGTGGAGGCCACCCGGCCCTATGTGTGGCGGCTGTACTTCGAGCGCTGGCGGCCGGACACCGTGGCCCGGCGGGCCATGGACCATCTCACCGACGGCCTGCGCTTCTTGCAGTCCCTGCCCCGCCGTTTGGACACGGTGGTGAACCAGTTGGAAAAGGGCGAGCTGAATTTGCAGCTCAAGCACCACGGCCTGGTGCCGCTCACCCGGGCGGTGCAGGAAGGGGCCAGCCGGGTCACGGTGGGTCTCATCGTGGCCGCCCTGATCCTGGGCAGCTCCATGATCGTCACCACCGGGGTGGAGCCCAAGATATTCGGCCTGCCCCTATTGGGGGTGGTGGGCTACGTCATCTCAGGCATCATCGGCCTGTGGCTGGTGTGGTCCATCCTGCGCTCCCGAGGGGGACGATTCTAGACCCGAGCGCGGCCAACAACACCGCATGCCCGTGGCTGGCGCAGTTGGACACGGCCCCCAATTAACACCCGGTCTAGACCCCTTGACCCTTCCCGCTCCGCCTGCTATCCTTGGCCATCCCGATAGCTGTCCATATACTTTACCGATAGGACTGGTGGACTAAGCATGGATCTCAGGCGGTTGCAGGTATTCGCCAAGGTGTATGAACGACGCTCCTTTTCCCGCGCGGCCGAGGAAGTGTTCCTGAGTCAGCCCACGGTGAGCGGGCACATCAAAAGCCTGGAAGAAGAGCTGGGCGTGCAGCTCTTCGACCGCCTGGGCCGGGAGATACTGCCCACCAAGGCGGCCGAGCTGCTCTATGACCACGCCCGCGACATCCTGGAGCGGGTGGAAGACGCCCAGCGCTCGGTGGACGCCTTTTTGGGCCGCCTGCGCGGCGAGCTGGTGGTGGGCGGCTCCACCATCCCCGGCCAGTACGTGCTGCCCTCGTTCATCGGCCGCTTCCGCCTGCTGCACCCGGAGGTCAAGGTCACCCTGCACATCGCCGACACCCGCCAGGTAGCCGAGGCGGTGCAGAGCGGCGAGCTGGAGGCCGGGGTGGTGGGGGCCTCGCTGGAAGATGAGCGCCTGGCCTTCTCGCCCCTCATGGACGACGTGGTGACCCTGGCCGGCTGGCCGGGCCATCCCCATGGCCCCAGCCTGGAGCCCATGGACTTGAAGAGCGCGCCGGTGGTCTTCCGCGAGCCGGGCAGCGGCACCCGCATGTTCCTGGCCCGGGCGCTCAAAAAGACCGGCATGGACCCGGCGGATATGAACATCGTGGCCCAGATGGGCTCCACCATGGCCGTGTTGCAGGCGGTGCGGGCCCAGGTGGGCCTGGGCTTTTTGAGCCGCCGGGCCATCCTGGAGGAGCTGGAAGCCGGCCGCCTGGTGGAGGTGGGCCTGAACAAGGTGAACCTCAAGCGGCAGTTCTATCTGGTCACCCGCAAGAAACGCACCCACTCTCCGGCGGCCCAGGCCTTCATGGCCCTGTGCCTGGCCGGCATGGAAGAGGAATAGCCCGTGTCCCTGAAGGTGGACATCCCCGGCTGGCGGCGTCTGGAGCTGGAGCACCTGGTCCTGGACCTCAACGGCACCCTGGCCCTGGACGGGGCCCTGTTGCCCGGAGTGCGCGAGGCGGTGGAGCAACTGGGCGCCAGCCTGAGCTGCCACCTGGTCACCGCCGACACCTTCGGCACCGCCGGCGGCCTGCTGGGCTCCCACGCCCGTTTGGCCCTGATCACCTCGGGCGATGAAATCGGCCAAAAAAAGGCTATAGTTGAGCGCATGGGCGCCAGCAAGGTGGCCGCCCTGGGCAACGGAGCCAACGACGCGGCCATGCTGTCCGCCGCCGGCCTGGGCATCGCGGTGCTGGGGGCCGAAGGCGCGGCCGCCACGGCCCTGGCCGCGGCCGACGTGGTGGTGCCGGGCCCCTTGGAGGCCCTGGGCCTGCTGCTAAACCCGGACCGCCTCAGGGCCACCCTGCGCCGCTGAATTTAACCGGGGAGATTAATGATGGGTGACGAGATCAAGCTGGCCGAAAAGGCCCGCGCCGCCGGTTGAGCCGCCAAGATAGGTCCGGCGGATCTGATGCGCATACTCGAGGGGTTGCCCCTGGAAAGCCACCCCGACCTGTTGGTGGGCCTGGGCACCGCCGACGACGCGGGGGTGTACCGCCTCACCGACGAGATCGCCCTGATCCAGACCCTGGACTTCTTCACCCCCATCGTCAACGACCCTTATCTCTTCGGGCGCATCGCGGCCACCAATGCCCTTAGCGACGTCTACGCCATGGGGGGACGCCCCCTGACCGCCATGAACATCTGCTGCTTTCCGGTAAAGGACCACCCGGTGGAGGTGTTCCGCGAGGTGCTAAGGGGCGGCATGGACGCGGTGCACGAGGCGGGCGCGGTGCTGGCCGGGGGGCATTCGGTGGAAGACCCGGAGCTGAAGTACGGCCTGAGCGTCACCGGAGTGGTGCACCCGGAAAAGATGGTGACCAACGCCGGCCTGAAGGCGGGCCAGCTGCTGCTGCTCACCAAGCCCCTGGGCACCGGGGTGGTGGCCACCGCCCTAAAGGCGGGCCTGGCCAGCCCCGAGGCGGTGGACAGCGCGGTCAAGGTGATGACCGCGCTCAACGCCCCGGCCGCCGAGGTCATGGCCGCCTGCGGGGTGCGCGGGGCCACGGACATCACCGGCTTCGGGCTCATCGGCCACGCCCTGGAGCTGGCCGCAGCCTCGGGGGTGGGTCTGGAGATAGAGGCCAACGCGGTGCCCATCATTCCCGAGGCCCGCGACATGGCGGCCATGGGCCTGGTGCCCCTGGGCAGCCATGCCAACCGGAACTTCTGCGCTTCCAAGCTGAGCTTCCGGGGAGAGGCCGAGGAGATACTGGTGGATCTGTTGGCCGACGCCCAGACCTCGGGGGGCATGCTCATGGGCCTGGACCCGGATCAGGCGGAGCGGGCCCTGGGCCTGCTGGCCGAGCGGGGGATAACCGGCGCGGTGATCGGCCGGGCGGTGGCCGGACACCCCGGCGAGTTGGAGCTGATTTTCTAGGACCCTAGTTCTTGGGGGCCTTGCTTCCCTTTAAAAGCTTTTGGAGCTGAGCCAGGCGCTGTTTACCGGCCGGGGAGCCGGGCACCAGCTTGAGGAAGTGTTGCATGTCCGAGATGGCCTGGGGCAGGCGTCCCAGGTCCTGGTTCACCCCGGACCGGTTGAACCAGGCCTCGGGGTAGTCCGGGGCCAGGGCGATGGCCTGGTCCAGCTCGGCCAGGGCCAGTTCCGGGCGCTTTTCGTGAATCAGCAGATAGGCCCGGTCATAGTGCAGCTTGGGGTTCTTGGGGTCCAGGGCCAGGGCCTTGGCCAGGTCCTTTTCCGCCTCCCGGGGCCGGCCCAGCTTTATCAGGCAGGTGGCCCGCAGGCTGTAGGCCCCAGCGTCCTTGGGAAAGCGCTCCAAGAGCTTGGTGCAGGTGTCCACCGCCTCTTGCAGACGCTTTTGGCGGGCCTGGGCCTGGGCCAGGTTGTACCAGGCGTTCTGGGCCTCGGGCTCCAAATGCACGCAGCGCTTCAGGTCGGCCTCGGCCTGGGACCACTTGCCCAGGCGCAGGTAGACCGTGCCCCGGTTGTACAGGGCCGAGGGCATGTCCGGCGAGTGCTTGAGGGCCCGGGTGAAGTCCTTGGCCGCGGTGGGCATATCGCCCAGCACGGCGCGGCACTCGCCCCGCCAGTTGTAGATCACCCCCTTGCGGGAGCCCAGCTTGATGGCCTCGTCGAACAGGGGGATGGCCTGGGGGCAGCGGCCCAGATGGCTCAGGGCCCGTCCCCGAAGGGCATAGGCCGGAGCCATGTCGGGCATCAGCTCGTTGGCCTTGGCCAGATCGGCCTCGGCCCCGGCCCACTGGTTCAGGCCCACCCGCAGGCGGCCCCGGTTGTAATAGGCCGCGCCCAGCACCTTCTTGTCCTGAGGCTGGGCCGCGATGACCTTGGAGAACAGGGCATCGGCCTGGGCGGTCTGGCCGGCCCGGACCGCGGCGATGCCCTGCTTGACTTCTTGCAGGGCGCCGGCCCCGGCGGCGGGGGGCAAAAGCAACAGGGCCAGGGCCAGTAGGATAAGAACTCGGCGGATCATAACGGTCCTCCCGGGGAGGTGTGACCGGCGCGGCGGCATGCCCGCGCCCGGCCGGGCAGGTTGGGCCCCACTATGCCAGGCCCCTTGGGAGGCTGTAAAGGGAGGCGGTTCCTAAAGGTCCAGGTCAAAGGGGGCCAGATAGGCCTCCAGGGCGGCGGCGGCCCGGGGCTCCAGCTCCGGGCAGTCGGCCGGGCCCAGCACCCCTTGGGCAGCCAGGGTGGCGAAGACCAGGCAGGTGGGCCGCCCGCAGGCCCCGCACCCGGCCCGGTTGGGCAGCAGGCGCACAATCTCCATGACCTGCGGCTGGGCCGCGGATTCGGTGCTGGGGGTTATCTGGCCGCGCTGCTCCCAGGCCTGGTTGATCTCCCCCTGCAGCCAGGCCAGGATCTTGTCGGCCTCGGCCTCGTCGTTCAGGGCGTTCAGGGCGATGCGGTCGTGGTGCACCGTGATGAGCCTGCCGTGGACCCGGAAGGTCACGGCCGGCGGTTCTTTCTGGTAGGAATAGCCGCCCAGAGTTGTGTTGAGATAGGGCAAGGCCGGGCCCACCTCCTGGTCCAGGTGGGCGATGCAGTGCAGGGACTCGAAGCCCGGGTTGCACTCGGGCCGGAAGATTTCCTTGCGCCAGCTGGTTAGCAGCATGGCTCGCCTCCCTCGCCGCGCCTAGGCCGGGGCCGGGCGCCGCACCACCAGGCAGGAGCAGGGGGAGCGGCGGCTGACCCGCTCGGCCACCGAGCCCAGCAAAAACAGGCCCACCCCGCTGAGGCCCTCGGCGCCCATGACCACCAGGCCGGCCCCGCTCTGGGCCAGCTCGTCCAAAATCTCCACGCTGGGCAGGCCGCGCCTCAGGCGCACCTTGGCCGGATAGCCCCCGGTCTTTTGCAGGTAGCGGGCCTCCATTTCCTGGTGCAGGCGGTCCCTGAGCTCCTCGCGGCTCAGACGGCGGGCGGCGCCGGGTTTTTCTCCCGGCAGCTGGGGGGCGCCCGCGTGGACCACGTGCAGCAGGATCAGCTCGGCCTGGTCGCCCTGGGCCAGCTCCAGGGCGGTGCCAAAGGCGGTTTCGGCCTGGGGGCTGAAGTCCAGGCAGCAGACGATGCGTCTATAAGTTGTCATCTCGCCCCAAAGTTAACCAGGATGGTTTGCTTTCAAGCCCGCACCATGGCCGCCACCAGATCCTGCTGGCGGGCCAGATAGCTCTCGAAGCTCAGGCCCCGGCGCTTGTAGTGCCAGGACTTGAGCGCCCAGCCGTGACCGGCCATGACGATGTTGTAGGCGGCCAGGTCGCAGTCCATGGTCCGGAACTCGCCGCTGGCCACGCCCTCGTCCAGGATGTTCTTGAACACCTCCACCCCGTCGCGCTCCAGCTGCATGATGCGCTTGCGGCCTTCATGGTCCAGGGTCAGGGAGTCGCGGTAGACCAGCACCACCTTGGCCGCGTCCGAGTCCACCACCTTGAAGAATTGGGCCATGGCCTCCAGCAGGCGGTCCAGGGCGGGCGCGCCCTCCACCACCGCCTCCTGCACCCCGAGGTGAAACTTGGTCTGCAGGCGCTCCATGATCAGCAGCATGATGTCCGAGGGCTTTTTGACGAACTGGTAGGTGACCGGGGTGGAGATCCCGGCGGCCACGGCGATCTCGTCCACCGAGGCCGAGCGCCCCTTCTTTTCGTAGAGCCGGGCCGCGGCCTCGGCCACCTGGTCGCGCATCCGCTCCAGATCCTGGTCGCCGTTGTGCTTCGGAGTGTCGCCGCTAGTCATATCAGCCTCCGTTGGGGGTTGGAACTGCCCTTACCTGAAATTATAGCCCGGAGAGACCCGGATCGGGGCAATTAAGCCGCTGCCAACAGATGCTTGAGACGATCCGGGCCCAGGCCGCTCTCCCGGGCGATGGCCGCCAGGGTGCCCTTGGCCATCTCCTGGTGGTCGGGCACGGTGAGGCGGCGGTGGGGCTTGTGCATGCGGCGCAGCACCATGTGGCTGCCCTTCTGGTGGCTCAGCTCAAAGCCCGCCCGGGCCAGGGCCTTGGACAGCTCCCGCCCCGAGATCACCGGCCAGCCGCTCACGCCCCGTCTCCGCCGGCGCAGTCGCCCAGAACCTCGCCCCGCTTGGCCAGGCACTCCCGGAAGGCCTCCATGGCCTCGGCCAGGTTGGCCCGGGCCTCGGCCTCGCTCCCGCCCTGGCTGATGCAGCCGGGCAGGCCGGGGCACACCGCCACCCAGGCGCCGTCCTCGTCCTGCTTTATGATAACCGGCTCTTCGGCCATAACTTCCTCACGGGGCCAGGAAGACTTGCTCCCCAAAGCTCCCCTGGAGCGCGGCGCTCAGGTCCGCCGCCGCCTGCTCGCCGCTCAGTTCCACCAACAGCTCGCCTTGTTCGCCCACGGTCAGGCGGCCATGGGCCCGGACCACCGGTTCTATCTCCGCCGGGTCGACCGTCCACCAGCCCTTAGTGCGCCGCAGGAGCTCCGGCCCCTTGAGGTTGCGCGGGGTCTTCAGGTCGATGCTCCGGTAAAAGGCGCTCCAGCCGATCTGGGCCGGGGCCTTGAGCACCGGGCTCACCGGGTCGTGGTAGATGCGGCAGCGGCCGAACAGGCGCAAACGGATCACGATGCCGCCTCCCGGGCCAGGGCCTCCAGGGCGGGATGTTCGGGCAAGGCCCCGGCGGGCGGGTTCAGGCCGTTGGCCCGCAGAACCGCGCCCAGGCACAGCAGATACAGCGCGGCCGCCTCGTCCGGCTGGCGGGCCAGGCCTTGGCTCAGGGCCCGGGGCCAGACGGTCTCGAAGCCGTCCCGCGCCGCCTGGCGCCAGGCGCGCAAGCGGGGGTCCAGACGCTCCAGGCCCGCGCCCCGCAAAAAGGCGGCCTCGTTTTTCTCAAGGGCCGCGAAGACCTGGCGCATGGCCAGCACCGAAGGATCGGCCCCGTAGGGGTCGTCTCGCTTCATGCCCCCGCCTCCCGCACCCGCTGATATATTTTGTCCAAACGCTCCATCAGCCGTTCCCGGTCCAGATGCTCTCTCACCCACTCCCGCCCCGCCCGGCCCATGCGCCGGGCCAGGTCCGGCTGGCCGGCCAGGCGGTCGGCCGCCTCGGCCAGGGCCGCCGCGTCGCCCGGAGGCGCGGCCAGGCCGTGCTCGCCGGGGCGCAGCCACTCGGGCGCCCCGCCCACCGGCGCGGCCACCACCGGAGTCCCCCGGCTCAGGGCCTCGGGGCCCACCAGGCCCCAGGGCTCGGCCCACAGGCTGGGCAGCCACAGGCTGGCCGCTCCGGCCAAAAGCCGGCTCATCCTAGCACGATCCGCCCAGGCTTCATAGATCAGCCGCCCTCCGGAGGCCATGGCCGCGGCCGCCACCTCCCCGGCCAGGGGCCCGTCGCCCGCCACCACCAGGGGCAAGGGCAGTTTGAGCAACTCCCGGGCCGCCAAGGACACCGCCACCCCCTTGCGCCCCACCAGGCGGCCGGCCAGCAGGTGATAGTCCCGCGCGGGCTGGTCCTCCAGGGGCGGCAGCTCCACCCAGGGAGGCAACACCTCCACCCGCGCCGGGTCCATCCCCGCCCCGGCCAGCTCGCCGGCCATGTACTTCGAGAGCACCAGCACCGCGCCCATGCCCTCCAGGGCGGCCAGACGGGCCCGGGTCAGGTCCAGCATGCGCCTGCCGTAGTCCGGGTCGTCAAAGCAGGCCAGGCAGTGGGAGCCCATGGGCCGGGAGCACAGGCCGCCGTCCGGCAGGAGCTTGCCCCTACCCGGACAGAACAAGCGGTGGTCCTGCACGGTCATCAGCGAGGGCGCGGCGCTGGCGGCCAGGGCGATCAGCTTGGGGTCCATCACGTTGTGCAGGTGGATCACCCGGGGCCCGAACTCGGAGATCAACTCGGCCAGGCGCCGCCGCACCGACTCCCCGCCCCGGGGGCTAAGGCCGGAGCGGTCCAGGCCCTTGAGCCGCAGCCAGGGGCCGATACCCTCCCGCTCGGGCCGGGGCAGGCTTTCGTCGTCAAAGCCCACGGCCAAGAGCGTATCGGCCCGGCCTTGCAGGGCCTTCAGCAGGCTGAGCAGATGGCGTTCCGCCCCTCCCCGCACCGAGAGCCGGTCATGTAGATGCAGCACCCGCATGCCCCTACCATATCTTGTTCCGCCCTCCCAAGGCACGGCCGGGGAGCGAAAATTCGCCGCCTTTCAAGGCCGTCCCCGGCGGCATCCTGGCTTTTTGGGGCGGGCGGCAAGCGATTTTACCTTTAATCATAGCCGGTTGAGTCCATTTTTCCGCACAGGGACAATCTTACCAATTTGTAAACCCTCCCCGGGAATCGAAATTCCCCAGGTATGCAGCCTGTCCAGGCAGTTAGGTGACAATTGATATCTATTCCTAATAAACCGCAAAAAATCCTATTACAGGGTTGACACCACCACATCTTGTGTATCAAGATAAGAGCCGTACAACATAGCGGGTAGCGGACAGTGGGAGCTGGCCGTTGATGTTTTTGGAGCTAAAACAGGGTGTAGGAACCTTTGAGGCAAGCCAAGCATAGGGAGGCCGGGGAGTTGAGTGGGACTTGGAGTCCCGTGCAGCCGCCGCAATCCCGGCTGGCCCTCATGGGCCGCACCCTTCCCTTCAGAGCGCAATCAGCCGGCCGGGCGCGGGGCAAAGCCCCCCTGGCCACGGCTGTCTCATAAATTCACAGGGCCTGAAACGCAGGCGCCCCTTTGGGGTCGAACAAGTGGCGGGAGAGATTTTCAATGGCCGATCTTAAGGTAGTGGAAGGCAACAAAAAAGCCGAGCCAGTCCTGAGTTCCGAAACCACTGACATGGCCCTGTTCGTGCGCACCAGCGCCGAGGAGATGGACTCCTGGGACCGGGCGCGCATCGAAGACGCCCTAATCCGCGAGACCCAGCTAGACGACATCACCGCCAAGGAGATCTCCGCCGAGGTGGAAGCCCAGATCGCGGTGGCGGGCATCAAGATGGTCACCGCCCCCCTGATTCGTGAGCTGGTCAACACCAAGCTCATCGAGCGCGGCCTGGAGGAGGAGCGCCTGCGGCACACCCGCTTGGGCGTCCCGCTCTACGACGTGGACAACATGCTGCGCCTGCCCAACAAGGAAAACGCCAACGTGCCCCACGGCCCCGAGGCCACCAACCTCACCCTGGCCGAGAACATCAAAAAGGAATACGCCCTGATCAGCGTGTTCTCCCAGGACGTGGGCGACGCCCACATGCGCGGCGATTTGCACCTGCACGACCTGGGCTTCGTGGACCGCCCCTACTGCTCGGGCCAGAGCCTGGAGTACATCAAGAAGTTCGGGCTCAACCTGCCGGCCAGCCTGGCCCTGGCCAAGCCGGCCAAGCACCCCGAGGTGCTCCTGGCCCACATGGTCAAGTTCGCCGCCGCCTTGCAGTCCAACTTCGCCGGGGCCATCGGCTGGGACGCGGTCAACCTGTTCTTCGCGCCCTACCTCGAAGGCCTGAGCGACCGGGCGGTCAAGCAGCTGGCCCAGATCCTCATCTTCGAGTTCTCCCAGCAGGCCGTGGCCCGGGGCGGCCAGGCCATCTTCACCGACATCAACCTCTACTGGGAAGTGCCCAAGCACTTCGAGGACGTGCCGGCCATCGGCCCCAACGGCGAGTACACCGGCAAGACCTACGCCGAGTACGAAAAAGAGGCCCAGCGCTTCGTGTGGAAGCTGTTCGAGGTTTACAAAGAGGGCGACGGCGCGGGCCGGCCCTTCTTCTTCCCCAAGCCCCTGGTGCACATCACCGAGAAGTTCTTCCAGACCGAAGGCCACATGGACTTCTTGCACCACATCTGCGACGTGGCCGCGGACAAGGGCAACACCTACTTCGTCTTCGACCGGGGCGAGACCGCCAAGATCTCCGAGTGCTGCCGCCTTTCCTTCAAGCTGGAAAAGAGCGACATCGACGACGCCAAGACCCCCTGGAAGATGCGCTACAGCGCCCTGCAGAACGTCACCGTGAACCTGCCGCGCATCGCCTACGAGGCGGCCGGCGACGACACCAAGCTCTTCCAGATACTCCGCCAGCGGGTGCGCCTGGCCGCCAAGGCCCATGTGGAGAAAAAGCGCTTCATCGAGCGCCTGCTCTCCTTCGGCAACCGCGGCCCCCTGGCCCTTTTGGCCATGGAGCTGGACGGCCAGCCCTACCTGAGGATGCACCGGGTCACCTACCTCATCGGCATGGTGGGGCTCAACGAGATGGTCAACGAGCACCTGGGCCACGAGCTGCACGACAACGAGGAGGCCATGAAGTTCGGCCTCAAGGTCATCGCCCAGATGAAGTATCTGTGCGACGAGTACGCCGAGCGCGAGGGCATGCGCTTCGTCTTGGAGCAGACCCCGGCCGAGTCCACCGCCTACCGCTTCGCCAAGCTGGACCTGAAGCACTTCCCGGGCCAGGCCAAGCACGCGGTCAAGGGCGACCTGTTCAACAACGAGGTCTATTACACCAACTCCACCCTGTTCAACGTGGGCTCCCACACCAACCCCATCGAGCGGGTCAAGCTGGAAGGCCGCTTCCACCCGCTCATCGAGGCCGGCGCCATCACCCACGTGTGGCTGGGCGAGCAGCAGCCCTCCAAGGAATCCCTGGCCAACTTCGTGATCAAGATCTTCCGCGACACCAAGAACGACCAGGTGGCCTTCAGCCCCGAGTTCTCCTGCTGCAAGGACTGCCAGCAAAACGTGCGCGGCCTGGTGGAAACCTGCCCCCACTGCGGCAGCCAAGACCTGGACCTCATCACCCGCATCACCGGCTACTTCACCCGGGTCAGCTCCTGGAACAAGGGCAAGGTGGGCGAACTCCGCGACCGCTGGCGCAACCAGGGCTTCTTCAGCGCCCCGGCCCAGGACGAGGCCAAGGTTAACTAGTTTGGGCGAGGCCGGGGGGAGCTTTTTTGAAAAAAAGCTCCCCCCGGACCCCCCTCAAAAAACTTTCTCGTTTGCCGCTTTTGATCTGCGATCAAAAGCAACAAACGGGGGGGGTTAAAAAGGAAACGCCAGTTTGATTACAGACCGCATCATGCCCCCAGCCACTCCCAGGGAAATTTTCGCGGCCGCGGGCCGGACCGCAGGTCCGGACCAGGGCGGGGAAATTTCGCGGAGTTTTTTGGCAGGGGGTTTGGGGGAGCCCTTTTTTGCAAAAAAGGCCTCCCCCAATATTGCCCATAGAAAAGGAGGGTCTGCGGAATGACTCTATTTACCAAGCCGGGTTGCGAGAAGTGCCACTACATCACCGACAAGTTTGATTTGGCATCCATGGGCATTGGCATTGACGTGCTGACCCCGGAGGATCCGGCGGCCCTGGCCCACTTGGCCTGGCACGAGTTGGTGGAGGTGGCCGAGAAGGAGCTGCCCATTCTGGTGCTGGACGACTCCAGCCACATCAGCGGGGCCATCAAGATCAAGTCGTACTTGAAAACCGCCATCCGTGCCTGATCTGGCCACCACCCTGCCCCCGGCGGGTCTGCCGCCGATCAAGGGTTTCATCGAAACCAGTTTTTTGGACTGGCGGGGCCAGATCGCGGCGGTGCTGTTTTTGCCCGGATGCAACTTCGCCTGCCCCTTTTGCCACAACTTCACCCTGGTCTCCGATCCGGACAGCCTGCTGACCCTGCCTTTGGAGGGGGTCTTGGACCGGCTCCGGCCCTTTGTGGGCTGGATAGACGGGGTGGTGATCTCCGGCGGCGAGCCCACCCTGCATCCGGGTTTGGAGCGCCTTTTGGGCGAGGTGAAGCAGGCGGGCTTCAAGGTGAAGCTGGACTCCAACGGCTACCGCCCCGAGGCCCTGACGCGCATCGTGGAGCGGGGCTTGGCCGACATGGTGGCCATGGACCTGAAGGCCCCCCTGGAGCCCCTGGCCTACCGCCGGGCCTGCGGCAAGGCCATCGAGGTGGAGCGGGTGGCCGAGTCTTTGGAGTTTATCAAGACCTGCGGCGTGGCCCACGAGTTCCGCTCCACCATCTGCCCCACCTGGCACGGCCCGGCCGAGCTGGAGCGCATGGCCGAGGCGGTGGAGGGCTGCCAGGCCTGGACCCTGCAGGCCATGAACCCGGCCACCGGCTGGAACCAGGAGGCCCTGGACGGGGTGGAGATGTACAACGCCGAGGAGCTGGCCAGGTTGCAGGCCGAGGTGGCCGACCCGGTCTGCCGGCCCTAAACAGGCCGGCTTCGCCAGACGCCGGCATGCTGCGTTACCGGCGTCGCTCCAGCCTCGACGTAGTTTCAGCTACGCCTCCGGCTGTCGCTCGCCGGATGCCTTGCCTGCCGACCCCTGGCTATGCCGGGGGTTGTGTTTTTCGGAATAATCCCGCTAAACGCAGCAAATGAATCCAACCCTATTCCTGATAATAGAGCTACAGAGAAAACTGAAAATTTCCTCTCCCCTTTTTCCAAACCTCTTATTTCTTCTCCAGCTCCCCCTTTAAAAACCCCAGCACCTCGCCCGCGTGGGCCAACACCACCTCGGCCCCGGCTTCCCTTAGCTCCTCGCCGCCCACCCGGCCGGAGGTGACGCCCACGGCCAAACACCCGGCCGCCTTGGCCGCCTGCATGTCCGTGGGGTGGTCGCCCACCATGGCCGCGCGCATGGGCTCCAGGCCCAGCACTTCGCAGGCGTCCAACACCTGGCCGGGATGGGGCTTGGGCAGGGGGGCCTTTTCCCTGGGCAAAAAGGCGGGCAGATCGTCCACCTCGGGCAGCAGCCGCCGCACCGCCGGGCCACAGTTGCGCGTCACCACGGCCAGCTCGTAGCCCTGGTTGGTGGCGTTGCACAGCAGCTCGCGGGTGAAGCCGAACAGGCGCGAGCGCCCGGCCGCCTCCACCTCGATGGCCTCGATGAGCCGGCCCGCCCTGGCGTGGAAGCCGTCGCCCAGCTCGGCGCTCACTATCTTGAGCGCCTCCAGCAGATAGCCCTCGGGCCAAAGGCCGCCAAAGCCCTCGGCCCGGGCCAGGGCCTCCACCTGGCGGGCCATTTCCCCGAAATCCAGGTTAAGCTCGGCCAGGGTGCCGTCGAAATCAAAGATGATGCCTTGGATGTGATTCATGAATAAATAGTTTATCCGAGGGTGAGCTTTTTGGGAAAAAAGTTCCTCCCGGCACGGTCAGCCGCCGGTGGCTGGCGAAGCCGGCCGCGTCAGACCTTATGCTTACGGAGCCCCTTGAAGCCGGCCAGCCTGTAGACGCCCTCCAAGAGGAAGGCCCCGCCCAGCATGGCCACCAGCACCCAGGCCCGGGCCGGGTCGTCGCTGATGCTCTGCCAGGCCATGGCCCCGAAGGCGGCCAAACAGGCCACCGCGCCCAAGGCGGCCAGGCAGCGGTTGCATTTGGTTTCCTTGGCGTCGGCCAGGTTGGCCGCGTTCACCGCCGCGAAGATGAGCAAAAAGCCGCCGCTGCCCAGGGTGGAGATGGAGCTCAAGTCCGCGGTGTTGGCCAGGATAAGGGCCAGGCCCGAGGTGATGAACAGGCCCTCCAGGGGCTGGCCCCAGATCTGGCGCTCCAGGGCGGCGGGCAGCTCGCCCTCCTTGGCGATCACGTAGCTCAGGCGGGCCGAGCCGTACAGGGTGGCGTTGATGGCGCTGAAGGTGCTTAGCAGGGCGGCCACCACTATCAAGGTGAAGCCGGCCGAGCCCAGGAAGGGCCGGGCCGCCTCGGCCAGGGCGTAGTCCCGCGCGCCGACCAGCTCGGCGATGGGCAGGCTGCCCACGCAGACCACGGCGATGGCCACGTACAGCAGGATCACGAAGATCACCGAGGAGTAAAAGGCGCGGGGCAGGTTTTTTTTGGGGTTGCGGATGTCCTCGCCGGTGTTGGCGATCAGCTCGAAACCCTCGTAGGCCACGAATATGATCATGCCCCCGGCCACCAGGGGAATGGCCGGCTCCCAATGGCTCATGGCTAGGCGCTGGGGCTCCACCCCGCCAAAGCCCATGGCCAAGAAGAACAGCAGGATGCTCAGCTTGACGCCCACCACGTATATCTCGGCCTCGCCGATTATCTTGGCGCTGGCCACATTTAAAACCGTGGGCCCCACGATGCCCAGGGAGATGAGCAGATGCTTGGCCAACAGGTTGTGCTCGCCCGGGAAAAAGGTGGCCCCATAGGAGCCGAAGGCATAGGAGTACAGGGCGAGCATCACCACATAAGACAGCCAAAGCAACACGTTGGCCGATCCGGTGAAGTAGTTCACCCCGAACACCCGGTCCAGGAAAACCACCGTGCCTCCCCGGTTGGGGTAGCGCACCGAGAGCTTGGCATAGGAATAGGCCGTGATCAGGGCCACCGCCCCGGCTATGGCAAAGGCCACCGGAGTGCCCCCCCGGGCCAACTGCACACTGAGCCCCAGCACCGCGAAGATGCCGCCGCCCACCATGCCCCCCACGCCGATGGCCGAGGCCTCCCAATAACCTATTTTGCCGCCGCCCTTGCCCTGACTGCCCAATGCGCGCTCCTTTGCAACTCCCTCGGCCCGAACCCTTTTAGAATAATCGCCGCGAGCGGGTGGCACAAGGCGGGCCCTTGTCGCTGGGCCGGCAAATCTTTTATAGTCGGCCAATGTCCGCGCCGGCTTTACAGAGGTTTGACTGGGGGATGACCCCCTATCCCGAGGCCCTGGAACGCATGCGCCGCCAGCACGCGGAGCGGGCCCAGGGCCGGGGCCGAGACGCGGTGATCTGCTGCGAGCACCCCCCGGTGTTCACCCTGGGGCGCCACGCCGAACCCGGTCACGTGCTGCTCCCGCCCGAAGAGCTGGCCGCCAAGGGCTTTGCGATGCACCAGGTGGAGCGCGGCGGCCAGGTCACCTACCATGGCCCGGGCCAGGCGGTGGTCTATCTGATCATCGACCTGAAAGCGCGGGGCCTGGGGGTGCGCCGTTTGGTGGAGGGCATCACCCAGGCCATCTGCCGCTCGGCGGCCCGCTTCGGGGTGCGGGCGGCGGGCGATCCCGACCGCCCCGGCGCCTGGGTGCAAGGGCGCAAGCTCGCAGCCATCGGCCTGGCCATCCAGCGCGGGGTCACCATGCACGGCCTGGCCTTGAATGTCAGCACCGATCTTAGTCGTTTCAAATACATACGCCCATGCGGCCTGGATGCGCCCATCACCAGCCTGTCGGCGGAAACCGGTCTGGTCCCTGAGCTGCCCCGGGTGTATGATTCCCTTTACGAAGAGTTGGTCCGTGAACTGGCCTAGTTTCATAATGCAACGGAATGATTATTCTTTAGGCAAGCCTTGAAACCCTAGCCGGGGTTATGCTATTCAGGGCTTAACCCGGCCGAGACCGGTTTGCTAGTGACCACGGAGCACTTACACCAGATTTGATAACCGTCGGGGCCTGTGGGGCCCGGGGAGGCAGATATGAGGAAGCTTTGGTTGGCAACCGTAACCCTCTTGGTTCTGGGCCTGATGACCGCCTTGGCCGCAAGCGGCAGCCTGGCCCAGAAACAACCCGCCGCGGGGGACAGCCAGGCAACGGTCAGCATCGTCAGCAAGGACATGCCGGCCAAACTGCAAACCGCCATCAACAAGAGCTTGGCCGATCCCAACTTCGCCGACAAGACCAAACAGGCCGTGGCCAAGGGCGTGGCCGCGCGCGGTCAGGAGCCCGGCTTCCTGGGCATCCCCGGCGCGCCGGCCGCCCACTATGTCTGGGGCCTGTTGTGGGCCATCTGGGTGGGCTGGATCTTCTCCACCGTCGGGGCCTTCGGCGGCATCATGGCCGGCGTGGGACACATCACCATCTTCGGGCTGGCCGACTATGCCAAGAGCTTTGGCAAGGGCAACCCGGTCAACAAGCTGGTCACCGACTCCATCCGGGTGTCCAACCAGTGGCTGGTGGGGCTCTCGGCCCTCATCTCCAGCTTCAACTACTACAAGATGGGCCGTCTGGTGCTGCCTCTGGGCGCCTGTCTGGCCATCGGCGGCGTGGCCGGCTCCTGGATGGTGCCCGAGCTCACCGCCGGCAAGGTTTCGCTCAAGGACTACATCGGCTACTTCGGCCTGATCGTGTTCGTGCTGGGCCTGTTCCTCATCTACGAGATGACCCCCCGGGGCCAGCGCGGCAAAAAGGCGGCCAAGGAAGCGGCCGCGGCCTTTGAAAAGGGCACCAAGGAAGGCGACAGCAGCGAAAAGGGCGTGAAGGTCGTCTCGGGCAGCCAGGGCCTCATGTGGCTGGCCCTGGGCTGCGTGGTGGCCAGCGCCCTGTGGTTCAACCTGGTGGGCTCCATCATGGTGGTGGCCTACGTGCTGGCCCTGGCCGGCCTGGTGATCACCTTCTTCATGGGCACCATCTCCTTCACCTTCTTCGGGGTGGAGTTCAAGTTCCGCTGCTTCATCCCCATGCTGGGCGGCCTGGTCATCGCGGCCATCGCCTCCTTCCTGGGCATCGGCGGCGGCTTCTTGTTCGTGCCCTTCCTCACCTCGGTGGCCGGCCTGCCCATGTTCCTGGTGGCCGGCACCAGCGCCCTGGTGGTGCTGGTGGGCATGGTGGTGAGCATCTTCTCCTACATGGTTGGCAAGGGCGTGCCCGTGTCCTGGGGCCTCATCGGCGCCGAGCTCATCGGCATCTTCATCGGCTCCATGATCGGACCGCGCACCTCCAAGTACATCCCCGAAAAGGGCCTCAAGTGGATGTTCATCGTGCTGGCCTTCTACGTGGGCCTGCGCTACACCACCAAGGGCTTCCTGGGCTACAGCATTGTGCCGCCCTTCTAGGCCGGCGCTCTAAAAAACGGCAACGGGGCGGCCCTTGCGGCCGCCCCGCTCTTTTTTTTGGGCTATACTTCCCCTGTGAGCCACCCCCACCCGGCGAGGATCCATGGACCCGGTTTTCTGGCTGCTCGACAAGGCCGACCCCATACTGATCGCCCCCTACCGCTGGCTGGGCGATCCGGTGGCCGGCTGGTGGCTGGGCACGGCGGTGCTCTGCCTGTGGTGCACCATTTTGGGCGAGGCCACCCTGGGCCTGGTGCACTGGTTCAACCACGAGCACATCGAGCGGGAAAAGCGCCTCATGCTGGAGGGCCAGGACAAGAGCTGGGAGGCGCTACGCTCGGGAAATAAGCTGGCATACAAGGGGTTTAACGACCAGGCCAACGACTCGTTCGGCAAGAGCTTTTTCATGGGAGTGGCCATGGGCTCCTCCTCGCTGTGGCCCGCCTTTTTGGCCATGGCCTGGCTCACCTGGCGCTTCGGCCAGGTGGAGGTGCCCCTGCCTCTGACCCCCTGGAGCATTAATTTCGCGGCCGGTTTCATACCCATGTACATCGCCATGCGCGTGCTGTGGATCCTGGGCAAAAAAGCCCTGTTTCCCTCCTCGCGTCCCGCCGCAAAAGCCATGCCGGAAAGTGACACCTAGAGCCGCGAAAAGATATTACAATCCGCTTGACAAACCCCTCCCTCTCTTGCTATTTTTGGCCACAAGGTTCGGTGGGCTTCTGGAAAGCCGGCCCCTCGGCTAGGAGACCGGCGTACGTTTCCACCCTGCCGCGAACCTGTTTGCAAGGTCCTTTGTCACCGATGGCCCGGGGTGAGCCAACCCAGGACAAGGGATCCCAGCCGGAGCGCCTCAGCCCTGGACACAGTGTCCAACGGCACAAGGCGCATCTGGTTTTCGTTAGGAAAGGAGAAAAGGTCAATGAAAAAAATCCTGATTCTCGCCATCGCGGTGCTGGCCATGTTGGCCGTATCCGTGCCGGCTCTGGCGGTGTCGCCCTCGACGTACACCTTCCAGATGGCCGCTCGTATGCTGACCGACGTGGGCTGGTGGCAAAAGAGCGAAGAGCTCACCGCCAGTGGTAGCGACGTGGGCAGCTGGTTCCTGAACATGCCCGGCCACTCCTATCTGCGTGGCCGCTTCTACAGCGTCGACAAAAACGTGGGCGGCCGTATCGAGCTGGGCCTCAAGAGCCTGCAGCCCGAAACCAGCGTCAGCGTTCGTTATGCCTACGGCTACTGGCGCGTGGGCAACTGCCGTATTCTGGCTGGTCAGACCGACAACTGGTTCGGTTCCTTGGCCTACCACGTTCGTCAGTATGTCGGCCTGAACGAGAGCGCTCACCTGCTGCTGTTCGGTTGGGGCTTCCTGTGGCCGCACCGTGTACCTCAGGTGCAGTTCACCTACAACACCGACAAGTGGGGCGTCCAGTTCGCGCTGGAGGAGCCGCGCCAGAAGACTAACTACTTCGGCACCGGCACCGACTCCACCTTCATGTTCCCCCGCGCCAGCTTGACCTTCATGTTCAAGGTCGGCGGCTTCATGACCCATCCTGGTGTCAACTTCGTGCAGCACTCCTATGAAGACGGCAATAACACCGTCGGTAGCTCTGACAGCTACAACACCTGGGCCTTAGTGCTCCCGATTAAGTACACCGTGGGCGCCTTTACTCTGAAGTTCCAGGGCCACTACGGCGTGAACTTCGCGACTGAGTATCCCTTCTATCCCGTCGCTCTGACTCGTCCTTACCGCAACGGCATCACCTCTGGTGATATCGAGGACACCACCGTCTACGGTGGCGTGCTGGCTGGCGAGTACAAGATCGGCAAGATCATGATCACTGGTGGCTTCGGTTACGAGAACTTCACGAACGACGCCTGGTCCGGCAAGAACGGCTACTCCAAGGACGAGAACGTCCGCATGGGTGCCTTCGTCGCCGTGCCTTACCAGTTCACCAAGAACTTCGGTATCCACCCCGAGTTCTCTTACTACAGCCACGGCGACGACCCGACGACCGGCGACGACAAGGGCAACGAGTGGCTGCTGGGCGTGCAGTTCCGCTTCGTCTTCTAAGACAAGCCTGAACGCATAAAAATCACCCCGAGGGGGCCCGGCGCAAGCCGGGCCCCCTTTCTTTTGGCGAGCCCGTTTTCCCGAGGGGCTCCAACGGTGGCGCGGCGTCCCGGTCAGTGGTAGCTTTGGCTTCGCCCGGCACAATAACCTTGACAGAGCCTGTTTTTTGGGCATACAAAATGGCATCCGGGAAATCGCCGGTCCCGCTGCCGCCTAAGGCGGGGCGGGAGTTTTAGCTTGTATCGGGAAACCGTTGCGGGCCGCCGCCCTCAGGGCGGCAGCAATATTATTGCCGCGGCTGCAAACCGCCTATTTCTATTAGGTCATTGCCTGCCCCGGCCCGCCGTTCCCGTTTGACATCCCATGGGTAAGGAGCTCAGCGATGAAAAAAGTTTCTCTCTTGGCGCCTGGACCGACGCCGGTCCCGCCTCGCACCCTGCTGGCCATGGCCCAGCCCCTGATCCATCACCGCTCCAGCGACTTCCTGGAGATATTCGGCAAGGTGCGCGACGGACTGAAGAAGATCTTCAAGACCGACAACGATGTTCTGGTCTTCTGCAGCAGCGGCACCGGCGCCATGGAGAGCTCGGTGGCCAACCTGTTGTCTCCGGGTGACAAGGCCATCGCCATTCGCGGCGGCAAGTTCGGCGAGCGCTGGACCGAGATCCTCGAGGCCTACGGCTGCGTGCCGGTGAACCTGGACGTGGAGTGGGGCTACGCGGTCAAGCCGGCCGACGTGGCCAAGCTGTTGGCCGACGATCCCGAGATCAAGGCGGTTTACGTGCAGGCCCTGGAGACCTCCACCGGCGTCAGCCATCCCATCAAGGAGCTGGCCGAGGTGACCAAGGGCACCGACGTGGTTCTGGTGGTGGACGCGGTGAGCGCCCTGGCGGCCTACGACATCCCCAGCGACGAATGGGACCTGGACGTGGTCATCTCCGGCTCCCAGAAGGCCCTCATGCTGCCTCCGGGCCTGGCCTTCGCCTCCATCGGCCCCAAGGCCAAGAAGATGATGGAGAGCTCCACCTGCCCCAAGTTCTACTTCTCCTGGGCCAAGGAGCTCAAGACCCAGAGCATCAACAAGGGCGCCTTCACCTCGCCGGTGCCCCTGTTCCTGGGCCTGTTGGACATCTTCGCCTTGATCGAGGAGATGGGCGGCCTGGACACCATCTACAAGGAGACCGAGATCAAGTCCAAGGCCTTCAAGGCGGCGGTGGCTGCCTGGGGCTTGGAGCTGTTCTCCAAGGAGAACGCCTCCACCGGCCTGACCGCGGTGATGGCCCCCGAGGGCATCGACGCCCAGGACGTGGTGGGTTGGCTCAAGAACAAGTACGCCATTTTCATCGCGGGCGGCCAGGCCCAGGCCAAGGGCAAGATCTTCCGCGTGGCCCACATGGGCTTTATCAGCGAATTCGACACCCTGCAGGCCATCAGCGCCATCGAGATGGCTCTGGCCGGCCTGGGGTATGACTTTGAGATGGGCTCCGGCGTGGCCGCGGCCCAAAAAGTTTTCGAGGAGGCGTAAGTCATGAAAATACTGGTCTCCGATCCGCTGCACGACATGGGCGTGGACATATTCAAGGAGCAGGGCTTCGAGGTGGAGGTGAACACCGGCCTTAGCCCCGAAGAGCTCCACCAGGCCATCAAGGGCGTGTCCGGGCTGGTCATCCGCTCGGCCACCAAGGTGGACCAGGCCCTTTTGGACGCGGCCGACGAGCTCAAGGTGGTGGGCCGGGCCGGCACCGGCCTGGACAACGTGGACATCCCCGCGGCCACCGGGGCCGGGGTGGTGGTCATGAACACCCCGGGGCAGAACTCCAACGCCGCCGCCGAGCTGGCCATGGGCCACATCTTCGCCCTCAGCCGCCACATCGCCCGGGGCAACCGGGGCCTCAAGGACGGCAAGTGGGAGAAGAAGCAGCTCCGGGGCCGCGAGCTCAAGGGCAAGACCCTGGGCATCGTGGGCATGGGCAACATCGGCCGCATCCTGGCCGAGCTGGGCACGGGCGTGAAGATGAAGGTCATCGGCTTCGACCCCTTCCTGGACGACGCCGAGATCGCCGCCCGGGGCGCCGACCCCAAGAGCTTCGAGGACATCCTGGCCCAGGCCGACTACATTTCGGTGCACGTGCCCAAGACCGCCGAGACCGCGAGCCTGTTCAACGCCGAAAACATCGCCAAGATGAAGGACGGCGCCTATCTGATCAACTGCGCCCGGGGCGGCATCGTGGACGAGGGCGCCCTGTGCGACGCCCTGGCCGACGGCAAGCTGGGCGGCGCGGCCCTGGACGTGTTCGAGGTGGAACCCCTGCCGGCCGACAGCCGTCTGGTCTACGCCGACGACGTGACCTGCACCCCGCATCTGGGGGCCAACACCTTCGAGGCCCAGGAAAACGTGGCCGTGGCCGTGGCCAACCAGATGAGCAAGTACTTGAAGACCGGCGAGGCCGAGTTCGCGGTCAACGACCCCAAGAAATAAGCCAAAAGCTTCCGAGCCACCCGGCCCGGCCGCCAGCAGGCGGCCGGGCCTTTTTTTGCGCCCTGTTTCCTTTGTACGGGCCTGGCCGGTTGCGCATGGCCCCTGGCATACTTATAGTTATTCATAGTCGCGGCCGGACAGGTGCGTTTTGGCCGCAACCGCGGATTTATTTTGGTGCGTTCCGGTGGTTAGGTTCACGAAAGGCTAGTAAATGAGCGAACAAGAAGACAAGGGTTTCAAGGTAAAGGACCGGCGCAGTTTCGACCTCGAGGGCGAGGCGCGCCCGGATGCGGAGCAGGAGCCCCAGGCGGCTCCGGAGCCGGAAAAGACCGCCGCCACCCCACCGCCCCAGGAGCCCCCGCCCATGGAGGCCGAAGGGATGGACCTGGGCCAGGAGCAAGAGCCCCAAGCGGGCCAGAGACCTCACCTGCCCCCGGTGGATTTCAGCGGACTGATCCTCTCCCTTGCCCATGCCACCATGATGCATCTGGGTCAGATACCCGATCCCAACGGCCAGCCCATGCCGGCCGATTTGGAGCTGGCCCGGCACACCATCGACACCATCGCCATGCTCAAGGAAAAGACCGAGGGCAATCTGAGCCCCGAAGAGCAAAAGCTGGTGGAAACCGCTTTGACAGAGCTGCGCATGGCTTTTGTCCAGCTCTCCCGCTAGCCTCCTAAATCACCTTTATTAGGAGGAGACAGTAAATGTCTTTGCCAAGACACTTAGACCTTCGCATACCCCTGTTGGCCGTGCTGGCCTGCCTGTTGGTTCTGGGCGTGGCCCTGCCCGCCGGAGCCAAATACGTGCCGGCTTCCTTCGCCGACCTGGCCTCCAAGGTCTCGCCGGCGGTGGTCAACATCCGCATAGTCAAGACCATCAAGCAGGCCCCCGGCGGCATGTACAACTTTGACCAGCAGCAGGGCCCGGGCCAGCAAGAGCAGCCCGGCGCGCCCGATCTGCACGAGTTCTTCCGCCGCTTCTTTGGCGGTCCCGGCGGCCAGGGCGGCCCCAACATGCCTCCGGGCCACCCCCGCCAGTTCAAGCAGCGCGCCTTGGGCTCCGGGGTCATCGTGGACCCCACCGGCTATGCCATAACCAACAACCACGTGGTGGCCGAGGCTGACGAGATCCTGGTGCGGACCAAGGACGAAAAGGAGTATCCGGCCAGCATCGTGGGCCGCGA
Organism: Desulfarculaceae bacterium; assembly: GCA_021737145.1. Taxonomy (GTDB): domain Bacteria; phylum Desulfobacterota; class Desulfarculia; order Desulfarculales; family Desulfarculaceae; genus Desulfoferula. The sequence continues at coordinate 118,272 of JAIPEN010000002.1, read as the reverse complement.
CCCCAAGACCGACCTGGCCCTGATCAAGATCAAGGCCGACCATGAGCTGCCCTTCCTGCCCCTGGGCGACAGCGACAAGGTGCGGGTGGGCGACTGGGTCCTGGCCGTGGGCAACCCCTTCGGCCTGGAGCACACCGTCACCGCCGGCATCATCAGCGCCAAGGGGCGCATCATCGGCGCCGGCCCCTATGACAACTTCCTGCAGACCGACGCCAGCATCAACCCGGGCAACTCCGGCGGCCCCCTGATCAACCTGCAAGGCGAGGTGGTGGGCATCAACACCGCCATCGTGCCCCAGGGCCAGGGCCTCGGCTTCGCCATCCCGGTTAACACCACCAAGCAGATCATTGCCCAGCTCAAGACCACCGGCCGGGTGATCCGCGGCTGGCTGGGGGTCACCATCCAGCCGGTGACCAAGGAGCTGGCCGAGAAGTTCGGCCTGGACGAGGCCATGGGGGCCCTGGTGGCCGACGTGGTGCCGGACAGCCCGGCCGCCAAGGCCGGCCTGATGCGCGGCGATGTGATCGTGCGCTATGACGGCAAGAAGGTCAAGGACATGCAGGCCCTGCCCCGCCTGGTGGCCGAGACCCCGGTGGGCAGCGAGGTCGCCGTGGAGGTGGTGCGCGCCGGCAAGAAGCGTCCCCTACAGGTGACCATCGGAGAGCTGAAGTCCGATGCCGCGCCCAAGGCCAAGGCGAGCAAGCCCGAGCAGACCAAGCTGGGCCTGTCTCTGCAAGAGCTCACCCCGGACCTGGCCAAGCAACTGGGCATCCCGGGCAAGAAGGGCCTGGTCATCACCGGCATCCAGGGCGGCAGCCCGGGGGCCGAGGCCGGCCTGATGCGCGGCGACGTGATCCTGGAAGCGGCCCAAAAGCCGCTTACCAGCGTGGCCCAGTTCCAGGAGGCCGCCGGCAAGCTCAAGCCGGGCGACGGCCTGCTGCTGCTGATCCAGCGCCGAGACTCCACCTTGTTCGTGGTGATCAAGGCGCCCAAGGAATAAACCTCACCTCACCCAGGGGGGCCCGCGAGGGCCCCCCTTTTCAATGGGCGGACTTTCATGAAACTGGCCCTCGAGGCCCCGGCCAAGGTCAATCTCCACCTGCGGATCCTGGGACGCCGCCCGGACGGCTATCACGACCTGGCCACCCTGATGCAACCGCTGGACCTGGCCGACACCCTGGAGGTGGAGCTGGGCGGCCGGGGCCTGGGCCTGACCTGCGACCGGCCCGAGCTGGAGGGCCCGGACAACCTGGTGCTGGCCGCGGCCCGGGCCTATTACCAGGCCCTGGGGCGGCCTCCGGCGGCCCGCTTCCACCTGACCAAGCGCATCCCCGTGGCCGCCGGCCTGGGCGGGGGCAGCTCCGACGCGGCCGCCGCCCTGCTGGCTCTTAACGCATTGCACCAAAGCGCCCTGCCTCCGGAGCGCCTGGCCGCCCTGGCCGCCGGCCTGGGGGCGGACGTGCCCTTTTTCCTGGCCGGGTGCAGCGCCTGGTGCACCGGCATCGGCCAGCGGGTGGAGCCCTGGGAAGATTTCCCATGCCTTAACTATGTGCTGGTCAATCCCGGCTTCGCCTTGTCCACGGCCTGGGTTTACCAACATTTTGATTTGCAATGGACAAATACCCCTCAAACCATTAAAATAAAACGCCCTCGGAGAACCGGGGACTTTTTCGATGAACTGTTGTTCAACGATTTGGAAGTGGTTTCTCTGAGGGAGCACCCCGTATTGGGCGAAATCAAGGCGGCGCTAAGTAAGGCCGGCGCCGAGGGGTGTCTTATGAGCGGGAGCGGACCCACCGTGTTCGGGGTGTTCGCCGACGCCAGCCGGGGCGAGGAAGCGGCCCACCGTCTTCGCCTAAGGGGAGGCTGGTGGGTGCGGTCTTGCCAAGGCGTCAGAGCTTGAGCTACTGAGGAGGGGGCTTAGCATGGACGTGACCGAGGTAAGGGTCTTCCCTGTAGAGGAAGAGCGACTTAAAGCTTACGCAACAATCACCCTTGATCATTGCTTCCTGGTGAGAGACCTCAAGATCATCCATGGCAATAAAGGCCTGTTTGTGGCCATGCCCAGCAAAAAACGCAAGGATGGTACTTACCAGGACACCGCTCACCCCCTTAACCGGGAGACACGGCGGATGATCGAAGACGCGGTCTTGGGCGAGTACGAGCGCGCCAAGAGCGAAGAGGTTCTGGTTAACGAAGCCAGCGCCTAGGCCCGGCCGTCAGCCACGGCCGGGGCGCTCCAGGGCCTGTCCGCAAGGGCCGGCCCGGGCCCGGCCCCGCGGGACTCCTGCCTGGTTCCGCCGCTGAGGTTCGGCCTGGGGCTGGCTTTTTTGCGAAAGCCTGTTAAAAAAGTTCTGTTAAGTTATCGGTGCCAGCCTGGCAGCCCCCCGGCAGCCCGGCCGCGCCGTTTAAGGGCCAAAGAGGCGGCCGCGATCCGGACGCCAGGCACGGGGCCCCCAGGGGCCCGGGGAAAAACTGGGTAGCCATGTTCAACAAGCTCAAGGTCTTCACGGGCAACAGCAATCCCCACCTTGTAGAGGAGATCTGCCACTACCTGCATCTGCCGGTCTCCCAGGCGGTGGTGCGCCGTTTCAGCGACGGCGAGGTCTTCGTGGAAGTGGGCGAAAACGTGCGCGGCTCGGACGTGTTCGTGGTTCAGTCCACCAGTCCGCCGGTCAACGACCACCTGATGGAGCTGCTGATCATGCTGGACGCCTTCCGGCGCTCCAGCGCCCAGCGCATCACCGCGGTGATCCCCTACTACGGCTATGCCCGCCAGGACCGCAAGGTGGCCCCCCGGGTGCCCATCACCGCCAAGCTGGTGGCCGACCTGATCACCACCGCCGGAGCCCGCCGGGTTTTGGCCATGGACCTGCACGCCGGCCAGATCGGCGGCTTCTTCAACATCCCGGTGGACCACCTGTACTCCGCGCCCATAATGCTGGACTATCTGCGCAAGCACCTGACCGGCGACGCGGTGATCGTAAGCCCCGACGCCGGCGGCGTGGAGCGTGCCCGGGCCATCGCCAAGCGGCTGCAAGCCGGCCTGGCCATCATCGACAAGCGGCGCGAGGCGGCCAACGTGGCCGAGGCCATGAACATCATCGGCGATGTCAAGGGACGCCGGGCGGTTATCCTGGACGACATGATCGACACCGCGGGCACCCTGACCGAGGCCGCCCGGGCCCTAACCGAACACGGGGCCAGCGAGGTCTGGGCCTGCGCGGCCCACGCGGTGCTCTCCGGACCGGCGGTGGGCCGTCTGGCCGAAAGCCCCATCTCCCGGGTGGTGGTCACCAACACCATCCCCCTGGCCGAGGAGGCCGCCTCCAACCCCAAGATCCACCAGCTCTCGGTGGCCCAGCTTCTGGGCGAGGCGGTCCGGCGCATCCACATGGAGGATTCGGTAAGCTCCCTGTTCGTCTAGGCGTGGGGCAATCGGGGCCCCGCTGGACGCGCCACAAAAATCGTAATTGTTACAAGTGATTGCCGGGGCCAGTAACCGGCAATCATCTTGTTGATGGACAGGCCGGTGGAGGCCGGTGCCCGGCCCATGGCAGGGCGCGGAAATTCATTTGCCTTTTGTGAAAAATCGCATTATAGTCACATGACCCAGCAGGCAGGGCCCATAAGCATGGGGTCGGCCGGAGGAAGTTAGCAACCATGGAACAGATACCCCTGGCGGCGGCGCGCCGCGAAAGCATCGGCAAGGGTCCCGCTCGACAGATGCGGGTCGAGGGCCAAGTGCCCGCGATCCTTTACAGCGGCGGCCAAGAGGCGGCCAAGCTGACCCTCGACAAGGCTGAGATCGACCGCGTGATGCGCGTGTCTTCCGGCGGCACCGCCTTTTTGTCCCTGACCATCGGCGATGACGCCCCGCGCATGGCGGTGATCAAGGAACTGCAGTTCGACTACCTGGGCAAGACGGTCCTGCACGCCGACTTTTACGAGGTGCGGGCCGACCAGGAGCTGACCATCGACGTGCCCATCGAGCTCACCGGCGAGCCCAAGGGCATGACCACCGGCACCCTGCTGTCCCAGACCGCCTACACCGCTCCGGTGGTGGGCACCGTGGCCAGCATCCCCGACTCGCTGAGCCTGGATGTCAGCGAGATGGAGATCGGCGACGCCCTGTACTCCGAGGAGCTGGAGCTGCCCGAGGGGGCCAAGCTCGAGTCCGAGGAGCCCTTCATGGTCGTTTCCCTCTCCGAGGCCGTGCTGGCCCTGGAAGAGGAAGAGGAGCTCGAAGGCGAAGAGGGCGAAGAGGGCGAGGAAGGCGCCGAGGGCGAAGAGGGCGCCGAGGACGAGAAGAAGTCCGAGGAAGGCGGCGAGTAGACCGCCTTGGCCGTTTTTTGGGACCAGATGCCAGGACCGGTTTTGGTCCTGGGTCTGGGCAATCCGGGAGACCGTTACGCGGGAACCCGGCACAACCTGGGTTTCGCGGTCACCAGCATTGTGGCCGACCGCCACGGCCTGGGTTTAAGCAAGAGCGGGCACCGCAGCCACTGGGCCAAGGGCCGGGTGGCGGGTCGCGAAGTAATAATAGCCCAGCCGCAGACCTACATGAACCTGAGCGGCGAGGCGGCCCAGAGCCTGATGGCTTACTTCGATCTGGAACCCGGCGCGCTTATTGTGGTGCACGATGACCTGGACCTTCCCGTGGGACGGCTCAAAGTCGCCCTAAAGGGAGGCCCGGGCGGCCACAAGGGGGTGGCTTCGATAATCGATTTATTGGGCAGCGAGGCCTTTGGCCGCCTTAGGGTGGGCATCGGAAGGCCCCGCTACGATGAGCCCGTTGAAAAATTCGTACTGAACGGTTTTTATGCCGATCAGCGAGAAAAAGTAGTAGAAACGGTGCAGGACGCCGCGGATTGCCTGGAAGTAATGCTCGCTTCCGGCGCCCAGGCGGCCATGCAAAAGTTCCACCGACCCTATAGCAACGAGGAGGAAGAGGGGTAATGTTTCAACTCACCGTAGCAGCGCCTTTTCTGGCCCTGTTCGGGCTGCTGGTAGCCTTTTTGATTTACGGCTATGTTAAAAAGCAGCCCAACGGCAACGAGCTTATGCAGAAGCTCGAAGGTCAGATTCACGCCGGCGCCATGGCCTTCTTGAAGAAGGAATATTCGATTCTGGCGATCTTCGCCGTCATCGTGTTCCTATTGCTGGGCTTCGGCATCGCCTGGCCCACCGCCATCGCCTTTGTCACCGGCGCCCTCTGCTCCATTTGCGCCGGTTACTCGGGTATGACCGCGGCCACCCGCGGCAACAGCCGCACCGCCGAGGCGGCCAACAAACACGGCCAGGCCAAGGCCCTGAACGTCAGCTACTTCAGCGGCGCTGTCATGGGTCTGGCGGTGGCCAGCCTGGGCATGTTGGGCGTGGGTTTCTGGTTCTGGTACTACGGTCATGATCCCGTGACCGCCCAGTACATCAACGGCTTCGCCATGGGCGCCAGCTCCATCGCGCTGTTCGCGCGCGTGGGCGGCGGTGTCTACACCAAGGCCGCCGACGTCGGCGCCGACTTGGTGGGCAAGGTCGAGGCGGGCATCCCCGAGGACGACCCCCGCAACCCCGGCGTCATCGCCGACAACGTGGGCGACAACGTGGGCGATATCGCGGGCATGGGCGCGGATATCTTCGAGTCCTACTGCGGCTCGATCATCGCCACCATCGCCATCGGCGCCACCGCCAGCGCGGCACTGCTCGCCCAGGTGGGCAACCCCGCCCTGGGCAAGGTTGCCCTGATGGCCGCCCCCCTGCTGGTGGTCATGGCCGGCCTGATCGCCTCCTTTGTGGGCGTTTTCTCCATCAAGGTGTTCGAAAAGGGCAGCCCCGCCGGCGCCCTGAGGTACACCACCTGGGTGGCGGCGGTCATCTTCGCCGTCCTGTCCTACTTCGCCCTCAAGGGCCTGGGCATGAGCTCCGGTCCCTGGTGGGCCATCATCAGCGGCCTGCTCTGCGGCATCGCCATCGGCCTGCTGGCCGAGTACTACACCAGCGGCCCGCCGGTTAAGCACATTGCCGCGAATACCGAGACCGGCTCGGCCACGGTTATCATCTCCGGTCTGGCCGTGGGCATGCGCTCCACCTACCTGCCCATCCTGGGCATCTGCGTGGCCACCTTCGTGGGCTACAAGGTGGCGGGCATCTACGGCATCGGTATGAGCGCCGTGGGCATGCTGGCCACGGTGGGCGCCACCATGACCGTGGACGCCTACGGTCCCATCGCCGACAACGCCGGCGGCATCAGCGAGATGGCTGCTCTGGGTCCAGAGACCCGCAAGATCACCGACTCCCTGGACGCCCTGGGCAACACCACCGCGGCCATCGGCAAGGGCTTCGCCATTGGCTCCGCCGCCCTGACCGCCCTGGCCCTGTTCGTGGCCTTCACCCAGGCGGCCGGCATCAAGGTCGTCAACATCACCGATCCCATGGTGGTCATCGGCGTGCTGCTGGGAGGCATCGTGCCCATGCTGGCCGCGGCCATGACCATGGAGAGCGTGGGCAAGGCCGCCTTCATGATGGTCGAGGAGATCCGCCGCCAGTTCCGCGAGATCCCGGGCCTGCTGGAAGGCAAGCCGGGCGTGGAGCCCGATCCCGAGACCTGCGTGAGCATCGCCACCGGCGCGGCCCTCAAGGAAATGGTGGCTCCCGGCCTGCTTGCGGTCCTCACCCCGGTGGCCGTGGGCTTCATCCTGGGACCCACCGCCCTGGGCGGCACCCTGCTGGGCGCCACGATCATGGGCGTCTTCCTGGCCCTGTTCATGTCCAACGGCGGCGGCGCCTGGGACAACGCCAAGAAGTACATCGAGGAAGGCAACCACGGCGGCAAGGGCTCCGACAACCACAAGGCCGCGGTCGTGGGCGACACCGTTGGTGACCCCTTCAAGGACACCTCGGGTCCGGCCATGAACATTCTCATCAAGCTGATGAGCGTGGTCTCCCTGGTGTTGGCTCCGGTTCTGATGGGCTACAGCGGCCTGCTGAACTAAGCGCCGAACCAACCAAAAGCCAGGGGCCGGCCCGCAAGGGTCGGTCCCTGTTTTTTGCCCTGTGCCTGGGCACTTAGGCCACCAAGCCCCCCCGATAGTGCTTGACAGAAACGTTCCGGCTGATATAATAACAATTCATACAGGTTACCCGACCTACCGCTATACAACCATTCCTCAGGAGAGCGCCTTGTTCAAAAAGGGACAGCTTGCGGTTTATCCTGCCCACGGAGTGGGGGTCATCGAGTCCGAGGAAGAGAAACATATCGGCGGACAAGCGCAGCGCTTTTATATTTTGCGCATCCTGGAAAACGATATGATCATAATGATACCCACCGACAACGCCGCGACGGTGGGCCTCCGGCCCGTGATTGACCAACGTCAAGTCAACCAGGTTTACTCCATCCTCAAGGACCGCGACGTGGTCATCGAGACCCAGACCTGGAACCGCCGCTACCGCGACTACATGAAGAAGATCAAGACCGGATCCGTCTTCGAGGTGGCCGAGGTGCTCCGCGATCTCTTTTTGCTCAAGCTGGACAAGGAACTCTCCTTCGGCGAGCGCAAGATGCTCGACACCGCCCGCAGCCTGCTGGTCAAGGAGGTGTCCATAGCGCGCCAGGCCGAAGAGGCCGAGATCGAGGCCGAGGTGGAGAAGATATTCCACGCCTGATGGCCCCGCTTGCTTCGCATATCCCCGCCCCGGCCGGACCTTTCCCGGCCGGGGCCGCTTTTTTGCCATGAAAGAACACCGCTTCAAGATCCCGCCCGGCTTTGGCGGCCGCCGCCTGGACACCATCCTGGCCGAGCTCATGGCCCCGGAGCTTTCCCGGGCCCAGGCCCAGCGCCTGATCAAGGAGGGCCTGGTCACCCTGGAGGGCCGCGAGGCCCGGGCCTCGCTCAAGGTTGCCCCGGGCCAGCGCCTGGTGGTCTTGGTGCCCCCGCCCGAGCCCATCGAGCTGGTGCCGGAGCCCATGGACCTGGCGGTGCTGTACGAAGACCCGGACCTCATCGTGATCAACAAGCCGCCGGGCCTGGTGGTGCATCCGGCCGCCGGCCACGCCAGCGGCACCCTGGTCAGCGGCCTGCTGGCCCATTGCGGCGACTTGGCCGGCATCGGCGGCAAGCTGAGGCCGGGCATCGTGCACCGCCTGGACATGGACACCTCCGGCGCCCTGGTGGCCGCCAAGAGCGACCAGGCCCACCGGGGCCTGGTGGCCGCCTTTGCCGCCGGGGTGGTGGACAAGACCTATCTGGCCCTGGTGCACGGCTCGCCCCCGGCCAAGGGCAAGGCCGAAAGCGCCATCGGCCGCCACCCGGTGGACCGCAAGCGCATGTCCTCCAAGGCCAAGCACGGCAAGAACGCCCGCACCGCCTGGCAAGTGGCGCGCCGCTTCGGGGACCAGGCCAGCCTTTTACGGGTGAAGATCGCCACCGGCCGCACCCATCAGATAAGGGTGCATCTGTCCGAGGCCGGCTTTCCGGTGTGCGGCGACCGGCCCTATGGCGGCCGCCGGGTCCGCGGTGGCCTGGAAGGACGGGCCGGGGCGGCCCTCAAAGAGGCCGGCCGCCAGATGCTGCACGCCCTGGAGCTGGGCTTCGACCACCCGGTGAGCGGCGCGCGCATCGAGGTCACGGCCCCCCTGCCCCCGGATTTCCGGGCGGTGCTCCGGGCCCTGGAAAGCGACCATGCTTAAGGTGGGCCTCACCGGCGGCATTGCCAGCGGCAAGTCCACGGTGGATCGCATGCTGGTGGAGATGGGAGCTTTCCTGGTGGACACGGACCAGCTCTCCCGCCGGGCCGTGGCTCCGGGCGCGCCCGCCCTGGCCGAGATCGCCCAGGCCTTTGGCCCCCGGGTGATCGCCCCGGATGGCTCCCTGGACCGGGGGCGCATGCGCGAGCTGGCCTTTGGCGACGCCAGGGCCCGGGCCAGGCTGGACGCCATCGTGCACCCCAAGGTGGCCGAGATGATGGAGGCCGAGCTGGCCCGCCTGGTTGCAAAGCATCCCCGGGGAGTGGCGGTGATCGACGTGCCCCTGTTGTTCGAGAGCGGCTGGCAGCGGGGCCTGGATCGCACCGTGCTGGTCTATATCCCCTGCCAGGAGCAGCTCGCCAGGCTCATGGCCCGTGACGGCTGCACCCGGCAACAGGCCGAGACCGCCCTGGGGGCTCAAATGCCTCTGAAAAACAAGAGGGCCCTGGCTGATTTTTTAGTTGACAACTCGGGGGGCCTGGACGAAACTCTCAGGCAGGTGAAGCGTTTGTGGCAACAGTTAATTGATATCGCCCGCGCCACCGACCCCCGGTCATAATCGCCCCCGGAAAGAACCCGACAAGCAGAGGGAACTATTCCGCCCGTGTATACGCGGACACTTCGGGGACTACAGCGCCAATAGCCCTATTTCCCGAGCAAGCGGCTAGATTAGCGACCACTCTTATACAATACTCATGAGGCATCCGCGTCCCCTCGTGGCCGGAGCCCGCCCCCCGGCCGCCTTTGGCGGCAATTCCCGGCACAACGCCAAACCCAAGCAGTGAAAGATCAATGACCGAGAACAAAGTCCCCCGCAACACCGAGCGCCGCCCAGTCCGCGGCCGCCGCCGTCCCCCGGCCAACAGCAACGCCGGCAACGCCAGCAATGCCAGCAACGCCAGCAATGCCAACAGCGGCAGCAACGGCGGCAGCAACGGCAATGACAATCCAGAATCCGGCGGCAGCCTGAATATTCTGCAACTCAAGGAAATGCCCATCAAGGCCCTCAACGACATGGGCCGCGAGTTCAATATCGAGGGCGCGGCGGGCATGCGCAAGCAGGACCTGATATTCGCCCTGCTCACCGCCCAGGCCGAGCGCAACGGCGCCATCTACGGCTCCGGGGTGCTGGAGATTCTGCCCGACGGCTTCGGCTTTTTGCGCGCCCCGGACTACAACTATCTGCCCGGTCCGGACGACATCTACGTGTCGCCCTCCCAGATTCGGCGCTTCAACCTGCGCACCGGCGACACCATCAGCGGCCAGATCCGCCCCCCCAAGGAGGGCGAGCGCTACTTCGCCCTGCTGAAGGTGGAGGACATAAACCACGAGCCGCCCGAGGTGGCCCGCGACAAGATCCTGTTCGACAACCTGGTGCCCCTGTACCCCGAGGAGCGCATCGTCCTGGAGGTCGAGGGCCAGACCAAGAACTACTCCGCCCGGGTCATGGACCTGATGACCCCCATTGGCAAGGGCCAGCGCGGCCTGATCGTCAGCGCGCCCCGCACCGGCAAGACCATGCTGTTGCAGAACATCGCCAACTCCCTGGCCAATAACCATCCCGACACGGTGCTCATCGTGCTGCTGATCGACGAGCGGCCCGAGGAGGTGACCGACATGCAGCGCTCGGTCAAGGGCGAGGTGATCTCCTCCACCTTTGACGAGCCGGCCCAGCGCCACGTGCAGGTGGCCGAGATGGTCATAGAAAAGGCCAAGCGCCTGGTGGAGCACAAGCGCGACGTGGTGATCCTGTTGGACTCCATCACCCGCCTGGCCCGGGCCTACAACACCGTGGTGCCCCCCAGCGGCAAGATCCTCTCCGGCGGCGTGGACTCCAACGCCCTGCACCGGCCCAAGCGCTTTTTCGGCGCGGCCCGCAACATCGAGGGCGGCGGCTCCCTGACCATCATCGCCACCGCGCTCATCGACACCGGCAGCCGCATGGACGAGGTGATCTTCGAGGAGTTCAAGGGCACCGGCAACATGGAAATCCACCTGGACCGCAAGCTCAGCGACAAGCGCATCTTCCCGGCCATCGACATCAACCGCTCCGGCACCCGCAAGGAGGAGCTGCTGTTGGACGAGGCCGACCTGCACCGCATCTGGATTCTCCGCAAGCTCCTGGGGCCGTTGACCGCGGTGGATTCCATGGAATTTTTGCTGGAGAAGATGCACGGCACCACTTCCAACGCCGAGTTCCTGGACTCCATGAGCCGCTAATTCGGCGGTTGCGTTCGGAAGATGCGGGGCCCAACTTATGGGGCAAGGCCCGAACCCCCAAGCGCGGCGCAGCCAAACGCCGGCAGGCAAGGCGGGTGGGCGAGTGAGGGCCAACGGCGCGGATAAAGCCACGTCCAGGCCCGAGCGCGGCCAGCAACACAATATGGCGGTGGCTGGCGCAACCTCGGCTTGAAAAAGCCACGGCAGAGGTTATACTTGCGGTTTACAAAGAGCACACGCCTGAGGAGGCGATAGAAATGAAAAGCGATATTCATCCCGAGTTCAAAGAGGTGACCGTGCGCTGCGCCTGCGGCAACGAGTTCACCTCCGGCTCCACCAAGGACGAGATCCGCGTGGAGATCTGCTCTGCCTGCCATCCCTTCTTCACCGGCAAGCAGAAGCTGGTGGACAGCGCCGGTCGCGTGGAGCGCTTCTACAAGAAGTACGCCCACCTGGACAAGTACGCCGGCAAGGCGGCCGAGATGGAAGCCGAGCGTCTGGCCGCGGCCGAGGCCAAGGCCGGCGACGAGCCCAAGGAGTAGTCCCAGCCGGGAGATCGTGTAATGAACCCGGCCAACGTGGGCGGCCAGGCGGTTATCGAGGGGGTGATGATGAAGGCCCCCTCGCGCCTTTGTGTTGCCGTGCGCCGTCCCTCCGGCGAAATCCTGGTCAAGAACGATCCCCTGCGCTCCCTGGCCGCGCGCTGGCCCGCTCTGGGCTGGCCCTTTGTGCGCGGCCCGGTCATCCTGGGCGAAACCCTGGTGCAGGGCATGAAGGCCCTGTCCTTCTCGGCCCAGCAGGCCCTGGAGGAAGAGGGCGAGGAGTTGGGCTCCTGGGCTCTGCTCCTGACCCTGCTGGCGGCCATCGGCGCGGGCCTGGGCCTGTTCGTGGCCTTGCCCCACCTGCTCTCCCTGGCCCTGGGCCGCGTGGTGCCCGGCGGCTACGACACCCAAAGCTTCTGGTTCCATCTGGTGGACGGCCTGATCAAGGTGGCCATCTTCGGGGCCTATTTGTGGCTCATCTCCCTGATGCGCGACATCCGGCGGGTGTTCGAATATCACGGGGCCGAGCACAAGGCCATCTACTGCTACGAGTCCGGCGGCGAGCTTTGCGTGGAGGCGGCGCGGGGCTATTCCCGCCTGCATCCCCGCTGCGGCACCGCCTTTTTGCTGGTGGTCCTGGTGGTTTCCATTTTGGTCTTCGCGGTGGCCCTGCCCCTTTTGCCCCGCCTGGCCCAGACCGGCTGGCTCAACCAGGCCCTGCTCATCAGCCTGAAGATCGTGTTGATGCTGCCCATCGCCGGGGTGTCCTACGAGGTCATCCGCCTGGCCGGCAAAAAGCAGGGTCGCGGCGTCTGGGGAGCCCTGATCTGGCCCGGCCTGCAACTGCAACGTCTCACCACCCGCGAGCCCTCCGACGACCAGATCGAGATCGCCCTGGCCGCCCTGAAGGCCGCCACCTGCACCGAGGAGGACCAGGAGGCCAGCATCTGCGTGCTGTAGCCGCCTGGTTGATTTAAAACTATGTCCTTATCCCCTGAGCTGAGAAAACGCCTGGCCGAGGTGTGCGACCGCCACGCGGTGGTGGAAAGATCCCTGGCCGAGCCCGAGGTGCTGGGCGACCCGGAAGCCTACAAGAACGCGGCCAAGGAGCACTCCGAGCTCTCCGAGCTGGTGGACACCTTCGACACCTACCAGCGCCTGGAAAAGGAGCTGGAGGAAAACCAGATCCTGCTGGGAGAGGACGACCCCGAGCTGGTGGAGATGGCCCAGGCCGAGATAGATTCGGCCGAGGCCCGGCTGCCCGAACTGGAAGACAAGATAAGCCTGCTGCTGCTGCCCAAGGACCCCAACGACGACAAGAACGTGCTCCTGGAGATCCGGGCGGGCACCGGCGGCGACGAGGCGGCCCTGTTCGCGGCCGACCTGCTGCGCATGTACCTGCGCTTCGCCGAGCTCAAGGGCTGGAAGCACGAGCTCATGGACTCCCACCCCACCGACGCGGGCGGCTTCAAGGAAGTGATCGTGATGATCAACGGCCAGGGGGCCTACAGCCAGCTCAAGTACGAGTCCGGGGTGCACCGGGTGCAGCGGGTGCCGGCCACCGAGAGCCAGGGACGCATCCACACCTCGGCGGTGACCGTGGCGGTGATGCCCGAGGCCGAGGAGGTGGAGCTGGACATCAACCCCGAGGAGCTGCGCATCGACTTCTTCCGCTCTTCGGGCCCCGGTGGCCAGCACGTGAACACCACCGACAGCGCGGTGCGCATCACCCACCTGCCCACCAACCTGGTGGTCTCCTGCCAGGACGAGAAGAGCCAGCACAAGAACAAGGCCAAGGCCATGAAGGTGCTGCGGGCCCGGCTCTACGACAAGATGCTGGAAGAGGCCGCCGCCGAGCAGGCCGCGGCCCGCAAGTCCATGGTGGGCAGCGGCGACCGCTCCGAGCGCATCCGCACCTACAACTTCCCCCAGGGCCGGGTGAGCGACCACCGCATCGGGCTGACCCTTTACAAGCTGGAACAGGTGCTGGCCGGGGAAATGGACCACATCATCCCCGAGCTGATCCAGTACTTCCAGACCGAGGCCCTCAAGGCCGACTCCGACGCCGACGCCGACGCGGCCTAGAGGTTGGCAGTTGGCCGAAACCTGGACCGTCGGACGGCTCATCCCCTGGGCGGCTGATTATCTGAAAAAATATTCGGTGGACGCGGCCCGCCTTTCCGGCGAGCTTCTGCTGGCCCAGGTGCTGGGCTGCACCCGCCTGGAGTTGTACCTGCGCTTTGACCAGCCCCTGGCCCCCGAGGAGCTGGCCGCCTTCAAGGCGCTGATCCTCCGCCGCCGGGAACACGAGCCCGTGGCCTATATCCTGGGCAACCGCGAGTTTTGGGGCCTGGAGCTGGCCTGCGGCCCGGGGGCCCTGGTGCCCCGCCCGGAGAGCGAGCACCTGGTGGAGGAGGGCCTGGCCCGCCTGGAGGGCCTGGAGGCCCCGCGCGTCCTGGACCTGTGCACCGGCACCGGGGCGGTGGCCCTGGCTTTGGCCTCCGAGCGGCCCGACGCCGAGGTGATCGCCAGCGATATCTCGGACCAGGCCTTGACCTGGGCCCGCAACAACGCAGAGAATCTAGGACTAGCGGAGCGGGTGAGCTTCAAGCAGGGTGATCTGTGGGAGGCGGTGGCCGCATCGTCTGGCTTTTTCGACCTGATCACCGCCAACCCGCCCTATGTGGCCGAGGATGAGTGGGAAGGCCTGCCCCGCGAGGTCAAGGATTTCGAACCGCGCCTGGCCCTGCACGGCGGGGAGCGCGGCCTGGAGGCCACCCGGGCCATCATCGCCGGAGCCGGGGCCCACCTACGGCCCCTGGGCTGGCTTTTGCTGGAGCTGGGGGCGGGCCAGGCCGGGGCGGCGGCCGAGCTGGCCCAAGCCAGCGGGGCCTTTGACGCGATCAGCACCGTGCCGGACCTGGGGGGCATAGAACGGGTGCTGATCTGCCAGCGGAAGGATTATGGATAAACTGGTCATAAGCGGCGGCAACCCCCTGGTGGGGCGGGTCAAGATAAGCGGCGCCAAGAACGCGGCCCTGCCGCTCATGGCCGCCACCCTGCTAACCCGGGGCAAGAACCGCCTGGCCAACGTGCCCAATTTGCGCGACGTGCGCACCATGGGCCGTCTGCTCACCACCCTGGGAGCCAAGGTAAACACCCGGACCGACCGGATTTACATCGACACCGGCGGGGCCGACGGCGACGAGGCTCCCTACGAGCTGGTCAAGACCATGCGCGCCTCGGTGCTGGTGCTGGGGCCCCTGGTGGCCCGGCGGGGCGTGGCCCGGGTTTCGCTGCCCGGCGGCTGCGCCATCGGCGAGCGGCCCATCGACCAGCACCTCAAGGGCCTGGAGGCCATGGGCTGCAAGGTCAAGCTGGAAGGCGGCTACGTGCTGGCCGAGGCCAAGCGGCTCAAGGGGGCGGACATCGCCATGGACCTGGTGACCGTGACCGGCACCGAGAACCTGGTCATGGCCGCCTGCCTGGCCAAGGGCACCTCGATCATCCGCAACGCGGCCCGCGAGCCCGAGGTGGTGGACCTGTGCAACGCCCTGAGCGAGGCCGGGGCCGAGATTCGCGGCGCCGGCACCGGCACCATCACCATCCAGGGCGTGAAGGAGCTGGCCCCCCTGGACCACCGGGTCATGCCCGACCGCATCGAGGCGGGCACCTACATGGCCGCCGCCGGCATAACCCGGGGCGAGCTGACCATCGTGGACGCGCCCCTGGAGCACCTGACCTCGGTGGTGGGCAAGCTCAAGGAGGCGGGCATCCGCTTTCAGCCCACCCCCAAGGGCCTGGTGGTCTCGGCCCGGCGGGCCCCCCGCCCGGTGAGCATCATCACCGGCCCCTACCCCGGCTTCCCCACTGATTTGCAGGCCCAGCTCATGGCCCTGATGTGCCTCAACTCGGGCAGCGCGGTGTTCCAGGAGACCATCTTCGAAAACCGCTTCATGCACGTGAGCGAGCTGCGACGCCTGGGGGCCGAGATCGAGGTCACCGGCTCCACCGCGGTGGTAAAGGGCGTGCGAGGCCTCAAGGGGGCCCAGGTCATGGCCACCGACCTGCGCGCCAGCGCCTGCCTGGTGCTGGCCGCCCTGGCCGCCGAGGGCGAGACCCACATCAGCCGGGTGTACCACCTGGACCGGGGCTACGAGTCCATCGACCAGAAGCTCACCAGCGCCGGGGCCACCGTGCGCCGCGAGGCCGAAGCAGGACCTTAGCGGGCGACATAGCGAAAAGAAGCAGGTAAGTATTGAAGGCGCGTGGGGCTAAGACCTCGCGCGCCTTTTTGTATCCAGGCCTGATCTCCCCCCGGCCACCAGGATCATGGCCCGCCCCACCCCCGGCACAGCCAGTGTAGCCATGGTCACGGCCCGAACCCCAGCGGGCAGGGGTAAACCCCGCCCCTACATTTCCTTCATCGTTTCACACTGGCTCATTTCCCGACTTCTTTTACTTACCTGCCCTGCCCGCCTTTCTTGGTTCTACTCCGTTCGCCAGGACGAAAACCACGCCCCACCCCCGGCACAGCCAGGCGGCGGCAGACAAGGCGGCTGCCAGCGACAACCGGAGCTGTAGCAGAGCCTACAGCGAGGTTGGAGCGCCGCAGCCAACGCCGTATCCCGCTGCCTGGCGAAGCCGGCCCCGTTTAAACTACAATACCCACCCATGAGCCGCGTGCATCCACTGGTAATACCCGCGTGCGCCCTGGTGGGGGGCATTCTGCTGGCCAATTGGTCTGGCCCCTGGCCGGGCTGGCCGCTGCTGGCCTTGGCTGCCTTACCCCTGGGCATCGCGCTCTGGCGTGGGCTGAAGGGCTTGCCCCTCTCGCCCTGGCTCCTGGCCCTGTCCCTGCTGCTGATCGGCGCGGGCCTGCTCTCCCTGGAGCGAACCGCCGTTCTGCCTCCTGACCACCTGGCCCACAGGGCCGATGGCGGACAGCACCAGCTAATCGCCCTGGCCCTGGCTCCGGCCCAGCCCGCCACCCGGGGGCGCCGCCTGCTGGCCGAGGCGCTCAGCCTGGACGGCCGCCCCGCCAAGGGGCGGCTGCGCCTGTCCCTGGCCCATGGCATCGCGCCGCCTCCGGCGGGCAGCCGCTTCAGCGCGCGGGTGAGCCTGCGGCCGGTGACCAGCCTGGCCAACCCCGGCGGCTTTGACTATGCTCGGCACATGGCCTCCCAGGGCATCCGCGTCACCGCCTACGCGGGCAAGCGCTCCGCTCTCAAGGTGCGCCAGGCCCGCGCCGCCTCGGGCCCCCGGGCCTGGCTCATGGCCGCGCGCCAGCGCCTGGCCCGCGAGCTGGACGCCCTGCCCCGTGGCCAAGGCCGGGCGCTGCTCAGGGCCCTGATCCTGGGCCAACGCGGCGGCCTGAGCGGGGCCACCCGCGAGGCCTTCGGCGCCACCGGCACCGCGCACCTCATCGCCATCAGCGGGCTGCACATCGGCCTGGTGTGGGGCCTGGCCTTCTTGCTGCTGCGCTGGGGCCTGGCCGCCTGGCCCGGCCTGGCCCTGCGCCGGCCGGTGATCAAGCTGGCCGCGGCCGGGGCGCTCCTACCGGCGGCTGGCTATGCCGCCCTGGCCGGAGCCGGCACCCCCACCCTTCGGGCCCTGATCATGATCGCCTGTTTGGTGGCCGCCCTGTGGGCCGGCCGCGCCTACCGTCCGGCCGGGGGATTGGCCCTGGCCGCCCTGGTCATCGGGCTCGTCTGGCCCTCGGCCCCGCTCACCCTGTCCTTTCAGATGTCCTTTGTGGCCGTGGCCGCCATCCTGCTGGCCGCCGGTCCCCTGGCCCGCTGGCTGCGCGGCCTGGCTCCGGGGCCCCGCGTGCTGGGCGGGCTGCTGGGCTGGCTGGGGCTCAGCGGCGCGATTGGCCTGGCGGTCTGGCCCCTGGCGGTGATGAGCTTCCACCAGCTCCCGGTGCTGTCGCTCCCGGCCAACGCCCTGCTCATTCCCTTGGTGGCCCTGCTCACCCTGCCCCTGGCCCTGGTGGCGGCCGGGGTGGGCCTGCTCTGGCCCGCTGGCGGCGAGGCCCTGCTGACCCTGGCCGCCTGGCCGGCCACGGGCGCGGTGGAGCTGGCCGTCTGGCTGGCCTCCCTGCCCGGCGCGGTGCGCTATCTGGCCGGTCCGGGCCCCCTGGCCGTGGCCCTGCTCTACGCCGGGGCCCTGGCCGCCCTGCTCCTGCCCCGCCCCTGGCGCTGGGGCCTGGGCGGAGCTTTGGTGGCCACGGGCCTGGTGTTGTGGCTGGGCTTCAGCGGCCCTCCCGCGCCGGACGGCAAGCTGCGGGCCTGGGTGCTGGACGTGGGGGCGGGCTCGGCCACGGTGCTGCGCCTGCCCTCGGGCCAGGTGGTGGTGGTGGACGGCGGGGGCTGGCCGGGCAGCAGGTTCGACTTCGGCCGCCAGGTGGTGGCCCCCTTCCTGTGGAGCCGGGGCTTCGGCCGCATAGATGTGCTGGCCTGCAGCCACCGCGACCATGACCATGCCGGCGGCCTGCCCTTTGTTTTGCGCTGGTTCGGGCCAAAAGAGCTGTGGACCAACGGCGCGGCTCCCAAGGGCGGGGCCTACGCCCGGCTGTTGGCCCTGGCCCAGGCGCGGGGGGTGCCGGTGAAGGGCCCGGCCCGGATATCCCGGATACGCCGGCTGGGCGGGGCCTCGCTGCGCCTGCTCTGGCCCCGGCCGGGCGCGGACGTGGCCCATCTGCCGCCCAACGACCGGTCTCTGTGGCTGGGCTTCGGCCTGGATGGCTCCTGGCTGTGGCTGCCCGGCGACAACGGCCCCGGCGTGGAGCGGGCCGTGGCCCGGCTGCTGCCCCCGGGTGGCCGCCAGGTCATCCTGGCTCCGCACCATGGGGCCAAGAGCTCGCTCACCCCGGGCCTGCTGACCCGCCTGGCCCCTTCGGCCGTGGTCTTTTCCAGCGCCTGCTGGGGCCGCTGGCCCTCGCCCCACCGGGCCTCCCTGGCCCGCGCCCAGGCCGCCAAAGCGCGGGTGTACGGCACCAACTGGCAGGGCTGCCTGTCCCTGGCCGTCCATGGCGGCGCCTGGCGGGTGGAGCCCTTTTTGGACCCGCCCCGCCCCTGCCGCCAGGTCATGCCAAAATAAAAACCGCCTCCAGGCCGGAGGCGGGCTCTATCGGTCTAAAGGATAATCAGCGGTTGGTGAGGCCGTCCACCAGGGCCAGGGTGCGCCCCTGGATGTCCTTGAGGCGGGCCACCTGCTCCTCCAGGGAAGTCACCTTGGCCCGGAGGGCCTGCACCTCGGCGCGCAGGGACTCGATCTGGCCGGCGGCCGAAATGCCGTTGCCGTCCTGGCTGAGCAGCTTGCGGGCCTGGCGGATGGAGAGCCCCTCGTCCTTGAGCAGGCGGCGAAGCTCGGTAAGGCGCTTCAGGGAGCCGGGGTCGAACATGCGGCGGCGGCCGGCTCCCCGGGTGATGCCCAGATATTCCTCGAACTGCTGGTCATAATAGCGGATGGTGGCCGCCGGGATCCCGGTCTGGGCCACCACTTCCTTGAGACTCATCAATCCCGCCTGTGCTCCGGCCTGACCCATGTACGGCACCTCCTGTCGCTCCTAACCACCTATAGCATGCCCTTGGGTCATGGGACAAGCTGGGGCCTCTGTGCTATATTCATCCTCCATGAAGCCGCGCGACCCCCAGCACCGATCCGCCAACCCCCTGGCCCGCCTGAAGGCCTGGGAGTGGTGGGCCCTGGGGCTCATTCTGGCCCTGTGCCTGGGCTTGGCCCTGCGGGCCTTGCAGACCCGCGAGCCCCACCCGGTGGAGGTTTTCCTGGAGCGGGCCCAGCAAATCGACGAGGCGGCGCGCCGTTTCGCGGCCGACCACAACGGGGCCTTTCCGCCCGACGGCATCATCACCCGGCGTCCCGCCGGGCTCTCCGACCGCTACATCAAGTGGGACGACGCCTGGCTCATCGACTTCGAGGCCGGCCCCAACGGCAAGGGCGGGCATTACGTGTGCCTGGAGTTCACCGCGCCCCGCGGCCGCCACGAGTATCGCGGCCTCTGCGCCAAGCCGGAGCTGCGCGAGCGCCACGGCCAAGGCCAGGCCATCCCCGGCACCGAAAACCGCATCTGGGTGATCGAGGAGAACGCCCGGGTGATGCCCCAGCCGCCCCCCAAGGACTCTTAGGCATGGACGCCGCCCGCCTGCAGCGCCGGATCAACCTGTTGGGTCCCTGGCTGCGGCGCGCCTTTGGCGGCCCCACGGTCAAGATCGGCCTGGACGCCGGCCTGGGCTGTCCTCACCGCACCGGCGGCACTGGTCCCGGCGGCTGCGCCTATTGCCCGCCCCACGGCGCGGGCGCGGGCCATGGCGGCACGGTTGAGGAGCAACTGGCCACCGGCCTGGAGCGCCTGCGCGCCCGAAGCCGGGGCCGCCCCACTCCCCGGGCCCTGGCCTACTTCCAGGCCTACAGCGCCACCAACGCACCGGCAAGCACCCTGGAGCCCATCTTCCTGGCCGCGGCCCGCCATCCGGCGGTGGCCGGGCTGATCATCTCCACCCGGCCCGACTGCCTGCCTGCCGAGACATGGGAGCTATTGGCCGCCCTGGCCCGGCGGCGTCCCCTGTGGCTGGAGCTGGGCCTGCAAAGCGCCCACGACGCCACCCTGGAGCGCATCAACCGGGGGCACGACCTGGCCTGCTGGGACCAAGCCCTCGGGGAAGCCCAAGCGCGGGGCATCCGGGTGGTGGCCCACCTCATCCTGGGCCTGCCCGGCGAGGAGCTGGAGCAGACCAACGCCACGGCCCGCCATGTGGCCGGAGCCGGGGTGTGGGGGGTCAAGCTGCACAACCTCATGGTCCTGGCCGGAGCCCCCCTGGCCCGGGAATACGCCGAGGGCGCCCTGGCCCTTTGGGAACGGGAGCGCTATGCTCAAGGTGTGGCCCAGTTCCTGGCCCGCCTGCCCCGTTCGATTCTGGTGCACCGCCTGGCGGCCGACCCCGGCCCGGACCCTCTGGTGTCCCCGGCCTGGGCCGCCGACAAGGACGCCACCCTGGCGGCCATCGCCGAAGCCATGGAAAGCAACCATTTGGAGCAAGGCAGTCTGGCATGAAGCAGCTAAAGGTGTTCACCCTGGAGACACCCATCGGAACCCTGCGCGGGGCGGTGGGCGGGCGGGGCCTCAAGGTCCTGACCCTGCGGCAGGACGAGGCCGCCTACTTCAACCGCCTGCTGGCCAAGCGCGCTCCGGGCGCGGTGTTTCAGGAAGTACCCGCCGAAGCCACCAAGGCGGGCCGCCAGCTGGCCGCCTATTTCGCGGGCAGCCGGGCCAAGCTGGACGCGGCGGTGGACCTGGAAGGGCTCACCGAGTTCACCCAAGACGTGCTGAACACCACCCTGGACATCCCCCGGGGCCAGACCCTGAGCTACGGCGAGGTGGCCCGGATCATCGGCCGGCCTCGCGCCTCCCGCGCGGTGGGCCAGGCCCTGCACAACAACCCGGTGCCCCTGTTCGTGCCCTGCCACCGGGTGGTGGGGTCCGACGGTTCGCTCACCGGTTTCGGTTCCGGCCTGCCCACCAAGGAAATCCTGCTTAAATTGGAGTCAGGGGAAAACCCCTTTTAGACGGACGGGCGGCTCAAGGGCGCTCTAGGAGGCGGCCAGCTCGATGCAATCGCCCCCTTTGGCCTTGGCCAGGTACAGGGCCCGGTCGGCCCGCACCAAGAGCTCGTCGGCGGTGGAGCTCTCCTTCCCAATGCCCGCCACCCCCAGGCTGGCGCTGAGGCGCGCCTCCCCCCGGTGCAGGGCCGCTCCGGCCCGGGCCACCGCCGCGCGCACCCGCTCGGCCAGGCGCGCCGCCGCCTCCAGGCCGGTGTGCGGGGCCAGCACCATGAACTCGTCGCCGCCATAGCGGCCCAGTACGTCGCCCTCCCGGATGGCCTCCCGGATGGCCTCCGCGCAGGCCACCAGGGTCCGGTCGCCGGTGGCGTGGCCCAGCTGGTCGTTGATCTGCTTGAAGCCATCCAGGTCCAACAGAAGCAGGCTCACCGCGTAGCCGTTGCGTTGGGCCAGGGCCAGCTCCCGTTGGGCTACCTCCTTGAAATGCCGCCGGTTGCAGGTCCCGGTGAGGTCGTCGCTTTGGGAAAGGCGCTCGATCTCCCGCCGCGACTCGGTGAGCTGGCGCATGAGGTCAAAGGTTTTGTAGGCCACAAAGGGGGCCACCATCAAAGGGGCCAGGGTGGAGGCGATGCCCGCCACCACCCACTGCTCCCAGGTGGGGTCGGCCAGCAGGAGCATGAGCGGCCCGGTCAGAGCCCAGGAGGCCAGCAACGACCCGCCCGAAACCACCATGGTGGCCCGCACCGCGGCCTTGCGGCTGGTGATATGAAACCAGGGGCGCTTCTCTGATTTGTCCGGCTGCATAACCACCTCTCTCCCGGCAAATCCATGGTCTTGTTGTGCTAAAGCCGCCGGAAGAATCAGGTTGGATATACCACGGACCCGGGCCGGCCGGGAAGCGGTAAAGCGCCTTCGGGCCCCGGAGCGGCCGGCCTGGCCGGAAACGATTGTGCGGGAGTTCGCCTTTTAGGCGGCCAGCTCGATGCGGTCCCCGCCCATCTCCTTGGCCCGGTACAGGGCCCGGTCGGCCAGCCGGAGCAGATCATCGGCGCTGGTGGTCCCCTGCTCGGTGGTCACCACCCCCACGCTGAGGCGCACCGTCAACTTGCGCCCCCCGGCCATTACCCCTTGCCCGGCCATGGTCTCGCGGATGCGCTCGGCCAGGCGGGCCGCGCTGTCCAGGCCGGTGTGAGGGGCCAGCACCAGGAACTCGTCGCCCCCGAAGCGGCCCAGCACGTCCCCCTGGCGGATGGTGCGCTGGATGGTGGCCGCGCAGGAAGCCAGGGCCCGGTCGCCGGCCAGGTGGCCCAACTCGTCGTTGATCTCCTTGAAGGAGTCCAGGTCCAGCAGGAGCAGGGCCACCGGGTAGCCGTGGCGGGTGCCCAAGGCCAGCTCGCGCAGGGTCATCTCCATGAAATAGCGGCGGTTATAAATCTGGGTCAGGTCGTCGGTGCGCGAAAGGCGCTCCACCTCCGTACATGCCTGATTCAGGCGCAGCATGAGCCGGAAGTTGCGCCGGGAAAGCAGGGGCGCCAGCACCAGGGGGGCCAGGGTGGAGGCCAGCACGGCGGTGATTATCCCGCTGGGCGAGGTGGCCCCGGTGAGCAGGATGATCAGGGCGGTAATGAGCCAGGAACCGGCCAGGGCGATGGCGGTGACCAACACCGTGGCCCTGGTCACATCCTTATGGCTCTCAATGGCCAGCCAGGCGATTTTTCCGGTGGCGGATTCGCGCAAAACACTCCTCTTCCCGATGCGCCCCGGAGGCGATCACCGACTGATAATACTTTACCATTTCGCTTTCCCAAGAGAAATGGGGCTTTGATCCCGCCGGGATAAAAAAAAGGGGAGCCCCGAATCGGGGCTCCCCTGCGAGAACAGGCGCTTGCCTAGAAGTTGATGAACAGGCCCAGGAAGTAGCCGCCGGCCACGGCCGAGCCGATGACCCCGGCCACGTTGGGGCCCATGGCGTGCATCAGCAGGAAGTTCTTCTTGTTGGCCTGCTGGCCCATGTGGTGCACGATGCGCGCGCTCATGGGCACCGCCGAGACGCCCGCCGCCCCCAGCATGGGGTTGAAGGGCTCCTTGCTGAACTTGGACATGATCTTGCCGAAGATCACCCCGGCTCCGGTGCCAACGCAGAAGGCGGCCAGGCCCAGGAACAGCACCAGCAGGGTGCGCGGGTCCATCACCCGGTCGGCGGGCATGGAGGCCCCGATGCCCAGCATAAGCAGGATGGTGATGATGTTGATCAGCTCGTTCTGGGCGGTGTTGGAAAGCCGCTCCACCACCCCGGACTCGCGGAACAGGTTGCCCAGCAAGAGGAAGCCCACCAGGGGGGCGCTCTTGGGAATGATCAGGATGATCAAGAGCATGGCCACAATGGGGAACAGGATGCGTTCCGGCCGGCTCACCGGCCGGAGCATGGGCTTCATATAGGTTTCCCGCTGGGCCTTGGAGGTGAGCATCTTGATGATGGGCGGCTGGATGATGGCCACCATGGCCATGTAGGAATAGGCCGCCGTGGCGGTGATGCCCATGATGTCCGGGGCCAAGAGCCCGGTGGTGTAAATGGTGGTGGGACCGTCGGCCCCGCCGATGATGCCGATGGAGCAGGCCTCCTTGAGCGAGAAGCCCCAGTCAGGCCAGATTAGCCCCACGGCAAGGGCCCCCAGGAAGCTGGAGTAGATGCCCACCTGGGCCGCCGCTCCCAAGAGGAAGGCCCGGGGATTGGCGATCAGGGGGCTGAAGTCGGTGAGCGCCCCGATGCCGAAGAAGATGAACTGGGGCAATATGGTCCAGGTGTAGAGGCCGTACTTGAGGATGATGCCCAGCACCCCGGCCATGCCCGGGGCCATGCCCGGTTCGGGCTGGCTGGTCAGACCGGTTAGCGGCAGGTTGGCCAGGATCATGCCCGCGCCGATGGGCAGGAGCTCGTAGGGCTCCCACTCCTTGAGGATGGCCAGGGTGATGAAGCCCAGGCCCACCAGGATCATGACCAGATGAGGCAGGTCCAGGTTGCCGAAGCCCACCTGGATGCCCAGAATTTTCAACACGCCTTCGTGGTAGGTGATCCAGCTCATGCCGCCGCCTCCTTGGCTGCCGCATCCTTGGCCGCGGCCTTTTTCTTGGCCTCGCGAGCGGTGAAGATCTTGCCCATGATGGTGGTGGCTATGGCCAGAAGCGACATGATGAGGAATACCACCAGGATGCCGCCCCCCACGATGCGAAAGGCGACCCCCCAATCAACTGGTGCTGGATTCATTTTGCTCTCTCCCTTTTTGCGGCTGTCCCGCGAACCACGCTGGGACGCCTAGCTCAATGGTCAGACTACCGATGGTCTAACCTTAACAAGGTATGAATCATATGAGGGTGTCAGGCGAGTGTCAAGAAAAGGCTTAGGCGCGCTTATCCATCCGTATCGGTCTGCAATACCGCCAAAAACGCCTTTTGGGGAATGGGCACGTTGCCCACCAGCTTCATGCGTTTCTTGCCCGCCTTCTGCTTTTCCAAAAGCTTGCGCTTGCGGCTCACGTCGCCGCCGTAACACTTGGAGGTCACGTCCTTTCTATAGGCGTTGACCGTGCTGCGGGCGATGATCTTGGAGCCGATGGCCCCCTGGATGGCGATCTTGAACTGCTGGCGGGGAATGGACTCCTTGAGCTTGTTAACCGCGTGCAGGGCCCGGAGCCGGGCCTTTTCCGAATGCACCAGCATGCTCAGGGCGTCCACTTTTTCGCCGTTTACCAGGATGTCCAGCTTGACCAGGTCGCTCCGGCGGTAGCCGGTCATCTCGTAGTCAAAGCTGCCGTAACCCTGGGTCACGGTCTTGAGCTTGTCGTAAAAGTCGTAGATAACCTCGGCCAGGGGCAGGTCCACGCTCAGCTCCACCCGTCCGGGGTTGGGATAGTGCAGGTTGGTGTTCTCGCCCCGCCGGTCCAGGCACAGGGGCATCACCGCCCCGATGTAGCGCTCGGGCATCATGATGGAGGCCCGCACGTAGGGCTCCTCGCAATAGTCGATGGAGGCCGGGTCCGGGTAGTAGGCCGGGTTCTCGATGTCCAGCTCGTCGCCGTCTTGCATGTAGATCTGATAGCGCACGCTGGGGGTGGTGAGGATCAGCGAAAGGCCAAACTCCCGCTCCAGGCGCTCCTGGACCACCTCCAGATGCAATAGCCCCAAAAAGCCGCAGCGGAATCCGAAGCCCAGGGCCTGGGAGGAGTCTTTCTGGTAGATGAGGCTGGCGTCGTTGAGCTTTAGCTTGTCCAGGGCGTCGGCCAGGTCGGGGTAGTCGTCGGTGGCCACCGGGTAGATGGAGGAAAACACCACCGGCTTGGCCTCGCGGAAGCCGGGCAGGGGCTCGGTGGCCGGCTCCTCGGCCAGGGTGATGGTGTCGCCGATGTTGGTGTCGGCCACGGTCTTGACCCCGGCGAAGAAATAGCCCACCTGGCCGGCCCGCAGCTCCTTTTTCACGATGCGCTTAACCTGGAGGATGCCCACCTCCTCCACCTTGTGCTCGGTGCCGCCGTGCATAAAGCGGATCACCTGGCCCGCCTTGAGGGTGCCCTGCATCACCCGCACGAAGATGATGGTGCCCCGGTAGGGGTCGTAGGCCGCGTCGAAGATAAGGGCTTGCAGAAGCGCGGCGGGGTCGCCGGTGGGCGGGGGAAGCTGGGTTACGATGGCCTCCAGAACCTCGGGCACGTTGGTGCCCTCCTTGGCCGAAACCGCCACTGCCTCGTCGCCGTCCAGGCCCAGCTCGTCGCTTATCTGGCGGCGGGCCTCGTCCACGTCGGCGCTGATCAGGTCGATCTTGTTGATGACCGGCACCACCTCCAGGTCGTGCTCCAGGGCCAGGTAGAGGTTGGCCAGGGTCTGGGCCTCCACCCCCTGGGAGGCGTCCACCACCAGGATAACCCCCTCGCAGGAGGCCAGGGCCCGGCTCACCTCGTAGGAGAAGTCCACGTGGCCGGGCGTGTCGATGAGGTTTAGCTCGTACTCCTCGCCGTCGGCCGCCACGTAAGGCAGGGTCACCGCCTGGCTCTTGATGGTGATGCCCCGCTCCCGCTCCAGATATAGGCTGTCCAGGATCTGGTCCTTGAAATCACGGTCGGAGATGATTCCGCAGAGCTGGATCAGCCGGTCGGCCAGGGTGGATTTACCATGGTCGATGTGGGCGATTATGGAAAAGTTGCGGGTGTGGGCCTTGTCTGCCACCGATTGCCTCGATCTTTTGGGGTGTACTCTGCCAGGGTGAGGATATCCTCCCCAGGGGATTTCGTCAAATGCTCCAGCCCCTTGCCAGGGGGCCCGGGGGGCGGTTGAGGCCAAGCGGCCCCATTTAGCCTGGCTAACAAATCAATTGCTTTTTTATTTACAATTATCGTAAATTTAGTCTGAACCAACCGGGAGAAGAAATATGCCCACCCACTTTGCGCCCCTGCAAAGCAAGCCCCAGCCGCCGGCTCCCGAGCAGGCCCCCGCCGCGCCGCTCCAGGGCCAGACCGCCCTGCTGGTGGACGAGAGCGGCTATCTTTCCAGCCACAGCCAGGACGTGCTCAAGTTCCTGGGCTACACCCCGGGCATGGTTCCGCCCCGTTTGAACCTGCTGAGCCACGTGGCTCACTGGGACCGCTACCGCGCCTCCCGGGACATGGCCCACAGCCTCACCAGCGGCCGGGAGCACCAGGCGGTGTACACCTTCACCCGGGCGGACGGGGCCTCTTTCGCGGCCAGCATGGTCTGCACGCCCTGCCACTGCTCCGGCCGGCCCGCCGGGCTCAAGGTGTCTTTGAACCGCTGCTGAAAAAATCACCCGCCCTGGCCGCCTTCCCGAGAGTTTCTGCCCTGGGGAGGCGGCCTTTTGGCTTCCCCGAGGCCATCCTTGCACAACCCCTGACCCTATGTTATCTTAAATACAGAGTTAATCGTTCGTTGACCTGAACCGTTGAAGCAAAGTTAGTCGTTTATAAGCCAACTCCGCTCTTTCCGGTAACTCTCCAGGAAAGGCGGGGTTTCGTTTTTTTGGGGCCCGGGCCAGGTGCGGCGCCGGCCCCGCCAACCCATGCCGCCACCCTGAATACGGGCGCGGCGGCGGACAAGGAGTAGATAAATCATGTGCACCATCTGTGGGCATTTCGTACAGGGTGGCCGCATCTGTTCCAGCGACATCTTCGACATGCTCAAGAAGATGGACCATCGCGGCCCCGACACCCATGGGGTCTATCTGGACAATCGAATCGAGCGCACCCGTTCCGTGGAGGAACTCCAGGACGTTCTGCGCGAGGACTCCCATATCGCCCTGGGCCACTCCCGCCTGAGCATCGTGGGCCGGGAGGCCACCACCCAGCCCTATGCCTCTTGCGACGGCAAGCTGGCCCTGATCCACAACGGCGAGATATATAACTACCAAAAGCTCCGCACCCTGTTGTTCAAGGAGCACAACATAAAGACCACCAGCGACTCCGAGGTGATCGTGCACCTGCTGGAGGAGGCCTATCAGGGCGACCTGTTGGACGCGGTGCAAAAGGTCTGCGGCCTGCTGGACGGCATGTACGCCCTGGCGGTCACCGACGGCCAGGCGGTGGTGGTGGCCCGCGACCCCATCGGCAAAAAACCCCTGTATTTCATCCAAAACGGGCCGGTGGTCTACTTCGCCTCCGAGAAAAAGGCCCTGTGGAACGGCACGGACGAGCCCATCCGCATCAACCCCGGCGAAATGCTCTACATCGACGACCAAAAAGCCGAGCTGGCCGAGGGCTACCACCTGGACCCGCCCCAGATCGACATCGTCGACTTCCGCGAGGCGGTGGAAACCTACAAGGAAGCCCTGACCACGGCGTTGCACAAGCGCCTCACCGGGCTCACCGAGTCCACCCTGGGGGTGATCTTCTCCGGGGGCATCGACAGCGTGCTGGTGGCCAACCTGTTGATGCGCGAGGGCAAGAACATCGTGTGCTACTGCACCGGCACCGCCGACAGCGCCGACGTGCAGGCCGCCGAGGCGGTGGCCCAAGACCTGGGCCTGGTGCTCAAGACCTCGATCATCGACGAGGCCGTGGTGGAAGAGCTTTTGCCCGAGGTGATCCAGAACGTGGAGGAGAGCGGCCTGTTGCAGGTGGAGGTGGCCATTCCCATGTACTTGGCCGCCAAGCTGGCCGCGGCCGACGGCATCCGGGTGATGTTCACCGGCCAGGCGGCGGACGAGCTGTTCGCCGGCTACCCCTGGTACAACGACGTGTTGGCCGACCACGGCTATCTGCGTCTGCACGAGAAGCTCTGGGAAGACCTGGGCATGCTCTACACCGACACCCTGGAGCGCGAGGACAAGCTGACCATGGCCCACTCCATCGAGCTCCGGGCCCCCTACCTGGACCGCGACGTGATCCTGACCGCCATGCGCATCTCGCCGCGCCTCAAGCTGGAGGGCGCCAACGACGACCTGCGCAAGCGGGTGCACCGCCAGGCCGCGGCCGAGCTGGGAGTGCCGCCCTACCTGGCCTTCCGGGCCAAGGATCCGGCCCAGTCCGGCTCGGGCATCCACCAGATCATCGCCAACATCGCCGCGGCCAAGGGCGGCTCGGTGCGCCAGGAGGTGGTGGACAAGAACATCCGCCGCGACAAGGGCAGCCTCTACCGCTACGGCGACGAGGAATACGGCCGGGACCTGGCCCGCTTCTATCTGCAGCAGATAGAGGACGACATCCGCCAGCGCTTCATCCCGCCCTTCCTGGAGTGCGAGCCCCAGGCCGTCCCGGCGGCCTAGGAAGAGAGGCCGCCATGAAGATCACCCTGGCCCAGCTAAACTTCCAGCCCGACGACCTGGAGGGCCACCTGGACCGGCTCATGGAGATCATCAGCAGCGAGCGCCACAGCGACCTGATCGTCTTCCCCGAGCTGATCCTGCAGGGCCACCCCTCGGACGTGAAGCCGGAGGGCTACCTCTACCGCCAGGCCAAGTGCCATCTGCACGACGCCTCGCGCCAGGTGTGGCAACACGTGAAGCAGTGCGGGGCCCGGGTGGTGCTGGGCGAGCTGCGGCGGCAGGGCGACAACTACCGCAACCTGGCCACCTACATGGACCCGGCCGGGGCCAAGAGCTATGCCAAGGCCCATATCCACTGGACCGAGGGCTTCGTGCCCGGCAACAAGCTCAAGGTCTTTTCGACCCCCTTGGGCCGTTTGGGGCTCAACATCTGCTATGACTCGGCCTTCAGCGAGGTGTGGCGGGTGTTGGCCCTGAACGGGGCCCGCCTGGTGGTGAACATCTCGGCCGTGCCGGCCCACTTCCCGGTGCCCTACATGCGTCGGCGCATGCGGGGGGCGGCGGCCTTCAACCAATACTTCGTGGTCTACGTGAACCGGCCCGGGCCGGTGTTCGCCGGAGGCAGCGCGGTCTACGGCCCCCACGGCGACGAGCTGCTGGCCCTGGGGGGCGGCGAGGAGATCGCTTCGGTGGAGATCGACCTGGAACAGGCGGAAAGCTGGCGGGAAGAGGAGGTGCTCTTCCCCAACCGGCGGCCCCTGCTCTACCGCCGGGTGGCCAGCCGCAACAAGGAAGTGCCCGCCCCCGGCCAGAAGCCGCGCCTTAGAGTGGTCGGCTAAAATAAAAAAGATTGCCGCCCGAGCGGCACAGCCAAGCGGCGGCGGACAAGGCGACCGGCGAGCCAAGGCCGGAGGTGTAGTTAAAGCTACATCAAGGCCTGAGCGCCGCCGGCAACACAGTCCCCCGCCGTTTGGCCAAGCCGCCTATCTGGGCGACAGGGCGATGTCGCCGTACCAGGCCTTGGCCCGGCCCTTGCTGTTGTCGCTGTCGGTCATCAGGGCCACCGCGCCCAGGGTGGGCGGGTCTTCTCCGAACAGGCGGCGGTAGTCGGCCAGCACGTCGCGGCGGTGGCTGACCCATTGGCCCGCCTTGGCCTCACCGCTGTCCACGGCCAGCATCATCACCGCCTTGCCGGTAAAGGCGTTGGGCCAGGCGCGCCCCACGGGCAGGCGGTTGGCCCACACGTAGGTGATGGCCCGGGTGTTCCAGAAAAAGAACGACGGGAAAACCAGATAGACCCGGGCCGCGAAGTCATCGCCCTCCTTGGTCAGGCCGTTTCCCTTGGCCAGGGTTCCCTGAATCTTCCAGGACCAACTGAGCATGGGGCGGTCGTTGAGCTCCAGCTCCACCTTCTTGACCAAACCGGAGGCGGTGCCCGAGCTCACCGCCATGAGCACCTGGCGGCCGTTGTCGGTCACCAGGCTGTAGGCGGTGCGCCCGCTGAACTCCTCGGGCTCCCAGCCGGACAGGTCGCCCCCGCTGAAGTCGCCCACCACCAGGGGAGCCAGTCCGGCCGCCAAAACCAGGCCCAATAGAGCCAGCAGGATCAGGCCAACGCGGCGCATGTCAGCTCCGTTTCTCGCGGGGCAGGCTCCGGACGCTCAGGCCGGTGCAGGGGCAGTGGATCAGGGAGCCTTCCCAGGGACCGCCCGGAGAGGCGGCCCGGCGCATGGCCGGCCAGCCGGGGCAGCCCCGGCAAAAAACGCCCCGCGGCCCCAGGCAGGGGGGCGAGGCGCCCTTTTGCACAATCTGCAAGCTGCGGTTGTTTTCCATGATCCAATTGTAGCCCCCGCCAAAGCGGGTGGCCAGGGTTTAGGGCATCCCGTGCCTGATCAGGGCCGCCAGGCGCAGGTGGCCGTGCTCAAAGGGCACGCTCAGGGACCAGCCCCGCTTGGGGCTGGTGACCACCGCGCCCTGCCCCGGCGGCCGGGCCGCCCCGGCCAGAGCCTGGCCCAGCACCTCCTTGAGCGCCTCGGGGGGATAGGTCCCCTGGCTGGCCGTGGCGAACAGCCTGCCCACCTCGGGCCGCTCCACCAGGACCTGGTCGGTGCGGGCGTCCTGGGCCCCCCCGGGCCCCAGGACCTTGACCAGCAGCACCGGCCCCTTGGGCTTGGCGCTGCGCTCGGGCAGGGCCACCCACAGGGTCAGGCCCTCCACGCTCTTGCTGAAGTTGCGGGCCGGGGGCGCGTTGGAGGCCTGGCGCTCGCCAAAGCCCAGCTCGCGCAGCAGCTCGGGCAGGCCGCTGTCCGCCTCCCCGCCCGAGCAGGCGGCCAGCAGCAACGCGGCCGCGAGCAGGCCGCCCAGGGCGCGCGCCGCCCGGCCGGAGCGAGAGGGCTGGGTCATGGCCGGCTCAGTCCGCCATGGCCAGGGCCTTGAGCTCGTCCCACAGGGCCAGGATCTGCTCCTCGGTTTGCTCGGGCGTGCCGTCGTTGTTGATCACCATGTCCGCGAAGCCCTTCTTCTGGTCCATGCCCAACTGGTTGGCCATGATCTGCTCGGCCTCGTCTTGGCTGATGCCGTCCCGGGCCATGAGCCGCTCCACCTGCACCTCGGGGGTCACGTAGACCACCACGTTCTTTTCGAACAGGTACATGAGGTTCAGCTCCACCAGCAGGGGCACGTCCACCATGACCACGCCCTGGGGGTCCTTGGCGGTTATGGCCTGGAGCTGGGCGAAGAACTCCTCGTAGATGCGCGGGTGGGTGAAGCCCTCCAGCTTTTTGCGCTTCTCCAGGTCCGAGAACACGATGGCCGACATCTTCTTGCGGTCCAGGCCGCCCTGGTCGTCGAGCACCTGCTTGCCGAAGTAGTCCACGATCTCCTGGTAGGCGGGCTGGCCCGGCTCCACCACCTGGCGGGCGATGAGGTCGAAGTCGATGAGATGGGCCCCCAGCTCCACCAAGCGGCGGGCCACGGTGCTCTTGCCGCTGGCGATGCTGCCGGTGAGGCCCACCACCACCCCGTGAGGCATGCCCCGCACCTTGGACAGCATCTCCTCCAGCCGGGTGTAGGACACCGGCAGGGCGGCGGTGATGTCGCCCTCCACCCCGGAGAAGCTGATGGGATAGCGCACCCCCCGGCGGTACAGGGCCTCCAGGCCGGCCAGGGCCTTGGCCATCAGGCCGGCGGGCAGGGCCATGACCATCTCGTCGTCCTGGGCGTGGCCATAGCGCCGCTCGCCGTAGCAAGGGATGCTCAGCGAGGGCTTGTGGTCCAGGTAGCAGCGGGCGATGGCGTCCGAGCAGGAGGACTCGCCCACGCAGAAGAACTGCATCACCTGGTAGTCCTGGAACTGAAGGGCGTTGATCAGCATCATCATCTGGGCCGGATTGCCGTAGATGAGCACGATGTCCGGCTCAAAGGGCTCGTAGACCAGGGGGGCCATGGCCACGGCCTGGTACTGGTCAACCGGCAGGCGGGGGATGGCCTGCTCGTAGCGCTGGCCGTCCTTTTTGGTGGCCACCCACACGATGCTGCGGAAGGTGCCGTCGCGGTGATACTCGGGCAGCTCCCGAAGCCCCAGGATGGAGGGGCAGGCCGCGAAGAGAAAGTCGTCCAGGTCCGCCCCCACGCTCCAGTCAAAACTGCGCACCAGGGATATCAGCTGACACAGGGAAACCTTGTGCTCCGGCCGCCGCAGATAGGGTATGGAGGAGAGCTCTTCCTTGTCGGCCAGCATCTTGAAGGCCACGGGAAAGGACTTGAGGCGCAACAGCTGTTCCATGCGGCGCACCAGCTTTTCCCACTGGCCGCTTTTTTCGGCGGGCATTTTTTCTTATGCCTTTCCCGCCCCGCGAAAGTGCACGGCCTCATAGCGGCCATGGCGCAGGGCGGCCAAGAGGTCTTCCTGGCTATTGATGATTTTTTCGAAACGGGTGGCGTAAAAGCCCACTTCTTCGGCCAGGTGGGCGTCGCTGCCGCCGGTGCCCGGCTTGGCCAGGGCCCCGGCCACCCGGGAGCAGAAGTCGTTTTCATGCGGGGTCACCTTGCTGTTGAGCACCTCGATGGCGTCCACCAGCTGGAACATGCCGCGCCCGGCGGCCTGCTCCACCTCCATGCCCAGCTCCTCCACCCCCACGGTGAGGAAACCCCGGAAGGGATGGGCCGCTATGATGAAGCCGCCGGCTTGGTTCACCCGCCGGCGCAGGTCTTCCAGGGTGATGATGCCCTGGATGTCCTCCTCCAGCCCGAAGACCACCATGTCTCCCTGGGCGGTGGTCACCTCGTTGCCCCGCAGCACGATTATGCCGTGCTCTGCGGCCAGGCGCTCGGCCTCGGCCGGAGCCCAGCAATGGTTGTGGTCGGTGAGGCACACCCCGTCCAGGCCGATGCGCTTGGCCTCGGCCAAGACCTTTTCCACCGCGTCGCTGGCGCAGGGCGAGGCAGGGAAAGTGTGCACGTGCAGGTCCAGGAAAAAGCCCTCCGGCGCGTCCTCCAGGCCGGCATGGACCGCGGCCAGGTCCGGGCCGGAGTCCCGAGCCGGGGAGGCTGCCGGCCTGGCCTCCTCCGCCGGGGCCGCCGGGGCGGCCAGGCCGGCCTCCGAGGGCTCGGCGCTCAGCTCGCCCCGGTCCAGGGCCCTGGTCTTGAGCACGCAGTCGCAGCACTCCAGGATCAGGTTGGCGAAGTGACGGCAGGCCTGGCGGCCCACCAGCTTGTGCACCTGCGGGCTGAAGTCGGGATCAGCCAGGCACAGCCCCTCGGCCGCCTCCAGCATCTCCACCGCGCGGGGGCACTCCGGGGTGGTGTAGCGCCGCCAGGCGCCCTGGAGCCGGCCGATGCGCAGGGTGGCCGGGTCCACGGTGAACTCCACCTCCAGGCCGTAGATATGGTCCTCCAGCAGGCCCCGGGCCACATAGTCGCCGCTTGCCAGCTTCTCCACCCCCACCAGCTTGTTACGCATGAAAGTGATCATGGCCGCTCCCCCCGCCCTACTCGGGCGGCTCCAGGCCTTCCACCAGGGAGCTCCCCACGGCAAAGGCTGCGCAGCGGTTGATCAGGCGGGTGTTGCGCTGGACCATGCCCGCGAAATGGGCCTTGGAATCGGCCGGCTCGCGGGGGGCCTTTTGCAGCTCCTGCTTGGTCAGGCTCAGGATCAGCCCATGGCAGCACTCCTCCACCATGAAGCTCAGCTCGGCATAGGCCTCCTCTTGGCCCACCAGGCCCTCGATGATCTTGAGCATGCCCGAGCCCACCCGCACTCCCAAGACCTTGTTCAGCCTCTGTGCGGCGTCGGCCGGCAGGGGAGGCGCCGCGCGGCGGGCCTCGCAGCTCACCGCGCTTATCTCCAGGCCGGGCAGGCTCACCTCCAGGCTGACCATGAGGTCCACCAGGTTGTCTTGTAAACGGCAGGTGGAGCGCATGGCTTGATCGCCCAGCTTCTCCACCGTGGTGCAGCGGTTGCGGGTGAAGGCTTGCAAATGGGGCATGGTTCTCCTTTCCGGCGTGGGGCGCGCCGGGAGCGCTAGTCAGCGGACGCGGCCAGGTCCTGGAGCAGGGCCTGGTAGGTGTCGGGCATTTCGGTCTGGAAGCGCAGATAGGGGGTCACCGGATAGCGCAGGCCGGCCTTGTGGGTGGCCGCCAGTCCGCTGAGCACCTTGTCCATCTCCCCGGCCGGGATGGCGAAGACCATCTCGTCGTCCTGGGCCATGGCGAAGATGCGGTCCCCGGCCCCGCAGGGCACCAGCTGGCACTGGCCGGTGAGGATGGCCTTGGACACATAGGTGGCGCAGCCGATGCCCCCCAGCACGCTGAAGTCCACGGCCTGGCCGGTGTGGTGCACCAATGACTGCACCAGGCGCACCATCTGGGCCGGGTTGCCGAACACCAGCACCAACTGGGGCTCCCAGTCCATCTGGTCCAGGGGGGCCACCAGGAAGCGGCTGTGGTCGCCGTGGGTCAGCTTGGGGATGCCCTCGGCCACCGTGGCCCGGGCCGCGTCCGAGCAGACCCAGTTGGGCACCCCGGTGTGGCCTTCCAAAAATCCCCGGGTGGCCGGGACAAAGCCCAGGGCCGCCGCGCCCAGGGGACAGAGCATGTCCTCGGGCTCCAGGACCACCGGCCAGCCGTAGCGCCGGGCCAGGGTTACGCCCTGGCACACCAGCATGGGGGTGCGGCGTCCGGCCAGCTTGGCCATGCCCGGGGGCAGCTCATCGTCCGGCCCCAGCACGCTGAGCCCCACCGGAAAGGTGGCGGGGCGCAGAAATCCGCTCAGTTCTTGTTCAACCTGTTTGGCGTCCATGGCGGGCTCTCCCTCCCAAGAGGCTCCACG
This sequence comes from Desulfarculaceae bacterium, assembly GCA_021737145.1. Classification (GTDB taxonomy): domain Bacteria; phylum Desulfobacterota; class Desulfarculia; order Desulfarculales; family Desulfarculaceae; genus Desulfoferula. The sequence goes on along the minus strand of JAIPEN010000002.1, from coordinate 83,092 downwards.
GGCTTGCCTCCGGGCCCCCGAGGTGATTAAATCTCTACATTTCGCCGGAATTATAACTCCTGGGGACCGGGAGAGGAAGCACAAGGGCATGAACAACCCCAGCAAAGAAGTGAGAACCCACTGTTCCTATATGGACCATGGGGGTTGCGGGCTGTTGGTCACGGTGGAGGACGGGCGCATCACCAAGATCAAGCCCGACCCCGAGGGCTGGCTCAACCGGGGCTACGCCTGCCCCAAGGGCCTCAATGCCCACCACCGCCTCTACCACCCCAAGCGACTCACCCAGCCCCTCAGGCGCACCGGCCCCCGGGGCTCGGGCCAGTGGGAGCCCGTGTCCTGGGACGAGGCCCTGGACGAGATCGCCGGGCGCCTGGACGCCATCCGCCAGCGCGACGGGGCCCGCGCGGTGGCCTTTGCCCTGGGCATGCCCAAGGGCCTGGACCACTTTGCCATGATCCGTCTGGCCAACACCTTCGGCTCGCCCAACCTGGTGGCCAACCAGGACGTGTGCCACGCCCCCCGCGAGATCACCGGGGTGCACACCTGCGGCTTCTACCCGGTGGTGGACTTCAAGGAGCCCAGCGAGCTGGTGGTGCTCTGGGCCAGCAATCCCATGGCCACCCACGAGGAGGGGGGCATCGGCTCCCAGCTAAGCGCCCGGCTCAAGGCGGGCAGCCAGCTCATGATCATCGACCCCCACCGCAGCGAGATGTGCGAAAAGGCCAAGCTGCATCTGCAGCTCCGGCCGGGCAGCGACGCGGCCCTGGCCCTGGGCCTGATCAACGTGATCATCGCCGAAAAGCTCTACGACCAGGACTTCGTGGCCCAGCACACCCACGGCTTCGAGGAGCTGGCCCAGGCGGCGGCGCGCTACACCCCGGAGGAGGTGGCGGCGATCACCTGGCTGGAGCCGGAGCAGATCCGCCAGGCGGCCCGCATCTACGCCAGCGCCAAGCCGGCCGCCCTGGCCTGGGGCAACCCCATCGAGCACACCAACCACGCCTTCCACGCCGCCCGCGCCCTGGTCTGCCTCATGGCCCTGTGCGGCAACCTGGACGTGCCCGGCGGCAACCGCGCCCCCCTGGACCCGGCCATCGCCGGGCTGGGGGCCTTTGTGCGGGCCGACCTGGTGCCCGGCAAGCGCACCGAGATGATAAGCGCCCACCACGGGGTCATCCCCCGCTTCATGACCATCCCCCCGGCCCACCTGCGCCGCGCGGTGCTGGCGGGCGAGCCCTACCCCGTCAAGGGCATGTTCTTCTTTGACACCAACCCGCTTTTGATCTGGGCCGACAGCCGCCTGGCCAAACAGGCCCTGGAGCGCCTGGAGTTTTTGGCCTGCGCCGAGCTTTACATGACCCCCAGCGCCGCCCTGTGCGATGTGGTGCTGCCCGCGGCGGCCAGTTTGGAGTTCGACGACATCGGCCACTACGGCCTGGGCCACGGCTACATTTTGGCCCGGCCCCAGGTGGTGGACCCGCCGCCCGAGTGCCGCGCCACCTCCCAGATCTGCTGCGACCTGGGCCGCCGCCTGGCCGGCGAGGAGATGTGGCCCTCCGACTACCGCGCCCTAAACGGCATGGTGCTGGAGCCCAGCGGGCTGAGCTGGGAGGAGTTCGTGGAGGCCGGGCATCTGCAGGGGCCGCCCAAGTACCGCAAGTACGAGAGCAAGGGCTTCCGCACCCCCACCGGCAAGGTGGAGCTGATGCTCTCCACGGCCGGCAAGTTTGGCTTGCCCCCCCTGCCCGCCTGGGAGGGCTTCCCCGAGGAGCTCAGCGGCGAGTTCCCCCTGGTGCTCACCGGCCGCAAGAAGCTCACCGCCCTGCACTCGTCCTACCGCTGGGTGGACCAGCTCCGGGCCCACGACCCCGAGCCGCTCATGGAGATGCACCCCCTGGACGCCCTGGAACTGGGCATCGCCGAGGGCGACCAGGTGCGCATCACCACCCGCCAGGGAAGCATCGTGCAAAAGGCCCGGCTCAGCGAGCGGGTGCTCAAGGGCACGGTCCACGCCGAGCACGGCTGGTGGTTCCCCGAGGACCCCGACCACCTGGGCGGCTGGGACAGGAGCAACTTCAACCTGCTCACCAGCGCCGAGAAGCTGGGCAAGCAGTTCGGCACCCCCAACCTGGCCGCCATTCCCTGCCGGGTGGAGCGGGCTGAGTAGCGGCTGGGCCTGGCTGCCTGCCGGCGGGCGGCCAGGACAGGTTGTCCAAACTTGATGAAAAGACCGATGCGCTCCTTCCCGGTCGGATTGGCTATCGCCCCTCCATACGCGGTCAGCGGCCCTGCTTAGCCTTTTGCATGGCCTACAGCTTGCTCATGGTTTCCAGGTGAGGCCCTGTGGTCAAAGACAGCGGAGCCACCCTCCGCGGCCATTCCGGCCGGTGTTTCCGGTGGATCCAAAGTAATCCAACCAAATCAATACCGTAAATCTACACCTGATAAATCTTAAAAAACAGGTTGTTACATCCCAGGCTTGCTTTATATGCCTACAAACTATAGGCTATTAAGCCTTGTCAACCTCTACCCTGGCAACAAGCAAAACCGGGGATCCTATATCAAATGGAGAACAATGTGGAAAAGGTTTTAATCGTGGGATGCAAGCGGGCCATGGACGATGTTTGCATTGGTTGCTCGCGCTGCCTGGTGGCCTTTAATCGGCGGGAAGGTGTTTTCGAGATTTACGAGGACTGCCCCGCCCAGGTGATGGGCCTTTTGTCTTGCGGGGACTGCCCGGGGGCCACCATCGTAACCCGCCTGGCCCAGGTGAGCCTTTGGAACAAGCCGCTGGACGAAAAGCCCACCGTGGTCCACGTTGCCCCCTGCATCACGGATCACTGCCCCCACAGCGACACCATCATCAAAAAAATCAAGGCCAAGGCGGGGGTGCGGGTGATTGAAGGAACCCACCCCTACATGCCAAGCGACATATTCGCCTGACAACCCGCCGCCTGTTCAACGGCAAAAAGAAAGGACAACCCGGTGAGCCAGCCGGCCTGCTGGCGGGCGGCCAGGGCAGGTAGGGAAAGAAAGAGGCTCACGGGTCGTCAGGACGGTGCCGCGCGGCCCCAATGACCACGGGCCGGGATGAGAGTGGTTGCGGGAGCCCCCGTCCAGTCAAACGGTCCGCTCTCCCGTCCTCCACGGACCGCCACTAAACCGGTCTGGCCGCCGCAAACCCAGGGGCGCGCCCACTTTCCGCACCCTTTCTTCCTTCCAAACTCTTTTTTTGCTCCCCCGGCCTACTGGCGCAGCCGAGTCGCGCCTACTCCTCCAGGGTGAACTTCCAGGCGCAATACCACTCGTCCGGGTGATCCGGCGGGCAGCCCACACACTGGGTGACGATGCGCTCGTCAATGGACGAGGCAAAGGAGGGGTACTCCACGTTGCCCACCGAGTGGCAGGGGTAGTCGGCCAGGCCCTGGCGCTTGCGGGCCGACTGCACCCGGCAGTCGTTCATCTGGAAGATGAAGCCGTTTTCATCCACCTCGTGGATGGACTGCTTGTTGAGCAGGGAGTAGTTGCGGAAGTTCAGGGCCCGCTTGAGGCCCTCCAGGCCGGGGTGCTTGCCCATGCCCAAGAAGCGCTTGATGTTAAAGGCCTCGTGGGGGCTCAGCCGGGCCCAGCAGAGGTCGTTGGACCGCTTGGCGTAGTCCATGCCGTGGTCGCGCTCCACCTGCTGGAACCACACCCCGTCGGTGACCAGCCAGTTGGCCGCCGAGCCGGTGGCCAGCTCCATGAGCTCGTCCTGGCTCATCTGCCTGAGCCTCATGGGCACCCCGTCCTTGTCCACCTCGAAGCCCAGGATCTTGCCCAGACGCTTCATCTCATAGGCCATGCCGGTGCGAAACACCGCCGCGTCGGCGGCCAGGGCCTCTTGCAGGCCGTTCTGGTGCTCCACCTCGCGGAACCACAGGCCGTAGTGGATCAGGTTGCGGTGAAAGGTCTCCAGCACGAACCAGATCAAATCATCATGATCGAGCTCGCGCACGCTTTGGGCGTCGATGGGCATGGGCTCCTCCTTGGCCGGAATGGGCGGCCCATTGTAACCCAAGCAGGCCCGCCTGTCTAAACCTCAGCCTGGTTGACAGCACCGGCGGGGGCAAGGGACAATCCCGGCATGGATGCACCTCCCCCAGCCGCGCGCCCTCCCAGCCCGCGCCAGCAGCGCCGCCGCGAGGCGGCCCGCCGCCTGAGCGAGGCGGGGCGGAGGCTCATGGCCGCCCAGGGCCTGGAGGCCACCAAGGTGGCCCAGATAACCGCCGCCGCCGGGGTGGGCAAGGGAACTTTTTTCACCCACTGGCCCAGCAAGGACGCCTTCGTGGCCTCGCTGGTGGACACCCTGCTCACCGACCTGGCCCGTCGGGTGCGGCCGGTGGGCCTGGCCCCCACCGATGCCGAGGCCCTGGTCGCCGACGTGGCCGCGGTGCACCTGCGCTTTTTCCAGCTGCGGCCCGAAGCCGCCGCCCTGTTGAACCAGTCGCTCTCCCTGGCCACCGGCGGGGAGGCCCACGCCCTGGTGGCCGCGCGCCTGGAGGAGCATCTGGAGCTGGTGGCCGGCATGATCGCCCCGGCCGGGGAGCAGATGGGCTGGCCCCGGGAGCGGTCCCGCGAGCTGGCCCTGGCCGTGGTGGCCACGGCCTCGGGCTTCTTCTGGCTGGGCGGGGCCCTGGACCTGGGGGCGGACACCCCCCTGGAGCTGTTGGACCGCCTGGCCCGGGCCCTGGCCCGGGGGCTGAACCGCTAGACGCCGGGGCCCCCCGGCGGGTTAGAATATTCCTAAGAGGCCGGCGCCCAACCGGCGGCAGCAGCGAAGCCACAGCATGAGCCGGGCGGCCCTTTCCACTCTCACGGGGAGGACCATCATGCTGGAGATGTTGCCCCAGAGCACGGACCAAGCCATCGCCCTGCTAGCCAAGGGCAAGCTGACCGACACCGACTATCAGCAGGTGATGATACCCCGCCTCAGGGAGCTCATCGCCAAACAGGGCAAGGCCCGCATGATGCTGGTATTGGCCGGGGACTTCCGGGGCTGGGAGGCCCGGGCCGCCTGGGACGACGCCAAGTTCGGGCTCAAGCACCGCAAGGATTTCGCCAAGCTGGCCATGGTGGGCCCGCCCAAGTGGGTCAAGTGGGCCACCGAGGTGGGGGCCCAGTTCATGTCCGGCGAGGTGAAGACATTCGGCGCGGCCCAGGAAAAAGAGGCCTGGGAGTGGGTGGAGGCCTAGGAAACCGGCCCAGCCTCACCTTTCCAGCAGCCTGCGCTCCAGCAGGGTTTGCATGTCCCGCCTGCCGTCCACCATCAGCATGACATAGACCCGGTCGTCCATTACCTGGTAGATGAGGCGGTAAGGTTTGAAGAAAACCTCGCGGTACTGCTTGATGCCCAGGGCCAGCAACTCACGAGGATGGGCTCCTCGATGGGGTAAATCGCCCAGCCTGACCAGGGCCGCTTCTATCTTTCCCAGCACATACTCGGCTTTTTCCGGGGAGTCGTGGCGGGCTATGTAATCGTGGAGCAGTTCCAGGTCCCGGGCCGCGTCCCTGGTCAGCAGGACCTCACGGGCCATCAATCGCCCCGCCGGCCCTGGCGCAGGCGGCTGATCACCTCGGCGGCGGGCTCAACCTGGCCCTGGTCGATCTGGCGGTTGCCCAGGGCCAGGATCTTGAGCAGGGCCAGGGTCTCCTGGGTCTGCTCATAAGAGGCGATGTCCTGCATCACCACCTTGGCCTCGCCGTTCTGGGTGATGATCAGGGGCTCGCCCCGGTCGCCCAGGTTGCGCACGATCTCAGCCGCGTGGGCCTTGAGAAAGCTGATGGGCTTAATTTGGCGAGACGGCTTCATAGGCTTGGCCTCCCTTTCCTTACCAGACTAAATTTAGTCCATAAACAGGTCATGCGTCAAGGACCGGTCCAGACAAAAAACGGGGCCAGCCAAGCGGCCGGCCCCGTTAATTATTTCGGCTATGTCGATCCTTAGAGCGCTTCCTTCACCGCCGCCAGCACCGCCTCGTAGTCCGGCTCCTCGCTGAGCTCCTTGACCAGTTGGATGTAGGTGATCTTCTGGTCGCGGTCCAACACCAGCACGCAGCGCCCCAAAAGGCGCAGCTCTTTGATCAACAGGCCGTAGGCCTCGCCAAAGGCGGCATCGCGGTGGTCCGAGAGGGTCTTGACCGCCTCCACCCCGGCCGCGCCGCACCAGCGGGCCTGGGCAAAGGGCAGGTCCATGCTGATGGTGAGAATGGCCACCTCGTCGCCCAGACCGGCCGCCTCGGAGTTGAAGCGCCGGGTCTCCAGGTCGCAGGTGGGGGTGTCCAGGGAAGGCACCGCCGAGAGGATGACCACCTTACCTTTGAAATCACTGATCTTCACCGGGCTCAGGTCGTTGGCCAACAGCTCCACGTCCGGGGCCTGGCCGCCTACTGCAACCTCCTGGCCGGTGAGGGTCAGGGGATTGCCGTGCATGGTGATGGCGCCGCTTCGCTCGCTCATGGTTTTCTCCTTGTGAAAAGCATCCCGGCCCCTGCGGGGGCCTGGTTAAGTTTTCGCCTTTGTTTATATTGTAAAGGCGTTGGCCAAGACTTGTCACATCGGGCTTGATGCTTCAGACTATTTTCTAATGGTCCGGGCTTGACAAGTCCTGCCTCCTGACTTATATAGTAATAATAATCATTATCAATAATCAACCTCAATCAGCAAGTAGAGGGGAGAAAACACATGTCCAAGACGCAAGATTACCTGGCCGAGGCCTTTGCCGGTGAATCGCAAGCCAACCGTAAGTACCTGGCATTCGCGGAGAAAGCCGACAGCGAAGGCAAGCCGCAGGTGGCTCGTATGTTCCGGGCGGCCGCCGCGGCCGAGACGGTGCACGCTCACAACCACCTTCGCGCCATGAAAGGCATCGGCTCCACCGAGGAAAACCTCAAGGCGGCCATCGAGGGCGAGACCCACGAGTTCGAGCATATGTACCCGGAGATGATCGAGACGGCCAAGGCCGAGGACGCCAAGGAGGCCCTCCGGTCCTTTGAGTGGGCCAATACCGTGGAAAAGGTGCACGCCGACCTGTACCAGAAGCTGCTGGACGGCCTGGGCGGCGACCTGGGCGACTATGCCTACTACGTGTGCCCGGTGTGCGGCTACACCGCCGAGGGCGAGGCTCCGGAGCGTTGTCCGGTGTGCGGCGCCAAGGGCTCTCGCTTCATGAAGGTCGACTAGCCTTTGGCTATCGATTGATGCGCCCAAACGGGGCCGCCTCGGCGGCCCCGTTTGCTTTTGGGCCGCGCCCTGTGCTGCAATTGGGGAAGAAAGGCAGGTGACTCATGAACGCTGCCCGCCCCTCGCGGCGTGAGATGCCGGTGCTCATCCTGGGGGCCACCGGCTATGTGGGCGGCCGCCTGGCCCCCCGTCTGCTGGCTGCCGGCTGGCGGGTGCGGGCCATGGGCCGCTCCCTGGAAAAGCTGTCCTGCCGCCCCTGGGCCTCCCACCCCAACTGCGAGCTGGTCCAGGGCGACGTGATGGACGTGGTCTCCCTGGCCCGGGCCCTGCGCGGCTGTTGGGCCGCCTTTTACCTGGTCCACTCCATGAACCGGGCCACCCGCGACTTTGCCGCCGCCGACCGTAAGGCGTCGCGCCACATGGCCCTGGCCGCGGAGGCGGCCGGCCTGGAGCGCATCGTCTATCTGGGCGGCCTGGTGCCCGACGACCCCAACATCAGCCACCACCTGCGCTCCCGGGCCGAGGTGGGCCGAATCCTGCAATCGGGCGCCGTGCCCTGCACCTGGCTGCGCGCGGCCATGATCCTGGGGGCGGGCAGCGCCTCCTTCGAGCTGCTGCGCTATCTGGCCGAACGCCTGCCGGTGATGATCACCCCCCGCTGGGTGCGCTCCCTGTGCCAGCCCATCGCCATAGGCGACGTGCTGGGCTATCTGGAGGGCTGCCTGGACCAGGACCAGGTCTCCGGCCAGACCCTGGACATCGGCGGCCCGGACATCCACACCTATGAGGAGCTTTTTCAGATCTTCGCCCAAGAGGCGGGCCTCAGGCCCCGAATCATAATCCCGGTGCCGGTGCTCAGCCCCCGGCTCAGCTCCTATTGGATCCGCCTGGTCACCCCGGTGCCGGCCAGCCTGGGCCGCCCCCTGGCCGAGGGCCTCCGCAACACCGTGGTCTGCAAGGACAACCGCATCCGCGACCTCATCCCCCAAGAGCTGACCCCGGACCGCACGGCCATCCGCCTGGCCTTGCAGCGCATGGCCCAGGAGCGGGTGGAGACCTGCTGGATGGACGCGGGCCGGCTAAACCCGCCCGAGTGGGTTTCCTGCGGCGATGCGCCCTTTGCCGGGGGGACCATTTTCCGCGACGGCTACCAGATCGAGCTGCCCCTGCCCCGGGAGCGGGTCTGGGAGAGCCTGGCCGGGGTGGGCGGAAGCCGAGGATGGTTCTACGGAAGCTGGCTCTGGCGGCTCAGGGGGCTCATGGACGAGGCGGTGGGAGGCCCGGGCCTCCGGCGGGGCCGACGCAGCCAGGGGGAGCTCCGGGTGGGCGACGCCCTGGACTTCTGGCGGGTGCTGGAGTTGGAGCCTCCCCAGCGGCTGCTCCTGCTGGCCGAGATGAAGCTGCCCGGCCAGGCCACCCTGGAGCTGCGTCTGGTTCCCAGCGGAGCCGACGCCTGCCAGGCCCAGCTCATCGTGAGCTTTTTGCCCCAGGGATTGGGCGGGCTGGCCTATTGGTACTCGGTGTGGCCGCTGCACCAAAAGGTCTTCGGCGGGCTGCTCGGCGGCCTGGCCCGCCAGGCCGGGGTGGCCGAGCCCGGCCCGGTCAGCCGCTTCGATCCCGTCCAGGCCCAGGCCTGCGCAACACCTCCCACCGCCCATTGACCGCGCCCGCGCCAGGCTCTAAGCTGTAGCCCGTGAGGCGGGTTAACCTGGCGGCCCCGGCGGGGGCCTGGAGGCATGGTCATGCATACGGCGCGTTTGGGGGCCCTGGCTCTGCTGATGCTGGCGGTCCTGGCGGCGGGCCCGGCCCTGGGCGCGCAAAAGACGCTCACCCTGGAAAAGGCGGTGGGCCTGGCCCTGGACAAGAACCCCACCCTGGAGGCCTCCCGCCAGGTAGTGGCCCAGGCCGAGGGCCGGGTGACCCAGAGCACTTCCCGCTGGTGGCCCCAGCTTTCGGGCACCGCCGGCTACACCCGCAACTTCTCCGACCGCTCGCGCACCTCCAACTACGCCGGCCACTACGACTACTACGACACCGGCGTCACCCTGACCCAGAAGATCTACGACTTCGGCCAGACCAGCGGCCGGGTGGAAGCCAGCCGCCAGGAGCTGAGCGCCAGCCAGCACGACCTGAGCACCCGGCGCGACGAGGTGGTCCTGGCGGTCAAGGCCAGCTACTTCGAGGTGCTCAAGAACCGGCACCTGGTGGAGGTGGCCGCCAAGACCCTGGCCTCGCAGAAGCGCCACGTGGAGCAGGCCAAGGGGTTTTATGACACCGGCCTAAGGCCCAAGATCGACGTGGCCCGGGCCTCGGTGGACCTGGCCAACGCCCGCCTGGCCCTGATCAGCGCCCAATACCGCCAGCGCGAGGCCCGGGTGGCCCTGGAGCGGGTGATGGGCGGCCGCCCCTGGAAGGCCCCCTACGCCCTGGCTCCGGAAAAGGACCTGCCCGCCCTGCCCGGCAAGCTGGAGCCCCTGCTGGTGGAGGCCATGGATCAGCGGCCCGAGACCGCCAGCCTCAAGGCCCAGATGGCCGCCTCCCAGGGACGCTTGCAGACGGCCCGGGGCGGCTATTGGCCCTCCCTGGACGCGGGCGGCTCCTATCAGTACGGCAACACCGACTTTCCCCTGGAAAACAACTGGGAAGCCGGGGTGGGCCTGAGCTGGGACATCTTCTCCGGCTTTTTGACCAAGGGCCAGGAGAACGAGGCCCGGGCCCAGATCCTGCAACGCAAGGCCCAACTCAGGGAGCTGGAGCTGGGCATCAGCGAGGAGGTGGAGCAGGCCTGGCTGGTGGTGCGCGAGTCCCAGGAGCGCATCGAGGTGGCCCGCACCGCCCTGGAGGCGGCGGAGGAAAACTTCCGCCTGGCCCAGGGGCGCTACGAGAACGGGGTGGGCGACGCCATCGAGTTCACCGACGCCCAGGTGGCCCGCTTCCAGGCGGCCAGCGAACTGGTGCGGGCCCGCTACAACTATTTGCAGGCCTATGCCGCGCTGGAGAGGGCCTTGGGGCGGCCCTTTGCCAACAGCCAGGTGGCAATGAAGTAATTTTCTGGAGTATGTGAGCGCGGCTTCGCCAGGCAGCGGGATACTGCGTTGCGGGCATCGCTCAACGCTCGGCGTATGTGATAATACGCCTGCGCATCTCGCTCGCCCCCGCCTTGTCTGCGAAGCCGTGGCTGTGCCGACGGTTGGCGCAGCGTTATCCTCCGGACGGATCCAACCCCACTTGGCCGGCATCACCGATCCAACCAGGAATCTCGCCGCTATTTACGGATAAGGGTTTTCGCCACGGGGCATGGCCACGGGCGGGTCGGGCTTGGTGGGAAATGTTATTTGCGGTGCTCGGTGACGCGGCCCTGGGCCGCCACGCCGGTGAGCACCTTTTCAGGCGTAATGGCGATCTCCTGGCCGGGCGCCAGGTCCAGCTCTTGGCGGTCGTCCACCAGCACCACGTTGATGGGCCAGTAGGTCCAGCCCTGTCTCACCCCCACATAGCCGTTGACGATCAGGCGATAGGCGCGGCGCCCCGGCGGGGCCAGGAACACGGTGTCGCGCACCAGGCGCGGGGCGCGGATCACGCTGAGCTGCTGGGGAGGCTCGGGCGCCAGGCGCACCAGGCGGCCGTCCTTTTCCAGCCACAGGCCCCAGTCCCAGGAGGTGTAGGGAGTGGTGTCGTCGAACTGGTTGAAGGCCGAGCGGTCGGTGGGAAGGTCCAGTTTCACCCGCACCCGGGCCGGATCAGGCCCCGGGTCCACATACCCCGCTCCCGCGCAGCCAGCCAACAGCCCGGCCAGCGCCAGCAGGAGCACCTGGGCAAAAAAGCGGCTCTTAAGTCCCGACACGGCCATACGGCAACCAAGCTAACAACCGAGCGCCCCAGCCCTGAATCAAACCCCGGCCTAGTAGTACCAGGGGCCTCCCGGTCAATCCGTGGGATAGGTCGAATCGATATCCATGTCAAAGCGGTGCACCAGCTCCACCCCGTCCTGTACGATGGGCATGACGATGGTGAGCTCGTTGGGCCAGTCGCCCTGGGATATCTGGGGGTCGGTGAGCGGGGCCAGGAGCCACACTCCGTCGCGCTTGGCCTCGCGGGCGGGCTGCAGGTCGTCCTGGATGGTCTGGCCGGGCCCCACCGTGGTGGGCTTGAGTCGGCTGACCGGCGACCAGAAGGGCGCGCCGTTGTGGGCCACGTGGTAGCGGTAGCCCCCGCCGTTGATGTAGTAGGTCTTGGCCCAGTTGATGGTGATGGGCGCGTCGCTCTGGTTGCTCAGCTTTAACTCAAAGGTGAACTCGTGCTCGGTGTCCAGGCGGATGCGCACATGCAAGTCGTTGAAGGAGTAGGTCCACTGTTGCAGGCCGGTGGGGTAGGTGTTGGCCAGTTGGGGCCAGGTTTCCCGGCGCATGGAGGTTTCGTCGCGGTAGTACTCCACAGCGCTGGGGCCGCCGGCGCAGGCGGCCAGAACCACCAGAGCCAAAAACAAAGACCAGGTCGCCGGGCGGCGGGTAAATGCGCGCATGGGTATTGTACCTCCTCGCCCCGGCGGTGCGCCGGGGATCGCCCCTTACATACCATGAATCCGGGCCCGGGGGGAGAAGCGATGGCCGTGGAGGAGCAAAAAAACCCGCCCCGGATGCGGGGGCGGGCCTTTGGAGTGGGAGAGCCGGGCGCCTAGCCGGCCTGCACCTCAATGGTCTTGGCCGAGCTCCTGGTGCTCTTGGGCAGGCTCACGGTGAGCACCCCGTCCTTGTGGGTGGCCTTTAGATTCTCCAGGTCCACCTCGCTGGGCAGGCGCACGCCTCGGCTGAAGGAGCCGTAACGCCGCTCCACCACGTGCCAGGAGCCCTGCTCCTCGTCGATCTCCTGCTTCTTTTCGCCGCTCAGGGTGAGCACCCCGTCGTTGTACTCAACCTTGATGTCCTCGGGCTTGAGCCCGGGCACCTCGGCGCTCACCACATAGGCCCCCTCGCTCTCCTTCACGTCCAGCGAGGGCACGAAGGCCCCTTCCGCGGGCAGGCCGCCGCCACCGCCGCCCTCGCCATTGGTGAAAAAGCGGCTGAACAGATCGTCCACGTCCCGGCGCAGGCGGTTGAGGCCACGAAACTGGCCATAGGGAATGAGGTAGGTCATCGTCGCCTCCTTTCCAATAATGGATTGCAATAACAGTCAGATAAGTCCTGTTACGCCTATTAAGTTAATCCGAAGAAAAGCCGGTGCAAGGGGGAGCGAAAAATTTTTTGAGGTGGCCGCCAAAAAAATTTCCCGCCCCGGCCGGACAGCCGGGGGCGGGAAACAAAAGCGCCTGAAACCGGCGGGGCTCAGTCGTCCAGATACAGCTCGGTGGACTGGTAGCGCTCGCCGGTGGAGGGCAGGATGGTCACGATGGTCTTGCCCACGTTTTCCGGCCGCCGGGCCACCTGCCAGGCGGCCCAGGCCGCCGCGCCCGAGGAGATGCCGCAAAGCAGGCCCTCGCGCCGGGCCAGCAGGCGGGCGGTGTCCATGGCCTGGTCGCCCGTCACGGTGATCACCTCGTCGATGAGCTCCTGCTTGAGCACCGGGGGCACGAAACCCGCCCCGATGCCCTGGATCTTGTGGGGCCCGGGCTTGCCGCCGCTCAAGACCGGGCTGTCGGCCGGCTCCACGGCGATGGCCTTGAACTCGGGCTTCAGGGGCTTGATGTACTCGCTGACCCCGGTGATGGTGCCCCCGGTGCCCACTCCGGCCACCAGGATGTCCACCGCCCCGGCGGTGTCGTTGTATATCTCCGGGCCGGTGGTGTTGCGGTGCACCGCCGGGTTGGCCGGATTGCTGAACTGGTTGGGCATGAAGGCCTTGGGATCGCCCTCGGCGATCTCGGCCGCCTTGTCGATGGCCCCCTGCATGCCCTGGGCGGCCGGGGTGAGCACCAGCTCGGCCCCCAGGTGCTTGAGCAGGCGGCGGCGCTCGACGCTCATGGACTCGGGCATGGTCAGCAGGAGCCTGTAGCCCTTGACCCCGCAGACAAAGGCCAGGCCGATGCCGGTGTTGCCGCTGGTGGGCTCCACGATCAGCGAGTCCGGCCCGATCTTGCCCTCGGCCTCGGCCGCGCCGATCAGTGACACCGCCAGGCGGTCCTTCACCGAGCCCAGGGGGTTCTGGTACTCCAGCTTGGCGATGACCGGGGCCACCATGCCCTCCAGGCAGTTTTCGCCCAGGAGCACCAGCGGGGTGCCCCCCACCACGCGGATCACGTCGGGATTGATGTGGGTGGCCATGCTCGTTCCTTTCCGGCCCGCCTACCTGTCGCGGGGCTCCACGTAGACCAGCTCCGGTTTCTTTAGAAACACCTTGGTGTCCGGTGGCACCGACTCGGTGAGCCACACGTTGCCCCCGATCACCGAGCGGGTGCCCACCACCGTTTCGCCGCCCAGGATGGTGGCTCCGGAGTAGATGGTCACCTCGTCCTCGATGGTGGGGTGGCGCTTGACCCCGCGCAAATCCTCCAGTTGGCCCCGGGGAAGGCTCATGGCCCCCAAGGTGACCCCCTGGTACAGGCGCACCCTCTGGCCCAGCACCGCGGTCTCGCCAATGACCACCCCGGTGCCGTGGTCGATGAAAAAGCTCTCGCCGATCTCGGCCCCGGGATGAATGTCGATGCCGGTCTTGGCATGGGCGTACTCGCTCATCATGCGGGGCAACAGCGGCACCTTCAGGTGGCGCATGCGGTGGGCCAGACGGTAGACCGTCACCGCCAGCAGGCCGGGGTAGGAGAAGATGATCTCGTCCGGGCTGCCGGTTGCCGGGTCGCCTTCCAGGGCGGCCTGCACGTCCATGGCCAGCAGGCGGCGTATCTCGGGCAGGGACTGCACAAAGGCCAGGGCGGCCCGGTTGCCCCGGTCGCTGCAATGGCTGCACAGGAGCTCGTGACGGAAGCAGTCGTGGCGCACCGCCCAGGTGATCTGGTCGGCCACCAGCTCGAACAGGTGCATCAGCTCGGTGCCCAGGTGGTACTCCAGGTTCACCTGCTCGATCTTCTTGCCGTCGAAATAGCCGGGAAACAGCACCCGCCGGGCCAGGGCGATGATCTGAACCACCGCGTCGTGGCTGGGCAGGGGCACCGGGCTTATATGGTCGAAGCAGGCCTCGGTGCCGCAGGTGGCCACCAGGTTCTTGACCACCTTGGGCAGCTCCTCGTGGGGCCTGAGCGCCAGGTCCTGATCCAGGGTGCATTCGTGTAGGCTGGCTTGATCGGGCATGGCCGCGTCCTTTCCCTGCTCCCCGCTTTCCGGCTCCGGGGGGCCGTCCTTTAACGATAGCATATCTGGAAACTGGCTAATGGGGCGGCTGGCCGTCGGCCAGGGCCTGGCGGGCCATCCGCTGCCATATGCGGCACTCGGGCATCAGGGTGGGCAGGGGGCGGCCGCTGGCCACCTCCTCCAGGAGCTTGCGGGCCTTGTCGTTTTCGCCTTCCTGGTAGTAGAGCTCGGCCAGATAGAGCTGGTTCAGCCAATAGCGGGGGCCGTACTGGATGGCCCGCTTGTAGTGCTGCTCGGCCAGGTCGTTGTCCCCGCCGATGAAGGCCGGCATCTTGGTGTAGATGCGCCCCAGCACCCGGTCCGGACCGCCATGGCAATAGGCCGGGTCGCTGGCGGCCAGCTTGTCCATGTTCTTGCGGGCCTGCTTGACCAGCACCAGGGCCTCGGGGAAGGAACACACATCGGCCAGAAGCCCCTGGCCCATGCCCAGGTAGAACAGGGGGCCTGGTTCCTTGGGGTGGGCCCGGCGCGCCTGCTGAGCCACCACGATGACCTCGCGGAAGTACTCCTCGGCCTGTTCGTCCGGAGACTGGGCCCCCAGCCACACCAGCAGCTCGCACAGGCGCAGGGAGGCGGCCAGGTCTCCGGGCTCGGAGGCCACCATGCGGCGGTACATCTCCACCCCCATGGCGGCCTTGGCCAGATCGCCGCGCTCCTCGTACAGGGCGTCGGCCCGGGCCGAGAGCTGGGCGTTGGTCATGGCCGGGGCCGGACCGGCCAGGCCACCCAGCATCAAAAGGGCCAGGGCCAAGGACGCCAAGCGGCGTGGGCAACGCATGGATGATGGCGCTCGAAAGGCTATGACCAAGGCAGTGGCCCCTTCAGCGAAAAGAAAGATCGGATTAAGCTTATCAGGAAATTTTGACACCATAAGGCGGGCGGGTCAATAGTCAGGCCACCAGACCCACCGAGCAGGCGATGGCGAACTGACCGCCATAGTAAAGAGGCAGGCCGATGAGCCGGTTGTCCCAGCCCGGGCTCTTGAAGCGGTCGCGGGCCACGAACAGGTCGCTGAGGTAAAAAACCACCGCGCCCAGGAAGATCACCCAGCCCGCCGCCGGGGGGGCCGCCTGGTTGAAGCGCACCGCCCAGGCCGCGATGACCATGAGGGTGATCACCACCACGTAGGCCAGCACCGGGCCCATCATCTTGCCCAGGCCGGGCCGAAGCCACAGGAAAACCGCCCCGCTCACCACGCACACCGCCAGCACCCCTGGGTTGATCCAGGTGAGGGGCGGGGCCAGGCCGGCAAAGGCGACCACATAGGCCACGTGGCCCAGCAAAAACGACACCAGGCCCAGGCGGAAGGGGGCGTCGCCCTTGAGGGCCAGGCACACGTCGCCGATGAGCCCCAGGATCAGCCCGGCCAGCACCAGACCGAAGTACCAGCCCAGGGGATGGGGGCTGATCAGGGCCAAGAGCACGAACAGGACCGACAGGGGGGCCTTGAACATCAGCACCCGGAAGGGCTCCTGGCCGCGCTCGGCCCAGATGAGGCCGACCAGCAGCAACACGGCGGGAATGAACAGATAATAGACGGACATGATCCCCCTCCTGTGCGGACGTGGCCCAACATAGCACAGGGACAAGGGGTTGTCAGGCCGCGCAAGCGCCTTGCCACCAGCCGCCGCCCTGGCTAACATGGGCCTGCAATCCCAGCGGGGCGGACCATGGGCTCATCACCCGGCCACATCAAGCGCTTCTATAGGCGCCACATCCATCCCTACGACCCCTCTTTCCTCACCCTGCGCCGCAGCCTCAAGACCCTGACCGCCATGGCCATCTGCCTGTGGATCTACTGGCCTTATCCCCAGCTACTGGCCTGGGGCCCCCTGGCCGCCTTCACCCTGAGCCAGGTGCCTCCGGGCCTGCCCCTGGCCGCCCGGCGCAAGGCCATGCTCCTGCTGGTGGCCGCCGCCGCCCTGCTGGTGATCCCCTCTTCCCTGGCCGGCTACGGGGTGTTTTTGCCCACGGTCTTCATCGTGCTGGCCACCCTGGCCGCCTTTGGGGCCGCCGCCCTGGGCCCGGCCTACGGCGCCTGCGCCCTGTGGGCCCTGCTGCTGGTGGTGGTGGCCCTGGGCAAGCCCGCCCCCCTGGAGGAGGGGCTGCAACGGGCCCTGGCCGTGGCCCTGGGAGGCGGGGTGTGCTGGGCCATGCACTTTCTGGTGTGGCCCATGCGGGCCCGCCAGCTCTACCGCAGCTCCCTGACCATGGCCCTGGTGAACCTGGAGGAGCTGTGGGACACCATGCGCGACGGCTACCCCACGGGCCGGGTGGACCAGAATCAGTTCAGCCAAATCAAAGAGCAGGCCCTCAAGGCCCTGCACCGCTTGCGCGGCCTGCCCCAGTTCCTGGAGACCCCGCCCGACGAGGAAGGATCCCCGGCCACGGCCATCCTTATCCTGGGCCTGGACCTGGTGCGGGTGTACGAAAACCTCCTGGCCTTGTGGCAGCTTCGGCAGGAGGCCCTGGACTCGGCCCTGTTCGACGAGTACGGGCCCCGTCTGGCCGGGCTGATGAACCGGGCGCGGGACCTGCTGGGCCGGCTGCGCCGGGCGGTGCAGCAGAACCAGGGCGAGGTGGACGCGTCCGGGCTGATCCACGAGCTGACCGCCAGCGTGGAACAGCTCCGCCAGCGCAAGGCCGATGACGGCGAGCACAGCATCGGCGAGTACGTGCTGGTGTTCAACTCCCTCACCGCCCTGCTGGCCCTGACCCGCGACCTGGGCCGGGCCGAGGGACAGCGCCGGGCGGTGGAGCTGTTGAACCCGCCCTCGGACAAGGCCGCCCCGTCCTTGTCCGGCTTTTGGGCCCGCCTCAAGGCGCAGCTCGGCCCCGGCTCGGCCATCCCCCGCTCGGCCGGTCAGGCCGCCGTGGCGGCCGGGGCCTCCATGCTCCTGGTCAAGGCCACCGACCTGCACAACGGCTATTGGGTGGTGCTGTTCGCCCTGCTCATGGTCAAGCCGGACCTGGGCACCACCATGGCCATGGGCAAGCGCCGCCTGTTGGGCACCTGCCTGGGCGCGGCCGGGGCCATCGTTTTTCTGCTGGGCCTGGGGGACCAGGGGCCGGTCTATTACCTGGCCAGCGGGGCCGGGGCCTTTGCCACCCTTTATTTGATGAGCTTCCCCCTGGCCGTGCTCTCCGGCGGCATGAGCTCCTTCACCATGATCATGATCACCTCCACCGTCTCGCCCCTGGGCTGGGCCATCGGCCTGCTCAGGGTGGGCGAGGTGGCCCTGGCCGTGGGCATCGGCCTTACCACGGCCCGCTTCCTGTGGCCCAACCGGGCCAGCCGCCGGGTGCGCGGCGAGGCGGCCACGGTGTATCAGGGCATGGCCTCCTTCCTGGACCAGGCGGTGGCCGGCTATCTGGCCGGGGGCCTGGCCGGCGACCGGCTCAGCGGCCCCCGCCAGGAGTTGCAGGACCAGCTCAGCGCCCTGAAGGCCAGCTACGCCGCGGCCGGGCGGGAGCCGGGACGCAACCCCTCCCTGGGCCGCCACTTCGGGGAAGTCATCTCCCACGCCTCGCGGATGTTCGACCAGCTCCTGGTTTTGGAGGCCGCCGCCAGCCGGGGGGCCCCGCTCGGTCCCTGGCAGGCGATGAGCGATCAGGTGCGCGCCCTGGGCTCCCAGCTCAGCCAAACGGTGGAGGCCCTGGGCAAGGCCTTGGCCGGGGCCAAGCGCCCGCCCCGGCCGCCCGACCTGGCCGGGCAGCGCGCCAAGGTGCGGGCCGCCCTGCGCCAGTTCAAGGCCTCCTCCGGCGAGCTGGCCGGCCAGGGACGCCTGACCCTGTCGTCCTTCCTGTGGGAACTGGGGCAGCTTGAGCACGAGGCCCTGGCCGCCCGCGAAGAAGTGGCCGCCCTGGCCAGAGATTAGATACATACCGGTTGGTATGTATCGCCCTCTCACATACAAATTGGTATGTTTCTATTTTGTAGATTTGTGAAAAGCCCGGTCGCTGCCTTTCCGTGCTCCCGAAGGCTGAAGCCAGAACGTTCCGGCCGGCGTTCGCGAAAGTTTTTTATCATTTAAATGTATTATTTGTTTACATAATTCCACCTAAGCCGCGCCGGAGCCTCCGCCGGGCGCCAGCCCCCTGCCCCGGCCAGCCGCCAGGCAACTGGCAGGCGCGGCCATCCCTACAAATTTACTATTTTGTTTACCGCACGGTAGGCTGCCTACCATTTGGTAGGCGTAAATAATTTACATTTTTGTAGATTTAAGCCCGGCCTCCGCTTTGGCCCCCTATTCATCGGGCCTCCGGGCTTGCCCGCCCGGCGGCCCCGGCTTGGTACGAAGCTTGCGACATTGCCCGCCGAGGAAGTAGTTTGCCCAGCCGGCCAGTTAGGGGGCCGGCAAGGGGACAGGCCCCGGGCATGGACAATTTGTCTTTTGAGGAGGGTGTGATGGCCAACATCAACTCGGGTGACACCGCTTGGCTTTTGGTCTGCTGCTCGCTGGTCCTGCTGATGACCCCGGGCCTGGCCTTTTTTTACGGCGGCATGGTTCGCAAAAAGAATATTCTCTCCACGCTAACCCTGAGCTACGCCTTCATGGCCATGATCGGGGTGCAGTGGGTGCTCTTCGGCTATTCCCTGTCTTTTGGCAAGGA
Source organism: Desulfarculaceae bacterium (assembly GCA_021737145.1). Lineage (GTDB taxonomy): Bacteria > Desulfobacterota > Desulfarculia > Desulfarculales > Desulfarculaceae > Desulfoferula. The sequence goes on along the minus strand of JAIPEN010000002.1, from coordinate 63,962 downwards.
CATCGGGGGCATCATCGGCGGGCTCAACTTTTTGGGCTTTCACAACGTGACCGCCGCGCCCAACCCGGAATACAGCGCCACGGTGCCCCAGCAGCTCTTCGCCGCCTTCCAGATGATGTTCGCGGTAATCACCCCGGCGCTCATCACCGGCGGGTTCGTGGAGCGCATCCGCTTCAAATCGTTTCTGATATTCGGCCTCATCTGGGCCACCCTGGTCTATGACCCCCTGTGCCACTGGGTGTGGGGCGTGGGCGGCTGGCTCCGGGTGCTGGGCACCCTGGACTTTGCCGGAGGCACCGTGGTGCACATCGCGGCCGGGTTCAGCGCCCTGGCCTTCGCCATGGTCATCGGCCCCCGGCGGGGTTTTGGCCACACCCCCTGGGAGCCGCACAACATCCCCTACACCGTCTTGGGCACCGGCCTGCTGTGGGTGGGCTGGTTCGGCTTCAACGCGGGCAGCGCCCTGGCCGCCGACGGGGTGGCGGTGAGCGCCCTGGTGGCCACCAACACCTCGGGCGCGGCCGCCGGAGTGGTGTGGATGATCCTATCCTGGCTGGACGGCCGCCCCTCCACCCTGGGCCTGGTCACCGGCATGGTGGTGGGCCTGGCCGCGGTCACCCCGGCCTCGGGATTCGTGAGCCCCCTGGCCGCCATGTTCATCGGAGCGGTGGCCGCGCCCATCAGCTACTACACCATCCGCTTCCGGGAAAACCGGGGCCTGGACGAGTCCCTGGACGTGTTCGCCTGCCACGGCATGGCCTCCACCTGGGGCATGATCGCCACCGGCCTGTTCGCCACCACCGCAGTCAACCCCAACGGGGCCAACGGCCTGTTTTACGGCAACCCCTCCCAGTTGGGCGTGCAGATCCTGGCCTCGGTGGTCACCATGGTCTTCGCCTTCGGGGTCACCTACATCGTGGCCAAGGCCCTGAACATGAGCATCGGGCTCCGGGCCAGCACCGTGGAGGAAGAAGTGGGGCTTGACATCAGCGGTCATGGTGAACGAGCTTATTCATAGGACTAAAGGGAGCGGTCAGCCATGCTGAAAAAAATCGAGGCCATTATCCGCGAGGACAAGGTGGGCGACGTCAAGGACGCGCTCAACGACGTCGGCATCCGGGGCATGAACGTGTTCGAGATCCGGGGGCAGGGACGCCAGGGCGGCATCACCCTGGCCGGGCGCTCGGGCACCTACCAGGTGGACATGCTGCCCAAGATGCAGCTCAACATCGTCCTCAGCGAACAAAACGTGGACGAGACCATCGCCACCATCCTGCAGGCCGCCCAGACCGGCGCGGCCGGCGACGGGCTCATCTTCGTCTACCCGGTGGACGAGGTGGTGCGCATCCGCACCGGCGAGCGGGGCCACGAGGCGGTGATGTATCCCGGCGACATCGACGAGAAAAAGGGCCGGGGCAAGGCCAAGGCCTCCTAGCCTTTTCCGGCGCATCTTTCATGGGGCGGAGCCTGTGGGCTCCGCCCCTGTTTTTGCGTCCGGACTCCGGCGGGGTATACTACCGGGCCTGGGAGGAGAAGCATGGAAGCCATAATCCCCTGGTTGGTCTTCGCGGGCGTGGGCGCCGTGGCCGGCGTGCTGGCCGGGCTGTTGGGCGTGGGCGGCGGCCTGGTCATGGTCCCGGCGGTGGTGTTCTACCTGGAGGCGGCGGGCACCGCGCCCCAGCACGTGCTGCACCTGGCCCTGGGCACCTCCCTGGCCATCATCGTCTTCACCTCCATCTCCAGTTTCCGGGCCCATCACCGCCGGGGCGCGGTGGTCTGGCCCATCGTGACCAAGATAACCGGGGGCATCCTGGTGGGCACCTATGCCGGGTCCTATTTGGCGGCCCAACTCTCCACCCGCTTTCTCACCATCTTTTTCGTGGCCTTCCTCTATCTGGTGGCCCTGCAGATGCTCTTGGAGATCAAGCCCAAGCCCAGCCGCACCATTCCCGGCTGGCCCGGCACCAGCCTGGCCGGCCTGACCATCGGGGGCTTGAGCGCCCTGGTGGGCATCGGCGGCGGATCCATGAGCGTGCCCTTCATGAGCTGGTGCAATGTGCCCATCCACCGGGCCATCGGCACCTCGGCGGCCATCGGCCTGCCCATCGCCCTGGCCGGGGCGGCGGGCTACGTGGTCAACGGCTGGGGCGTGGCCGGGCTGCCGCCCCACACCCTGGGCTTCGTGTATCTGCCCGCGCTGATCGGGGTGGCCGCGGTGAGCGTGTTTTTCGCTCCCCTGGGGGCCCGCCTGGCCCACAAGCTGCCCACCGGCCTGCTCAAGAAGGTCTTTGCCGCCTTCATCGTCCTGGTGGGCACCAAGATGCTCTGGAGCCTCTTTTAGGCCGCTTGCTCTCTTTGCCCGGACTTATGCATACTTAATGGAATCATTTGACTCAAGGTGATTTCATGCGTCTGATCTGTTCTCTTTTCCTGTGCCTGGCCCTGGTGTGGAGCTTTGCGCCGCCCTGCCCGGCCAAGGAAGTTCCCACCCTCAAGCAGGTCATCACTCCGGCCCAAGGCCAAAAGGCCGAGGGCCAAAAGGCCCAAGCCAAGGCCAAGCCAGCCCCGGCCAAGCCGGTGCCCCCGGCCCAGGCGCGGCCCTCCCCCCGCCGGGCCATCAACGAATATCTCCAGGCGGTGGGCCGCGGCGACTACAAGGCCGCCTCCGCCTATTTGGACCTGAGCCGGATCCCGGCCGGCCAGCGGGACGAGCTGGGGCCGCGCCTGGCCTATCGTCTGGTGGCCGCGGGCGCCCGCACCATGCTGTTGGACAAGGAGCTGATCAGCGACAATCCCCGGGGGGACCTCAAGGACGGCCTGCCGCCCGACCTGGAAAAGATCGCCACCGTATCCACCCCCGAGGGCCCGGTGGACCTTTACCTCCACCGCCAACGCTCCCCGGAGGGCGAGTTCGTCTGGCGCTTCACCCCGCGCAGCGTATCCCAGATAGACCAGCTCTACCGCCACTTCGGCCTCGGCCTGCTGGGCGAAAAGCTCACCGAGTATTTGCCCCATTACTGGTTTCTAGGCATGCAGCTTTGGCAGTGGGCGGCCGGATTCCTGCTCATCGTTGTGTGCTACCTGGCCGCCTGGCTCGTCACCGCCATAATCGAACAGTTGCTCAAACGGCGTCCCCGGGGCCTGAGCGACGCGGGAGGCCGCTTTTTGCGCGGCCCCTTCCGCCTGCTGGTGGCGGCCTTGCTGTTCTCCTGGAACGTGGACATGGTGGGCCCCTCCCTGACCGTATTGGCCATCATGCGGGGGCGCGCCTTCCTGTTGATCGCGGTGACCTGGTGCGTGGTGCGCACCGTGGACATCGCGGTGGAGCGCCTGGCCGCCCACATGCTGCGTATGGGCAACCAGCAGGCCACGGTGCTGCTCAAGCCGGTGGGCACCATCGTCAAGGTGCTGGTCATCATGACCGCGGGGGTGTTGTGGCTGGACAACCTGGGCTTCAAGGTGACCACCATCCTGGCCAGCCTGGGGGTGGGCGGCATCGCGATGGCCCTGGCCGCCCAGGACACCCTGAAAAACTTCCTGGGTTCCATCGCCATCCTGCTGGACAAGCCTTTCCGGGTGGGCGAGCGCATCGTGGTCCAGGGCCACGACGGTTTCGTGGAGGAGATCGGCCTGCGCTCCACCAAGCTGCGCCAGTTGGACGGCCACCAGGCGGTGGTGCCCAACGAGCTGGTGGCCCGGGTGAACATCGAAAACGTCGGGCGGCGGCCCCACATCCGGCGGGTGGCCAACCTGCGCCTGGCCTCGCGCACCAGCGCGGCCAAGGCCCGCCGCGCGGTGAAGATCGTGGAGGAGCTGCTCCAGGGGCACCAGTGCCTGGACCCCGGCCTGCCGCCCCGGGTCTACTTGAACGAGTTCAACCCCGACTCGCTCAACCTGCTGATGATCTACTGGTACATCCCCCCGGACTTCTGGGCCTACAACGCCTTTGGCAACCAGCTCAACCTGAGCATCCTGGAGCGCTTCGAGCAGGAGGGCATCCGCCTGGCCGAACCGGTCCGGCGCAACCTGATCGGCCAAGAACCGGAGAGGGCGCCGGAAAACACCTAGGGCCCTGATCCATCCCGGCCGGGCGCCGCCAAATCGCTCTTTAATTATCCAGATTGGTTTGCCGGCGCCGTCAGCCGTTGCCAGTCAAGGCGGCGGCAAGCGAGGGCCGCGGGCGTGGCAAAAGCCACCTCAAGGCCCAAGCGCGGCAGCCGACGCCGAATGGCGGTGGCTGACCAAGCCGGACGTCTAGCCCAGCTCCAGGCCGTATTGCAGGACCAGATAAGCGGCGTAGATGCTCAGTATCCAGGCCCCCTGCCAGCGTTTGAACCAGCCGTCGCTGTTCATGAAGATGAACACCCGGAAGCTGTAGAGGATCAGCAGCATGGCCGGGAAGTGGAAGGTGAAGAAGTTGTCCGGCACGGCCAGGGGGCGGGCCATGGCCGCCGCGCCGATGACGAACAGGCAGTTGAGCACGTCGGCCCCCACCACGTTGCCCACCATGATCTGGGGCTGGCCCTTCCTTATCGCGCTGATGGCGGTCATCAGCTCGGGCAGGCTGGTGCCGAAGGCCACCAGGGTGGCGGCGATGACGTCCTGGGGCACCCCCATCCGAAGGGCTCCCTCGGCCGCGGTGGGCACCAGCACCCGCGAGCCGGCGATCACCCCCACCAGGCCCAACAGGGTCAGGCCCAGGGCGGCCCACAGGCCCCACTCCTTTTCGTCGCCCACATCCTCCGACAGCAGGCCGCTTTGGCGGGCCCAGCGGTAGGACATGTACAGATAGGCCGCCAGCAGCAGCAGCAAGAGCAGGCCCACTCCCCGGCCCAGGGTGGGGGCGGCCGGGGCCGCCCACAGGGCGATGAGGCACAGCACCACCAGCAGGGTGGCCGAACCCACCTGCCACCAGCCGGTGCGGTTGAGGATGAAGCGCCGCACCGGCACCCGGCTGATAAGGCACATGAGCCCGAAGATCAGGCCGGTGTCGCAGATGATGGAGCCCACCCCGTTGCCCAGGGCCAGGCCGGGGTTGCCGGTCCAGGCGGCCAGAACGCTCACGAACATTTCCGGGGTGGTGGTGCCCAGGCTGATGATGGTGGCCCCGATGACGATGCGGGGCAGGCCGGTGCGCCGGGCCAGGGACACCGCGCCGTCCACCATGAAGTCGGCGCCCTTGGACAGCACCAAGATGCACACCGCCAACAAGAGCAGCAGCCCCCATGAGGGCAAACCGGCCACGAGGTGGTTGAGCGCCTCCTCACTGCCGATCCATTTCACAAGCTCGCCAGCCACGCGCTCGGCTCCCGGGAAGTGGGGTGGGGAAAAACGGCCGGAGCCGCCCTATTCGGATTCGAAGTCGGACTGGGGGCAGCGCTCCCAGCCCAGGATCTTCAGGCAGGCTTCCTGGTTCCAGGAGGTGGGGCCTAGCTCGGCCTGCTTGCCCAGGGTCTGGCCCAGGTATTTGCGGCGCTCCAGCACCCGCTTTTTACAATACTCGCGGGCCTTGTCCAGATCGGCCTCGCCCTGGGGCACCCAGCGGTAGCACCAGCCCTCGTCCTCGTATTCCAGGCTCTTGGCGTCCGGGCTGTCCGGCCCGGCCCCGCCGCAAGCGCCGGCGGCCAGCAGGGCCAGGGCCAAGGCGGCGGCCAGCAGAAACATCCTCGCCATGGACAATTTGCTCATCTTGCGGCAGTCCGTCTCCTGGGCCATCCCTGCTTGTGGGCCTCTCACGCCGCTGGCGGGTTCCTGCCCGCCACGGGCCTGATTGTTAACACAATATCACGAAACGGTCCAACAGGGGGCCAAAGGCCGGGAGCCGGGCCTCCGCTTGTGGTATATCAAGGCACGAGCCGCCTGGTGGCGGCGGGAGGCGAGCCCGCATATTTCATGAGGGCTGGGTGGCACTAAAAAACGAGCCGATATCGATGGGAGCCACTATGAAAAAATTACCTGCTTCATCGAGACAAGGTTTGCGCTCAAACCCGTCACAGCCAGCCGCCGGCAGGCAAGGCGCCTGGCAAGCGAGGGCCGAAGGCGTAGCTCAAGCTACGTGGAGGCCCGAACGCGGACAGCAACAACGCATGCCGGTGGCTGGCAAAGCCGGACGCACGGCCCTTATGAAAAGTGCGGGCTAGCATGGACCCCGATTCCCGGCCCCCGGAACAAGAACCCGCCTGGATCGATCCCGAGCGGGAGGCCAAGGAGGCCCGCGAGGCCTGGCTGCAGGCCCACTGGAAGATCGTGGCTCCCCTGCTGATCCTGTTCGTTCTGGCGGTGTTCGTCCTGCCCCTGATTTTCATGTCCTTCCTGGAGGCCCTGTGCATCCAGATCGCCGGGGCCGGCCTCCTGTATTTGCTGGGCCGCAAGTTCACCACCGCCTTTGACCACAAGCGCCCTTTTTGACCCGTCCCGGCCTTCCCGGCCGCCCGATACGCTTTGGCTTGCGGTTTCGGGCCGCTAATTAGTAGAATTTACTAGGAGGTCCGTGGCCATATCCCCGTGGCGCCGCCTGTTGAGGGGCGCCCCTGAATCCGGGCTGCGGAGCGGCGTTTCGGCTGGAGTGCTTGCCGCCCCTTCAACAGCCCCCGGCCGCAAACCCAGCGGGCGTTTCTGCAAAGGCCGCCAGCGGCGCCGGGAGCAATCTGACTTGGTCGACCAGCCCCACGGAGACCTCACCGAGATCAACACCTCCCGCCTTATCCTGGACAGCGTGGGCCCCAAAACCCTGGCCGAGGTGGCCGACGACTACCTGGACCTGTTGGGCACCTTTGTCGCGGTCTATGAAAAAAACGGCGACTACGCCCTGAACACCTTTGCCCCCGGCTGGTGCCGCCTGCTCAGCGGCGCCTCCCGCCGGCTGTGCCGGACCCAAGACGACCGGCAGGCCCTGGAGAGCGGCAAGTGGCTCTGCCGCGAGTCCTGCTGGAACGACTGCGCCCGGCAAGCCATGGACAGCGGCGAGCCGGTGGACTCGGCTTGCGCCGGCGGCCTGCGCTTTTACGGCATGCCCATCACCGCCGGCCAGGAGTTGGTGGGGGCCATCGTCATCGGCTACGGCGACCCGCCCTCGGACAAGGCCGGGCTCAAGAAAATCGCCAAAAACTACGGCCTGAAGCTCAAGGATTTGGAGCAAGAGGCCAAGACCCACCCATCCCACTCCCCGGAGGTCGTGGGGCAGGTCAGGAAGCGCCTGGCCACCACGGCCCGCCTGATCGGGGCCCTGGTGGAGGCCAAGCAGGCCGCGCGCAACCTGAGAGAAAGCGAGGAGCGCTTCCGCCTGCTTTTCGATGGCTCCGAGTCATTGATTTCGGTCTATGATCGCCAGGGCATTTGCCTGTTGATGAACCAGCGCGTGGCCCAGTTGTTCGGAGGCTCCCCCGAGCAGTTTATGGGTAAAAGCTTCAGCCAACTCCACCCCTCGGTGGGCGAGGAATATTCGCGCCGCATCGCCAAGGTAATCGATTCCGGCCAGCCTTCCGAATACGAAGATCTGGTGAGCTTCCCCAATGGCCCCCGCTGGCTGCTCTCCATCCTGCAGCCGCTGCGCGACGCGGCCGGACGGGTGTATGCCGCCCAAATCGTTTCCCACGACATGACCGAGCGCAAGCTGGCCGAGGAGGAGCTGGCCCGCCGCGAGGAGACCCTGCGGGGCATCTACAACACGGTGCAGGCGGGCATCATCCTGGTGGACGACCAGGGGGTGATCACCATGGCCAACCCCCGCATGGCCCAGATGCTGGGGGTCGGCCAAGAGGAGCTGGTGGGCAGCGCCTACCTGGATTATATCGCCGAGGGTCATGACCAAGAGGCCGGCCAAAAGATGCACCAGCTCATGGCGGGAGAGGTGGGACAGGTTTCCCATGAGCGGCTATACCGCCGGGCCGACGGCGGCACCTTCTGGGGTTTCTTGTCCGGCCAGCGGCTGCACCACCCGGACGGCTCCTTCTGGACCCTGGTGGGGGTGATCCAGGATATTACCAAGCGCAAGCTGGCCGAGGAGGCCATCCGGCAAAGCGAGACCCGCTTCCGCCAACTGGTGGAGAACATCAACTCGGTTTTCTGGGTCGGCTCGCCGGATTGGAAAGAAGTCCACTACGTCAGCCCCGTCTACGAACGGGTCTGGGGGCGCAGCCGGGAAAGCCTCTACCGGGATGGCCTATCCTGGCTGGAGCCCCTGCCCGCGGAGGACCGGCAAGAGATAGAGAATTTCATGCGGACCACGGACCCGAACCAGCCCACGGAGTTCCCCATTTACCGCGTGGTGCGCGGCGACGGCGAGATCCGCTGGTTAGCCGTCCGCTCCTTCCCGGTGCTCGACGATCAGGACCAGGTGAGCATGATCTGCGGCATCGCCGATGACATCACCGATCGCATAAAAATTGAGCAGGAGCTGCGCCAGGCCCTGAACCGTCTGACCTCCCACCTGGGCAACTCGCCGCTGGGGGTGGTGGAGTTCGACCGCGAATACCGGATCATCTACTGGTCGCCCCAGGCCGAGAGCATCTTCGGCTGGAAGGCCGATGAAGTCATGGGCAAGACCCTGAGCAATATCCGCTTCATCCACCAGGAAGACGAGCCCCAGGTGAGCCAGCTCATCGCCAACATGATGGCCGGCAAGTCCAAGAGCAACACCAATTTCAACCGCAACTACAAAAAGGACGGCACGGTCATCGACTGCGCCTGGTACAACTCGGCCCTGCTGGACGACAACGGCCAGCTCATCTCGGTTTTTTGCAGCGTCTTGGACATAACCGAGCGCAAGAAAGCCGAACAAAGCCTGAAGGACAGCGAGGAACGCTACCGCCAGTTGTTCAGCTCCATGCTCTCGGGCTTCGCCCTGCACGAGATCATCACCGACGACCAGGGCCAGCCGGTGGATTACCGCTTCCTGGAGGTCAACCCGGCCTTCGAACAGCTCACCGGGCTCAAGGCGGCCGACATCCTGGGGCGCACGGTGCGCCAGGTGCTGCCCGACACCGAGGAGCACTGGATCGAAACCTACGGCCGGGTGGCCCTGGGCGGCGAGCCGAAGCGTTTCGAAAACTACAGCCAGCCCCTGGACCGTCACTTCGAGGTTTTGGCCTACTCCCCGGCCCCGGGCCAGTTCGCGGTCATCTTCCAAGACATAACCGAGCGCAAGAAGGCCGAGGAGGCCATCCGCCAGAGCGAGGAGAAGTTCCGTTCCGCCTTTGACAACGCGGGCATCGGCATGGCCCTGGTGGGCGTGGACAGCCGTTTCCTGTCAGTCAACGAGGCGCTGACCGAGATGCTGGGATACTCCCCGGAGGAGCTCAAGGAGCTCACCTTCGTGGACATCACCCACCCCGAGGACTTGGAGTCCGCCAAGCTGGCCAGCCAGCGGCTTGGAAAGGGGGAGGTGGAAACCTATGAGCAGGAGAAGCGCTATCTGCGCAAGGACGGCGCGACCATCTGGGTGCGGATAAACGGAAACCTCCTGCGCGACGGCCAGGGCCAGCCGCTGTTCATGGTCTCCCAAGTGGCCGACATAACCGAACGCAAGAAGGCCCAGGACGAGCTGAACGAGATATTCAACATGTCCATGGACCTGATCTGCGTGGCGGACATCAAGACCACCACCTTCCTCAAGGTCAACCCCGCCTTCACCACGGTGCTGGGCTACGCCCAGGAAGATCTGGTCGGGGTTTCCTTCATGCAATTCCTTCATCCCGACGACGTGGAGCCCACCCGGAAAGTGGTGGACGAGCAGCTGACCCGGGGCGACAAGGTAATCAACTTCACCAACCGCTACCGCCGCAAGGACGGCGAGTACGTCTGGCTCAACTGGAACTCCCATCCGGACCCGGAAAAGGGCGTCACCTACGCCGTGGCCCTGGACATAACCGAGCAGCGCCGCTACGAGCAGGAACTCAAGGAGCGCGAGGCCCTGCTCAACGAGGTGGGCGCCATCGCCAAGATCGGCGGCTGGGAAATGGACCTGGTCACCCGCCAGTCCAAGTGGACCAAGGGCACCTATGACATCGTGGAGATCGAGCCTGGCCAGCCCATCCCCGGGCCCGATGACCATGTCGATTGGTACCTGCCCAAATACCGGGACATGATCAAGGAGGCCATGCGGGCCCTGGTGGAGGACGATGTTCCCCTGGACTTCGAGGCCGAGGCCAAAACCGGCAAGGGCAAGATAAAGTGGTGCCGCGCCCTGGGCCGGGCCGAGCGGGTGAACGGCAAGGCGGTCAGAGTCTACGGCACCTTCCAGGACATAACCGAACGCAAGCAGGCCGAGGAGGAGCTCAGGGAGTCCCAGCTATGGCTGGAGGCCACCTTCAGCGCCCAGGCGGACGCCATCTTCGTGGTCACCCCGGATCGGCGCACCGTTAGGGTCAATCCTGCGGCCAGCGACATATTCGGCTACACCACCCAAGAGCTTATCGAGCATTCCACTGAGGTGGTGCACGTGGATCACGAGCATTACCTGGAGTTCGGCCGGCGCCTCCAGGAGGCTTTCGACCGGGGCGAGGCGGCCCACTTCGAGTTCGAGTGCAAGCGCAAAAACGGCGAGATATTCCCCACCGAGCACACCGTCTCGCTGCTCAAGTCCGACGGTGACCAACCCATGGGCATCCTCAGCGTGCTGCGGGACATCACTGAGCGCAAGCAGGCCGAGGAGATGCTGGCCCAGACCCAGGAGCGCTTCCGCCAGCTCATGGAGCAGTCGCCCTCGGTGATCGAGATCTACGACGCCAAGGGCAACCAGATCCAGGTAAACCGGGCCTACGAGGAGCTGTGGGACTTCCCGGCCAGCCACACGGTGGGCCATTTCAACCTGTTCAAGAGCCAGGAGTTCGCCCGTCTGGGCCTGCGGCCCTACGCCGAGCGGGCCTATGCCGGCGAGGTGGTGGACATCCCGCCCTACCGCTTCGACGGCAGAGGGCCCACCGAGGGCCGGGGCCGGGGCCGGGTGCGCTGGCTCAAGACCCGTTTCTATCCCCTCAAGGACAACCAGGGTCAGGTGCAGAACCTGGTGGTGACCCACGAGGACTACTCGGAGACCAGAAATGCCGAGGAACACGCCAGGGCCCTGGAGGCCCAGCTGCGCCAGTCCCAGAAGCTGGAGGCGGTGGGCACCCTGGCCGGGGGCATCGCCCACGACTTCAACAACATCCTGGCCGCCATCATGGGCTATGCCGAGCTGACTCAGGACGACCTGCCCGCCGGGCATCCGAGCCGCGACAACGTCGGTCATATACTCAGTGCCACCCGCCGGGCCCGCGACCTCACCCGCCAAGTGCTCAACTTCAGCCGGCCCGGCGAAGAGCACCAGCGCCCCATGCGGCTTGCGGTGCTGGTCAAGGAGACCCTCAAGCTGCTCAGGCCCTCCATACCCGCCTATATCGATATCCGCCAGGACATCAGCGACGAGGACGTGCTGATCATGGCCGACCAGAGCCAGATGCACCAGGTGCTGTTGAACCTGTGCACCAACGCGGCCCAGGCCATCAATGAAAACGGCTTCGTCGAGGTGGGGCTCAAAACAATCGAGGTGAAGGCCGGCCAACCGGACGCGCCGCCCAACCTGAAGTCAGGGTCCTACCAGATGCTCTGGGTCAAGGACAGCGGCCAGGGCATGGACCAAAACACGCTGGGCCGGGTTTTCGACCCCTTCTTCACCACCAAGGAGCCCGGAGCGGGCACCGGCATGGGCCTGTCGGTGGTGCACGGCATCGTGCTGGCCCACGACGGCGCGGTGTCCGTGGAGAGCCGGCCGGGCGAGGGCTCGCTGTTCCAGGTGTATCTGCCGGTGCTGGAGGACGGCGAGCTGCCTCATGAAAGCCAAGAGAACTCCCTGCCCGGCGGCCGGGAGCGCATCCTGCTGGTGGACGACGAGCCCGCCCTGGTGGACCTGGGGCGCAAGGCCCTGGAGCGCCTGGGCTACCAGGTGACCACCGCCACCTCCAGCCGCGATGCCTTGGAGCTGTTCCGGACCGACCCCCAGGCCTTTGATCTGGTGATCACCGACTACACCATGCCCGGCCTCACCGGCACCGCCCTGGCCGAGTCGATGCTGCAACTCCGGCCCGGCCTGCCCATCATCCTGTGCACCGGCTACAGCAGCGACCACATCACCAGCCCCCAGGTGCGCTCCCTGGGCATCCGCAGCCTGGCCCACAAGCCGTTGCGCTCGGCCGAGATCGCCCGCATCATCCGCCGGACTCTGGACCGTAACTGAGCCGGCGCAATTCATGAAGGCCGCGGGCCCGGCTGCGCCAGCCGCCGGCATGCGGTGTTGCCGGTTGGGCCGGATCAAATCGCCAATTTTGCCCTGGCGGCCCAGGCGCTTTTTTCATAAGCACCAGGTGCGCGCATGCCATCTGATTGCCGCCGCACACCCCTCATGAAACATGCGCTCTGGCCAGGATTTGCATTCCCCTCCCCGGGGGTGCATAAACTATGGCCATGACTTCATCATCCAAATTCATCATCCACGCCGCCCTGGCCGGCAACCTCCTGGTGGCGGTCACCAAGTTCGTGGCCGCCTACTTCACCCGCTCCTCGGCCATGATCTCCGAGGGCATCCACTCCCTGGTGGACACCGGCAACCAGGTGCTGCTGCTCTGGGGCCTCAAGCAGGCCGAGCGCCCGCCGGAGCCGGACTTCCCCTTTGGCCACGGCAAGGAGGTCTACTTCTGGAGCTTCGTGGTGGCGGTGCTCATCTTCGCGGTGGGGGCCGGGGTCTCGCTCTACGAGGGGGTGCTGCATATCCTGGAGCCGGCGCCCATCGAAAACATCTTGGTGAACTACATCGTGCTTGTTTGCGCCATGGTCTTCGAGGGATTCGCCTGGTTCTTCGCCATGCGCCAGCTCAAGCAGACCAAGGGCGACAACGGCTATTTCCAGGCGGTGCGCAAGGGCAAGGACCCCACCCTGTTCGTGGTGGTGTTCGAGGACTCGGCGGCAATGCTGGGCCTGCTGGTGGCCCTGGCCGGCAACCTGCTCTACGAGCTCACCGGCAACCCCTACTTCGATGGCGGGGCCTCCATCGTCATCGGCCTGCTCCTGGGGGCCACGGCCATCTGGCTGGCCTACGAGACCAAGGGACTGCTCATCGGCGAACGGGCCGCCCGCCACGTGATCAGCGGGATCACCGCCGTGTTGGCCGCCCACCCGGTGGTGAGCCACGTCAACGAGGTGCTGACCATGCACCTGGGGCCCGAGGACATCCTGGCCAACATCAGCGTGGATTTTGACGACGCGGCCAACGGGGCCCAGATCGAAAAGGCCCTGGCCGAACTGGAGGCGGGCATCACCGCCCGCCATCCCGAGGTGAAAAAGATCTACATCAAGGGCCAGGCCCGGCCCCTGCCGGCCTAGGCCACGGCCTGGCGCCCCCTGGGCCGCCACTTCTGGCCCAGCCACACCAACACGAACAAAGCGGTGCCCACCGCCTGGGACGCCTCGGCCCCGGGCAGGCCCAGAAAACGGGCCGAGGCCCCGGGCTGCAAAATCACCGCCGCCGCGGCCAGCAGGAGCAGGCCCTCCCACCAACGGTTGGGCTGGCGCAGATAGCCCTGGGTGGCGGCGGCAAAGGCGAACATGGCCGCCACCCCGCTCAGGCCCACCCACAGCCCCATCCACCAGGAATCCACCCCGATGAGAAGCAGGCGGGTGTTGAAGATGAACATGAAGGGCAGGATGGCGGTGCGCAGATCGTAGGTGAAGCTCTGCAGGCCGGTGGGGATGGGGTTGGAGCGGGCGATGGCGCTGGCCGCGTAGGCGGCCAGGCCCACCGGCGGGGTGTCGTCGGCCAGGATGCCGAAGTAGAACACGAACAGATGGGCCGCGATGAGCGGCACCACCAGCCCGGCCGAGGGGCCCAGCTCCACGATCACCACGGCCATGAGCGAGGCCATGACGATGTAGGTGGCGGTGGTGGGCAGGCCCATGCCCATGAGCAGGCAGGCCAGGGCGGTAAGGGCCAGCAGCAGGTAAAGGCTGTCCCCGGCCATGAGCTCCACGATCTCGGTGATCAGGCCGCCCAGGCCCATGTTCACCACCCCCACGATGAGCCCGGCCCCGGCCACGGCCACGCCGATGCCCATCATGTTGCGCCCTCCGGCCACCAGCGACTGCCACAGGATGGCGCCCGCCTCCCTGAGCCCAGCGCCCCAGCCCTCGCCCTCCCGCAGGGCCCGCCACAGGCTCTGGGCCACGATGAGCCCGGCCAGCACCACGATGGCCCGGAACACGGCCAGGGCCGGGCTGTGCCTGAGCACCATCAGCTCGTAGATGAGCACCGCCAAGGGGGCCAGGAAGTGGAAGCCCGAGCGCAGGGTGGCCCAGAAGGGGGGCAGCTGGTTGCGGGGCAGGCTGGTCAGGCCCAGCTTGCCCGCCTCCAGGTGGGTGATGAAAAACAGGGTGAGGTAGCTGAGCAGGGCGGGCAGGATGGCCGCCTTGACCACGGCCATGTACTCCAGGTTGCAGTACTCGGCGATGATAAAGGCGGCCGCGCCCATGATGGGCGGCATGAGCTGGCCGTCGGTGGAGGCGGCCACCTCGATGGCCGCCGCCTTCTTGGCCGGGTAGCCGGCCGATTTCATCAGGGGGATGGTGAAGGTGCCGGTGGTGACCACGTTGGCGATGGAGGAGCCGGACACCAGGCCGGTGAGCCCTGAGGCCAATACCGCCGCCTTGGCCGGGCCGCCCTTGAACGAGCCCAGCAGGCTGAAGGCCAGGCGCACGAAATAGCGCCCCCCGCCCGCCCGGTCCATCATGGCCCCGAACAGCACGAAGAGAAACACGATGCTGGCCGACACGTCCAGGGGGATGCCGTAGATGCCCTCGGTGGACATGGTCTCCTGGCCCATGAAGCGGCTCAGGCTCACCCCCTTGAAGGCGATGGCGTCGGGCATGTGGGGGCCGCCAAAGGCGTAGATCATGAAGGCGATGGCCACCAGGACCAGGGCCGGACCCAGGGAGCGGCGCACCGCCTCCAGCAACAGCACCACCAGCACCCCGCCGGCCACCAGGTCGCGGGTGAGCGGGTCGCCCTGGCGAAGGGCCAGGCCCTGGTGGTCCAGGGCGATGTAGAGCGCGGCCAGCCCGGCCAGGCCGGCCAGGACCAGGTCCAGGGGGCCTATGCGCTCCCGCCGGGAGAAGTAGCCCAGACGGCCCTTCAGGTCGTGCTTCTTGATGGCCGGGAAGCAGAGGTATACCAACACCATGGCAAAGGCCAGGTGCACCGCCCGCACGTAGACCGTCTCCAAAAGGATGGCCCAGGGCAACAAAAGCTGGAACACCGACCAGGCGGCGGCCACCACGGGGATGAGGCCCCGCTGCCAGCCCTGGGGATCGCGCAGGCCCAGGTCGGCCGCGGCCGCGGCCTGGGCCGAGGCCAGGCCCTCGTCCGGGCCGTCAGAAGCGGGAGCGCCATCCTTCGGCGCTTTCAGCCCGCGTATTTCATCCGGGTTGGGCGGCATCAAAACCAATATAAGGGTTCAGGCGATCACGGGGAAAGCGGCGCCGGCGCGGGACGGTTCGCGTCTGTTTCCGGCACAGCCGGCCGCCGGCAAACAAGGCGGCCCCAGGCTTGGACCTGCTTCCGGCACAGCCAGCCGCCGGCAGACAAGGCGCCTGGCAAGCGAGGGCCGGAGGCGTAGCCGTTAGCTACGTCGAGGCCCGAGCGCGGCCAGCAACACCGTATGCCGGTGGCTGGCGAAGCCGGCAGGCTATTTGAGCCCCGCCTCCTTAAAATACTTGAGCGCGCCGGGGTGCAGGGGGGCGCTGAGGCCCTGGAGCATATCCCGGGGCTTGAGCACCTCCAGGGCGGGGTGCAGCTTTTTTAGCGCGGCCAGGTTGGTGAACACCATCTTGGTGATGGCGTAGACCACCTCGTCGGGCATGCCCGCCCGGGTGACAAAGGTGGCCTTCACCGCGAAGGTGGGCACATCCTTCTTGTCCAGGGCCTGTTCGTAGAAATGCACCGGGATGGAGGCCTTCACATAGTAGGGGCGGTTTTTTAAAAGCTTGGCCAGGGCGTCGTCCGTGGTGGGCAGGAAGCGCACCTTGACCCGGCCGCTGGTGGCCTCCTTGATCAGCCCGGCGGGATTGCCCACGGTGTAGGCAAAGGCGTCCACCCGGCCGTCCTGCAACACCTTGGCCGACTCCGAGGCCTTGAGGCCCTCGGCGCGCCCCAGGCTCTCCAGGCTCAGGCCATAGGCGGCCAGGATGTCCTTGGAGTTCTGGCGGGTGCCCGAGCCCGGGTTGCCCACGGCCACGGCCTTGCCCTGGAGATCGGCATAGCCCTTGATGCCGCTATTCTGGCTGGCCACCATGAAAAAGGTTTCCGGGTGCAGGCTGAACACCGAGCGCAGCTTGCCTTGCTTGCCCTTGGTCTTCCATTCGGCCAGGCCGTGCACCGCCTCGTACTGGCGG
Organism: Desulfarculaceae bacterium; assembly: GCA_021737145.1. GTDB lineage: Bacteria > Desulfobacterota > Desulfarculia > Desulfarculales > Desulfarculaceae > Desulfoferula. The sequence goes on along the minus strand of JAIPEN010000002.1, from coordinate 47,549 downwards.
TCGGACTGGGCCACCCCGAAGTCCAGATCGCCGCCCAACACCGCGTTGATGTTGAACACCGAGCCGCCGGTGGACTCCACGGTGACCCGCAGGCCGTACTGCTTGCCCTGGGCGTTGACCATCTTGGCGATGGCCTTGCCCACGGGATAGTAGACCCCGGTCACTCCGCCGGTGCCGATGGTCACGAAGCGTTTGGCCGCCAGGGCAGGCGCGGCGGCCAGGGTGATCAGCAGCAGGGGCAGCAATACCTTGAGTATTTTTCGCATGGCGGACACCTCTCTTGTCTCCGGTTCAGGCGCGGCCGTCCTTGGGCGGGAGCGTCCGGCCGGTTGGCAGGCAGAATAACCCATCAAGCCGGGGTAGTCCAGGTTGGCCGGGGAACCGGCCGCTAAAGACGGGTGCGCGGGGGGTGGGGAACCGGCTGGTCCGAAGGCGGGGCCCCGGCTCCCCGGGCCAGCAGGCGGAACAGGGTGGGCCCGATGAAGCAGGTGAGCAGGGCCAGCAGCACCACCGCGTCCTTGTCCGCCGGGGTGAGCACCCCCTGCCGGAGGCCGATGGAGGCCGCGGCCACGATGAGGCTGAGCCGGGCCGAGAGCAAAAGCCCGGTTTGCAGCGAGCCCCGCCAACCCAGGCCCTGCAACAGGAACATCATGCCGGGCAGCACCTTGACCCCCAGGGCCAGGGCCAGCAGCAGCAGGGCGAAGGTGAGGCTGCCCGGGCCGGACAGGCGGGCCAGGTCGAACTGCATGCCCACGTGGATGAAAAAGATGGGTATCAAAAAGCCGAAGCTCAGGCCCGACAGCTTGCTCTGGAGCTGGGCCCTTTCGCGCATGACAAAGCTGATAACGCAGCCGCCCATGAAGGCGCCCAGCACCGGCTCCAGGCCGATGAGCTCGCTGAGGGCCACGAACAAAAACAGCACGGCCAACGACAGGCGCACCCCCTGCTCCTGGGGATCGTCCGACAAGAGCAGGCGTTCGGCCAGCTCGGGCCGCCACCAGGCCCAGAGTCGCCCCAGCCACAACAGCAGGCCGAAGCCCACGAACATGGGCAAGGGCAGCACCAGGTTCCAGGTGAAGCCGTGGCTCACCCAGGAGTCGTAAAAGGTCAGGGCCAGCAGGGTGAGGAAATCGGCCAGGGTGGCGGCTATGAGAATGGTCTGGGCCAGGGGAGACTTGATCAGGCCGGTCTCCTTGAGGCTGGGCAAGACCAGGCCCAGGGAGGTGGTGGAGAGCACCAGGGCCATGAACAGGCCCCGCCCCAGCAGGAAGGCGGCGGCCAGGGCCAGGCCCGCGCTCACCACGAAGACCAATAGCTGGAAGGCAAGCTGGCCGGGGCGCTGCCGGCCCAGGGCCTTGAAGTCGATCTCCATGCCCGCGTGCAGCATGAGCATGAGAAAGCCCAGTTGGGCCAAAAAAGACATCCACTGGCCGTGGAGCTGCAAGTCGAAAAAGCTCTTGCCCAGGATGATGCCGAAGATGATCTCCAGCACCGGGGCCGGCAGGCGCAAAAGGCCGGCCACCCCGGGCAGCAACGCCGCGGCCAGGGTGATCAGCAGCAGGGAATAGGCTTGCTCCACTCTCCGGCTCAGCCCTTCTCGGCCACCACCAGCACCGAGCAGGCGGCCTTTTGGGCCAGGTGCTCGCCCACGTTGGGCGAAAACAGTCCCCGCCCCCGGCTGGAGCCGCCCACCACCATGAGGTCGTAGTCGCCGCTGATGGCGCTGATCTGGTGCACCGGGTTGCCTTGCAGGCTCACCTCGGCGAGCTTGAGCTTCTGGCCGTGAGCCATCTCCTTGGCCCGGGCCCGGGCCTTTTCCAGCCAGGCATCGCCGTCGCCGCCGCGGATGAACTCGGGCTCCTCCACCAGGGCCGTGCTCAGCTCGCCCCCGGTCTGCTGGGCCACCTCGGCGGCCACCTCCAGGGCGGCCTCGGCCTTGGGGCCGCCGTCAAAGGGCACCAGGATTTTCCGGTAGGGCGCGGTGCCCCCGGAAAAGACCACCGGCGCGCACAGGGACTCGGCCAGGTCCATCAAGGCGCCCCGGCCCAGGGAGCTCAGCCAGGTGGGCTCGTACTTGCCCAGCACCACCAGACCCACCTTTTCCTCCTCGCACAAACGGCGGGCGTGGTCCAGCAGGCCTTCCGGCACGCTCTCCACCCGCACCGAGGCCGCGGCCGGCCACTCGTCCAGCAGGTCCTGGAAGCCGCTCTGCTCGCCGCGGCAGAGGATAATGGTCTGCTCCACCCGGCTGTTCAGGGCCCAGAAGAGCCCCTCGGTGAGCAGGCCCTCGTGCTGGTCCGGGTCCTTGGGGGTCAGCACCACCAGCAGGGTGTGGCCCCAGGACAGGGGGAAGCCGGGCAGGCCGCAGCTCAAGTCCGCGCAGATCTGGCTGAACATGTCCGCCTGGCCCAGCATGACCAGGCGGTCTCCGGCCTGGATGCGTTCGTTCGCCGATGGCAAAACCAGCCGCTCGCCGCGCACCAGCCCGGACAGCCGCCAGTCGCGGCCGCGCAACGAGCCGGCCAGCCGCCCCACCAGATGGGGCGCCTCGCCGGTGTCCATCTCCAGCACCGCGCCCTGGCCCAGGGCCAGGGGGGAGACCCGCACCCCGGGGTTCTGCAAAAAGTGGTGCAGCTCGCGGGCCAGGGCCGCGCTGGCCAGCAGGGCCTCGGCCCCGCACTGGCTGAACAGCTCCCGGTTCACCGCCTCGTAGTAGATGGCCAGGATATGGCCCACCTTGGCCTCGGAGGCGGCCTGGACCACGGCCAGGTTCACCTGGTCGTCGGGCCCCAGGGCCAGCACGTAGTCCTGGGAGGCCAGCCCGGCCTCTTCCAGCACCACCGGGCTGGAGGGGTCGCCGGCCACTCCCCGGGCCGTGCCCGCGAAGGTGGAAACCGCCCGCTCCGTGGCCGCGCCGCCGGGCCCCACCAGGGTGACCAGCCAGCGCTCTCCCAGGCGCTTGAGCAGCTCCCGGGCCACCGGCCCGTCGCCGCAGATCATCAGCTTGGGTTGGGCTTGCTCGTTCATGGAACCCATTGTCTCCCGTCCCGCGGGCAATGTACAGCCCCGGCGCGGCGGCCTCAAAGTGAGGCTTTTCCCTTGTCTGGCGCCGGGCGGCTTCTCAAAATGGTCTATAGTAAAAGCAACCGGCCGCCACGCGGCGGCCCTTGCCGGGGAGAAGACCTTGCGCCTCAAATCGCTCAAATGGCTCCTGCCGTTGATGGCCACCCTGCTCCTGGCCGGGCCGGCCCTGGGGGCCGACAAGTTGGGCTCGCCGGCCATAGAGCCGGGCAAGGCCCCGGACAGCCGCATCCAGCAGACCCTGGGCGCGGTCTTCGCCCAGGTGCCGGAGCTCAGCCAAATCAAGGCCCAGGCCCGCAACGGGGTGGTGACCCTGAGCGGGCGCACCGTCTCCTTTTCGTCCAATAAAAAGGCGGTGGAGGTGGCGTCCAAGATCGCCGGGGTGGTCTACGTGGTGGACCACATCACGGTGGAGGCCGAGGTGGACTCCTACCTGAGCCCGGCCTGGGCCAAGCTCCGGCAGGTGTTGGAGCAGGCCCTGAGCTTCGCGCCCCTGGTGGGCATCGCCGCCCTGGTGGTGCTGGGTTTCTACCTGGCCGGCCGGATGGTCACCGCCTGGGAGCTGCCCTACCGCCGCCTGGCCGGCAAGGTGCTGTTGCAAAACCTGGTGCGCCAACTGGTGCGCTACGCCTTCGTGTTCACCGGCCTGCTTCTGGCCCTGGAGATCCTGGGGCTCACCGCCCTCATCGGGGCCTTCATGGGCGCGGCGGGCATCGTGGGCCTGGCCCTGGGCTTCGCCTTCAAGGACATCGCCGAGAACTACGTGGCCGGCTTTTTGCTGGGGGTGCGCAGCCCCTTCGCCTATCAGGATTGGATCGCGGTGGGCGGGCACGAGGGCTCGGTGGTGCGGGTCACCGCCCGCGAGCTGGTGATCATGACCTTGCAGGGCAACCACGTGCGCATCCCCAACTCCCAGGTCTTCAAGAGCGTGGTCTACAACTACACCCGCAACCCCCTGAGGCGCTTCGACATCGAGCTGGGCGTGGGAGTGGAGGAGGACCTGAGCCGGGTGCGGGAGATCGGCCGGGCGGTGATCGGGGCCATGAAGGGGGTGGTGGACGACCCGCCGCCGGGCATGCGCAACCTGGAGTTCGCCGACAGCGCCATGATGGTGCGCTTCCACGGCTGGGTGGACCAGAGCTCGGCCGACTTCACCAAGGTGCGCTCCGAGGCGGTGCGCATGCTCAAGGAGGCCCTGGACCGCGAGGGGGTGGATGTGCCGGTGCCCATCAACAAGGTCATCAACGCGGCCGAGGCCCCCTTCCCGCCCAAGCCCAAGGCCGGCAGCCGCCAGGAGTTGATGCGCGACGCGGGCGACGCCGACGTGGCCCGGGAGCCCTACCTGGAGGAGCAGATCGACCAGGACCGGGCCCAGAGCGGCGAAAAGGACCTGCTCGACGGGAAATAGGCCCCAGCCGGCCTTCCTACTTGAACACCACCGGCATGCTCACCACGGCCTGCTGATCGGCTATGTCGTGAATCCGCAGGGCCAGGATGTACTCGCCAGGCTCCAGGCCGGAAACGGTCACCGTCACATTGAGGAATACCTCGCGGTTGAAGGTGTGGCTTTTGAAGTTGACCTTCATGAAGTCCTTCTTGCCCCCCACCACCTGGCCATCTGGTTTTAGAAAGGTCAGGTCGGCCCGGAAGCCGAACTCGTACAAGCCGCCGGACTCCGTGGCGATCTCGTAGCCCACCGGCTCCAGATAGGCCAGAATCTTGGCGTCCTTGACCTGGTACACGTTGTCCTCGCGCGGCTCATACATGCCGTAGGCGGTGGCCTTCACCTTGGTGAACAGGGCCTTGCGGATGTACATGGGCGTCTTGCGCCAGATGTCCTGGGAGGCCTCGTCGGCCTGGTCCAGGGCCTGTCTGGTCTTTCCCTGCTCATAGAGCTCCATGGCCCCGCGCAGCAGGTCGGTGGTCTGGTCGGCCCCGGCCGGAGCGGCCAGGCAGGGGATCAACAGTCCGCAGGCCAGGACAATGGCAATCAGGCGCATATTTTCTCTCCGGTTGGGCAGTGCATTAGGCGCGATCATAGCATATCCCGGCCCCGGATCGCTCCGGGCGGGCCCCTCGAGGGGCGGCGCGCCGCTGACCGGCTGTCCATAGGCCGGGCCGATCAACACCCTATACAAACCGTGTGATTGATGCTATATGTCGCTTTGGACACGCGGGTGCCGCGTGCCGCCCCAGCCTCGCCCTCGACAAGGGCCTATCCAGCGGGAGATGACCATGGCTGAATCCAAGCTCAAGCTCAACGGCGTAGAGGTGGAATTCTCGCCCGGCGAGACCATATTGCAGGTCGCCGAGCGCAACGGGGTCGACATACCCACCCTGTGCTACCTCAAGGACTGCACCCCCACCGGGGCCTGCCGCATGTGCGTGGTGGAGGTCAAGGGTGCCCGCACCCTGGTGGCTTCCTGCGCCATGCCCGCCGGCGAGGGCATGGAGGTGCAAACCGACACCGACAAGGTGCGGGTCGCCCGCCGCCTGGCCGTGGAGCTGCTGCTGTCCTCGGGCGTTCACAACTGTCTGGTCTGCGAGGCCAACGGCGAGTGTAAGCTGCAGGCCCTGGCCTACGAGTACGGAGTGGACGCCACCCGCTTCCCCTCCCCCACCGAGATATACCCCATCGAGGACGACAACCCGCTGATCACCCGCGATTTTTCCAAGTGCATCCTCTGCGGCCGCTGTGTGCAGGCCTGCAACGAGGTGCAGGTTAACCGGGCCATCGGCTTCGGTTACCGGGGGGCCGAGGCCAAGATCGTCACCACCGGCGACCGTCCCTACGACCAGAGCGACTGCGTGTTCTGCGGCCAGTGCGTGCAGGTCTGCCCCACCGGGGCCCTGACCGAGAAAAAGGCCAAGGGCCTGGGCCGCTCCTGGGAGACCCAGAAGGTCCGCACCACCTGCCCCTACTGCGGGGTGGGCTGCCAGCTATGGCTGCACGTCAAGGACAACCGCATCGTCAAGGTGACCGCGGTGGAGGAGGCCCAGCCCAACCGGGGCCGCCTTTGCGTCAAGGGCCGCTTCGGCTACGACTTCGTGAACAGCCCCGAGCGCCTGACCAAGCCCCTTATTAAAGAGGATGGCGAGTTCCGCGAGGCCTCCTGGGACGAGGCCCTGGACTTGGTGGCCAACAAGTTCCTGGAGATAAAGGAGAAACACGGCCCCGACGCCATTGCCGGGGTGAGCTGCGCCCGCAGCACCAACGAAGACTCCTACCAGATGCAAAAGCTTTTCCGCGCGGTGATCGGTACGAACAACATCGATCACTGCGCACGAACCTGACACGCCCCCACGGTCGCCGGTCTGGCGACCTCCTTCGGCTCCGGGGCCATGACCAACAGCTTCGCCGACTTCGACAAGGCCGAGATGTTCTTCATCATCGGCTCCAACATGACCGAGGCCCATCCCGTGGCCTCCACTTTCGTGAAAAACGCGGTGCTCAACGGGGCCAAGCTGGTCTTGGTGGACCCGAGGCGCACCGCCCTGGCCGACTTCGCCACCACGCACCTGCCGCTGAAGGTGGGCACGGACATCGCCCTCTTGAACGGCCTGATGCACGTGCTGATCACCGAGGAGCTCTACGACAAGAAGTACGTGGAGAGCTGCACCGTGGGCTTCGAGGAGCTCAAGGCCAAGGTGATGGAGTATCCGCCCGAGCGGGCGGCCGAGATCAGCGGAGTGCCCGCCGAGCAGATCGTGGAAGTGGCCCGCCTGATGGCGGCCAACAAGCCGGCCATGCTCATGTACACCCTGGGCATCACCGAGCACACCTGCGGCGTGAACAACGTGCTCTCCTGCGCCAACTTCCAGATGCTTCTGGGCAACGTGGGCTTCGAGTGCGGCGGGGTGAACCCCCTGCGCGGCCAGAACAACGTGCAAGGGGCCTGTGACATGGGCGCCCTGCCCAACGTGTACCCCGGCTATCAAAAGGTTGTGGACGACGCGGCCCGCGAGAAGTTCGAAAAGGCCTGGGGGGCGGAGCTTTCGCCCGCCAACGGCCTGATGATCCCGGCCATGTTCGAGGGCCTGGCCGACGGCTCGGTAAAGGGCTTCTACATCTTCGGGGAGAATGTGGCCAACACCGAGCCGGACATCGCCCACGTGGAGCACTGCCTGGAAGAGGCCGAGTTCGTGGTGTGCAACGACATCTTCCCCACCGAGACCACCCGCTTCGCCGACGTGGTCTTCCCGGCCGCGGCCTGGAGCGAGGACGACGGCACCTACACCAACAGCGAGCGCCGGGTGAACCGGGTGCGCAAGGCCGTGGAGGCGCCGGGAGAGGCCAAGCCCAACTGGTGGGTCTTCAAGGAGATCGCCAAGCGCATGGGCCAGGACTGGGAAGCGGACAGCGGCCAGGAGATCTGGGACAACGAGGTCTCCATGCTGGCTCCCCAGATGACCGGCATCAAGTTCGAACGCATCGAGAACGACGGCCTGCAGTGGCCGGTGCCCGACCTGGAGCACCTGGGCACCCCCTTCCTGCACAAGGACGGCTGCTTCACCTGCGGCCTGGGCAACTTCAAGGCCGTGGAATGGACCCCCCCGGCCGAGGTGCCCGACGAGGAGTACCCCCTAGTGCTCAGCACCGGCCGCCGGCTGTACCACTACCACACCCGCACCCAGACCGGGCGCAGCGGCGGGCTCAACGACCTCATGGGCGAGGAAACCGCCGACATCTCCCTGGCCGACGCGGCCAAGCTGGAGATCGCCAACGGCGAGCGGGTCAAGCTCAGCACCCGGCGGGGCTCGGTGGAGCTCACCGCCAGGGTGACCCCGGAGGTGCAGGAGGGCATGGTGTGGATGGCCTTCCACTTCCGCGAGGCCTGCGCCAACTGGCTCACCAACCCGGTCTACGACCCGGTCTCCCAGACCGCCGAATACAAGGCCTGCGCGGTCAAGCTGGAAAAGGCCTAGCCCCGAGGCGCGGCGAAAAAAGCGAAATCCCCCCAAAGGCCCGGGGCCGCGAGGCTCCGGGCCCTTGCTTTGCCCCATGCGGCCGGTGGAGGACGAATCGACAGTTGGCGCAATGCGTTAGGCAGGGGCCGCTTTTCGGACGCCTGGTTGCGCGTCTGCTACCTCTATGATTAAATATGCCGAAATTGCCCATTTTTGACCCGGAGCAAAATCACGCCGGGCGCCAGCGGTTCGCCGCCGCTGGCAGGAAAACTTGGAGTCGGACATGCAAAAAGTGTCTTTCGAGGTTAACGGTCTGCCGCACGAGGTCATGGCCGGCAAGGACGAGGTTCTGCTGGACTTCCTGCGCAAGGATCTGGATCTGATCGGAACCAAGCAGTCCTGCGACCGCAAGGGCCAGTGCGGGGCCTGCACCGTGATCGTGGACAACAAGGCGGTGCTCTCCTGCCTGACCAAGCTGAGTAAGCTGGACGGGGCCAAGGTAATCACCGTGGAGGGTCTGGGAACCCCGGACAACCCCCACCTGATTCAGCATGCCTATGTGCTCTCCGGCGCGGTGCAGTGCGGTTTTTGCACCCCGGGCCTGATCATGGCCACCAAGGCCCTGTTGGACCAAGACCCCGATCCCGATGACGAGACCATCAAGAAGGCGCTCAGGCGCAACCTGTGCCGCTGCACCGGCTACGTGAAGATCATCGAGGCGGTCAAGCTGGCCGCACGCTTTTTGCGCGGCGAGACCACCCCGGAAGAGGTGGCCCCGGCTCCGGACGCGCCGGTTCTGGGCGTGTCCCATCCCCGCCCCTCGGCCTACATAAAGGCCTGCGGCGTGGCCCGCTTCACGGCCGACTACAACATCCCCGGCGCCCTGGAGATCGCGGTGGTGCGCTCCGAGGTGCCCCATGCCCTGATCAAGTCCATCGACACCAGCGCGGCCGAGGCCATGCCCGGGGTGGAGGGGGTGCTCACCGGACAGGACATCCTTCAGACCGGCACCAACATCCTCAAGTACATGGTGGTGGACCGGCCCGTGCTGTGCACCGACCGGGTGCGCTACATCGGCGATGCCATGGTGGCCGTGGCCGCCCGCACCAAGGCCGAGGCCGAGGCCGCGGCCGCGGCGGTGAAGATCGAGCTGGACCCCCAGCCGGTGCTGGAGACCCCGGAGCAGGCCATGGCCGAGGACGCCTTCCAGCTCCACGCCGACAACGAGCGGCCCAACCTGTGCTTCCACCAGCCCCAGATCAAGGGCGACGCCGAGGCCGCCCTGGCCGATTCCGAAACGGTCATCGAAACGGTGTTCAACACCCAGTGCATTCACCAGGCGCCCCTGGAGCCCGAGTCCACGGTGGCCTATTGGGACTACGAGGACCCGGAAGACCCTCATCTGGTGGTGGTGGGCCGCTCCATCAACATCCACCATCACCTGCACATGCTGCAGGAGGCGGTGGGCTGGGAAAACATGAGCTACGAGGAGGCCTTTGTCGGCGGCCAGTTCGGCCTGAAGATCGACGTGGGCTCCGAGGGCATCTGCGCGGCGGCGGCGGTGTACTTCAAAAAGCCGGTGCGCTACATCCCCTCCCTGCACGAGTCCATGCTGCTCACCCCCAAGCGCCATCCCTTCCGCATGGAGGTGAAGCTGGCCGCCGATTCCCAGGGCAAGCTCACCGCCTACTTCAACGACATCCTGGTGGACAACGGGGCCTATCACTCCATGGGCCACGTGGTGGTGCTCCGGGCCCTGATGATGCTCTCGGGCTCCTACAACATCCCCAACGTCAAGGCGGACAGCCGCCTGGTCTACACCAACAATCCCTGGGGGGCCGCGGCCCGGGGCGCGGGGCCGCCCCAGGCCAACTTCGCCCTGGAAGTGGCCATGGAGATGCTGGCCGACAAGATGGGCCAGGACTCCCTGGAGTTCCGCCTGAACAACTTCCTCGAGCCGGGCCAGAGCAAGTCCACCGGCCATGAGGTGACCGAGTGGCCCATCCCCGAGCTGATGGAGTCCATCCGGCCCCATTACGAACGGGCCAAAAAGGACGCCGCCGCCGCCCAGAGCGATAAGATCAAGCGCGGCGTGGGCCTGGCCACCGGCTCCTTCGGCATCGGCGGCCCGGGCGACCAGGGCTTCGCGGCCTGCGAGCTGGACACCGACGGCGGGGTGAGCGTCTATGCCGCCGCGGCCGATCCCGGCGAGGGCAACGACTCCATGCTCACCCAGATCGCGGCCGAGATAACCGGCATCCCGCTGAGCAAGGTGCGCCTCTACACCCGCTCCACCGACCTGACCGCGGCCTCGGGCCCGGCGGCCGGCAGCCGCATCACCTACATGATCGGCGGCGCGGCCGAGGACGCCCTCAAGCAGCTCAAGGCGGCCATGGACGAGACCGGGGCCAAGACCGGCCCCGAGCTGGAGGCGGCCGGCAAGCCGGCCCGCTATCTGGGCACCAAGAAGATGAAGCTGGCCGGCGCCCTGGACCCGGAGACCGGACAGGGCCCCTCAATGGAATCCCAGGTGCACGCGGTGCAGCTGGTGGAGCTGGAGGTGGACACCGAGAGCGGCGAGGTCAAGATCGTCAAGATGACCACCGCGGTGGACGCCGGTCCGGTGCTCAACCCCAACAACCTCACCGGCCAGCTCGAGGGCGGCGCGGACATGGGGGTGGGCCTGGCCCTGCGGGAAAAATACGTGGCCGGCGAGACCAAGGACTGGCGGAGCTTCAAGTTCCCCACCATGGCCACCTCCTTCCCCCAAGAGGTGATCATCCGAGAGACCCCGCGCCCCAACGGCACCCTGGGCTGCACCGGCGTGGGCGAGATGTGCCTGGTGCCCACCGCCCCGGCGGTGATCAACGGCATCAAGCACGCCATCGGGGCCTTTATCACCGACCTGCCGGCCACCCCGGACAAGGTGCTGGCCGCCCTGGGCAAGTCGGGGAGCTAGCCCGCATTTTTCATGAGGGTTGGGTGGCACTAAGGAAAGATCCAGTATTCATGGGGCCGTTATGAAACGAGCGCCAGCGCTAACAATACACGGCTTGCACCCAGACCCGGCACAGCCAGGCGCCGGCAGACAAGGCGTCTGGCAAGCGAGGGCCGCGGGCGTAGCCCAAGCTACGCCGAGGCCCGAGCGCAGTCAGCAACACCGTATGCCGGTGGCTGGCGCAGCCGGACGCCTGGCCTTCATGAAATATGGGGGCTAAATCATGAGCGATGCCTCGGGAGCCGGCGGCGACGCCGCCGGCTCCGGCCGGCATCTTCGGACCATCGCCGGCCAGGAAATCGCCTTTGACGGCGAGGGCTTCTTCTGGGACTTCGATCAGTGGAGCGAAGAGGCGGCCCGCGAGCTGGCCGTGGAAAGCGGCCTGGAGCAGCTGGGCGAGGATCACTGGAAGGTGATCCGCTTTTATCGGGAATATTTCGCGTATCACCGCCGGGCGCCCCTGAACCGGGACATCAAAAAGGGCACCGGCTTCACCCTGCTGGAGTTGCAGGGCATGTTCCCCGGAGGGCTCAAGGAGGGCGCCCGGCGCCTGGCCGGCCTGCCCAACCCCAAGTCCTGCAACTGAGCACCCCCAAACGCCGGTAAGGCTCGGCATGATCTACCTGGACAACGCGGCCACCAGCTTCCCCAAGCCTGCCTCCTGTTTTCGTGAGGCCCTGGACGCCTATCTGGCCGCCGGGGCCTCGCCCGGGCGGGGCGGCTACGACGCGGCCGTGGCGGCCGAGCACCAGGTCATCGCGGTGCGCCGGGCCATGGCCGCCTATGTGGGCGCGCCGGATTATGTCACCTGCTTCGCGGCCAACGCCACCGATGCGCTCAACACCCTGTTGCAGGGCCTGGTGCGGCCCGGCGACCACGTGATCAGCACCCGTCTGGAGCACAACTCGGTGCTCCGGCCCTTGCACCATCTGCGCGAGGCCGGGATCATCAGCTTCGACCTGGCTCCCTTCAACGCTTATGGCGTGGTGGAGCCCCGGGCCCTGGAGGCCCTGTTCCAACCCAACACCCGCCTGGTGATGCTCAACCACGCCTCCAACGTGCTGGGCACCTTGCAGCCCGCGGCCGAGATCGGGGCCATCTGCGCCGAGCGGGGCGTGCCCCTTTTGCTGGACGCCTCCCAGAGCGCCGGGGCCGCGCCCATCGACCTGCTGGCCTGGAAGGTCAGCGCCCTGGCCTTCACCGGGCACAAGTCGCTCATGGGCCCGCCGGGCATCGGCGGCCTGGTCCTGGACCCGGCTTTGGAGGTGCGCCCCTCCCGCTGGGGCGGCACCGGGGTGGACTCCGAGAGCGTCTTGCACAGCCGCGAGTATCCCGAGCGCCTGGAGGCGGGCACCATCAACCTGCTGGGCATCATGACCCTGGGCCGCTGCCTGGAGCGCCTGGCCACCCCCGAGGCGGCCGAGGCCGCCGGGCGCGAGGCTATGTTGCACGCCCGCCTGGTCGAGGGCCTCGCTGCCTTGGAGGGGGTCACGGTGCACTGCCCCGGCTCCGGAGCGGGGCGCATCCCGGTGGTCAGCTTCAACCTGGAGGGCTGGCCTCCCCACGACGTGGGCATGGTGCTGGACGGCGACTACGAGATCGCGGTGCGCACCGGTCTGCACTGCGCCCCCCTGCTGCACCAGGACCTGGGCCACGGCGCCGCCGGCTCGGTGCGGGTCAGCCTGGGGCCTTTCAACACCGCCCCGGACGTGGAGGCCCTCCTGGCCGCCCTGTCCGAGATGCTGGGCCAGTCCTAGCGCCCTTTTCGCCTCCCCCGCGCTTCCCCCTGAAAAACCGCCCGCCGGCGCCTGACCCGTGCCTTTGGCCGCCGCCGGGCCCAAACCGGCCGCTCCCCGCCAAATTTACAAAAATGTATTTCACGGAAACCTTAACCAAGGGATTCAACTGCAATAATGTAAAATTGCCCTATACAACTAAATAAGTGTTGTAATGGATTGGCCGTAACGATATGTTGCACAAATCGAAGGATTTTGGGGGCAAAAGACACCAGGTGGCCGGCCCGGGCGGACCGCCAAGGGACAGATGAATCCAGTGGCTAGAGTGAAATCCGCGCCCCGGCGGGGCGAAGCGCCCCTGCCCGCTTATTACAAACTCCAGATGGAGCTGTTGGCTGGCATCGAAAACGGCCAGTGGGCCCCGGGCGAGGCCATCCCGCCGGAGCGGCGCATCGCCGAGCAGTTCGAGGTCAGCCTGGGCACGGTGAACCGGGCCCTGGCCAACCTGGTGCACGACGGCTACCTCAAGCGCATCCAGGGCAAGGGCACCTATGTGGCCGGCACCACCATCCCCCTGGAGAGCGTGCGCTACACCCGCCTGCGCCGCGAGTTCGGCGACAGCGATCCCCGCTTCAAGATCAAGATGCTGGGCCTGGAGCTGGTGCCCGGCTTCGAGCCGGCCAACCGCTTGCTCAAGCTGCGCAAGACCACCAAGCTGTGGAAGATGGGGCGGCTGTTCGAAAACCGCCAAGGCCCCATGATCTACTACTTGTCCTATCTGCCCCAGACCCTGTTCCGCGATCTGGACAAGTTCGCCATGCCCCTTTTGGAAAAAATCACCTTGTACGAGGCCATCGAAAAAAAATACGGCCTGCCCACCATCTTCAACCAGGAGATGTTCAGCGCGGTGCCCGCCCCTGCCGAGGCGGCCCGGCTGCTGGGCGCCGAGCCGGGCTCGCCGATCCTCAAGATCGAGATGCTCTCGTTCACCTACAAGGAAAAGCCTTACGAATACCGCATCAGCTACTGCGTCACCGGCGACCGCCAGATGTTCCGGGAGATGTAGCGGCGTGGCTTGGGAGAAGAAATGGCTTACGACTATCCGATAATCAACGCCGACGTGGTCGTGGTGGGGGGCGGCAGCGCGGGGGTGATGGCCGGCATCCGGGCCAAGGAGGTGGCCCCGGACCAGGAAGTGATCGTCCTGGAAAAGGGCGACGCCAAATACTCCGGGTGCATCGCCCGGGGCATGGACGCGCTCAACATCGTGGCCGTGCCCGGGGTGTCCTCGCCGGAGCTATACGTGGAGTCAAACCGGTTGGCCTGCGAGGGCATCATGGACGAGCCGGTGAACTTCCGCATGGCCGAGCGTTCCTGGCCCCTGATGAAAAAGCTCATCGACTGGGGCGTCTGCTTCCCCACCGACGACAGCGGCGATTACGAGATCTTGCAGGTGCATCCCAAGGGCCGCTTCTGCGTGACCATGAAGGAGCCCGAGCTCAAGGCCATCCTGCACCAGCGTCTGGTGGAGGGCGGGGCCAAGGTCTTCAACCGCACCATGGCCGCCGAGATCTTGGTGGAAGACGGCCGGGTGGCCGGGGTCATCGCCATGAACGTGCGCACCGGCGAGGTGATGGTCATCCGCGCCCCCAGCGTGATCCTCAGCGCCGGGGGCACCGCCCGCTTTGGCCTGCCGGCCAACGGCAACCTCTACGGGGTCTACGACTTCCCGGGCAACACCGGCGACGGCTACTGCCTGGCCTACCGGGCCGGGGCCGAGCTGAGCGGCCTGGAATACACCCTGTACTACTACATAACCAAGGACATCAACGCCCCCCTGCTCTACATCACCCTGACCCGGGGGGCCCACCTGCTCAACGCCTTCGACCAGCGCCGCGACAAGGAGCATCCCTCCATCAAAAGCATGTGCATGGAGGACTTCTTCGACCGCTCCGGCCCCTTGCGCATCCGCATGGACCACCTGCCCGAGGACAAGATCAAGGAGATCGAGGAGATCCTGTTCACCACCGAGCGGCCGGCCTGCGAACGCTTCCACGCCGGGCGGGACAACGACTTCCGCTCCGGCGAGATCGAGCTGTGGCCCACCGAGGTCTACCTCTGCGGCGGCCACGGCATGACCGGGGTGCGCATCAACCACAAGGGCGAGAGCAGCCTGCCCGGGCTCTACGCGGCCGGCGACACCAGCCTCTGCGCCCGGGGGCACCTATCCGGGGCGTTCGTCTACGGCGAGATCTGCGCCGAGAGCGGCAGCGAGTTCGCGCGCCAAAAGGGCCTGGCTCCCTTCAACCCCGAAAAGGTGGAGGCCTTCCTGGCCCGGCGCGAAAAACGCATGGCCCAGGGCGCCAATCCCATCGCGGTGGAGGAGTTCGAGTTCAAGGTGCGGCGCATCATCACCGACTACCTCACCCCGCCCAAGAACGAGTACAAGCTCAAACGGGTGCTGTGGTGGATGGAGCGCTTCCGGCGCGAGCTGGACGAGATGGTGTTCGTGCGTGACATGCACGACCTGTTCAAGACCTACGAGGTGGCCAACATCATCCAGTGCGCCACCCTGAGCGCCACCGCCTCCCTGGAGCGGGCCGAGAGCCGTTGGCTCCCCTGGCACTACCGCACCGACTTCCCGGAAAAAAACGACGCCGACTGGCTCAAGCACATCGTGCTCAGCCAGGGCGAAGGCCCCGGCGAGGTCAAGATCAGCCACAAGGACATCATCAAGATGGGGGACCAGGGATAGGGTCATGCGCATAAATCTGCTGGAAGCCCTTTCGGACAATATCAAGATCAACAAGGACAAGTGCACCGCCTGCGGCGTGTGCGTGGACACCTGCATCCTGGACAATCTGCGCCTGAAGTTGGCCCCCTGCCGGAGGGCTTGCCCCCTGGGGGTCAACTGTCAGGGCTACGTCCAACTGGTGCTGCGCGGCGAGGACCAGGCCGCCCTGGAGATGGCCCGGCGGGAGCTGCCCTTCCCGGGCATCCTGGGCCGCCTCTGCTCGGCCCAGTGCGAGGACGCGTGCGAGCGCCGGGCCGAGACCGGCTCGGCGGTGGCCATCCGCGCCCTGAAGCGCTACGTGGCCGAGGCCGGAGGCCGGGCCGCCCTGCCGGACAAGGCCCCGGCCAGCGGCAAGAGCGTGGCGGTGGTGGGCTCCGGCCCGGCGGGCATGATGGCCGCCTGGAACCTGCTCCTCAAGGGCCACGCGGTCACGGTGTTCGACGCCGCGCCCGAGCCCGGCGGCATGCTGCGCTGGGCGGTGCCCGTCTTCCGCCTGCCCGAGCAGGTGCTGGCCGACGAGTGGGGCCAGCTCCTGGACCTGGGCGCGGTGTTTAAGGGCGACCAGGCCCTGGGCCGCGAGCTGAGCCTGGAGAAGCTGAGCGCGGAGCACGACGCGGTGATCGTGGCCGTGGGCTGCCCCCGGCCCAAACGCCTGAACCTGGAGGGCGAGGACGCCGGCGGCGTGCACCACGCCCTGGAGCTGCTGAGGCAGGTGCGCTCCGGCGAGGCCCCCACGCTCAGCGGCAAGGTGGTGGTGGTCGGCGGCGGCGAGGTGGCCCTGGACGCATCCCAGAGCGCCCTGCGCCTGGGCGCCGCGCAGGTCACGATGGTCAGCCTGGAAGACCGCATGGGCATGCTGGCCAGCCCCGAGGCCCTGGGCCTGGCCCAGGCCGAGGGCGTGGTGCTGGACCCCTCCTGGGGCCCGTCGCGCATAATGGTGGAAGACGGCAAGGTCAGCGGCCTGGAGCTGATGCGCTGCCTGGCCGTGCTCGACAGCCAGGGCAATTTCGCCCCCAGCTTCGACGACTGCCAGCTAAAGACGGTGCAGGCCGACGCGGTGATCGTGGCCATCGGCCAGGAGCGCGAACCCGGCCTGCCCTGCAAACCGGCCGATCCGGCCACCCTGCAAGGCGACTTGCCCAACCTTTTCCTGGCCGGCGACGCGCTCGGCGGCCCCGGCACCATCGTGCAGGCCATGGCCTCGGGCCGCCAGGCGGCCGAAAGCGCCCACCGCCTGGTCACCGGCCAGCACCTCACCTTTGGCCGCGCCTACCCCGGGCCGGTGGAAACCGAGTTCGAGATCGACCCCAGCCGGGGCTCCGACGCCCCCCGGGCCGAGCCGCCGGTGCACCGTCTCAACGGGCCGGGCGACTTCGCCGAGCTGGAACAGCCCCTGTCCCCGGAGCAGGCCCGGGCCGAGGCCGGCCGCTGCTATAGCTGCGGCGCGCCCTTCGGCAAGTACCGCACCTGCTGGTTCTGCCTGCCCTGCGAGGTGGAATGCCCCCAGGAGGCCCTGTGGGTGGACATCCCCTATTTGCTTCGTTGAGGGATATAACAACCCCTTTTTGGATAAGCCATTCGCGTCTCAAGCACTAGGAGGTAAGACCATGAAAAAATTACTGGCGGTGATTACCTGCTGCCTGGCCCTGGCCCTGGTGGCCGCGCCGGCGCTGGCCAAGGACTATCCCACCAAACCGATCACGGCCTACATTCCCCTGTCGGCCGGCGGGACCACCGACGTGTTCGTGCGCACCATCGCGCCTTACATGGAAAAATACCTGGGCAAGCCGCTCATCCTGGTGAACAAGCCCGGTTCCGGCGGCGCGGTGGCCATCTCCACCCTGGCCAAGGCCAAGCCCGACGGCTACACCTTTTCCTGGGCCAACCTGCCCACTCTGGTGACCATTCCCCAGATGCGCAAGCTGACCTACAACCCCAAGGACCTGGTGTACATCGGCTCGCCCATGCACTATGACTACATCCTCTACGTGAAAAAGGGCTCGCCCTACAAAAGCCTCAAGGAGCTGATCGCCTTTGCCCGCAAGAACCCGGGCAAGGTGACCTACGGCACCCCGGGCCTGGGCACCACCAACCACCTGGGCGTGGCTTGGCTGGCCAATCACGAGAAGGTCAAGATGACCCCCATCCCCTTCAAGGGCAACCCCAAGTCCGTGGCCGCGGTGCTGGGCGGCCACGTGGTGGCCTGCAACACCTCCACCACCGCCTCGGTGTCCTCGTTCAAGGGCGGCAAGCTGACCCCCCTGGCCATCATGAGCGCCAACCGCATCCCCCTGACCCCGGACACCAAGACCCTCAAGGAGCTGGGCTACAACTTCAGCCAGTTCTCCTGCCTGGGCGCGGTGTTCCCCAAGGGGACCCCCGAGGCCATGCGGGCCAAGATCGAGGGCGCCATCAAGTTCGCCCTGAGCCAGCCCGACGTGCAGAAAAAGGCCAAGGAAGAGCTCTACGTGAGCATCGACTTCCTGGGCGGCAAGAAGTACCGGGAGCTGTGCGACCAGTACTGGGGCATCTGGGGCGGCATCCTCAAAGAGGTCGGCCTGAAGAAGTACTAGAGGCCGCTTGGGCGCCTGAGCGCCCCCCGGCATAAAGCAACCAGACACAACGGCGGGCCGGCCCCCGGCGGGCCGGTCCGCCCCGCGAGGAATCCCATGAACGCGCGCTCGGAGCTGTCCATAGCCGGTGTGCTCATCGCCTTCAGCCTGCTCAACTACTTCTACCTGATACCAACCCAGGTGGTGGCCGAGGGCTCCTCGCCGGTTTACCCCGCCCTGATCAACACCATGCTCTTGTGCTTTTCCCTGGCCTATCTGGGCGAGGGCATCCGCGCCTGGCGCAAGGAGCGCCGGGAGCACAACGAAGCCCGGCCGGCCGGCGCCCACAAGGACATGTTCCGGCCCCTGGCCATGCTGGTGGTCACCGGGGCCTGGGTTCTGAGCATGGAGCATCTGGGCTTCATCATCTCCACCTTCGGTTTCTTGATCATCGCCTCGCGCATATTCGGGTCCAAGAGCTGGACCAAGACCCTGGGCCTGAGCGTGGCCATGCCCCTGATCATCTCCTTCATCTTCCGGGGGCTCAACGCCCTGCTGCCCGAGGGCCCGGCCGAAGAGCTGATCAACTGGATTCTGGGTTGAGGCGGAGCTAGCACATGGGCGACATCTTCGGACATCTTTGGGAAGGGGCGGTATACGCCCTGTCGGCCTGGAACATCCTGGCCATCATCATCGGCTACATTATCGGCATCATCGCCGGGGCCATCCCCGGGGTCATGGCGGTCACGGCCATGGTGCTCATCCTGCCCTACACCTTCACCCTGGAGCCCCTGTTCGCCATCGCCCTGCTCATGGGCGTGTACAAGGGCGGGGCCTACGCCGGGTCCATCACCGCCACCCTGTTCAACATCCCCGGCACCCCCGAGGCGGCGGCCACGGCCCTGGACTCCTACCCCATGTTCAAGGAAGGCATGCAGAAGCGCTCCCTGGAGATCGCCCTGTGGGCCTCCCTGTTCGGCGGCACGGTGAGCAACCTGCTGTTGGTCTTCACCGCCCCGCCCCTGGCCGAGGTGGCCTTGCGCCTGGGCCCGCCGGAGATCGCGGCCCTGATCCTGTTTTCGCTCACCGCGGTGATCACCCTCCTGGGCGACAGCCGCATGGACATCTGGAAGGGCTTCATCTCCATCACCATGGGCCTGATGCTGGCCACGGTGGGCCTGGACAACATGAGCGCCTCGCGGCGCTACGTCTTCGGCATCGAGGACCTGGACAACGGGGTGCCCTTCGTCCTGACCATCATCGCCCTGCTGGCCCTTTCCGAGGTGTTCATCCAGGCCGAGCGGGTGGGCTCCTTCACCCTGGGCGACGCGGCCGGCGCGGTGAAAAAGATCATCCCCTACACCTGGCAACAGCGCTGGGCCGACTTCAAGCTCTGCCTCAAGGACCTGCTGCGCAGCTCCTTCGTGGGCTCGCTGCTGGGCGCCCTGCCCGGCATCGGGGCCACCACCGCGGCCTTCGTGTGCTATGGCGAGGCGAGGCGCTCGGCCAAGAAGAACGCCCGCTTCGGCCACGGCGACCCCCGGGGCATCGCGGCCCCGGAGGCGGGCAACAACGCGGTGGCCGCCTCATCCCTGATCCCCCTGGTCACCCTGGGCATCCCCGGCTCGGTGGCCGCGGCGGTTATGTACGGCGCCTTCATGATCCAGGGCATGATCCCCGGCCCCATGCTGATGATGGAGCACCCGGAGATCATCTACGGCCTGTTCGTGCTGCTCATCGTCACCGACTTTTTGGGGGCCTTCGTGGTGGCCCTGCCCTTCATCTCGGTGGTGCAGAAGATCTTCAAGAACCTGAACTACTCCCTGTTCTTCCCGGGAGTGGTGGTCTGCTGCGTGGTGGGGGTGTACGCCGAGGAATTCAACGTCTTCAATTTGCGCATCTTTTTGATGCTGGGCTTCGTGGGCTACATCATGCGCAAGATGGGCATGTCCATCCCGCCCTTTATCCTGGCCTTCATCCTGGGGCCCATCCTGGAGCGCAACACCCGCACCGCCCTGCTGCTTTCGGGCGACAGCCCCATGATCTTCGTGCAAAGCCCCATCGCCCTGGGCCTGCTGATCCTGGCCGTGGGCGCCCTGGTCTGGTCATTGTGGCGCAAGACCAGAGGCACCAAGAGCGCCCTGGAGGTGCCCGAGGAGTTCAAACACTAGTTCCGTCCGCTTCATCCTGCCCGCGCCAAAAAACCGGAAGGCCAGCCACGGCGGCTGGCCTTCCGGCGTTTGGGGCAAAGTTTTTCTAGGCGCGAACGGTCATTTTAGCTCGGCCAGGTCGGCCAGCACCTGCTCGGCGTGGCCCTTGGCCTTGACCTTGGGATAGACCTTCAAGAGCTTGCCGCCGGGCGCGGCCACGAAGGTGCTGCGGATGGGCCCCTGGCTCACCTTGCCGTAGAGCTTCTTTTGGCCCCAGGCCCCCAATGCCTGCAAAAACTCCGTGTCCGGGTCGGCCAGGATGGAGTACTTGAGCCCCAGCTTGCCGGCGAACTTGGCGTGGCTGGCCACCTTGTCCCGGCTCACCCCGGCCACTCCCCAGCCCCTGCGCTTGTATGTCGCGAGTTTCTCCTGAAACTCCGAGGCCTCGGCGGTTCAGCCGGAGGTGTTGTCCCGGGAGTAGACGAACAGGACCAGGCCCTTTTTGCCCGCCAGGTCCTTGAGGGTCTGGTCCGCGCCGCTCTGGTCGGGCAGCTTGAACTTGGGCAGCTTGTCTCCTTGGCTCAACATATGGATCCTCCGCTTTTGGTTCGGCGTTTCCTATGATTCCAACCCAAGTGCGCCCCCGCCGTAGCGGGGGCGCGGGGGGCTCTAGCTGAGCTGGATCGCCTTTTCCGGGCACATCTCCTGGCAACAGAAGCACACGATGCACTTCTCCGGGTCCACCTTGGGATATTCCTCGTCAAAGGCCAGGGCCGAGGCGGGACACTGCTCGATGCAGGTGCCGCAGCTGGTGCACAACTCCTCGTCCACCGCCGGGCGCAGCTCGGTGCGGCTCTCGATGAACTCCTGGATGCCCGGGGCGCGGCTGATGCCCTCCCCGCCCAGGGGCGGCAGCTTGAAATCCGGCACCGGGTTGAGCTCGCCGATTATCTCGATGGCCTCCTCGGCGTATTCCCCCAGGCCCTCGGCGTGGGCCTTGGCCAAAAAGCGCATCACCATGGGGTCGGCCAGGCCCATGAGCCGGCCCACCGTGGCGTCCAGGGCCACGGCGTTGTCCGCGGCCAACACCAGGCCCACCTCGCGCAGGTCGGGCGAGGCCGGGCCGTTGCCCTCCATGCCCAGCACTCCGTCCATGATGAACAGGTCCGGTTCCCTGAGGCGGTACACGTCCACCAGCACCTCATTGAAGCGCCCCGGCTCGCCGGCCAGCTTGTGCAGGTTGGCCTTCTGGGCTCCGGGCAAAATGCCGAAGCTATTCTTGATGGCTCCGGAGAGCACGGTGAGTCCGTGGGTCTTGAACTTGGGCAGCGAGATGACCAGGTCGGCCTCCATGATGGCCTTGGACACCCCCACCGTGGGCAGGTACTCCGGGTTGAAGGGCACCTCCTTGGACTCCGCCCCGATGTTGCGGTAGTAGTCCTTGGCCGCCTCCATGAGCCCGGTGTCGCGGAAGGCCTGCTCGTTGGCCCCGTAGGTGAACACCCCCGGGTTGTCGCCCACGATTATCTCGGCCGGGTCCATCTTTTCCAGGCGCTCCACCACCGCGCGCAGCACCGCCGGGTGGGTGGCGATGCCCTCCTCGGGTTTGGCCCCGCGCAGCACGTTGGGCTTTACCAACACCTTTTTGCCCGCCACCTGGGGCTTGAAAAGATCGAAGGCCATGTTCACGGCCTCCTGGCAGTTTTCATAACTTGCCGGCTGTATCATGACTCGGTGCATCTGCTCTCCCTCCCAATGGTCCGGCGCCGCGGGGGCTGACGGAGTCCGTTGTGTGTTCTGTTTGTGCATTATACGGCCGCCGGAGCGCAATATCTAATCAGGGGCACGGCGCCAGATTGCTTGCGCCCGGGCGGCGAGTAATTAATATTAATAAGAGGACATATTGCAAAGGAGTCCGCCATGCCCTGCCCAGCCTGCCAAAGCGAGCGTTTTTACGTAAAGGACGACGACGACCCCTACGAGACCACCGAGTTCGCCATTCACGGCGGGGTTCCGGTCTTCGAGGAGGTTCAGGACGACGCCCCCGCGCTCACCGGAGACAGCCAAATCTACTGCAACCACTGCTCCTGGCGGGGCCGCCTGGATCAACTGAACTGAGGAGGCTCCCGGCCGGGAGCCCCAGGAAGAAGCGCGTCATGACCGAGCAAGATATGGCTCAATACGAATGCCCCTGCGGATATGTCTACGACCCGGCCGAAGGCGACTATGAGACAGGGGTGATGCCTGGCACCGCTTTCGGCGATCTGCCCGCCGACTGGGTCTGCCCCAAGTGCGGCTCGGAAACGCAATACTTCGAGCGGGTGGACTAACCCCCCCAGCTCAGTTGCAGCCCCCCTGCTTCAGCTGTTCCTCCAGATAGGCGATGCTGGTCTGGTAGGCGTTGATCTCGTCGGCCATGTGCGCGGCGGTGTCGCCCAGGTAGGCCTGCCAGGCGGCCCAGGCCTGGTCGTAGCTCTTGCCCACCAGGTTTTGTTCGCAAAAATCCATGATGGTCTGGCAGTGGGCCGCCTCGTGGGTTCGGCACTCGTCCTCGGCCCAGGTTTCCTGGCAGTCGACGGCCGTGTTCTTGGTGCATGAGCTGTCGCACCAGCAGAGGCTGGCGTGGCCCCGGGTGTTGCCGGACATCACGTCGTTGAACTCCCAGAAGCTGATGGACCCGTCCACCCCGCTGTTGCCCGCCTGGGGCTGGCTGGCCTGGTTTTCCAGCCAGGACTGAAAATGGTTGAAGTCGCCGGCCACCTCCCGGCCGTCCGGGCCCACCACCGCCCCGGTCCGGGTGACCAGGTAGCCGGTGTAGTAGGAAAGCATCTTCTTCTGGTTTTCCAGGGCCCGCTGCAGCGAGGCGCAGTCGTCCCCGGTGCGGGTGGCCAAAAAGTCCGGGCGCTCCTCCTGCCCCGCGTCCCAGCAGCTCACCACCTGGCCGCCCTCTTCCTTGTACTCGATGCTGTCGTAGATCCAGGTCCCCACCAGGCGCTTGCCGTCCTCAAAGGCCACGAAGTTGAAGTCGGTCTCGCGGGTGGGCGGCATCTTTCCCGCCTCCACGCAGATGTCCGGATTGCACACGATCATCTTGCCGGTGAACTTCAGCCCGCTGAGGGTGCCGTGAAAATACAGCTCCGGCGCGGAGATGCAGCCGGTGCCCCCCTGGGAGATGTAGCCCTTGATGGAGCTGCCCGACTGCTTGATCTGCAGCACCTTGCCGCCTTCGTTGTAATAGCCGCAGAGGTTTATCTCCTTGTCCTGGTTGATGGCCAGGTACACCTCTTCCAGGGTGGTCACCGCCTGGCCGCCCCAGGCGGCTCCCGCCGCCAGAACCAGCGCGGCCAGGGTCAGGTTCACGATCCAGGTCTTCATGTTCGCCGTCCGCTTGGGTTGCCGCCGGGCCCCGGAAAGAGCCGTTCGCCCTCCAATTTAATAAAAATAATCCTTCCCGTGGTGATTTTTTGCCGGGGGGAGGGCAAAAAACGAGCGCGGGCAGCCCCGCCGGACCGTCCCGCGCCCATGTGCGGCGTGCTCAGCCCTTTTCCGGATACACCGCCAGGCTGGCCGAGGCCAGCACCACCAGCACGCTGCCCACGTTGTGGGTGACGGCGGCGGCAATGGGGCTCAGCCAGCCCAGGCCAGAAGCCACCACGGCCAGGGCGTTGAAGCCCACCCCGAAGGCGATGTTGATCTTGATGATGGCCAGCATGCGCCGCGACAGGCCGATGACCCAGGGCAGGCGGGCCAGGTCGTCGTGGGTCAGGGCCACGTCGGCGGTCTCCAGGGCCACGTCGGTGCCCGCCGCGCCCATGGCCACGCCCACCGAGCTCACGGCCAGGGCCGGGGCGTCGTTGATGCCGTCGCCCACGTACATCACCGGCAGGTCCCGGGCCTGATACTCCTGGATCACCGTCACCTTGTCCGCCGGCTTGAGCCCGGCGTGCACCGAGTTGATGCCCGCCGCCCGGGCCACCCGGGCCACCGCCTTGGCGTGGTCGCCGGAGAGTATGGCGCTCTCGGCCACCCCCAAATCCCGGAAGCGCTCCAGGGTCTCGCCCACTCCCGGCCGCGTGGTGTCGCTCACCTCCAGCAGGCCCACCGGCTGGTTGTCGCGGTACACCACCAGGGGAGTGACCCCGCGCTCCAGGGAGCGGTTCACCCCCTCGCGCAGGGGCCCGGGCAGGGCGGCGGCCCCGGCCCCCAGGTCGGCCCCGCCCACCTCGATGAGCGAGCCGTCGATCACCGCCTTGACTCCCAGGCCGATCTCGTGAAAGGCGCTTTCAGCCCCGCGCAGGGCGATGCGGGCGTATTGGGCCGACTTGAGCACCGCCCGGGCCAGGGGATGGGAGCAGTGCTGCTCCGCGCTGGCCGCGTAGGTCAGCAGTTCATCGTGCTCCACCCCCTCCACGCAGGAGATGTCCTCCACCCGGGGCTGGCCCAGGGTAAGGGTGCCGGTCTTGTCGAAAAGCACCGCCTTGACTGCGGCCATGCGCTCCAAGTACTGGCCGCCCTTGATCAGGATGCCCGCCTTGGCCGCGCGGCCCAGGGCGGCCACCGTGGCCGTGGGCGCGGCCAGGATAAGGGCGCAGGGGCAGCCCACGATAAGCACCGCCACCGCCCGGTCCAGGTTGCCGGTGATCAGCCAGGTGAGCCCGGCGCAGCCCAGGATGGCCGGGGTGAACCAGGTAGCGTAGCGGTCCACCAGGCGCACCGCCTGGGGCCGGTGCTGCTCGGCCTGGCCCACCAGGCTTATCACCTTGCCCAGGGTGGTGTCCGAGCCCACCTTGCTGGTGGAAGCCTGCAAGACCCCGTTGAGGTTAAGGGTGCCGGCCAGGATGGGGTCGCCCTCTTTCTTTTCAACCGGCAGGGGCTCGCCGGTCATGCTGGACTCGTCCAGCAGGCTCACCCCCACCAGCACCTCGGCGTCCACCGGCACCCGCTCGCCCGGCTTTACCAGAATCACGTCGCCCACGGCCACCCGGTCCACGGGCACCTCTTTTTCGGCCCCGTCCACCATCACCGTGGCCGTGTCGGGCGAGATGTTCATCAGGGCCCGGATGGCGTTGCGGGCCGACTCGCTGGTGGCCTGCTCGATGAGCCCGCCCAGGGTCATCACGAAGCTGACCACCGCGGCGGTGAGGAACTCGCCCTGGACCAGGCTGGCCACGATGGCCAGGCTGACCAGCTCGTCCACGTTGACCTCGCGCCGCACCAGGCCCTTGAGCGCGCCCCAAACGATGGGCAGGCCGTTGACCGCCACCGCCGCCAGGGCCAGCCCAGAGCCCAGCAGGCTGGGGGCGGCCTGGCTGTAGTCCACCAGATAGCTGGCCAGGGCCAAGAGGGCTCCGGCTCCGGCGATATAGAAGTCCTTTAGCTTCAGAAGCTCCTGATAGGAGCCAAGGTGGGCAAAGCGGCCGATCATGGTGATGCCTCTACTTGATGAACTTGTTGAAGATTTCCACCACTTCCGCAATGGTTTCGGACTCGTGGTCATGCTGTGCCATGGCCGTGGCCACGCAGCCCTTGAGGTGGTCCTCCAGAATGACGGCCCCCAGGGAGCGCAAGGCGCCCTGGGCGGCGGCCACCTGCTTGAGCACCTGCATGCAGTCGCGGTCCTCCTCCACCATCTTGCGCAGACCGCGCACCTGACCCTCGATCCGGTTGATCCTGGCTACCAGCTTGGGATGGTCGTCGCCGCACAGGGCCATGCCCGCCTCCTTTTATACATATACATGGTATGTGTATAACCGGAAGCCACGGCCCGGTCAAGCCAAAAGCGGCCCGCCGGAGACGCTTGCGCGCCGCCGGCGGGCCATGGGCTTGCCGTCCGGGAGTCAAGCGGCTATTTGATGCGCTCCACCCGGTTCATGGGCCACTTCTGCTCAATGAAAGGCTTAAGCGGCCCGTAGAGCCGCAGATAGATGAAAAAGGATTCGCCGGGATTGGTCTGCACCCAGTTGGACTCCTCGCCCGGGGGGGCCTGGGGCCCGAAGTAGAGGTCCACCGAACCGTCGGCGTTTTTCTTGAGCCCCCGCATGCGCGAGGACAGATCCGAGCGCCGGATCTTATTCCGGATCAACAGGCGGTTGGCGATGTCGTACACCGTCACCGACCAGAAGTTGGCCGCCGGCGGATCGGGCTCCAGATGCAGCCTATAGGTGTGGCCGCCCATCAGAGCGTTGCCCTGGCTGTCGTAGTAGGTGCCCAGATAGGCCGAGCCCTTGCCCTCCTCCCGCTTGGTCATGCCCTGGGAGGTGGTCACCGCCTCAAAGGTATAGGAGGCCCGCTCGTCGAACATGGAGCGGTCCGGCAGGTCGATCCGGGGGTCCATGCCGGCCATCACGTCTTCCCAACCGGAGTCTCCCATGTAGCGGGCGCTGGGAAAACGCTTGTTAAAGGCCGTGGCCTGGGCCATGGCCATGCCCACGGTGAGCCCTTCCTGCAGCACCTCTTTTTGGTAGGCGCTGGGCTGGAAAGGCTGGCCTTTGGCGATGCCCAGGGTGGTCAGCCAGGCGTAGAAAAAGCGGTCGCGGCCGGCCAGGGGCTCCTGCTGCACGTAATCATTGACCAGCTTCCAATAGGCCATGCCCGCGGGCGGGGTGTTCAACACCACCTCGGCCCCGGCCCGGGGCTGGTACTTCACGTACTTGGTCTGGGGCGGCCGGGCCGCTTGATCCAGACGATAGGCTTTGACCGCGGTCTTTAGGGCCTTGGCCTCGGGCCCGGTGCCCAGCACCCGATAGAAATACATCATCATATAAGTGGGCGACGGGATCACCTCGCCTTTGAAATCCTGGGGGGCCTTTTGGCCGGGCCCCAGGAACAGCAGGCGCTCCGCCCGGCCCGAGCCGATCTCCTTGATGGGCTGTTGCCAGGCGTCGTTGGCCACTCCGTAAACCTCGCCCGCCGGTATCTCCACCACCACCGGACCGGTTTGCTTCAGGTCCAGCACCGACACGGTGTAGGGGGTGGTGGCGTTGGCGGTGAGAAAAGGGTAGACCGCGTCGTAGCCCTCGAACAGACCGATCACCGGCTGGCGGGGATCGGCCTTCAACTCATGCAGGAACATCTGGTGCAGTTGATACAGGCTCACCGCGGGCAGAGACCACAGCACCAGCTGTGAGGCCCGTTGCAGGTCCATGCGGCGGTGCAGCTTCTTGGCGGTGGCCTGGGTTATGGTCTGGTCTTGAAAAACCAGCTGGCCCACGTAGGTGTCCAGGGTCTTCTCCCCGCCCCGGGCTGGAGCAGCCCCGCCGGCCGCGAGCAGACCGGCGGCCAAGACGAAAGAGGTCAATATGAGCAAAATGCTTTTGCGGGTCATGCGATTCCTTCCTGAATGCGGCGCGGGGCCTTACTTTTTGTTCACCTTCACCGTAAGGTCGGCTCCCTCCACCGGCACATAGGCCCGGAGAATGGCGTAAAAGGGCTTGCCGGTGGGGATGCCGTTGAGGCCATCGCCCTGGGGGCTCAGGGTGATGGTGTAGGTGCCGTCCGGGTTGGGTTTGGACGAGTAGGTGGTGCGGTCGTAGCGCTTCTGGGAGTTGGGAATGAGCAGCTTGTTGTCCTTGCCATAGATGGTGATGGAGTAGTAGCCGCTCTTTTTCACGATGTTGGCCGGAACGGTGAGGACATAGGTGTCCTTGCCGCTGAAGGGCCGGCCCTGGCTGTCGGTCATGATGGTGCGGTAGCGCACCGTGCCCGGCGGGGTGCCCAATTGGCCGATGCGCACCCCGGCGGCCAGGGAAAGCTCGCCCACCTGGCCGGATTTGGCCCCAAAGGCGGTGTCCGGATTCAGGAAAGGGACCATGGCTTCGATTACCGCTTGGGCGGCCTTCTCGGTCTGGGGCGAGAAGCGCTGCACGTCGCGGTCCATGTCGCCCTTGCCGCCCTGCATGGCCAGCTTCTTGCGCAGGCGTTTAACCTGCTCCAGGTTGTCCACCACCACCATGCGGGTGAGCACCAGACCCTGGTCGGTTTCCAACTCCACCACCGTAAAATCGCCCGGCGGCGCCTTCTGGCCCGGCCGCTTGATGAGAAGGGGCTTCTTGGGGTTGGCGATGACCGCCGGCACGTTGTGCTTCATGTCAAAGATGGAAACCGAAAAGAACTTGTCATAGGCGGGCACCCGCAGCACGGCCGGCCCCTCGGAAAGACTGAACCAGTTATACCCATAATCCACCGTGGCCTGGGGGGTAACCACCGTGGTGTCCTTGGGGTCCACCAACCCGGTGAAGCTGAAGGTGCCTTTTTTGTGCTTCTGGAGCCAGGCCCGCATCATCTTCACCTGCTCTTGGTTGGGATACTCGCGGATGTACTCCTCCACGGTGTCCAGGGCCCGGGCCGGGGCCTGGGCCGCAAGCAACAGGGCAAAGGACAATAAAACGGCCAGTAAGCTTATTCTCATGACGCCTCCCATGGGTTTTTTTTAGCCGGTGGAACGGCAGGCGGATAATCACACGCTTAAAGTCTAGCAACATTATAAGGCATTGAGGACCGGACAAGACATTGAGGGCCGGCGGGACAATGCTCCCCAAGTAAAGCGCGGCCAGGGCGGGAATCTCCCCCCGGCCATTGGATTCTTCCCTACCACCTGCCTGATGGACTATGATATTAAACACACCGCAGATTCCTAACTGGAGACCTCATGGCTGGCCGATTGCCCCGCTGCCTCATCTGGCCTCTTTTGTTATTGCTGCTGTTTTGCATGACAGCGGCCGGGCCGGCATTCGCCTCCCAGTCCCCCCAATCGATCACCGTGGCCATCGGCGAGGACTACCCGCCCTTCAACGCGGTGGACGACCAGGGCCGGCCCTGGGGCTGGCTGGTGGACATCAAGTGAATCGCCGGGGCATGGTCCTGGCCAGGGCCGGGGTTTGATCCAGCCCTCCTTGGCCCGCCAAAACGGCGCTTTGAAAACATGTTATATTTTAAGGCATGTCAGCAACCGGTGTTAATTCAAGGATCTGATCGGCCCCAGAACGCAGCCTATGACCCAATGCAACAGCTCACACCCAAGGCGAACCGCCTTGCTTTCCATCGCCCTCATCGGCCTAGCCCTGCTCCTGGGCTGCGCCCCGGCTTCTAAGTACTCCTATCAGTCGGTCAAGCAGGAGCGCCGGGCCGCCGAGCCGGCCCCTTCGGCGGCCAAAGGCAAGACCCCCGCGGCCCCGCCCGAGGTCAAGCTTCCCGCCCGCCTGGATTTGCGCGCGGCCATCGGCCTGGCCCTGGCCCACAGCCCGGACCAGCAGATGGCCCTGGCCCGCATCCGCCAGTCCGAGGCCCTGGTGGACCGGGCCCAGGCCGCTTTTTGGCCCCGCCTGCGCCTGACCGGCTCCTACCAGAGAGGCGATGCGCCCAGCGCCTACCTGTTCTCCACCATCGACCAGCGCAGCCTGGGCAACAACGTGAACTTCAACCAGCCGGGCACCTTCCAGAACTTCGAGGCGGGCCTGGGCGCGGGCTGGAACCTCTACCGGGGCGGCCGCGACCTCTTGCAGCGGCGCATGGCCGAGACCGGCCTGGAGATCAGCCGCCTGGACCGCCAAAGCGTGGAGAACGCCCTGGTGGCCTCGGTGATCCAGGCCTACTACAACGCCCTGGCCGCGCGTGACTTCGCGGCCATCGCCCGGGACAGCCAAAAGACGGTGGGCGCCCAGCTCAGGGCCATGCGGGTGCGCCACGAGGCCGGCGGCGCGCTCAAGTCCGATGTGCTATCTCTGGATGTGCGCCTGGCCTCGGCCCACGAGTCCCTGGTCAGGGCCAACAATAACTACCGCCTGTCCCTGGCCGCCCTGGCCAACCTCATGGGGGCCGACCCGGACGCCGAGTTCACCCCGGTGGAGTGCAGAACCCCGGGGGTCAAGATCCCCCCCGCCTACCGCGACGGCCTGGGCGTGGCCCTGGAGCTGCGGCCGGAGCTCAAAAAGGCCCGCCGCCAGGTGGAGCGAGCCCGCATGGGCCTGGACCAGGCCAAGGCCGGGTATCTGCCCACCCTGGACGCCCAAGGCCGTTTGTACATGGACGCCCAGACGCCGGACGAGTTCGATGCCAACAAGGCCAACTGGGTGGCCGGGCTCGCCCTGAACTGGGACCTGTTCACCGGGTTCTCCACCCCGGCCGAGGTGCGCGCGGCCAGCGCCCGCCTGGAGCGCATTTTGGCCGCGGACAGCAAGGCCACCCGCCAGGTGCAGCTGGAGGTGCGCTCGGCCTATCTGAACCTGGAAGAGGCCAAGGCCCGGGGCCGGGTGAGCACCGCCAGCGTGCGTAGCGCCCGGGAGTCGCTCACCCTGGTGCAGCGGCAATACGATGGAGGCGCGGCCACGGTGACCCGCTATCTGGAGGCCGAGCTGGACCTGAGCCGGGCCCGCCAGCGCTCGGCCGCCGCCCGCTACGACCAGGCCAAGTCCGAGGCCGACCTGGCCCGCTCCCTGGGCCTGTGGGCCCGCTATGCCCGGCAGGAGAGCAAAGATGCGCCCTAAGACGATCCGCCTTGTCGGCCTGGTGGCCGGGTCCCTGGCCCTGCTGCTGCTCATCGCCTACACCGGCGGCTTTCTGGACTTCGGCAAGATCGGGCCGGGCCGCATCGAGGCCCGTGAACCGGCCGCCCCGGCCGGGCAGGAGGCCCGAACCAAGGCGGTGGAGCTGCCGGTGAACTACCAGGCCGTGGGCACGGTGCAGCCCATGAGCGAGATCAGGGTGGAGGCCCAGGTGCCGGGGCGCATCCTGGCGGTGAAGACCCGCTCCGGGCAGATGGTGGAGCGCGGCCAGGAGCTGGTAAAGCTGGACGACCGGCAGTACCGGGCCCGTTTGGCCCAGGCCCGCCAGGGCATGGCCGAGGCCCGGGCGGTCCTGGCCCGGGCCAAGGCCGAGCACGCCCGGGTGGCCCAGCTACTCAAGGGCCAGGCGGCCACCCCCCGCCAGATGGAGCAGGCCACCGAGGGTCTCAAACGGGCCCAGGCCATGGCCGCCCGCGCGGGGGATCTGGAGCAAGAGGCCCGGGTGGCCCTGGGCTACACCACGGTGAGCGCCCCGGCCTCGGGCCGGGTGATGAAGCGGCTGGCCGAGCCCGGCGACACCGCCCTGCCCGGACGGCCCCTGCTGCTCTTGCAGGCCCAGGGCGGGCTGCGCCTGGAGGCGGTGCTGCCCGAGGCCCTGTTCTCCCGGGTGCGGCCGGGCCAGAAGCTCCAGGTGGAGCTGCCTTCCCTGGAGCGCGCCCTGAGCGGCAAGGTGCAAGAGATAGTCCCCGCCGCCGACCCGGCCACTCGCACCTTCCTGGTCAAGGTGAGCCTGCCCGCCGAGCAGGGCCTCTACCCCGGTGTGTTCGGCCGCCTGTTGGTGCCGATGGACAAGCGCAAGGCGGTGCTGGTGCCTGCCCGGGCGGTGAGCCGGGTGGGCCAGCTGGAGATGGTGCTGGCCAAGCAGGACGGCCGCTGGCAAAAGGTGATGGTGACCACCGGACGCCGCCAGGGCGACATGCTCGAGGCCCTCTCGGGCCTCAAGGGCGGCGAGACGGTGCTCATCCCGGCCGGGGCCCATGCCCGCTGATCCCGGCCAGAACGGCGAGCCCCGCCTGGGCCTCATGGCCCGCCTGGTGCGGCCTTTCGTCACCTCGCAGCTGAGCCTGCTGCTGATGATCCTGGCGGTGTGCCTGGGCGCGGCGGCGATTATGCTCACCCCCCGCGAGGAAGAGCCCCAGATCGTGGTGCCCCTGGCCGACGTGATGGTCAGCGCGCCCGGAGCCAGCGCCGCCGAAGTGGAGCGCCTGGTCACCACCCCCCTGGAGCGCCTGCTGTGGCAGATCGACGGGGTGGAGCACGTCTACTCCCAGGCCCTTCGGGGCCGGGCGGTGGTCACGGTGCGCTTCTTCGTGGGCCAGCACCGCGAGCGCTCCCTGATCAAGCTCTACAACAAGATCGCCATGAACACGGACATGGTGCCCTCGGTGGTCAAGGGCTGGGTGGTCAAGCCGGTGGAGATCGACGACGTTCCCATCGTCAGCCTCACCCTGCACTCCTCGCGCTACTCCGACTACCAGCTCCGGCGCATGGCCGAGGAGATGCTCTTCCACCTCTCGCGGGTGCCCGACATCTCGCGCACCGACATCAACGGGGGGCGCCCCCGCCAGGTGCGGGTGGAGCTGGATCCCCAGCGCCTGGCCGCCCACGGCATTACCCCCTTGGCCGCGCGGCGGGCCCTGGCCGGGGCCGACGCCGCCTCCCTGGCCGGAAAGGTGGACCAGGCCGACCAGGTCTACCGGGTGACCAGCGACGCCTACATGCGCACCCCGGCCCAGGTGGGCTCCCTGGTGGTGGGGGTGCGGGGCGGCCGTCCGGTATACCTGCGCAACGTGGCCCGCATCCTGGACGGCCCGGCCGAGGCCAAGACCTACACCCGCATGGGCTTCGGGCGGGGATGGCTGGCCCGCCAGGGCAAGCCGGACACGCCCCAGGGGCAGAACGCGGTGACCATTTCCCTGGCCAAGAAGCGGGGCACCAACGCGGTCAGCGTGGCCAACGACATCCTGGCCCGCGCCGAAAAGCTCAAGGAGAAAATCCTGCCGGCCGGGGTGGAGCTGACCGTCACCCGCAACTACGGCCAGACCGCCCAGGTCAAAAGCGACGAGCTGATGAACTCGTTGTTCTTCGCGGTGCTCACCGTGGTGGCCCTTTTGGCCTTCACCCTGGGCTGGCGCGAGGCCTTGGTGGTGGCCATCGCGGTGCCCCTGTCCTTTGCCA
Organism: Desulfarculaceae bacterium; assembly: GCA_021737145.1. Taxonomy (GTDB): domain Bacteria; phylum Desulfobacterota; class Desulfarculia; order Desulfarculales; family Desulfarculaceae; genus Desulfoferula. Next base: position 14,593 of record JAIPEN010000002.1, on the reverse strand, counting down.
TGGCCCTGTTCGTCAACTACCTTTTCGGCTACACCATCAACCGGGTGACCATGTTCGCCCTGATCCTCTCCTTGGGCCTGGTGGTGGACGACCCCATCACCAACGTGGACAACATCCAGCGCCACATCGTCCGGGGCCTCCGCAACCCCCTGTCCGCCACCCTGGTGGCGGTCAACGAGGTGATGCCGCCGGTGATCATGTCCACCCTGGCCATCATCGTCAGCTTCGCGCCCATGTTTTTCATCACCGGCATGATGGGCCCCTACATGGCCCCCATGGCGATCAACGTGCCCCTGACCGTGACCTTCAGCACCCTGTGGGCCCTCACCGTGGTGCCCTGGCTCTGCTACCGCCTGCTCAAGGGGAGGGCTCCGAAGGAGGCGGCAGGCCGCGGCGGGGAAAAGGAAACCGGCCAGACCACCCCGCCCGCCCTGCGCCGGGCCTACCAGGCCACCTTGGAGCCATTTTTGGCGCGCCGCTCCATGCGCTGGGCCCTGGCCGGGGCCATCCTGCTGGCCCTGGCGGCCTCGGTGGCCCTGGTGGCCCTTCGCCAGGTGCCGGTGAAGATGCTGCCCTTTGACAACAAGAACGAGTTCCAACTGGTGCTGGACCTGCCCGAAGGCACCACCCTGGAGACCACCGACCGCGCGGTGCGCTCCCTGGAGCGCTATCTGGCCGGGGTGCCCGAGGTGGTCAACTTCACCTCCTACGTGGGCGGCTCCTCGCCCATGGACTTCAACGGCATGGTGCGCCACTACTACCTGCGGCGCGGCGGCCACGTGGCCGACATCCGGGTGAACCTGGCTCCCAAGGACCGGCGGGAGCAGCAGAGCCATGAGATTCTTCTGCGCCTGCGCAAGGACTTGCAGGCCATAGCGGCCCGCCACGGGGTGAACCTCAAGCTGGTGGAGCTGCCGCCCGGTCCGCCGGTACTGGCCACGGTGGTGGCCGAGATCCACGGCGAGCCGGGCACCCCCTACGCGGAGCTGATCAAGGCCGCGTCCCAGGTGCGCCAGGTCATGCACGCCGAGGACAAGGTGGTGGACATCGACGACTCCACCGAGGCCCAGCGCCCCCGCTGGAACTTCGTGGTGGACAAGGAAAAGGCCTCCCTGCACGGCATCAGCGCGGCCCAGATAACCGCCACCCTGCGCCTGGCCCTCAGCGGGGACCAGCCGGCCACGGTGCACCTGGCCCACGAGCGCCAGCCCCTGCCGGTGGAGCTGATCCTGCCCCGCATCAGCCGCGCCAGCCTGGAGGAGCTGAGCCAGCTACCCATGGCCACCGCCCAGGGCGGCCAGGTGCCCCTGGGCGAGCTGGGCCGCTTCGTGCGGGCCCCCGCCCGGCAGCCGGTGATGCACAAGGATCTGAGGCCGGTGGTGATGGTCTATGCCGAGCTGGCCGGCCGCTCCCCGGCCACGGCCATTCTGGACATGGAGGCCCGCCTGGACAAGGTGAAGCTGCCCCCCGGCGTGGCGGTGGCCTGGGACGGCGAGGGCGAGTGGCACATCACCCTCAGGGTGTTCCGCGATTTGGGCCTGGCCTTTGGCGCGGCCCTGGTGGGCATCTTCATCCTGCTGGTGGTGCAGACCGGGTCTTTCCTGGTGCCCATCCTGCTCATGCTGGCCATCCCCCTGACCCTGCTGGGCATCATGCCCGGCTTCTGGCTGCTGAACCTGGTGGCCGGGGACGCGGTGGCCGGCTGGCCCAACCCGGTGTTCTTCACCGCCACCAGCATGATCGGCATGATCGCCCTGGGGGGCATCGTGATCCGCAACTCGGTGGTGTTGATCGAGTTCGTGCACAACGAGATGGACGAGGGAAGCTCGTTCAAGGAAGCGGTGCTGGCCAGCGGGGCGGTGCGCTTTAGGCCCATCGTGCTCACCGCGGCCACCACCGCCCTGGGCGCCTGGCCCATCACCCTGGACCCCATCTTCTCGGGCCTGGCCTGGGCCCTCATCTTCGGCCTGGCCGCCTCCACCGCCTTCAGCCTGCTGGTGGTGCCGGTGGCCTACTACGCCCTGTACAACCGACGTTTCGGCGGGTCCGGGGCGGAAGCCTAGGCCGGCTCAGTCCACCAGGGCCCGGCCGTTGGTGAGCACCACCCCTCCCTGGGTGGAGGCCTCCACCAGATAGCCCTCGCCCTCGCGCCAGCCCTTGATGGTCAGCTCGTCGCCGGGATACACCGGCCCCGCGAAGCGGGTGGAAAACTCCTTCAGCCGGTCCGGGTCGCCTTCCAAAGGCCCGTTGACCAGGGCCCTGGTGGCATAGCCGTAGGTGCACAGGCCGTGCAGGATGGGGCGCTCGAACCCGGCCAGGGACGCGGCCTGGGGGTCGATGTGCAGGGGGTTCAGGTCCCCCAAGAGGCGGTACAGAGCCGCCTGACTGGGCGGCACCCGGTAGGTGGTTTCAAAGTCCGGGGCGCGCTCCGGCGGCGGAGTTACCACCGTCTTGGGCCCCGGGTCCCCGCCAAAGCCGCCGGCCCCGATGTAAAACACGTTCCACTGGGCGTCGAACAGGGGGCTGCCGTCCTCCAGGCTGCCGCTGACCCGCACCTCGATGAGCGCGCCCTTGCCCTTGTCGAAGATATTGGCCACCCGCCCGGCCTGCACCACCTTGCCGCCCGGCGGCAGGGGCTGGTGCACGGTGATGACCTGCTCGCCATGCACCATCAGGGGCCAAACCACCTCGCCCAGATCGGGCCAGGCGGCAAAGGCCGGCACCACCACGAAGCCGGGCAGCACCTTCATGCCGCCGGGATGGCCCTCGTAGATCAGGGAAAGCTCCTCCGGCCCGGCCCCCACGGCCAGGGCGTAGAGGGCGGCGTCTTGCCAGGTGTACTCGGTGGTCACCGGCCCCTTGCTCTTGCCCAGCAGATCCAGGTTCAGTTCAGGCATTGGCTTCTTTCTCTCGTTGCTTGCTTGGTTGCGAAGACCGGCGGTCCCTCCGCGCGCCACACCGCGCGGAGCCTGGTCACTATACCATTTCCCGCCCCAAGGCCAGGGCCAAGGCCCGGGCCGGAGGGCGGACGCGGAACCAGGCTCCCGCCATCCCCACCCCTGGGCCGGCCTAAAAACCACTTGACATTCTTCTCGCTGTTGCCTTATCGTTTCCTATCAGGAAACATTGGCACGGTTTGTATAGTGCTTATATAACACTTAAATTACAACGCACTAGTTACTTGTCCTGGCATAGTTTCCTTTTGGGAAAACACATGCCCCGCACGGGAGGCCCCTGGCCCGGATTGGAAGCGCTCAGTGCTGGAAGAAAAAGAGATAGGCAAAAACATAAGACGGCTGCGCAAGGCGGCCGGCTATTCCCTGGAGGTCCTGGCCAAGGAAATCGGCATGAGCAAGGGCTATCTGTCCAAGCTGGAGAACTCGCCCAAGTCGCCCCCCCTGTCCACCCTGATCGTCATCGCCGAGGCCCTGGGGGCCACCCTTTCCGAGATACTGGGCGAAAACCAGGAACAGCGCTCCGCCTCCCTGGTCAAGGTGGGCGACCGCAAGCCCATGGCCCGCAACGGCACCTTTTTCGGTTATTCCTACGAAACCCTAGCCCACAACTACCCCCACAAGCGCATGGAGCCCTACCTGCTCACCATCCCGTCCTCGAACACCAAGAGCGCGGTGTTCAAGCACCGGGGCGAGGAGATGATGATGGTCTTGCAGGGCACCATGCACTTCACCCACGGCACCGACGAGTACCTGGTGGAAGAGGGTGACTGCATCTATTTCGACTCCGGGGTGGAGCACTTCGGCGTGGCGGTGAGCGAACAGGACGTTAAGTGCCTGATGGTGATTTTTGTCCCTTAAAGGCGTGACGGTAAGGCCATGACACAGGCGGCAAGCAAGCACAAGGTCGGGGTTTTGGGCGCGGGGCTCATGGGCCACGGCATCGCCCAACTCCTGGCCCTGGGGGGATGCCCGGTCACCCTCTTTGACCAGGATCCGCAAATGCTGGCCTCGGCCCCGGAGCGCATCCGGCGGAACTTCGAGGTTTTCCTGAAGCTGGGCATGGTCGCCCCGGAACAGGTGGACCAAACCCTGGCCAACATCACCCTTTGCGACGACATGGCCCAGCTCTGCGCGGGGCGCGAGTTCATCATCGAGGCGGTGAGCGAGAACCTGGAGGTCAAACAGGCGGTCTTCGCGGTGCTGGAAGAGCTGGCCCCGGCCGATTGCATCCTGGCCAGCAACACCTCCACCATCAGCATCCAGAAGATCGCCCAGGACCTAAAGACCCCGGAGCGGGTGCTGGGCACCCATTTCTGGAACCCGCCCCAGGTGGTGCCCGGGGTGGAGGTGATCAAGTCGCCGGCCACCTCGGACCGGGCCTTCGCGGCCATGTGCGAGCTGCTGGCCAGCGTGGGCAAAAAGCCCATCAAGGTGCTCAAGGACGTGCCGGGCTTCATCGGCAACCGCATGCAACACGCCCTGTGGCGCGAGGCCATCCAGCTGGTGGAGCGGGGCATCGCCAGCGCCGAGGACGTGGACGATGTGGTGCGCTACTGCTTCGGCCTGCGCATGGCCTTTTTGGGCCCCCTGGCCACCGCCGACCTGGCCGGCCTGGACCTGACCTACGAAATTCACAAGGACTTTTTGGCCGAGCTGGACTGCTCGCCCGAGCCCTCTCCCCTGCTGGCCGAGAAATACAACGCCGGTCAACTGGGGGCCAAGAGCGGCCAGGGCTTCCACGCCTGGACCCCGGAGAAACTCAGCCAGCTTTTGGCTCGGCGCGATGAGGTGCTGCTCCGAATTCTGGGGGTGGTCCTGCCCCCAGAGGGGGAGTAAGCGATTTGCCGATCAAGGGGAGGGTTGAAAACTTGACGCGGGTGACGCCATGAGCGAAATAGCGGTCTTTTTCCTCCATGGCCTGGCCTATGCCGGACTGCTCTTCCTGGTGTCCTCCGGCCTCACCCTGGTCTTCGGCATGATGAACGTGCTCAACTTCGCGCACGCCTCCTTCTACATGCTGGGCGCCTACTTCGCGCTGTCCCTGCTGCACATCACCGGCAACTTCTGGCTGGCCCTGATCATCAGCCCCCTGCTGCTCATGGCCCTGGGAATGGTGATCGAGCGCTTTTTGCTGCGCAAGGTCCACGTGCTGGGCCACGTGCACGAGCTGCTCTTAACCTTCGGCATCGCCTACATCCTCCATGAAGGGGTGAAGTGGATCTGGGGCACCAGCCCCCAGGCCATGGCGGTCACCGGCATCCTGGCTGACACCGTGAGCCTGATGGGCATCACCTACCCGGTGTACCGCCTGTTCATCTTCGCGGTGTCGGTGATCCTGGGCCTGCTCATGGCCCTGGTGCTGTTCAAGACCCGCATCGGCATCACCGTGCGGGCGGCGGTGGACGACAGCGCCATGGTGGGCGCCCTGGGCATCAACGTGCCCCGCCTGTTCATGGGGGTGTTCGCGGTGGGGGCAGCTTTGTCCGGCCTGGCCGGGGTGACCGCCGGGCCCCTGCTCAGCGTGTTTCCCGGCATGGCCGAGTCCATCCTCATCGACGCCTTCGTGGTCATCGTGGTGGGCGGCATGGGCAGCCTGGGCGGCGCGGTGCTGGCCTCGTTCATCATCGGCCAATTGCAGTCCTTCGGGGTGATCCTCTTTCCCGAGTTCTCCCTGGCCCTGATCTACATGCTCATGGCCCTGGTGCTGGTGGTCAAGCCGGAGGGCTTGTTCGGGGAGAAGCAATGATGCCCAAGACCAAGCCCGCATACCTCTGGGCCTGGCCCCTGGGCCTGGCCCTGCTGGCCGCCCTGCCCTGGATTCTGCCGCCCTACCAGCTCAGGCTGGTCACCGAGGCCACCATCTTCTCGCTCTACGCGGTGAGCTACAACCTGCTGTTGGGCTACGCCGGGCTGCTCTCGTTCGGCCACGCCATGTTCTTCGGGGTGGGCGCCTTTGCCGCCGCTGTGGTCATCAACAGCATGGAGGGCGTCCCCCTGTTTTTGGCCCTGGCCATGGCCACCGCCCTCACCACCCTGGCCGGACTGGTGGTGGGGCTGCTGCTGCTCCGGGTGAAGGGCACGCCCTTCGCCCTGCTCACCCTGGCCTTCAACGCCCTGTTCTACGCTATCGCGGTCAAGTGGCACACCGTCACCGGCGGCGACGACGGGCTCACCGTGTTTCCCTCGGTGGTGAACTTCGGCCTGCTCTCCCTGGACCCCGGCAAGGGGCCGGACATGTACTACCTTACCGTGCTGGTAATCGGCCTGGCCGTGGCCTTCTGCTGTTACTTCACCCGCACGGCCATGGGCCAGTCGGTGCTCCTGATCCGGGAAAACGAAGAGCGCATGCGCTTTTTGGGCTACAACACCAACGTGGCCCGCTTGATGCTGTTCATCATCACCGGCGCCCTGGCCGGCCTGGCCGGATCCTTTTACGCCATTTTCAACTCCTTCGTGTCCCTGGACGCCATAAGCATCGAGATGACCACCAAGGTGCTCTTGATGACCTTTATCGGCGGCACGGCCAGTTTTGCCGGGCCCATCGTGGGAGCCTTTTTCTACACCTACGTGCAGGACTTCCTCAGCGACCTGACCGACAACTGGCCCCTGATCATGGGCACGCTGTTCATCCTGATGGTGCTCTTCGCCCCCGGCGGGCTCTCGGGCCTGGTCAAAAGCCTGGCCGCCCGTCTGCCCGGGGCCAAGGACAAGGGATCGGACCGAGATGACTGAGCAAGCCATCCTACAGATCATGGATATCCGCAAGGACTTCTCGGGCCTGGAGGTGCTCACCAGCGTGAACTTCACGGTGGGGGCCAATGAACGCTTCGCGGTGATCGGCCCCAACGGCGCGGGCAAGACCACCCTGTTCAACGTGATCAGCGGCAAGTTCCCGGCCACCTCGGGCGCGGTGCTCTTCAAGGGCCGCGACATATCGTCCCAGAGCGCCTATCGCCGGGCCCGCATGGGCATGGCCCGCTCCTTCCAGATCACCAACATCTTCCAGCAGCTCTCGGCCTTGGACAACGTGCTGGCCGGGGTGCGCTCCCACCAGGGCCTGCGCTACAACCTGCTGCGCCGGCCCCACCACGACCAGCGCCTCATCGAGCTGAGCGAGGCGATCCTGGAGCGCATCGGCCTGCAAGACTATCGCGACGTGCCGGCCCAAGAGCTGGCCTACGGCCAGCAGCGGGCCCTGGAGCTGGGGGTGACCCTGTCCTGCGACCCGGAGCTGATCCTGCTGGACGAGCCCACCGCGGGCATGAGCCGCAAGGAGACCGAGGACGCCATCCAGATGATCAGCCGGGTCACCCGGGACATCGCCTGCGTGATCATTGAGCACGACATGAACGTGGTCTTCACCCTGGCCGACCGCATCTCGGTTTTGCACTACGGGGTCATCTTGGCCTGCGGCGCCCCGGACGAAATCCGCTGCGACCAGAAGGTGAAAGACGCCTACCTGGGGGAGGACGAGTCATGATTCTCCAGGTCAAGGACCTGCACAGCTATTACGGCAAGAGCCACGTGTTGCAGGGGGTGAACCTGGAGCTGACCCGGGGCGACCTGGTCTGTTTGCTGGGGCGCAACGGGGTGGGCAAGTCCACCACCCTCATGTCCATCATGGGCATGGTCAAGCCCCAAAAGGGCAGCGTGCTCTTCGACGGCCAGGAGCTGGTGGGGCGGCTGCCCTTTCAGATCGCCCAGCTGGGCCTGGGCTACGTGCCCGAGGAGCGGCGCATCTTCAAGTCGCTCACCGTGCTGGAGAACCTGCGCATCGGCATAAAGCCCCCCCGCCGTGCCACCAGCTACGAGCCCTGGACCGAGGAGCGGGTTTTCGACTCCTTCACCCGCCTGGCCGAGCGCCGCGACAACAAGGGGGGGCATCTGTCCGGCGGGGAACAGCAGATGCTCACCGTGGCCCGCACCCTCATGGGCAACCCCGGGCTGATCCTGGTGGACGAGCCCACCGAGGGGCTGGCCCCCCTGGTGGCCGAGGCGGTGCTGGAGATGCTGGCCGCCATCAGCCAGAGCGGGGTGACCATCCTGATGGTGGAGCAAAACTACAAGGCGGCCCTGAAGTTGGCGGGCAGCTTTTTCATCATGTCCAAGGGGCGCATCGTTTTCCAGGGCGACGGCCAGGAGCTGGTCGCCGCCCAAGAAGTGCGCCAGACCTACCTGGAGGTCTGAGCCAGGAGATTAGCAAGCCACGTTACCTGTAAAGGGAGGAATGCAGATGCGCAAACTAATCATGGTGGGGATGGTCCTGCTGTTGGCGGTGTTCACCGCCACGGCGTCCCTGGCGGGAGGGACCATCAAACTGGCGGTGATGGAGCCGCTTTCCGGCACTTTCAAGGATATCGGCGACCGGTATCTCGAAGGCGTGCAATACGCCGCCCAGGTGCTCAACGAGCAGGGCGGCATCAACGGCATGCAGGTGGAAGTGATCCCGGTGGACAGTGAGCTGAAGCCGGCCATCGCCACCCGCAAGGCCACCAAGCTGATGATCAAGGAAGGGGTCAAGTACTTCTGCGGCGGCACCGGCAGCTCGGTGGGCGGGGCCATGGTGGCCCTGACCGGCAAAAAGGGCGGCCTGTTCTACACCTACGGCATGGCCGCAGCCAGCATGACCGGCGCCAAGTGCTCCAAGACCTTCTTCCGGGCCTGCGCCAACACCGACACCCAGTCCTATGCCCTGGCCAACTGGGTGGCCAGCCAAGGCTTCACCAAGGTCTTCACTGTGGCTCAGGACTACTCCTTTGGCCAGCAGGCCACCGAGGCCTTCATCAAAAAGCTCAAGGAGCTCAACCCCAAGGCCGAGATCGTGGGCAAGGTGCTGCATCCCATCGGCACCAAGGACTTCGCCCCCTACGTGAGCCAGATCATCAACTCCGGGGCCGAGGTGGTGTTCACCTCCAACTGGGGCAGCGACCTGACCCTGCTGCTCAAGCAGGCCAAGCCCCTGGGCCTCAAGGCCAAGTTCGCCTGCTACTACCTTAACGACGAAAACGCCATCACCGCGGTCGCCAACGACGAGGCGGTGGTGGGCAGCGTGGCCGCCGAGGTGTACATGATCACCATCCCCGGCGAGGCCAACAAAAAGTTCGTGGAAGGCTTCAAGAAGGCCAAGGGCTACTACCCCACCTGGTTGCGGGGCAAAGCCTACCTGGCCACCATGTTCTGGGCCGAGGCCGTAAAAAAGGCCGGCTCCGCCAAGGTCAGTGACGTGATCAAGGCCTGGGAAGGCCTTACCTACGACGGGCCGGCCGGGAAATGGGTCATGCGAGCCTGCGACCACCAGACGCAACAGCCTATCTGGATCGCGCCGGTGGTTGCCAAGAGCCCTTACTTCAAGCATGCCTATGTGGGCGAGGCTGGCATGGTGCCGGCCAGCAAGGTCGACGTGCCCTGCGCCCAAACCGGCTGCAAAGGCTTGGCCAAGTAGTTTAGCAAAGCTGAGCTTTTATTACACCAACCCAAAGGCCGGCTCCGCCCTTCTGGGGGCGGGGCCGGCCCTGGACGCCAAGACCAAAGGAAAGCGGGGGCTTCCATGGCCATGGTTATAACCGGCGGAACAGGCTTCATCGGATCGCAACTGGCCCGGTTCGCGGTGGACGGCGGTCTGCGCCCTCTCTTGCTGGACCCGGCGCCTCCGGGGCCGGACATGGCCGGCCTGCTGCCCGCGATTGAATACCAGCCCAGCTCCCTGAACAGCCTGTCGTCCCTGTTGGAGATTTTGCGCGGCCGCCAGGTGGACACCATCGTCCATCTGGGGGGCATGCTCTCGGTGCCTTCGGAAGAGGACCCCTGGGCCGCCATCGAGGTGAACATCAACGGCACCTTCCGCCTGCTGGAGGCGGCCCGCCTGAGCGGGGTGAAGCGCCTGGTCATGGCCAGCAGCATCGCGGTCTACGGCCAGGACCTGCCCCAGGGCCCGGTTGACGAAACCGCCGTGGAGCACCCCGGCAGCATGTACGGGGTAGGCAAGGTCTCCTGCGAGCTGATGGGCCGGCTTTATCAGCGCCGCTTCGGCCTGGACTTCCGGGCCCTGCGCCTGCCCTCGGTGGTGGGCCCCGGCTCCAAGGTGCCCCACATGTCCATCTACAACTGCTGGGCCATCGAGCGGCCCTTGCAGTGCAAGCCCTATGCGCTTCTGGTGGAGCCCCAGACCCGCTGCCCGGTGATCTATTACCGCGACGCGGCCCGCGCCCTGTGGGAGCTGTCCCAGGCGCCGGAGGAGGACATCAAGACCCGGGTCTACAACGTGGCCGGCACCCGCTCGACCTTTTCGGCCCAGGAACTGGTGGACCAGGTCAAGGCCATGGTGCCCGAGGCCGAGCTGAGCTTCGCGCCCGACCCGGACATAAGCCGCATGATGAGCCAGGTGGCCCGGCTGGAGCTGGACGACTCCCGGGCCCGGGAGGAGTGGGGCTGGCAAGCCGGCTACGACCTGGAGAGCATGGTGCGCCAGTTCAGAGACGATTTCCGGGCCGCCAATCCTGACAACGAATAAACCGAGGTGAGAACCATGCCTGGTAAATATAAGAACAAGGCCGTAATCACCGCCGCGGTGACCGGCTCCATCCACACCCCCTCCATGTCGCCCCACCTGCCGGTGACCGCCGAGGAGCTGATCGACGACATCATGTCGGTGCACCAGGCCGGGGGCGCGGTGGCCCATCTGCACGTGCGCGACGAACAAACCGGCCTGCCCAACGCGGACCAGGAGGTCTACCGCAAGGTGGCCAGCGAGGTTAAGAAGCGCTGCGACATCGTGCTGTGCACCACCACCGGCGGCCGCCTGGGCGAGCCGGTGGAAAACCGGGTGAAGGTGGTCACCTCCCTGGAGCCCGAACTGGCCTCGCTAAACGCGGGCTCGCTGAACTTCGCCCTGTTCCACATCGCGGGCCAGGGCCGCGACTGGAAGCACGACTGGGAGGAGAAATACCTGCGCGACACCGAGGACTTCATCTTCCCCAACACCTTTTACACCATGCGCAAGTTCGTTCAGATCATGGGCCAGCATGGCACCAAGCCCGAGTTCGAGATCTACGACGTGGGCATGATCAACAACCTGGCCCAGCTCATCCGGGACGGCCACGTTGAGACCCCGGTGTATCTCCAGTTCGTGCTGGGCATCCTGGGGGGCATCCCGGCCACCATCGAGCACCTGGTGCACCTGCTGGACACGGCCCACCGCCAGATCGACGATTTCCAGTGGTCGGTGTGCGCGGCCGGACGCTTCCAGTTCCCCATGACCACCCACGCCCTGCTCATGGGCGGCAACGCCCGGGTGGGCCTGGAAGACAATCTTTATCTGGAACGAGGGGTGCTGGCCAAGAACAGCGGCGAGCAGGTGGCCAAGCTGATCCGCATCGCCAAGGAGTTCGGCATCGAGCCGGCCACCCCGGACGAGGCCCGCGAGATCCTGGGCCTCAAGGGCCTGGACAAGGTCAACTACTAGTCTTTTTGCGGACCGGCCCCGGCAAGCCCCGGCGGCCGGTCCCTTATCTTTGTTCTAATCCGCCAGCAGAGCTTGCTTGACCGCGTCGCCCATCTGGGCGGTGGTGGCGGTGCCGCCCATGTCCCGGGTCTTTATCTGGCCCCGTCCCAACACGCTCATCACCGCCTGTTGCATATCCGCCGCGGCCTCGGCCTCGCCCAAGTGCTCCAGCATCAGGCGCACCGCCTCGATGGAGGCGATGGGGTTGACCACGCCCTGGCCCGCGTACTTGGGGGCCGAGCCGTGGATGGGCTCGAACATGGAGGGATAGTCCTTTTCCGGGTTGATGTTGCCGCCGGCGGCAAAGCCCATGCCCCCCTGCAGCATGGCCCCCAGGTCGGTGATGATGTCGCCGAAGAGGTTGGAGGCCACCACCACGTCGAAGTACTCCGGGTTTTTCACGAACCACATGGTCATGGCGTCCACCAGGGCCATGTCGGTCTTGATCTGGGGGAAGTCTTGGGCCACCTCGGCGTAGACCGAGTCCCAGAAGACCATGGAGTAGTTCAGGGCGTTGGACTTGGTGCAGTTGGTGACCATGCCCTGCTTGCCCCGCTTGGCGGCCAGCTCAAAGGCATGGCGGATAACCCGCTCGCAGCCCTTGTGGGTGAACACCGCGGTCTGTAGCGCCAGGCCGTCCGGGCTGCCCGGCTTGAAGATGCCGCCCTGGTTGCTGTACTCGCCCTCGGTGTTTTCGCGCACCACCACGAAGTCCACCGTCTCCGGGGTGGCGGTGCGGATGGGGGTGGCCACCCCGGGGTAGAGCTTGATGGGCCGCAGGTTCACGTACTGGTCAAAGCCCTTGCGGATGGTGAGCAGCATGGTCAGGGAGACATGGTCCGGCACCTTGGCCGCGTCGCCCACGCAGCCCAGGAAGATGCCGTCAAAGTCGCTCAGCACCTCCAGGCAGTTGTCCGGGCACATCTCGCCCTGGGCCAAATAGCGGTCGCAGCTCCAATCAAAGCTTTGGGTGCTTGCCGCGAAGCCGTGCTTGCCGGCCGCCGCCTCCAGCACCTTGGCCGCCTCCAGGGTTATCTCGCCGCCCACTCCGTCGCCCGGGATCAGGGCAATGTTGTACTCGCGCATGGTTGTCCTCGTCTGCTCGCTAATGGTGTTGCCTCTCGCCTTTGCGCCGGACTAGGGGAAGATGCCCCGCACCCGTTTGGCCTCGGCCACCCGGCCGATGGCCAGCATGTATGCGGCGGTGCGCATGGTCTCGTCCTCGCGTTGGGCGATGGCCAGCACCTCGCCGAAGGCGCGCACCATTATATCCCTGAGGCGGTGGTTCACGTCATCCTCGGTCCAAAAAAGTTTTTGCAGGTTCTGCACCCACTCGAAGTAAGACACCGTGACCCCGCCCGCGTTGGCCAGGATGTCGGGCACCACGAACACGCCCCGCTCCTTCAGGAGGTCGTCGGCCAGAGGGCTGGTGGGACCGTTGGCCCCCTCCACGATGATGCGGGCCTGGATGCGCTTCGCGTTGGCCAGATTGATCTGGCCCTCCAAGGCGGCCGGAATCAGGGCGTCGCAAGGCAGCTCCAGCAACTCGGCGTTGCCGATCTCGTCGGCTTCGGGATAATCCGGCAGATAACCGGTCTTGTCGAAATGCTCTTTCACCGCCCGGGGGTCCATGCCCTTGGGGTTGTACACGCCCCCCTGCACGTTGGACAGGCCCACGATTCTGACCCCCGCGTCGTGCAGCAACTCGGCCGCGTGATAGCCCACGTTGCCCAGGCCCTGCACCACGGCGCTGCCGCCCTCGAGGCTCAGGCCCAGATGCTTGGCCGCTTCCTGCAAAACATACACGCAGCCCGTGGAGGTGGCCTTGAGCCGCCCCAGGGAGCCCCCGATGGAAAGTGGCTTGCCGGTGACCACGCTGTTGCAGGTGTGACCCTTGAACACGCTGTAGGTGTCCACGATCCAGGCCATGACCTGGGGATCGGTATTCACGTCCGGGGCTGGAATATCCTGTTCCGGGCCTATTATGGGGGATATCTCCCAGATATAGCGCCGGGTCAGGCGCTCCTTTTCGGCCAGGGTCATTTCGCCGGGGTCGCAGGTCACCCCGCCCTTGGCTCCGCCAAAGGGTATGTCCACCACCGCGCACTTCCAGGTCATCCAGCCGGCCAGGGCCCGCACCTCGTCCAGGTCTACCTGGGGGTGAAAGCGGATGCCGCCCTTGCCCGGCCCGCGCAGGGTGTTGTGTTGCACCCGGTAGCCGGTGAGCCTTTGGATGCTCCCGTCGTCCCGGCGCAAAGGAAAGGTTACGGTCAGTTCCCGGCGGGGATGCTTTATCTTGTCCGCGATCCAGGGCTCCAAATCCAGCTTGGCCGCCGCCAAGTCGAATTGGAGGTTGTGCATGTCCAGGGGTTTGCTCTCGTCATATCGGCCTTTGTCCAGCATGCCGCATCCCTTTCCCGCCATAAGGCGCGGCCAGCTTCCCTGGCCTTGACTTACGGAGTGTCTGGGCCGCGCCCCGCCCGGGACGCGGCCCGCTGGTTGGTTCAGCTCAGCCTCTCCAGGCCCTGCTCCAGTATTTGCATGCCCTGGTTGAGCTGCTCGTCGGTGATCACCAGGGGCATGAGGGTGCGCACGTTGTTGCCCAGGGTGCCACAGTCCAGCACCAACAGGCCGTGGGCGTGGCAATAGGCGGTGAGCTGCTTGGCCAGCTCGGGAGCCGGGGTCTTGGACACCGGGTCGCTCACCAGCTCCATGGCCAGCATGGGGCCCAGGCCACGCACCTGGCCGATCACCGGAAAGCGGTCCTGCAGCGATAGAAGCGCCTGCCGGGACTTGATCCCCAGCTCCTCGGCCCGGGACAGGAGGTCCTCGGACTCGATCACCTCCAGCACCGCCAAGGCCGCCGCGCAGGCCACCGGGTTGCCGCCGTAGGTGCCGCCCAGGCCGCCGGGATGCACGCTGTCCATCAGCTCGGCCTTGCCCGCGATGGCGCTCAGCGGCATGCCACCGCCCAGGCTCTTGGCCATGGTCACGATGTCCGCCTTGATGCCGAAGTGGTCCAGGGCGAACATCTTGCCGGTGCGCCCGATGCCGGTCTGCACCTCGTCGGCGATGAGCACGATGCCCTTGTCGTCGCAGATCTCCCGGAGCTGCTGCATGTACTCGACCGGAGGCA
>JAIPEN010000029.1 GCA_021737145.1 Desulfarculaceae bacterium | reverse complement strand
GAACAACTCACAAACCCGCCTCCTAATCATCGAAAGCGAGTTCATCGGCGTCATCCACCCGGTCGCCGAGGAAGTGTCCAGCGTGGGGGAAATGATCCTCGTTGGGGACCCGGAGGACCCACGGTCTGGGCCGTTCGAAGACCTCATCGAGGAAGGCAGCCCACAACGGCCGCCGGTTTACGTTGACGACGAAGACGAAGCTTTCATTGTTTATACCGCGGGCACCACGGGTAAACCCAAAGGTGCCCTTTTGACCCACAAGAACTTAATCAGCAACTCGCTGGACATTATTCACGAGAACAATCAGTCGCAGCCCCGCCATCCCGACCTGCCCCTTTTGGAGCCAAAAATCCTGACCGTGGCGCCGCTGTTCCATGTTGCCGGCCTCATCAATATCATCCGAACCATGATGGAAAGAAAAACCATCGTGCTTAAAGATTTCGATCCGGTTGAAATATTGAAGACCATCGAGGCGGAAAAAATAACCTATATTTTCCTGGTCCCCACCATGTGGCGGATCCTGCTGGGGCATCCCCAATTCGCCGACTACGACGTAAGCAGCATCCGGGTGGCGGGGTTTGGCGCCGATGTAATCGAAAACGCCCTCAAGCAAAGAATCCTCGAGCATTTTCCCAATGCCAGCTTGTTCGAGGCCTTCGGTCAAACCGAGATGTCGGCCACCACCACCTTCATGAAGCATCAGGACACCCTGCGCAAAGAAGGCTCCGTGGGGCTCCCCTTGCGTATGGTGAGCCTGCGGCTGGTGGACTTCCAAATGAGGGACGTCGCCGTGGGTGAGGTGGGCGAGGTCGTCTACCAGGGACCCGGCATGTTCAAGGGGTATTACAACGATCCCGAAGAGACCGCCAAGGCCTTTGAGGGCGGTTGGTTCCACAGCGGCGACCTGGCCAGGAGGGACGAGGACGGCTTCCTTACCATCGTGGACCGCAAAAAGGACATGATCCTCAGCGGCGGTGAAAATATCTACTGCGCCGAAATCGAACAAGCGCTGCTGAAGCACCCGGAGGTCCTGGAAGCTGCGGTCATCGGCGTGCCGGACCCCAAGTGGGGCCAGAGCGTGAAGGCCTATGTGGTGGTGAGCCCAGACAGCGCGGCGTCACCCGAGGCCCTTATCGATTTCTGCACCCAGCATCTAGCCAGGTTCAAGCGGCCCAAGCAGGTGGAGTTCATGGACGCCCTGCCCCGTAGCGCCACCGGCAAGATATTGAAAAAGGTCCTCCGGGAAAAAGAAGAGGCCTCTCAATAAGGTTCACTGACTCTTTGATCAAAGAGGGAAATGATGACGATAGATGACGTTAAAAAAGTGGTCGTGGTTGGTGCCGGCAACATGGGGCATCAAATCGCCACGCTCTGCGCGATCTATGGCTTCCAGGTGGTCTGCACGGACGTTAAGGACGAGGTTCTAAAGAAGGCGGAAGCCTTCGTGGACAAGTATCTGCCCGGCCGGGTGGAAAAGGGCGCGCTGACCTCGGAGCAGGCCCAGCGGGCCAGGGAGAACATCTCCTTCGCTTCCGACCTGCAGGGCGCGGTCAAGGACGCCGATTATGTCATTGAAGCCATACTGGAAGTGCTGGAGCTCAAACGCAAGGTCTTCACCGACCTGGACAACTGGGCCCCGCCTCACGCCATTTTGGCCACCAACAGCTCCTTTATCGTCAGCTCCAAGATCGCCGATGCCACCAACCGTCCCGACAAGGTGTGCAACCTGCACTTTTTCAACCCCGCCCTGGTCATGAAGCTGGTGGAGGTGGTGCAGGGGCCCCATACCTCCGATGAGACGCTCGACATTTCCATGGCCCTGTGCCAAAAGCTGGGCAAGGTTCCGGTGCATCTGAAAAAAGAGGTGGACGGCTTCTTGCTGAACCGGATTTTCAAGGTCATCGCCCGGGAAGCCCAGTGGATTCTGGAGATGGGCATCGCTTCGGTGGAGGACATCGACAAGGCCTGCGTCTATGGAGCCGGGCATCCCATGGGGCCCTTCCGCCTGAACGACCTGACCGGCCTGGATTTGAGCTACACCATAAACCTGGAAGCCTTCAAGTCCACGGGCGACCGCAGCCTCCTCCCCGCCCCCAGCCTGGTCGAAAAATACGTGCAAGGCCACTTTGGCCAAAAGACCGGCCAGGGTTGGTACGACTACTCCCAGGAGAATTGGTTTGACAAAAAATGACCCGGTGGCCGTGAAGCGCTGAATCGGTATTGGGGTAAAGGAAATCGTTTTCAATCTTGCGGAACTTTATTTACGGGTGGCACCAAAAATGGACAACAGCACGCTCTTGAACGGAGTTCGGGTAATCGAACTGGCGTCTTATATTGCAGCGCCGGCATGTGGAAGGCTTTTGGCTGATTGGGGTGCGGATGTAATAAAGATAGAGCCGCCCTCGGGAGACGTGTGGCACAACTGGGGGCCGTCCCTGGCCACCCCCTGCACTGATGAAGAGAATCCCCTTTGGGACCTCATCAACCCCAACAAGCGCGCCATTTCCCTGAACCTCAAGCGTCCCGAGGGGCAGGAGGTGTTGCGCGACCTGCTCAAGGACGTCGACGTGCTCCTGACCAACTCCCGGCCGGACACCTTGGAGGAGATGGGGTTTGGTTACGAAAGCCTGAAGAAGGAGTTTCCCGGCCTGATCTATGCCATCGTAACCGGTTTCGGCGAAAAGGGGCCGGAGGCCGACCGGCCGGGTTTTGACGTGGTGGCCTTCTGGGCGCGCAGCGGCTTCATGGTGGACCTGGTCAAACCGGACGAATATCCCCTCTACAGCCCGGCGGGTTTTGGGGATCTCGCCGTGGGCAACACCTTGTTCGGGGGAATCTGCGCCGCCCTGTTCAACCGCTACCGGACCGGCAAGGGAGACCGGATCAGCATCTCGCTTTATGGGACGGCCATCTGGATGTCGTCCCTGCTGATCACCTCCACCCAGGAGCGGTACGCCAATAAATTTCCCAAGACACGCGCCGAGGGCAACCCCATCGCCATTCCTTACAAATGCAAGGACGGGGAGTGGATCATCATTGCCTTGCTCAACCACGACAAGCACTGGGCGCCGTTTTGCAGGGCGATGGGAAGGGAAGATCTCCTTACCGACGAACGGTTCCAAAAACGGGAAGCGTTACATAAGCATAAAAAGGAGCTCATACCCATCCTGGAAGAAACCTTTGCCAAACGCGACAGCGCGGAATGGGTCGCGCGCCTGAGGGCGGAAGACGTGGTGCACGAGAGATTGCAGCATTACCGCGAAGTCAGCAAGGACGAGCAGGCCCTGGTCAACGATTTCGTGATCGAAGGCGTAATGCCCAACGGGTCCAAGGCCATGTTCCCCAACACCCCTCTGCGCTTCAGCGAGCATACCGCCCAGCCCTTCAAGCGGGGGCCTTTCCTTGGAGAGCACACCAAACAAATATTGGACGACCTGGGATACTCGACCGAAAAAATTGATGAATTGGTCAAGGCTAAAGTCCTGGTGGCGCGCTGACCGGTTCCGCAAACCACGCCAAGCGGTTAGCGGAATGGCAGAAACTTAATATCATAGGCCCTCCTGGAAAGGCCGAAAGTCGTGATGAATCGTTGTCACCATTATCATGATCAGTTTAATCATATTTATGATCGCATTTTGGCCGTTCAGGTTCGTTTGAATCGACCGCCATCATCTAGGAAGCCCTCTTCTTGCGTTACGCCGCGGCCAAGTTTTCATTCTACCGAACCTCGCATTCGCCCAGCGTTTAAGTGTTATGCGGGGAAAGTTTCAATCCAACAGATCTTAAGGGAGGGAAATTATGGGCAGAATCATTAAAGGGGCTGCGGTTCTGGTTTTCTTGTTGTTGGTGGTATTCCCCAGCTATTCCTTGGCCGCCAACGTGGTCAATATTGGGGTGATCATGCCTCTTACCGGCAAAGTGGCCTTTGTCGGCATTGACACGCTCCACGGTGCCCAGATTGCCGCCAAGCAAATCAATGACGAGGGCGGCATAAAGGTAAACGGGAAAAAATACAAGGTAGAGATTCGATCCTATGATTCCCAGGCCTCGGCGGCCAAGGCTGTGGCGGGATTGCAACTATTGAAAGATAGATACGACGTCCCGGCGGTTATCATGGGCCTCAGTGGCTCCACCATGGCCTGCCTGGAGAAAAACCAGCGCCTGAAGGTCCTGATCATCGGCTTCTTCAAGCATCCCTTGGCGACCAAGCAGGGCAACAAACTGGTGCTGCGCCACCAGCAGACGGCCATCGATGACGCCAAGAGCCTGGCCAAGGCCGCGGCCACGGTCCTGCACGCTAAGACCTACGCCCTGCTTTCGACCGCCAACGAGTGGGGCAAGGCCGCCGTCAAGGGTTACGAAGAGGAATTCAAGAAGCTGGGTGTGAAGCAGGTGGCCAATGAGTGGCTGGACGAGCGGAGCCAGACCGACTTCCGGGGCCAGCTGACCAAGATCAAGGCCGCCCATCCGGACGTCATCATGCTCACCGCTCATGACGAGGCTTCGGCCGGCGCCGTAACCCAGGCCCACGAGTTGGGCATCAAGACGCCCTTCGTGGTTTCGCCGGGCTTCGGCGACACCGCCGTGAAGTTGGCCGGCGCCAAGAATATTGAGGGCTATCTGAAGCGGATCGAGTTCACCAGCAAGACTCCCTGGCCGATGGCCAACGCCAATTACCGGAACAACCTGTATCCGGCCATGAATTACAAGCAGAAGGCCGCCGCGTTCGGCATTAACGCCTACGGCAGCATCTGGATTCTGGCCAAGGCCATGGAAAAGGCCGGTACCACCACGGATGCCTACAAGATCCGCCAGGCCGCCGCGTCGGTGGTTCCCCTGCCCGAGAAATACAACACCACCGGCATCACCACCTTCAAGCCCGATGGCGAGGGCGTGGTCGCGGGGGAAATTGGCGTTTATCGCAACGGCAAGCTTGTACCGGTCAAGGCCAAGTAAAGGACTTCGGGAAACGTGGCGCTTTTATAAAACTTGCTTAAGGTGATGGCGGGTCATGGCTTGAGTCAGGCTCAAAACCATGACCCGTCACGACCCAGAAGGCTGATTCATGCGATTCAGGGAAAACCGTGGGAGTAATCCCCGTAGGGGATGTTCCATCCGAGACTTCCCTTGGTGAGAAGCATGATCCGGCCGGCGCCACTCCTTTTTATTGTGCCGGCCGACTTCCACCCAGGCAGACGCAGGGAAAATTCAAAAGGGAGAAATCAGTTCTCCGCCAATTAGCTAGGCTAACCTAGGCTTGATCGGTAGGGATAATCCCAGAGTGAGGAATTTCCACGATGGCCGAATTTCTGCAATACACGACGAATGGCTTGATTGCCGGCAGCTCATACGGTCTGCTCGCCCTGGCGATGACCTTAATTTACGGGATACTCTCGGTCCCCAACTTCGCCCTGGGCGGGATTTACGCCCTGGGGGCGTTCGTCGCTTTTTACGTTGTGCAATGGATGGGGCCCGGCTACTACCTTTTCAGCATCGTTCCCGCGGTCCTGATCGGCATGATCATCGCAATCGTCACCGAGAGGCTGGTCTTCCGCCCTCTATACGACGCCCCACATGCCGCGGGATTTATCGCCGCCCTGGGCTTGTATTCCATCCTGGAAGGCTCCTGGGCGATCCTGTTCGATCCGACCTGGAGGAAAATCGCCTCTCCTTACAATGACATCGTTCTCCAGCTTGGTCCAATTTGCCTTACCATGCAGCGGCTTATCATCCTCGTGTTCTGCCTGCTTTTCGCCCTGGCCACCTATTATTTGGTCTATCGCACCCTCACGGGCAAAAAGATTCGCGCTGCCTCGGAGAACAAAAGCGTGGCCCAATTGATGGGCATTTCTCCATTCACCACCACTACCATGACCTTCATTGTCGGGTGTGTCCTGGTGATGATCGCGGGTGTGCTGGATGCCCCGGCCGCCCTGGTGGGCGCAAGCATGGGCCTAACGCCCATTACCAAGGCTTTCATTGTGGTGGCGCTTGGAGGATTGGGCAGCGTGCCGGGAGCCATCATGGGAGGCCTCATCCTAGGCCTTGGGGAGAACTATGGCGCTGCCTATATCAGCTCCATGTACAAGGACCTGTTCTCCTACGGCCTGTTCATCGTTGTCCTCCTTATTCTACCCAACGGGCTTTATCGCCGATAACTAAGGGAAGAACGGGAAGAAAATGCATCCACGCTTCATTATTTACTTTCTGATTGGGCTGGCGGTTGTACTGGTTCCGGTTTTTGTCCAGTCCAATTACTGGATATACATGTTCACCATGGTCGGGATCTTCATGGTGCTGGTCAGCAGCCTGGACCTGGCTTATGGGCACACCGGCCTGGTCTCCCTGGCCCATGCCGCCTTTTTCGGCATCGGCGCCTACAGTTCCGCCATCCTGCAGCTCAAGCTGGCGGTTCCCATCCTGCCGGCCCTCCTCTTGGGTACCCTGATTACCGCCATCATCGCCGCCGCCATCGGATGGCCCATGCTGCGCATCCGGGGGCCTTATTTCGTGTTGGGTACCCTGGCCATCGGAATTGCCATCGAGATCATCATTCACAACTGGGACGGCCTGACCGGGGGGGTGAGCCTGTCGGGCATCCCCATGTTCCCCGAGGTTACGATCTTCGGCACCACCTTCGACTTATCTTCCAAGCGGTTTTTCTATTATCTAGTTCTGGCCGTGCTGGTGGTTACCCAAATTCTGATCCGCCGCATCGTCAACTCGCGCACCGGCCGCACCTTCGCCTCCATAAGGGAGAACGAAGACCTGGCCGCGGCGCTGGGCATGAATGTCTCGGGCTACAAGCTCATCTCCTTTGTCGCCGCCTCCACCATCGCGGCCTTCATGGGCGGGATCTACGCCAACTACATGGGGGCGATCGAGCCTGAAATCGCCGGGTCCCACATGTCCTTCAATCTCCTGGTCATGATCGTGGTCGGCGGGACCAGGAGCATCGCCGGCGCCGTCATCGGGCCTCTGCTCCTTTGGTTTGTGCCGGAGTTCCTGGAAGCGGCCCAAATGTATCGCCCCCTTTTCTTCGGAGCGATCCTGATCATAGTCATCATTTTCATGCCTACCGGAATTGCGGGCAAGCTTAGATCTCTCCACCCGAGGATGGCCAAATGGATTCCATGAATTCATCACAGAGTAACCCCATATTGAGGACGGAAAACCTGTCCGTCCAGTTTGGCGCCCTCATGGCGGTCGGCCAGCTTGACTTCCAAATCTATCCTGGAGAGCTCTTCGGCCTCATCGGTCCCAACGGCGCCGGGAAGACCACCGTCTTCAACGCCATCACCAGCACGGTGCCTTTGAGCCACGGAGATATCTATTTTAAGGGGAAAAGTCTGCGCAGCCTGAAACCCCACCAAGTGGTGACGCGCGGGATTGTCAGGATGTTTCAATCCGCCACCATTTTTCCCAAGATCCCCGTGATGATTCACATCATGAATGGCTTGAGCTGCCGAACCAAATCCAGCGTATGGAACTCGATTATCCGGCCCCCTTCTTTTCATAAGGAAGAGCAGACCAGCCGCCAACGGGCTCGAGAACTCATCCAGTTCACCGCTCTCGAGGGTTTTGAGGATCATGCTGCCGAAAGTCTCTCCTGGGCGCAGCAGAAGCGACTCATGCTGGCGACCGCCCTGGCCACCGAGCCCAGGCTGATTTTGCTGGACGAGCCGTTCGCGGGCATGAACGCCGATGAGATCGGGGAAATGATCGCCCTGATCCAAGCGATCCGCCAAGATGGCATGACCGTTTTCGTCATTGACCACAATATGAAGGTCATGCAGCGGATTTGCGACCGCATCCTGGTGTTGAACTTCGGCCAGAAGCTCACCGAGGGGTTGCCCGAGGAAGTCGCCCAGGATTCACGCGTGATCGAAGCCTATCTGGGTGGTGATTAAAATGATCAATTTGCAAGAACTAAACGTCTATTACGGAAAATCGCAGGCCCTGCATGATATTTCCATATCCGTTCGCTCCGGAGAGATCGTGGCTCTCATTGGGGCCAACGGCGCAGGCAAGACCACCGTGCTCAAAGCGATCTCCGGCTTGATTCCCTGGAGCGACGGTGAGATTACGCTTAATGACCAATCGTTACGGGGCAAAAAAGCCGAACGGATAGCCAAGATGGGCATCGCTCATGTGCCGGAGCGGGGTGGCATCTTCGGCAAGATGACGGTATTGGAAAACCTGGAAATCGGCACTGTGGCTGGTTCGCAGCGCAAGGACCTTGAGCAGAGATTCGACAAGGTGTTCAAGCTGTTTCCCAGGCTCAAGGAACGCAGAAGTCAACTCAGCAGTCAGTTGAGCGGCGGGGAGCGTCAGATGCTGGCCATCGGCCGCGCCATGATGAGCGATCCGCAGCTATACCTGTTGGACGAGCCGACTCTGGGCATGAGCCCGCTAATGGTGCGGCATTTGGCAAATATCGTTGAGGAGGTTAGGAACCAAGGCGGAACCATACTCCTGGTGGAGCAAAACGCCCGCATGGCCCTGAAAATATCGCAGCGGGCTTATGTCTTGGAGATCGGACGCGTCACTCGCCAAGGCGCCAGTGAAGAGCTCTTGCAGGACGAAAAGATCATAAAGGCCTATTTGGGCTTGTGACCACCGCAACGCATCAACACCGGAAACTTTTTGAGTTTAGCTTACTGTTATGTGGCGAAAAGACCCAATTAAAATTATAATTAGATATGATTATTATGGCTTGGTCCCATCAGCCCTGCAGAGATCGACAAAGGTTTATCCTTGCTCTGCACAGGCCATCCACCAGTATTTTCTATTATATTTTATGCAGTTGGCCATAAATGGCCATCACACCACCCAAGCGGCCTAGGCAAGGAAACGTCTGGAGGAAACATGGCGCGCAAGGCGCAAAAAAAAGGGACTACGGAGAACGGAACCTCATATAAACGCGGCAGTGCCATCGACGAGGCACACCAAAAAATTAAGGAAATGCTGTATCAAAATGAATTGACACCTGGCCAAAGAATCATTTGCCTAGATTTGGGACGCCGTATAGGCATCAGCATTACTCCGGTGGTCCAGGCCCTCAACCGGCTGGAGGCCTCTGGCTTTGTCAGCTACGTGCCCAACACTGGTTACTATGTAAGCGAAATTTCGGAAGAAGAGGCGGCGGAACTTTTCGAGGCCCGCAAGGCCCTTGAGCTGCAAGTCTTGCCCAAGGCCGTAAAGAACATAACGGAAGAACAACTGAGTGCCATTCAGAAAAACTTCAGCCAACAAGGCCATGGACTGCAAGAGCTTTCCGGCCGGAAGCTCGCCTTTTTAGACGCTCGCTTCCACCTGGCCATCTCCGCCTTGGGCGGCAATGAGTTCATCAACAAGCTACTCAAAGACATTTTTGAGAAGCTTTATCTCAAGTACCGCTCGGAGAACATCAGCCAAACAGACCCCCAACGTGTACTTGATGAGCATCGAGAGGTCTTTGAGGCCTTACGCCAAAAGGACGTGGACAGGGTCATCAGCGCGATGCGCCACCACCTGGATTCATCGGAACAACGTTTCATGGATCGCTTGCAAACCCAAAAAGAAGTCGTCATGTTCTAAAGTCGCCCTTCAGCCGGCTGCGTTTGTTTAACCCAAGCAATCAGGGGAGGTTACAAACAGGATAATAGGTTCGCCCGCACCCATGTAATCATTAAATTAATTAAATCAGCAGCGGGAGGATTGCTTAGTAATTATAGCTAGGTGCAAACACCTATAATCCGATGAAGCTCCCGATTAAGCAGGTTAGCTTATTGGGGCTGCTTTTTTAAGCGCCTTTGTTGTGCGGCCGTGCCCCGCCTGCCCCATTACCTATCAACCCCATTGAAGAAAGGCTTAACAGGCCCATGAGCACAGAAAGCCGAATCCTGGTGGAAAGGTCGGACCACGTGGCCTTGGTGACCATCGACCACCCTCCGGTCAACGCCTTGAACCTGGAAACCGCTCAGCAATTCGAGGCGGTCGTCAACCAATTGGAGGCTGATGACCAAGTACGGGCGGTGATTCTCACCGGGGCCGGCGAAAAAAGCTTTTCCGCCGGCTTTGACGTTAGCGATGCCGCCAACGGTCCCGCCATTGGATCGTTGGTGCGCGCCTTGTGGACCAGGCTGGACCGCTTTCCCAAGCCGCTGATCGCGGCCCTGAACGGTCACGCCCTGGGCGGTGGCCTGGAACTGGCCCTGTGCTGCCACTTTCGCTTGGCCGCCGACCGGCCCGGGATCAAGATCGGCCTCACCGAGCTAAACCTGGGGCTAATCCCCGGCTGGGGAGGCACCCAACGCCTGGCCCGCTGGGCGGGCCACAAGACGGCGGTGGAGATGATCCTCCTGTCCCAGGTGCTATCGCCCCGCGAGGCCAAGGACGTTGGCTTGGTCAACCAAGTCGTCTCGCCTGAGCTGCTGCTGACCCAGGCCAGGGAACTGGCCGGGCGCCTGGCCCAACGGCCTCCTCAAGCCATGGGCCACCTGCTTCAGGTCATGGCCCAAGGTCTCTATGAGGGGCTGCCGGCGGGTCTGGCGGCCGAGGAAGCGGCGCTAAAGGCCATGCGAGGCAACAAGGAGCGCGCACAGGGCTTTGCCGACTTCCTGGACAAGGGCAAGAGATAGCCCGGAAGAAAAAGCGGAGGCGCGCCGGTTCGCGGCGCGCCCCGTCTAGGCACCTGCCGGCTTAGAGGCCCAAACGCTTGGCGATGATTTGCTTCATGATCTCGGTGCTGCCCCCCACGATGGGCAGGGCGCGCACATCCCGGGACATGCGGCAGATGGGGTACTCTTCCATGTAACCGTAGCCGCCGTGCAGCTGCAGGCAGGCGTAGGCCACCCGGTTGGCCATCTCGCTGAGCCACCATTTGCCCATGGCCACCTGGGTGCTGACGTCCTCGCCGGCCACAAAGGAATCGACCAGCGATTCATAGAAGGTTCGGCCCATGGTCACTTCGGTCGCCATCTCGGCCAGCTTGAAGGAGTTGGCCTGGAAGCTGCCTATGGTCTGGCCGAAGGCGGTGCGGGTCTTGACGTAGTCCAAGGTCATTTCGAGCATCCGCTCCGCCTGCACCAAGGCCCCCAAGCATATCGCCAGGCGCTCCTGGGACAGGTTCTCCATCATTATCGAGAAGCCCTGTCCCTCTTTGCCCAGGAGGTATTCCTGCGGCACGCGGCAGTCTTCGAAGATCAGCTCCGCGGTGTCCTGGGCTCGCAGGCCCATCTTATCCAGGCGGCGGCCCCGGCTGAAGCCCGGAGCGTCGGAAGGCACCATAACCAGGCTTATGCCGCGATGGCGGGGCGCCTTGGGGTCGGTCCTGGCCGCCAGCACCACCCAGTCGCAGTTGATGCCATTGGAGATGAAGGTCTTTTGCCCGTTGATGACGTAGTCGCCTCCATCCTTGACCGCGCTGGTGCGCAAGGCGGCCAAGTCGGAGCCGCAGTCGGGCTCGGTCATGCCCAGGGCCAGAATGGTTTCGCCGCTGACGCAGCCGGGCAGGATGCGCCGCTTAATTTCCTCGCTGCCATGGCGGGAGATGTAGGGCGCGGCGATGTCCGCGTGGACCCGCAAGCCGGTGGCCAGGCTGTAAAAGGTGGTACGGACAACCTCCTCCTGGAACACGATGGAGTAGGTGTATTCCACCCCCAAGCCGCCGTATTCCTCGGGGAGCCAGGGACAGAGGTAGCCCTGATCCCCCAGCTTGCGCCAAAGCTCCCGAGGTATGAGACGCTCCTGCTCCCACTGCTCGATGTGGGGCAAGACTTCCTTGGCCATGAAGCGCTTCGCGCTTTCCTGGAAGATACGATGTTCTTGGGTAAGCCACTCTTTTTGTTTCATATTTTTCTCCAAGCCGCGGGACGGCGTTTTTTCCTCAAAAATAACTTGCGTTTAATTTAAAATTAAATTAAATAATAATCAACCATTTTCCGCCGCGTGGCCACAGAAAAATAAGACACCTGGGCCCCCGGCGGGCTTTGTCCGTAGATGAGCTTACGGCCACATACCGGCAAGGGAATATGAAGCATGGCGCCTGAGTTAAAAAGGGTATTGTTTGAAGTCCAGGACGGCGTGGCTACAGTGACCATCAACAACCCTGCGCAGAAAAATGCCTTGGATCAGGACATCCAACTCGGGCTGCAAAAGATCTTCACCGACCTGCGCGACGATGAGCAGGCCAAGGTGGTAGTGCTTACCGGGGCGGAAGACAACTTCTGCGCCGGCGGTAACCTGGTCAAGATGCAGTCCATCAAAAGCTCGGTGGCAGGCCGGGATCGCATGAAGCGCTCCCAGCGCCTGGTGCAGAGCATCAACGTCCTGGAAAAGCCGGTCATCGCCATGGTCCGGGGAATGGCGGTGGGGGCGGGCATGAGCCTGGCCCTGTCCGCCGACATCACCATCGCCGCCGAGGACGCCCGGCTGATGTGCGTGTTCTCCAAGCTCGGCCTGGTGCCGGACTGGGGCCAACTCCACATGCTGCCCTCGCGCATCGGTTTGGCCCGCACCAAATATTTGATGATGACTGGCGGCGAGATGTCCGGGGCCGAGGCCGAGCGTCTCGGGCTCATCGCCATGGCCGTGCCCGGCGAGCGCCTGGAGGAGGAAGTCTACGGCCTGGCCCAAAAAATGGCTCGGGGAGCCACCCGCTCCTATGGCCTGATCAAGACCGCCTTGAACTCCTGGCCGGCCAGCTTCAGTTCCCTGTTGGAACTGGAGGCGACCATGCAGGGCGTGGCCTTTCTCACCGAGGACCATGCCGAGGCCCGCCAGGCCTTTATAGAAAAGCGCAAGCCCCAGTTCAAGGGCGAGTAAGTTGCACACTGCTTACCAGGTGGAGGCGGCTTGACCATGAGCGCGGGCGTGCCCTATACACACCGGGTCGCGGGACAAGTGCGCAGCATCGCCGGCTACTACGAGCAGGAAAGGGAGGAACTGCTCTCCCACCAGGGCAAGCGTTATCTATACCTGCTTGGCACCGGGGTGGTGGAGACCTCCTGCTGCGGTATTGGCGGCTGTTACTACGCGATGGTGCCGGGCCGGGTTCTGGCCTGGCACAGTGCGGTGGACGACGATGGCTCACCTATCAGCCTGTTGGAGCCGGTTCGCTCCGAGGAGCTGCGGGCTGCCCTGAGTCGAGAGATCAAGGGCAAGGAGAGCGTGGACCAGGTCGTCTTTTTATGAAGCAGGGCCCGGCGAGCCCTGAGGCCGCCGTGCCCGGCCGGAGTGATCAGCGGCCCTGGAAGTCGGGGGCGCGCTTGTCCAAAAAGGCATCCACACCCTCGCGGTAGTCTTGAGTTCTAAACAGGGTCATCAGTTGCAGGTAAACGTGATCAACCGCCGTCTCAAAAGTCTCATCCATGCCCAGGCGCATCATGCGCTTGGTGGTCCGTATGGCCATGGGCGCGTTGGCGGCGATCTCGCCAGCCCAGACGTGGGCGGTGTCCATGAGTGCCTCCGGCTCCACCACCTCGTTGACCAGGCCCAGTTCCAAAGACTCCTGAGCGCTCAGCACCCTGGCCCGGAACAGAATCTCAGCGGGCCTGGCCCAGCCCAGGAGACGGGGCAGAATCCAAGCCCCCCCGCTCTCAGGCAGGACGCCCCGCTTGGCGGGCAGCGCGGCCAGCTTGGCCGTGCGGGAGGCGATGCGCATGTCGGCCAACAAGGCCAGGTCCATGCCGTAACCCGCCGCCGGTCCGTTGAGGGCGCAGATCAGGGGTTTGTCCATGCGATGCATGACCATGGGCGGGGAATCGCGCAAGTCCATCAGCCGAACGCGGTTTTTGAGATCCTTCTCGCTGCCGATGCCATCGGTCCTGGAGTCCAGCAAGTCCAAGCCGGCACAGAATCCCCGGCCCGCGCCGGTGAGGATTACCACTCGCACCTGTTCGTCTTTCTCGCACTCTATCAAGTGCCGCGAGAGATCACTCAGCATGGTGCGGGTGATGGCGTTAAATCGCTCGGGACGGTTCAAGGTGATGATGGCCACGTGGCCCTGAATCTCAAAAATTATTTCCGGGGGATTGCTTTTTGTCTCTTCACCCATGTCATTCTCTCGCTATTTATATGCTTAACGATTGGCGTACATCATAGGTTGCGCTCCTCATATAGTCAATTAAAAACAAACCAAAATAGACGATACAATCTACCTTACGACTAGGCGCATCAT
Source organism: Desulfarculaceae bacterium (assembly GCA_021737145.1). Lineage (GTDB taxonomy): Bacteria > Desulfobacterota > Desulfarculia > Desulfarculales > Desulfarculaceae > Desulfoferula. Next base: position 1,864 of record JAIPEN010000029.1, on the reverse strand, counting down.
CGTAATAATTATTAAAAGGAAAAACATCTAATAAAGCAAACATAGCTGATATTTATGGGCCATCAAACCTTTACGCAAATATTTTTTTATGATTTATATTGAATAGTTATATAATATATACGTCAATAGATCAGCGTGGCGCGCCTGGCACATAATTATCAGGATGCACCGACTCGCACCAAGCATATGGCCCATATTTTAAATATAATGCTTGGGCAATAAATGGGAGGCAAACTTATTATAATTTGCCAGATATATATTAGGTATAGAGCGGCAATGACAAACTTATTGTTACTGGAGGGCCAGGATAATTTCGGCTCCATCGCCAGGGCCAAGGGCGCAAAGGCGGTGGCCGACTATCATTAGGGCGGCGGCGAGAACAAGTTGGCGGGGTGTATGAAACCCCCTGCCGACCTTATCCCCAAGAACCCGAGCCTTTGAGCCGGGATTGATATTGCAGGTTCGCAGGTAGTTCGAGCTGTTGGGGTGCATTACGGAGCAGGCCGGACAGTGGGCCGCGCTGATGACAGAGGGCATTAACCGAGAAAAGGAAAGGCTTGAGAAAGATGCTAGAGACCAGAATAACCAAGATGCTGGGGATCAAGTATCCCATTCAGTGCGGCACCATGATGTGGCTGTCCAACGCCGAGTTCGTTGCCGCCGCGGCCAACGCCGGGCTGCTGGCCTGTCTGGCCTCGGCCATGTATCCCGACAAGCAGTCTCTCAAAGACGAAATCGCCAAGCTGCGCGACCTCACCGATCAGCCCTTCGGGGTCAACGTGTCCCTTTTCCCGGGGCATTCGGCGGTTAAGGTGGACGAGGCGCTGGACATCCTGGCCGAGGCCGGGATTAAGCTCTTGGAAACCGCCGGGCGCAGCCCCGAGCCCCATCGCCCCCGTATTGAGCAGGCCGGTTTCGTCCACATCCACAAGTGCGCCCGTCTGCGCGACGCCATCAAGGCGCAAAGGCTGGGGGTGGACATCGTGACCGTGGTCGGGGCGGAGTGCGGCGGCCATCCCAGCATGGACGAGGTGACCACCATGGTGCTGGCTCCCCAGGTTACCGCCGCCCTGGAGGTGCCGGTCATAATCGGCGGCGGCTTCGGCGATGGGCGCAGCCTGGTCGCCGGTCTGGCCCTGGGCGCCGATGCGGTGCTAATGGGCACCCGTTTTTTGAACACCGCCGAGTGCCCGGTGCACCCGGACATCAAAAACCAGCTCATCGAGGCTCAGTCTGACCAGACCCTCATTGTGCAGAGGACCATCGGCAGCGGCGTCCGGGTGTTGGCCAACGACTGGGCCAACAAGATCCTGCTCATGGAGCAGAATGGGGCCACCCTGGAGGAGCTGATGCCCTACATCGGTGGCCATCGCACCAAGGATGCCTGGATCAGCGGCGACCTTGATGCGCTTATCGCCTGCGGCCAGGTGGTGGGCAGCAGCAAAGCCAACCCCACTATCGCCGAACTGGTGGGTCAGATAATGGAAGAGGCATCTTCGGTGATGGGCAAGCTCTGCCAGGACTAGCCGCTTCGCCAGGGCCACAAACAACACCCCCTCTGCCACGGTGCGGAGGGGGTGTTGATCATTTAGGCGCCGCGCCGGCACCCGGCTCTGTCAGCCGAGCGGTCAAGCCCGTACCGTTATATGACCCCTTCCTCGACAAGGGCGGCCATCTCCTGGTCGTTGAGCCCCAGGATTCCCCGGTACACCTGATCGTTGCTTTCGCCCACATCGGGGCAAGGCGTATGGTATGAGCCACCGGCCTCGGACATCTTCAGGGCCATGCCCGGAATGGGCACCGGGTCGCAGCCAGGGTAGTCCATCTCCACGATCATCTCGCGGGCCTTGATGTGCTCGTCGGC
>JAIPEN010000017.1 GCA_021737145.1 Desulfarculaceae bacterium | reverse complement strand
AGGGCTCGTAGATGGAAACGTGGAAGCAGCCGTGCAAATAGGCGTCGGCCTGCTCCTTGATGGCCGCCACCACCTTGGGATGGCGGTGGCCCACGTTGTTGACCCCGATGCCCCCGGCGAAGTCGATGTACTGGTTGCCTTCGGGGTCCCAGATCAGGGCCCCCTCCGCCTTGGCCATCACCACCGGGGTCACGTTGCCCACGCCGAGCGGGATGGCCTTTTGCCTTCTTTGAACTATATCCGCCGCTGTCATTGCGCCGTCTCCTTGGGGGCGGACCATTCGCCCCGAAGTATGTATAAGGAACAAATCTAGATGATGGGCACCGCGCCCGCCTGGCCCCGGGGCCAGGCATTGAACACCGCCTCCCACAGGGCGATTTTACCACCAGCCATGGTGAGGCACTCCATGCCCTTGCCGCTCATCCGGCGGCCGGTCTGGGCGTCGGTCCACGAGCCGGTCCACATGGTGACCACGACATCGCCGGCCAGGGCCTGCAGGGTCTTGACCAGGCGGTAATCCTTTTGGCGGGCAAAACGGGCGGCCAGCCACTGTTTGCCCGCCGCCTTGCCGCGAATCTCGGGATGATCGGCAAAGCGGATCACCACGTCCTCGCGCCAACCTTCGGCCAGGCGCTCCACGTCCTGGGCGTGGAAGGCCTCCACCAGCCCGGCCACCAGGGCCTGGGCCTGGTCCAGGGTCATGCAGGGCGAGGGCTGGCCGCTTGGCTCGCTCATGAGCAAAGCTCCGCGATGATCTGGGCGTAGACCTGGCAGGCGGGCGCCAATTGATCCACGGGCACCAGGTCTTGCGGGGTGTGGGCCCGGTGCTCGTCGCCCGGGCCGAAGCCCACGCAGGGGATGCCCGCCTGGTTGATGAAGGTGCCGTCCACCCCGAAGTACCAGGCTCCCATCTGGCCGGGCGATCCCAGCACCTGCTCCCGGGCCCGCAGCATGGCCCCCACCACCGGGCTCTCGGGCGGGGTGTACATGGCCGGGAACCATTTCATCAGTTCCAGCTCGGCCCGGAACTCCGGGTCCTGGGCGGACAGGCCATCCAGCACGCTCTGGAAGCTGGCCACGATTCGCTCCCGGCTCTCGCGGGGCAAAAAGCGGCGGTCCAACACCGCCCGGCAGCGGTCGGGCACGATGGGGGTAAGGGCCCCTGGCGAGGCCTCTATGTCCAGCACGGTCCAGGTGGCGTCGCCCAGAAAATCGTGGCCGGGCATGGGGTAGTCCTGTTCCAGGGCCCGCAGAAACTTGGTCATCTTGAGGATGGCGTTGACGCCCCCGGCCGGGTTGCCGCCGTGGGTGGTCTTGCCCAGGGTGGTCACGGCCAGCTCGGCCTTGCCCCGGTGGCCCAGGTACACGTTCAGGTTGGTGGCCTCGCCGCTCACCGCGAAGTCGGCGCTGAAGCCCTGGTCCAGCACCGCCTTGATGCCTTCGCCCCGGGCCATCTCCTCGCGGGCCACGCAGGTGACCACCACGTCGCCCCGAAGCGGCAGGCCCAGCGCCTTGACCACCCCGCCGGCCTCCACCATGCAGGCCACCGCGGCCTTCATGTCCGTGGCCCCCCGGCCGTAGATGGCCGGGCCCGGGCTGCCGTAGGGGGCGCCGTCGATCACCTCGCCGGAAAAGGGGCGCTCCATGGAGCCCACCCCGGCGTGGTCGATGTGGCCGTTGAACATCAGGCTGGCCCCGCCGCCGGAGCCCCGGATGACGCCCACCACGTTGTGCAGGGCGTCGCGGTGCACCTGGTCGTAGTCCAGCTCGCGCATGCGGGCCTCCACCAGGTCGGCCACCCCGGCTTCCTCGCGGCTGAGGCTGGGGGTCTTGATCAGCTTCTGGACAAAGGCGGTTAATTGGCCGGAGTCCACCGCCTGGGCGATGTCGCGCAAGTCTAGGCCTCCTCTTCTAGTAGCCCAGATAGGCCCGCTGGACGTGTTCGTTCTCGGCCAGCTTGGATCCCTGGTCCTGCATGACGATGCGGCCGTTTTCCATGATGTAGGCCCGGGAGGCCACACCCAGGGCCCACTTGGCGTTTTGCTCCACCAGCAGGATGGTCACCCGCCGCTCCTGGTAGATCTGCTGCACCACGTTGAAGATGTCCTCGCGCACCACCGGGGCCAGGCCCAGACTGGGCTCGTCGAGCATTAAAAGCTTGGGGCCCGAGAGCAGGGACCGGGCGATGGCCAGCATCTGGGCCTCGCCGCCGCTCATGGTGCCGGCGGCCTGGTTGCGGCGCTCGGCCAGGCGGGGAAAGAGCTCGAAGACGAACTCCATGTCGCGATCCACCGCCTTATCGTCGCGGCGGGTGAAGGCCCCCATGCGCAGGTTGTCGTGCACCGACAGGGAGGGGAAGACCTCGCGTCCCTCGGGCGCCTGCACCACCCCCATCTGCACGATCTTGTGCGAGGGCATGCCGCTGATCTTGCGGTCCTTGAAGGTGATGGTGCCGCCGGTGGGCTTGAGCAGGCCGCTGATGGTCTTGAGCAGGGTGGACTTGCCCGCCCCGTTGGAACCCAGCAGGGTGACCAGCTCGCCCTCTTCCACGTCCATCGACACCCCGTATAGGGCCTTGGCCTTGCCGTAGGCCACGGTGAGGTTTTCCACCCTAAGCATTGCCTTCGCCTCCCAGATAAGCCTCCACCACCAGGGGATCGTTGTAGACCGCCTCGGGCTCGCCCTCGGCTATCTTCTCGCCGTAATGCAACACGATCAGGCGGTGGGAGATGTCCATGATCACCTTCATCACGTGCTCGATGATCAGGATGCTTATCCCCTGCTCATTGATCTGGCGGATGATCTTGATCTGCTCGTTCTGCTCGGCCGGGTTGAGCCCGCTGCTGGGCTCGTCCAGCAGCAGCACCTTGGGCCGGGTGGCCAGGGCCCGGGCGATCTCCAAACGCTTGCTCATGGCGTAGGGCAGGTTTTCGGCCCGCTCGTCACGGTAATCCAACAGGCCCACCGAGGCCAAGAGGCCATCGGCCGTGGCGCAGGCGTCGCGGTCCTGGTTGAAGGCGCAGGCCCGCCGGAAAAAGGAACCCCACACCAGGCGCCAGGGCCCGTCCTTGCCGCGGTCCACCATGGCGGTGAGCACGTTCTCCAACACGGTGAGCCGCTTGAAGATGCGCACCACCTGGAAGGTGCGGGCGATGCCCCTTTCGTTGACCAGGTTGGCCTTGAGCCGCGAGATGTCCTCGCCCTGGTAGATGACCTTGCCCTCGGAGGGATGGAAGGCCCCGGAGAGGATGTTGATCAGGGTGGTCTTTCCCGCCCCGTTGGGGCCGATGAGGCCCATGACCTCGCCCTTTTCCAGGGCGAAGCTCACATCCTGCAACGCGGTGAGGCCGCCGAAGTTCTTGGTGACATGCTTGGTTTCCAGTATAGCCACGGCTAGGCCTCCTCTCCGTCCCCGGCGCTTCTGCCGCGCCAGCGTTCCCAGAGGCCCATGATGCCTCCGCGCATGAACAGGATGGTCACGATGAGCAGCCCGCCGTAGATGATCAGGCGCACGTCCATCTTCACCGCGTCTTCCACGAAGCGCAGGCCCTCGGACAGGAAGGTCAAGAGCACCGCTCCGATCACCGGGCCGGTGAGGGTGCCCAGGCCGCCGATCATGGTCATGGTCAGGGCCTGGAAGGTCTCGCCCAGGGAGAGCATGTCCGGGCTGATCAAGCGCTGGTAGTGGGCCAAAAGGGCCCCGGCGAAGCCGCCGAAAAAGGCGCTGATGGTGAACACGGTGAGCTTGTAGCGGTTGGTGCCGATGCCGATGCTCTCGGCCCCGATCTCGTCCTCGCGCATGGCCTGCAGGCTCAGGCCGAACTCGCTGCGGGTGATCCGCCGGAAGCAGAACAATGCCCAGGCGGCCGCGGCAAGGGCCACGTAATAAAAGGTCAGCTCGCTGGTGAAGCGGATGCCCCAGAAACCGGGCAAGGGCGGAATGCCGTAGAGCCCCAGGGAGCCGCGGGTGAGATCCACCCAGTTCATGGCCACCAGCCGTAGGATCTCGGCGAAGCCGATGGTGGTGATGGCCAGGTAGGGCCCGGACAGGCGCAGGGCCGGGATGCCCAGCAGGAAGCCGGCCGCCGCGGCCAGAAGCCCGCCCAGGAACATGCCGATCCAGGGCGACACCCCCAGCTTGAGGGCCAGCAGGGCCGAGGCATAGGCCCCGATGCCGAAGAAGGCGGCATGGCCCATGTTGAGCTGGCCGGAGTAGCCGGTGATCAGGTTCCAGCTGGAGGAGAAGATGACGAAGATCAGCGACATCACCAGCAGGTGCTGGATGTAGCGGTCGGTGATGATCAGGGGCAGGGCCAGACAGGCGACAAGGCCCAGGCCCGCCCAAATTTTCTGCTTGGCGGCCATCACTCCTCGCTCCTTCCGAACAGCCCGTGGGGGATTATCAACAGCACCAGGATGAGGATGACGAAGCCGATGGCGTTTTTATATTCCATGGAGACGTAGGCCCCGCCCAGGGATTCGGCCACGCCCAGGATGAAGCCGCTGAAGATGGCTCCCCGGATGTTGCCCATGCCCCCCAGGATGGTGACCACGAAGGCCTTGAGGGTGGGTATCGCCCCCATGGTGGGGTAGATGGCGAAGATGGTGCCGTAGAGCACCCCGCCCAGGCCGGCCAGGGCCGAGCCCAGGGCAAAGGTCAACCCGTAGATCAGGTTGATGTTGATGCCCATCAACTGGGCCGCGTTGCGGTTTTGGGCCGTGGCCTGGATGGCCACCCCCATGCGGGCCCGGTTGAGGTAGATCTGCAGCAGGATGATGATGCCCACCGCCATGCTGATGCACAACACGCGCATCATGCTGGTGGAAAACAGCCCGAAGTCCACCGTGGCCCCCTGGAAGGGGTCGGGCAGCATGCGCGGGGTGGCCCCGAAGAACAGCTGGGCCAGGTTCTCCATGACGAAGAACAAACCCACCGAGGCCATGATCTGGTCCAGATCGGTCCAACGGGTGATCAGGGGGCGGAACAGTCCCCGCTCCACGACCAGGCCCAGGATGCCCACTCCGGCCAAGGCGGCCACGAGCGAGCCCACCCAACCGAACCAGCCGGGCACCCAGGCCAGGATGAAAACGGCGATGTAGGCGCCCACCATGGAGAAGTCTCCGTGGGCGAAGTTGCTGATGCGCATCACCCCGAAGATCATGGTAAGGCCCACGGCGATGAGGCTGTAGACACTGCCCACGATCAAGCCGTTGACCACTTGCTGCAAGAAAAGTGATTCCATTGCTCTACCAGTCGCTGAGGTTCCCGGTCCCGCTGTCGGGCGGGGGGGAGGAGGGGGCGGGGCGGGCCCCGCCCCCTCGCTTAGGCTGACCGCCGGTCACAGGTTCCGGCGGCTTGGGAGGTTACTTGCACCGACGCTCGGACCAGGGCTTGGGTACTTCGTACTTGGCCGCGGCCTTGTCCAAAGGAAAGACCACCTCGGTGTCGGGCTGGCACTTGTCGTTGAGCTTCACCTGCAGCACCGGGGCCATCAGGTCGTGAACCTGGCCGTTCTTGCTGAACTTGATGTTACCCTGGGTCAGCACCATGTCCGTGGTCACGAGGGCGTCGCGAATGGCGTTGCGGTCTTTCTGCAGGTCGCCGCTCAGCTTGCCGGCCCGCTTGATGGCGTCGGCGATGACCATGAGGTTGTCATAGCCCTGGCTGGAGAAGATGCCGGGACGGGCGCCGGGGAACTTCTTCTCGTAGGCCTTGACAAAGGCGGCGATCAGGGGGTCCTTCATGCTCTTGGTGGGCTCCATGCTGCAGCCCATGGCGTACTCGCTCACCGAGCCGGTCATCTTGAAGTAGGCCTGGGTGAAGTGGCCGCCCGCGCCCATCCACTGGGTCACGTAGTTGAGCTCCTTGGACTGCTTCTGGATCAGAGCGGCCTCGGTGGTGGAGGCGATGTTGAACACCAGCTCCGGGTTGAGCTTCTTGAGGTTGGAGATCTGGGTGGTGAAGTCGGTGTCGCCGATCTCGAAGTAGTAGGAGCCCAGAATCTTGAAGCCCTCGTCCTTGCAGACCTTTTCCCAGATTTTCTGGGCGTCGCGGCCGTAGTCGGAGTTTTCCATGAAGAAGGCCACCGTCTTGGGCCGCTTGACCTTCTTGAGCCATTCGATGCTGCCCGCGATGGCCTGGCTGGACTCGTTGCAGGTGCGGAAGACGTACTTATAGCCCCGGCCGGTGATGGTGGGGCTGATGGCGATGCCCACCGCGTTGGGGGTTTTTTCGTACTGGCAGACCTCGCTGGTGGCGATGTTGACCGAGGAGCAGTAACCGCCGCCCACCACCAGGACATCGTCCCGGGTGAGGAGCTTTTTCACCGCGGCCACGCCGTTGGCCGGCTTGCAGGAGCTGTCGCCGAAGATCAGCTCGAGGGAACGGCCGTTGATCCCGCCGTCCGCGTTGATCTTGTCCAGGGCCAAGAGCATGCCCATCTTCATCTCACTGGCGTTGTGGGCCAGGGGGCCGGTGAAGGGGCCCAGGATGCCGACCTTGATGGGGTCGGCCGCCGAGGCCGGACCCGCCATAGCCATGCCCAGGCACAGAACCAGGGCCAAAATCGCTAGACTCAACTTTTTCACGATCATTTTCCTCCTTGGAGATGATGTACGGCCTTTGGGGCTCCCGGCCCCGCGGCCGCGGGTAGCCTTAATTAAAGGGTGGTCATACCGCGCGACTCTACTCCACCGCCCCGCACCAGCGGGCCAGGAACAAGGCGTAGGTTTTCGCGGTGTGAATGATGCTGGCGATGTCCACCCGCTCGTTGTCCGCGTGCATGTTCTCGCCCTCGGGTCCGTAGCAGGTGGCCTGGCCCTTGCCGTAGTGCACAAAGGCCCTGAGGTCGGTGGTGGCGGTGGAGAAGGCTTCCTCGGCCGGGCTTCCCACCAGGTCTTTTTTGACATCGCTGAGCAGGTTGAAGGCCGGCATGTCGCGGGAGATCCGGTGGCCCAGGGAACGGAAGGCGTAGAACTCCACCACCGGCGGGTTGGCCGCCAGCCAGGAGTCGGCCGCTGCGGCCGCGGCGATGGTCTGCTCCACCTTGGCCTTGATCTGGTCAAAGCTGGTGCCGGGCATAAAGCCCTGGCGGCAGTGGAACTCGGCCATGGCCGGCACGGTGGAGGGCCAGTCGCCCCCGTTGATCACGCCCACGTTGAAGTTGGCCGGGTGCACCACCTGGGGCAGGCCGGGCAGGGGCTCGGCGTTGATCTCCTCTTCCATCACCCTGAGGGCCTGGATGAGCAGGCAGCATTTCTCGATGGCGTTGACCCCGCCGTGGGTGTCCAGCACGTGGATGGGCACTCCGCCCAGGCTGACCTTGAACCAGCAGACCCCCACCTGGCCGGTGAGGATGGACTGGCCCAGGGGCTCGGGGATGAGCACCGCGTCGGCGTCATGGCCGGCCACAACGCAGGCCAGGGCGCCGTTGCCGGTGCACTCCTCCTCGATGACCCCTTCCAGGGTAACCGGCGCGGACAGGCCCAGGCCGGCCTTTTGCACCGCCTGCAGGGCGTAGGTCATGGCGGCCACGCCGGCCTTCATGTCCGAACCGCCCCGGCCATAGAGCCAGCCGTCCTCGACCACGGGATCGAAGGGGTCGCGGTTCCAGCGGCCCAAGGGCTCGGGGCTCACCACGTCCAGGTGGCCGTTGAACAGGGCGCTCTTGCCGCCCTCGGCGTCGGCCGGGCGCACGGCCACCACGTTGTAGCGGCCCTCGTAGCTCCAGGGCACCGGCCCGAAGCCGGGATGCCCGGCCAGGACCTCGGGGTCAATCTCCACCTTTTGGGGGGTCAGGCCCAGCTTGACCATCTCTTGTTCCATGACCTCGAGCACCCCGGCCTCGTTGCCCAGGGTGCTGGGTTGGGCCACCAAACGGGCGGTGAAGTCGACTATTTCAGATTCCAGAGAATCGACCTCGCCGATGATCTTTTTTTCCAAGCTGTTCATTGCCAAACGCCGTCCTCTCTTGTACCGTCGCTCCTATTTACGGCAATATTGCCGCCTTTGATCTACCCTCTTGCCGCTGCTTCCCCAGGGGCCTTCCTCATAGGCCGTTCATCCCGGGCAAGCTGCATCACCCATCTCCAATAAAATATTTAAAATACATCGCATTTTTGAAAACTTCGCCCGGGTTCGCCCCGGGTTCGCCAGGGAGCCTGAAAGGCCATAGCAAAGGGCCGGATCACCCGGCGAGACTGAACGGCAACTATTGCCTCATCAGGCCAGTGATAAGTGCAACCAGCGTGCCAAACAGCCAAGTGACCGTAATCAGGCCATAAAGCCAAACCCGCCCCCTTGCCGAATGTTGCATAAACGCAACAAAACTCGCACTCTGGCAGGTTTTTACTCTGTTTTAGTTTTTACAAACAGCGGTTTATGTGTAGCGTTGAAAAGATGCAACGTGGTGCGTTTATTCAACGCCCATACCATAGCGGGACATTTTGCGGCTCAAGGTGGAATGGTTGATGCCCAGACGGGCGGCGGCCTTGCGCTGGCTGCCGTAGGCACGCAGGGCCTTGTGGATCATTTCCTTCTCCACCGCCTCCACGGCCAGGTTGAGGTTCAACTCGTCGTGCAGCCGCTCCGCGCCGGAGCCGGCCTCCGGAGCGCGCACCGAGGGCGGCAGGTCTTCCCGGTCGATGCGGGGGCCGGGGCTGAGCACCACCAGCTGCTCCACGAGGTTGGCCAGCTCGCGCACGTTGCCCGGGTAGGTGTAGCGGCACAGGGCGTCCAGGGCGGCCGGGGACAGGATCTTGTCCGCGCCGCACTTTTCGTTGAACTGTTCGAGGAAATGATGCAACAGGGGGGGCACGTCCTCGCGCCGTTCCCTGAGGGGAGACAGGTTGAGCGGCACCACCTTGAGGCGGAAGTAGAGGTCCTGGCGGAACTGGTGCTCGGCCACCATTCGGTCCAGCTCGCGGTTGGTGGCCGCGATGATGCGCACGTCGATGCGCCGCGGGGTGGTGGAGCCCACCCGCACCACCTCGTTGTCCTCCAAAAAGCGCAGCAGTTTGGCCTGCACGCTCATGGGCAGCTCGCCCACCTCGTCCAGAAGCAGGGTGCCGCCCTGGGCCAGTTCGAAGTAGCCCAGCTTGCCGCTCTCCAGGGCGCCGGTGAAGGCCCCCCGCTCATAGCCGAAAAGCTCGGCCTCGATGAGGTTGGCCGGGATGCCGCCGCAGTCCACCCGCACCAGGGGGCCCTCCTTGCGGGGCGAGGCCTCGTGGATCAGGCGGGCGAAGAGCCCCTTGCCCACCCCGGACTCGCCGGCCAACAGGACGCTGGAGTCCACCTGGGCCACCCGCATGGCGGTGTCAAAGGCGCGCATCATCACCGGGGAGCGCATGACCACCTGGGAGGCCAGGTCCTGGTGAAGGTGAACCAGGGAGAGCTCGCTGCGGTACTGCTGGGTGAGCAGGCGGCTCTCCTCCAGCTCGGCCTGCAACCGGTTGAGCTCGGTGAGGTCGCGGGCGTTGATCACCACCAGGCGCACCTCGCCGCTTTCTTTGAACACCGGGGTGCCGGTGACCAGGCATTGCCCGCCGTCGCGCTGGTTTTGCACGAAGGTGACCGGGGCCCGGCTGGCCAGCACCTCCAGGGTGGCCGAGCGGTCGAAGAGGCCCTCCTCCACCAATTCCTCCACGTTGCGCCCCACCAGCTCGCCGGGCTTGAGCCCGGTGCCCTTGGCCGAGGCCGCGTTGACCTTGATCACCTCGCCCGAGGCGTCGCTGATCCACAGGCCGTCATGGGAGGACTCGATGATCACGTCGAGCTGCTCGGAGACCTCTTTATAGGCGGCGAGCTGGTCGGCCAGGTTCTCGTACTCCGAGAAGTCCTGAAAGATGCTCAGCACCCCCACGATGTTTCCCTGGTCCTGGATGGGGGTGCGGTTGGCGATGATGGTGGATTCGCCCAGCTTCACCTTGCGCCCGATGTGGGGCAGGCCGGTGTTCATGATCTGCTTCATCTCGGCCCAGGCCTCTTGGCTCACGTCGCCGATGTGCCGCCCCAGGATCTCGTGGTGCGCGAAGTTGGCGATGGTGCGGGCCGCCTGATTGTAGAGCACTACGAAGCCCTGGCGGTCCACAACCACCACCCCGTTGTGGGCCGACTCCAAAAGCTGCCGCAAGGGGGCCATTTTGTCGAAGCTTAGGTTCATGCCTTGCCACCGGCGCGCCCATGGGTCCGAGCGCTGATTAACAACTGTAAAGACAAGGTTATCGGGCCGGTGAGCCCTGTCAAGCGCGGGGCTCAGGGAGCCGAGGCCGGACGCGCCGCCCGGGGAGGCTTGGCCGGGGCCGGGGGCTGGGCTCCCCAGCCGCCGCCCAGGGCCTTGTACAGGGAGATGAGCCGGGCGGTGACCACCCCGTCGCTGATGGCCAACTGGTCCTGGAAGGTGAGCAGGGAGCGTTGGGCGTCCAGCACGCTGTCGAAGTTGTTCAGCCCCGCCTGGAACAGGTCTTGGCTCAGACCCTCGGCCTCCTTGGCCGCCTGTACCGCCTGGCGCAGGGCCTCGCGGCGGCGCTGCTCCTGGGCGTAGCCGGTGAGCGCGTTCTCCACCTCCTCCAGGGCGGTGAGCACCGTGGCCTGGTAGGTCAGCATGGCTTCTTCCTGCACCGCCTCCTGGGCGGCGATGCGGGCCCGCACCGCCCCGGCGTTGAAGATGTTCCAGGAGAAGCTGGGCAAGATGCCCCAGATGAGGTTGCCCGCGGTGCTCAGATCAGAGCCCTTGATCCCCTCCAGGCCGATGGTGCCGGCCAGGCGGAACTTGGGATAGAGCTCGGCCGTGGCCACCCCCACCCGGGCGGTCTGGGCGGCCAGGTTGCGCTCGGCCCGGCGGATGTCCGGCCGCCGCCTTAGGGCCTGGGCCGGGATGCCCACCGCGATGGAGGCCGGGGGCACCGGCACCGGCCGAGGCTTGGCCATGAGGGCGTGCAGGCGGCCCGGGGTCTGGCCCAGCAACACGGCCAGGCGGTTGAGCGAGGCGTCCAGCCCGGCCCGCAGGCTGGGGATGCGCGAGCGGGTGTTGGCCAGGTTGTAGCGGGCCTGCTCCAGGGCCAGGCGGTTTACCAGCCCGGCCTCGTGGCGCGAGGAGATGTAGGAGTAGGTGTTCTCCTGGGCCTTGAGGTTGGCGCTCGCCACGGCCAGGCGCTCCTGGTAGGTGCGGGCCTCGGTGTAGTTCAGGGCCACCTCGGCCACCAGGGAGACCAGGGTGTCGCGCAGGTTGGCCTGGCTGGCCTCCAGCTGGGCCTGGGCCGCCTCCACCGAGCGCCGCACCCCGCCGAAGATGTCGACCTCCCAGGTGGCGTCAAAGCCCACCGCGTAATACTCGTCAATGGAGCCGGTGCCCGTGGCCTCGCTGGTGCGGCCCCACTCGGCCACTCCGGCGGCGTCCACCTGGGGATAGAGCCCGGCCGAGGTGACCCCGCGCAGGGCCCGGGCCTGGCGCACCCGGGCCTGGGCCTGCTTGAGGGCCAGGTTGCCGGCCACCGCCTGCTTGACCAGGGCGCTGAGGGTGGGATCGCCCAGTTTTTGCCACCAGCGGGCCAGGGTGCGGGCCTCGGGATGGGCCGGGCTCACCCCGTCGCTGAGCTGGCTGTGCCAGGTGGGCGGGGCCTCGGCATGGGGCGGGGAATAGTCCGGCCCCACCGGCGCGCAACCGGCCAGGCCCACCAGCCCGGCCAGGGCCAGGGCGGCCAGCCAACCGCGCGGGGCCTTATACCTGGGAGGCCGCATCAGGCTTGTCCTTGCCGCCTTTAAGCCACTCGCGCAGGCGCTGGAAGGCGGCGAACAGGGGCGGGATGATGAAGATGCCCACCAGGGTGGAGGCCAGCATGCCCGAGAACACGGTGGTGCCGATGGCCTGGCGGCTGGCCGCCCCGGCCCCGGAGGCCACCACCAGGGGGAACACCCCCATGATGAAGCTGAAGGCGGTCATCAAGACCGCGCGGTAGCGCACCCGGGCCCCGGTCGCGGCCGCCTCGGGGATGGATATGCCCGACTCGCGGGCGGTCTTGGCGAACTCCACGATGAGGATGCCGTTCTTGGAGGCCAGGGCCACCAGGAGCACCAGTCCGATCTGGGCGTAGATGCTCAAGGAGAGCCCGGCCAGCCACAGGCCGAACAGGGCCCCACAGGAGGCCACGCTGATGGCGGCAATCACCGCCAGGGGGATGGTCCAGGATTCGTACTGGGCCACCAGGAACAGATAGCCGAAGAAAAAGGCCAGCATGAGCATGATGGGCGCCTGGCCGCTGCTCTGGCGCTCCTGGTAGGACAGGCCGCTCCACTCGTAGGCATAGTCCGCGGGCAGGGTCTTGTCGGCCACCTGCTCCATGGCCTCCATGGCCTCGCCGGAGCTGAGCCCCGCGGCCGCCTCGCCGTCGATCTGGGAGGTGGGGAACTGGTTGTAGCGGGTGATGACCTGGGGCCCCAGCACCTTGGAGAGCCTGACCAGGCTCCTGAGCGGCACCATCTTGCCGGTTTCACTGCGCACGTAGAGCTGGTGGATGTCCTCGGCCGCGTCGCGGAAGGGCTGGGCCGCCTGCACCTTTACCTTGAACACCCGGTTGAACAGGTTGAAGTCGTTGACATAGCGCGAGCCCAACTGGGCCTGCAAGGTGGCGAAGATGTTCTTCAGGGGCACCTTGAGCGACTCGGCCTTGGTGCGGTCGATGTCCACGAAGATCTGGGGCACATCGGCCGAGTAGGTGGTGAAGACCTCCCTGAGGCGCGGGTCCTGGTTGGCCGCCAACACCAGGGCCCGGGTGGCCGCCCCCAGCTCGGCCGGGGTCTGGTTGCCGATGGCCTGTAGCCTGAAGTCGAAGCCGCCGGTGCGCCCCAGGCCCCGGATGGCCGGCGGCGAAAACACGAACAGCTCGGCCGAGGGGATGGAGGCCAGGCGGGAGCGCACGATGGGCAACAGGCCCTCCAGGCGGGTCTCCGGGGTGGTGCGCTGGTCCCAGGGCTTGAGCACGCAGATGGCGATGCCCACGTTTTCGTTGGTGCCGCTGATGAAGCTCAGGCCGCTGATGGCGATGATGTTGGCCACCCCGTCGATCTGGCCCACCATGCCGGTGACCCGCTCCATGACCTTGCGGGTGCGCTCCAGGGAGGCGGAATCGGGCAGCTGCACGTTCACGTAGAACACGCCCTGATCCTCTTTGGGGAGGAAGCTGGTGGGGCGGGAGACAAACAGGAGGTAGGCCGCCGCCGAGACCAGCACCAGGATCAGACCGGCCACGGCCAAGCGGCGCACCAGCCAGGAGGAGGCGGCCACGTAGCCGTCGCGGGAGGCATAGAGCACCCGGCTGAACCAGGCCAGGGGCCCCCGCCGGATCGTCCGGGGCGGCCTGAGCATGGCGGCGCACAGGGCCGGGGACAGGGTGAGGGCGTTGACGCTGGAGAGCACCACCGCGGTGGAGATGGTGACCGCGAACTCCTGGTAGAGCTTGCCGGTGATGCCGGGCAAAAAGGCCACCGGCACGAACACGGCCAAGAGCACCAGGGTGGTGGCGATCACCGGCCCGGTGACCTGGGCCATGGCCTTGCGGGTGGCCTCCCGGGCGGGCAGGTTGTCCTCGCTCATCACCCGCTGCACGTTTTCGGTGACCACGATGGCGTCGTCCACCACCAGGCCGATGGACAAAACCAGGGCGAACAGGGTCAGGGTGTTGATGCTGTTGCCCATGGCCAACAGCAGGGCCATGGTGCCGATGAGCGACACCGGGATGGTCAGGGAGGGGATCAGGGTGGCCCGCCAGTCCTGCAAGAACAGGAAGGTGACCGCCACCACCAGGCAGAAGGTGATCAGCAGGGTGGTGATGATCTCGCTGATGGCGGTGCGCACGTAGCGGGTGGTGTCATAGGTGAGCTGGTACTCGATGCCCTTGGGGAAGCGCTTGGAAAGGCGCTCCATCTCCTTCTTGACCGCCTCGATGGTATCCAGGGCGTTGGACCCGGTGGTCTGGTACACCCCCATGGCCAGCGAGGGCGCGCCGTTGAGGGTGGAGAAGCGGCCGTAGGACTCGGCCCCCAGCTCCACCTTGGCGATGTCGCCCACCCGCACCAGCCCACCGGCATCGTTGGAGCGCACGATGATGTTCATGAACTCCTGGGGGGTGCGCAGGCGGCCGTCGGCCCTGAGGGTGTATTGCACCTGCTGCTGGTTGGACGAGGGAGCGGTGCCGATGGACCCGGCCACGGCCTGCACGTTCTGCTGCTGAATGGCCGCGATCACGTCCTGGGCGGTGAGCCCCAGGGCGGTGAGCCGCCGGGGGTCCATCCAGATGCGCATGCTGTAGTCCAGGGCCCCGAAGACCCGCGCCTCGCTCACACCCTTCACCCGGGCCAGGGCGTCCTTGACGTTGATGCTGACGTAGTTGCTCAGATACAGGCTGTCATGGGTGCCGTCGGGCGAGAAGAAGTTGATCACCCCCAGGATGTCGGAGGAGCGCGCCCGCACCTCCACCCCCTGGCTGACCACTTCGCCGGGCAGGGAGGACAGGGCCTGCTGCACCCGGTTCTGCACGTTCACCTGGGCGATGGCCGGGTCGGTGCCCACCTCGAAATACACGCTGAGCCGGTACTGGCCCGCATTGGAGCAGGTGGAGGACATGTAGATCATGTTCTCCACCCCGTTGACCGCCGCTTCGATGGGCGCGGCCACGCTGTTGGCCAACACCTCGGCGTTGGCTCCGGGATAGGTGGCCCCCACCCGGATCTCCGGCGGGGTGATGCGGGGATAGTGGGCCACCGGGATGGAGAACAGGGCCAGGATGCCGCCCAGGGTGATGACCACCGCGATGACGATGGCCAGGCGGGGCCGGTCTATGAATACGCCACTGATCATGGAGCGGCCCGGCTACTGATCTGAGGTCACGGTCCGGACCTCTTGTCCGGGCCGGGCCTTTTGCAGGCCGTGCACGATGATGGTCTCGCCCGGCTGCAGGCCGGATTCCACCGCCCAGCCGGTGCCCACCTCCGGGCCCCGGGCTATGCGGCGGGCGCGCACCCGGTTGCCCCGGTCGACCACCAGCACGTAGAGCCCCTCCCGGTCCTCCAGCACCGCCGACTGGGGCACCACGGGCATGAGGCGGGGCTGTTGGTGGCTGATGAGCACCGTGACGTACTGGCCGGGCAGGAGCACCCCGTCGGTGTTGGCGAACACCGCCCGCACCGCGATGGTGCCGGTGCCCGGGTCCACCTGGGGATCGGTGAAGTCCAGCTTGCCGGTGGGGCCGTACATGCGGCCGTTGGGCAGCTTGAGGCGGGGCACCAGCTGGCCCTGGGCCGGGCCGGGATTTTCCAGCGCCTTGAGCTTGGCGGTCACGAACTCGTTTTCACTGATGGACCACACCACCCGGATGGGGTTGAGCTGCACCAGGCGGGCCAGGGCCCCGGAGTTGGGGCCCACCAGGTTGCCCACCGTAAAGGCGGCCCGGCCGATGCGCCCGGAGATGGGGGCGGTGATGGTGGTGTAGCCCAGGTTGATCTCGGCCTGCTCCAGGCTGGCCCTGGCCTCCTGGAGCTGGGCCCGGGCGGTCTGCTGGGCGGCCAGGGCGTTGTCCATGTCCGTGGCCGCCACCCCGCCGGCCCGCACCGACTTGAGGCGTTTGATGTAGCGCTGGGCCTTGTCCAGGGTGGCCTGGGCCAGGGCCACCTTGGCCTTGGCTTCGTTGACCTGGGCCCGGTAGGGGGCCTGGTCTATGAGAAAGAGCAGCTCGCCCTTTTTCACCGCCGCGCCCTCGTTGAAGGCCACCTTGGAGATGTAGCCCTCCACCCGCACCTTGAGGTCCACCGCCTGGATGGCCTCCACCCGGCCCACGAACTCGGCCGCCGGATTGACCTCTTCTTCCGGCACCTTGAGCACGGTGACCGTGGGCATCTGGGCGGGGTCTTTCTGGGGGCCCTTGGCCGCGGCCGGAGAGGCCAGGCACAGGGCCAGGGCGCACACCAGCGGAGCCGCGTATCGCAACATCTTTAATTTGCTAGCAGTTGTCATGTGTCTCCGCCCCGGACGCACCAGGGGCAGTGCCGGCTTCATCCCAATTTTCGCATGGCCCGCGCACCGGAGAGCCTGCCCGGGCCCGAACCCACATGGGCGCAATTATATACGATGCAACTCCCCAGGGACACAGACAATGAAGCCAATTCGGCGGCATATGCCCAAAATCCGCCCCCCCGCGCGCCTGTAAGCCCTGGACTCCGGCACTATCATTATATAATGCCGGATTAGGGCCTCGTGGGCGGTCCGCAAGCGATCGTGACTGGTGTGGAGGCTGCCACTGGTTCAATACGCTCCCCGTTGCCTGCCCACTTCCTCTATATAACTATACAACCCGTTTGCGCGGCCTCCGGAGAGAATGCCCATGTCGAGGCTGCAAAATGTTCCGGGCCTTTGTGGGCTGCCAGAAATACCAGCGCACCCGCTCCTGGGACTATTACGCGGCCAAGCGCTCGCCCGGCGGAGGCCAGCGCATAGCGGGCGGGCCTTACGCCCGGGGGGTGGCCATCGCCTTGGCCAACTTCTACCGGGCCTGGTGTCCCCGCTGGTAAGGCCCGGGCCGAGGCCCGGACAAAAAGGACCGAAATATCCGACTGAAACATGATAAATTAGGCTTAGAATTGGGTCCCGCCCCGGTTTCGCCGCCGGGGCGGGATTCAGCACCTTGCCCTTGCTCACCCCTCGGGAGGCGGCCATGGATTCGATGCATGCCTATATCAACCAGATAAGCGCCGTGGGGGACCAGTTCGGCCCCATCGTGGTCAAGGCCATCATCCTGCTGGTGTTGGTGCTCTTTGTGAGCATCTTCCTGGGCAGGCTTTTGGCCAACTTCCTGATGCGCATGGGCCTGCCCGAGCGGCGCGCGGCCATGTCGGTGACCGCCCTGCATTTGCTGGTTCTGTTCGTGGGCGCCCTGGTGGTGCTCAACCTGCTGGGCTTCCCGGGCGTGCTTTTGTTCCGCACCATCGTGGTGATCCTCATGCTGCTGCTGGCCACCTACATCATCGCCAAGCCCTACATCCCGCGCCTGCCCTTTAAAAAGGGCGACACCGTGGGCATAGACGGCAAGGTGGGCAATGTGGAGGCCATCTCCATCATGTACACCCAGTTGCGCACCTTTGACGGCAAGACCATCTTCATCCCCATCCACAGGGTGATGAACAACCAAGTGGTCAACTTCAGCTCCAAGCCCAGCCGGAGGGTGGACGTCGACTTCTTCATCCCCTATGACCAGGAGCTGGCCAAGGTGAAGGCGGCGGTGATGGCGGTGCTCAAGGACGACGAACGGGTGCTGGAAAAGCCCGCCCCCAAGGTGGTGGTGGCCCGGTTCTCGCCCAATTACCGCGAGATGCAGGCCCGCTTCTGGGTGGCCCGCAAGCACGCCATCGTGGGCAAGTGGGCCATCAACGAGCTGATCGACGACAAGCTCACGGCCGAGGGCATCAAGATGGCCGCCCCCCGCCTGGCCCTGGTCAAGGACCAGGAGGAGCAAGCCTAACCCCCTGGTCAATCAACAACACGGGCCCCGCCACGCGGCGGGGCCTGTTTTTTGGGAGGAAGCGCTTCCCGGAGCCGTCCCGCTTTGCGGTGGCCAATACAAGTGATAGATTAGCTGGGTAGTTGGCCCGCAAGCCGGGCCCTGCGGTGGAGGTCGCACCCCTAGCCATGAATTTCCCGCGCTCACGTCTTCCCCTGGCCCTGTTGGGGGCCCTGATCGGCCTGGTGGTCCAGCTCGTCTGGCTGGGCAACCACGGCTGGGACCAGGCCGGGACGCGCATCCTGGCCGGGCTGGCCGGGGGCGCACTGGCCCTGTGGCTGCTGGGCGAGGGGATCGCCTGGCTGGCCCGCCGCATGGGCCGCGACTTCTGGGGCTGGTGGGCGGCCCGGGTGTGGCCCTGCCTGGGGCGGGCCTCTTTGTGGCGCGGGACGGCCCTGGCCTGGCTGGCGCTCCTGGCCGGCTTCGTGGCCGGTCTCTACGTGTACGCCAGCCACAACTGGCCCTATCCCCTGGTGAGTTCCATCGAGGCCTGGTTCACCGGCGAGGGCGGGGCCAGCCTGAACCAAAAGCTGGCCAACGACCTGGACATCACCCCGGCGCGGCACCTGGTGACCACCAAGTACCGCCCCCCCTCGGACCGGGCCTACCGCAACCTGACCGGCCTGCCCCTGCGCGGCCGCCGCCTGCCCCCCAAGATATTTTTGGCGCCCGAGGCTCCCCCGTCCCTGCGGGTGGTGTTCGGGGCCTTTGATTTCAAGGACAGGCGCTACGCCGCGGTGCTCCTGGGCCCGGAGGGCAAAGTGCGCCACATCTGGGAGGTGAGCCAGGAGGACGTGGCCTGGGAGCACCGGCCCGACACCAACGTGTTTCCCCACGGCTTTGCGGTGGACCGCCAGGGCTCCATCTACGTGGGCTTTGACAACGGCTCCTGCCTGACCAAGTACGGCTGGTGCGGCAACATCATCTGGCGGCTCCAGGGCCACTTCCACCACTCCATCACCCTGGGCGACGACGGCACCCTGTGGGTGTGGGGCCCCACCCCCGGCCAGCCCGGCTCCCACAAGTGCCTGTTGCAGATAAGCCAGGCCAGCGGCGAGGTGGTCAAGGCCATCCCCATGAGCAAGCTGGTGGCGGCCAACCCGGAGCTGGACATCTTCGGGGTGCGCCAGATGGACCGGGAGGACCACTCCGAGTGGGTGGAGGACGGGGGCGGCCCCTGGCACCCCAACGACGCCGAGCCCCTGCCCCGGTCCCTGGCGGCGGCCTTCCCCCAGTTCAAGCCCGGCGATTTGCTGCTTTCCATGCGCTCGCTCAACCTGGTGCTGGTGGTCGACCCCGCCACCTTGAAGGTTAAGTGGTGGCGCGGGGGCATGGTACGGCGGCAGCACGACCCGGACTGGAGCCCGGACGGGACCATCACCATCTACAACAACAACATGCACCGCGACTGGTCCAGCATCGTGGCCGTGGACCCCAAGACCTACGAGAGCCGGGCGCGCCTGGACGGCAAGCAGTACGGCTTTTACAGCCACATCCAGGGCAAGCACCAGGTGCTGCCCGGCGGGGGCCTGCTGATCACCTCGTCCCAGCAGGGGCGGGTGTTCGAGGTGAGCCCGGAGGGCGAGGTGGTCTTCGAGCTGCTCAATGTGTACGATGATAAAGGCCGCCTGTTGAACCTCTCCGAGGCGGTGGGCCTGCCGCTGGATTATTTCGAGGAGTTGCCCAAATGCCCCTAGCCCTGCTGGTCCTGGCCATCCTGTTGCTCCTGCCCGTGGGCCAAGCCCAGGCCTATGTGGGCCCCGGTCTGGGCCTGGGGGCCTTGGGAGCCATCGCCGGGGTGATCTTCTCCATCCTTCTGGCCGCCATGGCCGTGTTCTGGTACCCCATCAAGCGCATGTTCGGCCTGGGCAAGAAAAAGCCCCCCGCCGGAGAAGATGACCCCCTGGACTGATTGGGCCCTGCTGGCCTGCGCCGCCCTGCCCGGGGTGGTGGTGTTGGTGGAGTTGGCCCGCGCCCTGCCCCTGGCCTCCAACCTGCGGCGCCTGGCCGCCTCCAGCCGCCAGGCCATGCGCCTGGCCTCATCCAAGCGCATCTCCGACCACTGGAAAGAAAAAGTGCTGCCCCGCTACGCCGGGGGCATCATGGTCGCCAGCCTGCTCAACCTGCTCTACCTGGCCCTGATGGCCGGGGGCTTCGCCCTGGCCTTTTGCGTGGTGGGCATGTGGTTTTTGGGAGGCTGGGGCGCGGCGGCCGGGCGGCTGCTGGACCCGGCCACCCAAGTCATCGCCGCCATCCTGGGCGTGGCCTACGCCCTGCTGCGCGTGAAGGCCGGCCCCCAGGGCGGCGGGGACTATCACCTGGGCTCCAAGCTGTTGCACCATTTGGCCCTGGACAGCAAGCTGGTGCGCAAGGCGGCCTTTGAGGCCGACTGCTCCATCCGTGAGCGCCGGGGCCTGCCCAAGCCGCCGGGCCCACCGGTGTACGTGGCCGGGCTGGCCAGGGCGGGCACCACCATCCTGTTGGAGGCCATATACGCCAGCCGCCGCTTCGCCACCCTGACCTACCGCGACATGCCCTTTGTCACCGCGCCCAACCTATGGAAGGGCCTCTCGGCCGGGCAGCGCCGCGACGCCGAGCTAAAGGAGCGGGCCCACGGCGACCGGTTGCTGGTCAACTACGACAGCCCCGAAGCGTTCGAGGAAATCTTCTGGATGACCTTTGACCAGGGCGGCTACGTGCAGGCCGACCGTCTGACGCCCCACCAGCCGCCCCGCGAAGTGCTGTTGGACTACCGCCGCTACGTGGCCAACGTGATCGCCAAGGATTCGGGCGCCGCGCCCCTGCGCTATCTGGCCAAGAACAACTCCAACCTGCTGCGCATCGACGCCCTCAAGCGGGCCTTTCCCCAGGCGGTGATCCTGGTGCCTTTTCGCAATCCCCTGGATCACGCCAAGTCGCTCATGGCCCAGCACCAGCGCTTTATAACCATGCACCGCGAGGACCCCTTCTCCCTGCGCTACATGAACTGGCTGGGGCACCACGAGTTCGGGGCCAACCTAAAGCCCTTTGGCCTGGGGCCGGGCTGCCTGCCCGAAAACCCGGAGGAACTGGACGACTTCTCCTACTGGGTGCGCTACTGGGCCTGCGTGTACGCCTACGTGTTGGAGCGCCACCTGGACCAGATCGTGCTACTGGACTACGACCGTTTCTGCCGGGAACCGGCCGCCTGCTTGGAGGAGCTGGCCCCGGTGCTTGAATTGGAACAGGCCCAGCTGGAGCCCTTCTTCGCCCGGGTGAAGCCCTCCACCCGACATGAGCACCCGCCGGTGGAGCCCGGGGTAATGGCCCGGGCCCAAACAGTGCACCACCAACTGAGCCGCCGGGCCCAGGAAAACCACAGGGAGCAGTGAGATGTTTCAGACCCGCCTAACCGAGATGCTGGGGATCAAGCACCCCCTCCAGTGCGGCACCATGATGTGGCTGTCCAACGCCGAGTTCGTGGCCGCCGCGGCCAACGCGGGCGTGCTGGCCTGCCTGGCCTCGGCCATGTACCCGGACGCCCAGGCTCTCAAGGACGAGATCGCCAAGCTGCGCGGCCTCACCGACCAGCCCTTCGGGGTGAACGTGTCGCTGTTCCCGGGGCACTCGGCCGTGGCCGTGGACCAGGCTCTGGACATCCTGGCCGAGGCCGGGGTGAAGCTGGTGGAGACCGCCGGGCGCAGCCCCGAGCCCCACCGCCCCCGCATCCAACAGGCCGGCATGCTGCACCTGCACAAGTGCGCCCGCCTGCGCGACGCTCTCAAGGCCCAAAAGCTGGGGGTGGACATCGTGGCCGTGGTGGGGGCCGAGTGCGGCGGCCACCCCAGCATGGACCAGGTGACCACCATGGTCCTGGCCCCCCAGGTCACCGCCGCCCTGGAGGTTCCGGTAATCGTGGGGGGCGGCTTCTGCGACGGCCGCACCCTGGTGGCCGGGCTGGCCTTGGGCGCGGACGCGGTGCTCATGGGCACCCGCTTTTTGAACACCGAGGAGTGCCCGGTGCATCCGGACATCAAAGAGCGCCTCATGGCGGCGGCCTCGGACCAGACCCTCATCGTGCAGCAGAGCATCGGCAGCGGAGTGCGGGTGTTGGACAACGACTGGGCCCGCCAGGTGCTGGCCCTGGAGGAGAAGGGGGCCGGCCTTGAGGAGTTGCTGCCCTACATCAGCGGCCAGCGCACCAAGAGCTCCTGGCTCAGCGGCGATCCGGACGCCATCATGGCCTGCGGACAGGTGGTGGGCAGCAGCAAGTCCACCCCCACCATCGCCGAGCTGGTGGGCTCGGTCATGGAGCAGGCCGAGGCGACGCTAAAGCGCCTGGCCTAGTCCGGCTTCAGGCCGCCGGGGCCGCCTCCCCGGCCGCCAGGCGGTCCAGGTCCTTTTCGATCTTTTCGCGGTAATAGGCCACGCTGCGCGGATCGGCCATGACCATGTCCAGCTGGCGGGTGTGCATGAGCAGATAGCCCACCACCTTGACCGCATCGAGGATGCTCTCCTGCGCGGCCCGCTCCACCCGGGCCCGCAGGTTGTCCTCGCTCATCTCCAGGGCGAACCCCCGCGCCTGCAGAATCTCGCCCACGAAACGCACCCGGGCCAGACGCCGGGCGCTGTCGGCCGCTCCGCCCTTGAAGGAGAAACTCAGGTAGTTCTCCCGCCGCCGGGGCCCGGCCAGGGCCTCCACCGCGCAGAAGTGGAAACCGAAGCGCGACTGCAAGTTCATGAAGTGGCGGGCGATCATGAAGTAGTTGCGGTTGGCGTAGCGGGTCTTGACCCCGGTGGTCAGGTTGGGGTTGGCCGTGGCCTCGAAGAGCACCGAGGCCAGGCCCCGCCCGCTCATCGCCGGGGGGCCTTCCCAGGGGATGGCGGTCATGCCCTCCCACACCGCCAGCATGGGCGTGCAGGCGATGTCCTCCAGCTTGACGTACTTGCCGCTCACCTCGTGGGCCAGGCCGTCCTCCAGATCCAGCACCCACCATTGCATGGGCACCTTGTAGTAGAGCTGCTTGGCCGCCCGGCGCGGGAAGCGGTGCTCCTTGCCAAAGGCGAACATCTCCTTCACGCTCTTCTCGTGGCAAAAGCGGGTGATGTCGTGCAGGCTTTGGGCCCGTTGGGGCTCGAATTCGGTGGAGTCGGGGTCCAGCAGGGTCAGGGGGACGATCACCTCCAGGGCCGATCCCAGCAAACGGCGCACCGGGCTGTGGGCCAGCAGGCCGGGGCGATCCGTCCCGCCGCTGTCCAGTCCCTCCACCCGGCCGGGATAGACGGCCCGTCCCGAGGCGTCCACCGTTACCTCGGCCCCCTGCTCCAGGCGCTCCAGATCCGGTCCCAGGCTGAACAAGGCGGGCACTCCGTACTCGCGGCACACCGTGGCCAGGTGCCCGGCCGCTCCGCCCCGGGCCGAGACCAAGGCCGAGGCTTTCCCGGCCAGCACCGCCCAGCGGGGCGAGGGCCGCGACAGGGCCAGCACCGCGCCGGGAGGGAAGGTCAAGGCGTCGGCGTCCTTGGCCACCCAGTGCACCGGACCGGCCCCGGAGCCAGGGCTGGCGGTTACCCCGCCGCCCAGCAGGGGCTCGGGCCGGGAGCCGCCGGGGGTGGCCGATGCCGGGGCGGCGTGGCCGCTCTCGGCCGGGCGCAGGGGGCGGCACTGCAACAGCACCAGCCTCCCCTGCTGGTCATAGGCCCACTCCACGTCCTGGGGCGCGCCGTAGTGCGCCTCCAGCTCGAGGGCGGCCCGGGCCACCTCCACTGCCTGCTCATCGCTCAGGCAGGGCTGACCGGCCCGCTCGCCGGTCAGCTCCAGGCGGCACACCCCCTCCTCGGCCCGGCAGACCAGCTCGCTCTGCTTGTCCTCCACCACCCGGACAAGCACCCCCGGCGGCTCCTCCCGGCTGAGCACGAAGCGGTCGCCCGCGGCCTCGCCGTCCACCACCATGCGGGGCAGTCCCCAGGCGGCGGTCAGGTGCACCGATCGGTCGGCCGGGTCCAGGGGGTTGACGCTGTAGGCCACCCCGCCGCTGACCCCGCCCACCATGGCCAAACAGCCCACGGCCATGGCCAGCTGGTCGTCGCGCAGGCCGCGCATCAGGCGGTAGTGCATGGCCTGGGGGTTGAAAAAGCTGGCCGCCACCTCCTGGTAGGTGGAGGCCAAAAACTCGGGAGCCACGTTTAGCTGGGTGGCGTATTGCCCGGCGAAGGAGGCCTCGGCGCTGTCCTCGCCGATGGCGCTGGAGCGCAGCGACACCCTCACCGGCCCGCCCGCCTCCTGGGCCAGGGAGGCGTAGGCCCGCTCCAGGGCCTCCTCCAGGGCCGGGGGCAGGGGCGCCTGCACGATGAGCTGGCGCAAGCGGCTGCTCAGGGTGAACAGCTCGGCCGCGTTCTCCATGTCCGCCGCCTGTTGCAGCCGCCAGATCTCCTCGCCCAGCCTGGACGACTCCAACAGCAGCCGCCAGGCCGCGGCGGTGATCACGAACCCCGGCGGCACCCGAAGGCCCAGGCGGTTTCGCATCTCGCCCAGGTTGGCCATCTTGGCCCCGGCCTCGTCGGCCCGCCGCTGGTCCAGGCCGGCCAGGGGCAACACCAAATCATCCCCGTCCGGCGCCTCCGCCGGGGCCAGGATATCTTCCAGGCGATTCTGAATCTGCTTGAGGCGGGGCAGCAGGCCGGGATACTTGCCCGGAGCCAGGCGCTCCAACTGGGAGGCCATGGTGAACACGCTCACCCCCAGGGCGGTGGCCCGCGCGCGCAGGAAAGACATGCCGAACACGCGGCCCCCGCCGGCGGCGGCCTCCATCTCGGCCATGAGCTCCAAGGCCTTGTTGTTGGCCGCCAGGAGCTTGCGAAAGCTCAGGTAGCGGGCCTTGAACTCCTCGCTCAGGCCGGCCTCGTCGGCCGGGGGTTCATCCTCCCTCACCAGCCGCCGGAGCTTTTGCCACCATCCGGCCATGGCTCCCTCGCCTGCCTAGGCCCCGGGCGCGGAGGCCCGAAGGGCGGCTATCTTCTTTTCGGCCACCGCCTTCTTTTCCCAGGCGTCCCTTATCTTGTCCAGAAGCTCGTCCAGGGGGGTGGGCTTGAGCATGTAGTCGAACGCCCCGTTTTCCAGGCCGGTGATGGAGGTGGGCAGGTCGGCGTGGCCGCTGAGCATAATCACCTCGGTCAGGGGCCAGGCCTGCTTGATCTGGGCCAGCACGCTAAGGCCGTCCAGGTCCGGCATCTTCACGTCCAGCACCACCACGTCCACCGGCGGGCCGCTCAGGCGCTCCAGGGCCGGCACCCCGCCCGGGGCGGTGACCACGCTCAGGCCCTTGCGGGCCAGACGCCGGGCCAGGGCCTCGCGGAAGGCCTCCTCGTCGTCCACCAGAAGGACGCTTATGGGATTTTCATCGGGCATGGCTAATTATAGGTTAAGTTCCTCGCAAAGCGCCAAGCAAAGGCCGGGCCGCCCGGGCGGACGGCCCGGCCGCGGTTTCAGTGCTCCAGCTGATAGCCGGTGCCTTCGAACAGGTACATGACTCCGTAGCCGTACCAAAGAGTGTAGATCACGTAGAACAGCAGGGAGAGCACCACGATCAGCCACTTGTCGCCGATGCTCTGGGGCTCGATGCCGTAGTAGTTGTAGCTCATCTCCACCGCCTTGGCCTGCACCGTCCCCGCGAACTTGGCCTGGCCGAATGCCTCTTGGCGGTTGAGCGCCTTCTCCAGCGCCTTGTAGGCGGTCCACCAGGTGTAGAGCATCAGCTTGGGGTCCTTGCCCTGGTAGCGGGCGCTGAGCTTGTCCCCCTGGTTGTGAAACATGGCGTCGCTGTCGGCCAGGGACGAGGTGAACACCTTGCCCAGATCGCCCGACACCTTCAGCTTGGCCCCGTCCGGAGCGGCCGTGGCCCCGGCCCCGGCGAACAGCAGCGCCGCCCGCGCGGCCGCCCCCTTGTCGCCCAGGTCCAGGGTCACCTCCAGCTTGGCCCCGTTGTACTTGGCCGCGTCCTGGCTCAGCTCGGGAATGTAATAAGCCGAGCCCTTGGAGATGGAGTTGTAGAGCTGGTCGAGGTAGTTCAAGCCGTTGTGGCCGTTGAACACCGGCATGAAGAAGATAACCAGCACCACCGCGAACACCGCGGTCATGATCATACCAATCGCCAGCTTGCCCTTGTTGTTCTTGGCGCTCATCAGATCACCTCCTCGCCCATGGCCCCACCGGCCGGATGGGCCGAGCGCAGGGCGCTGGTGTTCTTAAAGAAGGTTCCGATCACCCAGGCCGCGAAGCCGCCGATCACCACGAAGAACGACCATATGCCGATTTGGTCCAGAACGGTCACCACCGTGGGGGGCAGGTAGAACACCTCCATCTCCACCAGCTTGCCCGGCAGGGCGAAGATGCGGTTCATGAAGCCCGCCAAGACGGCCATGGCGTAGAAGCCGCGGATGGTCACGCCGGGCACCACCTTGGTGACCATGGCCCCCACCTGGATACCCAGCAGGGATCCGATGAGCATGCCCATGGCCAGGGTGTAGAAGATGAAGCCGTAGATGGCGTATTGGCTGACGGCCGCGAATCCGGCGGTGAACACGATCTGGAAGATGTCGGTGCCCACCGTGGTCATGGAGCTCACGCCCAGGGTGTAGACGAAGATGGGGAAGGTCAGGAAACCGCCGCCCACGCCCATGATGCCCGCGGCCAGGCCCACCACGAAGCCGCTGATGATCAGGAACCAGGCGCTGATGGCCCGGCCGCCGGGCACCAGGCTCTGGTCGAAGCGCACCATGGGGGGCAGGTTCATGCCCTGTAGCTTCTTGGGCAGGCTGCCCAGGTCGGCGCCCTCGGTCTTGCCGCCGTGGGGCAGCTCGCAGGCCTCGGCGCTCTTGCGGCACTTTAAGAAATCGCCCAGGGCATAAAAGCCCAGCCCGCCCAGCATGATGGCGTAGACCGTGGTGATGAAGGCGTCGGAGAGCACCGGGTTGATCTCGTAGAGCACCCGGTTTATCAGGCCGCCGCAGGTGGCCCCGCCGATGGCCCCTATGAGGAAGGTGGCCGCCAGGGCCACCGATACGTTGCCCAGCTTGCGGTGGATCACGCTGCCCATGATGGCCTTGGCGAAGATGTGGAACAAATCGGTGCCCACCGCCAGGATGCCCTTGATGCCCGCGCTCATCAGGGCCGGGGCGATGATGAAGCCGCCGCCGGCGCCGATGCAGCCGGTGATGAGCCCGGCGCACAGGCCGATGAGGATGGAGGCGATGAATATGCCCGTGGAATAAAAGGCGGGGCTGTAGGCCTTCTTGCCGCCCAGCACGTCGGGCAGGCTGCTGGCGATCTCGTCGGCAAAGGCGATGCCGCCCAGGATGGCGGGCAAAAGCATCAGCCCCAGGATGATAAGTCTTTTCTTGTCGCCCATGATGGTCCGGGCGGTGGCGATCTCCCAGCGCGCGTGCGCCTGGGCCCCGGCCACCATGAACTGTCCCAGCCCTTGTAAGAACTTCATTTCGTTTTCCCTTCCGCTTCCCTAGCCAGGGTTGTGTCTGATCTCAGACCCAGAGGGCCTAGCTCTTTTGCGAGGCATGAATGCAGGCCAAGAGGTCGCGCAGTTCGCAGGGCTTGGTCAGGTAGTCGAAGGCGCCCAGGGCGGTGCCTTCCCGCGCCGCCTGCTCCGAACCGTGGCCGGTGAGGATGATTACCGCCATGGAGGGGTCCATCACCTTCAGGACCTTGAGGACCTCGATGCCGTCCATGTCCTCCATCTTCAGGTCCACCACCGCCACATCGAAGCTCTGGGCCCGCGCTTGCCGGATGGCCTCGCTGCCGCTGCCGGCCGATACGACCTGCAAGCCGCGCCGGGTCATGCGCTTTTCCAGCACCTCCAGATAGCCCGGCTCGTCGTCCACCAGCAGAATCCTGATTCCCTCGGCGCCTTGGCCCCGCATGACCCGCCTCCTAGGTTTCCCGCCGGAGCGCGTGCATGCGCACCCGCGCGTCCAGAATCTTGGCCTCATGGGCCCGCTTCTTGGCCACGGCCTCGCCCACCTTGGCCATCAACAGGTCCATCTCGCAGGGCTTCATGAGGTAGTCGTAGGCCCCGCCCTTCATGCCCTCTATGGCGCTCTCCACCGTGGCGTGGCCGGTGAGCATGATCACCTCCACGTTGGGATGGGCCCCTTTGATGGCCGCCAGGGTCTCCAGGCCGTCCATGCCAGGCATCTTCACGTCCAGGATGACCACGTCGGTCCGGCTGGGGCCGCCGCTGTCCAGCTTGGCCAGGGCTTCCTTGCCGCTGAAGGCGGTGTCCACGGTCAACTCCCGCTTGGCAAGTCGCTTGGCCATGGTCTCCACAAAGGGGACTTCATCGTCCACCAGGAGAACCGAGGGGTTGATCTGAATCATGGTTTGGTTCCTCCCGCTTAATAAAAAATCCCTCTCGGATCAGCTCCGCGCGGCCGGGTCCGTGGTTTCGGGGGCCGCTTCGCTTTGGCTTATGGCCGGCAGCAGGACCACGAAGGTGGAGCCCTTGCCCTTGGCGCTGGTCACCTTGATCTCGCCGCCGAGCTTGTTGATGATTCCGTAGCAGATGGACAGGCCCAGCCCGGTGCCCTGCCCCACCGGCTTGGTGGTGTAGAAGGGGTCGAAGATGCGGGCCAGGTTGGCCGGGGCGATGCCTATGCCGGTGTCGCTGACGGTGAGCCGCACCCAGCCGTTGTCCGGGTTGCTCCGCACGCTGACCACGCCGCCCTCGCTGTCGATGGCGTCCACCGCGTTGTTCACCAGGTTCAGAAGCACCTGCTGCAGCTCGCTGGGGCTGGCCGCCACCCGGGGCAGGCCCGGGCCCAGCTCGGTTTCGATGCGCACCCCGGCGTAGCGCGACTTCTGGCCCACCAGGCTGATCACCTCCTCCACCAGGCTGTTGAGGCTCACTTCCTTGACGGTGGGATCGGTCTTGCGCGCGAAGCTCAAGAGCTTGTAGGTGATCTGCTTGCAGCGGCTGCCCTGCTCCTGGATCTGCTGCACCGCCCGCTGGATCTCGGACAGGGTCTCCTCGCTCAGGGGGCCCTCCTCGCTCATCAGGTCCTCGATCCAGCCGGCCTCCTCCACCATGATGGCCACCGGGTTGTTGATCTCATGGGCGATGCCCGCGGCCAGCTCTCCGATGGAGGCCAGCCGCCCCGCTTCAATCATCTTTTCGTTCATGGCTTCCTTCTGACTGTCGGCCTCGGCGATGCGGTTGACCAGCCGCCGGGCCAGGAGGAGCGAGACCAGGATCACCACGATGCCGCCCAGCACGAAAATGGTCACGGCCATCCGTTGGGCGCTGAACAGCAGGCTGAAGGCGTCGGCCCGCTCCTGCTGGGCGCAGATGATCCAGGAGCCGTTCTTTAGGGGCGCGGCCGCATAAATCATCTCCCGGTCCCGGGAGCCGGTGCGCTGGATGATGGTCACCTTGCCGCCGTCCAAAGGCCGCCGCAGAAGCTCCCGCCAGGCTCCACTGGCCAGGGCCACCTCTTGGCGGGGCTTGGTCTGAAACGATCCCTCGCGGTCCAGAATGAAGGCGAAGCCGGTCTCGCCGATGACCAGCTTTTCCACCAGGGCGTTGAAGGCCTCGAAGTCGATGGTGGCCTTGACCAGCCAGTCGCGGCCCATGAGACGCTTCTTGGCGGCCACGATGAAATGGGGGCTGCCGCGCAGGCCGGCGAAGACGTTGGAGATGAAATGCTCGCCCGCCTTGGCCTGCTTGAACCACTGAGCCTGGGCGTAGTCGGCCCCGGTCAGGTGGAAGGGCCCGGCGTAGACCACCTGGCGGCCCTCTGGGTTCACCAGGCCCAGGTCGACGAAGACCCCGCCGTACTCCTCCCGCAGCAGGCTCAGCTTGGCCCGCAGGAAGGCGGGGTCCTTGAGCATCTCCACGGGATAGGAGCGGGCCAGCACCCGGATATCGGCCAGGCGGTCGGTGAGAAAGGCGTCGATGGTGCGGCGGTGCTTGTTCAGCAGCACCTCCAGGTGCTGCTCCACCTTGCTCTGATAGGCCCGGTCGAACTCGTAGAGGATGACCGCGCCGGAGAACATCAGGGGCACCAGCGAGACCACCACCACGAACAGCACCAGGTTGCGGGTCAGGGTGCGGTAGTAGGCGGCGGGCCGGCCGTGGTTGGTTGACATGTTTCCTCTCCGCTGGGGTAGACGCCCTAGTCAATGGCAAGGGCTGTGCCAAACTTCACCAACCGGAGCCTTTCGCGAGACCGTGTCTTTTTAGCCGATAATTTCGAAGGGTTGCCCGGAGGGCCCATGAACAGGGGGCTGGTGAGCGGCGGCCGTGGCCGGCCTTGTTCTCATGCGGCTGTCGGAATCCTTTACAGGCCGCAAAATTTTCCGACGGACTGCCAGGCAAAAAAGCGGTCAGCTCAGGCCGTACTTCTTCATGCGGGCCAGCAGCGACGGACGCGACAGGCCCAGCATGGCGGCCGCGTGGGTGCGCACCCCGCCGGTGGTCTCCAGGGCCTCGCTGACCATGATCCGCTCCACCCGGCCCAGCAGCTCCTCCAGCAGCTTGGGGCGGCCGGAGGCGATTCCCCGCCGCACCCAGGACCGCAGGGCCTGATCCACCTCCGGGCTCAGGCTCACCGTGCCGCCCTCCTCCTGGCCCAGCACCAACGAGGCAACCTCCTCGTCCCCCACCGGACGGCCCCGCCCGAAGATGAGGCACTTCTCCATGGCGTTGGCCAGCTCGCGCACGTTGCCCGGCCAATGGTGGGCGCTCAAGAGCTCATAGGCCTCCGGGGTTATGCCCGGGTTGCGCACCCCCAGATCCCGGGTCACCCGGCCCAGGAAGTAGTCGCACAACAGGGGCACGTCCTCGCGGCGCTCGCGCAGGGGCGGCACGGTGATGGGCACCACGTTTAGCCGGTAGTAGAGGTCCTCGCGGAAGCGGCCCGCCTGCACCGCCTGGGCCAGGTCGCGGTTGGTTGCGGCCAGGATGCGCACGTCCACCGCCTGGGGCTGGCGGGCTCCGATGCGCTCCACGCTGCGTTCCTGCAGCAGCCGGAGCATCTTGGCCTGTATGGCCAGGGGCATGTCGCCGATCTCGTCCAGAAACACGGTGCCCCGGTCGGCCTGCTCGATCTTGCCGATGCGCCGCGCCCCGGCCCCGGTGAAGGCCCCCTTCTCGTAACCGAACAGCTCGCTCTCCAGCAGGGTTTCGGGAATGGCCACGCAATTGACCACCACAAAGGGCTTGTCCGCCCGGGTGGAGTGCTGAAACAAGGCCCGCGCCACCAGCTCCTTGCCGGTGCCGCTCTCTCCCTGGATGAGCACCGTGGCGTCGGTGGCCGCCGCCCGGCCGATGGCCTTGTACAGCTCCTGCATGGGCCGGGAGCTGCCCAGCAGGGCGTCGCCCGCGCTATAGGCAGGCGGTTCCTCGCCTTCCAGCTGCACCGGGGAGCGCATGAAGCGCCCCGCCTCCAGGGCTGAGCGCAGCAGGGCGGCCATGTCCGGTGGATCGTAGGGCAGGGCCACGTAGTCAAAGGCCCCCAGCTTGGTGGCCTCGATGGTCTGGCTGGTGGCCGCGCCGTGGTTGCCGGTCACGATCACCGGCAAACGGGGCTCGCTCTGCTTCAGCCGCGCCAAAAACTCCAGCCCGCCCGCCGGAGGCAGGGAGGCGCTGAGCAGCACCAGGTCCGGGGAGCTGGCCTGAATCTCGGCCAAGGCCTGGTCCGTGTCTTCGGCCAGGCCCACCCGGCAGCCCTGGTCCATGGCCAGGCGCTCCAGCTTTTCTCGAAGCAAGCCGTCGGGCTCGGCGATAAGCACCCTATACATCTTGCTCCCCCGCCAAAGAGGGTTTTTCATCCCGCGCCAATTCCGGCGGCCGCAGGGAGGCCAGGTCGGCCGCGATCTTGGCGCGATACATATCCACCCGCTCGGGACGAGCCATGATCATGTCCAGCTGACGGGCGTGCATGGTCAGGTAGCCCAGGCCCTTGACCAGGGCCAGGGTCTCGGCCGCTTCCATGCCCTCGGCCCGGGCCAGCAGGGCCTCGCCCTTGATCACCGCCTCCATGCCCAGCCCGGCCAGCACCTCCTCCAAAAAAGCCAGGCGGGCGCGCCTGCGGGGAGCGTCCGCGGCTCCACCCCTAAAGCAGAAGCACACGAAGTTGCCTTCCGGCGGCCCCCCGGCCTCTGCCTCCAAGGAGGAGAAGTGGAAGCCGAGCTGGGACTGCATGTTCATGAAGCTGCCGGTGAGCAAAAAATAGTTGCGCTCGGCCAGGCGGCCCTTGGCTCCACTCCCCAGGCGCGGGTTGGCCGTGGCCGAAAACATAACCGAGGCCATGCCCGCCGCGTCCATGGCCGGGGGCCCGTCCCAGGCCACCTCGGTGAGCCCCTCCCACAGGGCGTGGAAGGGCGCGCAGGCGATGTCCTCCAGGCGCACGTACTTGTCCCCGGCCTCCGGGCGCAGGCCGCCGCCCAGGTCCAGCACCCACCACTGCATGGGCACCTGGTAGTGAAGCTGGCGGGCGGCGTGCAGGGGGAAGTGCTCCTGGGCCGCCTGACTGAACATCTCCTCCACCGCCTTCTGATGGCAAAAGCGGGTGAGGTCGTGCAGGGTGCGGCAGGCCGAGGGAGTGAAGCCAGGCCCCTCCGGGTCCACCAGATTGAGCGGGGCGCACAGGGCCAGCACCTTGGCCAGCACCCGGCGGGTGGGAGTGTCCGGGCGGCCCTGGGGCGCGGCCTCCCGGCCGGGCAGGGACAAAAGGCCCCGGTACACCGCGCGTCCCGTGGCGTCCACGGTCACTGGGCGGCCCGAGGGCAGTTCGCGGACGGGCGGCCCCAACCCCAGCAGGGCGGGCACCGCGAACTCGCGGGCCACGCTGGCCAGATGCCCGGCCACCCCGCCCCGCACCGACAACATGGCCGCGGCCCGGCTGAGCAAGGGGGCCCAGCGGGGCAACGGCTGCTCCACGGCCAGCACCTCCCCCTCGGCAAAGGCCACCGCGTCGCCGCCGGTTAGCACCCAGCGCAGGGGCCCGGCCCCGGCTCCGGGGCTGGCGCAGACCCCGCCCGCCAGCAGGCGCTTTTCAGCCGGCCCGGCGGGCAGGGCCGTTTGGGAGCCGGCCGCCGGGCAGGGCAAGGGGCGGCACTGCAAGATGATCAGCCGGCCTCCCCGGTCCAGGGCCCACTCCACGTCCTGGGGCCCGCCGTAATGTTCCTGTAGGCGCAGGGCCATGCCGGCCAGCTCCAGGGCCTGGCCCTCGCTCAGGGAAGGCGCGGACGCCTGCTCCTGGTCCAGGGGCGCGGGCAGCACGCCCTCTTCCGGCTGGCACACATAACGGCGCGGTTTTTCCGCCACCCGGCTGGCCGCCAAGCGGGGCGGGGGCCCCGGCTCCACCTCGAACTGATCGCAGTCCCAGGTGCCGTCCACCACCGCCTTGGGCAGGCCCCAGCAGGAGTTGACGAGCACCCGGCCGCGCCCCGGGTCCAGGGGATCGGCGCTGTAGGCCACCCCTCCGGACCGGGCGTCTATCATGGCCAGGCAGCCCACGGCCATGGCCGCGTCTTCGTCGCGCAGGCCCATGCGCAGGCGATAGGCCACCGCCGCCGGGCTGTAGAGGCTGGCCGTCACGGCCAGATAGGCCTCGGCCCAGTGAGCCGGGTCCACGTTCAGCTCGCTGTCGAACTGCCCGGCAAAGGAGGCGCCGGGCGCGTCCTCGCCCCAGGCGCTGGAGCGCAGGGCCAGGCGGAGCGGGGCGGGCGTTTCGTCTTTTAGCGCGGCCAGGCCCTGGTCCACCGCCTCGGCCAGTTGGGGCGGGATATGGGCTCCGGTGAACAGGCCCTGAATCTTGGAGCACACGGCCAGCAGGCTGTCGGTGTGTTCCAGGTCCGCGGTCTGCAACAGGCGGGCGATCTCCTCGGACAGTTGGTTGTGCTCCACCAGGCGGCGGTAGGCCACGGTGGTGATCACCAGGCCCGGCGGAACCGGCAGGCCCAGCCCGGCGGCCAGGGCTCCCAGGGAGGCCATCTTGGGCCCGGCCAGGGCCTCGCCCGCCGAGCCGCCCTTTCCCAGGGGCAATGCCAGGGGCCCGTCCAGGGGCGGGGCGCTGGGGCCCAGGGCCTTTTCGATCTCCCTGCGCACCGCGCCGAAGCTTGCGGCCAGGCCGGGGTAACGGTCCGGAGCTAGGGCCTCCAGGCCCTGGATCATGCGGAACACGCTCACCACCGTGGCCGTGGCCCGTCCCCGCACAAAGCTCATGCCGGGGCTGTGGGCTCCGGCGTCGGCCTGCTCCATCTCGGCGATAGCCTCCAGGGCCCGCTGGTTGGCGGAGAGCAAATCCTGGAAGCAGGAGTAGCGGGCGGAAAACTCGGCCCTCAGCCGCCGGACCATTTCCCGGTCCGGGGCCGGAGCCCGCGCGGCGAACCAGCGCCGGAAGTGTTCGGTCAGATTCATGGCTTCCGCGCCCTCGGCCTACCCGGCGTCCCGCTCGGCCGAGCTGATCTCGCCCACCACCTTGCGCCGGTCAAAGGCCTCCATGATGCGTTCGATGAGCTCGTCCAGCTTCACCGGCTTGATCAGGTAGTCGAAGGCCTCCAGGGTCAGGCCCTCCACCCCGGACTCCACCGAGGCGTGGCCGGTCAAGAGAATCACCTCCACCTGGGGATGGCTCTTCTTGATCTCGCGCAGGGTGTCGATGCCGTTCATGCCCGGCATCTTCACGTCCAGCACCACCACGTCGGCGGGCTGGGCCGCCAGGTATTTCAGGGCGGCCTCGCCGCTGGTCACCCCGGTGGCATCCACCATGCGGCGCTTGAGACGGCGCACCAGGGACTCCAGGAAGTCCACCTCGTCGTCCACGATAAGAACCTTGAAAGCACTCATGTCAGTCTCCTTGCGCCGGGAGCGCCCGGCTCCTTTTTCCCCTGTCTCAAACAGGCCCCATGGCGGTCACCAATCAAGAGCCTCGCCTCACGGCGCCTCTGGCGCGACGTTGGGCAGGCGGATCACGAACACCGCGCCCATGCCCGCCTGGCTCTCCAGCTCCAGGGATCCTCCCAGGCGCTGCATGATGGAGTGGCTGATGGACAGGCCCAGCCCGGTGCCCTGCCCCGGTTCCTTGGTGGTGAAAAATGGATCGAATATGCGCTCGGCCAGATCGCGGGAAATCCCGGGGCCGCTGTCGCTCACCCTCACCGCCAGGTTGCTCCCCTCCACCTTGCTGTTCACCCGCACCCAGCCGCCCTGGCCCGCCGCGTCCAGGGCGTTGTTGATTATGTTGAGCAGCACCTGTTGCAGCTGGGCCCGGTCGCTCTGCACCAGGGGCAGACCCGGGTCAAGGTCCAGCTTGACCTGCACGTTGTTGAACAGGGCCTCCTTCTCCACAAAGGAGTAGGTCTCGCGCAACAGCTCGTTGACATCGGTGCTCTCCAGGTGAGGCTCCATGCGCCGGGCGAACTTGAGCATGCGGTGGGTCACCCCCCGCGCCCGCTCCACCTGGTTCTGGATGCGCACCAGGTTGTCGATGATCACATCGCCCTCCTCCAGGGTGGCGGCCTGCTCGGGCACCAGGATGTCCTGCACTTCCCCGGCCAGCTCGCTGACGGCCGCCAGGGGATTGTTGATCTCGTGGGCCACCCCGGCGGCCATGCGCCCCAAGGAGACCAGGCGGGCCGAGTGGGCCAACTGGGCGTCCAGGGCGGCGCGCTCGGCGTCGTTGGCCTGCAGCCGCCTGATGAACAGGCGCACCAGCATCAGCACCGCCGCAATGATGAACAGGCTGGCCAGGCCCAACACGGCCAGCTCCACGTTGCGGGCCAGGTTCAGCGGCCCCAGCATCTCCTTGGGGTTCTGATCGATGACCAGCAGCCAGTCGCCGTGGTCCAGCCAGGCATAGGCGCTGATCACCTCGTCGCCGTGGCGGTTGACCCGCTCCTTGACCGAGATGCCCGGGGGCACCGCGCGCAGGTCCACCCCCGCCCTGTCCATGACCTTGCCCCCCAGGCGAGAAGGCGTCTGCAGGCGGCCCTGCTTGTCCACGATGTAGGCGTCGCCGGTCTTGCCCACCTGGGCGGTGCGCACCAGGCGGTTGAACACATCCGAGTCGATGGTGGCCCGGAGCACCCATTCCTGGCCGTCGCCGCCGTGCTTCACCGCGATCACGAAGTGGGGCACCTGTCGGTAGCCCAGGAACACGTCGCTGATGTAGACCCCCTTGAGCATGGCCTGCTGGAACCAGGGAGCCTCGCGGTAGTTTTGCTGCTTGAGCAGGTAAGGCCCCACGTAGGCGCGGTGATCGCCGCCCGCGTCGATGATGCCCAGATCCACGAAACTCCAGGAGCGCCGGTTCATGACGGACAGCAGGCGGCTGAGGGTGGCCTCGTTGCTGAGCTGGGTCAGGCGGGCCGAGTGGGCCAGCACCTCCAACAGGGCGGTGCGCTCGGCCAAAAACAGCTCTATGGCGCTGGCCCGGTTCAGGGCGCGGATCCTGAGCTCCTCCTTGAGCGTCTCGTTGTTGGCGTAGTTGAAGTAGTAGTAGAGGCTCAGGCCCAGCCCGTTCAGAGGGATCAGGGCCACCAGCAGGGCCATCGCCGTCATGCGGCGGGACAGGTTGGCATAGGGGCGGTTCATGCGCCTTCACCTCGCGGGTTGGCGGCCAAGTTGTAGTTCTTTTCGCTAAAGGCGCGGGCCAACCAGTCCACCATTGACCGGCCGCTCATGAGCATGTCCATCTGGCGGGTGAACAGGATCAAGCGGCCCAG
The DNA here is from genome assembly GCA_021737145.1 of Desulfarculaceae bacterium. Lineage (GTDB taxonomy): Bacteria > Desulfobacterota > Desulfarculia > Desulfarculales > Desulfarculaceae > Desulfoferula. The sequence goes on along the minus strand of JAIPEN010000017.1, from coordinate 35,073 downwards.
CTCCTCCAGGGCGCGGGCGGTGTCTTCGGCCGGGCGCTTCTTTTGAAAGGCGTTCACCCGGTCGCCGGCGCACTCCGCCTCGAAACCCAGATCCTGGAGCACGCGCTTGATAAGCTCGCAGCGCAGACGGCGGCGGTCCTCGGTGGCCGCCCCGCCATGGAAGCGGAAGCTGATGTAGTTGTCGTTCTGCCGGGGCCCGCAGAAGCTGTCCAGCGCGGTGTAGTGATAGCCCACCCGGCAGTTGAAATTCAGGTACTCCGCGCTGACGATGGCATAGGCCCGCTGTCCCATGTCCCTGACCCCGCCGCCGCCCGGCGGGTTGAGCAGGGTGCCGCTGAACACCGAGGCCAGACCCTTGGCGCTCACCGGGCGGGGCCGCTCCCAATCCACCGCCGGGTCGGTGAGGCCCCTCAGCAGGGCCGCGCCGGGCGCGGAGACCACCTGATCCGGGCTCAGGGCCTGGCCCGGCGAGCCGGTCAGGCCGCCGCCCAGGTCGATGAGCCACAGCTCAAAGGGCAGGCGCGTTTCCAGACGGCGGGCCTCGCCCCCGGCCTGGCCGCCCACCATATCGCCCAGGCGGAACATCTCCTTGAAGCTCATCTCGTGCACGAAGCGGATGATGTCGTGGAAGGTGGTGCAGTGCGAGGCGGTGAAACGCGGGCTGCGCGGGTCGGTGAGGTTCAGCTTGGTGACGAGGCCGGCCGCCTGGTGCCAATCCGGCTGGGGCAGGGGGCGGGCGCGGCACACCGAGGCCTCGGTCTGTCCGCCCAAGAGCTCCTCCACCCGCCCGGCGTAGACCCGCCGGCTCCCGGCGTCCACGGTGATCACCTGGCCAGGGGCTATAACCTTGGTGGCCTGGCCGGTGCCCACCAGGGCGGGCACCCCCATCTCCCGGGCCAGGGAGGCCAGATGCCCGGCCGCGCCGCCCACGTCGGTGATCACCGCCGCCGCCCGGGACAAAGCCGCGGCCAGCACCGGCGAGGTGTTCACGGCCAATAGCACCCCCCCGGCCGGAAAGCCGGCCAGGTCCTTTTCGCCCCGCACCAGCACCGCCGGGCCGGACCCGGCCCCGGGCCGCGCGGTCTGGCCGCCCTCCAAAAGGGGCTCCCGGTCCACCACCGGCGGCGGAGCCGGGGCGGCCAGCACCTGCAAGGGGCGCGACTGCAAGATCATCAAGCGGCCCTCCGGGGTGAGGGCCCACTCCACGTCCTGGGGGCAGGTGAAGCGCTCTTCCAGCTCCAGGCCCAAACGGGCCAGCTCCAGGGCCTGTCCCTCGCTCAGGGGCGGCTCCTGGCTGGCCCCGTTGTTGGGCGCGTAATCCAGCAGCAGGGACGGATGGCCCCGCTCCAGGCAGTAGAGGTCCGGGTCGGCCGAGCCGTCCACCAGCTTGGCGCCCAGGCCGCGCACCGCGCTGACCAGCAGGCAGCCCCGGCCGCCCCGCAGGGGGTCGGTGGTGTACATGACCCCGCTGGCCAGGGGGGCCAGCATGGGCTGCACCAGCACGGCCATCTCCGCGTCCTGGTCCTGCAGGCCGCGCTGGCGGCGGTAGATCACCGCCTCGGGCGAGTACAGGGCCGCGGCCACCTGGCGGTAGGCCTCGCACACCCCGCCGGGCGGCACCTGCAGCACGCTGCGGTAGAGCCCGGCAAAGGAGCTGGAAGTATCTTCGCCCACCGCGCTGGATCGCAGGGACAGCAGGCCCTGGCCCCCGGCCCCGGCCAACTCCCGCGCGGCGGCCATGAGCTCCCGCTCCAAATCGGCGGGCAAGGGCGCATCGAGCACCTTGCGTTGCAGCAGGCGGCTGAAGGCCTCCACCTCGCTGGGCCCGGAGCCGTCCATGAGCATCAGCGCCTGGCGGAGCTGACCACCCAGCCCGGTGTGCTCCATGAAGCGGCGGAAGGCGGTGGTGGTGACCACGAAGCCCGGCGGCACCGGCAGGCCGGCCCCGATTAGCTCGGCCAGATTGGCCGCCTTGTTGCCGGCCAGATGGGCCGAGCCGGACGGCAGGGACTCCAGGGGCGCGATGAGTTCGTCGCCGCCCCCCCCGCCGTCCTCCTCAAGCACCTGATCGATCTTGCCCCGGATGTTGTTGAACACCGGCATGAGCAGCGGGTAGCGCCCGCCGGAGATGGTGTTCAAATGGCGGATCATCTTGTAGACCTTGGCGCTGGCCGCGATATAGCGGCTGCGCAGGAAGTCCAGGCCCACCTGGCCGCTTCCGCCCAACTGCTGCTCTATTTCCGCGATGATGGCCAGCACCTCGTTGTTTGCCCGCAGCAGGTACTTGAATTCCCTGAAGCGCAGTTTGAGCTCGCCGGGCGCACCGCTCCCCTGCTTCTTGCCGCTTCCCGCGCGGCCCAGTAGTTTGCTCAGGCGCTTTACCATGATCCGGCCCGTCTCCTACTTTTCCCGCCGTTCGGAGTCCGGGCGCTGGCCCAGGGCGCCGAATAGGTTCACCGGCCGCCAAGGCTGGTTCGCCGCCGCCTCGTGGGATACCTTCTTTTTGGGGGCCCAGCGCTTTAGCGCGATGCGGGTTCCGACCACGGTCAGCACCGCCGGCGGCAGGAACACCTGCATAAAGCGCCAGGAAATCTCGGCCGGCTCGAAATGGGCCCACCAGATGGCCACGGTCAGCTCGGCCAAGAGCAGCACGTCCATGATCAACAGGATCAATCCTCGGCGATAGTCCATGAGCGCTCCCGGTGGGCCTCCCCCGCGCGCCGGAATCAAACCCGGGCGCGGAAGAGGCTTGATAGGTTACTTTTCCCTCAGGTCCTGCTTGGTCACGTTCATCACCTTGATGGCCACCAGGCGCTCGCCCTCCTGGAAATAGGCCACCCGGATGATGTTGCCCTTGTCCGGCAAAAGGCCCACCTTGGCCTTGGCGATGTCAAAGGTGGCCTCCGCCCCCTTGATGGGATTGAGCTTGGGCTGGCTGTTGGCCAGGGTGAGGCTCTTGCCGTCCTGGGACATGGCCAGGCATTTACCCTGATAGACCTTGGACTCCTGGCCGTTGCCGCCCATGCAGCCGCTCAGCAGCAGGGCCATGGCCATCAGCAGGGCCAAACAGGCCGCGCTTTTTTGCGGATTCATTTCTAAGCCCTCCTTTCTACGACGCCCCACCGGTGGAGCCGTTGAGCCGCTTTTCGCGCAGCTCGTTGGCCGCGCCCCGGAACATGATGCTCATGATGTAGACGCAGATGGCGGTGATGGCGCCTAGGATGATTACCGTGGCCAAGGCGGTTACGTTGAACTGCTTGAGGATGATGGACACCATGCAGGCCAACACCGCGCAGCCGAACATCAGGCGGATGCCGTAACCCTTGGCGTACTTGGTGGCCACGGTGCCGATCTGGGCTCCCACCGCCGCGCCGCAGAGCATCACGAACACCGCCACCAGTTCGATGCGCCCCTTGAGGCTGTAGGTGAACGCGCCGTACAGGCCGCTGATCATCACCTCGAACAGGTCGGTGCCCACGGCCACGTGGGTGGGCGCGCCGATGAAGTAGACCAGGGCCGGCATGCGCAGCAGACCGCCGCCGATGCCCAGGAAGCCGGCCAGCACGCCGGTGATAAAGCTCACCATCACCGGCAGCCACATGGAGCAGTGGATGCCCGCCACCTTGAAGTGCATCATGGGCGGGATATTTATCTTGTGCATGGCCGGGGCCCAGTTCACCCCGCCGGTGGCCCCGGTGTGGCTGGGATCGTCGCTCTTGGTCTTACTGCGCACCGCTTTGAAGTAGTCGTAGAAAACCATGAGCGCGATCAGGGCCAGGAAGCCCACGTAGACCCAGCGCACCACCGAGCCGATCGAGCCCTGCCGCTCCAGGATCATCACGATCTGGGCGCCCAGCTCGATGCCGGCCATGGTGCCGATGAGCATGATGAAGCCCAGCTTGTAGTCCACGTTGCCGAACTTGGAATGCCGCATGGTCGAGATCATCGACTTGCCGGCGATGTGGGCGATGTCGGTGCCGATGGCAAAGGCCATGGGAAAGCCCAGGATGTTGAGCCCCGGGGTCACCATCCAGGCGCCGCCCATGCCGAAGAAGCCGCCGATGACCCCCACCGCATAACCGATCAACAATAGCCCGGGCCAGAAGATGTCCACTCCGGCGATGGGCATGTGCATGTACAACCAGTCCATGTCTGTCTCTCCTTGAGGTGGGCCGGACTAATGCTCGACGTGCCCGGCGCTCTTGCCCAGGTCCAATCCGATACGGTTCATGACCACGTCCATGATCAGGCCCAGGAGCACGCCCAGCACCGTGGTGAGCACCACGGCCCAGACGGCGAAGACCCACATGTTCTGGTTGTAGAGGGTGGCCAGATACAGGTTCACGCCGTGGAGGGCGCGGGTGTCGGCCACCACCACCAAGTCGCTGGCCTTGCCTCCGGCGGCCCAAGCCCAGGCGGGCGTCAGGCCCACCAGAGCCGCGATCAAGCCGCCTGCGGTGAATCTCTTTTTCATGTCCCTTCTCCCTGCTTGTCCTTATCGCTTCCGGTGGATCGAGAGTTCCCTTGTCCCCGCCCTCGCGGGTTTTTGCTCCGTTGCCTATCAGTAAAAGGCGCGGCGGCAATTAAATAAATAAGGGGCTCGCCTCATAGGCAGCAGGGATGGGGCCCAAATCGCATGGAGGTGATTTACCCATGTATTTATGCGGGCTAAACGATAGGACGTAACGCAAAAATAGCCGCTGCGCCGACTGGGAGGCGGCGAGGGCGGAGAGGCGGGGACGGCCTGCTCCGCCGGAGCGGAGCAGGCCTATGGACGGCGGCCGGGAGTAGATAGGCGGGGACGGCCGCCGAAAAGGGGTTAGTGGTCCAGGGCGGCCGAGGCGGCCGCGCCGGAGGCCATGGGCTGCGAGGCCATGATCAGTTCCTTCCTGCCCTCGCGGCTGTCGAGTATGTAGAGCAGCTCACCTTCGGCCGACAGCTTCCGGCGCAGGGGCTCCAGCTGGTCGCGGTCCACCAGGCGCATGCGGATGTACACCTGGCGGCGGCCCTCGGCGGTGCGGTCGCTGGTGGAAAGGATGCTCACCATGCGCCCGCCGTAGGAGCGAATGATGTCCCCCACCCGCTTGATGGACCCGGCCTCGTCGGGCAGGTTGAAGGCGAAGAGCATGCCGCCCTTGGTCACCCCGGTGAGCAGCACCAGGGCGCGGAATATGTCGCTCTGGGTGATCATGGCCATGCACTGGCCGTCTTCAATCACCGGGAGCCCGGATATTTTTTTCTCCAGCATAATCTCGGCCGCCTCCTCGATTGTGTCCGTGGGCGTGATGGTAATCGGGCGGGGAGTCATCACTTCCTTGACCGAGATGCGGCTCAGCAGGTAGGCCAGCTCATGCACCTCCAGGGTGGTGGCGTCCGAGGCCCAGGCCTGCTTGATGTCCCGGTCGGTGAGGATGCCCACCAGGCGTGACTTTTTGTCGACCACCGGCAAACGCCGGATCCCGTGCTGCAGCATCAGCTTGTTGGCCTGGGGCAGGGATTCGGCCGGGTCGATGGTGACCAGGCGGGAACTCATCCAGTTGGCGACCAACATGGGGTCTCCTCCTTTGGGAGCCGGCTAGTTGGAGCCGGCGATGGCTTCGGTTTTGAACAGCCGCGTCTGGCCGCTGTCCTGACTAAGGGCCCACTCGCGGCCCATGATGTTTTCGGGTCCGGTCTGGTGGATGCGCTTGCGGGCCCAGGGAGCCAGCCCCCACATGATGACCGTGCAGAGGTGGTGGGCATGGTTGCGCAGCACCACCAGCACCGCGCTCAGGGCCAGGTTGTCGAAGGCTCCGGCCCGGTTGAAGTCCATCTCCAGGTGATGGACCACCGTGGCCCGCCCCACCTCCCGGCTGAGCCCTTCCACCAGATCCATGGCGTCCACCTGGCCGGTCACGGTCAGGCTGAGCCTTTGGCGGCTGCTGCGGCTCTCCAGGCCGCACCTGCCGCGGGGACGGCGGGCGGCGCTATGTTTGTGAGTCCCGGCCACGGGCAGCATGGCGCGCATTTGGCTTATCAGGTGCATCGAAGCTTCCATGTCACTTTCCCCCCTTCTCAGGGAATCGCCCATACGGCCAGGCCCCGCGAGGCGCCCAGCACCTTGGCGGTCACCCGCCCCAGGCTGAACTGGCTGTTGTCGCTGAGCCCCTTGCGGCCCATGACGATGGTGCCGTAGCCGCCCTGGCGGGCCGCCTCCACGATGGCCGCCGCCCGGCTGGCCGCCCCCTCGACCACCTCCTGGTTCAACAAGCTGGGGTGGAAGCCCGCCTCCCGCAGGCGGCGCACCCCCTTGGCCAGCACCCGCTCGGCGTCATCCCGGCTGGCCCCGGGCTGGGCGGAATCCAGTTGCAGGGGGCGCAGCACGTGCAGCAGGGTTATCTCCAGGGGTTGCCCGCCGCAGAGGCCGGCCAGATAGTCCACCGCGCGCAGGGAGTTGGGCGAGCCGTCCAGGGTGATTAGCACCCGGGGCGGCTTGGCGTCCTTGCCCACCACCCACAGGGGCTGGGTGGTGAGCTGGCCGGCCAGCTTGAGGGCCACGCTGCCCAGGAGGATGCCCCGCACCGCGCCCACCCCGCGCCGGCCGATGATCACGGTGTGGTAGCCGGCCCCGGCCTCGGCCAAGATGTCGCTGGCCACCCCGATCCTGCGCGGCGACACCTTGGCCGAGACCATCTCCGCCGGGTGCCCTTCCTTGCGCAGGGCGGCCAACACCTTGTCCATGAAGCGATTGGTGGCCAGCTCCCGCTCCAGGGCCCAGGCCTTGACCCCCTTGAGGCGGTGGGCATAGGCCGGGTCGTTGTGCAGGTCCCAGTAGGACTGGGGCATCACGTCCAAAACGCAAAAGGCCACCAGCCGCACCGCGCCGGGCCGCAGGGTGCGGGCCGCGTAACGCGCCGTGGCCAGGGACCGCTTGGAGCCATCCACCGCCACCAAAACCTTGGGAATCGCTTGCGCCATTAAACACCCCCTGTCCTTGTCCGGCCGTTGGCCTTGTCTCTGCTTGTCAGATTAGAAAAGAAAGGGGCGAAAATAAATGAGGGGAAGGCCTCAATATAGGAGGGGATTAAACCTTATTCGGGTAGGGGGATAAGACGGAGCCGGCCAGTGGTTCAGGCCTTGTCCGCCGGTTGGTCCAGCGGCGGCCCCGCGTGATCCCCGGGCCACCAGTAGGGCGTTTGCGGGTCTTCGCTCCAGCCACGCTTGCCGTAGAACTCCGGAGCCTTGCGTAACAGGTTGGCCCGGTGGGAGCCGTGCAGCTCCTCGCGGCCCAACCACCAGGGCCACTTCAACTTGCGCTGATCCACCTTTTCACGGGGGATGGAGTTCTTGAATCCCCGGGCGGCCCACTCGTCCAGGCAGGCGTTGAGATAGAGCTTCAGGGCCTCGGCGCACCCCTGCCACATGAGCACCGCCGGGTGCCTGCGCCAGCCTTGTTTGGTGGTGCGTCCGTCCACGATGCGCAGGATGGTCAGGGCTTCCGACCGCTGCTTGCCCAGGCGGCGGTCGTCCAGGGCCCGGGCGGAGCGAACGAAATCGGCATATGGAAGAAAGGTTTGCATGAACGCGGCGCCCCTCCTTCCCGGAAAGCTAGCGCCGGACCAGCACTACCCCGGCCACCAGGAGCAGGGCCCCCAGCAGGCGCAGGGGGTCGGCCGGCTGGCGGGCCAGGCCGAACAACCCGAAGTGATCAAAGGCCAGGGAGGCAGCCATCTGGCCGGCCACGAACAGGGCCAGCATGGCGGCCGCGCCCAGGCGGGGCAACAGCAGGATGGTGATGACCACGTAGACCGCCCCGAACAGGCCGCCGGTCCAGTGCAGCCAGGAGCTTTTGGCCATGGCCGATGCCGTGGGCACCGGCTCGCGCATCACCGCCAACACCGCCAGCATGACCAGGGTGCCGCCCAGGTAGCTGACGAACGAGGCCCAGCAGGCCGAGCCCAAGGCCCCGCGCAGCTGGGTGTTGACCGCGGCCTGCATCACGAACGAGGCTCCCGCCGCGGCGGCCAAAAGCCCCAACGCCCAAAAATGCCAAGATGCCAGCACCTCAAGCCTCCCCCTGGCGCCCTGCGGCGCCACTCGATTCACGCGCGCTTCAGGCGGCCAATTCTCCGGTGAGCAGCTGCACCTGGATCACCGCGCCCCGGGCCAGCCGCTCCCGTCCCTCGGGTATGGCGGCTATGGCCGTGGCCGTGGCCAGGGCGCTCAGGCGGCTGCGCTTGGGCAGGGGATGGAACCAGGGCAGGTCCTCGCCCGGGGACAGGACGCCCTGAAAAAAATCGGTCCAGTCGCGATGGCCGCCGCCCAGTTCCTCGGCCAGGCGGGCCCTGATGCGGGGCAGGCCCGGCTCGCCGCGCCCGGCCAGGGCCAGCAGCCCGGGCAGGGCGATCTGCAAAAAGCCCATGAGGTTGGAGGGCGGCCCGCCGGGAAGCAGGAACACCGGCTTGCCTTGCAGCAGGCCGAAGCCCACCGCCTTGCCCGGCCCCATGCGGATGCGGTGAAACACCTTTTGCCAGCCCAGGCCCTCCAGCACCGAAGCGGTCAGGTCGTGGTCGCCCCGCCAGGCCCCGCCGCTGGTGACCAGGGCGTCGTCACGGGCCAGCAGCCCCTCCAGGGCCGCGCCCATGGCGGCCGGGTCGTCGGCGGCTATATCGCTGTGGGGGATCATGCCATAGCTTCGGCAAAAACCGGCCAGGGTCACCAGATTGCTGGCGTATAGCTGGCCCACGCCCAAGGGGCGGCCCGGAGCCACGATCTCGTTGCCCGTGGCCAGAATGCCCACCCGGGGCCTGGCATGCACCGATACGGCGTCCAGCCCGGCCGCGGCCAGCAAGCCGGCAATCACCGGGGTGATCACCCGGCCGGGCGCCAGGACCGCCTGCCCCCGGGTCACGTCGCCGCCCGCGGACAGGATGTTCTTGGCCGTGTCGGCAAAAGTCTCCACGAAAACATCGGGGCCATCGGCGCGGGTGAACTCCTCGGAGACCACCGCGTCCGCGCCGGGCGGGATCACCGCGCCGGTGAGCACCCGCACCGCGCCGCCCGGCTCCACGGCCAGCTCCGCCTGGTCCCCGGCGGCGATGGTCCCGGCCAGGCGCAGGCGCACCGGCTGGCCGGGCGTGGCGCGGGCCACGTCATGGCTCTGCACCGCGTAGCCGTCCTTGCGCGAGGTAGCCTGGCTGGGCGAGTCCACCCGGGCCCGCGGCTCGGCGGCGGCCACCCGGCCCACGCTGTCCTCCAGGGAGACGCTCTCCTGGCCCAGGGGGCGGATGGCCTGCAAGGTCAGGCGCAGGGATTGTTCCAGACCCAAAGACAAGCCGGACATGGCAACCTTTTCCTCAATGGCCGCGTGGCCGAACCTAAGGATATCAATTTATAATTTGGACAACCTGCATGCAAGCGGCTACAATCCGCCCCATGAAGCTCCCTCTCAAGCAACTAACCGTTTTGCGGGCTCGGGGCAACCAAGTCAGCCCCGAAACCGTCTCCTTTGCCGACGAAAAGGCCCTGGGCCTGGCCGCGCGCGGCCGGCTGCTCACCGAGCTGATGGCCACCCCTGGCCAGGAGCGCGAGCTGGCCGTGGGCTACGCCCTGACCATGGGCTGGCTGCGCCTGGCCGAGGGCCCGCCCGAGGCGCGCCACCTGGCCGAACAGGGGCGGGTGGAGCTGGACCTGGACATCGCGCCCGAGGAGCTGGGCACGGTGCGGGCGGCCGGGGGCGGGCTGTTGGGCCCCACCGAGGCCGACCCCCTGCCACCGGGCCAGACCGTTGAGCTGGAGGTGGCGCGCGGCCTCATCCCCAAGCTGGGCCAGGGGCAGGTGCTCTACCCCCGCACCCGGGGCACCCATGCGGCGGCCTTGTTCAACGCGGGCGGCGATCTGCTGGCCCTGGCCGAGGACGTGGGCCGCCACAACAGCCTGGACAAGGCGGTCGGGAGCGCCTGGCTGGCGGGGGTCCTGGACCAGGCCGTGGCCCTGGCCCTGTCCGGGCGTTGCAGCCTGGAGATGGTGCTCAAGGCGGTGCGCTCGCGGGTGGGCCTGGTGGTTAGCGTCTCGGCCCCCACCGTGCCGGCCGTGGAGGCGGCCGACCGCCTGGGCCTCACCCTGGTCAACAGCCACGGGCCCGAGGAGCTGCGCGTCTACACCCATCCGGGCCGCCTGACCCAAAAGGGCCAACCCCTGACCTTGGACTGAGCCAGCCTCCCGGCTCAGAACCCCGCCGGGCCTTCTATCTCTTCGTGGGCGATTAGCTGAACGCGCACCTTTTGCCCGGCCGGCATGCGGCCGGAGTTGGCCGGGATGATGATCAGGCAGTTGGCGTCGCGCAGGGACTTGAAGATGGAGGACTTCTGGTCGCCGGTGGTGGCCACGTGGAACTCGCCGTCCCGCAGCGAAAAGCGGCCCCGCAGCAGGCGCAGGTTCTTGGAGGGCTTCTTGCCGATGGCCTCGTCCAGCACCGCGCTCACCACTGGCTTGTAAAGCTTGCGCGCCCCCATCAGGGCCAGCAGGGCGGGCCGCACGAACTCGATGAAACAGGTCAGGGCCGAGACCGGGTTGCCCGGCAGGCTGAAAAAGAGCTTGCCGCCCATGGTGCCAAAGGAGCAGGGCTTGCCCGGCTTGACCCGCACCCGGCCGAAGCGCATTTCCACCCCCAGGTCGGCGTAGGCATCCTTCACGAAATCGTACTTGCCCATGGAGCCGCCGCCGGTGGAGAGGATCACGTCCGCCTCCAGGGCCCGGCCCAGCAGCTCGCGCACCTGGGGCAGGGAGTCGCGGGCGATGCCCAGGTGCTCGGGCTCGGCGTTGCACTTGCGGGCCTCGGCGCACAGGGCATAGGCGTTCACGTCGCGCACCTTGCCGAACTCCAGCTCCTCGCCGACGGCGGCCAGTTCGTCGCCGGTGGAGATGATGGCCACCCGGGGCCGCCGGTAGACCCGCACCGTTTCGTGGTTCAGCGAGGCCAGGATGCCCACGTCGGCCGCGTTAAGGCGGTCGCCCTTGAGCAGGACCTTTTCGCCGGTTTTGATGTTCTCGCCCCGCTGGCGGTAGTTCTCAAAGGGCGCCGCCTCCCGGAGCAGCTCCACCCAGCCGTCCGCCTCGCGGGTGTCCTCGAACTGGACCACCGCGTCCGCGCCCGTGGGCAAAGGCGCGCCGGTCATGATGCGCACCGCCTTGCCCGGAGTGACGGCCAGTCCTTGGGGCGAGCCCCCGGCCTGTATCTCGCCCACGATCTCCAGGCGCACCGGCTTGTCCGGCGCGGCCCCGGCGGTGCCCCGGGCCAGCACGGCGTAGCCGTCGCGGGCCGAGGACTCCAGGGGCGGGATCATGGCGTCGGCCACGATGTCCTGGTGGAGCAGGCGCTTGACCGCCCGGAATATGGAGATGCTCTCAGGGCCCAGGGGGGTGACGGCATCCAGGATGATGCCTTGGGCCTCGGGCAGGGAAACCGTTTTAAGGCCGTGGTTCATGCAGCGCCGTTTCCTCGCCAAACAAAAAGCGCCCGCCAACCGATGGATGGCCGGGCGCCTGGCCCGCCGCCACGGACCTCGCGTGGATCCCCCCCGCCGCCGGGGCGGCGGGGGGACGCCGGTCAGCTTTGGCCGCCCTTGGCGGGCAGGCTCCTTTGATCCGGGGGCAAGGGCGGGGGCACCTCCGCGCCACCGGCCAGCTCCTCCACCGCGCCGAAGCGGTCGGGGCAGGCCTCGTGGCAGGTGCCGCACTTGATGCACAGGTCCTGGTCGATCACATGGACCTGACCCTTGGCCCCTTCGATGGCCTGCACCGGGCAGCGCCGGGCGCAGATGCCGCAGGCCTGGCACTTGTCCGGGTCGATGTAATAGGACAGCGGCTCCTCGAGCAGGCTCTCCACCTCGTCCAGGGTGAACAGGCTGTCGTAGAGCTCCTCGCTCTTGAGCGGGGTGGACAGCTTGTCGCGCTCGCTGACCTTAATATAGGGGATGAGTTGGCGCACCGCCTCCAGCTTGGCCTTGACCTCAAGCAGGTCCGCGCCCTCGCCGGTGGCCAGGGGCCCCAGCTCCCGCACCTTCTGGTTGAACTTGTCCACTTCCCGGGCGAAGACCAGGCCCTCGCCCGATGACATGAAGGCCACCTGGAGGCGCTCCGGGTTTAGCCCGATGTGCTCCAGGATTCTTTTGGCCAACAACACCGTGTTAAGGGCGTGGTAGTTGCCGTGAGTGATGTAATTGCACTCGCCCAGGCGGCACCCGCCCACGAACACCCCGTCCATCCCGTTGGCAAAGGCCCGGAGTATGAACTCCAGGTCCACCCGGCCGGAACACATGACGCGGATGATCCTCATATCCGAAGAATATTGTAGTCTGGAAACTCCAGCCATGTCTGCTGCGCCGTATGCTCACCAGTGGCAAAGGAACCCCAGGATCTTCGGCTTGAACTTGCCGGCCGCGCTCATAGTCCCTCACCTCCTTTCCGGATAGGGGTGGAACTCATTGGTTCACCGCCGCGTCGATCTGCTCCAGGATGTCCCCCTGGTCGGCATAGGCATCGATCTGGCTGAACAGTTCCTCGTCGGTAAAGTGCTTGAGATAGATGGCCCCGGTGGGGCAGCAGGCGTTGCACAGGCCGTCACCCTTGCACAGCACCGGGTTTACCACCGCCTTGGGGCCGCCCTTGGTCTTGCGCATCTGGATGGCGTCGTAGGAGCAGGCCTCCAGGCAGGCCTTGCAGCCCATGCAGGCGTCTTGTTTGACCTCGCACACGCTGCCCGAGACGGTGACGATGTCCCGCGAGAGCATGGTCAGGGCCCGCCCGGCGGCACCGTAGGCCTGGTTGATGGTCTCGGGGATGTGCTTGGGATAGTGGGCCGCGCCGCAGAGGTACACCCCCTGGGTGGCGAACTCCACCGGCCGCAGCTTGACGTGGGCCTCCTTGAAGAAGCCGTCCTCGCCCAGGGCCGCGCCGAACAGGCCCGATATCTCCACGTTGTCCGGGCCGGGCACCACCGCCGCGGCCAGGGTCACGTAGTCCGCGTCGATGGCGATGTCGTCGCCCAGCACGTAGTCGGGCAGCGAGATCCGGAGCACCGGCTTACCCTCGTCGGACTCGGCGGCCTCCACCTGGGGCGGCTGCTCGGGCTCGTAGCGCACGAAGCGCACCCCCATCTCGCTGGCCTGGCGGTAGTAGTCCTCCATCAGGCCGTAGGTGCGCATGTCCCGGTAGAGGATGAACACGTCGCGCTCGGGCTTTTGCTCCTTGAGCTTGATGGCGTTTTTCACCGACTCGCCGCAGCAGATGCGCGAGCAGTAGTTATGCTCCTCGTTGCGGCAGCCCACGCACTGGATCATGGCCACGCTGTCGGAATCGGCCAGGCCCTCGTCGCCCTCGGCCAGGCGCTCCTCCAGCTCCAGGTGGGTCAGCACCCGCTCGTCCTGGCCGTAGAGGTACTCGCTGGGCTCGTACACCGCCGAGCCGGTGGCCACCACGGTGACCCCGTGCTTGATCTCGGTCTCGCCCCGCTTGCTCTGAAGCTTGGTGACGAAGTTGCCCACGTAGCCGGTGGCCTCGGTGATGGTGGCTCCGGTGTAGACCCGCACCGCCGGGTTCTTGAAGACCTTTTCAGCCAGCTCGTCCACAAAGGCCGGCACGTCCAGGCCGTCCAGGGTGTCGTGGATGCGCCGGGCCAGGCCGCCCAGCTCATCGGCCTTTTCCACCAGGAACACCTCGTGCCCCTGCTCGGCGATGGACAGGGCCGCGGTCATGCCCGCGATGCCGCCGCCCACCACCAGGGCCGCCTTGTTCACCGGCAGGTCGATCTCCTGCAGGGGACCGAGCAAACAGGCCCGGGCCACGGACATGCGGGTGATGTCCTGGGCCTTGATGGTGGACTGTTCCTTTTCCTTGGAATGGCACCAGGAGCAGTGCTCCCGGATGTTGGCCATGTCGTAGTAATACTGGTTCAGCCCCGCCTCGCGCAGGGTGTCGCGGAACAGGGGCTCCAGGGTGCGGGGGCTACAGGCGGCCACCACCACCCGGTTGAGCCCCTTCTCCTGGATCATGTCGGTGATCTCCTTGGCGCTGTTGGTGGCGCAGGAGAAAAGCTGTTCCTGGGCGTAGACCACGTTGGGTAGGCTCTTGGCGAACTCCACCGTGGCCGGCACGTCCACCACCCGGCCGATGTTGGCCCCGCAGTGGCACACGAACACGCCGATGCGCGGCTCCTCGCCGGACACGTCCTTTTCCTCGGGATACTCGCGCTCCCGGGTCAGCTTGTCCCGGCGATAGTCCAAAAGCTCGCCGGTCTGGCTGCCCGCCGCGCTGGCCCCGAACACCGACTCGGGAATGTCCATGGGCCCCTGGAAGGCGCCGCTGACGTAGACGCCGGGCGCGCCGGTGTCCATGGGGTTGAAGGGCACCCCCTTGCAGAAGCCGTACTGGTTCAGCTCCAGGCCGAACATCTCGGCCAGGCGCTCGTTGTCCGCCGGCGGGTTCAGGCCCACCGAGAGCACCACCAGGTCGAACTCCTCCTCTTTGACCCCCTGGTCCGGGGTGGCATAGCGCAGGATGACGTTGTGGTTGTCCGGGTTCTCGCCCACGATGCTCACGTAGGAGCGGATAAAGCGGGTGTCGGAGAGGGCGGCGGTGTTCTGGTAGTAGCGCTCGAAGTCCTTGCCATAGGAGCGCACGTCGTTGTGGAACACGGTGCACTGGGCGTCGGCGTGGTGGTCCTTGGTCAGGATCACCTGCTTCTGGGTGTAGGTGCAGCACACGCTGGAGCAGTAGGGGTTGTCGCCCTCGGTCACCCGGCGCGAGCCGATGCACTGGATCCAGGCCACGTTGTGGGGATGGGTCTTGTCGCTGGACCGCAGGATCTCGCCGTCATAGGGCCCGGTGGCGCACAGCAGGCGCTCGTAGTCCATGCTGGTGACCACGTTGGGGATGCGGCCGTAGCCGTACTCCTCCTTGACCGCGGGGTCGTAAACGTCGTAGCCCGGGGCCAGCACCACCGCGCCCACCTTGATCTGAAGCTTCTCGGGCTTCTGGTGGAAGTCGATGGCGTTGGCCTGGCAGACGTTTTCGCAGATGCGGCACTTCTTCTCTTTAAGATAGATGCAGCTCTCGTCGATATAGGCGATCAGGGGTATCGCCTGGGCGAAATAGATGTGCACCGCCTTGTTGTCGGAAATGCCCTGGTTGAACCTGTCCGGATACTCCACCGGGCAGTATTCCACGCAGGTGGTGCAGCCCGTGCAGGCGTCCTCCACCACGTAGCGGGGCTTCTTGGTAAGGCTGATGGTGAAATCGCCTACACTCCCCTCCACCGTGTCGATCTCGGTGTAGGAGAGAACCTCGATATTTGGATGCCGGCCGACCTCGACCAGTTTAGGCGAGAGTATTCACATGGAGCAGTCATTGGTGGGATAAGTCTTGTCCAACTGCGCCATATGCCCACCAATGGCTGGTGATTTCTCCACGAGATACACGCGGTAGCCCGCCGTGGCCAGGTCCAGGGAGGCCTGGATGCCGCTGATCCCGCCGCCCACGACCATTACGTCCCCGAATTCGCCGCCGGGCTGGTTTTCGCCCTCTTGCGGCAATTGCTCTTCCGACATGGGCTCGTGTTCCCCTTTCCGTATGCCCGGAGCCTGCTCCGGGACCTAATCGGCCTTGACGGCCGCGTATGCTCTTGTCACCCCCTGGGTGGCGGCTGGTCTCCGCCGGCCCCAAGCGCCCGGCGCCCTAGAGCGCCTCGGCCACGATCTCGGTGATCTCCTTGATCTCGATGGCTCCCTCGGCCTCCAGGGTGAGCATGCTGTCCTGGAAGTTGGCGATGCAATAAGGGCAGGCCGTGGCCAGCACCTGGGCCCCGATGTCCAGGGCCTGTTGCAGGCGCAGGTCGCTGAAGCGCTCCCCCTTGGGGGTCTCCATCCAGATGCGCCCCCCGCCCCCGCCGCAGCACAGGCTGGCCTTGTGGTGGTCGGCCAGCTCCATGAAGCTCAGGCCGGGCACGCTTTGCAGCACCGAACGGGGTTCGTCGTACACCCCGTTGTGGCGGCCCAGATAGCAGGGGTCGTGATAGGCCACCTGCTTGGCGAACTCGCCGCTTAGCTCCAGGCGTCCCTCGGCGATGAGCTCGGCCAGGAGCTGGCTCATGTGAACCACCTCGAAGTGCACGCTGAACTCAGGATACTCGTTCTTGAAGGTGTGGTAGCAGTGGGGCGAGGAGACCAGGATCTTCTTCACCCCGTTGTCGATGAAGCTCTTGATGTTCTCCCGGGCCAGGCGCTTGAACAGCTCCTCGTCGCCGGTCTTGCGGATGCTCTCGCCGCAGCAGTTTTCCGCCGTGCCCAGGATGCCGAACTCCACGCCCGCCGCCTTTAGCACCTTGGCCGTGGCCTGGGCCACCTTTTTCAGGCGCGGGTCGTAGCTCAGGTAGCAGCCCGGGAAGTACATGTATTCCATGCCCTCGGCGAAGCTGTTCACCCCCAGGCCCTGGGCCCAGGCGCCCCGGTCCTTGCGCGCCTCGTTGAGCGGGTTGCCCTCGCCCACCAGGCTGGCGCTGATGGCCCGGATGGGCTTGACCGAGGTGGGGAAGACGCCGTACTCGGTGGCTATCTTGCGCAGGGCCACCCCGGACTCGATCTGCTTCACGTCGCGGGGGCACTGCTGGGGGCAGCGGCCGCAGGTGGTGCAAAGCCAGATCTCCTCGCTCTCGATCTCGGTCATGCCAAAGGTGGCCTGGCGCACGATCTTGCGCATGGAAAAATCGCGCACCCGGTTCCAGGGACAGACCGCGTCGCACAGGCCGCATTGGAAGCAGCGTTTGAACAGGTCGCCGCCGCTGTCCTGTATTACCTCTACAATTTCCTTGTAGTCGGCTAGGTTCTCCACTGTCGCTGCTCGTCCTTCCGCCGGGAGCCGCTGGCCCTAGGCCTTTTTCTGTTGGGACAACCGGGCAACGGCGTCCTGCAGCTTGTCCAGGCCGTACTTGTCGGCCATGGATTCCAGCCCAACCTCCATGTCCTCCAAGGGGGCCTCCTCCTCCTCGTCCACCTCGATCTCGCGCTCCTCGTAGGTGAGCACGTCGTTGAGGCACCACTTGACGCACTGAGGCTCGTCCTCTCCCTCGCACATGTCGCACTTGAGCGGCAGGCCGGAGTCCGGGTCCTTGAACAGGTCGCGGGAGGGGCAGGTGGCGCGGCAGAAGGCGCACTCGTCGTACTCCTTGCCGTCGATGATGTACTTCTCCCGGCCCATGCACTCCGAGGGGGTGTACTCCCCGGCGAACACCGGAAGCCAGATGTCCTTCAGGCGGTGGGTGAGGATCTGGATGCGCGACTTGGCAGGGTTGATGCTGCTGTATCTGGGCTCGGCGTGATAGGCGGAGCAGATTATCTCGCAGCCGCGGCAACCGTTGCAGCGGTCGGCGTCGACCTTGATCGTTTTGATCGTTTTCTTAATCTTCGCCATCTTTCAACAAGCCTCTCTTGATCAGTTCGTCGGCCACGTAGTCCAGGTCCAGCTCGTGCAGCCGCTCCTTGGTGGGGATGCCGTCGTGGTTCCAGCCCTTGAACTCGTAGTAGGTGCTTAAGAGCTCTTCCTCCAGCTCGGGGAAGCGCCTCTTCCAGTGGTCCTTGGGAGGGTTCTCGTCCTTGCGCGACATGCCGCGCAGGTTGTTGAAGGCCCGGTGCAGGTTTCTGCTCCGGTTGACGATCTTCTGCAGGCTCTTCTCGTCCAACTCCAGGCCGGTCAGGGCGGTGACAAGCCTGGGGTAGTTGTGGATGTGATAGGGAGGCTTGAGACAGAAGGAGGCCATGCCCGCGCAGAGGCACAGGGCGTCGTCGATGTTGTGCAGCATCTCCATCCAGTCCACGATCTGGGCGGCGATCTGCGGGGTGGGGTAATAAGGAATCGCCTTCTCGCCCCGAAGCTCCCACTCCAGCAGCCACTCCTTCCAGCTCTCGTCGGGCAGCTGGGGCCAGTCCTCCACAAAACGCTCGCGCTGCTCCATCTTGGGGAAGGCGGCCTGGGGCCAGTTGCCCTCTATCTGGGTAATGCTGATTTTTTCGTTGGTGGCGTACATGAGGAAGTAGAGCGGGTCGAGCATGCCCAGCTTGATGGGAAGCTGCTCGTGCTTTTTGATGTTGTTGTGGGCCAGCGACTCGGCCTCCGGGCCCAGGGCCTTGCCCGCCCAATAGGTGCCGTCGGCCAAGAGGTTGCCCACCTTGCCCTCGCGGTGCACCACCCGGTCCATCAACCAGTAGAAGCGCCCCTCCTTGTCCTCGGGGCAGCCCTCGAAGTCCTCGTCGGTGAGAATGCCCGCCTCCTTGAGCTCCACCCCGTAGGCCAGGATCTGGGGGAAGGAGAAGGCGTCCACCCCGTACTCCGAGGCCTTTTGGGCGATCTGGAAGCCGAAGTCCAGGTTGTCCACATAGGCGGCCATGGCGTAGGTGAGCTTGGAGAAGCACTTCATCATGTAGCGGGGCACGTTCTCATGGCTGATCAGAGCCCCGCAGTGCTGGGGACAGTTGTAGCAGCTGATCAGGCGCTGGATGGCGTCGGTCTGGCTCTGGGACCAGCTCTCGTCGATCTCGTCGGTCCAGAAGCCCTTGCGCCGCTCGCGGGCGTTGCCCCAGGAGAAGTTCTCGGTGTGCCACTTCTCGTCGGTGTGCACCATTTCCTGGGGGGAGCCGATGCCCGACAGGATGGTCATGACGTCGGGGATGGGGTTTTCGTTGCGGTAGTTGATGTATTCGGTGATCTCCTGCATCAGCTCCATGAAGGCCGGGCCGTCGTGAATGTGCACGTCCTTGGTGCCCCGTACGGCCACGGCCTTGATCTTCTTGTCGCCCATCACCGCGCCGCCGCCCAGGCGGCTGGAGCTGGAGCGCGACTGCTCGATGGAGGCCACGAAGACCCGGTTTTCACCGGCCGGGCCGATGGCCGCCACCTGGGCCCGAGGATCTTCCAGTTCCTCGCGGATCAGGTCCTGGGTCTCCAGGGCGCCCTTGCCCACCAGATGGGTTGCGTCGCGGAGTTCCACCTTGTCGTCGTGAATCCAGACGTACACCCAGTCCGGGGACTTGTTGCTGAAGATCACCTTGTCGTAGCCGGCGTGCTTGAGCTCGGCCGACCAGAAGCCGCCCATCATGGGATAGGCCAGCAGCTCGGACTGGGGAGAAACGAAGCTGATCACCGTGCGGTTGGCGCTAAAGGCCGGGGTGGCGTTTAGCAACCCGGAGCTGAAGATCAGCAGGTTCTCGGGATCAAAGGGCTTGACCTCCGGCGGCACCCGGTCCCAGTGTATTTTTACGCTGGTGCCCAGCCCGCCGAGGTGGGTCTCCAACAGCTTGGGATCGGTCTCCACGCGCTCTATGTTGCCGGTGGCCAGGTCGATCTCCAGGTTATAACCAGTCTCGCCGTACCTCATGCTTACCTCTTCTGAAAGTACAGAAACGCCGGGGATGGCTTGGGGCCGATCCTCAAGTCCCTGCTTTGCGTGCGATCTTCACTAGACAGCCCGCCGCCTACTATATAAGACGCCGGGTGGAAATCGTAGTTATAATATGGCTACAATGTAACTTGGTGTCAACTATAAAAACCCATGCCCGGCAGGCACCGCCGCGAGCCCCAAAGGCCAGCCATTAGGGGGACAAAGGCCCGAATTTGACCGGCGCGGGACAAGGCTTTAGACTGGCTATTAACAGGACATCCACGGAATTAGTTGCGTTTGTAGGCATAATTACCTGACAAGATTAAGCTATTTCTCACAACTCCTCGCGGTCCGCCGCCTGGGCGGCGGGTCCCAGCCCTTGGGAGAAGCCCCATGCCCCGCATCTTGGCCATCATCCCCGCTCCCGGCAGCTCCGGGCTTGCCCAGGCCGGCCCGGCATGAGCCTGGCTTCCAACCAGAAACGCGCCCTGTGCGGCATCTGCCCGGCCGGGTGCTGGATCATCGCAACATACGATGACCAGGGCCGTCTTGCCAAGGTGGACCCCGATCCCGGCTCTCCCCTGGGCATAACCTGCCGCCTGGGGGAGCACTCTCCGGAGATACTCTACTCTCCCCACCGCCTGACCACTCCCCTGCGCCGCAAGGGCCCCAAGGGCTCCCACGACTTCGAGCCCATTGGCTGGGACGCGGCCTTTGACCTGATCGCCGGGCGCCTGCAAGCCATCAAGGCCGAGCACGGCCCCGAGGCCACCTGCATCTACACCGGCCGGGGCAGTTTCGAGCTGGCCATGTGCGACCTGTACCAGCCCCGGGGGGTGGCGGTGTCCTCGGCCTCCTCGCTGCTGTTCCCCTTCGGCTCGCCCAACACCATGGGGGTGGGCGCGCTGTGCTATGTGTCCTACGCCATGATCGCGCCGCATGTGACCTGCGGGGGCATGCACATCACCATGTTCAGCGATATTGAAAACGCGGAGTTGATCGTGGTGTGGGGGGCCAACCCGGCCACGGACAGCCCGCCCCTGGACTACCGGCGCATAGCCAAGGCGGTGGAGCGCGGGGCCCGCCTGGTGGTCATCGACCCCCGCCGCACCCTCACCGCCAAGATGCCCGGCGCCCGGTGGGTGCCCATCCGGCCGGGCACCGACGGGGCCCTGGCCCTGGGCATGTGCGCGGTGCTCATCGCCGAGGAGCTTTACGACGAGGACCTGGCCGCCAACTGGACCCACGGCTTCGACGAGTTCGCGGACTATGCCCAGCACTTCCGGCCCGAGGTGGTGGAAAGCATCACCGGGGTGCCGGCCCGGACCGTGGTGGAGCTGGCCCGGGAGATCGCCGGGGCGGGCGGGGCCGCGCCGGTGATGTACACCGGCCTGGAATACAGCGACAGCGGGGTGCAGGCGATCCGGGCCACCCTGGCCCTGTGGGCCCTGGCCGGGCAGCTCGACGTGCCCGGGGGGCGCTGCTTCTCCATGAGCGGCAACAGCTTTCCCGTCAACCGGGAGCACCTGGTGGCCAACCCGGCCCCAGACAAGGCCCTGGGCCGGGAGAGCTTCCCGCTCTACACCCTGTACCGCGAGGAGTCCCACGCCAACTGCCTGCCCCGCGCGGTGCTCGAGGGCGAGCCCTACCCCATCAAGGCCCTGATCTCCCTGGGCGCCTCCATCTGCACCTCCTGGCCCAAGGCCCAGGTGTGGAGGGACACCCTGGGGGCTCTGGACTTCTTGGTGTGCATAGACATCTTTCACAACGCGGACACCGCCTACGCCGACCTGGTCCTGCCCGCCGCCACCTGGTACGAGATCGACTCCTACATGACCTATGGCCCGGTGTTCCGCCTGCGCGAGCAAGTGGTGCCGCCGGTGGGCCAGGCCAAAAACGCATTTTTCATCTTCAGCCAGATCGCCGAGCGCCTGGGCTACGGCCATCTGTATCCCCAAGACGAACAGGAGCTCTTGCGCCGGGCCCTGGAGGGAAGCCCCTTCAGCTTGGAGCAGGTGCGCCAGGCCGGCGGCCAGGTGAGCCTGGAGCCGCAGATGATGCAATACAAGAAGTGGCAAAAGGGCCTGCTGCGGCCCGACGGGGCGCCCGGCTTCGACACCCCCACCGGCAAGCTGGAGCTGTTCTCCACCATCCTGGCCGAGCACGGCTACAGCGGGCTGCCCGAGTACACCGAGCCCTCGGAGAGCCCGGTGTCGCGGCCCGACCTGGCCGAGGACTATCCCCTGGTGTTCAATTCCGGGGCCCGGGTGACCACCGACTTCCGCTCCCAGTTCCACCACATCCCCGGCCTGGTCAAGGACCGGCCCGAGCCCACCGTCACCCTCAATACGGCCGACGCGGCCGCCCGGGGCATAGAGAACGGCGACTGGGCGCGGGTGACCTCGCCCCGGGGGCAGGTCGTCATGCGGGCCCTGGTCACCGAGGACATCGTGCCCGGCGCGGTGGACGCCAACATGGGCGGGGGCGGCCCCCTGGGCCCCGAGGCCTGGCAAAACTGCAACATCAACGACCTCACGGACCTCAAGTACGACCCCATCAGCGGCTTCCCCATTTACAAGGCCCTGCTCTGCCAGGTGGTCAAGGCGCGGGACGCGGAACAGGCCGCGGAGGTGCACAGCGGGGAGAAGAGCGCGGCCAACGCCATGCCGGCCGCCGCCGCGCCCTCGGCCGGGCCGCGCGTCTATCTGGACCACAACGCCACCACCCCCCTGGACCCCGCCGTGGCCAAGGTTATGGCCGAGTTCCTGGCCAAGGAGTTCGGCAACCCCTCGGCCATCTACCGCGAGGGACGCCAGGCCGCCACGGCCCTGGCCGAGGCCCGGCGCAAGCTGGCCTCCCTGCTGGGCGCCACCGCCCGCCGCCTGATCTTCACCAGCGGGGGCAGCGAGGCCAACAACCAGGTGATCCAGGGCGTGGCCCTGGCGCCGGGCAACCGGGACAAGCAACTGGTCACCTCCAGCGTGGAGCACCCCTCGGTGCTCAAGGCCTTCGCCTGGCTGGAGAGCCTTGGCTGGGAGGTGGTGGTTTTGCCGGCGGACCGCGAGGGCCTGGTGCGGCCGGATGACCTGGCCGAGGCCCTGGAGCGCCCCACCGCCCTGGTGAGCGTCATGCTGGCCAACAACGAGACCGGGGCCCTGCAACCCGTCCCCGAGCTGGCCCGCCTGGCCCACCAGGCCGGGGCCCTGTTCCACACCGACGCGGTGCAGGCGGTGGGCAAGATCCCCCTGAGGGTGGGCGAACTGGGAGTGGACTTTTTGAGCCTGTCGGGCCACAAGCTGCACGGGCCAAAGGGGGTGGGCGCGCTCTACGTGCGCCAGGGCCTGGAGCCGGCGCCCCTGGTGCACGGCGGCGGCCAGGAAGGCGGCCGCAGGGCGGGCACCGAGAACACCGCGGCCATCGTGGGCCTGGGCGCGGCGGCCGAGCTGGCCGCCCGCCATCTGGAGGACATGGGCCGGGAGGTGGCCGCCCTGCGCGACCGCCTGTGGCAAGGCATCCAGGAGCTGGTCCCCGAGGCCCGGCTCAACGGCCCGGAGAGCGGCCGCTTGCCCAACACCCTCAACCTGTCCCTGCCCGGCATCCGGGGGGAGTCCCTGGTCCTGGCCCTGGACCAGAAGGGGGTGGCCCTATCCTCGGGCTCGGCCTGCCGGGCGGGCAGCCCGGAGCCCTCCCACGCCCTGCTGGCCATGGGCCTGAGCAGCGAGGAGGCCCACTGCGCCCTGAGGTTTTCCCTGGGCCGGGAGAACACGGCCGAGGAAATCGAGCGGACTTTGCAATGCATGCGCCAGGTGATCGAGGAGACCGGCAGCCTGGTGCGTTTCGTGCCCTGCCGGTGAAACCGGAGTAGATCATGCGACCCCAAGCCTGCAAAAAGGCCCAACAAGACCGCCTGGAGATCGTGAACTACCTGGAGCTGGATCACCGCGAGGAGATGATGCGCCTGGTGGAGCAGGGGCTTCGGGCCGAGAACAAGTGGCTGCACTGCAAGTACCTCTACGACCAGCGCGGCTCCGAGCTATTCGACCAGATCTGCCGCGCCCCGGAGTACTACCCCACCCGCACCGAGAAGGCCCTTTTGGAGCGCCACGCCCGCGAGATCATGGACTTCTTCGCCCTGAACGGGGGAGACCTGGTGGAGATGGGCTCCGGCTCCAACCACAAGATCCGCCGCCTGCTGGACCAGTTCTCGCCCCGGGCCGGGGCCAGCCTGCGCTACGTTCCCTTTGACATCAGCCAGAGCGCCCTGGAGGAAGCCGCCCGCGAGCTTCTGGACATCTACCCCGGCCTGGAGGTCATGGGCATCGTGGGCGACTACACCCGGCATTTGGACGCCCTGCCCCCGGGCCGCAAGCTGGTGGTGTTTTTGGGCTCCACCCTGGGCAACTTCGGCGAGGCCCAGGGCCTTAAGCTGCTCAAGGGCGTGGCCGAGGCCCTGAACCCGCGCGACCGTTTCGTGCTGGGCCTGGACATGGTCAAGCCGGTCGAGGTGCTGGAGGCGGCCTACAACGACGCCCAAGGGGTGACCGCCAGCTTCATCAAAAACATCCTGGCCCATTTGAACCGGGAGCTGGGGGCCGACTTCCCCCTGGAGCACTTCGAGCATCACGCCTTTTTCAACCCGGCCCGCGAGTGCATGGAGATGCACCTCCGGGCCCGCCGCGACCTTCGCTGCCGGGTGGCCGACCTGGAGCTGGAGCTGAGCCTGGACCGGGGCGAGACCATCCACGTGGAGATCGCCCGCAAATTCACCCCGCAGGGGGCCCGCGAGATGTTCCGCCAGGCCGGCCTGAGGCCCACCCGCTGGTTCAGCGACCAGCGGGGATGGTTCTCCCTGGTGGAGCTGGCCAAGGCGGGCTAGGCGCGGCGCCACCAATCACGCCCCACGAAATAAGGGCCGCCGGCCATGCAGCCGGCGGCCCTTTTTGACACGAGAGGGGTTTGACGCGTCAGTATTTACTTGGTGAGTTGCTTGATCTGCTGCTGCTGCTCGGCCAGCACCTTCAGAGCGATGCGCTTCATGAAGTGGGACACGGTGCGGCAGTTCTTGTTGACCAGAAGGTCGATGTTCTTGCCGCCGCTGCGCCCGGCCAGGTTGCCGGTGGAGTTGCCCTTGGCGTCTTCCACGTGCCAGGCCTGGATAGTCTTACCGTCGAACTTGTCGATAACCACCTTGAAGTAACCGTTCGGACCAACAAACACGTTGTTGGCTGCATCGAGGACGATCTGCTTGTCGTTTTCCAGCATTCCCTCGATGAACATGGAGCAGGTGCTTCAAGTGTCCGGGCGGTAGATGAAGCGCTTGTCGGCTTCCCAGGGGCTGGGGTTGCCCAGCTTGACCAGGTCGGTGAACATGGCCAGCTGCACCTTGCCGTTTTGGAAGGCGCCGCCGGCCTTGTAGATGTTCAACTGCACCTGGACCCGGTCGGCCGGGTCGCGCAGCACGAAACGGGCGCGGCGCTCCTCGTCCACCGGCATGTACTTGAGCACTTCGGCGGTCAGGGGGCCCAGCTTCTTGGTGTAGCTCTTGCCGCTGTTGTCGCAGGTCAGCTTTACCGTGGCGTAATTGCCGCCCACCTCGGTCACCTGCGCGGTGAAGCCGCCGCCCTTGAGCTCGCCGCCCTTGGCCAGCAGGCCCTCCACGGGATCGTTGGGGCTCAGCAGCATGGAGATCAGGGCGCCGGTGGCGAACTCCTTGACCATGGCGCCCTTGGGGGTCACCTTTTCGGCCACCAGGTAGGTCTGGCCGCTGACCGCCACCGAGCTGGCGTAATACTCGGTCTCGAAGTCCTGGCCCTTGTCGGTGGGCAGGTAGGTGCCGGTCTTGCGGCCGGAGCCGTTGGCCAGCTTGCCGCTGGTGATGTCGGTGAACAGCTTGCTGGTGGCCACGGGGAAGGCCACGCCGTAGTAGTTGCCCGACTGCTTGAGGATTTTGAAGGTGGCGTTGGCCACCGGGAAGCCGTTGGCCCCCATGGCCAGCTTGCTCAGCTGCAGGCGCTTGGTGCCGTCGCCAAAGGGCACGCCCTTTTTCTTGTCCACCCACAGGTTGGTGATCACGTCCAGCTTGGTGGACTGGTCCACGAACTGGTAGAGCTTGCCCAGCAGCAGAACCTTGTCGCCCTGCAGCACGCCGCTCTTGGGGGTGCGGGTGGTGTAGTAGAGCCCCGAGGGGGGGATGATGATCTTGCCGTCCTGGATGCGGCTCTTGCGAATCACCAGGCCCTCGCTGAGGGTTATCTTGCGGATGTAGCTTTTGGTGGTCACGTCCTTGATGCCGTCGAACTGCGCCACCACGGCGCAATTCTTGGCGGGGGCGGCCATGAGCACCCGCCCGTCGGCCTCTGAATCAGCGCCGGCCACCGGCGGCAGCAGAGCCCCCGCCGTGAGCATGGTCAGGACGCCGAGACCCGCTAAGGTCTTTTGGAACATTATGTCCTCCGTTGTACGCCTGGATGTCTAGGCACACCTCCTTGGTGGAGGAGGCCTTCCCTCTCGTGATGAAAACGGAATATACGGATGGAGGCTTAGCAGCCTTCGTCAGGTGCGATGATGGGCACCAGGGGAGCCGCCCCGGGCTGGGAAGCGGTCGGTTGCTGCGGCTTGGCCGCGGCTGGTTGGTCTTTTTGGGGCTCCCGCGGCTTGGCGGCGGGCTCGGGGCTCTTCTGCTTGCCGTTAAGCTGGGCCTTGACTCCGGGGCCGGTCTCGCCCCCGATGTTGCAGTTTCCGGACTGGCCCGCGGCGGCGAGGTACACCCCGAGGACCACGGCCAGGCAAAGCCCCATTGTCGTCGCTAGTTTGCTTAGTTTCATGCCAGTTTCCCGTTGTTGCGTAATCAGGTTGTAAGTTTCTCGGAAATGGCTTCTCACGATGTGAGACATAGCCAAAATCTATTCTGGCTAACCGTAGTGATTATATTTATCTATTTAACCAAAAATATTTTCCCCTGCAATGATTATCTAAATTCGCTTGTTAATTTGCGGGCAATAGAGTGCCGCAGCCCCATCCGCCAGGCGGGCGGCGGGAAACCGTATCGTTATTGCCTATATCAAACGCCGGTTACGGGCATGGCCCGGCCGCTGCCGAGCAGGCCGATCAAACAAGGCAATCTGGCTATTTTTGGAGCAATGTACATGACATAAGGTGGTTGACCTTGGACGGCCCGGCGGAATAATATTATTCACTCGTTTATTGTAGGGAATTGCCTGCCCGCCTCGGTCAATCTCTAACCTTTGCCCTGGGAGGAGCTTGTCATGAAACATGTCCTTTTTATCGTGGCCTTCGCGGTCTGCTTGCTTATGGCGCCCGCTGCCCACGCCTATGCCATCTACAATGATATGGGCGAGGGGCTCTGCATTCAGACCCCTTTTTACAAGGATATGGGCGGGTGCAAATATTGGATCGACGCCCACAGCCATCACAACGGCGCGCATGGCTCTGGTTTCAACAACGTGTATTTCAAGTGGTGGACGGGCAACTCCTGCCACCGCAACACGGTGCCCGCCGACATCCCCAAGGGCGGTTATGCCAAGGTGTACAAGGGCACGGCCAAGGTCTATCATCACAACGGCCGCGAGGAGGGGGGCTATCCTCTGGAAAAGTACAAGTGCGCCAAATAGAGGCGTATTCGCCGGAGCATCAATCCTGCTCCCTTGCTTAAATCCCCGCCCTGCCAAAAAACAACGGGGCCCGGCCTTGCGGCCGGGCCCTTATTAATGACCGTGGCGTCCCTCTGGGCTCAAAAGCTCCATTGCAGGGTCAGCTTGAAGGCCCGCCCCGGTTGGGCCGAAAGGCCCAGATCCTGCCAGGTGCGCGAAAGGTGATCGTAGTAAAATCGGTCGCCCAGGTTCTCCACCGAAAAGATGATCTGCTTGTTCTTGCCCAGGGAGTAGCCCACCCGGAAGTCGAAGCGGGCCCAGGCGCCGGTGCGCTTTTCGTGGGGCGCCACCCGATTCTGCTCCGTGGCCCACAGCAGGCTGAACTCGGCCCAACCCCGGCCGGAGCCCAGCTCTTGGTCATAGCGCAGGCCGGTCTTGCCGTTCAGGGGCGGGATGCTGGGCAGGTCCTGGTCGTCCTGCTGGTTCTCGCCCACCACGTAGCTGGCCGTGGTGAAGGCGGAAAGCCCGCCGTGGATGTCCAGGTCCAGACTCAGCTCGCCGCCGTAGAGCGCCGCCTGGTCCAGATTGCTCCAGGTGTATTCGCTGCCTGTGTCCAGCTTGGCTATGTAGTTGTCGATGCGGTTGTAAAACAGGCTGAACATGCCCCCCAGGCGGGCGGTGCGCAGCTTGAGCCCCACGTCGAAATTCCAGGAGGTCTCGGGCGAGAGGTTGGGGTCGCCCACGTCGTTCTTGGAGCTGTCGTGGGGCCCGTAAAAATAGCGCTCCAGCAGGGTGGGGGCCCGGAAGGCCCGCCCCAGGTTGGCGTATAGGTTCAGCTCGTCGGTGGCCCGGAACAACAGGCCCAAGCTGCCGCTGAAGGCGCTGTCGTTTTGGCTCATGGACGAGGTGATGGCGTGCCCCGGGGCGCCGTCGGTGGAGGAGTTTATCCAGTCGTAGCGCAGCCCGGCGGTGAGGGACCAGCGCGGAGCTAGGCTGATCTCGTCCTGGGCGAACAGGCCCAGGCCCAGGCGCTGGGAGTCGGGGATCACCGGCACGTTGTTGAACAGGGGATTGACCCAGCTGGAGGCGGTGTCGGTTATGGTGCGGCCGCTGGTGGCGTTCTCGAAAAAGCTGTCCAGGCCGTAAACCAGATTGTGCCGCTGTCCCACGCTCTTGAACAGCATGGGTTTCAGGGAAAAGGTGTCGATGTCCAGGGTGATGTTCACCGCCATGTCGCCCTGCACCGCGGCGGGGATGCCCGTGGCCTTTAGGCGCTCCCGGTTGCGCTCGTGCCGTTGGGCCCCCATGACCAGTTCCATGCGGTCTGCCCAGGCGCCGCCGATCTGGCCGTTGAGGTGACCCGACAAGAAATGCTCCTTCTCGTCGGAGAACTTGTCGCTCACAAAAGATGGATCAGCCGGGATGCCCATGGTGGCGTCCATGAAGTAATAGTAGAAGTCCGCCTGCCAGCGCGGGCCCAGATAGTTGCCGCCGGCCCAGCCCATGCCTCCCCGGAAGGAGCTGTTGTTGAGCTCGTAGTCCGCGGTTTCCACATTGTCGTTGTCGCGGTAAAACCCGCCCACCAGGCCGTTGAAGCGGCCCTGGCCAAAGCCCAGGTTGGCCGCGGCCCGCCAGCCCTGGGGATCGCTCAGCCCGGTGAACGACGCCTCGCTGTCCAGGCGGGCCTTGTCCCCGGTTTGCCGGGGGGCCTGCTTGGTGATCACATTGATCACACCGGCGATGGCGTCGGAGCCGTAGAGCACCGAGGCCGGGCCCCGCACCACCTCCACCCGCTCGATCTGGGCCGGGTCCAGGGACAGGATGTGGTTGCCGCCGGGACGCTGCTCGCTCAGGCGCACCCCGTTGATCAGCACCAAAACCCGCTCGTCGTAAAGGCCCCGGATCATGGGCCGCACGCTGTTGGGCCCGGTGGTGGAGGCGCTGAGGCCGGGCTCGCCCCGGAACACGTCCTCCATGGACACTGCCCCCCGCTCTTCCAGGGAGTCCGCGGTGATGACGTTCATGGGCACCGAGGTGTCAAAGGAGCTGGTCTCCTGACCAGAGGCGGTGACCACGGTGTCGTTGAGTTTTACAGCCTCGGGAGCGCTGCCGGCTTTTTCCTGGGCCCCGGCCGCGCCCGCCGCGCAGACCGCAAGGCACAGAATTCCGGCGGCCACAAGCAACTTGGGAATGTTCATTTTTCCTCCCCGCAATATTTCCCCCCGGCGACCAGCCACAACAGCGGCGGCCCCATGGGAGTTGACGTCAGTCTTGGATCGTCAGCAGGCGGGAGGACGGGGAGGAGAACGCGAGCCGGGCAGGCGGCCCGGGGCCGTGGCATACCGCGCCTGGCCAGGGGTGAACGGCCTGCCCAGGGGGGTCAGCCTGGCGGCCCCCCCGAGGGCCGGCTCGGCCTTTCGGGCCACGAAGTGGGCCAAAAAGGCGCACAGGGCGCAAGGGCCGTGGGCGCGGAGCGTGGCCTGGGCGCGGAGGCTCGGGCCGGATGCCTTGGGTTCCAGGTGATGTTGACGGGGCGAGGCGTGCTGGTGCAGCCAGGGGTGCAGCAAATGCCCCAGGCCGCCGGCATAGAGCATTACCCCCAGCATAAGCCAGGCGATCAAGCGGAGCTTTCGGGGGCATGGTCTCTCGGCAATGCCGCGCTGCAACATGTCACCCTTGGTCTGGCTGGTGGGGATGATTCGATGGCCGCCCGATGTAATACCGTGTATTACGCAATCACCATATATAAATCCGGTGGCTCTGTAAAGCGGTGAAAACCGGGCTTCAGGCCGTCAGCCTGGCCGCGTGGTCCAGGATGGCCTGCCAGATGGCCAGGGAGCAGGAGTAGGTGGATTCCAGGCCGGACAGGCCCAGGGGGTGGCTCAACAGGCTGGCCCGCAGGTTGTAGGGGGTGTCTGAGGTGTAGTGCAGCATGCCCAGGCTGAAGTCCGGGGGCAGGGCCAGGCGCACCAGGCTCTGGGCCTCGTTTCGCCCGGGCATGAAATGGTCGGCCAGGGCGGCCAGACAGGGGCCGGCCTCCATCTCGATGCCGGTGAAGTCGGCCCGCTGCAACTGGCGCACCGTATCCCAGGAGTGCAAAAAGGTGCCGTGCACCGTGAGGCTGCGCTGTTCGTCGAACACCGCCGCGTCGTACAGATAGGGGGCGAGCCGCCGGGCGTTCAGGCAGTTGGGCAGCTCGAAGAGCCGCTGGGAAT
Organism: Desulfarculaceae bacterium; assembly: GCA_021737145.1. Taxonomy (GTDB): domain Bacteria; phylum Desulfobacterota; class Desulfarculia; order Desulfarculales; family Desulfarculaceae; genus Desulfoferula. The sequence continues at coordinate 4,843 of JAIPEN010000017.1, read as the reverse complement.
GCACGTCGCGCACCTGGGTGGGGATCATGATGTCCCCCAGCCGGCCGATCATGGCCGCGCTCTTGCCCAAGACGAAAAGCCCTTGCCAGGCGGACAGGTGCTCGCCCGCCGCCCGCAACAGATGGTAGGCCCCGAAACCCAGGGGATAGTCGGTGTTGAGGACCACGGCCCGGCTCCGGACCAGGGCCGCGGGGTCGTCCAGGCGCAGCCGGGGGTCCAGGCGCCGGGGGATCAGCCGGCTCAGTTCGAAGACCTGGGCCTCGGCCAACAAGGGAGGCACCGGCTCGCTGCGCCGCACCCCGGCCTCGGCCTCCATGGCCTCCCACTCCCGGCTCAGGCCGGGGTCCGTGGCCAGGAGGTCTTGCTGGGCCATGTAGAGCAGGTTGGCCGCGGTGGGAGAGGCCTCGGCCGATAGGCGGCGATGGGCCTCCTCCCATGCCTGGCCCAGGCGCTCGCGGCCGTGGCGGGCCAGGTCCCCGGCGTGGCGTCCGGCAAAGCCGGAGATCAGGTTGGCCAGAGAGTGGCTGTTGCTGGTCACGAAAAACACCGGCCGCCCGGCCAGATCCAGCCCGGCGAACTCGCCGAGCATGCGCTCCCACCAGCGGTGGGCCGCGGCCTGGAAGTCCGTCTCGCCCATGGGCAGGGTTATCAACTCGATATCCTTGGGCCCGGCCGCGGCCGCGGCCAGCTTTTCATCCCAGCCATCGGCCCATAGCTCGGCCAGGGCCTGGTAGTCGGCCTGGTTCAGCCCCAGGACCCGGCGCAGTTCCTGGCCCGCCTCCGAGGCCCTGGCCCGGCCCGAGGCCAGCTCCGGCCCCAGGGGGCTTTGGGCCAGGTGGCTATGAATCTTGTTCCACTCGATCTGATAGGCGCACAGGCTGGGGATGAGGTCGTCCACGTCCGAGAGGCTGCACACCTGCACGGCCAGGTTCCCGCCCCCGTCGTAAAAGGCCGAGCGCCGGCGCTTGTCCGCCGGGGCCGGCCCCCAGGCGGTCACGTCGCCCAAGCCGTGGCGGGCGAAGTCCCGCCGGTTGGCGGCCAGCATCACCCGCTCCACCCGGTGCATGCAGCCGGGCAGCCGGGCCGCGGCATAGAGCAGGGCCGAGTTGGCAATCCGGCTGGATTCGGCCAGGCGGTGCAGGGAGGAGCCCATGTCGCAATGGGCCGCCTCCAGTTCGGACAGCTTGAGGCGGCAGGGTTCGCTGCCCAGCCGGCGGTAGCAATCCAGGTAATTGCGCACCGGCTCGCCGCCGTCCAAATCCACGCGCCGCTCCTCCGGCGCCAGGAGGCGGGAGAGCCTCCTCAGCATGCGCGGGGGTTCCCCGGAGGCCATGTGGCCGGCCTGGTCAATGCCCGATCCTCTCCAGGTTGAACAAAAGCAGCAAGGCCAGGGCGTCCACCACCAAAAGGACCAGGGGTATTTGGCGGTATTTGCCGCAGGCCGCCTTGAGCACGGTCCAGCTCAGGCAGCCCCAGATGATGCCCTGGGTGATGGAGTGGGTCAGCGGCATGAGCAGCATGGTCATGAAAAAGGGGATGGCGTCGTCGAAGCGCTCCCAGCGCACGTAGATCAGGGGCTTGAGCATGAATATCCCGGCCAGCACCAAAACCGGGGCCGTGGCCAAGGTGGGCACCAGGGACAACAAGGGAGAAAGGAACAAAAAGGGCAGGAACAAGAGCCCGGCCGTCACCGCGGTGAGCCCGGTGCGGCCGCCGGCCCGCACCCCGGTGGAAGACTCGATAAAGGTCACCGCCGGGCTGGTGCCCAAAAGGCTGGCGGCCACTACCGCCACGCCGCAGGTCTTGAGCCCCTGGCCCACCCGTTGGGGTTGGCCGTGCTGGTCCACCAGGTCGCCGGCCTCGGCCACCCCCACCATGGTGGCGGTGCAGTCGAACAGGCAGCTGAACAACAGCACGAAGATCAGGGGCCAATGGCTCAGGGAGAGCGCGCCGGTCAGGTCCATGGCCAACAGCAGGGAAAAATCCGGGGCCTGGAACCAGCCGCTGAAGGCCACCACCGGGGGCCCGGCGTCCCAGACCCGGCCGATGGGCCAGGCCAGCAGGGTGGTGAGGGCCACCCCCCACAAAAAGCAGGCCGGCGCCTTGCGCACCACCAGCACCGAGGTGACCAAAAGGCCGATCAGAAAAGTGAGGGTGTGGGGGGTGAAGGAGCCCAGGGTCAGGCCCAGCACCGAATGGGGAACCACCAGGCCGCCGGAACGCAGGCCCAGAATGGCGATGAACAGGCCGATGCCCCCGGCCATGCCCAGGCGCAGCATGCGGGGCACCCCCTCGATGAAGCGCCGCCTGCGGTCCAGGACCATGAGCAAAAAAAAGAGGACTCCCGCCCAGAAAACGCAGCCCAGGGCGGTGGCGTAGTCCACCCCCTCCTGCTGGCTGATGGCCAGGGCCAGCATGGAGTTGAGGCTCATGCCCGGAGCCACCAGCAGGGGGTTGTTGGCGTAGAGGCCCATGAGCACGCTGGCAAAGGCGGAGACCAATACGGTGGCGGTGAGCGAGGCGGAGAAGGGCATGCCCGCGCTGGCCAGCACGGACGGGTTGACCAATATGATGTACATGGCCGAGACAAAGGTGGTGGCCCCGGCCAAGATCTCACGGCGGACATCGGTGCCGTGGTTGCGCAGCTCGAATATATCCCTCAAACCACCCTCCCAGGGCCATGGCGGAGCAGATGCCATAGTGCCCTGAAAACGGGCCCATGTCCAGGCCGCTGGCCTGAGGATGCCCACGAGCGCGCCGCGCCCCACATGCAGGCCAAAAAAAGCTCCCGCCGCCCGAACGGGGCGGTAGGAGCTTTTGCAAAACAGGATGCTGCGGACTGGTTGACTTATGGCCGCCCAACAGGATAGACTAAATTGACTAGTTTTATCAATATATTCAAAGCTTTCCCCTTGCAAGGCTTCTTCGCTGCCAGGGGGATAGGCCATGGAGCCTTTGGAGGCCGCTGGGATGAGCACCAAGGGTTCATCAGAAGAGTCCGATAGGCAGAATAAGAGGAGACGCGGCGATAGCAGCATAATCTCGGTTTACAATACAAACAGCCTGTCCCCGCTGGTCCGCGGTGGCTGCCAGCGTGGGCAAACCTAGCCCACCAGCGAAAAGAGGATGAAGTTGAGAAAACTTTGGGTAGTCACAATGGTCGTCATCCTGGTGTCCCTGGCTTCCCTGGCCTGGGCCAAGCCCTGTTATCAAAACATCAACAATGGCGAGAAGGTCAAAATCTTTGACGTAGGCTATTCCTATTCCACCGCCTGTATTCATACCAGCACCAAGGCCATGAATATCAGATGCTCGGTCTCCGGTTTCAGCGGCAAGGCCAATCTTTTGGTCACGGAGATATATTTCACGCCCAATAAACAGTACGAGGTGCCCATCACCGAAAACGGACAGGTCGTCCCCATTTCCGGCCAGGGGACTAATCAGTATGGACTAATCGCCCTGGACTATTACGGTCCCTGGCGGCCGGACAAGCCCTATTATCTGACCTGCTCCTGGTAGACGAGGCCCGCTCCTTGGCCGGCGTCGACCGCTGCTGCGTCTCCACCGCCAGGTTTTCACTGTGAACTGACGAACAGTTCATCTCCGCGAGATGAATTGGGGAGGTCGCGTGGGCTGGTTAATTGATCAGCCTACATATAACTGGGCACTGTGAGGCGCTAAAAGATTGGCGCGGTGGGTATCGCATGACTGAGGCCAGCTTGCATGCCGAACCATTAGGAGACAATTTTGAAAAGTTGTATTGTGGTTGCAGCATTCTTGTCGGTTTTAGTTTTTCTATGCGGAAATCAGCCGAGTGCTGAGGCAAAGGGTTGTAACGTCAGGTTTGATTGTTCTTGCGATGCCGATAATGGTGGAGGCGGAGCCTCTGGCTATGGTTATAAGGGTGTGGATTTAAAGGTCGTGGGCAGTAGAAGTATTAATGGGACTTGCACCAAGAAAAGCCTCCCTCCTTGGAGCTCGGAATGTGCTGACAGATGCATGCCCCAAGGGGATTTTAGCCACGTCTGTAATTTGTGTGTAGAGTCATACGGTGCAAAATGTATGAGAGGTTTCAAAAATGCAAATATTGGAAGGATCGAGAACTCTACAATGACGGCGATACAATATGGTTGGGGATATAATCAATGCGAGACTGATAATTTCCACAAACAATTCCTGTCTGAGTAAGCCGTATTTGCGAGTATACCTCGCCATACCCACCCCCCAACCCTACTTCACCTCCTACTTCATCAAAAACAAGGAGGGCCCAGCCTGGCGGCTGAACCCTCCCAAATCACTATGGCGTCCCCGACGGGATTTGGAACCGTGGCGCTGGCGTGCAAAGAGAGGCCAATTTACGGGTCAAGGTAATGCAGGAATTATTAGGGCATCAGAGTTTGCGAACGACGGAAAGATATGTCCAGCGTATATCGAGTGACTTTCGGGATACGGTGGGGATGTTGAGGACGGGGTGAGGGTGGTTGACTTTCGGCCAGTCCAACGAGTTAAATATACTCATAATATTTAGTTGTTTCCTGGCAAAACCAATCATTACTTACCGAGGTCGGTATGAAAATGCAAATTCGAAGAAGGCTGGGCACCACCTACATGTTTCTTTCCGCCCTGGTTGTGTTTGCCGTATCAGCCTGTGCCACCTACAGCAACGCAGCGGATCTGAATCTGACTTACATTGGACAAGCCATCGGCCCGAACGCAAACATTACCTATTTCCTGCAGGGATCTGGGGGGGGAGAGACGGTTGTTCTACTCCCAGGCTTGGGGCGCGGGGCCGATGAGTTCGGTGAACTGGCCGCTGCCCTGAATAAGGCCGGATACCGTACCG
>JAIPEN010000008.1 GCA_021737145.1 Desulfarculaceae bacterium | reverse complement strand
CCGCGGGGGGCGCCTCCCCCGCCGCCCGGGAGGAGGGGAAGAAGCACCCGGGCCGGCCCCCCAGCAAGGTGCGGCCCGCCGGCCTGCCCCTCAGAGGCCAGGCCGCCGAGGTGATCGACGCCGGGCTCAGCGAGGCCATGCTGCGGGAGCTGCCCCGCCTGGAGCGCTTCCTCACCACCCTGAAGGTGCTGGCCGCGGTGGCCCCCCTGCTGGGCCTGTTGGGCACGGTGACCGGCATGATCAACACCTTCCAGGTGATAACCGTGTTCGGAGCCGGCGACCCGCGCCTGATGGCCGGGGGCATCTCCGAGGCCCTGATCACCACCCAGCTGGGCCTGGCCGTGGCCATACCCATCCTGGTCGCCTCGGCCCTGTTGGGCCGCCGGGTGAGCCGCCTGGCCGGGGACATGGAAGAGAAGGCGGTGGCCCTGGCCGCGGCCCTGATCAAGGCGGGCAACTAAAGTGTCTCTGCTGGGCACCGCGTGGCAATTCTTCCTGGCCGGGGGGCCGGTGATGTGGCCCCTGTTGGCCCTGTCCCTGTGGCTGTGGTCCCTGATGCTCTACAAGTTCCTGTGGGTGGCCCGGGTGCGCCGCGAGGGACTGGAGCTGGACGACGCGGTGGACGACCTCCTGGCCGGCCAGGCCCCGCCGGTGGCCGGGCCCAAGAGCGCGGCCCTGGCCCACTTTATAAACGACAACGGCCGGGAGCCCCGGGTGGACACCCGCCTCTGGGAGGCGGCGGTGCGCCGCCAGGAGCCCGGGCTGTGGCGGCACGTGGACGCCATCCTGGTATTGGCCGCGGTGGCCCCCCTGCTGGGCCTGCTGGGCACGGTGAGCGGCATGATCGAGACCTTCGCGGTGATCGGCGAGTATGGCACCGGCAACGCCCAGGCCCTGGCCGGGGGCATCCGCGAGGCCCTGGTGACCACCGAGACCGGCCTGCTGATCGCCATACCCGGCATCTTCGCGGGCTGGGTGCTCAAGCGCCAGGTGCGTAAACTGCAGCAGGGTCTGCTGGGCTTCGCCGGGGCGGTGCACAACTGGCTCAAATCGCGGGAGGAGGCGGCATGGTCCATCTGAGAAGCCGTCTGGGCGGCCTGGAAAGCGGGGCCTCGGAGCCGGAGATCAACATGGCTCCGCTCATCGACATGGTCTTCATCCTGCTGATCTTCTTTTTGGTGACCACCACCTTTGTGCGCGAGGCCGGGGTGGAGGTGCAGCGCCCCACCGCGGCCACCGCCGCGGCCAAGGAAAAGGGCGCCCTCATCGTGGGGGTGACCGGCGACGGGCGCATCTTCGTGGAGCGCCGCCAGGTGGACCTGCGTAGTGTGCGGGGCCTGGTGGAGCGCTTTCTGGCCGAGGACCCGGCCGGAGCGGTGATCATCGCGGCAGACAAGACCACCCCCACCGGCCGCACCGTGGCCGTGTTGGACCAGGCCCGCCTGGCCGGAGCCAAGGAGGTGGCCGTGGCCGCCCGGAGGCCCGGGCCGTGAACACCGCCGCCCTTAGTCAGCGCCCGCCGCGCCCGGTGTGGCTTCTGGCCCTGGCCGGGGCGGTGTTCATAAACCTGGTCATCTTCGGGGCCGCCTCCTGGCTGCTCTCGGGCCAGCCGCCCCGGCCCACCCTGGAGGCGGTGCCTCTTAGCGCCTTTTTGCCCCTGCCCAAGCCGCCCCCGCCCGAGGTGGAGCAGGAGCCGCCGCCCCCGCCGCCTCCGCCCAAGATAACCAAGCTCAAGCCCATGAAGGCCGCTCCCCTGGCCACGCCCCAGCCCCAGTTGGAGACCCCCCGCCTGGATCTGGAGCTGAACCCGCGCCTGGCCCTGGGGCCGGCCATCGCCGCGCCCGGCCCGGCCCGCTATGGCCTGGGCGAGGTGGACCGCGCGCCTTTGGCCCGGGGGCAGGCCCCCCCGCCCTACCCCTATCTGGCCAGGCGGCGGGGCATCAGCGGCGCGGTGACGGTGCGGTTCCTGGTGGACCGGCAGGGCGTGGTGCGCAATTTGGAGGTGCTCAACGCCAAGCCGGCGGGCATTTTCGAGGAAACGGTTTTGAAAACGGTGAGCCGCTGGCGCTTCGCTCCGGGGGTCAAGGATGGCGAGGCGGTGGAAACCTGGGTGGAGACCACCATCCGCTTTAAGCTGGAGAGACGGTGAGGCGCGCGCTGCTAATGGCCGGACTGTTGGTGTGCCTGGCGGCCGGGGCCGCCGGGGCGGCGGACAAGTGCCCGTCCCAGCCGCGCATGGTCCGCTCCCTGCAGGCCGCCCTGCACCAGGCCCAGGAGTTGGTGGCGAAAAACAAGCCCCAGGAGGCCGCCGCCCATCTGGCCCAGTATGCCCAGAGCCGGGACGACCCCCATCCCCAGCTGTCGTTCATGCGCGGGGTGCTGGCCTATCAGGCCAAACAGCGCGACCAGGCGGCCGAGCACTTCGCGGCCGCGGTAAAGGCCGACCCCTGCTTCCAGGCCGCGCTTCGGAACCTGGCCGTGGTGCGCTATGAGCAGGGCAAGCCAGCCGCCGCGGCCAAGCTGGCCCTGCGGGCCTATGAGCTGAGCAAGCCGCCCAACCACAGCCTGCTCTACGAGGCGGCGGTTTTTTATTTGAGCGCGGACCAGCCCAAGGAGGCGGTGCCCCTGCTGCAAAAGCTGGCCGCCCTGCCCAAGCCCAAAAAGGCCTGGCTCAGCGCCCTGGTGCGCGCCCATCTGGACTTGAAGCAGCCGCGCCAGGCCGAGGCGGTGGTAAAGCGCCTGCTGGCCGGCTGGCCGGACGACGCCGCCCTGTGGCAGCTGGCCGCCAGCCTGGCCACCATGCGCCAGGACTATCCCGCCGCGGCCGCATGCCTGGCCGTGGCCTATCGCCTGGAGCCGCCCGCGCCCGAGGGCTGGCGCCGCCTGGGCGAGCTCTACCGCGCGGCCGGAGCGCCCCTGGTGGCGGCGCGGTATTATTTGAAGTACCTGGGCGCGCGGCCCCTGACGCCCAAGGAGATGGATCGCCTGGCCTCGCTCTTCCGGCAGGGGCACGACCTGGTCCAGGCCCGCGCCTGGGCCGCCAAGGCGGCCAAGGCCCAGGCCAGCGCCAAGCGCTGGGCCCGGGTGGGGCGCCTGGCCATGGAGCAGAAGGATTACCAGGCCGCCCGCCGGGCCTTTGCCGACGCGGCCAAGCTCAACAGCCGGGGCGGGCGCAACTGGCTGATGGCCGGCTACGCCGCCTGGCAGGGCGAGGAGCTGCAGCAGGCCGTCCGCGACTTTGCCAAGGCCATGGAGCAGGCCAAGGCCAAGAGCACCACCGCCAAGGAGGCCGCCCGGGGCCTGAAGGCGGTGCGCCAGATGATCGAGCACATGAAGCAGGGCTGAGCCCCGCCACCAGCCAGAGGACCGCAGCCATGACCGCCACTTCCCCCGGACCCATCCGCGTGGCCGAGAACCTTTACCTCCTGGGTCACCGCTCCACCCCGGTTTTCCTGTGGGACGGACCCGAGCCGGTGCTGTTCGAGGCGGGCTTCACCTGCCTGGCCCCCAACTACATCGCCGACGCCAAGCAGGTGTTGGACGGGCGCGCCCCGGCCTGGCTGCTGATCAGCCACGTGCACTTTGACCACTGCGGCGCGGCCGGTTGCTTCCAGGAGACCTGGCCCGGCCTGAAGATAGCCGTCGCGCCCAAGGCGGCCAACATCATCGAGCGGCCCAACGCCATCAAGCTCATCTCCCAACTCAACCACACCACCGCCCGGCTCCTGGGCCGGCTGGGGCGGGTGGAGCTGAGCCAGGAGCCCTTCCAGCCCTTCAGCCTGGAGCGCGTTTTGGACAACGGCGACGTGCTGGAGCTGGCCGGTGGCCGCCGGGTGGAGGTGTTGGCCACGCCGGGGCACACCTGGGACTCGCTGAGCTTCTACCTTCCCCGGGAGAAGATCCTCATGGCCTCCGAGGCCACGGGCATCGAGGCTCCGGGCGGCTACATCGTCAGCGAGCTGCTGGTGAGCTACGCGGATTACGTGGCCAGCATGCGCCGCCTGGCCGAGCTGGAGGTGGAGCTGCTCTGCCTGGGCCACCACACCACCTACACCGGGCCGGCGGCGCGGGCCTTTATCGCCAACAGCCTGGCCGCAGCCGAGCTGTTCAAGGACTGGGTGCTGCGCCTGGTGGAACAGGAAGGCGGCGATTTGGAGCGGGTGGTGGAGCTGGTCAAGGCCGGGGAATACGACCACCGGCCCGAGCCCAAGCAGCCCCTGGACGCCTACATGCTCAACTTGCAGGCCAGGGTGGCGCAGCTGGCCCGGGAGTTCGCTTCGGGTTAGCGGGCCGGCTATGCCGGTTCAACCTAGGCCGAAACCTTGGAATTGATCGGCTTTTGCACAGCCTCTATGAACTGTGTTGGCTAATTGATCCGAACGTCATTCCGGAAAAGATGGGGCCGGGCGGCAGCCGGGTCCAGAGACAGGGCCTCGCCCACCGGAGCCGCGAAACCGGCCGGAGCGGTGGCCGTGAAGCGGGCCTCGCCCTGGGACAGGTGCAACACGCTCTGGCCGCCCACCCGCTCGATGAGCTCCAAGGAGCCGCCCAGCGCGCCCGGGCCGGGGCTGAGCTCCTCGGGCCTGAGACCCAGCACGGCCGGGCCGGGAGGCGGCGGGTCGGCCAGCTCCAGGCGGAAGGCGGGCGCGGGGCACACGAACTCGCGTCCCACGATCTCCCCCGCGAAAAAGTTCATGGGCGGGAAGCCCAGGAACCCGGCCACGAAGCGGTTGGCCGGGCGTTGGTAGATCTCGCCGGGCGGTCCGATCTGCTGCACCCGGCCCTGGTCGAGCAGCACGATCACGTCGCCCAGGGTGAGGGCCTCGGTCTGGTCGTGGGTCACGTAGAGCATGGTGGTGCCCAGGCGGCGGTGCAGGCGGGCCAGCTCCAGGCGCATCTCGCCCCGGAGCTGAGCGTCCAGGTTGGACAGGGGCTCGTCGAACAAAAACAAAGCGGGCGAGCGCACGATGGCCCGGCCGATGGCCACCCGCTGGCGCTGGCCCCCGCTGAGCTGGCCGGGCTTTTTGCCCAAAAAGCGCTCAATGCCCAGCAAGCGGGCCGCCTCGGTGACCTTGGCCTGGATCTCGGCCCTGGCCACGCCCTGCATGCGCAGGGGAAAGGCCAGGTTTCCGGCCACGTCCAGGTGGGGATACAGGGCGTAGCTCTGAAAGACCATGGCCACGTCGCGCTGCTTGGGGGCCAGCCCGGCCAGGTCGCGGCCCTCCAGGGTGATGCTGCCCGCGTCGGGCTCCTCCAGCCCGGCCACCAGGCGCAGGATGGTGCTCTTGCCGCAGCCCGAGGGGCCCAGCAATACGGCCAGCCTGCCTTGCTCCACCGCGAAGCCGACCCCCTCCAGCACCCGCTCCGGGCCGAAGGATTTGCTCAGGTTGTCGATGATCAGGCCGCTCATGGCTTCATCCTTTGATCGCCCCGGCGCTCAGGCCGCTGACGATGCGCCGCTGGAACAAAAACACCAGCAGCACCAGGGGCACCGTGGCCACGGTGGAGGCGGCGGCGATCTCGCCCCAGGGCATGGTGTACTGGCCCTGGAACAGGGCAATGCCCACGGGCAGGGTCTGCACCGAGCGCCGGGTCATGATGAGCAGGGCGAAAAAGAACTCGTTCCAGGCGTAGATGAACACCAGGATGGCCGCGGTGAACATCCCCGGCCCGGCCAGGGGCAGCACCACCCGCACCAGGGCCCCCAGGCGGCCGCAGCCGTCCAAGAGCGCCGCCTCCTCCAGCTCGCGGGGCAGCTCGGAGAAATAGGAGGTGAGGATCCACACCGCCAGGGGCAGGGTCAGGGTGACGTAGGGGATGATCAGGCCCAGGTGGGTGTTGAGCAGGCCCGCCGATTGCAGCATGCGCCAGATGGGCCCGGCCAGGGATATCTGGGGGAACATGGACACCAGCAGGAGCGCGCCCATGAGCCAGGGCCGCCCGGGCAGGTCGAGGCGGGCCAGGGCATAGGCCGCGCCGGTGCCCAGGGTCAGGCTGATCACCGTGGTGCCCCCGGCCACCAGCAGGCTGTTGAGCACGAAGTGCATGAGGCCGAAGCGGCTCAGGGCCGAGCGGTATAACTCCAGGCCGCCGCCGGGCCAGAGCACCGGGGGTATGGCCGTCACCTGGCCCGCGCTCTTGAAGCTGGTGAGCACCAGCCAGGCGAAGGGCGCCAGGGACAGGGCGCAGATCGCCCCGGCGGCCAGGGCCCAGGGCCAGGCGCGCCGCTTCATGCCGTTTCTCCCCGCAGCAGGCGGCGGCCCACCAGCTTGAGGTAGATGAGCGACACGGCCAGGACCATGACGAACACCAGCACGCTCACCGCCGAGCCGTAGCCCATGAAGCCCTCGGCGAACATCTTCTTGTAGCCGTAGAATTGGAGCACGTTGGTGGCGTTGGCCGGGCCGCCCTGGGTCATGACGTACACCAGGTCGAACACCCGGAAGGCGTCCATGGTGCGGAACACCAGGGCCACGGCCAGGGCGGGCAGCACCAAGGGCAGGGTTAGGTGCCTGAAGCGCTGCCAGGGCCCGGCCCCATCCAGGGCGGCGGCCTCGTAGAGATCGCGGGGGATGGTCTGCAAGCCGGCCAGCACGATCAGGGCGGCAAAGGCGCTGGTCTTCCACACGTCGGCCAGGATCACCGCCCCCAGGGCCCAACCCGGCGAGGCCAGCCAGGCCTGGTAGGAGCCCACGTCCCCGCCGAAGACGAGCCAGTTCATGAGGCCGTAGCGGTCGTTGAGGATGAAGCGCCACATCTGGGAAGCCACCACCGTGGGGATGGCCCAGGGCACCAGCACCGCCGCCCGCACCAGGCCGCGCCCCCGGAAGCTCTTGTCCAGGGCCAGGGCCATGAGGGTGCCCAGGCTCACCTCCAGCAGGGTGGAGGCCCCCACGAAGGCCAGGGTGATGCCGGCCGAGTGCCGCGCCCCCGGCTCGGACAGCAGGCGGGCGTAGTTTTCCAGGCCCACGAAGGGCGCGCCCAGGCCGGGCAGGCTGAGCACGATGCGGTGCAGGCTGAGCACCACGGAGTAGACGATGGGCCAGAAGGCGAAGGCGCAGACCACGGCCAGGCAGGGCAGCAGCAGACCCCAGGCCAGGAGCCTTTCGCCGCGCGGACCGGCCAAGGCGGCCATGCCTACTCCTCCTTGATCAGGCCCAGCAGGCGGTTGATCTCGATGTCGGCGGTGTCGGCCAGAATGGGCAGGTCGCTGTCCTCGTCGCTGATGGCCCGGTGGAAATAGACCTGCAATCCCTGGCTGACCGCCGGGTAGAGCGGAGTGCGGGGCCGGGAGCGGGCCGTGGCCAGCAGGGGGGGCAGCTTTTTAAAGTGGGGATGGGCCTTGAGCACCCAGGGGTCGTCGTACAGGGCGCGGCGGGCGGGCGCCAGGCCCTCCTCCAGCACCAGGCGGCGCTGCACCTGTTCGCTGGCCAGGAACTTGATCAGCTTGAAGGCCTTTTCCGGTTTGGTGGAAAAGGCGCTGAGCCCCACCAGCCAGCCGCCCAGGCAGGAGGCGGACTCGCCGCCGCTGAAGCGGGGCAGCGGAGCCAGGCCCACCTTGCCCGCCACCTTGGAGCGGGCCGGGTCATTGAGGATGGGCCAGGCGTAGAACCAGTTGCGCATGAACAGGGCCCCGCCCTGGGCGAAGACCTCCAGGCTCTCGGGCTCCTGGTAGGACAGCACCCCGCGCGGGGCCGCGTTGTCGATGAGCGAGTCGCGCACGAAGCGCACCGCCTTGAGGTCCCGGGGCTTGCTAAGGGCCCCGCCCGCGTCGCCGGGCAGCAGGGCGCGCCCTCCGGCCGACCACACGAACTCCATCATGTTGCACACCAGGCCCTCGTACTGCTTGAACTGGCCCACATAGCCGGCCAGGTCCTGGTTGCCCTGGTGGGCCAGGGTCATCTTGACCTGGCTCACCAGCTGGGGCCAGGTTTTGGGCGGCTTGAGGCGCAGATGCTCCAGCAGGTCTTGGCGGTAGTAGAGGGCGCCCGCGCTGACATACAGGGGCGCGCCGTAGAGGCGGCCATGCCAGGAGGAGGCCTCCACCGCGGCGGGCAAAAAGCGCTCTTTTTCGCCGGGCGGGAGCATCTGGTCCAAAGGCAGGGCCCAGCCGGCCGAGGCGAACTCCGGCGGCCACACCACGTCCATCAGAAAGACATCCACCTCGCTGGAGCGGTTCTTGAGCTTTTGGGTGAGCAGGTCGTGATAGGCGGTGGAGGAGTGGGGCGCTATCTCCAGGGCCACCTTGAGCGGCGGATGGAGCTGCTCGAACTGGTCGGCCAGCCGCCGCCACAGGCCGGGGTTGTTGAACTTCCAGGCCACCAGGCGGATGGTGTTGGGATCCTGGGCCTCGCCGCCGCAGCCGGGAAGGACCAGGGCCATGAGCGCCACCGCCAGGGCCAATATGGGCAAGAATTTTCGCACGGCCCCATCATAGCAAGGCCACGGCCGAGGCACAAACTTACTCTGGACGCGGCCCGGCTCCCCCGATAAAATGAGCCGCGATTCACTTGGAGCCGCCCCGCGACCACATGGCAAGGAGCCGACCATGACCCCCAGCACGGTGCAGGAAGTTTTTGACAACATGCCGGGCGCCTTTCGGTCCGACAAGGCCCAGGGCCTGGATTTGGTGTTTCAGTTTCACATCACCGGCGACCAGTCCGGCGACTGGGTGGTGCGGGTAAAGGACGGGACCTGCTCGGTGGAGACCGGCGTAACGGAGGAGTTCACGGCCAGCATGACCCTGAAAGATAACAATTGGGTGAAGCTGGTGGGCGGCAAGCTGAACCCGGCCATGGCGGTGATGACCGGCAAGCTAAAGATAGGCGGGGACATGATGGCCGCGCAGAAGTTCGGGGGGCTGTTTAAATTAGGATAGTGGTCGGCTTCGTCAGCCACCGCCATACGGCGTTGCGGGCGAAGCGAAGCAATCTCGGCCCGCCAGAGGTGACTCCGCCCTGACCATGCCGTTAGTCAATAGCTCGGCCGTCCGCCGGGCCTCCTGTCGCCTCGCGACCCAGACAACAAGCTGTCTGGGCCACCCGGGCATTCCCTTTTTCCCCAACCTCTTTCGCGATTCCCGAGCCGCGCTCGCATGTTTTTAGTTTTTCATTTGCGGGGGAGACGAGGCCAGGGAAGATTGCCACGGGACGCCGCGAGGAAGCTTCATCCTTTAACCGCTGCTTTGGGCGGCATCCCTCGCAATGACCGCTATTGCTGTATGGCGCGGTCAGAGCAACGAGCCACACGCTGGCGGGCCGGGGCTGCCGGGGCTGCGGCCAGGGGCCTCTCCTCGCAATGACAAGCTGGTTTTTTCTATTCCTGGCTAGACCCAGTCCTAGAGGCGGCGGGGGAGCAGACCGGCGGCAGCCTCCTGGCGAAGCCGCCTATACTTCCAGCTTGGCCGCCTTTTTGGCGGCCCGTTTTTCCAGGTGCGCCTCGACCAGGTCCCACATGACCGGCACCACGATGATGGTGAGGAAGGTGGCGGTGCACAGGCCGGTGACAAAGGTGGAGGCCATGGTGCCCCACACCAGGGAGTACTCCGGGAAGCCCACGGCCATGGGCAGCAGGCCCAGGGTGGTGGTCAGGGTGGTGAGCAGGATGGGCCGCAGGCGGATGTTCACCGCCTGCCACAGGGCCTGGCGGCGGTCCAGGCCAGAGCGCAGGCGCTTGTTCAAGAACTCCACCAGCACCAGGGCGTCGTTGACCACCACTCCGGCCACGCCCACCGTGGCCACGAAGGAGTTGACCGTGAACAGGGTGCGGGTGAGGAACTTGCCGTAGATCACCCCGATGAGCGCGAAGCTCACCGCGCTGAGGATGATCAGGGGGTGGGCGTAGCTCTTGAACTGGGTGGCCAGGATCACGTAGATGATCAGCAGGGCCACGCCGAAGGCGTACAGCAGCGACTGGAAGGACTTGCGGGTGGATTCGAACTCCCCGGCAAAGGACAGGGTGGCCCCGGGGTAGTTGGCCGCGATCTTCCGGTAGTGGGCCCCCACCCGCTGCACCACCGCCGCGGTGGACAGGGGCGCGGCGGGCTTGAGGTTGCCGGTGATGGTCACCGCCCGCTCGCCCTGGTAGCGGTTGAGCTGGCCCAGGTCGCTGTAGAGCTTGGGGCGGGCCAGGTCGCCCAGGCGCACCGGGCCCGAGGGATGCTCCAGCAGGGGCAAATCCAGGGCCCGCTCCGGGGTGGTCATGGCCGCCGGGTCCAGCTTCACCTTCAGGTCCACGTCCTCGTCCACCAGGCGGTACTTGCCCACGTAGCGGCCGTTGAGCACCGTGCCGGCCAGGGTGATCACCTGGGCCGGGGTGACCCCGAACTCGGCCGCCCGCTCGGGGATGACCTGGAAGCGGAACACCCGCGAGGGCTGGCCCCGGTCGTCGGCGATGTCGATAACCGAACCCCGCATGGCCGGGCCGGCCAGGTAGGCCCGGATGTCGGCGGACAGGCGCCCCACCGACTCGTGGTTGGGCCCCACCGCCCGCACGTTGATGTCCTTGCCCGCGGGCGGGCCGTCCTTTTCCGGCCGCACCCACAGCTTTAACCCGCCGGTGGCCAGGGGGGCCACGTGACCCCGCACCCACTCCACGTGGGCCACCGGGTCGTTGGTGGGGTGGTCGGCGAAGCGGCGGTCGTCCTTGGCCGGCAGGGTGACCGCGATGTGGGCCAGGTTGGCCCCGAAGATGGGCTCGTAGTCCTCGCTGATGTAAAAGCCGGTGATGGCCGCCGCGCTGCGGGCCTGGCCCTTGCCGTCCTTCATGATGAAGTCCGCGATCTCCTTGACCCTCTGGTTGGTGCGCTCGATGGGCCAGGTGATGGGCGCCTCCACGTTGATGTAGTAGAGGCTGTAGTCGTCCGGGAAGAACTTCACCTTGATCAGCTGCACCGCCCCGCTGGCGCTGACCGCCGCTATGCCCACCGCGCTGATGAACAAGAGCCCCACCAGCACCAGGGTGAGCCAGCGGTGCTTCAGGGCCCGGGTGAGCAAATAGGAGGTGAAGCGGCGGGCCCCGCGCATGGCCACTCCCTCGCCGCTGAAGTCCATGCTCTGCTCGTCGATGTGGGACTTGAGCTTCTTGGGGCCCCAGTCGCGGTAGTGCAGCGGCAGGATGAACAGGCACTCGAACACGCTGGCCGCCAGGGCGAAGGTGACCGCCTTGGGGATGAGCGCGAAGAATTCGCCGGTGGAGCCGGTCATGATGAGCATGGGCAGGAAGGCGGCGGCCGTGGTGCTGGTGGCGCTGACCACCGGCCAGGCCACCTCGCTGGCCCCGTTCACCACCGCGTCGTACAGGGGCTCGCCGGACTCGTAGTGGCGGTAGATGTTCTCCACCACCACGATGGCGTCATCTACGATGATGCCGCTGACCAGCACGAAGCAGAACAGGGTGACCTCGTTGAGGCTGTTGCCCGTGAACTTCATGAAGACCATGGTGAGCAAGAAGGAGAAGGGGATGCCCACCGTGGTGATAATGGCGTTCCTGAAGCCCATGAAATAGGCGATGACCGCGCAGACCAAAAACACGCCCACCAGGAGGTTCCAGCCCATGGTGTTCATGGCGTCGTTGATCTTGATGGTGGAGTCCTGGGTGAGCACCAGGGAGACCTTTTCGCGCTCCATGGCCGGCTTGAAGCGCTCCAGGATCTTGTGCACCTCGGTCACGATGTCCAGGGCGTTGCCCTGGTTGGTCTTGATGACGCTAAGGGTGACGCAGTCGGAGCCGTTGACCGAGGTGAGCACCGTGGGGTCGCGGTAGGAGAGCAGGGCCGAGGAGGCCAGGTCGCTGATGCGCACGAAGCTGCCGTCCGCGTCGGTGCGCACGATGGCGTCCATCACCTGCTGGCGGGTGCGGTAGCGCTCGTCGGCCCGGATGACGAACTCGCCGCCCGGGGTGGTGAAGTCGCCGGCCGGGATGGAGACCCCGCTCTGGCCCAGGGCCTGGGCCGCCTGGTCGAAGGTGACCCCGTGGCGGGTGAGCTGGTCCGGGTCCAACAGGACGTGGAATTCCTTTTCCAGCTCGCCCCGGAGCTTGACCTCCTTGACCCCGGGTATCTGGCGCAAGGCGATCTTGATCTCCTTGGCCATGAGGGTCAGGGCCCGGTTGGAGCGGTCGCCCAGCAGGTTCACGCTCACCGCGGGCAGCCAGTCGTTTACGTCGATGGCGTTGAAGCGGGGCGGGTCGGCCTCGGGGGGCAGCTCGTCGAGCACCCTGAGCACCTTGAAGCGTATCTGGTCCAGGCCGGCGGTGTAGTCGGTGTCGTCGATGAACTTGACCACCACCGTGGAGTGCTGGCGGTAGGAGGAGCTCTTGATGAACTCCACGTTCTCCAGGTCGTCCAGGGCGTCCTCGATCTCGCGGGTGACCAGGGCCTCCACCTCGGCCGGCGAGGCGCCGGGATAGGCGGTCTCGACGTAGATCTTGCCGATGGCCACGTTGGGGAAGCGCTCCACCGGCATGGTGAGGAAGGCCCAGGCCCCCACCACCATAAGGATGACGAACAGGAGGTTGAACAGAACCGACTGGGCCAGGGTGAAGCGGACCAGGTTTTTCATGACCGGCTGCCCCCGCTCCTACTGCTTGACCACAAAGCGCTGGCCGGGCTCGATCTTGGGCGAGGAGACCCGCACCGTGCCCTTGGGCCCGGGGCCCAGGAAGATGACCCGGACCTGGCTGCCGTCCTCGCGGGTGACCCAGTGTTCCTGGTAGCGCTCCGCCACCGCCCCCGCGGGCAAGACCACCGCGCCCGAGGGGTCGGGCACCTTGAGGGCCAGCTCCACCCGGAGGCCGCCGCGCCTTTCATCCAGGCCGGGGCCCAGCTCCAGGTCCACCACGATCTTGCGGGTGACCGGGTCGAAGCCCGGGTTCAGGCGCTCCACCTTGGCCGGCACCTCCAGGTCCAGGTGGGGCAGGTGCACCGTGATGTCGCCTTCCAGGCGGTGCAGCTGGGCAAACTCCTCCGGGCTCAGGGCCAGGGGCACCAGCAGGGTGCGGAAGTCGCCCGCCAGGCCCACCGTGGCCCCGGCGGCCACCCACTGGCCCGGCTCCACCGAACGCTCGATGACCCGCCAGCCCGGCGGCCCCTTGATCTGGTGGCGCTGTTGGCGCTCCCGGAGAACCCGGGCCTGGGTCTGGAGGCTGGCCAGTTGCAGGGAGGCCTGGGTGAGCTCGTCCTCCTGGCGGTCCAGGCGGGAGGGGGCCTCGGAGCCCCGCTGCACCAGTTTGCGGTAGCGCTCGGTGTCTTTTTTCAGATAGGCCACCCGGCTGGCCAAGCGCTTCTGCTCCACCTGGTTCTTTTCCAGATCCAGGCGGACGAAGGTGTCGTCCAGGGTGGCGAACACGCCGTGCTTGCCGATGGTCTCGCCCACGTCGTAGAAGACCTTTTGGCAGCGGCCGGCCACTTCGGAGGCCAGGGGCAGCTTGGCCCGGGCGCGGGTGAAGCCGCTGAAGGTGAGCAGACGGGTGGCCGGCCGGGCGGTGACCACCTGGCCCTGGGGCGCGGCGGCCGGAGCGGGAGCGGCTTGCCCCGCAAGGCACGGCGCGGCCCCCAGGCAAAGCAGGGCCAGGGTCATCAGCAGGGCGCGGACGGGTGCCATGGGCATCCTCCGGGAGGCGGGAATGGGCGTTGTGCGGCGGGGTCTGGCAGGGGGCCCCGGCTCGGGCAAGGGGAGATTATAACCCAAGCCGGCCTCCCGCGGACACCGGCTTGGGGGATCTCAGATTACTTCATATCCCACAGCGGCAGGCCGGTGGGCTCGTCCAGGGCCCGCACGAAGGGGGCGTCGGTCTGGAACACCGTGAACACCGCCTCGCAGGCGAAGATGGGCGCGCCGGGGGCCAGGTGCCCGCCGAACAGACGGCCCTGGTTGTCGCCCAGGGTCACGTGGGCGTGCACAAAGGGCTCGCCGTCCTTGAGCGAGACGTTGCCCACCAGGGCCACGATTTCCAGGGCCTGGTCCAGCTCGTGGAACTCGTACTCGCGGGTGTCCTGGTTGTAGAAGCCCAGGGTGGCCCGCTCCACCGCGCCGATGGCCCGGACCTCTCCGGCGGTGATGTTTTCCTTGCCGCAGAAGGCGTTGAGCTCTTCCAAAAGGTCGCCGCCCTTGGGCAGGCGGCCCATGAGCATGCCGACGGGCTTGACTTGTTTGATCACGGCAGTCCTCCCGGCCCCGCTGGGGCCACGATGGTTTTTGCCCTTCACTTTAGCAGATCAGGCCCTTCAGGCAAGCCCGCCTGGACAGAGCACCGGTCTTGGTCCACAATGCGGTTTTGACCCGCCGCGGCCCCCGGCGGGCAGGGAGGCGGCATGCAACCAAAGGCCCTGGAGCCAGGGCCCATGCGGCGGCGGCTGGGGCCGCTGCTGCTCCTGGCCGGCATATTCTATATCACCTTCGTGGGGCGGGTGGCCATGGCCCCCCTGTTGCCCAACCTGGAGGCCGACCTGGGCCTGAGCCACGCCCAGGCCGGGGGCCTGTTCTTGGCCATGGCGGTGGGTTATTTCGTGGCCGTGTTCGCGGCCGGTTTCGTCAGCCAGCGCATCACCTACTGGAGAACCATCCTGCTGGCCTCGCTGGCCATGGGCTTGGTGCTGCTGTGCGCCCCGCTGGTGACGGGGCGCTGGAGCATGAATCTGCTGTGCCTGGCCTTGGGCCTGGCTGCCGGGCTCTATCTGCCCTCGGGCGTGGCCGCCCTGACCTCCTTCGTGCGTCCCGCTGACTGGGGCAAGGCCATCGCGGTGCACGAGCTGGCCCCCAGCGGCGCCCTGATGAGCGCTCCGCTTATCGCCGAGTTGTTTTTGGACGGCCTGTCCTGGTGGGGGATCATGGCCCTGGTGGGGGCGTTTTCCGTGGGGTTGGGGCTGGTCTATGCCCGCTGGGGCCGGGGCGGAGAGTTTCCCGGTCACCCTCCCAACTTCGCCGCCCTGGGCGAGCTGTTAAGGCTGCCGGCGGTTTGGCTGCTAATCCTGTTTTTTGCCATGGGGGTGGGGGCCAGCCTGGGGGTCTACACCATGCTGCCCCTGTATCTGATCACCGAGAAAGGCTTTGACCAGGCCTCGGCCAACCTGCTGGTGGGGCTTTCGCGCCTGCCCGGCCTGGGCATGGCCTTTGTGGCCGGCTGGGCCCACGACCGCTTCGGGCCCCGGGCCTCGCTGGTGGTGGTGTATCTGGCCATCGGCCTGGCCACCCTGGGCCTGGGCCTGGGCAGCGGCGGCGCTCTGGTGGCCGCGGTGTTTATCATGCCCACCGTGGCGGTCTGCTTCTTCCCGGTGGGCTTCGCCGCCCTGTCGGCCGTGGCCCCACCCCATCTGCGGGGGGTGGCCGTGTCCCTGACCACGCCCCTGGCCTTTGTCCTGGGCGGGGGCCTGTTGCCCACCTTCATCGGCTGGATGGGCGAGCAGTACAGCTTCGGGGCCGGGGTGACGGTCAGCGGTCTGATCTTTTTGTCCGGGGCCGGGCTGGCCCTGTTGTTGCCCCGGGGCCGGAACCAGGTGGGCTGAGCCCTTGGCAACCAGCGGACTCTGTGGTGAGATTTAACCAGCACCGTTTTACAGGAGCGCCATTATGCTTCCCGATCCCGTGGAACTCACCAGCCGGCTCGTCCGCCTGAACACCTGCAACCCGCCGGGCAACGAGGCCGCAGCCGTGGAGCTGTTGTCGCCGCTGCTCAGCGCGGCTGGCTATGAGCTGACCATTGCCGAGTTCGCGCCCGGACGGCCCAGCCTGGTGGCCACTCTGCGCTTTGGGCCCGAGCCGCCGCTGATGATGACCGGGCATCTGGACACCGTGTCGCCGGGGGACCAGCCCTGGCAGAGCGACCCCTTTGACGGCGCCATAAACAACGGCCTGATCCACGGCCGGGGCTCCAGCGACATGAAAAGCGGGGTGGCGATAATCGTATGGGCCGCGCTGGCCCTGGCCGCCCAGAGGCCGGCCAAGGCCGGGCTGGTGTTGGCCCTCACCGCCGGGGAGGAGACCAGTTGCCAGGGGGCCGAACACCTGGCCCAACACCCCGAGCTCTTGGGCGGGGCCAAGGCGGTGCTGGTGGCCGAGCCCACCGGCAACCGGCTCATGCTGGGGCACAAGGGGGCCCTGTGGCTCAAGGCGGTGTTCCGGGGCGTCTCGGCCCACGGCTCCATGCCCGAGCTGGGCGACAACGCCATCCACAAGGCGGCGGCCGCGGTGGGCGAGCTGGCCGCCTTTTCCTTTGACGCCCCGCCCCACCCGGTGCTGGGCCCGGCCACCCTGAACGTGGGCACCATCAGCGGGGGCAAGGCCACCAACGTGGTGCCCGACCGGGCCGAGCTGAGCCTGGATTTGCGCCTGGTGCCGGGCATGGACCTGGCCGGGGCGCGGGCCCGGATCGCCGGGCTGCTGGGGCCCGAGGCCGAGCTGACCCCCATTGCCGAGTCCGAGGCCCTGTGGACCGACCCCGGGGACCCCTGGGTCGAAACGGTGGCCGGGATAATCGGCCAGCGCCGGGGCCAGCCGCCCCAGCCGGCCGGGGCCACCTATTTCACCGACGGCGCGGCCCTGAGCCGGGCCCTGGGCGACGCGCCCACCCTGCTGCTGGGACCGGGCTCGCCGGACCAGGCCCATGTGACCGACGAGACCTGCCGGGTGGCCAACATCCCAGAGGCGGCGGAAGACTATCTGGCCATAGCCCAACACTGGTGCGCCTAGGCGGCCTGGCCGGGACGCGGCGTACGGCGCTGCCGGCGAGGGCCGGGCCGGAAAAAGACCGAGGCGTCCGCGCATGGCCCGGTCCGCTGGGACGGAGCCGGGCCTTGTTCGCCTTCCCACCGATTTCTTTGCTCTCCCCCGGCCACGGACAAACCGGGCCGCAGCCCAAGACCGGCTTGTTCACGGGGTTTCCCATGGGTTACCATCACTAGATACAGAGCACATTCCGCGCCAGCGCCGCTTGCCGGGCGCTCACCATTCACGGGAGAGGGGATTATGGACTGGTACAAGGACTTCCCGGTTTTGATCATCTCCGGCAACCTGGGGGCCGAGGGATACCTGGGCCGCGCCCTGGACAGCTTCATCGACGAGCTGGAACTCTTGGAATTGGAGGTGTTGGAGGCCGAGACCCTGTCCGACGGCCGCATGACCCTCATCGGCCGTCCGGACGTGGGCTGCGTGGTGCTGGACTGGGAGTTGTGCAGCAGCTCGGCCGCCGCCCGCAAGGAGGCCGAGGCCCTGGCCCAGGAGGCCAAGGAGCGCAACTTCCAGATGCCGCTGTATCTGATCCTCTCGCGGGCCAGCGTGGAGGACATCCCCCTGGGCCTGGACAGCCTGGCCCACGGCTACATCTGGCCCACCGAGGACACCCCGGACTTCATCGCCGGGCGCATCGAGCAGGCGGTGGAGCACTACGCCGAAAAGCTCATGCCGCCGTTTTTCAAGATGCTGGTGGAGTACTCCGAGGAGTACAAGTACGCCTGGCACACCCCGGGGCACACCGGGGGCACCGCCTTCTTGAAATCACCGGTGGGGCGGGTGCTGTTCCACTTCTACGGCGAAAACACCCTGCGCTCGGACCTGTCCATCAGCGTGCCCGAGCTGGGATCGCTCATGGAGCACTCCGGCGTGGTGGGGGTGTCCGAGCGCAACGCGGCCCAGGCCTTCAAGGCCGACCAGACCTATTTCGTGACCAACGGCACCTCCACGGCCAACAAGGTCATCCTCTGCGGCCGGGTGTCGCCGGGCGACGTGGTGCTGGTGGACCGCAACTGCCACAAGTCCATGATGCACTCGCTGATCCTCACCGGAGCCACTCCGGTGTATCTGAACCCCACCCGCAACTATCAGGGCATCATCGGGCCTATCCCGGCCAGCGAGTTCTCCAAGGCCTCGGTGGCCAAGCGCCTGAGGGACAACCCCCTGACCAAGGGAGTCAAGCCCGCGGAGGTGGCCCACACGGTGGTGACCAACTCCACCTACGACGGCCTGCTCTACCACACCGGCCAGGTGAAGGACGGGCTGAAGGACTGCACCCAGGGCCTGCACTTCGACGAGGCCTGGTACGCCTATGCCTGCTTCCATCCCATCTATGACGAGCGCTACGCCACCTACGACCATCCCGGCGAAAAGGGCGGGCCGCCCATGTTCGCCAGCCAGTCCACCCACAAACTCCTGGCCGCCTTTAGCCAGGCCTCCATGGTGCACGTGAAGGACCGCCACGTTACCGACCCCAAGGGCAAGGTGGACCCGGACCGCTTCAACGAGGCCTTTATGATGCACACCTCCACCAGCCCCCAGTACAGCATCATCGGCAGCCTGGACGTGGCCACCCGCATGATGCAGGACGGCCGGGGCCAGGTGCTCATAAGCGACTGCATCTCCGAGGCGGTGGCCTTCCGCAAGAAGCTCTACTCGGTGGAAAAGGAGCTGGCCAAGGGCAAGGACTGGTTCTTCTCTTGCTGGCAGCCCATCAAGGGCCGGGGCAAGAAGGCCTTTGCCGAACTGAGCGACACCGAGCTGGAGAACCAGGCCCGCTACTGGGAGCTGGCCCCGGGCGAGAAGTGGCACGGTTTCGACGGGCTGGGCAAGGGCCAGGCCATGCTGGATCCCATCAAGGTGACCATCGTGGCGCCGGGCATCAACTCCAACGGCTCCATGGCCAAGGAGGGCATCCCCGCCGCCCTGGTGAGCAAGTTCCTGGAGGCCGACGGCATAGTGCCCGAGAAGACCAACATCTACTCCTTCCTCATGCTCTTCTCCATGGGCGTGACCAAGGGCAAGTCCGGCACCCTCCTGGCCGCCCTGTTCGAGTTCAAGCGGGCCTATGACCAGAACCTGCCCCTGGAGCAGCTCTTCTCCGACCTGACCACCGCCTATCCCCAGCGCTACAAGGGCATGGGGCTCAAGGACCTGGCCCAGGACATGCACCAGCACTACAAGGCCAAGGACATGGCCCGCATCGTCAAAAAGGTCTACGACACCCTGCCCGCCCCGGCCATGACCCCGGCCCTGGCCTATCGCGCGGTGATCAAGGACGAGGTGGAGCTGTTGCCCCTGGATCAGATCTCCGAGCGGGTGGCCGCGGTGATGGTGGTGCCCTATCCTCCGGGCATTCCCATCATCATGCCCGGCGAGCGCTTCGACAAGAAGAGCCAGGTGATCATCGACTACCTGGCCATGATGCAGGAGTTCGACGGGGCCTTCCCGGGATTCGAGAGCGAGAACCACGGCATCGAGGTGCGCACCGAAGACGGCGAGCTGAAGTACTACACCTACGTGGTCAAGGAGTAGGCCGGGGCGAGGGCGGATCGCCCTCAAGGCAGAGGCCAAAACGCCACCAACAACCACGGCCGGCGCGGCATTTCCCAGAGATGCCGCGCCGGCCGTTTGGTTTCATGGGTTGGCCTGCTGGGCATGCCGGGAAACGGCGTCCACTATCCGCTCCCAAACCCCTTGGGGCAGATCATGCCCCATGCCCTCGATTACCAAAAAACTCGCTCCTGGTATCACCCGGACGGCCTCTTGGCCCGCCTCCAGGGGGATCAGCGGGTCGGCTGAGCCATGGATAATCAGGGCCGGGGCCTTGATGGACGCCAGCAACGGCCGCCGGTCGCCGGTGGCCATGATGGCCAGGTTCTGGCGGGCCATGCCCTGCGGGCAAAAGGAACGGTCATAGCTCTTTTCCATGAAGGTTCGGGCCCTTTGTTCTTCAAAGGGAAACCCGGGGCTCCAGATTTTCCGCCATACCTCCAGGTTGTGTTCAATAAAGGCCTCGCGTCCCTCCGGGGCGGGGGCCATGACCGCGGCCAGGGCCTCGGGCTTGCCCTGGGGGGCCTGGGGATTGCCCGTGTTGGACATTATGCAAGTAAGGCTTAGAACATGCTCCGGATGCCGGCAGGCCACGACCTGGGCGATCATGCCGCCCATGGAAAGGCCGCAGATATGCGCCTTTCCAATGCCCAGGGCATTCAGCAGGCCAACCGCATCATCGGCCATGTCGTCCAGAGAGTAGGCCGCTTGCACGGGCTTGCCTTGCATGGCGGCCTGGAAGGCGGCCATGAGGTCCGGGACGCCCGCTTGGTCGAACTTGGTGGAAAGGCCGGCATCGCGGTTGTCAAAACAAATTACATAGAAACCATTTTGGGCCAATGACTGGCAGAACTCGTCTTCCCAAAAGATCAGCTGGGCGCCATTGCCCGCGATCAACAACAAGGCCGGCGAAGCGCTGTCGCCAAAAGTCTCATACTCGATCTGGATTCCATTGGCTCTCGCTTGAGACATTGCCTGCTCCTAAGCTGTTCATATCTGGTCATATCTGGGCCATGGCCGGCAGGCGGGCTGGGGATCCACCTCGACCGCAAGAGCCATGCCCTGAAGAAAGCAGGGGCATTGTAGCCCACTTCGTGGCTGCCTGGCTAACTTAACCACGACGTGTTCAAGGGGCAGTCCCCGCGCCCCGTCCTTGCGGGGCCGCCCGGGCTGGTTAACTTATGGACCAGAGGGGGCGGACTTCAAGGACGGGAGAGCCGTTATGGCCATTTTCAAATATTGCGGAGCCATGATCGAGTGGCAGCCCCAAAAGGGCTACCGCAACCTGATCACCAGCGAGTGGGTGGACAGCCCGGTGGACGCGGTGGCCGCTTACGTGGACGAGAAGCCGGAGGAACGCGAGGAGTTCGTGACCCTGGCCAAGCGCATTCAGGACTTCTGGAGCGCCCACGCGGCCGACGCCGGGGACCTGCCCGCCTTTGACGAGGTAAACTTCGAAAACTGAGCGCCGCGCCCCAGGCGCGGACGGGCCCACCCGCCAGGGTGGGGTCTTTTTTTGGCCGCGCGGCTACTTGGCCAGGGTGTACTCGGCGGTGTAGTCCAGCACCGCGTCGCCACCGGTGTCGTCGTCCTTGAGGCCGCTGACGTAGCCGCCGGAAAAGCTCAGGGTGCCCTGGATGCCCTGGTAGCGGCCGGTGCCGCCCAGGAAGCTGCCGGTGCCCTTGACCCGGGGCAGGTCGTTGCCCTTTTCGAAATATTCCTGGCCCTGGGTCTTGAACAGGATGAAGGAGCCGTCGCTGAACAGCACCTTGCCGTAGCCCTGGTGCAGCCGCTCGCCGCCGTCATGGTCGTACACGTCAAAGGCGCCCACGTTGTCATAGGCCGCCTGCTGGCCGCCGCTGAACAGGCACACCCCCTGGTGCTGGTACACCCCGATGAGATGGTCCTTGGCGTCGGGAGCCGCGATCTTGTTCACCTGGGTCAGGTGGCTGACCTCCCGCCAGGCGAGTTTTTGCCCGGCCAGGGCCGGGACGGCCAGGCAGAGCAGGAGCGCGGCTGCAAAAAGAATCAAGATGGCGCGGCGCATGGCGATCCTCCGGATAAAGAGAAAGGGCGGGCTTGGCCGTAACCTATCCCAGGGGGCGGGGCGGGGCAAGGGGGCTAGAGGCGGATGAGCTTGGCGCAGCGGGCGGCCAGATCGGCCATGCGCTCCTGCTCCAGCCGGCCCAGCTCGCCGCCGCCCAGGCTGGCGCCCATGTAGCCGTTCATGACCACCGTGGGGGTGGCGGCCAATACGGCCTGGAGCCGGGCCGGGTCGCCGGCCTGCAAGTAGAGCGACACGTCGTTGACAAACAGCACCAGGGCCGGGGCGGCCAGGTAGGCGTCAAAGCACTCCTCGATGGCCGCGGCGTTTTGCCGGGCCAGGGCCAGCACCTCCTCCGGGGTCCGGCCGCTGAGGCGGGGGGCCGCGATGGGCGGGGCGTGGACCGTGAGTTCCACGCCCGGCAAGGGGCCCAGCTTGCCGCCGACGCCCCGGATGGTCTCCGGGGCCAGGTCCATGAGGGCCAGGGGGCCCATGCCCTCGGCGGCAAAGGCGCGCATGATCCGGGCCAAAAGGCGGGTCTTGCCCGAGTTGACCTCCCCGGCGATGAGGGTGAGCGAGCCGATGAGCTCGGCCGGGCTGGGGGCCTGGCCGGTCACATGATCCCCAGTATGGCCAGAATGAAACGCCCGGCCAGCAGGGTGGTGATGCCCAGGGTGATGAGGCCCAGCAGGTTGAGCCAGGCCGAGTTCACGTATTTCCCGTAAAAGCGCTTCTGGTTGAGCATGTAGAGGATCACCCCGATGATGATGGGCGTGCCGCACAGGCCCAGGGCCAGCATCACCGGCAGGAGCAGGAAGAAGCCGCCCTTGATGAACGGCCCCAAAGCGCTGAGAAACACCCCGCCGGCCAGCACCGCCCGGAAGCGGTTGTCGGTGCGCCGGGGCTTTAGGCCCGCCTTGTCGAAGATGAAGTAGGCGGCGGCCAGGTAGGTGGGCATGATGGTGGAAAAGGTGGCCGCCCACAGCCCGGCCAAAAACACGGCCAGGGCGCCCTTGCCCAGCAGGGGCCCCAGGGCCTGGGCCACGTCGCCGGCCAGGCGCACCTTGATCCCGGCCGGGTGCAGCACCGCCGCGCCCACCAGGAAGATGGCCAGGCTGTAGAGCCCGAAGGCCAGGCCCATGGAGACCACGGTGTCGAAGCGGGCCAGGGGAAGGTCGGCCTTGGTCCAGCCCCGGGCGTTGGTGTTGTAGGTGTGCATGCCGATGATGGTGATGTGCACCGCGCCGCCCATGACGGCCGCGGCCATGAGCGCGGAGCTGGAGCCGCCGGGCAGGCTGGGCACCAGGCCCCGGGCCATGGCCGCGGGGTCGATGTCCGCCCGGAGGGCGGTGACCACCAGGCAGGCCACCACCAGCACCACCAGGCCCTTGCAGAGCTGCTCCAGCCAGGGATATCCCCCGCGCATCAGGATGGCCGAGAGGATCACCGCGTAGGCCAGGCCCCACCAGGGCGAGGACAGGCCGGTGATCAGGCCGGTGATGCCCACCAGGGCGTTCATCAGCACGATGGCCGCCAGATAGGTGGCCAGCACCGCGTCCACGGCCAGGATCCAGCCCCACAGGGGGCTGAGGCGCTCCGAGGCCGCCGCGATGATGCCCCGGCCCTCCAGCACGCCCACCCGGGCGGCCAGGTATTGGGCGGTGGTGCCGAATACCGCGCTGAGGATGACCACCCACAACAGCTCGTAGCCAAAGGAGGCCCCGGCGATGGACACGCTGGCCAGGGTGGCCGGGCCGCAGGCCACCGCGCTGACGATCCAGGCGGGCCCCATGCGGCGGGCAAAGGATATCCAGCTTTGGGGCAAGGCGCGGCCTCCGGAAAGGGTCTTTAATGCGTGACAAATCTACCACATCTCTCTCCCGGCGCCCCAGGCTTTGGCGCGGGGGCCGCCTCCGTGCTAGGTTTATAATCCCGCAATTTGGAGAGGAAAGACCCATGCCCCTGGATATGGTTCCCAGCCTGTCGCCCCCGGCGCCCGACGGCGGTCCGGTGTATTGGCTGGTGTTCGCCGGCGGCAAGCTGCTGGTCAGGGGGGACAAGCCCCCCCGCCTGGCCGAGCAGGCGGCCGCCGCGGCCCTGGGCCTGGCTCCGGACAAGGCCCTGTACGTGGGCCTGTGGCAGGGGCGGCCCTGCTTCACCCTGGAGGTGGACCCAAACGCCCCGGCCCCGGAGGGCCACGACTGGCACGGCCTCTACGGATTGGCCATGGGCTGGTCCGAGGAGACGACCTTTTTGGCCGGGCGGGCCAAGCAGCTATTGGCCTGGGAGCGGCGCAACCGCTACTGCGGCTGCTGCGCCACGCCCATGGAGGACAACCCGGGCGAGCGGGCGCGGCGCTGCCCGTCCTGCGGCCTGGTGGCCTATCCCCGGGTGTCGCCGGCGGTGATCGTGGCCGTGGCCCGGGAGGGCCAGGTGCTCCTGGGGCGCTCGCCCCGCTTCCCGGCCGGCCGCATGAGCGTTTTGGCCGGGTTCGTGGAGCCCGGCGAGACCCTGGAGCAGACCGTGGCCCGCGAGGTGGGCGAGGAGGTGGGGGTCCAAGTAAAGGACATCCGCTACTTCAGCTCCCAGCCCTGGCCCTTCCCCGACTCGCTGATGGTGGGCTTCACCTGCGCCTGGGCGGGCGGGGAGATAGAAATCGACGGCCAGGAGATCGTGGAGGCGGGCTGGTACGGCCCGGACTCCCTGCCGGCCATACCGCCCAGGAGCACCATCGCCCGCCGCCTGATCGACCAGGTGGTGGGTTCCGGCGCCAAGGGACCCGGCGGCGGCTGGGTCTAGAGAGCACCTGAACAAACGACCTTTTGGCGTAGGCACGCCAGGAGCAAGCATCGTGTACCCCTGGATTCGCGCCAGCAAGGTGGGGCTCAGAGCCATGGCCGGGAGCCGCCTGGAGCTCAGCGGCACCTCGCGCATAAACCTGATGGTCTGGCCCGGCGACCTGGACGCCCTGTTCCACCTGAACAACGGGCGCTATCTGACCCTCATGGACCTGGGCCGCCTGGATTTGGCGCTCAGGGCCGGGCTGGTGCCGGTGCTCCGACGGCATCGCTGGACCCCTCTGCTGGCCGCCACCACCACCCGCTTCTGGCGGCCCCTCAAGCTATTCACCCGCTTCCAGCTCACCACCCGCCTGGTGTGGTGGGACCAGAAGTGGCTCTATTTGCAGCACGAGATGTGGCGCGACGGGCATCACTCGGCCCAGGCCCTGGCCAAGCTGGTGGTCAAGGGCAAGGAGGGCACCGTGACCCCGGAGATGCTGGCCCAGGAGATGGGCCTGTCCCCGGAGCCGCCCGAGCCGCCAGCCGGGCTGGGCCACTGGGAGAGTTGGGAAGAAGCGCTCAAACAGATGAACAACGGCAACGGGAAGCTTTAGGCGGTTGGTCTGTGTAAGGATTTAGGTACTTGTTGGGTTTTGGGGCAAGAACCCCTCTACCCAACCTACGCGAAGCCGGAATGAGACCAACAGCGGCAAGGAAGCTAGGCGGGCAGCTCCTTGAGCGACTCCACCAGGCGGGCCCCGGCGGCGCGGGCCTCGGCCAGGAGCTCGGGGTGATCCTCCACATCGCCCTTCAGGTCCAGGCCGCGCACCAGCTGGGTGTCCACAAGCTCCATGTCCAAGACATCCATGAAGTAGCGCACCGTGTGCAGCACGCCCTCGAAGAGCTTTTTGCCGTGGGTGGCCCCCACCGAGATGAACAGGCCCTTGCGCTTGGGGGTCCACTGGCCGAACTTCACCCCGTCGATCCAGTACTTCTTGACCCAGAGGCTCTGGAAGCGGTCCATCATGATCTTGGTGTGGGCGCTGACCGTGTAGAAGAAGATGGGCGAGGAGAGTATCATGCCCTCGCAGGACAGGCACAGGTCGTACAGGGCCTGAAAGTCGTCCTGGATCACGCAGCGGCCGCCGTCCTTGCAGCCGTAGATCTCCAGGCAGGGCGACATCTCCAGGTCCCTGAGCACCACGGTTTCCACCTCGGCCCCGGCCTGGCGGGCCCCGGCCACGGCCTCGTCGGTGAGCCGGGCGGAGTTGCCCCCCCGGCGGGGGCTGCCGTATATGGCCACGATGCGGCTCATGTATCGCTCCCGTTCGCTGGCTGGTTGATGAGCCAATCTTAGCACAACCGGCCCCCGGCGCTTCCCAAGACCCGGGGCATGGCGGTATAACTGGAGGCAACCGCGGCGGAGGCCCATGGAGCAACTGACCCTAACCACGGACATGATTCTGGTGCTGGCCCTCATCGGGCTGGCGGTGCTGTTGTTCGTCACCGAATGGGTGCGGGTGGACCTGGTGGGCATCATGATGATGGTGCTCACCCCCTTCCTGGGCCTGGTGAAGCCGGCCCAGGCCTTCGCGGGGCTGAGCTCCAACGCGGTGGTGAGCATCATCGCGGTGATGATCATCGGCGCGGGGCTCAACCGCACCGGCCTGGTAGGCCTGGCGGTCAAGCCGGTGCTCAAGCTGAGCCACGGCAAGGCCAAGCGGGTGATGGTTCTGGTCTCGGCCACCGTGGCCGGCATTAGCAGCATCATGCAGAACATCGGGGCGGCGGCGCTGTTTTTGCCGGCCGTGCAGCGCATCAGCCGCAACCAGATGATCCCCATCTCCCGCCTGCTCATGCCCATCGGCTTCGCGGCCATCCTGGGGGGCACCACCACCCTGGTGGGCTCCAGCCCCCTGATCCTCTTGAACGACCTGATAGAACCCCTGGGCCTGGCGCCCTTTGGCCTGTTTTCAGTGACCCCGGTGGGGGTGTGCCTGGTGGGCGCGGGCATCATCTACTTCTTGGTGCTGGGGCCGTGGGTCTTGCCCCAAGGCCAGACCCCGCCGGCCGAGGAGCTTTGTCACATTCACCCCATCGAGGGCCGCCATTTCGAGGCGGTGGTGCCCGAACAGCTGCCCCAGTCCCTGACCGCCGAGGTGATGCTACGGCGCTACGGAGTGCACCTGGTGGGCCTGGTCAAGGGCGGCGGGGGCGAGAAGATCATGGCCCCGGACGGGCGCAGCGTGCTCTATTCCGGCGACCTGGCCGCCTTGCTGGGCAAACCGGAAGGCATCGACCTGCTGGTCCGGGACTTCGGCCTGGAGGTAAAGCCCAGGCTGGAGGTGTTCGCCGGCGACCTGAGCCCTCAGCTCTGGGGCGCGGTGGAGGCGGTGGTGGCCCCCCGCTCGGAGCTGGAGGGCAAGACCCTGGGGCAGGTGCACTTTGTCAGCAAGTTCCGCCTCAACCCCCTGGCCGTGTATCGCGGCGACACCGCCCACGAGGTGCGCCTGGAGGCCATGGAGCTCAAGTCCGGCGACAGCCTGCTCATGGAGGGGCCCTGGGAGCGCTTCCGCATATTGGCCGAAAAGGGCTGGCTGATCTTCTGCACCCCGGTGCGCGAGGAGCCGCCGGCCACGGGCAAGGCGGCGGTGGCCGCGGTGTGGCTGGCGGTGTCGTTGGTGCTGATCATGGGCTTTCAGGTGAGCCTGGGCCAGGGGCTCTTGACCGGGGCCCTGGGCATGCTGGTGTGCCGGGTGATCCCGGTGGGCGAGGCCTACCAGGCCGTCGACTGGCGCACCATATTTTTGCTGGCCGGGCTGATGCCCCTGGGCATGGCCACCCTGAACACCGGCACCGCCGCCTGGGTGGCCCAGGAGACCCTGCGGATTTTGGGCCACCTCTCGCCCCTGGCGGTGCTGGCCGTGGTGGGGCTGTTGTCCACCGCCTTCACCCTGGTGGTGAGCAACGTGGGGGCGGTGGTGCTGTTGGTGCCCATCGCGGTGGAGCTGGCCCTGGACGCGGGGGCCGACCCGCGCCTGGCCGCCTTGGCCGTGGGCCTGGCCACCAGCAACTCGTTCATTTTGCCCACCCACCAGGTCAACGCCCTGTACATGGGGCCGGGCCGCTACCACTCCCTGGACTTCATCAAGGCGGGCCTGCCGCTGTCGCTGGTTTTTTTGGTGGTGATGTTGGCGGTTCTGTATCTGCTTTATTAGGCGGCTTCGCCAGACGGCGGGATGCTGCGTTGCCGGCGCCGCTCCAGCCTCGACGTAGCTCGGGCTACGCCTCCGGCTGTCGCTCGCCGGGCGCCTTGCCTGCCCCCGCCTGGCTGTGCCGCTGGGGGCTCATCCCGTACTAAGCTTTACCAAAGAGGTGCGCCACGAAT
The DNA here is from genome assembly GCA_021737145.1 of Desulfarculaceae bacterium. GTDB lineage: Bacteria > Desulfobacterota > Desulfarculia > Desulfarculales > Desulfarculaceae > Desulfoferula. The sequence continues at coordinate 203,224 of JAIPEN010000008.1, read as the reverse complement.
TTCCTGAACCTTCTCAAATATATTAAAAATTATTTTTGCTATTTTTTCCCCAGTCCTATTTTGAATTTGGGACATCGTTGATTCAATGGCACCTTCTTTCTTGTGCCTCGGTGGATACCTAGTGAGTTGTTTAATGACCCAAGCGAAATCATCTTGGAGCTCGTGAGGGAATTCTGATTTTTGTAGAGGGGAAATCTCAAAACCAGCACTCACCAATCTAGAACGGACGTCTCCAGGTCCCGTGCATAGTTCTTTAACGGCTGAAACAACTCGTTGTGATACGGATTCCGCTGCTGACCTTTGGGAAATTGAGTCTTCCATACGCACCTCCAATATGTTCCAAACAACCATGGAGTAGCCATATTCGCAAGCTAGGCTAAATTTTCCTTAAGAAATAATTGCAGCAGATTTGTTGAGTTTCCGGGCAGGAGCCCCTCTACTCAACCTATACGGTTGTTAAAAATGGGGTTGCTGCGAAACGCCTGACGAAACCAGGGAAGATCGCCACGGAGCGGCGGGAGAAGGCCCCTTTTCAAAACCCCCGCCCTGGCCGCCACTCCTCGCGATGGTGGCTATTACTGGAAAAAGAGCATGAATCAACGATGAGGCCGCCGGGATGAAACGGGACCACCCGCCGGACCTCCTGTGCCTGCGGCACCCAGACAGCAAGCTGTCTGGGCCACCCGGGACGACTTCTTTTTTCCAAACCTCTCTGGTTCCTTAGAGGGCCTGCTCCGGGCAGAGATTGCCGCGTCGCGGCCAGAGGCCGCTGTTCACAACGACAAAGGGTGGGCCTACAGGTTGGCCGGGTCGGGGATGGCCTTGTGGGGGTTGAGTATGCCCGCCGGGTCGAAGAGCTTCTTGAGCCCGTGCATCAGCTCCAGGGCCACGGGGTCGATCTCCGCGCCCACGTAGCCCAGCTTGGACAGGCCCACCCCGTGCTCGCCGCTGAGGGTGCCGCCCACGGCCAGTACCTTGGCGAACACGTCGGTGACCGCCTGTTGGGCCGCCTCGCTCTGGCCGCCGGCCGCGTCGTACATAACGTTGACGTGCAGGTTGCCGTCCCCGGCGTGGCCAAAGGTGGGGATGGGCAGGCCGCGCCTGTGGCCGATGTCCTCGATGGCCCGGAGCACCTCGCCCAGGCGGCCCAGGGGCACGGCCACGTCCTCGTTGAACTTGTTGGGGGCCAGGTTGAACACCGCCGGCCCCATGGCCCGGCGGGCCCGCCAGAGCTCGGCGGCCTGGGACGGGTCCAGGGCCACCTGCACGCTGTGGCCGCCGCTGTTCTCCAGCATCTTGGCCAAACGGCCCGCCTGGCCCGCGACCACCTCGGGCGCGCCGTCCAGGTCGATGAGCACCATGGCCTCGGTGTCCGGGGGCAGGCCCAGGCCGATGTAGGAGTCCACCGCCTTGAGGCTGGTGCGGTCGATGAACTCCAGGGCGGTGGGCACCATGCCGGACATGAGCACCGCCCGCACCGCCTCGGCCCCCTGCTCCAAATCGCTGAACAGGGCGTTGACCGTGGCCTTGGCCTCGGGCTTGGGCAGCAGGCGCAGGGTGAGCTCGGTGATCACCGCCAGGGTGCCCTCGGAACCCACGATGAGCCGGGTGAGGTCGTAGCCCACCACCGACTTCATGGTGGGGCGTCCGCTGCGGAAGATCCGGCCGTCGGGCAGCACGGCGGTGAGGGCCAGCACATAGTCGCGGGTGACCCCGTACTTGACCGCGCGCAGGCCGCCCGCGTTTTCGGCCGCATTGCCCCCCACGGTGCAAAAATCCACGCTGGCCGGGTCGGGGGGATAGAACAGGCCCTTTTCCTCGGCCGCCGCCTGGAGATCGGCGGTGACCACGCCCGGCTGGGTCACGGCCACCTGGTCGGCCGGATCGATCTTGATGATTTGGTTCATGCCCGCCAGGTCCAGGACCACCCCGCCGTCCACGGGTATGGCCCCGCCGGTGAGGCCGGAGCCCGCGCCCCGGGGCACCACCGGCACCCGGTGGGCCGTGGCCGCGGCCAGCACCCGGGCCACCTGGGCGGTGTCCGTGGCCCGCACCACCGCCTCGGGCGGGTGGGCCTTGCGGCTGGCGTCATAGGCGTAGAGCACCAGGTCCTCGGGGCCGTCGCTGAAGTTGGCCGGGCCGGCGGCGAGAGACAGGTCGCGGCGGGCATCGGGCTGCATGCGCTCCTCCGGGGTTGCGCCAAGGGATGGTTTGGTAAGATGCTACTGAATTAAATACCACAAGCCGAGGAACTTCTCTTGCCTGGCGCGCGCCGATCGATAATCGCCCCCCTGCTTTTGGCCCTGGCCCTGGGCCTGGGGGCCTGCTGCGCTCCCAACGGGCCGGCCCCGGAGAGGGTGATCCTGTTGCCCCAGGACCCGGCCCCCCTGGCCCCCCGCGCGGGGCAACAGGGCTGCCTGGTCAAGCCGGGTTGGCAAAAGGAGCAGGCCGCCAAGTACCTGCGGCAATACTTCGACCCCTGGCTGCGCGACGCGCCCCGGCACAGCCGGGAGGAGCTTTTGCACATGGGTCACCACGCCTGGGAGGAGCCGGGGGTGGGGGCCAACCTGCGGCCCCGGGCTCCGGGCTGGGCCCACGCCCTGCTGGAGCGCTCCGGCGCGGCCAGCTACCCCAGCACGGACTGGCAGGGCCTGACCCTGGCGGCCTGCGACCTCAGGGTGTTGCCCACCAGGCAGCCGGACTACGGCTCCGGCCCCGGCGGGGGCTATCCCTTTGACCGCCTGCAGCAGACCGCCCTGCCAGCCGGGATGCCGGTGCGGGTGTGGCACGTGAGCCCCCGGGGCGACTGGCTGGTGGCCGAGACCCCCCTGGCCCTGGGCTGGCTGCCCGCCGGGATGGTGGGGCGGCTTAGCCGGGCCCAGGCCACGGTGTGGCGGGGCGGCGAATTTTTGGCCGTGACCCGCGACCGCGCGGCCCTGCGGGGGCCCGGCGGGCGCTTTGTCATGGAGGCCAGCCTGGGCTGGCTGCTGCCCCTGCGGGGCGGCTCCCCCGGGGCCTGGCGGGTGCTCATCCCCCGCGCCAGGGCGGACGGTTCGGCGGACCTGGCCCTGGCCACCCTGCCCCGCGCGGCGGGCGCGGCCTTTCCCCTGGTCCTGAGCCCCGGGCATCTGGTGGAGCTGGCCGGGCCGCTCATGGGCCGGGCCTACGGCTGGGGCGGCCTGGGAGGCGAGCGCGACTGCTCATCCCTGACCAGGGAGCTGCTGGCGCCCTTTGGCCTGTGGCTGCCGCGCAACTCGGCCGACCAGGGCAAGACGGGCACGGTGATCGACCTGAGCGGCCTGGACGACGCGGCCAAGCTCAAGGCGATCCGCGGGCAGGGCGTGCCCTGGCTGAGCCTGCTCTATATGCCCGGCCACGTGATGCTCTACCTGGGCAGCCGGGACGGCCAGCCCCGAGTGCTGCACGCCATGTGGGGGCTGAAGACCCGGAGCGCCCAAGGCGAGGGCCGCGCCCTGGTGGGGCGGGTGGTGATAACCGGCCTGAATCCGGGGGCCCATTTGCCCAACCTGGCCCGGCCCGAGGGGCTGCTCCTGCCCCGCATCAGCGCCCTGGCGATCCTGGCCCCGCCCGAAGCCCGCTGCCCCTGATCGCATCCATCAGCTTTTCCAATGGTTTTAGTGGGAATGAATCGTAATTTACGATTTTACGCTTGCGGCTCGCGCCATTAGAATTCAAAGATAGGTTTTTCTCCGGGGATTTTCCGGGGATTCATTATCAAAGCGAGCACAAGCATGAACCCTCCCCTACCGCAAGCCGCCGAACTGGACACCGCTGAACTGAGCCGCCTGCTGGCCGACAAGGCCAAGGACCTATTCGCCTCGGGCCACATGCTCTGCACCCCGGCGGTGGTCACCGCCCTGAACCAGGGCCTGGGGGGCGGCCTGAGCCCGGAGGTGGTCAACAACCTCACCGCCGGCCTGGGCAACGGCCTGGGCGGGGCGGGCTGTCTCTGCGGCGCGGTGAGCGGCGGCACCCTGTCCCTGGGTTTGTTTTTGGGCAACGGCAAGGCCGGGGGGCGCACCGCCAAGTCGGTGGCCACGGCCAGCCACGAGCTGCACGACCAGTTCAAAAAGGAGCGGGGCTCCACCTGCTGCCGGGTGCTGAGCAAGAAGGTGAAGCACGACGCCAAGGCCCACATGGCCCAGTGCGCCGAGCTGACCCGCCGGGCCGCGGAGATGGCGGCCACGGCCATTTTGGCCACCCGGCCGGAGCTGGCCGCCCAGGCGGACCTGGATTATCTGCATGGCCGGGTGAAGAAAAAGGGGACTCTGGCCCGCCTGGCCACGGCGGTCATGCCCTAGCCTCCTCATAAGCCGGTACAAAAATTACTCCCCACCCCCCGGGAGGGCCCGCTGAGGCCTCTTCCAGGGGGTGGGGCTTTTTTGCCCACGTATTTCAGCTTGTTGCATAAAAAAAGAGAGCGCCGGGTGGCTAGCCCCGGCGCGCTCTTGGAAAGGAGAAAAGGCTTTGATAAGCTGGTTGCCCTCTTATACAAGCAAGTAGAGTGCCAACCGAGCCCAAATTGCCTTTTCGAGACTTTTCATAATTTATTTCAGCCAGTTGCCCTTAGAGGCCCCTTTTGGTCCAACCCCGGTTTCAGGCGCTGCGGGTACAAATTTTTGAACTCTGGCCACCCCTTGGTGGGAGCGGGTTGCTAACCTGCTTTAATCGCGCCTAAAACGGCGGTTCAAAAATCAGCACTCCGAGCCAGGAGTGATGCCGGGGGCCGGGAAGCCGGCGCAGAGCTCACCCACCAGGCTGCGGATGTTGTCCAGAGCGCCCTCGTCGTTCAGGTTGGCCGCAGTCTGGTGCACCAGCCCGGCGACGAGGTCCATCTCCGTCTCGCCCATGCCCCGGGTGGTCAGGGCCGGGGTGCCCATGCGCAATCCGGAGGGATCGTTGGCCGAGCGGGGGTCAAAGGGGATCTTGTTGGCGTTGGCCACGATGCCCGCCCGCTCCAGGGCCGTGGCCAGGACCTTGCCGGTGAGCCCGGCCGCTCCGGCGTCGATCAGGACCAGATGGTTGTCCGTGCCGTTGGTGACCAGGTTGAAGCCCCGGCTGATGAGCCCCTCGGCCAGGGCCTTGGCGTTGTTGACCACCCGGTGGCAGTAGTCGGCGTAGTCCGGCGAGGCGGCCTCCTTGAGAGCCACGGCGATGCCCGCGGTGACCTGGTTGTGAGGGCCGCCCTGCAAGCCCGGGAACACCGCCTTGTCCACGGCCCCGGCCAGCTCGGCCTTGCACAGGATCATGCCGCCCCGGGGCCCGCGCAGGAGCTTGTGGGTGGTGGAGGTCATCACGTCCACGTGGGGGAAGGGCGCGGGGTGGTCGCCGCTCAGGCACAGGCCCGAGAAGTGGCTCACATCGGCCACCAGCTTGGCCCCCACCGAGGCCGCGATCTCGGCAAAGGCCGCGAAGTCTATTTGGCGGGGATAGGACGAGGCCCCGCAGAAGATGACCTGGGGCTTGAACTCCCGGGCCATGCGCCGCACCCCGGCCAGGTCGATGCGCCCGGTGTCCCGGTCCAGGCCGTAGGAGGCGGACTCGTAGAAGATGCCCGAAAAGCTGGCCTTGGCCCCGTGGGTGAGGTGGCCGCCCGCGGCCAGGTCCATGCCCAGCACCTTGCCGCCCTTGCCCATGAGGGCCAGGTACACCGCCATGTTGGCCGGGCTGCCCGAGTAGGGCTGCACGTTGGCGTGCTCGGCCTGGAAAAGTTCCTTGGCCCGACCGACCGCCAGAAGCTCCACGCCGTCGATGTTTTCCTGGCCCTGGTAGTATCTTTTGGAGGGGTAGCCTTCGGAGTACTTGTTGGCCAGCACGCTGCCCGTGGCCTCCAGGACCGCCGGGCTGGCGTAATTTTCCGAGGGAATCATGCGCAGAACCGAGGCCTGACGCTGTTTTTCCTGTTCAATGAGCTGGTCGATTTCGGGGTCAGTGGCGCGCAGGTGGTCCATGAAGCTTCAGTTCCCTGAGATGATTACATTAAGAAAGACCTAAACATGGCATAGGCCCCCCGGCTTGTCAACGCCGCGGCCCTTGGCTGATCCCGGGCTTTGCGGTAGAACTTTAAATAAATACGTCTTGTCCCAACTACCCGCAAATGCTCAAGGAGCGCCTTTTGTCCCCAACGGACTACCAACCCCTGGAACTTAGCGCAAAACCGGTGTTCGACCGCCATCTGCACCAAGGCCCCCCCTGTATCAGCGAACTGACCTTTTCCAATCTGTTCATGTGGCGGCACCACTACCAGCCCCTCTGGCGGGAGCACGGGGGCTGTTTGCTGGTGATCGTGTCGCCCGAGGGCGGCCCGGCCTTCGGCCTGCCCCCGGCCGGGGGCGGCGACCTCTTGGCCGCCTGCGAGGCCCTGTGCCGCGACCTGGCCGAAATGGGCGCCGCGCCGGTGTTGAACCGGGTGGGCGAGCGCCTGGCCCTGGCTCTGGACGAGGGCGAGCGCTTCGGCACGGAGCTGGACCTAGCCAACAGCGACTACGTGTATCTGGCCGAAGAGCTGGCCGATCTGCCGGGCCGGCGTTTCCACCGCAAGAAGAACCACTTCAACAAGTTCGTCAAGACCCATGAGTTCGAGTACCGCCCCCTGGAGGCCGAGCTCATCGCCCAGGTGCTGGACATGCAGGAAAAGTGGTGCCAGATCCGCGAGTGCGCGGCCGACCCCGGCCTGGCCTCCGAGGACCGGGCCATCTACGAGGCCCTGACCCACTACGACTCCCTGGACTACAGCGGCGGGGTGATCATAATCGAGGACAAGGTGGCCGCCTTCAGCCTGGGCGAGCCCCTGAACCCGGACACCGCGGTGGTGCACATCGAAAAGGCCAATCCCGAATACGACGGCATCTACGCGGCCATCAATAAGTTGTTCGTGCAAAACGCCTGGGCCCACATGAAATACATCAACCGGGAGCAGGACCTGGGCCTGAGCGGCCTGCGCAAGGCCAAGGAGTCTTACCAGCCGGACCATATGGTCAATAAGTACGTGGTTACGCCGAACTTTCTCTAAAGCGCCCCGTCTGGCAAACCTTGCGCCCGGAGCGGGTTTGCGCTAGTTTGAAGCAGCGCCGCCCCATGCCCGGCGGGAAAGGAAGCCCCTTGCACCAGCAGTTCACTCTGAAACCCTACCAGCAGCGCCTGGCCCGCCTTTTGGCCGCCAGCGGGGCCCTGTTTTTCGCCCCGGACCTTCGCCTCAAGGACGGGCGCCCCACCCCCTACTTCGTGAACCTGGGCAAGATCAACACCGGCCGTTCGATCCAGGAGCTGGGCCGCTGCCTGGCCGGCTGGATCGCGGACAACCAGGTGGCCGGCGAGGTGGAGGTGATCGTGGGGCCCAGCTACAAGGGCAGCGCCCTGGCCCAGGCCGCGGCCATGTGCTTGTGGCAGGAGCAGGGCCTGGATCTGGCCTTTGACTACGACCGCAAGGAAGCCAAGACCCACGGCGAGGCCAGCGGGGCCAAGGCCATGTTCGTCACCGGGGCCCTGAAGCCGGGCTCCAAGCTGCTGATCATCGACGATGTGGGCACCTCCATGGCCACCAAGGTGGAGCTTTTGGAAAAGCTGGACGCCGAGGGCGAGCGCCTGGGCGAGCCTTTCCAGGTGGCCGGGGTGCTGCTGGCCGTGGACCGCCAGCAGACCCAGGCAGTGTACGGCGGCGGCGGCAAGCTGGTGGAAGGGGTGCGCGGCCCCGACGCCCTGGCCGCCTTTGTGCAAAAAACCGGGGTGCGGGTCTGGGCCCTGTTGGGCATCCGGGAGATGGTGGAGTTTTTGGCCTCGGCCGGCGAGCCGGTGAACGTGGCCGGGGTCATGCGCCCCCTGGAGGCGTCCGACGTGGAACGTGTAGAGGAATACCTGGCGGTTTACGGGCGGGAGCATTAGATTTTGAAGCGGGCGCTTATATCGCCCCTGCTTTCGGGCCTGGTGATCCCGGGCCTGGGGCAGTTGGTCAACCGCCAGGTGGGCAAGGGCGCCTTCATGGTGGCCGCGGCCAGCCTGCTGTTCATGGCCACCCTGGGCTTCGCCCTACACAAGATCACCCAGGCGGTGATCGCCCTGGACGGCTACGCCGGGCCGGACAAGATCGGCGCCCTGCGGGCCCAGCTGATCAAGGAAGGCACCGCCTGGCTGTGGGTGCTGGGCGGGCTCATGGCCGCCCTGTGGATCTACGGAATTTACGACGCCTGGCAAGGCGGGCGGGCCCGCGACGCCCAACTGGCCGGAGAAAGATAGACATGCGCGCCATTGTTTTGGATGAACTGCGGCCGCCGGACATGGAAAAGCTGACCAGCCATTTGCAGGCCGAGCTGGTGGGCTCGAGCCTGCCCGACGTTTTTTGGCTGGAGCTGCCTCCGGAGCTGTTGGCCCCGGAGCAGGCGGCCCACGAGCAGTGCGGCCCCCACCGGGTGGCCGCGGTGCTGGAGCTGGACAGCCTGAAGCTGGAGCTGTTGGTGCGCTCGGCCACCAGCCTGCGCTGCTCCTGCACCGACTACGCCACCACCGCCCAGCGCGACTGGCTGCTGGCCTGGGTGGACGGCCTTATCGACAAGCTGGAGCTGAGCACATGATGTACCCCGGAGGCATGCCCCCGGGCCGCCGCCCCGCCCAACAGGGGGCCTACAAGGACCTGGAGGCCACCAGCCTGTTTTGCCCCCGCTGCAAACAGGCCCAGCCGGTGCGCCGCCGCCTCTTGCTGGTTCTGCCCACCGGCGAGAAGTACTCCTACCATTGCGCGGTGTGCGGCGAAGAGGTGGGCAGCAAAACGGAAAAAGGCCCCATGAACGGCGTGCTGCCGCCCCTGCGATAGGAGGATCGGTTGAACCAGCTCAAATCCCAGCCCGTCAAGGTGCTCATCACCGGCGGGGCCGGCTTCATCGGCTCCCACCTCACCGGCCATCTGCTGGCCCAGGGCCAGCGGGTGGAGGTGATCGACGACCTGTCCACCGGCAGCATCGCCAACCTGGAGCCCTATCGCGACCACGCGGGCTTCAGCTACCAGGTGGCCGACATGCGCGACCTGCCCCTGCTGGCCGAGATGGTGGACCGGGCCGACGTGATCTATCACCTGGCCGCCGCGGTGGGGGTGCGCCTGATCGTGGAGAGCCCGGTTAAGACCATCGAGACCAACGTGGGCTGCACCGAGGCGGTGCTCAAGCTGGCCAACAAGAAGGGTAAGAAGGTCATCGTGGCCTCCACCAGCGAGGTCTACGGTAAAAACGACCAGGTGCCCTTTGCCGAGGACCACGACCTGGTCATGGGCCCCACCGTGAAGGCCCGCTGGTCCTATGCCTGTAGCAAGGCCATCGACGAGTTCTTGGCCCTGGCCTACCACAAGGCGCGGCGCCTGCCGGTGGTGGTGGTGCGCCTGTTCAACACGGTGGGCCCGGGCCAGACCGGCCGCTACGGCATGGTGCTGCCCAACTTCGTGCGCCAGGCGCTCGGCGGCAAGCCCATCACCGTGTACGGCGACGGCACCCAGAGCCGCTGCTTTTCCGGGGTGGGCGAGGTGGTGGGGTGCCTGTCCGCCCTGGCCCAGTGCCCCGAGGCGGTGGGCGAGGTGGTCAACGTGGGCTCCACCCAGGAGATTTCCATCATGGGCCTGGCCGAGCTGGTGAAGGAGCTGACCGGCAGCGACTCGGCCATCAAGCTGATCCCCTACGAGGACGCCTACGAGGAGGGCTTCGAGGACATGCCCCGGCGCATCCCCGAGGTGAGCAAGCTCGATCGCCTGGTGGGCTTCACCCCCCAGATGGGCATCTCCGAGATCGTCCAATCGGTGATCGACCATTACCGGAAGCTTTAGCCCGGCATGCCGCTGATCTACTCCTTTTTCCTGGCCCTGGCCGGAGCCGCCGCATTGACCCCGGTGGTGATCGCCCTGGCCCGGAAACGGGGATGGGTGGTGCAGCCCCGCGAGGACCGCTGGCACCGCAGCCCCACCGCGGTCTACGGCGGGGTGGCCATCTACGCGGCCTTTTTGATCTCCTTCGCCCTGCTGGGCCCGCGCCATGCCCAGGGCCTGGCCCTGGTGGCCTGCGCCAGCGCCATGTTCCTCATCGGCCTGATCGACGACATCCGCGACCTGAAGCCCCAGGTGAAGTTTTTGGCCCAACTTTTGGTGGCCATCGTGGCGGTGACCCTGGGCCTGTCCTTCAAGCTGCTGCCCTGGCCCTGGCTCAACGTGCCGCTGACCCTGCTGTGGCTGGTGGGGGTGACCAACGCGGTGAACATCCTGGACAACATGGACGGGCTCAGCTCGGGGGTGGCCCTGGTGGCCGGCTCCATGCTGGCGGCCATCGCCTTTATGCGCGGCTTCCCGGAGATGGGGCTCATCGCCGCGGGCCTGGCCGGCGCGGCGGGCGGCTTTTTGATCTACAACTTCAACCCAGCCAAGATCTTCATGGGCGACTGCGGCAGCCTGTTTTTGGGCTTCACCCTGGCCGGGTGCACCATCATGGGCTCCGGCGGGGCCAGCCCCCTGACCCTGTCCCTGCTCATCCCGGTGGGGGTGCTGGTGGTGCCCCTGTTCGACACCACCCTGGTCACCTTCCAGCGCACCAGCCACGGCCGCTCCATCGCCCAGGGAGGGCGCGACCACTCCAGCCACCGCCTGGTGTTTTTGGGCATGAGCGAGCGCAAGGCGGTGCTGGTGCTGATTTTGATCAGCATGGCCGGCGGCCTGGGTTCTCTGCTCCTGCAATACGTGAGCACCCTGATGGCGGTGGTCATCCTGGCCCTGGCCGTGGTGGTCTTCGTGTTTTTCGGAATCTTTTTGGGCGGGGTGAAGGTCTACGACGCCAACGCGCGGCCCACCCAGCGCTGGCAGAGCCCGCTGCTGGGGCGGGTGCTGATGTACAAGAAGCAGATCCTCCAGATCGTGGTGGACATGCTGCTGATCTCCGCCGCCTACAGCGCCTCCTGGCTGCTGCGGTTCGAGGGGCGCCTGGCCCCGGACCAGATGTATCTGCTCACCCACTCCCTGCCCTGGGTGCTGGGGGCCAAGTTTTTGGCCCTGTGGGTCTTCGGGGTCTACCGGGGCGACTGGCGCTACGTGAGCGTGCACTCCATGATCCAGCTGGGCAAGGCGGTGATCGTCGGTTCGCTGCTGACCGTGCTGGCCCTGGTGGTGCTCTACCGCTTCGAGGGATTTTCCCGGGCCGCGGCCATCATCGACCTTATCCTGTGCTTCATGTTCCTGGCCGGGAGCCGCTCGCTGATCCGGGTGTTCACCGAGTCGGTGTCCCACAAGAAGGGCACCCCGGTGATCATCATGGGCGCGGGCGACGGCGGCCAGATGCTGCTCAAGGAGCTGAGGAACAACCCCTCCCTGCCCTACGTGGCGGTGGGCTTCGTGGACGACGACCCGGCCAAGCGGGGCCTGGAAATCAACGGCATCCACGTGTTGGGCGCGCGCCAAGACCTGCCCCAGCTCATCGATAAGCACCAGGCGGAGCGGGTGTTCATCGCCATCCTCTCCTCGCCCATGGAGGGCTTCGAGGACGTGGCCGCCATGTGCCAGGAGGCCGGGGTGGACTGCACCCGCATCCAACCCATGATCAAGTTGTAGACCAGGCCGCTTGCCGTTTACAGACGCCGGGGGCTAAGCTTAAGACCATGAGCCAGACCGCCCGCCAGGCCCGCCCGCCCCTGTGGAGCCCGCCCCTTTTGGGCGCGCTGCCCGGAGTGAAGGCGGCCGCCACCAACCGGGCCTGGGGAGACCTGGCCGGGGCCGACGCCCAGGCCGCGGCCAACCGGGAGCGGCTGCGCGCGGCCCTGGGCCTGGGCGGCCTGGCCTGGGCCCACCAGGTGCACGGCACCGAGATCCTGGCCGTGGAAGACGGCGGCCAAGGGCCCCTGGGCGAGGCCGACGGCCTGGCCACCGCGCGGCCGGGGCTGGGCCTGCTGATCAAGCAGGCCGACTGCCAGGCGGTGGTGCTGGCCGCGCCGGAGCGCGGGGTTATCGCCAATCTGCACGTGGGCTGGCGGGGCAACGCGGCGGGCATGCCCGGCAAGGGGGTTGCCTTCCTGAGGGAGCGCTATGGGGTGGAGCCCGGCGAGCTGCACGCGGCGGTGAGCCCTGGCCTGGGGGCCTGCTGCGGCCAGTTCGTGAACTGGCGCGAGGAACTGCCCGAGTCCTTTTTGGCCTTCAAACAAGGCGAGGACCGCTTTGACCTGGAGGCCGCCACCCGGGCCCAGCTCATCACCGCCGGGCTGGCGCCCGAACGCATCGAGACCAGCGGAGTGTGCACCGTGTGCGACCGAGACTATTATTCCTATCGCCGCGACCACGGAACCGAGCGCTTCGGCACGGTGATCGCCCTGGCACGGCGCTCATGAGCGCCAGCCTCAAGGCCAAGGTGCTGGGCAACCGGCCGGTGGGGCCCCAGGTGCATCTGATGACCCTGGCCGCCCCGGCCATCGCGGCCAAGGCCAGGCCGGGACAGTTCGTGATGCTCAGGGTGTCGCCCGGCCCGGAGCCGCTGTTGGCCCGGCCCTTTTCCATCCACGGGGTGGAGGGCGAGAGCCTGCTGGTCCTGTATCAGGTGGTGGGCAAGGGCACCGGGCTGCTTAAAGAGGTGGCCCAGGGCCAGGAGCTGACCATGTGGGGGCCCCTGGGCCGGGGCTTCGAGCTGGGCGGGGACGACCCCCTGCTGGTTGCCGGGGGCATGGGCATCGCGCCCCTGGCCTTCGCGGCCGAATCCCTGGAGCAAAAGGGCGCGTCTTTCCGGGCCATGTTCGGGATCGGCTCGCGGGAGGCCTTCACCGCCTGGGACGCGGTGAGCGGCGACGGCGACTGCTATCTGGAGCACTGGGACTGGGCGGCGGCCAGCGAGGACGGCTCCCTGGGCCGAGAGGGCCTGGTGACCGCGCTGCTGGCCGAGGCCCTGGATCGGCGCACCGGACCGGTGCTGGCCTGCGGGCCCTTGCCCATGCTCAAGGCGGTCGCCCGGTTATGCGACGAGCACGGCGTTCCCTGCCAGGTGTCCCTGGAAGCGCCCATGGCCTGCGGAGTGGGGGCCTGTCTGGGCTGCGCCATCCCGGCCAAGGCGGGCGGCTACTTGCGGGCCTGCCAGGAAGGGCCGGTCATGGATGCGGCCCTGGTGGATTGGGGGAGGATTTAGATGGACCGCGAACCACCTCTGGAGAGCTTTCTGGAGCCCGCGCCCGGCGTGCAGTGCGAGGCCCCCGAGGTCTTGGAGCTGGCCCGGAAGGTGGCCAAGGGCAGCGCCAATGACGTGGAGGCCGCGTCCAAGCTGTTCCTGCACGTGCGCGACACGGTGCGCTACAGCGTGCGGGTGCCCTTCGAGCCTTTGAGCGAGTACCTGGCCTTGAACACCCTGGCCCGGGGCAAGGGCTACTGCGTGCAAAAAGCGGCCCTGCTCACCGCCCTGGCCCGGGCCCTGGGCATCCCGGCCCGCATGGGCTTCGCGGACATAGTCAACCACCAGTTGCCCGAGGGCCTGTTCGAGATCACCGGGGGCAACATGTTGCAGTACCACTCCTTCACCGAGTGGTTCATCGGCGGGCAATGGCGCAAGGCCACGCCCAGCTTCGACGCGGAGCTGAGCGCCCAGCAGGGCTGGCGCCTGGTGGAGTTCGCGGCGGGCGAGGATCTGCTCTTGCCCGCCACCACTTTGGACGGGCGGCCCCACATCGAGTACGTGCAGCAGCGGGGATGGCGCCACGGGGTGCCCCTGGAGGAGATGATGGCGACCTGGCTGGCCGACGTGGGGCCCGAGCGGGTGGCCGCCTGGCGGGCCTGGACCGCCGGGGAGGCCGGGGCATGAGCCAGCGTCCCGACATGGCGGTGAAGGTGGGCGGGGTGGAGCTGGCCAATCCGGTTTTGGCCGCCAGCGGCACCTTTGGCTACGGCCGGGAATACAGCCCCTATCTGGAGCCGGGCGCCCTGGGCGGGCTGGTGACCAAGGGGGTGAGCCTACGGCCCCGCGAGGGCAACCCGCCGCCCCGCATCGTGGAGACCGCCTGCGGCATGCTCAACGCCATCGGCCTGGCCAACGTGGGCCTGGAGGAGTTTTTGAAAAACAAGCTGCCCTGGCTGGCCGAGCAGCCCGGCGCGGTGGTGGTGAATCTCTACGGCGAGAGCATCGAGGAGTTCGCCGAGCTGGCCAAGGCCTTGGGCGCGGCCAAGGGCGTGGACGCCCTGGAGCTGAACGTGTCCTGCCCCAACGTGAAGGAAGGGGGCATGGCCTTTGGCTGCCACCCCGGCGCGGTGGGCCAAGTGACCGCGGCGGCGGTGGCCGAGGCCGGGGACACCCCGGTGTGGGTCAAGCTGACCCCCAACGTGACCGACCTGGCGCCCATGGCCGAGGCGGCGGCCCAGGCCGGGGCCCGGGCGGTGAGCCTGATCAACACCCTCATGGGCATGGCCATCGACGCGCGCACCCGCAGGCCGGTGTTGGCCAATGTGGTGGGCGGGCTCTCGGGCCCGGCCATAAAGCCGGTGGGGCTGCGCATGGTGTGGCAGGTGGCCCGGGCCATGAAGGCCCGTCACCCCGAGGTGGACGTGGTGGGCCTGGGCGGCATCATGAGCGGGATCGACGCGGCCGAATATTTGATCGCCGGAGCGGGCGCGGTGCAGGTGGGCACCGCCTCCTTCACCGAGCCGGGCGCGGCCGGGCGCATCGCCGGGGAACTGGCCGAGTTCTGCGCGCAGCAGGGCGTGGCCAGGGCCGGCGAGCTGACGGGAAGCCTGCATACCTGAGGCAAAAGGAGCCGGTTATGAAACTGACCCCCCAAGCCATCGCGGACGTGCGCATCGCCATTGACGGGTTTTTGGAGGCCTACGGCCAGGGCGACCTGGACGGGGCCATGAGCTATTTTCTCCAGGACGACGCCATCCTGAACCTGGGCACCGGGGCTGACGAGCGCCAGGTGGGCTGGGAGGAGGTCCGGGCCCAGATCGGGCGCGACCTGACCCAGAGCCAGAACCTGCAGGTATCCATGGATTGGTTCAAGGCCGGGGGCCAGGACGGCGTGGCCTGGGCGGCCAGCGAGTGCAGCGTAAGGGCCGAGACCGAGGCCAGGCCTTTCGAGGCCAAGATGCGCATCAGCTACACCCTGGTGAAGACCGGCGAGGGCTGGAAGATCGTGCTGAGCCACGGCAGCATCCCCCTGGCCGGGCAGGAAGAGGGCCAGAGCTTCCCGGGGGAGTAGGCGCAGGCGTACAGGGGGGAAAGATGGCAGCCGAACAAACGGTAATAAACTTCATTTTCAAAGTAGTTATATATGGCGGAGGTAGTGCGGCCTTCGCGTATGGTATTTTTTCCTTTTTAGGCAAAAAGTGGATCGAAAATAAATTTCGAGAACGTTTAGACAAGTTAAAATATGAGCAAGAAAAAGAGCTTGAAGATTTGAAGCTTACAATCAACACGCTATTTAACCGCATCACTAAAATCCATGAAATTGAAATCGGAGTGCTCCCCGAACTGTGGTGCAAGCTTGTCAAGGCCATCAACCATGCCACGTCATTTGTTGATTTTATCGAAATGACGCCAGACATTAATAAAATTAAAGAAAAAAGAAGGCTTGAAATATTTGACCAGTATAGTTTGTCCGCCGGAGAACAAGAGGAAGTGTTAGATTCGGATGATATGAATAGGACGCTATACGATATAATATTTTGGAAAAAATCAAAAACTACTTGGGAAGTTTATGAGGAATTCAGCAATTGTTACAATAAAAATCTTATCTTTCTCAGCCCGGAATTGAAAGAAGGATTCGATAAATTTCAAAAAATTATGAAAGAAGCCATATTGAATCGTCAACTTGCAAAGAAATACGACCAACATGACCGATGGAAAGAAGCCTATGACGCTATGAAGGATGAAAATATTTCATCTACTTTTAACAAAATAGAATCTCTTATACAAAAAAGGTTGCATTTTGAAAGGGCTTAGCTGACAAAGAAACTTTATGAATAACAGCCACTACCTCATCATCGACCTGGCCGAGGAGCACCTACCCGGGGTGCTGGCCATCTGCCGCCAGGAGCTGGGCGAGGACTATCACGGCGAGGAGGACTTTCGCAGGTGCCTGAGCAGCGAGCGCCGCTTCTGCCAGGTGGCCCTGGACGAGCGCGGCCAAGTGCGCGGCTTTGCGGTGGCCCTGGCCCTCGGCCCGGAGCCGGCCCACGAGTTCCTAAAGCTGCCCGCCTCTCCGGCGCGGGACCGGCTTTTAACAGCGGAAAAGATCGGCATTCTGGATGCGGCGGCCATAGCCCCCGAGGCCCAGGGCGGGGGGCTGGGCAGGCTACTGGTCCGGGCCCTGTACCAGAAGCTCTTGTCCCGGGGGGCGGGGGTGGTATGCGCCATGGCCTGGCGGACCGTGGACGGGCACACCAACGCGGCCAAGCTCCTGGAGGAAAACGGCTTCGTGGAGGAGCTGAGCATCCAGGGCTACTGGAACCGGGTGGTGGACAGCCCGGAGGGGCATCACTGCCCGGTGTGCCCGGAGCCGCCCTGCCAATGCCACGGGGTGCTCTACCTGCGCCATCTGGAGGAGTAGGCGGGGGCCGGACGCGCTTGGCAAATAAACGGGGCGGGGGATGATCCCCGCCCCGCGATGTTTTTTTTTGAGGGCCTGGTTCTAGGGCTGGGGCTTCTGGCAGCCAGAGCGCTTCTGCGCCTTGCACAAGCGGTAGGCCGCGTCATAGGCCCAGAAGTGCATGGCCTGCTGCACGTCGCCCCAGGAGGACATCTGGGCCTGGTCCAAACGCTTGCCGCCCACCCGCTCGGCCACCCAGGAGGCCAGGAGCTGGCCGGTCCGGGCGTCGGCCACCTTGCAGGCGATGGCCGCCTCGCCCACAAAGGCCGGCTTGCCGGTCATGGCGTCGGTGAGGGTGGACAGGGCCACCGCCTGGGGCACCACCGAGGACACCACGTCCAGGGCCACCACCGAGGGGTCGGCCCGGGTGATGGCCACCTGCACCCGCAAGGTGCCCGGCCCGGGGATGTGCACCATGGTCAGGTATTGGCTCATGGCCTTGTGGATCACGCTGTAGAAGTAGTTGGCCAGGGCCTGGCGATCCTTGGGGGTGATGTCCTGGTTTTCGCCGCCCGGCTTGCGCCAGAAGGTCACCGGGTCCAGCATCATCTTGTCATAGGAGGCCCACTTGGCCTTGGGGTTGGAATACATCCAGGCGGGCTTTCCGGGCTTGCCGGGCTTGAGCTTGGCCGCCGCCTCCGGGCCCAGGAAGCTGGTGGGCTTAGCCACCCCCTGCTGCACCGACTTGGGGGCCTGACAGGCGGCCAGGGAAAGAGCCACCGCCACTAACAACAGAATCCGCCAAATACGCATGAGCCTTGTCCCCCTATGGCCGCGCGGGCCCGGGCTGGCGCCGGACCCGGTCTGGGTGTTGGCGGGCCGCTATCCACGGCAGTCGCGGATCGCGGCCCGCTTGTTTCACATTATAGCCTATCTGGCGCGCAGCTTGGCCAGGGCCTGCTGGGCCGCGTTGACCAGCGGGTGCACCGTGGGGGCGGCCGAGAGCTTGGGATGGGTGGCGATTTGCATCATGTCCATCTCGCGCACGCTCACCCCCTTTTGGATGCCCAGGGCGATTACGTTGACCAGCTCGCCGGCCGACTCCCCGCCCATGACCTGACCGCCCAACAGGGCGCCGGCCCGGTCGGCGAAGACAAGCTTGACGGTCATGGGCGTGGCTCCGGGCAGGTTGCCGGGATGGCGGTCCGGAGCGGTGGCCGTGCCGCACACGTAGCGCAGGCCCTCGCGTTGGCAGACTCGCTCGGTGAGCCCGGCGCTGGCAAAGCAGGTGTCGCCCAGCTTGGTGGAAAAGGCGGCGATGGAGCCCTGGATCTGGTTGAGCACCCGGATGCCGTAGATGTTGGTGCCGGCGTTGCGCGCCTCGGCGGTGGCGGTGGAGGCCAGCCACACCGGCACCGGCTTGCGGGTGAAGAAATCGCGCTTCAGGGCGCAATCGCCCACCGCGAAGATGCCCGGGGCCGAGGTGCGCATGTAGTTGTCCACCCAGATGGAGCCGTCCTCGGACAGGCGCAGGCCGGCCTCCGCGGCCAGTCTGCTGTCGGGCCGGCCGCCGACGCCGATGATCACCAGCTCGGCGGGAAGCTCCTCGCCGCCGGACAGGGCCACCGAAGACACCTTGCCCTCGCCCTTGATGGCCTCCACCTTTTGGGTCATGTGCAGCTGCACGCCCTGCTTTTGCATCACCTCCTGCGCCTTGTCGCAGAGCTCGTCGTCAAAAGCGGCCTGCAGCAGCTTGGGCATCAGCTCCACCAGGTGCACGTTCACCCCGCTCTTTAGGGTCAGTTCGTCGGCAAACTCGGCCCCGATGAAGCCGCCGCCCACGATGACCACGTTTTTGGCCGCCTGGGCCCGGGCCACCAAGTCCTCCAGGGGAGCCAGGCTCTTGGTGATGGTGAACACGCCCTCCAGCTCGATGCCGGGGATGGGCGGTTTGGCCGGGTTGCTGCCCGTGGCCAGCACCAGACGGTCGAAGCTCACCGATTCGCCGTTGTCGAGCATGAGCACCTTGGCCTTGGGGTCCAGGGACTCCACCCCGGCCACCATGGTCTCCACCCCGGCCGCCTCCAAGCCGTCCAGGGACATGGCGTTGGCCTGGGGGTTGGCCATGGTGTGGATCATGTAGGGAATGGCGCAGGGGATCACCCCGTCGCCGATCTTGCGGATCAGGCACACCGACTTGTCCGGGTACACGCTTTTGGCGGTCAGGGCGCTGATGGCCCCGCCGGGGCCGCCACCCACCACTACGATTTGCTTTTCCATATGACTACTCTCCGATGATGTGCGCCACTAGGGCGATAAGGGGGACGCTAAGCTCCCCCGGCCGAACCGGAGAAGCGGGCGCGCCCGCCACGACAAAGTTATGCGGGGAAAACGGCCAGGGGCCGGGGAATGGCTTTGGGTCCAAAGGCATCAAGCTGAACGACTCTCATGGTGTGAGGCGCCTTATCACCTAATATTTGTAGTTCTATTAGAGTATTTTGCAAGCCCAATCCGCGCCCAGGGCGGGCGCGCGCTTTGCAGGGCGGGGGAGCTTATCGGGAGGGCAGGCTGCCGGGAACGGCGGCCAGGCACAGGGCCATGGCCAGGCACTCTTCCCAGCCCCAGGCCGGGGAGAACCAGGAACCCAGCTCCGGGGCCAAAAGCGGGGCGATGCCCCCCGGTTCCAGGGTGAGGCCCAGCAGCTCGCGGGAGAGCATGCGGCCCTGGCCGTCGGCCTGCCAGCGCCCCACCTGGGGGAAGAAAAGCACCTTTATCCGGCGGCGCCACTCGGCCTCTTCCAGCCACAGGCGCACTCCGGGCTGCCCGCCCCCGGCCAGGTGATAGGTGTATTCGGCCAGGGCAAAGCTTTGAAACCGGGCGATGCGCTCCAGCATGCCGGCCAGGTGCTCGTACTTGTTCAGGTCGTCGATGCCGTCGCCGGGCAGCAGGGCGTCCAGGGCGGCGACCACCGCCCGGGCCCGGGCCAACACGGCGGCCAGTTGCTCCAGCAGAGGCTCGCCCACGGGCGCGCCGCCGAGCGGCTCGGGAGGAGCGGCCGCCAAACGGGCGGCCACATCGAGATAAAGGGCCTGGGGATCCGGCGCCGCGCCCATGGCCTACCTGCCCCGGAGCACCCGCTCGTCGCCCACCCGCATGGTCAGGTGGGTGGTGTCGAAGTACTCCAGCAAGGGAATGATGTACTTGCGGCTCAGGCCGGTGATCTCCTTGAACTGGGCCGCGTTGATGCGCTCGTGGGCCTCCAGGAACTCGGTGAGGCGCTTCTTGAGCTCCTCCAGGGCCCCGGCCGCGTAATAGAGCTCCTGCTTGACCTTGACCAGGCCGCCTTCGCTCACCAGCACGGCCAGGACCTCCTTGGCCTGGGCCGGATCGTCCCCGGCCACCACGTCCTTGAGGTTGGGCGGGGCCAGGCCGCCCTCCACATAGGCCCGCTCGATTTTTTCGCGCAGCGCCTTGTCCGCCCCGGCCAGCTTCACCTGGTGCGAGGGCAGGCGCAAGAGGTCCTTTTCGGCCACCACCGCCTGGTCGCCCTCCAGCTTGCGCATGAGATGGGCGAACAGCTTGGCCTCGCCGGAGTTGAGCAGACGGCCCCGGAGCTCCTCGCGGGACATGCCCGCCTTGAGGGGGTTGGCCTGGTGATAGGCGGCCAAAAGCTCCTGGGCCTGGGCCAGCAGCTCGGCCTGCACCGCGGCGGCGATCATGCGGCCACCTTCTTTGTCGAAGCGCACCAGCTCCTGCTTGGAGAGCATGTCCCCCACCAGGTTGTCCAGCTCCTTGGGGCTTAGGCTGACCAGGCGGCTGAGCTCCTCGCTGGTGATGCCCTTTTCCCCGGCCAGGCGGGCGTGCACCGCCACCTGCTCGCGGGGCTCGCCGCCCTTGAGGGCCTTCAGGTCGGCCATGACCTCGGGGCGGTTGCGCTTGCGGCGACCGGGATGGGGGTGCAGCACGATGCCGCCGGCGATGGTGTGCACCGGCGAGTAGGAGCGCAGCACGTAGCGGTCCCCGGCCATCACCGCCACCGGCGACTCCAGGCGCACCTGGGCCAGGGCGGTCTCGCCGGGCTTGAGTTCGTCGCGGTCCAAGAGCATCACCCGCCCCAGCAGTTCGGCCGAGCCGGTGTGCAGGCGGATGGGGGCGCGGTGCTTGATGGGCCGGGTCATGTCGGCCAGGGCGTTGATCTCCAGGTCCAGCCACAGGGAGGGGCTCAGGGATCCCGGCGTGGCCAGCACGTCGCCGCGCTCCACCCCGGATTTTTCCACCCCTTGCAGGTTGATGGCCGTGCGCTGGCCCCGGCGGGCGCTGGTCACCTCGTCGTTGTGCACCTGTAGGCCGCGCACCTTGGCCGTGACCTTCTTGGGGTAGATGGTGACCTCCTGGCCCACCTGGATCTGGCCGCCGACGGCCGTGCCGGTGATGACCGTGCCGAAGCCCTTCATGGTGAAGACGCGGTCCACGGGCAGGCGGAAGGGGCCGACGGCCGGGCGCTCTTCCAGGCGCTCGACCAGGGTGGTCAGCTCGCTTTTGAGCTGGTCGACGCCCTGGCCGGTCACCCCGCTCACCCCGATGATGGGCGCGCCCTCCAAGAAGGTGCCCTCCACGTACTCGGCCACGTCCTCCATGACCAGCTCCAGCCATTCCTCGTCCACCATGTCGATCTTGGTGAGCACCACCAGGCCCTGGGACACGCCCAGGAGCTTGCAGATGTCCAGGTGCTCCCGGGTCTGGGGCATGACTCCCTCGTCGGCCGCGATGACCAGGGCCACCAGGTCGATGCCCGCCGCGCCGGCCACCATGTTCTTGACGAACTTCTCATGGCCGGGCACATCCACGATGCCCAGGCGCTGGCCGCCGGGCAGGTCCAGGTAGGCGAAGCCCAGCTCGATGGTGATGCCGCGGGCCTTCTCCTCCTTGAGGCGGTCGGTCTCTATGCCGGTGAGGGCCTTGACCAGGGTGGTCTTGCCGTGGTCGATGTGTCCGGCGGTGCCCAGGACGATCTGTTTCATGGCGGGCCTTTCAAGTGCTGACGAAATTGGGGGCGGGTCCATTCAAATATATGGGTGGGAACGCGGAAGCGTCAAGCCAAGGCGAACAACGGAAAAACCACCGGGTCCGCGCGCGAGCGCCGCCAGGGCGGGGCCAGGGTTTATCAGGTAGACTATACGGATATCCCACCGTTTATGGTTACCGCCCGCCGCGTTTTGGCGGCCGGGAGGTCACCGAGTGAGGCTCATTGGGTTGCCTCGGCATCACGGTGGCCGAAACATCCCGCAACCCAAGCCGGGCGGCAAACCTGCCATGCCGATCGACCGCAGATGGACCCGGGTTCACACCGCAGCCACCATCGCCGTGCTGGGCGGCCTGCTGGTGGTGTTGCTGGCGGGCAAGTGGGCCCCCTGGTTCACCCCCGAGCCTCCTCCCCCGGCTACTCCCGCCACCATCGGCAACCTGGTGCTCAGGATAGACAGCAAGCTGATCCGCGCCCAGATACTCGTCGAGGACCTGGTCTATTCCGAGGGCAAAGACAAGTTGGCCGAAAACACCCGGGCCATGGACCAAGTGGTGACCGCCCTGCGCGGGGATTTCGACTACCTGGCCCAAAAGGTGCCCAAGGACAACAAGTCTTACCTGAGAGTCCTGGCCCGGTTGGGCAAATGGACCAAAGCGCGGGATGAGGTGGTGGAGCTGATGAAGGCCGGAGAGGCCGCCCGGGCCAAAGCCGTGGTCCAGACCCAGTGCGCGGTCCAGATGCGCAAGGCCAGGGACGCCCTGGCGGCCCTGGAGGGCTTCACCCAGAAAAGGGCCCAGGAGTTCGATGACCAGACCTACCGCAAGCGGGAGCAAAACCGCTAGCAGCCCCCCCTACAGACTGGCCTGGAACACCTTGCGGAAGTGATAGCCGTAGATGGCGAAGGTCACGGCCATGGGAAAGCGGCCGGGCCGCCGGAACAGCGACCACAGCAAGAGCTTCCAATACTGCCAGCGGGCCCGGTCCTTGACCCCCAGCACCACCAGGGACTTGGGAAAGGCCCAGGCGTATCCGCTGTGCAGCCGCACGTAGCGGGGATGGAAATGAAGCCCGGTCTTTTCCGGCACGCTATATTCCCGCAGATATTCCCGCACCCGCTTGAAGTAGGGCTTGGGCGAATAGATGCCGCTGATGACCTCGTTGTAGCCCCGGGCCAGGTTCTCCAGCCCCATGCGGGGCATGATGTTGGTGGAAAAGTCGGTGTTGTCGCCCGTGGCCTCGGTGAGCAGGCGGCCCTCGCTGGTTATGCGTTGGTATAGCCGGCTGCCCCGGGGGGCGTTCAGCAGCCCCACCATGGCCGTGACGATGCGGCTGTTTTGGATCATATCGACCTGTTGCCCGAAGACCGAGGGGGTGTCGCTGTCAAAGCCCACTATGAAGCCGCCGCGCACCTCCAGGCCGAAGCTCTGTATCTTCTTGACGCTGGCCACCAGGTCGCGGTTGCGGTTTTGCAGCTTGCTGCACTCGGCCAGGCTGTCGTCGTTGGGGGTCTCGATGCCCACGAACACCCCGTCGAAGCCGGCCTGGGCCATCAGCTTCATCAGGGCGTCGTCGTCGCTCAGGTCGATGGAGGCCTCGGTGGAGAGCACGAAGGGATGCCGGTGCTGCTTCATCCAGCAGATGATGGCGGGCAAAAACTCGTTCTTGAGCTTGGTCCGGTTGCCGATGAAGTTGTCGTCCACGATGAACAAGGCGCCCCGCCAGCCCGCGGCGTAGAGGCTGTCCAGTTCGGCCAAGACCCGCTTGGTGTCCTTGGTGCGCACCCGGCGGCCGAACAGCGAGGTTATGTCGCAGAACTCG
This sequence comes from Desulfarculaceae bacterium, assembly GCA_021737145.1. GTDB lineage: Bacteria > Desulfobacterota > Desulfarculia > Desulfarculales > Desulfarculaceae > Desulfoferula. Next base: position 179,856 of record JAIPEN010000008.1, on the reverse strand, counting down.
CAGTTGTAGGGGCAGCCCCGGGAGTATTGCAGGCTCATGGAGGCGTAGCGCCTGAGCTTGAGCAGGCCCCACATGGGCGCGGGGGTGCCGTCCATGGCGGGGTATCGCCCGGTTTCATACAGGGGCTGGGGCCGGCCATCTTCCAGGTCGCGCAGGAAGCGGGGGAGGGTTATCTCGGCCTCGCCCAGCACGAAGTGATCGATGCCTTCGAACTCGTGGTGGCAGGCGGTGAACAGGGGCCCCCCAGCCACCACCTTGACCCCAATCTCCCGGCAGCGGGCCACCACCCGCCGGACCGACTCGCGCTGGATGGCCATGGCGCTGATGAACACGCAGTCCGCCCATTGCAGCTGCTTGTCCCTGAGGGTCTCCACGTTCTCGTCGACGAGCCTTTTTACCCAGGAGGCGGGCAGCATGGCCGCCACCGTGGCCAGGCCCAGGGGCGGGTGCAGGGCCTTTTTGGAGATGAACTTCAGGGCGTGCTTGAAGCTCCAGAAAGTCTCCGGGTTTTGCGGGTAAATAAGGAGGGCGTTCATTTTGCACCGCTTTCAAATACGCAACTTGGGCAGCCGCCGTGTTTACCCTTGATGTGGTTTCGGAGGCATGGGGAGCGACGCCGCGCCCCGCCTCTCCAGCGGCCAAATATCAAATTCCTAAAAAATACTATTTTTATAGATTATATCCCTTTTAAGGGTGGGCGCCCGGTTTATTTGGGGCGGAGGCGGGGATGCAGGCGAGTGGTTGGAGCGGGGTATGGAGGCCACGGCCGGCGGGCGGGGATTGCCGCGTCGCGGCCAAGGGCTCTCCGGCCCCGACAGCGGCGCTATTGGGGGCAGCAGGGAGGAACAACCGGGTTGGCGCGGGGTGGCGGGCCTGCCGAATTGGGGGGATGGCGGGGCGGCCCGGGGTGGTGGACTGGGTTGGGCCTGGAGGCGGGGGCCGTGCCGGCAAGCATTCTCTCCCCGCCCACCCGCCCTTTGGGACTTCACCAGTCCGGGGTTGTTTCGAAATGATATGTTCTTTTTATTGTGTTAAACTTGGAATAATTCTCTATCGATAGCGGGGCGTAATGAACACGTTTAGAAACATGGCGAAGCTCGCAAAAGAAGCATACCAAATGCAACAACTTTTACAGCCTTTGCATCATAATTCAATCCAAATGGAAGAAACGCTTCGCGCAACCACATTGGAGGCATCGCGCCTTTGGGAATATAGAGGTGCAACACTTAGTGCAGCTGTAGCGGAGGCATCGCGTCTAAGAGAGCAGATGGACGCCCTTGGCTTCAGTCACCTAACAAATTTAAACCAATCATTTAGTGTTGCTAGCTCCATAGCAAAAAATTTTATCAATACACCTTCGATGAGATTAGCGACTGCTAATGGAACGGCAATGAGCTCTCTTGCGCAAGAAGTACGGAATAGTTTATTTGTTGAAAATTACATTAATTCCTTGCCGTCTAGCAACAAAATATACGAGGGATTAAGAGCAACTGCAAAACAGCAAGAACTTACATCACAGATAAACGCCGTGTTCGGCGTCCAAAGAGGATTATCCAGAGTATTCCAGCAAATGGACTTGGGCCGGGGTGTTTCGAACATAAATCTTACGAACCCCAGATTAAATAACTGGTTTCCCGGAACTTTTGCCGGCGACATCTTGGAAGACGCAACTGATGCATTGAATGAGTTGGATCAAGAAAAAGAGCCGGCCTATTTTATAGAGGAGGTAGGGGATTCTTTTTCAGAATATATAGTTGACACTCCATTTGATTATTCAACACGCCACAATGTAATAAGTTTATTGCTTCAATTATTCGGTATCGGCCTCTCCATCTTTTTTTCACAACCAAACTATTCTTTGATTTCCAGAGAATTACATAAGGGGAAGAAGGAGGCCATAGTTCATTGTGACGAGGCTATTAATAATGCAAAAAGAGATATTTTGGAAGCGATTAGTGGGAAAATGGAGAAAAAAGCGGAAAAATTTCACTATTATGTGGTTATAAGGCCAGTTGCACTAAGGGAAGAACCATCTTCACTTTCTTCTCCTCTTTGTTTTATGCACGCTAAGCAAAGAGTGCGCCTTATCCACCAGAAAAAAAATTGGACTAAAATCGTTACCCTTGATTACGAATTTGGAGATCAACAGGTCGGGTGGGTTCGGCAGTTAAACATAAAGAGAGTGCCTAAAAAGTAGTGCTAATCAGCCACCTGTTCATTTACTGCAACCTCTGTGATTCTTCGCACCTTCTTGTGAAAGTAGATCATCGCGGGCATAATTAGCTCCATGTCTGAGCAACCCCCCGGAGTGGTGCTGGCCCTGGACGTGGGGTCCAAGCGCATCGGCCTGGCGGTCAGCGACCCGGAGCGGCGCACCGCCTCTCCCCTGCTGGTCTATGAGCGAAAAAACCGCGACGCGGACGTGGCCGCCATCGGCGAGATAGCCGCCGAGCAGGGGGCCACGCTCATGGTGGTGGGCCTGCCCGCCCGGGCCGGCGGCGAGCTGAGCCCCGAGGGCGAGCGCATCCTTTCCCTGGCCAAGCGCCTGGAGCGCCGCCTGGGCCTTCCGGTGGAGCTGATGGACGAGGCCCTGTCCACGGTGGAGGCCCACGAGGCCATGATCGAGGCGGGGCTGAGCCGGGCCAAGCGGGCCCAGGTGGTGGACCGGGCGGCCGCGGCCATAATCCTGCGCCGCTGGCTGGAGGCCCGGGAATGAGGCCCGGACACAAGAGCGCCCTGGGCCTGGTGGTGGCGGTCATCGTGGTGACCCTGGCCGGGTGGGGGGCCTACGTGCTGGGCACCACCTGGCTCCTGGGACGCCGGGCCAGCCCCAGCGGGGTGGCGATAGTGGTGGATATCCCCAAGGGGGCCAGCCTGAGCTCGGCCGGCGAGGCGCTGGCCAAGGCCGGGGTGGTGGACAACCCCCGCTGGTTTGCCCTGGCCGGGCGCATCACCAGCGATGACGGCCCCATCCTGGCCGGGGAGTACGAGCTCTCGCCGGCCATGAGCGCGGCGCGCATCCTGCAGTTCCTGCGCCAGGGGCGGGTGAAGCTGCACTACGTGCTCATCCCCGAGGGCTTCACCCTGGCCGACATCGCGGCCCGTTTGGGCGAGGCGGGCATTGTCCACAGCTGGACCGCCATCCGCCTGGGCCGCAACCCGGAGTTCGCCGCCGACCTGGAGGTGAACCAGCCCACCCTGGAGGGCTACCTCTTCCCGGACACCTACCGCTTCCCGCGCCATCTGGGCACCCGGACGGTATTGTCCAAGATGGTCGCGCGCTTCGACCGGGCCTGGGCCAAGCTGGCCCCCGCGGCCAAGGCGGCGGGCATGAGCCGGGAGCAGGCGGTCATCCTGGCCAGCATCATCCAGAAAGAGGCGGGGGTGGACCAGGAGATGCCCCTGATCAGCGCGGTGTATCACAACCGCCTGAAGCGGGGCATGCGCCTACAGGCCGACCCCACGGTGATCTACGGCCTGGGCCCCGCCTTTGACGGCAACCTGACCCGGGCCGACCTGGACCGCGACACGCCCTACAACACCTACGCGCACACCGGCCTGCCTCCCGGCCCCATCTGCTCGCCGGGCCTGGCCGCCCTCCGGGCGGCGCTCGCGCCGGCCAAGGCGTCTTATCTGTACTTCGTGGCCAAGGGCGACGGGCGGCACCAGTTCTCGGTCACCTATGCCCAGCATCTCAAGGCGGTGAATCATTATCAGCGCAAGCGGCGCTGAGCCCGGCCCCCCGCGCGGGGCCATGGCGATTGACCCCCGGCAAACCGCCGATTTATGATGCTGGTAGGCGGGTCAACCTGCATCCCCCAACCTGAACCCCCCGGAAACTTGAACAGGCGGCGCCACCCTTGGGCCGCAGAGGCCCCGCCGCTTATCGGCGCGGCTCTCGGGAGAATGGATGAAGATGGATAAGAACCAGGCCGACATGTACATAATGGCCAACGCCAATCTGTTCCCCGGCGAAAAGATCCCCATGCTCAAGGCGGCATTGGAGCAGGCCGACGAGTCCAAGACCCTGCTGGTGCAGTCGGCCGACCCCAAAAACCCGACGACCATGCTCATCGTCTCCATTCTCATCGGTGGTTTCGGGGTGGACCGCTTCATGTTGGGGCAGGTGGGGCTGGGGCTGGTCAAGTTGCTCACCTGCGGAGGGGCCGGCGTCTGGACCGTGATCGACTGGTTCCTGATCAGCGGCCGCACCCGTGAGCTGAACTTTCAGAAGATCATGAATATCCTGGCCCTGTGACCTGGCGGCTGACACCCCGCGCCCAGGCCCTGTTGGTCCTGGCGGCGATCTGCCTGGGCGGAGTGCTGGCCTGGCTGGGGCCCGGCATGTGGGGCGGGTTGAGGACAGTGTGCCCCTTCCGGGCCCTCACCGGCCTGCCCTGCCCGGGCTGCGGCATGACCGGGGCCATGGTCCTGTTGTGCCAGGGCCAGTTGGGGGCCGCCGTGGGCATGAACCCCTTTTGCCTGCTTTTGGCTTCCGCCGCCCTGGCGGCCCTGCCCTGGCTGGCCTGGGACCTCATCCAAAAACGAAATTCCTTTTTCGAATTCCTGGGCCGGCCTTGGCCCAAGCCGCTGCAAGGCGTGCTCTATCTTTCCCTGGCCGCGAATTGGGCCTGGAACCTATACAAGTTTTAGATTGCCCCAGGGGCTGAGCCGGATCAGGGATTGGTGTTTTGGCGGTGGCGCAGCTCGGCCGCGGCCACGGAGAGGTTGTAGCGCTCCACCGCTTCCAAATGGACCCCGATGCGCTCCTTGATGCCCCTGAGCTCCACCTGGCAGCGCACCCCCTGGGGAGAGCTGGCCACCACCCCCTGGCACTGGCGGTTGTGGGCGCGCACCGCCTGGACCAGCCCGTCCCACTGCAACAGCAGCTCGCCCCGGCGGCGCTCCAGGCTTTCGCGCTGGGCGTCGGGCAGATCGGCCGGCGGCTTGAAGGGCTCGGGCACCCCGGCCCAAGCCGGCGGGGCGGCCAGGGGCGCCAGGCAGGCCGCCAGCAGCAGGGCCACGGCCAGCAAACGGGGCCAGCCCCCAAAAGAGCGGCCAAGACGCGACGGGAGGTTGTTGTACATGTAAGGCATCATAAAACAGGCCCGCCGCCGGTTCAACCGGACCGGGAGGGGCCGTTCACTGGGCTGAATGGGTCTTCAGTTTTTTGTTGAAGCCGGTTCAGTCCTTTTGTATAGTTGCCAGGCCGCGCGGCCCATACCGGCTGAACAGCCTTCAAAAAAGCGTTGACAGCCCCACAGCGGCGTGTTACCAACTTGTTTGAATGAATCGTCATTCATTAGCGCCGCACCTGCTCGCTCCTGGCCCTTGGCCGGGGCATGGGACATAGTATCTTGAAATCAGACAAGAAAAAAAACAGCGATAAACACCGGCGTATTATCGAGGCCGCGCTCAAGGTGTTCGCCAAAAAAGGTTTTTACAACTCCAAAGTCAGCGAGATAGCCCGGGCCGCCAACGTGGCCGACGGAACCATCTACCTCTACTTCCAGAACAAGGACGACATCCTCATCTCCCTGTTCGAGGAGGAGATGGGCAATATCCTGGACAAAATGCACCAAGCCTTGCAAACTGTGACCGATCCGGCGGCCAAGCTGGAGCGCTTCGCCGACCAGCACCTGACCATGCTCGAGGAAAACCAGGAGCTGGCCGAGATCATCCAGGTGGAACTGAGGCAGTCTTCCAAGTTCATGAAGGAGTACCAGAACGACCGTTTCCACCAATACCTGAACATAATCTCCGGCATCATCAAAGAGGGGCAGCAGATGGGGGTTTTCCGCAAGGACATCCTGCCCGGGGTGGCCAAGCGGGCCTTTTTCGGCGCCCTGGACGAGATGAGCCGTTATTGGATTCTGTCGCCTGTTAAAAAATATTCCACCGCCGTGGCGGCCCAGCAGATAAGCGCCTTTTTCATCAAGGGCATGCTGGTCGATCCGCAGACGGCTTAAAGACGTTTAACCAAGGTCCATACCTACCCCAAGTGTTTTTCAGAAAGGAGGGGTGATTAAGTGAACATTGTGGTGTGCATCAAGCAGGTGCCGGACACCGAGTCGGTAATCAAGATCGCCGGCGACGGGAAATCCATTGACACCGGCGACATCAAGTGGGTGATGAATCCCTACGACGAGTTCGGCGTGGAAGAGGCATTGCGCATCGTCAAGGACCAGGGCGGCGAAGTGACCGTGGTGGGGGCCGGCCCCGCCCGGGTGGTGGAAGCCCTGCGCACCGCCTTGGCCATGGGCGCGGACAAGGCTGTCCATATCCAGGATGACGACCTCTACGGCGCGGACCCCATTGCCGTGGCCAAAATGCTGGCCAAGGCCATCGAGCCCCTGAGCCCGGACGTGGTGTTCTTCGGCCAGCGGGCCGTGGACGACGACTCGGGCGTGGTCAGCTCGGCCGTGGCCGAGTATCTGGGCATGCCCCAGCTTTCGGTGATCACCAAGCTGGAGATCGCCGACGGCAAGGTGAAGGGCACCCGGCCCATCGAAGGCCAGACCGTGGTGTTGGAGGCCTCCCTCCCGGCGGTGATCAGCGCGCAGAAGGGCCTCAACGAGCCCCGCTACGCCAGCCTGCCGGGCATCATGAAGGCCAAGAAGAAGCCCCTGGAGACCAAGACTCCGGCCGACCTGGGCGCCGAGCGCAGCGACTTCATCGAGATCGCCACGCTGAACCCGCCCCCCGACCGGGCCCCGGGCAAGACGGTGGAGGGCGAGACCGCCCAGGAGCTGGCCGCCAACCTGGCCAAGCTGCTCAAGGAAGAGGCCAAGGTTATCTGAGGGGCCTTCTAATAGGGTCATTACCTTTCGCACGAAGGGAGTGCATATATCATGGCTGGTGTTTGGATCATCGCCGAACAACGTGACGGCGAGTTCAGAAAAATAACTTATGAAGTGGCCAGCGCGGCCAAGAAGGTGGCCGACGAGCTGGGCGCCGAGGTGACCGCGGTGGTGCTGGGCTCGGGCATGCAGGACGCTTGCGCCGAGCTGGGCAAATACGGCGTGGCCAAGGTGCTCTACGCGGACGACGCCGCCCTGGCTACCTACACTACCGACGGCTACACCAATGCCGCCGCCGCCCTGATCAAGGACGGCGCCCCGGACGTGGTGCTCTTCGGCGCCTCCACCCAGGGCAAGGACCTGGGCGGCCGCCTGGCGGCCCGCCTGGACACGGGCATCGCGGTGGACTGCACCGCCCTGGCCGTCGAGGGCGGCAAGATGGTGGCCACCCGGCCCATCTACGCCGGCAAGGTCTACGCCGACGTGATCATCAACGGTTCGCCCCAGATCGCCTCCTTGCGCCCCAACGTCTTTGACGTGGTGGAAAGCGGCGGCGAGGCGGCGGTGGAAGCGGTGAGCGCGGACGCGGGCGAGATCAAGGCCGCGGTGGCCGAGGTTCAGGCCTCCGAGGAAGGCAAGATCGACCTCACCGAGGCCACGGTCATCGTCAGCGGCGGCCGCGGCATGAAAGAGGCCGACAACTTCGCCCTGCTCGAGGAGCTGGCCGGCAAGCTCAACGCGGCGGTGGGCGCTTCGCGCTCGGCGGTGGACGCCGGCTGGCGCTCGCACACCGACCAGGTGGGACAGACCGGCAAGGTGGTCACCCCCAACCTGTACATCGCCTGCGGCATCTCCGGGGCCATCCAGCACCTGGCTGGCATGGGTTCGTCCAAGGTCATCGTGGCCATCAACAAGGACCCCGACGCCCCCATCCACACCAAGGCCGACTACTGCGTGATTTCCGACCTGTTCGACGTGGTGCCCGAGCTGACCAAAGAGATCTAGCTAGAGCCCCACGCTTTTAGCGAAGCATCAGCCCCCGCCCGGCAACGGGCGGGGGCTTTTTTGGTGGGGGACGTGCACCCAAGTGGACTGCGCGAAGCGCTGCACCTGGACAGAAGATACACCACCCTCCCCTGCCGGATTTTCAATTGGCCTAGGAAAGCAAATCGTTCAAAGTTTTCTCAATATCCTCCTTTTTAATACCGCCATTTCTATTAATAGCAGCTTGCAGTTGACTTGCAATATCATTTTTTGTGCGGCTGACTTCATTCGCGGCCTTATTTTTAACATCTTGCATTTGTTTATCTGTCTTACTCGAATTATTGCCTTGAATCGTCGCCTTAAGCGTTTCCGTAAAACGCTGCAGTAGCAAGTAAACTACATCCGCCGAATATCCTCCAACAACAGCAAAAAGCATTGACCCCACGGACTTAGTTACTTTTCCACCTTGCGCTACATCGATATTTTTTATTATGTCTGCACCTGTGTACCCCAGTATAACTCCGGCAATAATACCAAGAATATATCTGACGTAATATGTTTGATCGTATTGAGGGTCATAAGTTCTCTGTTGAATATATGTGTGCGCAGAGTAAAGGGCATAGAAGCCAGCACCCAGGCCAGCGGCAAACGGCAGAAGAGCATGTTTGGCCCAGATGCTATTAGCAGTTGACATATAGGCGCACGATACGACTACGCCGATCATTGAAACGATTGTTGAAATAATTATTAAATTAATTGCGGCAGTATTTATAAACAAACCAAACTTTAAACGCTTGCTTGCCGTGATTGTTGCTGGGGTGGCGGGTGCCACTAGCAAGGAAAGATCTCTATGGACGGATAATATTTCAGAATAATTATCTTCACAAATTTCGGATGCAACATCCAACAGCAGGTCTCTTCGAAAACACTTAATTCGAGCAAATTTACCGATTAAAGATACCGGCATTACCCTACCGCTATCGGTTACAAAATTCTCCATTACATCAATGTCGTCGAATATTTTCTTTATATTTTCTTGACCCTTACCCTTATCTAAAATTTCATATTTTTTATCATCGCCTGCATGTGGCGGCTTGTTGCTAACCACGGACCACCCCCAAAAAAAGAGTTAAATGTAATAAATAATAAAAATTAAACACAATAAAAGTCAATGCTGAACTGTACGGCTTAGCCTTTGGGCTTCCCTACCCAGCCTAGGCCATTTCAGGGCTCGGATTAATCCCGATACGACATCTTGGCGGGTATCACCCCGCGCACCCCGCCGCGTGGGTGGGCCACATCCCCGTCGCGGCGGGGGATCAAATGGATGTGGGCGTGGAAGATGGTCTGGCCCGCCGAAGCGCCGCAATTGATCCCGATATTGAAACCGGTGATCACCGGGTCGGCCTGCTGGGCCCGGGCCTTGAGCAGGCGGATGAGCTGGTCCGCGTCGCGGCGCTCCTCGGCGTTCAGGGAAAAATAATCCGGGGTGTGGCGGCGGGGCAGGATAAGCACATGGCCCGGGGTCACCGGGTTTTTGTCCGCGATGGCGATGACCGAACCGAGCTCGTTCACGATGAGCCCGTCCACCTGGGGGGAGCAAAAACGGCAGGGGGTGTCGGGCATCATCAAAATCCTTTAGCGCCCTAGTTCGCCCTAAACTTGAGCTCCTCGCCGCGCTCCAGGCGCAAGATGTTGTCCGCCACGTGGCGGCCGATCTGGGCGAAGCTCTGCTCGGTGACCCCGGCCACGTGCGGGGTGGCCACCACCAACGGGTGGCGCAGCAGGGGATTGTCTCGGGCGGGCGGCTCGGCCGCGAACACGTCCAGCCCCGCCCCGCCCAGGTGGCCGCTGTCCAGGGCCGCGACCAGGGCGGCCTCGTCGACCACCCCGCCCCGGCCCACGTTGACCAGGATGGCCCCGGGCTTCATGGCCGCGAAGGCGGCCTGGTTGAACAGGCCCAAAGTGCCGGGGTTGGCGGTGAGCGCGGCGGTGACAAAATCGGCCGAGGCCAGCAGGCGCGGGAAGTCCTGCGGCCCGCCCAGCTCGTCCAGGCCCAGCTCGCCGGCCAGGCCGGGCGCGGGCGTGGCCTTTACCGCGCTCACCCGCATGCCCATGGCCTTCAGCCGCCGGGCCAGGGACTTGCCCACCCGGCCCAGGCCCACCACCAGGGCGCGGCGGCCGTACAGGGCCAGGCCCACCGGCGCGCCCCAGGGACCCTTGGCCAGGTGTTCCTGGTGCTGGTTCAGGCGGCGGGCCGCGGCCATCATCAAGAACAGGGCGTGCTCCGAGGTGCTCTCCGCGTTGGCCTCGGCCTGGTCGGCGGGCACGTTGCACACCGGGATGCCCGCCGCGGTGGCCGCGGGGATGTCCACCCCTTCCAGGCCCACGCCCATCTGCTGGATCAGCTTGAGCGAGGAGCCGGTGATCACCTCGGCCGGGATGCGGGCCATGGTGGGGATGAGCACCTCGGCCGAGCGGCAGGCCGCTACCAACTGGTCCTCGCCCACCGGGGTCAGGGCGTGGCCGGGCAGCAGCTCTTCCAGGATGGGTACTATGCCGGGGAAGTTGTGACTTGCCTTGATGATGCGCATGAATATCTCCCGTTGGTGCCGGAAAATATCCTACGTCAAGCTTGCGCGGGGGGCAAGGCGGCGGGTTGGGAAGGGAAAAAGGACGCCGGCGCCGCAAGGCCGCCCGGCGAAGCCGACGGCTAGAAGCCGAGGCTCTCCAGCAACCGCTCCACCTGCTTCAGGTCCAGGCCCGGGTCCTCGTCGCCGGAGGTCTCCAGGCCGGCCAGGGCCTGGTCCACCTCGGCCTGGGCCTTTTGCTCGGCCCGGAAGGCGTTCATCTCCGGGTCGGACTCCCTGGCCACCAGCTTGGCCTTCAGCCCCACCAAAAGGGCCAGCATCTGGAACAGGGCCTCGCCGATCAGGCGGGCCTGGCTGGCCCCGCCCCGCGCGGCCGCGGCGGGAACCTCGGCGGCCAGCTTGCCCAGGGCGGCCAGGGCCTTTTGCAGGTCGGCCAGGTTCTTCTGGGCCTCCTGCTCCTGGGCCGAGTCGCCCTCGCCGAACAGGTCGGCCAGGTCGGCCAGCTCGTCGGGCAGGCCGGGGCCCGGCCGGCGGGCGGCCGAGACCACGCGGTCCAGGAAGCTCTCCAGCCGCTCCAGGAGCATGGGGTCCGGCCCCTGCTCGCCCGGTCCCAGCACCTCGGCCTCGATGTAGAGATTGTCGTCCGGGAAGAGCTGGCCCGAGTTGGCCTGCATCTTGGCCAGGATCTGCTGGAAGCGCGAGTTGCCGGTGCTCTGCTCCAGGGCGGCCAGCACCCGGGGCAGGTCGAAGCGCACCAGCCCGCCGGGGGGCGGCTCGGCCGGGGCGGACTGGTTGAGAAGCTGCTCCACCGAGCGCTGCTCGAACTCGCCGGGCTCGTCCCACATGGACTGGATGTGCTTGCGCACCGTCTGGTTGATGCAGTGGTCGTAGATGCCCTGGAACACCGCCTCCAGGCCGAAGCGGTAGCCAGCGGCCTGGCCGTTTTGCACCCGGGCGCGGGACACCTCGCTCATCAGGCTGGCGGCCCCGTCGGCCAGCTTGGCCAGGGGGTTGGCGGCCGGTTTGCCGTTGCCCAGCACCTTGGCCAGCTTGCGGCGCTCGGCCGCGGCCTCGCGGCGGTCCTCCTCGCTCTGTTGCAGGCCCTTGGTCAGGGACTTGGCCTGGGCCAGGGCGGCCTCCATGTCCCGGCCCAGCTCGGCCGCGTCCGGGCCCTTGCCGCCGGAAGACAGCTTTTTCAGGGAGGCGGCCAGGCGGCGGGCCAGGTTGCCCAACTCGCGGAAAAGGTCGTGGCTCAGCTCGCCGTAATAGTCCGCCGCCGGGGGGCCCAGCACCGGGCGCTGGGAGTCGGGCAGCTCGCGCTGCTCTTTTTGGGCCGGTTTTTCCATGCCCGGCAGGGAGCGCTGGTCGCTGGCCGGCGGCAAGACCCGGGCCCCGGTGTCCAGAGTGCTGACGCTGACCTGATACACCGCTTTTTCGGTGCGGATGGTCATCACCCCGCCCTCGAACTCGAGGACTATGTCCGGGCCCGTGCTATCGCTCAATATCTGATCCCCCCCGTGGGGCTGACGGAGCGCCCAGGTAACGATCGCGCTCCGAGAAGATGCATCCACAATATTGTTGGCGGTACATGCCCGCCGCCTTGGACTGCTCTATACCTTCTTTCCAAAACTGGCGCCAGTCGCGGTAAAGGAACTCCACCCCGCGCCGCCGCCCGGCCGCCTCGCCCAACTCCTTGATGAGGCGGTGTTTCTGACGCTTTGAGTATAGCAGAGTGCTGCTGAAGGCATCAAACCCGCCCCGCTTGGCCACGGCCGCGGCCCGCTCCAGGCGCTGGCTCAGGCAGGGGGCGCAGCGCTGGCTTTCGCGCCAGGCCACGTTACGAAGCCATGACTCGGGGTCATACTCGTCCTGCACGATCAGCGGCAGGTCCTGCTCCTTGGCCCAGGCCTCCAGGGCGCCCAGACGGCGCTGGCTCTCGGTGTAGGGTTGGATGTTGGGGTTGTAGAACAGGCCCCGCAGCTCGTGGCCCTCGCCGCGCAGATCGTGAACAGGCATGATGGCGCAGGGCCCGCAGCATATGTGCAGAAGTATGCGCATATATCAATCTGTGCACACGGCGGCCATCCGGGTCAAGCCGGAGGGGCCACCCCGGCGGCCCTTTCCAGCTCCATGACCAATATCTGGCCCATCACCGCCAAACACTCCAGGTCCAGGATGTTGGGCGCGGTGATGTCGTAGAGGATTTTGGCCTCGGCCGGGAACTCCTCGTCCGCGTCGTAGAACCTGAGCTCCAGGGGCAGCTTGGGCAGGGCGCCGAAGCGCCAGGCCCCGTCCGAGGCGCTGGTCGTGGGCAGCTCCTCGCCGCCCAGGGCCAGGGCCGCCTGGCTGAGCTGGGCCAGCTTGTGGCCGAAGCCGGTGGCCAGGCGGTTGTCCACCAACTGGCTCAGGGTGCGGGCGAAGTCCGCCCCGCCGGGCAGCTCGCGGTAGGGCACGAAGCTCTGGGCCGGTTCGCCGGAGCCGCCGTGGATCAGATACCAGGCCAGCACGATGCGGTGGGTGAAGGGGGTCCCGCCCCCGTCGGCCGCGCGCACCCCTTGCGGGCCCACCAAATACTCCCGGCCCAGCAGGGGGGCCACGTACTCCAGGCCCCGCCGTTCCAGGCCCAGGCTGGCCCCGGCCGGGGCCAGGTCCATGGCCCCCAGGCGCTCCACCAGGCCGATATAGACCTTTTCATAGGCATTGGGATTTTCGGACTCGAACATTTAGATGTCCTCGGGCACGTAGTCTGCCAGCAGGCGGTCGACGAGCTCGCGCACCGCGCCCCGTCCGGCCGGGGCCCCGGTGACGATGTGGCAGACTCCCTTGACCCACTCCGGCGACTCGGGCGGGCACACCGCCAGCCCGGCCAGGCCCAGGGCGGGCAGGTCGTCCATGTCCCGGCCCATGTAGGCCGCCTGCGCGGCGATGATCTCGTTTTCCCAGATCACCTGCTTGAACAATATGTCCTTGTCCCCGCCGGTGGTGCGCAAGCTCGCCCCCAACCGCTGGGCCAGCGGCTCGGCCAGGGCCAAGTCCGGCCTGGCCAGGAGCACCAGCTTGCGGCCCGCTTCCACCCAGGCCTCCAGGCCCAGGATGTCGGCCCGGTACAGGCTCAGGCTCTCGGCCCCGTCCGGGCCCAGGGTGGTCAGCCCGTCGCTGAGCCCGCCCTCCAACTCCACCATGAGCATCTTGGCCTCGGCCATGCACTGCTCCAGGGGCCGTTCCTCCTGGGGGACGTGGGGCTTAACCGCGGCGGGCATGCTGATTTTGATGCTTTCGCTGTCATCCATGGGCCAAACTTCCGGCTTGGGGGGTGAGTGAAGACGGGCCGGACCCTGGTGGGCCCGACCCGGTTAAAATAACCCCTAGGGCACGGAAAACAAAAGCCCTTTCTTGCCGCGCCCCTTGCTTTAGACCAGCAGGGCGCTGGTCCGGGTGTTGGTCAGGTCCAGGGCCAGGGGCTCGTTGATGCCGCTCATGCCCGCCGCCTCGGCCGGCGGGGCCAGCAGGTTCAGGCTCACCGGATGGGCGATCTTGCCGGCCCGATCCACCGCGCTCTCGGCGTTGGTGATCACCAGGTGGGGCATGATCAGGCTGAGTCCATGGTCCACCCCGGACTCGATCTCCGGGCCGCTGAAGTCGATGCGCATTTTCTTGCTGACCCCGGAGCCCAGGTCGCTCAGGTAGGTGTCGCTGGTGTAGGTGGGGAACTCCAGGCTCAGGCTAAGCTCCGGGAAGGCGGCGCACACCGGCTCGGCGATCTTGTCCGCGCCCCCGGCCAGGTGGTCGCCGGCCAGCTTGCGCCTAAAGCTCAGACTGAAGCGGCCCGGATGCACCGCGTCGCCGGCGTCCAAGGCCCCGTCCGAGGCGTCGTTGATCCAAAAGCCGGCCTGCTTGAACAGCACCCGGTTGCCCGGAGCGGGCGCGCTCAGCCCGGTGAGCGAGGCGTTGGTGTTGGCCCCGCTGGCGGTGTTGATGCTCATGCCGTCGCAGATCAGATGAAAGGTGACGCTCACCGGCTGGCCGGCCGCCCCGCTGATGGTGAAGCCGTCCACCTTGGCCGAGGCGAACTCGTGCACCGAAAAGCCCTTGTACAGGGCCAGGGTGCCGAACAGGCCGTCGGTGTCTCCGCCCAGGCGCAGCTGGTGGAGCTGGCCCGCGCTGCCCTGGGGGGTGGGCTCTCCGGCCTGGCCCATGGCCATGGCCAGCAGGACCCCCAGGCCCTGGTAGCGCAAGTACGCCCCCAGGTCGCCGCCGCAGGTGACCAGCCCCTGGTCGCTGGCCGCGTGAAAGCTCTGGCCCGCGCTGTCGTCGGGCAGGTGCTCGATGGACTGGGTTATGGACTCGCTGGTGATCAGCATGGCGTCGCCCGGGGCGCAGGCCACCGGCGTGCCCCAGGTCTCGGCCTGGGCAAAGGCCGCCCGAATTTCCTTACCGCTGCTCATGTCTCTCTCCCTATATTAAAGTAATTGCTCAAAGCGTATTCAGGGGCGACTCGTACTCCACGGTCAGCTCCAGGTCGAAGATGCCCAGGGGGTCGCCCGCGCCGCCCTCGTAGATCTCCAAATTGCCGCAGGCGGTGCGCTCCCAGTGGGGGTTGAGGCCCGGATCGCCCAGGGCCATGAGCGCGCTCTCGGCCAGGCGGTCCAAGCCACTGAAATCACTGCCCGCTGCCTTGGCATACCCCCACAGGTGCAAGACCAGCTTGCGCTCCACGGTGCGGTCGGTGGACTCCAGGCTCTCCACCCGCTCGTTGAACAGGGCCAGGGCGGGCAAATCGTTCACCTGCTCGGCCAGATGAATGCCCCGGAGCACCGTGGCCGCGGCCAGGGGCATGCCATGGATCGGGCCCATGGCCCGCAAGCAGGCCAGCAGGTCGTCGATGATCGTTGCGCGGGTCATTGCATCGCCTCCGCCAGGTTGCGCTCAAGCAGCTCGGGCAGGGCTGTGAGGGCCGCGTCGCGCCCGGGCCGCAGGTAGGGCCGGGCCGGGATCACCACCCGCTTGACCTGCACCCATTGGCCCTGCACCCGGAACTTCAGGTATTTCGCCTTCTTGGCCTGGATGACCGCCCCGTATTCCTGCACCCCGGCATAGGGGGCGTCGGCCTTTAGCTCGCCGATGTAGGTGTCGCCGGATTGGTAGACCCGCGCGCCCAGGCTGCGCAGCAGGCGGCCGGAACGGACGGCCGGGCCGGTGCCGCCCGGCCCCATGGCCTCGCGGGACGCGGCCAGGCCAAGTTCGAGCGCTTGCTCTAAGGATTTGCGGATCACCGCCGGGAAGGCCCGCAGGATCCGCTCCCAGGGGTCCACCGCCGGGGGGATCAGGCTGACCCGGATCACAGCAGGCTCCGGTTGCGGTAGCGGTCCAGCACCGCCTTGACCGAGGGCAACAAGGCCCCGGCGTGATAGCTCACCGAGCCGTCGGCCAGGGTGCGCGCGCTCACTCCCAAACGGCCGTGGCCCGCCCCGGACTCCTGAAAGCGCACCGCCGCCTGCTCGATGGCCGCCTGGACCAGGTCCGGGGGCGCGGTCTCGAAGCCGGCCCTGTAGACCAGGCCCACGTTGTGGGCCCCCCGGGGGAACACCCCGTCCAGCCGGGTCACCACCCCGGCCCCGGCGTCCAGCACCCAGCCCACCCCGCCGCTGGCCGGGGATATCTCCCGGCCGTCCAGCACCAGGCTGCTCAGGCCGAGCACCGGGTACTGGGGCAAGAGCAGTTCGGCATAGCCGGCGCCCGACAAGAGCGCGTTGTCCGGGTCATAGGCATCGTCGCCGCTGAGATAGCTGTAGTCGCGGGCGGTTAGCTTGCGGCCGGTGTAGGCGTTGAACTGGGCGCTCACCGCCTCGATGAGCCGTTCCAGCAGGCCGTCGTGCTCCGTGGAGGCGATGGCCAGGTATTGCTTTACCCCGGCCACGGTGGTCAGGGCGTCTTGCGATAGAGCCATGGCTTCAGCTCCCCTGGCGGCGGCCGCCTTTGAGCACCGGCGAAGCGCTCAGGGCGGTGTGCCGGGGCGGCCGGGCGATGTGGCGGGCGGCGATGGCTGGCATGTTCTCTCTCCCGTGGCCCCGGAGGCCGGCTCGGCCCCCGGGGCGGTTTGGTGGTTTTTTAGGCGGTGGGCACCGCGCTCAGGCTGGCGAAGCGCTTCTCGTCGCTCAGGTTGAAGCCCATGCGCACCTCGGCCAAAAAGGCGGTCTGGTTGTAGGAGAAGTAGGGCTCGGCCCAGGGGTTGGTCTTGACCACCAGCCCCTGCCGCAGGCCCACCAGGGCGCTGCCGGCGAAGTCGCCCGCGAACAGGCGGGTCTCGTCGGTGCCGTCGCCCAGGTTGGCGAGGATGTTGGGGTCGCGCACAAAGGGCTCGCCCCACACCAGGGGCCGCTGCTGCCCCTCGGCCCGGGGCTGGCCCGGCTGGCGGTAGATGTAGTCGCCGTAGTCGTCCTTCAGGGTCATGAGCACCTTCTCGGCCTTGGGATGGCCGATCACCGGCACCTGGGCCGCATGGGGCGCGTTCTCGTACACCGCGAAGATCAGCCTGGCCAGGTCGTCGAAGCCGAAGGTGCCGCTCACGCTCAGGGCGTTGGTGCTTATCTTGCCCACCAGGCCGGTGACCGGGTCGGTGGCCGCGCCGGTGCCCCGCAGGCAGGCCACGTCAAAGGCCGAGCCGATGGTCTCGGCGAACAGGTTTCTGAGCACCGCGTCCACCCCGGGGTCCGAGTCGTCCAACAGCTGGTTGCTCACCACCACCTTGACCGCCAGCACGTGGGCGTTCAGGGCCAGCTGGCCGAAGGTGGCGTCGGAGCGGGGCTTTTCGCCGTGGGCCGCGCCGTCGCCCAGGCCGTAGGTCTCGGTGTCCACGGCCTCGGGCACCCAGTAGGCGGTGAGCCCGCCGCTGATGGTGGGGAAGGTGATCTGGTGGCTGTTCATGGGCACGGTGCGGCACAGGCCCTTGAGGGCGCTGAAGTTGTTCACCAGGTTGAGCACCTCGCCGGACTCCTCGCCGGGCACCAGATAGCCGCCCGCGGTGGTGGCCCCCTCGCGCAGGTCCTTGGCCTGGGGCGCCTCCACTTGCTTGAGGGCGGCGCCCCCGGCGCTGATCAGCTCGCCGGCCTCCAGGTGCTTCGGCGCCTGGCCCATGCCCAAACGGCGCACGTCGCCCAGGTACTTGCTCAGGCCCACCCCCGGCAGGGCGGAGGGCCCGCCCAGGCTCACCCGGCCCGGCTCCACCGCGGCCAGCACCTTTTCCAGACGCTGGTCGATGAGCCCCTTGAGGCTGTTCTCGTCCAAGGACAGGCCGGTGGCCTGCTCCAACAGCTCGATGATCTTGGTCTGCTTCATGGCTTGATCGCTCCTTGTGATCTTGGTTTGTCAGTCCACCAGGCCCAGGTGGAAGCGCAGGCGCTCCACCACCGCCTGGCCCAGGGCGGCCGACACCACGGCCCGGGCCGCTCCGGGGTTCATCGCCGCCACGGGCGGCGCGCCCGGAGTCTGTTCCGGGGAGGGGGTGCTGGCGGCCGGAAGGCCCAGGGCCACCAGGGCCTCGGGGTTGGCCGGCAGGGTCACGCAGGAGATCTCGTAGAGCTCCTGCCGCAGGTAGCGGGTTCCGGTCAGGGCGCGGCCGCTCACCCGGTGGGTGGCCACCTCGCTTTCCAAGGGGGCGAAGCCCACCGAGAAGGCCCGCAGATAGCCGCCCTTGTACAGGCGGTAGATGGTGTCGGCAAAGGCGTACTCCTCGGCGGTGGGAAACTGGGCCTTGAACAACAGCCGCCCGTTCTCCACCTTGACCGCCAGAGCCCGGGCCACCGGCGGGGAGGCGTAGTCATGGGCCCAGGGGATCACCGGGTTCCTCAGGAAGTTGGCGAAGTCCCAGCCGTCGGGCTCCACCAGGTCGCCCTGGCGGTCCACGGTGGGGCTGGAGGCCACCGCCCAAAAGGTGCGGTTGTCCTCGTCCGCCCGGTTCACCTCGAAATCCATCACCTTGTGCACCAGCTTCATGACTCGTCTCCTTGGCGGGGGGAGCCCAGCTCCCACTTGGTTTGCTCCAGGTTCAGGCCCCTGGTGAGGCAGCTTTTCAGCCGCGCCCGCAGCCGCCCCTTTTGGGCGGCGGGCAGATGGCCGGGCAGCAGCCCCTCCAGCAGGGCGGGGTTCTTGTCCAGCTCCTTGGCCACCCGCCCGGACGACCACCCGGCGAAGCGGGCCTCCAGGCGGGGCCAGCCTTGCTTGAGCGACGCGGCCAGCTCCGGCGCCAGGCCCATGGCCAGCGGGCTCTCGGCCTCGGCCCGCCCCAGGGGCTCGTGCCCCCAGGCCACCGGGGCGCGGCCCTGGGCGGCGCGCAGCTCGTTGATGGTGATCACCCCCCGGTCCAGCTGGGCCATGGCCTCCCTGTGGGCCTGGGCCCGGTCGCTGGGCACCGGGTTGTCGTGCCTGAGAGCCAGGCCCGCGCCGTAGCGGGGCAGCAGGAAGGCGTTGAGCACGTCCTCCCACAGCTCCAGGCGGGGCCGGATGCACTCGGCGTTGAAGGTCACCTCGATGCCCTGGGCGTTGGCCCGGTTCACGTCCTTGACCAGGCCCAGCTTGCCGGCGGGCACCCCGTAGGCGGCCAGGATGTTGTCCTGGGTCCAGCCGGCCAGGTCCATGAACTCGAAGTCCTTGGCCGAGTAGGTGAGCGGGGTGGCCTTGAGCCCGCCGTCCAATACGGTGGGCTCGAACACGTGGGCCAGGCCCTGGTGCTTCTGGCGCCAGCGGGTGAGCACCCGCCGGGCCTCGTCCTCGGTCAGGCGTTGGTCGGTGCTCAGCACCACCTCGGGCCGGGCCGAGTTCCTAAAGAAGTTGCGTTGATAAATGCGCACCGCCAGATCGATGTCATAGGCGTGGGCCACGGCCTCCACCGGGCTGGCCCCGTAGACCAGGCTGGTGGGGCTGGGGTGGCGGAAGTAGAGGATGCGCCCCGGCGCGTAGCTCACCCGCTCACCGTGGGAGTCGGCGAACACGAAGCGCTCGATGGGCTGACGGGTGTCGCCGCCCGCGCTTATCTCGATCAGGTCGGCCGGGTTCAGGGGCCACAGCTCGGCCGGGCGGCCCAGGGCGTTGTCCAACACCAACACAAAGGCCATGCCCGTGAGCTCCAGGTGAAGGCACAGGGTGTAGCGGAGCTGGCGGCCGGTGAGCAGCGGGTTGGGCCGCTTGAGCAGCTCCAGCACCGGATGCTGGTTCACCTCCAGGCCGTTGCCATCGTCCTGCTCGGCAAAGAGCCTTAGGGGCATGCCGGCCATGCGCCGGGCGATGGCCCCCACCGCCGCGAAGACCCAGCCCTGATAGGCGGCCAGCTGGCGGGAGCGGCCCCGGGTGGCGCTGCCCCCCAAAAAGGGCGGCGGTCCCGAGGGCGCGGGAGGCAGGTCCAGGCGCTTGGCGCGGAACATGGAGAATCGGTTGCTCAGCCAGGATTTCATGATCACCTCACCAGACGTTGGGCCCCGTGGCTCGGACCAGGCTCACCGCGCCCTCCAGGGCGTCGGGCCCGTCGTCATGCACTTTGGGGGTGGGAAAATGAAGCAGTTGCTCGATCAGCTCGTCCTGGTCCGAATGCCCGGGCCGGAAACGCACCAGGCCCCGCTCCACCAGGGGGGAGAGCCCGGCCAGGCGGAGCTCCTTGGACAGCCGCTGGGTCACGCCCCTGAGCGGCAGGGTCACCCCGGCCTCGGCCGCGGCCCGGGAAAACTCGTCCAGCAGCAGGCGCTGAAACAGGTTGTCCTCCACCCCGAAGACCAGGTAGTGGTGGCGGGCCTGGCGCCTCAGCACCGCGCGCATGAGCTGGTCCAGGGAGCAGCGCCGGATAAAGGCGTCCAGCACGTAGAACACCCCGGCCGCCCGGTCCAGGCCCACGCTGACCACGGCCTTGAAGTCGCCCCGCTCGCCCGTGGCCAGGGAGGGGTCCAAAAAGCCCACCACGGCCAGCTCCTTGCCCGCCAGTTCGGCCGGGTGATAGGAGCGCAGCCACTCCTCCTGGAACATGCCGTTTTCATCCAGGGGGTTGTTCTGCTTCTCGGTGTTGAAGGCCCGCGAGCCCATGAGCCGCTTTTGCTCCAGCAGCTCGGCGGCCGGGTGGCGCGCCTCCCACAGGCTGTGTCCCTTATCGTCCAGGGCCCGGTAGATGCGCCGGGTGTAGCGCTTCCAGGGCTCCTCGGGCGAGTTGACCATCACCGCCAGGGCGCTGCGCCTGGCCAGGATGGTGCCGATGACAAACAGGCTGCCCGCCGGGTCGATGGCCGGGTACACCGCCGCGCTCACCCACTCCAGGCAATCGCGCACCAGGCGGGGGTTCTTCACGTTCTTGTCGTTTTCCAGATCGTCCAGGACCACCAGGTCGGGCCGGAAGCGGCCGTGCTTGACCCCGCGCAGGCGCTGGCCCGATCCCCGGGCCAGGATGCGGATGCGCCCGCCCACCACAAAGTCGCCGGCCGGGCCCTCGGCGCGGCAAACCGGGCCGAAGTCCTCGGCCAGGCGGGGGTTGAGCTCCAGCTCCAGGCGCAGGTAGCTGGTCAGGTCGCCGGCCAGGTCGGCGGTGTCCGAGCCGATCACCACGAAACGCCGCCGTCCGAACGACACCTGGTGCAATACGTAGCCGAAGCTCACCAGGGTGGTCTTGGCGAATCCGCGCGGCGCGGCCACGGCCACCGGCACCACCGCCCTGCCCCGCATCTCCAATAGCTTGATCAGCTCGCGGTGGAAAGGCGCGAACTCGTGGCTGAAGTAGTGGGGCAGATAGGCCCGGCAGAAATACAAGGGGTCGGCCGCTGGCGAAAGCGGGCGCTGGTCATCTTGCGGGCGGCCAGGGCGCTCATGCCGCGCCCTCGCTGTCCAGGCGGTTGAATAGCTTGGCCAACAGCCGCCCCAGCCAGGCCAGGCGCTCGGGGTCTCCGGCCCCCTCGGCGGCCAGGGCGGCCAAACGCTCGCCCACCTCCACCGCGGCGGCCTTGAGGTCATAGCCCTCCCGCTCCAAACGGGCGCAGGCGCTGGCGATCTTGGCCAGCTCGTCGGCCTGCCTGGCCCCCAGCTCGCCCGAGGCCACCAGGTCCTCCACCTTCTTGGCCATGAGCTCGCGCAGGGCGGCGGAGGCCCCCCGGGGGTCGGCCAGCCAGGCCCGGCGCATGGCCGCCCAGCCGCCCTCGGCCGCCCAGCGGATGAGCTGATCCTGCTCCAGGCCCAGCTCATCGGCCAGGGAGCGAAGATCGCCTCCGGCCAAATAGCGGGCCCGGGCCCGGGCCTTGGGGTCCTGGCCGGCCATCAGCAGGCCTCCATCTCCTTGAGCTCGCGGCTCAGCGCCCGGTACTCGCGCACCGCGGCCACCAGCTCCTCCATGGCCTGCTCGGCGTGGTCCACCCGCATGGCCTCCACCCCGTCCAGGTTGTACAGGTAATAGCTGATGTCCTTGCCCAGGCGGTCGATCTTTATCTCCAGCTGGCGCAGGCGCTCGCGCTTTTCGGCCTTGAGGCCCCGGGCGATCAGGCGGGATGTCTTGTCCATGGCTCTCACCTCAACAGGGAATTGACCACTTGAAACAGCAGCCACAGGACGAACAGGCCCCCGGTGTAGGCGGCCAAACGGGTCTCCAGGCGGTCCAAGCGCTGATCCAGGGCGTCCACCCGGAGCCCGATGCGCTCCATGCCGGCGGCGGCCTCGCCGTTCACCCGCCGCTGCTCGGCCAGGGACATCTTGATCACCGTGTCCAGCCGCCGCAGCTGGCCCCGCAGGTTCTCCAGGGCCACCCTTATCTCCTCCTCGCCCAAGCGGGCCTAGCCCTGGGGCAGGCGCAGCAGGCCGCTGCGCAGGAAGATGGCCACCAGGCCGGTGAGCGCGGTCTGGGCCGCCTCCCACAGGCCGGCCTCCCCGCCGAAGTAGGTTCCCGCCGCCGTGGCCAGGGCGGCCACCCCGGTCCAAAAGGTCTTGGTCTTTAAAAGGCCCATGTGCCCTCCTTCTTGCGGCCCGGCTGTGTGCTGCGGGCCTTGAGCATGGGTTGCAGCCTAGGCCCCCCGCGCGGGGGGGCCCAGCAAGGGGGCGCACAAAAACTCCTTCCCGAGGCGGCGCGCGGCGGCGCTTCCTCGGGTTGTCTCCGGGTGGGGGGATGTTTAAGAGGGTTGGGAAGGAGGGGAAAGGGCCAGCCCACGGATTTCATGATGCTTGGGCGGCAGTGCGCAACATTCTGGCCTTTATGGAGCCAAGAAAAAAATACGTAATCCTTTGCCACGGATAGGCTGGCAGGCGATCCCGGCACAGCCAGCCGCCGGCAGACAAGGCGTCTGGCAAGCGAGGGCCGCGGGCGCAGCCTTTAGTCCTGCCTTGAGGCCCGAGCGCGGCCAGCAACGCAGTATGCCGGTGGCTGGCGCGGCCGGACGCGCGACCAACTTGAAATTCGCGGGCATCAGTTGTCCTCGGCCCGGCGGGCGGGGCGCAGGATGTGGCGCACGTGACGGGAGCTCAGGCCCCAGCGCCGGGCCAGTTGGCGGGTGTTGGCCCCGTCGAACTCGGCCCGGATCAGCCGGTTGCGCAGCTCGATGAGCGCCCGGTCCAGCTTGGGGAAGTACACGCTGTTGCCCGCAAAGACCTGGGCCAGTTGCAGGGTGGGCTGCAGGCCGATAACCCCCACGATTTCCTGATACACCTCTGGCAGCTGCTCTGGTTCCACCTGGCTCATCCAGCCGGGCACCAGCCCTTGGCGGGAGAAATGATCCTGGGCCATGTTCGCCTCCTTGAATTGCGGTTCAATTGCCCCGCGGCTTTGTGGTATCTACTGAGAGTCGTTTGCAGCAGCTTAGATATACCCTTAACGGTTATATGTCAAGCCATTTCTATTTACCTTAAAAGGCTAGGACGGTTTTGGGCCCCGCTGGCCATGCTGGCGGTTTCAGGCGGATGCCTGGTGCTCAGGGCCGCGCCGCCTCCGACTTGGCCGCCGCCCCCGCCTCCCCCCGGCCGGGACGGAACCAGCCTGGGCCTCTACCTGGGCCTGGGCCTATTGGTCTTGTTGTTGGTGGGAGCTGGCCTGGCCGCGCGGCGGGTCTGGCGGCGCGGTGGCGGTCTGGCCGCCCTGGACCGCGAGGACGCGGCCCTGTTGCGCACCGCGCGCGACGCCCTGGGCTATCTGGTGCGGCGGCGGACCCGGCGGCTGCGCCTGATCAGGCGTCAGCCCGCGCAGGTGGAAAAGCTGTAATTGTCCGGCAGGCCCTCGCCCTGCTCGTGGCGGCGCAAAAAACCCAGCAGGATGCGCAGATACTCGGTGGGCCGGTTGTCATAGGAGTTGTGCCCGCAGGAGGGGATCACGGCCAGCTCGCCCAGGGGCAGGCCCCGGTACATGGCCACCCCCTGCTCCACCGGGAACAGGGCGCTGCGGTCGGGGTAGAGCACCAGGGCCGGGGCGGTCACCGAGGGCAGGAGCGGCCGCAGGTCAAAGTCGCCGCAGCCATAGGCCCCGCCCATGTAGCGGAACAGCTCGAAGCGCTCCTCGGCATTCTCCTCCCCCTGCCACTTGATCATCTTGTTTTTAACCGACGGGTCCACCTCGGCGTAGGGGGTGGGGAACTTCTCCCGGTTGAACTGGGGCATGGCATAGGGGCTGTGGCACTGGGTGCTGGCCGCGCACAGGCTCTTTACCAGCTCGGGCCGGGCCGCGGCCGCGTCCAGGGCCACCACCCCGCCCTCGCACTGGCCCACCAGGTGGGCCGGCCCCAGCTCCAGGGCGGCCATGAACCCGGCCAGCTCCTCCACCGCCGCCGGCCGGAACCCGTCGCTGAAGTAGAACTCCCGGAAGCCGTCGCCCGCCTCGCTCCGGCCGTAGCCCCGGCGGTCGTACATCACCACCCGGTGCCCGGCCATTACCAGGTGGGGCAGCAGGCCCCGCCACATTTCGCAGGAGGAGAAGCCGTGGTGCAATAGGATGACCAGGGGCCCCTCGCCGTGCTCCTCGTAGTAAACCCGCCGCCCGTCCAGCTCCAACCAGGCCATACCCGCTCCTTGCTGCCCAAATAAAAAAGGCGCCCGGTTTCCCGGACGCCCATTACTCTATATTTTTCGCCGCCCCGCGGGCAAGCGAGTTACGCGGGCGTATATGTCAATACGCCGAGGAAACGAGCGCCGCCCGCAACACAGTATGTCGGTGAGTGGCGAAGCCTGCTACGAACTGACTCCCAACCTCTGTTCCAGGAACGAGAGCTCGGCCGCCAGTTTGGGCTCGCTGCCCAGGCGCCGCTCGATCTGATCCACCCCGTACATCACCGTGGCGTGATCCCGGTTGAACACCTGGCCGATGCTCTTGTAAGAGGCGTCGGTGTGGCGTCGGGACAGGCACATGGCCATGTTGCGCGGGGTGACCACGGATTTCTTGCGGCTCTTGCCGGTGAGCACCGCGGGGGTCATGCCGTAGACCGAGGCCACCAGGTCCCGGATATGCTCCGGGGTGTGGCGGGCCAGGTTGGCGCTGATGGAGCCCATCACCTCGGCGGCCAGCTTCAGGTCCAGGGGGCGGCCCGCCAGGCTGCCCCGGGCCAAAATGCCCACCAGGGCCGAGCGCATGCGCCGGATGTCGCCGGGCACCTCCTGGGCCAGGAACTCCAGCACCGGCTTGGGCACCTGCACGCCCTCCTGGGCGGCCTGGCGCTCCAAAATGCGCACCCGGGTGGCGAAGTCCGGGGGCTCGATGCCCACGGCCACGCTGTCGGCCAGGCGGCTGGCCAGGGCGGCGGAGAGCCCCTTGACCTGGGAGGGAAGCATGCGGCCGGTGAAGACCACCCGCTTGCCCTGGTCGGCCAGGGCGTCCAGGGTGTAGACCAGCTCCTCCTGGGTCTTCTCCTTGCCCGCCAAGAACTGCACCTCTTCCAAGAGGAACAGGTCGCAACTGGTGCGGAAGCGCTCCTTGAACTGCTGGGTCTTCTTGCCCCGGATGGCCGCGGTCATCTGGTTGGTGAAGTCCTCGGCGGTCAGGTAGGCCACCCGGGAGTCGGGCCGGAAGCCCAGCACCTGGTGCCCCACCGCCTGGGTGAGGTGGCTCTTGCCCAGGCCGGTGGACGACATGAGGAACAGGCTGTTGGAGTAGAGCCCGCTGCCCCCGGCCAGGGCCTTGGCCGCGGCGCAGGCAAACTCGTTGCCTCCCCCGGACAGGAAGTTGTCGAACACGTAGCGTTGGTTCAGGCGGGGCTGGGCCCAGCCCAAACGGGGCAGCTCCATCTGGCGGGGGCCCGGGGCCGGGCCGGCCGTGGGCTTGGCCGAGGGGGCGGCCTCCAGGCTCAGGCGCAGGCCGGGCTGTTTGTCTTGCAGGGCCCGTTCCAAACGGACGGCGAAACGCTCGCGCACCGTGTTGCAGTGCAGCTGATTGGGCCCGCTCACCACCAGGCGGCCGTTGCTCAGGGCCTGGGGCTTGAGGGGCTCCAGCCAGAGGGAGGCCTCGCGGGGATCCAGCTCACCGCCCAGGGCGGCGAGGGTTTCTTGCCACAAAATTGATGCCTTATCACTACTGGGGGCTTCCCGGCGGGACGGCGTCCCCGCTGCCGGGATGATGCTTTTCTTATCTAGATGGCCGTGATTCATGGTTGAAGGAAGTACTGCCCCTGTGTTGCCGCGCCTAAGCGGCAATTAATGAGAAAAAACCTGACAATGTCTTAGTTGGACCCGGTGCGACGTATTAGTCTCGACCATAATGGACGGGCGACCCCTTCGGGGTCAATCGCCATATGCCCCCGGCTGACCCGGAATGGGCCCCCACTTGGCCACATGGCACAACAATTTGTTTTCACTCCAATTACATCGCCTTCCTCTCACAGAGCGCGCAGTTATCGCCCCCATTGGCCTAGAGGGCTAAACCCCGCCGCTGCCTAGGTTTCTCACAAATGTCACAATTGTGCCATTTTTAGGCCACACGAATGAACTCTCGTTTTCTTTCTTTTTTGGCCTTTTTCATCCTTTTTCAGCTTTTTTTGCTCCGCCAGGCGCAGCAAGGGAATTTCACGCCCGAATTTGTCACACAGCTTCGCCAGGGTCCAGGGAGCGGGCTCGCAAAAAGGCGGCCCATGGGCTGCGCAAAACGCCGGGGCTCGGGCGCTGCCGCCTGATTCGGGCGGCAGGCCCCGAAATATATCAGACCACCTGGTCCAGGGGCGCGGTCTCCAGGCCCAGGGAGGCGCCCACCGCCGGATGCACGATCCGGCCGCCGGCCACGTTGACCCCCAGGGCCAGGGCCGGGTCCTCCAGGGCGGCGGCCAGGCCCTTGCCGGCCAGCTCCAGGGCATAGCCCAGGGTGGCGTTGGTCAGGGCGAAGGTGGAGGTGCGGGCCACCGCGCCGGGGATGTTGGCCACCCCGTAGTGGATCACCCCGTGCACGGTGTACACCGGCTCGGAGTGGCTGGTGGGGCGCATGGTGGCCACGCAGCCTCCCTGGTCGATGGCCACGTCCACGATCACCGAGCCCTCGGGCATGTCCTCCACCATCTGCTCGCTTACCAGCATGGGGGCCTTGGCCCCGGGCACCAGCACCGCCCCGATCACCAAATCGGCGGCGCGGGTCAGGTTGGCCACGGTGTCGGGCAGGGAGATAAGGGTGGTTATGCGCCCGCCGTATAGGTCGTCCAGATAGGCCAGACGGGTGAAGGAGCGGTTGATCACCGTCACCTTGGCCCCCAGGCCCAGGGCCATCTTGAGGGCCGCGTGGCCCACCACCCCGGCCCCCAGGATCACCACGTGGCCCTGGCTCACCCCGGGCACCCCGCCCAGAAGCACCCCGCGCCCGCCCTGGGGCTTTTCCAGCCAGTGGGCCCCGGCCTGCACGGCCATGCGCCCGGCCACCTCGCTCATGGGGGTCAGCAGGGGCAGGCTGCCGTCGGCCAGCTGAATGGTCTCATAGGCCACGGCGCTCACCTGGTCCGAGGCCAGGCGGCGGGTCAGCTCGGGCTGGGCGGCCAGGTGCAGATAGGTGTAGAGCAGCAGGCCGGGGCGGAAGTAATCGTACTCCGAGGGCAGGGGCTCCTTCACCTTGATGACCATGTCCGCCCCCCAGGCCCCGGCCGCATCGGTCAGCTGGGCCCCGGCCGCCTGGTAGGCCTGGTCCGGGATGCCCGCCCCGGCTCCGGCCCCGGCCTCCACCAGCACCTGGTGACCCGCCGCGCCCAGGCGCTGCGCCCCGGCCGGCACCAGGGCCACCCGGTACTCCTCGGTCTTTATCTCCTTGGGCACTCCAATGCGCATGATCCTTCTTCCGCTTCCCCGGGGATTTGGCCCGGACCTTTTTTCCACCGTTTTTCCACCGCCGCCGCCGGAGTTGTCCACCGTCCCTCCACCTGCTTCTCCCCGGCCTTTCCCCCATTATTCCACAAAGCGGCCCTGCTTTTGCCCCTTGTCTCCACCGGGTCCGCCCGGCTTTTTCACCGGCCTTGCACCTGGTCTCAACCGCGCATCAACCACCTATCAACCATGTCTCCACCCATATTCCACCAGTTTTCCACCGATGCCTTTCCCAGTATCCGGGCGCAGTTGGGCCAGTTTTCCACCGCAACGGAAAACCGTCTCGCCCTGAAATATGGAAGGGGGATTCTAGGAGTCTTTTTCGCTGTCCAGGTCCAGATCCAAAATCTCGGTGTTGCCCGGATAGGCCACGGTCTTGAAGCGGGTGAGGTTCACCAGGCGGTGCACGATGTCGCCCAGGCGTTGGGACTGGGTCGCGATTATCCGGCAGTAGCGGGCGTTGCGCGCCGGGTCCTGGCAGTTTTCCATGAGCTGGGCCGTGGCCAGCAGGGTGGTCAGCGGCTGGTTTATCTGGTGGGCCGCGGCCCCGGCGGTGGCCAGGGCGGCCTCCAGCTTGGCCCGCTCCCGCTGGCTGGCCTCCAGTTGGCGCTTGCTCAGAGCGGCGGCCATGCGGTGGGCCAGCAGCTCGGCCTCCACCGGCTTGGCCAGGTAGTCGTCCGCCCCCTGGCGCAGGGCCTCCACCGCGCTGTCCAGGGAGCCGTGGCTGGTTATGATGATAAAGGGGATGCCGGGTTTCAGGCTCCGGGCCGAGGCCAGCACCTCCAGCCCGTCCATGCCCGGCATCATCAAATCGCACAGGATCAGGTCCACCTCCTCCTGGCCCAAGAGCTCCAGAAGCCGGGGCCCGTCAGAGGCGCTCAGGGCCTGGTGGCCCAGCCTCTCCAGAACCCCTTGCAGATGCTGGCGGGCGGTGGCCGAGTCGTCGGCCGCCAATACCCGCAGGGGCTCTCCCTGCGAAACGCCCCCCGAGGTGCCTGCCTGGTTCATGGTTTTCTCCTGCCGGTATACAGCGGGGCCCATTGTAGCAAATCGTGTCATCCGGGGGAACCTCCGCCTGTCTTGCCCCGGACCGGGGCGGGTGCTAGGCTGAAAAAATCGTTGCGCTGCCATTTGTCCTGCTGGAACCGCAATTCCCATGTTTTTCCCGGCCCGCCCCGGCGCGGCCCGCGCTTCCGGCGCGAACAGGAGCCGCCATGGACCCCAACTTATTTTTCGCCCTGGAGATGTTCGGCACCGTGGTCTTCGCCATCAGCGGGGCCATGAGCGCCGGGCGCCAGAAGTTCGACCTGAGCGGGGTGATCCTGGTGGCCTGCGTGGTGGGGGTGGGCGGAGGCACCATCCGCGACCTGGTGCTGGGCTACGACCCGGTGTTCTGGGTGAGCGCTCCGGTGTACCTGGGGGTGGCCGCGGCCACCGGGGCGGCCTTTTTCTTTCTGGGCCGCTGGTGGGAGCCGCCCTCGCGCCTGTTTTTGTGGTCCGACGCGGTGGGCCTGGGGGTGTTCATGGTGGGCGGGGCGGCCAAAACCCTGGAGATGGGTTTCCCCGCCGGCATGGCCGTGCTCATGGGGGTGCTCACCGCGGTGGGGGGCGGCTTCATGCGCGATGTCATCTGCGGCCAGGTGCCCCTGATCCTGCGCAAGGAGATCTACGCCACCGCCGCCCTGGCCGGGGCCCTGGTGCTGGTGGCGCTCAAGAAGCTGGGCCTGGCCCCTCCCCTGCCCAGCCTGGCGGGGGGAATTTTGGCGCTGCTGCTGCCCTTGAAGTTCTTGATGGCCTTGCCAAGGTTGCCGCCGATCATGGGCAGCTTGCCGGCGCCGAAGATCAACAGCACGATGACCAAGATAATGAGAAGTTCGGGAATGCCGATCCCGCCGATCATAACCTTACCCTCCCCCGTGGCGAACCCGTTGCGGGGCTCACTCCAGGTGTTCCTCCATGAGCTTCAGGAAGGCTGGCGATTGCCTGAAGGCCTCACCCGCCCGCATATGGGCCAGCCAGGCGCGCCAGGCCTCGCCCCACTCGTCGGTATGCCAAAAGGCCTCGCCCTGCCCGTCCTTTTCCCAGCGGCGGAAGGCCTCGTATTCCTCTTGGCACACCTCGCAGAAGGGATAGGGGGCATCCACGGGCGGAGGCGCGGTGTACTCCACGCCCAAGCCGCAATGAGCGCAGCGGCGGGGGCACATCCCGCAGCTGAGCGAGCTGGCCACCGCCTGGGCCCGCCGCCGGGCGCGCCCCTCGGCGATGCGGCGCTCTTTGCTCTTGCGCCTTTTCAGGTCGATGACCTCGGCCACGCCAAACCCCTTAAGCTTCTGCGAATGCGACTAAACTCTACCAGCGCCCCGATGGGCAGTCAAGCAAGCCCCCGGGCGGCCAACCCCTGGCTAATGCCCTCAACCATGCGCCTTGCCGCGGCCACCGGGTCGGCCGCCGCCCGGATGGGCCGGCCCACCACGATGTGGCTCGCGCCGGCGGCCATGGCCTTTTCCGGTGTCATTACCCGTTTTTGATCGTTGGCCTCCCCGCTGGCCAGGCGGATGCCCGGGCACACCACCAACGCCTCGGTCCCCAGTAGCTCGCGCACCGCGCCGGCCTCCAGCCCGGAGCAGACCACCCCGGCGCACCCGGCCCTCAGGGCCAGGCGGGCCCGGTGCAAAACCAGGGCCGCCGGATCGGTGAGTTCGGCCGGGTAGCCCAGGGACATCAGCTCGCCCCGGCCCAGGCTGGTGAGCACGCTCACCCCCAGCATCCGGGCCCCGCCCAGGTCCAGGTCCGTGAAGATATTTTCCTGGTCCGCGTGGCAGGTTATCAGCTCCACCCCCAGGGCGGCGGCGGAGCGGGCCGCGGCCCGCATGGTGGCCGGGATGTCGTGCAGCTTCAAATCCAGAAACACCGCCCTGGCCCCGGCCCGGCGCACCCGGGCCACCACCTCGGGCCCGGCC
This sequence comes from Desulfarculaceae bacterium, assembly GCA_021737145.1. Lineage (GTDB taxonomy): Bacteria > Desulfobacterota > Desulfarculia > Desulfarculales > Desulfarculaceae > Desulfoferula. The sequence continues at coordinate 149,262 of JAIPEN010000008.1, read as the reverse complement.
GAGACGAACAGCTCCAGGCCCACCTTGAACACCCCCACTTCGCTGGCCAGCAGGCGCACCAGGTCCTCGGCCTCGTCGGGGTTGTTCACGTCCAGGGCGAATATCAGGCGGTCGCGGGGGTTCATGGGCCCATCTCCTCCAGGTGCAGTGCGTCGTACTCCCGGGCCAGGGGGACCAGCTCCCCCTGCTGGTGAAAGCTGTAGACCTGGTCGCCGCCCACCACCAGATGGTCCACCAGCTCTAGGCCCACCCCCCTGAGAGCGAAGTATAGCTGACGGGTCAAGGAGCGGTCCTCCCGGCTGGGGGTGGGGTCGCCGCCGGGATGGTTGTGGGCGGCCACCACCGCGGCCGCGCCCGCGGCCAGGGCCCGGGCGGCCACCTCGCGGGGGTAGACCACCGCCTGGTTCAGGGTGCCGGCGAACAGCTCCTCGTTGGCCAGCACCCGCCGCCGCGAGTCCAGCAGAAGCACCCGGAACACCTCCTGCTTTAGCGGCCCCATGCTCAGGCGCAGATACTCCGCCGCCTGGGCCGGGTCGGCCAGGGAGCCGCCGGTCATCAGCTTGTCTTCCAGATAGCGCCGGGCCACGGCCGGCACCAGCTTGAGTCCCAGGATGTTCTTGGGGCCGATGCCCTTGATGGCCGCCAACTGTCCGGGCGCGGCCTCCAGCACCGCCCGCAGGCTGCCCAGGGAGGCCAGGAGCGCCCTGGCCTGCTGCTTGCAGTCGCGGCGGGGGGTGGCCAGGGTCAGCAGCAGCTCCAGGGCCTCCTCGTCGGTGAACTTGGTCAGGCCGTGGGCCAAAAACTTGTCGCGCAGCCGGGCCCGGTGGCCCTCGGCCGGATTCTTGGCCGGGCTCACGGGGTCCAGACTCCGGCGATGGGCCGCTCGCAGCCGGGGCACAGGCCGGTTTTCATCACCTGGTCGCTCACCGAATAGCCCCGGCGGGGCACGATCACCTCGCCGCAGCCGGGACACTTGGTGCTCTCCCCGTCGTGGCCGAACACGTTGCCCGGATACACGTAGCTCAGGCCCGCCTCCAGGCCGATGCCCATGGCCATCTCCAGGGTCTTGACCGGAGTGCGCCCCGGCCCCCCGCTCTCCTCGGCATACTTGTAGCGCGGGGTGTAGGCGCTGATGTGCCAGGGCACCTCGGTGGAGAGGTTCTTGGCGATAAAACGGGCCAGCTTCTTCAGCTCCTCGGGCGCGTCGTTCTTGCCGGGGATGAGCAGGGTGGTCACCTCCAGCCAGATGCCCGCCTTGTGCATGCGCTCCAGGGTCTCCAGCACCGGGGTCAGGTGGGCCTTGCACTCGCGCAGATAAAAGCTGTGGTTCATGGCCTTCAGGTCCACGTTGGCCGCGTCCAGCAGGCCCTGGCAGGCCTCCACGCAGCCCTCGGACTCGAATCCGTTGGTCACGAACACGTTCTTGATGCCCGCCTCGTGGGCCAGCTTCATGCAGTCGCGGGCATACTCGAAGTAGACGGTGGGCTCGGTGTAGGTGTAGGCGATGGAGGCGCAGCCGGACCGCTTGGCCGCGGCCACGATCTGCTCCGGGGGCACCTCGGTCCCGCCGCCCGGCCCGCCGCCCGGTATCTTGCCCCCGGTCTCACGGGTGTACTGGCTTATGTCCCAGTTCTGGCAAAAGCCGCACTGGAAGTTGCAGCCGATGGTGGCGATGGAGTAGCTGGAGGTGCCGGGCAAAAAGTGGAACAGGGGCTTTTTCTCTATGGGGTCCACGTTGCCCGCGATGGGCTTGCCGTAGACCAGGCTGTACAGGGTACCCCCCTGGTTCTGCCGCACCTGGCAGATGCCCCGCTTGCCGTCCTCGATGAGGCACTTGTGGGCGCAGAGGCGGCAGCGCACCTCCTTGTTCTTTTTCAGCTTGTCGTAGAGCATGGCCTCGTGCATGGCGGGTTCCTCCCCTCGGGGCCAGATTAACACAAGCCCCGGGCCCGGCGCGCCACCCCCGTCCCCTTGGGGGTATTTTTCTTGTTTTGCGCCCCCAATACCCCTAAGATGGCATTCCAAATCCCCGGTCCGCGCGACCATACGCCATCCAACCGGAGTCTAGCCATATGAGTTTTTCCAAAGTCATTCGCCTGTTGACGTGCCTGGCCCTGCTAAGCGTCCTGGCCCTGCCCGCCGCGGCCGGGGAAAACCCCTTCCGCATGCCGCCGCCCTTCAAGTCGGCCATCATCAAGTTCAGCTACAGCGGCAGCCAGAGCGGCACGGCCACCACCTACTTCAAGGGCGACACCCGGGCCGAGCACAAGAACGTGACCACCAAGGTGATGGGCATCTCCAACCAGGACAAGCAGATCGTCATCACCCAGCCCAAGCGCATCACCCACATCGACCTGAAGACCGGCAAGGCCACCTACACCGGCAACTACCTCACCTATTTGGCCCAGGAATACGAAAAGCTCTCTCCGGCCGAAAAGAAGCAGGTCAAAAAGAACTCCGAGGACATGGGCAATAACTTCATGTCCATGATGGGCGGCAAGCCCTCCATCACCAAAGGCACCTACAAGGGCAAGCCGGTGGACATCATGAGCACCATGGGCATCACCAGCTACACCTGGCGGGGCAAGCAGGTGGTGCTCAAGCAGTCGGGCAGCATCATGGGCATGCAGATGAACATGAAGGCCACGGACATCGCGGTGGGCGTGCCGGTGCCGGCCGACAAGCTCAAGCCCCCGGCCGGAATCAAGCCGGTGTTCAACCAGGAGGCGGACCAGAAGCAGCGCGAGATGGCCAAGCACATCATGAACATGCTCAAGGACCCCGACGCGGTCAACAAGCAGAACCAGGCCATGCAGGACGTCAAGCGCCAGTCGGACGAGGCCAAGGCCCAGCAGCAGAGCCAGCAGCAAGGCCAACAGCAGGGCCAGCAGCAGGGCAAGGAGGAGCAGGGCGACGCGGTCAAGGAAGGCCTCAACGCGGTCAAGAAGCTCTTGAACTGGTAAGCGCGCGGGCAAGCGCCCCAAAAGCAATCAGGCCGCGGGATTGTTCCCGCGGCCTTTTCCTTGCCTCATCACCGCCTCGCCCACGGCACGGTCAGCCGCCGTCGGACAAGGCGCCTGGCCGGCGGCAATCGGAGACGTATGGTTTGATACAACGAGATCGAAGCGGCGCCGGCCAGGCCGCATGCCGGTGGCCAGCCAAGCCGCCTAGTAGCCCAGCTTGCTCAGCCCCTGCTCCCGGCGGCTCCACTTGGGCTCGACGCGCACCAGCAGGTCCAGGAACACATGCTGGCCGATGAGCTTCTCCAGGTCCTGGCGGGCCTGGGTACCGATCTTCTTGATCATGGCCCCGCCCTTGCCGATGATAATGCCCTTGTGCCCGGAGCGCTCCACGTGGATGGTGGCGGTGATGGCCACGGGGTGGTCCTCGTCCGGCGGCTCCAGGTATTGGTCCACGGTCACCGCCACCCCGTAGGGCACCTCCTGGGAGGTGAGGCGGAACACCTTTTCCCGGATCAGCTCGGCGGCCATGAAGCGCATGGGCAGATCGGTGATGACATCCTCGGGGAACAGGGGCGGCCCCTCGGGCAGGCAGGCCGACAGCTCCTTGACCAGCAGCTCCACCCCGTCGCCCTTGAGCCCGCTCAGGGGCACCACCGCCTTCCAGTCGCCCCACCCGGCGGCCCGCTCCAGCAGGGGCAGAAGGGCCTGCTTCCTGGGCACCAGGTCGATCTTGTTCAGGGCCAGCACCACCGGAACCTTTAGCGCGGCCAGACGGGGGGCCAGGGCGGCGGCCCGCTCCATGCCCTTGGCGCTCACCTCGGCCATGAACAGCACCGCGTCCACCTCGGCCAGCGCCTCCCAGGCCACGGCCACCATGCGCCGGTTCAGGGCGGTCTTGGCCGCGTGGATGCCCGGGGTGTCCAAAAACACGATCTGGGCCTCGGGGGTGTGGTGCACCCCCAGCAGGCGGTGCCGGGTGGTCTGGGGCTTGTCGCTGGTGATGGCCAGCTTGAAGCCCAGGGCCTGGTTCAAGAAGGTGCTCTTGCCCACGTTGGGCGCGCCGATTATGGCCACAAAGCCTGCGTGCATGATCCCGCCATTCTGGCTCAGTGTAGGTTGGGTAGAGCGAAGCGAAACCCAACAGTACCAATATATTTGATCATCTCCGCCTGGCCCCAAGCTTACCCTAGCCGGAGGCATATGATAAGTCCTCGGCCGCTTCGGATAAATATTGGCCTTTTCCGCCCCCATGCTAAAATGGAATCAAAGATGAACACGCATGCCCCGTACTGCAAAAAGAAGCAGTAAACACCATGGCCAATCCGGTTTTCATAGCGGGCGCGGCCCTGACCAAATTCGGCAAGCGGCCCGACACCCTGGAACAGATGATGATCCAGGCCGCCTCGGCGGCCCTGGCCCAGGCCGGCCTGGACACGGTGGACGCGGTTTATTTGGGGGTCATGGACCCGGCCGAGTTCACCGGCGACTCCAACCTGGCCGCCATCCTCACCGACCAGCTGGACCTGCCCGGGGTGCCCTCCTCCCGGGTGGAAACCGCCTCCAGCACCGGCGCGGCGGTGTTGGAGACCGCCTTCTACGCCGTGGCCAGCGGCCTGGTCAGCCAGGTCCTGGTGGTGGCCGGCGAAAAGATGACCCATCTGGCCACCGCGGCCACCACCCAGATCCTGGCCCGGGTCATCGACCGGGTGGAGCGCTCCTACGGGGCCACCATGCCCGCCCTGGCGGCCATGATCGCCCGGCGCTACGCCTATAAATACGGCTTGGGCGAGGACGAGTTGAGCCAGGCCCTGGGCGCGGTGGCCATCAAGAACCACGCGGCCGGCGCCCTGAACCCCCTGGCCCAGTTCCAAAAGGCCATAGACCTGGACAAGTACTTGGCCAGCCGCCCGGTGTCCGATCCCCTGCGGGTGCACGACTGCGCGCCCATCAGCGACGGCGCGGCGGCCATGGTGCTCAGCAGCCGCCCCTCCCTGCTCAACCTGGTGGGGGTGGGCCACGCCACCGACACCCTGGCCGTGGGCCGCAGGGGCAGCCTCACCTCCTTCAACTCCACCAAGCAGGCGGCCATGAAGGCCTACCGCATGGCCGGCCTGGGCCCGGAAAACATCGACCTGGCCGAGGTGCACGACGCCTTCACCATCTTCGAGATCATCGGCTGCGAGGATCTGGGATTCTTTGAGCCCGGCGAGGGCTGGAAGGCGGTCATGGAGGGCGAGACCTCCCGCGCGGGCCGTTTGCCGGTCAACGCCTCGGGCGGGCTCAAGGCGCGGGGCCATCCGGTGGGGGCCTCGGGCCTGGCCCAGGTGGTGGAGCTGGCCTGGCAGATGAACCACCAGGTGGAGCCGGAGCGCCAGTTGGAGCGGGTGGACGTGGGCCTGGCCCAGTCCATCGGCGGCCTGGCCAACAACAACCTGGTCACCATCCTGACCCGCACCGACGCGAAGCGCGCCTGGCAGGTGCCCGAGGACATCGCCTACCAGCCGGAGCTGGCCCCCAGCCGCCCGGCCCTGCACCAGGAGAGCCTCAAGCCGGGCCGGGGCAATCTGCTCACCTGGACCACCCTGCACACCCCGCCCTCGGGCTTCGAGCCGCCCCTGGAGCTGGGCTACGTGCAGATGGCCGACGGCTCGGTGATTTTGGCCTTCGGGCGCATGGGCGAGCACACGCCCAAGGTGGGGGCCACGGTCACCGTGGACGTGGAGGGCGCGCATTTCGTGTTCCAGCACCGCGACACCGCCGCCCGCTACCTCATGCAGCTCGGCGGCAATATGGCCCGCTCGGTGGTGGGCTGGTGGTCGGCCATGGAAGACGCCTCCACCAGCGCGGTGCGCGCCTCCAAGGCCGCCCGCCTCAAGGCGGCCCGCAAAAAGCGCCAGGTCGAGCCCCCCGAAGACGAAGAGTAGTCCTGGTTTAGCGTAGGTCGGGTAGAGGGGACTCTAGAGATTAGCGTAGGTCGGGTAGAGGGGACTCTAGAGATTAGCGTAGGTTGGGTAGAGGGGACTCCTGGCCCCGAAACCCAACAAGCACCTATTCAATCTTTTTCAGAAACAGACGGTCATCGCGAGCAGAGGCGGCCCCGGAGGCAGGTAAAAACCAGGCCGCCCTCCCGCCGCTGCGTGCCAATCTTCCGCTGTTCCCGGCGCCGGGCAGCAAAACGCAGCCAACCAGGCCGCGCCGCAACCAACGCCTTCTTACAAGCAGAGATTGCTTCGTCGCGGCAAGGCCACTCCTCGCAATGACAAACTTACTTATATGGATTGATACCGTTAGGACCCTGCCCACGGCAATGGCGGCACAGCCAGGCGTGGCTAGGCAAGGCGCCGGGCGAGCGAGACCCGCAGGCGTATTGCTCATACGCCGAGGAGGCGAGCGACGCCCGCAACGCGGCATAGCCGCGTCTGGCGCAGCCGCCCCCTACTTCCGAGCCACATCCAGATCCATGACCCCGTGCACCGTGTCCAGGGTTTGCGAGCGCACCGAGCGGAAACCGGCCTCCAGCATGGCCGAGGCGATCTGGCCCTGCTCGAAGTTGACCCCCTCGTCCGAAACCAGGCGCCAGGCCAGCATGGGCAGCACCATCTCCGCTGGCTTGGTCCCCTCGTGGGTCAGGCCCTCCTGCAACACGGCCAGCACCCCGCCGGGGTTCAGGGCCTGGCGCAGCTTGGCCATTAGCCCGCCCAAATCGTCGCCGCAAAAGTTCAGGGAGGCGCAGGCCCATATCAGGTCATAGCCCGAGCCGATGGAATCGCTCATGTAGTCGCCGCCCATGAATGCGATGCGTTCGCTCAGGCCGTACTCATCGATGTACTGGCGGGCCTTGTCTCCCATGGCCGGGCGGTCGAAGACCACCCCGGTCATGCTGGGATGGGCCTGCACCATGGCGATGCAATGAATCCCCGGCCCGCCTCCCAGGTCCAGCATTTTTTTGAACCAGGCGAACTCGGGCAGCTTTCGCACCAGCCCCTGCGCGAAAAGGGCCCGGCCCGCCCGGGCCGAGTTGGCCATGCCCTCGGCCATGGCCGACCAGTCGGTTTCGCCGGCCGGGCCGGCGTCCGCCGTTTCGGGGGCGGGGCCGCCTTGCAGGCGCTCGGCCAGGCCAGCCAGCCCTCCGGTCACCATGTGGTGGGTGGCCAGCAGATGATTGCCCAGAAAGGTGGGTTTGCCGGGGACCAGAAAACGCGAGGTCTCGGGGCTGTTGCTGAAAAGGCCGTCCCGCTTGCCAAGAAGGTCGCAGGAGGCCAGGCCGTTGAGCAGGACTCCGGCGGCCCGGGGCTCCCAGCCCAATTGGCCCGCCAGGGCCTCTGGGCTTGCCGGCTTTTCCAGATGTCTGAAAAGGTCCGCCTTGATGGCGGCCAGGATCAACTCGGCGGTCACCGGCGCGAACACCGCCTCATACAGGCCGCGCGGGCTCTCCGCGATGGGCTCCAGCTTGGTCATACCTATCCCCCTGTCCCATGAATCCCGGCTTGCTGGCCGACCGGGCGGGCAGGCGGCCTCTGAGCCAGCTTTTGATTACTCCCACACCGCCAGGGACATGGCGGGATTTTCGGCGATGTCCTGCTTGATCAGCCGCCGAAGCTCCCTGGCCACCGGGCCGGGCGCTCCGCCGCTCACCGCCGCGCCGTCGATGCGGGTCACGGGCAACACGTCCAGGGTGGTGCCGAAGAGCATGACCTCCTTGGCCGCGCCCAGGTCCTCCACCTTGATGTCGCCCCGCTCAATGCCGGCCAGCTCCCCGGCCTTCACCAGAGCGCCGGCCAGCTCGGCCGCCCGCTTTACCGTGGTGCCCTCCAGGATGTGCATGGCCGGCGGCAGGCGCAGCATGCCCTGCTGGTCCACCAGGCCGAAGTTCTCGGTGGAGCCCTCGGCCAGGTAGCCCTCCGGGTCCAGGCACACCGCGAAGTCCCAGCCCCGGGTGATGGCCTCGCGCTTGAGCAGCACGTTGGGCAGGTAGTTGCAGGATTTCACCCCCGCGAAAAAGCCGCTCTTGGCCGGCACCGAGCTCACCCCCAGGTTCACCCCCTGCTCATAGGCCCCCTCGGGCATGGGGTGCATCCGGCTGGCCATGAGATAAAGCCCCGGCGCGGGGCATTCGAAGGGGTTGGTGGTGAAGCCGCCCGGCCCCCGCGAAAGGAAAATCCTCAACATGCAGTCGCGCTGGCCTCCGGCCCGCACCACCGCCGCGGCCAGCTCGGCCAACTCGCGGCACCCCAGGGGGGGCTGCAAGTGGATGGCCGAGGCCGAGGCCTCCAGGCGCTCCAGGTGGCGCTCCAACAAATAGATGCGCCCGTCGATGCACTTGGTGGCCTCGAAAACCCCGTCGCCCCGATGCACCAGATGGTCGTCGATGGGCACGCTCATCAGCCAGGGGTCGCGGACGATGCCCCCCAGCCAATTGGAGTACATGGCCAGATAATCCGAGGCCCAAGGGCGCGGCAGGGCCTTGAGGCGCTCCATGGCCTGAATATCATTCAGCTTCGGTGGGGTGTGCTCTTTGCTCATGCATCCGACTCTACACCGTTGTTCTCCGGGGCACAACAATCCCGGCGCCGACTGGCTTGACAAAGGCCTGCACTTAGCTACAGTTACCTTGGTTTCACCCCCCAAGCCGGCGAGGAATAACGTGGCCGCAGCCAAGAAGAAACCCTTTCCTCTGTCCCTGGTGCGCGACCTGTCGCGCACCATGAAAAAGGGCCTGGTCAAGAGCGCGGGGCGGGTGGACTTCGTGCGCCTGCTCAAGCACATCTCCGAGAGCGAGGCCGGCCGCCCCTGGCTGGACCTCTTCTCCCAGATGCCCCCATCCTGGGAAAAGGCCCCGGAGATCACCGACCGCGCCGCCGAGCTCACCGCCCGGCAGCTGGCCGCCGAGGGCCATCCCGTGGACCCGGACGCCATCCGGCGCAACCTGGAGTCCATCGGGGTGCGCTACGACCGCCAGATTCACATCTACGGCGCCTCGGCGGTGTGCACCCTGATGAGCGGCTTCTTTTGGCAGGACGACCCGACCCACTGCTTCGTCTCGCCGGACCACCGCGAGCTGGCCCACATGGACCTGCTGCAACAGTACCGGGAGCAGGGCCTGGGGGTGGTGTACCTCATAAACCACTCCTCGCACCTGGACGAGTTCCTCCTGGCCACCATAATGGCCCAGCACGGCCTGGGCCTGCCCCTGTTCGCCGCCGGCGACAACATGATGGCCATCGAGTCCATCGCCAAGGTCCTGTGGATCAGCTCCTATGTGGTGCGCCGCCGGGGGGCGGACCGGGCCTACATGGCCTCCCTGTTCAACTACTGCCGGGCGGTGGCCGAGTGCGGCGAGCAGCAGGGCATCTTCCTGGAGGCCTGGGCCGGGGGGGCCCGCAGCCGCGACGGCTCCCTGCGCTACCCCCGCCGCCTGGTCACCCTGCGCGGAGCCCTGGCCGGGGACCGCGAGGTGGTCGTCCAGCCGGTGGCCTGCAGCTTCTCCATCGTGCCCGAAGACCTTCCCCTGGCCGACCGCAAGGGGGCCCTGGCCTGGATCCGGGGCATGGGCGCCCTGGGCACCCTGGGCCGGGTGGTGGGCCATCCCCGCTCCTGGATCTGGCGCAGCGTGCAAAACCTTTATGGCCGGGCCTACCTGACCCTGCCCCGGCCCCGCCTGCTCTCCGAGCTGAGGGAGGCCCATGCCGCCGACCTCCAGGGCCGCGATCTGGACGAGTACGTGGCCCTGACCGCCATCAACGACATCGCCCGCTCCAAAAAGGTGATGGCCAGCCAGCTCACCGCCCGGGGCCTGGCGCGGGCCCGCACCCAACGCCGGGGCGACCTGGTGGAGGCCACCCGGGCCGAGCTGGAGGGCCTGTCTTCCTACCACCGCGAGACCTTCGGCCAGGAGCCCGACCTGGAAGACTTCATCCGGGACAACCCGGTGGAAAAGGTGGTGGCCGACGGGGTGCGCACCCTCAAGCGCCGCGCGGTGATCTGGCCCCTGATGCGCGACGAGCACAAGCTGCCCCAGGTGCGCTCGCCCAAGGGCCTGGCCTACTACGCCACCCACGGCGACCGCCGCATCTACTCCCCCACCGCCGACCAGAACGTGGTGGTGGCCGGGGCCGGGGACTGGGGCTTCGCCCTGGCCTGGCACCTGGGCTCGCGCATGCTGGAGGCCAAGCGCTACCTCAACGCCTCCCTGACCCTTTACGACCCCCGGCGCGAGCTCATCGACCAGTTGGCCTATGACCGCAGCCCCGAGGGCCGCTTCAGCGAACAGCGCCTTCCCAAAAACGCCTTTGTCACCACCGACCGCCCCAGCGCCTTCAAAAAGGCCTCCGAGGTGGTGGTGGCCTCCCCGGCCAGCCACCTGGCCGAGTCCCTGGGCGCGGTGCTGGCCCACGCCGAGCAGGGCCTCAAGCTGGTGGTGGCCAGCCGGGGGCTGGCTCCGGGGCCGGAGCTGCCGGTGCTTTTGGCCCGGCGCATGGCCGCCCGGGCGGGGCGCGGCGACGTGAGCATCTTTGCCCTGGGCGGGGCGGTGGGCCCGAATGACCTGGTGCCCGGCCGCAACAGCCGCCTGGTGCTGGCCGGCCCCGACCCCGGCCGGAGCGAGCTGGCCGAGCTGTTCAGCGCGCCGCCGGTGGAGGTGGCCCAGGCCCCGGACCCGGTGGGGGTCAACCTGGCCGGAGTGCTGGCCCGGGTCTACGGCCTGTGGAGCGGCTATCTGACCAAGACGGGCCGCCTAAACCGGGCCTCGGCGGCGGGCTGCTATCTGGCCGACGCCTCGGCCGAGGCCATCGTCCTGTGCCGCGCCCTGGGGGGCTCGGACGAAAGCTTCTCGGCGGCCAGCCCGGCCTGGTCCGCCGCCTTCGCGGCCAGCGGCCTGGGGGGCTCGGCCCGCGACTTCGGCCGCAAGCTGGGCGGCCTGGCCCGGCGGGGCAAGGAGCTGCCCGCCGCGGCGGACAAGATGGAGCAGCAGCTCACCGAGGAGGGCAACAGCCTCACCGCCCTGCGCGATTTGTCCCTGGCCTTCCAACTGGCCCATCTCTACGGAGTGGAGATGCCGGTGCTCACCGAGGCCCACGCCACCCTGGTCACCGGCAAGCCTCAAGAAAAATAGCCGCCCCTTGGGGCGCGAACAAACCGGGCCCCGGCGCGTGCCGGAGCCCGGTGATTTTTTTGGGGGCTCGGGGCCCGGTCCTGGCTGGCCCGGCCCTTTAGATCAGGCCTTTTTCTGGCACTGGGGGCAAAGCCCGAAGAAATCGATCTGGTGGCGGGTCAGCTTGTAGCCGGAGCGCTTGGCCATATCCTTGGCCAGGGACTCCATCGGCCCGATGTCCGGGTCGGCGATGGCCCCGCAACGGACGCAGATGGCGTGGGCGTGGGGGCTTGGCTTGCGCCCGTCGTAGCGGCTGGACATGTGGGCGAAGCCCAACTCCAACACCTGTTCCAGGCCCTTGAGCATGGTCAGGGTCTTGTAGATGGTGGCCAGGCTGGTGGTGGGGAAGTCCCGGCTCACCCGCTCGTAGATCGTCTCCACTGTGGGGTGGTCATGGCTCTCGGCCAACACCCTGAGCACCGCCAGGCGCTGGGGGGTCACCCGCTGGCCGGCCGCGCGCAGGGCGGCGATCATCTGTTCCATGCGCTGGGCAGGCTCGGAATGCGCGGTTGGCGGGGCTTTGGCCAAAAAGACTTCTCTCCGGATAATTATTATTTATTATCAGGATATACAAGGCCCGCCCCGGCCGTCAAGTTTTCACTCCAGGAACTTGGGGGGCAGGCGGTCCTGGTTGTTCAGCTGGAGCTGGGGAATGATCATCAGGGTGGTGGTGGCGTGGGCCACCTGGCGGCCGTCGCTGGTGTGGATGCTGGCCTCGCCCAGGCCCAGGTTGCGCCCCAGCTTGATGCAGCGCCCCAAGCCGATGAGCTGGCCCTCGGCCTTGGCCGGAGCCAGGTAGTTCACCTTCAGCTCCACCGTGGTCATGCCCACCCCGTCCTCGGCCTGGGAATACACCCCCCAGAAGCCGGCCGCGTCGGCGATGCTGGAAATCACCCCGCCGTGCACCACCCCGAAGGGCTGTAGGTGCTTTTTCTGTAGCTCTATTTCCAGGCGGGCCTCGCCCCAGCTCAGATCCGCTATGCTCATGGATTGCAGGTCAAAGTAGGGGCAATAGTTCACTCCGGCCTGCACCATCTCCAGCCAGGCGGGATTGATCTTTTTCATGCTGGCCATCTTCTCCTAGGCGGGCAGTTCGGTGAGAACGCTGGGCGCGGGGGTCAGGTTGCGGGCCGGGCCGCTCTGCTCGACCGCCACGGTGCTCTCCAGGCCCACCGGCCCCAGGTCGGTGACGATCTTCAGCTCCAGGGCGTAGGTCTCGCCCGGGCGAACCACGGCCGGCGAGCCCTGCAGGATATAGGGCGGCGAGCCCAGCTCCTGGCCCACCCCGTGGCCGCAGAAGCGTATCTTGCTGCCCCCGCGGCCCAGCCAGTCGTCGCTCAGGCCGTGGCGGGCCGCTATCTCCCCGGCCAGATCGAACAGCTCGCCGCTGATGGCCCCGGGCCGCAGCCCCTCGATGAGCGCGGCCTCGATCTCTTCCAGGCAACCGTGGGCCCGCTGCACCATCTCCGGGGCCGGGCCGATCACGTAGGTGCGGGTCTGGTCGCTCTGATAGCCCTCCAGGCTCACCCCGAAGTCCACGTTGATGGGCACGCCCGGCGCCAGCTCTTGCTGACTGGCCCCCAGGGGAAAGGCCGGGGACAGGCCCCAGCCGTTAAAGGGCGCGTCCATGGCGCTGGGCAGGGCCCCGGCCGGACCCGAGGCGATGTGCCAGGAGTAGGTCTGGTGATACCCGGAGCGGGAGCGCAGATGGTCGATGGAGCCCCCGGCCATGGCCAGGCGCTGCATCTCGCCGGCCAGCTCCGCCTCGGTGATGCCCGGCTCGATCAGCCGGGGCAGCTCGGCGTAGATGCGCGCGCCCAGGGCCCCGGCTGCGGCGATGCGCTCCACCTCCCAGGCGTCCTTGACCGCCTTGAGCTCCAGCCAGGGCCGGGTGGCGTCAATCAGCTCCACGCCGGGCAGGCGCTTTTGCCAGCCCAGGTAGTCCGAGGTGGCCAGCACGTCCATGCACAGGCCCAGCTTGGCCTCGGCGGGCAGGGCCTGGCCGATCAGCTTCGCCGCCTGGGTCAGGCCGCTTATGGGCGTCACCTCCAGGGGGCTCTCGGCCGCGGCCCGCCCGGCGTGGCGGCGCATCAAAACCAGCGCCTCGCCCTTGGCGGTCACCAGCACCAGGCCCTGCTGGCTGGTGCCCGTGGCATAAAACACGTCATAGGCGTCGGTGAGCAGGATGGCGTCCAGGCCCGCCGCGGCGCACATCCGGCCGATGCGCGCCAAGCGGGGCTCGATCACCTCGGGCGGGGTCAGGTGATACCAAGGGGGGAACTCCCAGCTCACAACAGCTCCTCCGCCCCGTCCAGCCAGGCCCAAACCAGTTCGCTCATGGCCTCCAGATCCGATAGTTTCAACAGCGAGGCCTGGGAGTGAATGTAGCGGGTGGGCACGCTCACCACCCCGGTGGGCACCCCGCCCCGGCTGGTGTGGATGGCCCCGGCGTCGGTGCCCCCGTAGGGCGGCAGCTTGCGCTGGCAGGCCACGCCCGCCCGCTTGGCCGCCATCTCCAGGGAGTCCACGATGCGCTGGGGCACCACGATGCGCCCGTCGGCCACGGTCACCGCCGGGCCGCTTCCCAGGCGCGAGGGGTTGCGCCCCGCCTCCACCCCCGGGGTCTCGCCGATGGTGGACTCCACGGCCAGGGCCAGGTCCGGGGCCAGGTCGAAGGCCGCGGCCTGGGCCCCGCGCAGGCCCACCTCCTCGGCCACCGAGAAGTTCATCACCAGGCCGAAGGGCAGCTCGCGCTTTTCGGCGGCCAGGCGCTCCAGCAGGTGCACCAGCACCGCGCAGCCGGCCCGGTTGTCCAGGTTGCGCGCAAAATAGCAGCCCCGGCCCAACAGGCCGTGGCCCAGTTCCAGCACCCCCATGGTGCCCACCTGCACTCCCGCCTCGGCCACCGCCTCGCCGTCGTCCAGGCCGGGGTCCAGGTAGATCTGCTCCCAGTCCAGGGCCTTGCCCTGGTCCCTGCCCTTGCCCACGTGCGGGGGCAGCAGGCCGCACAGGGCCGGCACCCTCTGGCCGGGCCGGGGCTGCAACACCACCCGGGAGCCGGGCAACAGGCGCTTGTCCAGGCCGCCCATGGGGGCCACCCGGATAAACCCGGCCGGATCCACCTGCTGCACGATCACCGCCACCTCGTCCAGGTGGGCGTCCAGCATCACCAGGGGGCGGACCTCCGGCTGCCACCAGGCCCTGAGGCTGCCCAGACGGTCGGTCTCCACCCGGTGGGCCAGCGGCTCCACCAGCTCGCGCACCGCCTCGCGTATCTCCTCCTCGCGCCCCGGCGGGCCCAGGGGCGGGCAAAGCCGGTCCAACAACTCGCTGAGGTTCATGGTCGCTCTCCTAGTGCAGGCTCTCGTCCTGCGGCGGGGGGCCGGCGAAAAAGGCCTTCAAATAGTACAGGCCCTTGGTCTCCGAGCTGGTCACCGGGGCCGCGCCCAGCCGGTCCTGGGCGCACAGCATCTCGTAGAGGTCGTCCACCAGGGTGGCGAAGAGCTCGAAGTCGGCCGGGGACTGGTAGTAGCTCTCCAGCAGGGTCATGAAGTCCGGCCCCAGCTCGTAATTCTCCAGCACCTTGAGCAGATGGGCCTCGTCGCTGGTGCCCACGTAGATCAGGTGGGGGCAGCGGTTTATCTCGCTCACCTCCTTGCCCAGCCTGAGCTGGTTGTCCTCCGAGCAAAAGGGGCACACCGCGTGGATCATCTGCCCCGAGCCCGGCTCCTGGGGCACGTACAGGGCCAGCTCGCTGGGGCTCAGGCTCACCTCGGGCTGCAAACGCGCCAGCAGCTCCAGGTCCGCCGGCTCGCCGATCAGCGCGGCGCACCAGCGCGACCACACCAAAGCCGCCACCGCCGGGGCCAGCTCCACCGGGATTCCCTCCAGGGCGTCGCCCAGGGTCAGCCAGGTGAGCAGCTCGGCGTCGGAGTGGGCCTCGGCCGCCTGGGGCCGGGCCAAAACCTGGGCGGCCAGCTCGGCCAGGGACGGGTCCGGCTGGTCCGGGTCTTGCCCCGCCGCGCTCAGGGCCCGCCGGGTCAGGGTGCCCAGCTCCTGGCCGGCGGCGGAGCGCATCTGGGGCCCCCCGGCCAGGGCGGCGGCCAGATAGTCCTCCACCAGTTCGAAGTCCTCCGGGTCGATGGCCCCCTCGCGCACCGGGCCCAGGGAGTAGAGCACCCGGTGGAACAAAAAGGGCCGGTCCGCCCGCATGGAGGCCATGGCGTGGGCCAGCACCGGGCCGGGCTCGGGCAGGGCCCACAGCCAGGCCAGGGGGTCGCGGCCCTGGCTCTCGCTGGGGTGCATGGTCTCGGCGGCCAGGGAGGCCCGCACCGTCAGGTCGAAGACCTCCTCCTCCTCCAGGCCCAGCAGGCCGGGCTGGTCAAAACAAAAGGCCGGCCAGTCCAAGGCCCTGAGCGGGCTGAAGATGGCCCCCTCCAGAATGCCCCGCACCAGGGAAAGTTCGCCGTATAGCTTCTCCCGGGGGTCCATGCTCACTCCTCGCTCACTCCTCGATGGGGTGATGGTGGTGGGGCTCGGGGTCTTTCAGGAACTTGTCGTGATACTCTTCTTCGCTCATATGCTTGCGCAACAGGTCGCTGATGGTCTCGAAGATCATGCCCAGCTCCTCCTGCTCCAGGCGGGGCAGGATGGCGGCCATGCAGGCGTCGTCGGAGAATTTTTGCAGATAGACCCGCACCGTGGCCTCGTCGGTGGGCCGGTCCAGGCCGTATCCCACCAGGCCGGTGTACTCTTCCACGAAGTCATGACTGTGCTGCGGCATGTTCACTCCCGTTCAGTTTGCCGAATGGCGGCGGGCCCGCCGGGCCAGCCAGGCGGTCAGGCCCAGGGCCAGCACCAGTCGCGGCCCCAGGATCCAAAAGGCGCTGCCTCCCAGCAGCACGAAGATGGCCGTGTCCTCCACCACCGCGTGGCAGGTGACCAGAAACACCGCCAGGGCCAGGCGCTCGCCCGTGGCCAGGCCCTGCTCCCGGCTGGCCGAAACCAGGATGCCCGCCCCGTACAACAGGCCCAGAAACACCCCGGCCAAAAGGGGCACCAGGGCGCCGGGGCCCAGGCCCAGGCGGGCCAGGGCGGGGCGCAGGCGGGGCCAGGGGCGCTCGAACACCCCGTAGGCCTTGGCCATCTCGTATCCTATTATAAGTGGCAGCACCACCGCCGCGATCTCGGCGCACAAAATCAGCCCGTCAACCGCCGCGCCGGGGATGATGCCCAATAGCTTGCTTAACATATGACCAACGCCAACAGCCAGCCCGCCGCCAGGCCCAGAACCACCCTCAGCCAGGTCAGGGCGTGGTAGCGGGGAGTTAGCTGGCGCACCACCACCGCCTCCACCAGCAGGTTGTGGGCGATGCCCAGGATAAGGCCCAGCACGCTGACTTGCTGCCAACTCAGGGCCAGGGGCGCGGCCACCGCCGCCGCCGCGTAGAGGTTTACCAGCATGCCCGCCACCAGCACCGCCGCCGCCTCGGGCGGCAGGCCCCACAGGCTCATCACCGGGGCCAGAAAGCCGCTGACATAGGCCAGGGCCCCGCTGGCGGTGAGCATCTCGCTGAGCACGTACAGGGGCAGAATGTTGATCAGCAGAAACCACAAAAACTTGCGGCCGCGCTTCATCCCCTGGCTCAGGGCCGGGCGCCAGGGCGGCCCCGGCGCGACGCTTTGACTGTTGGGCGTGGACATTGGGCAAGCATAGGCCCGGCCGGGCCTTGGGTCAAGAAGCCCCCTTGACAAGTTCGGAAGGGGATTGGCAAGATGAACCTGGTCTAAGGTTAGACCAAGTTCCAAACCTAGAATTCGCCCCTGCGCCGGGCCCGGCGGTCCGGCAAGGAGGTTTTTTGCACAACGGCAAGCGGAAAAAAGCCTACGAGGAAGTAGCCGAAGCCATTCGTTCCCGGGTGTTCTCCGGCCAGTTGGTCCAGGACCAGCAGCTCCCCCCCGAGCGGGAGCTGGCCGAGGAGTTCGGGGTCAGCCGGGTGGTCATCCGCGAGGCCATCCGCACCCTGGAGCTGGCCGGCATCCTCAGGGTGCAAAAAGGAGCCGGCGGCGGCACCTTCGTGTGCCACGACCTGGACAAGCCGCTGGTCACCTCCCTGGAAAACCTCCTGGCCGGGGGCGACATCAGCCTCAACGACCTGTTTGAAATGCGTCTGATCCTGGAGCCTCCGGCCGCCGCCCTGGCCGCCGAACGCTCCCGGCCCCAGGATCTGGGCCCCTTGCGCGAAATTCTGGAGCAGGCCGAACAGAGCCTGCGCAACTCCCGGGCGCTTAGAAACAACAACTTGGAATTCCACCGCCGCCTGGTGGCCCTGGCCGGCAACCCCTTGCTCAGCGTGTTGTGCGAAACCGTGCTGAGCATCCTGGTGAGCAGCCTGCGGGGCAAGCTGAACCGCCGGACGAGCCAAACGGTTCACCGGTTTCACCACCAAATCTTTCAGGCATTGCTGGCCGGCCAAGCCGACCAGGCACGCAAGCTGACCATCGACGACTTGGAGACCTTGCGCGACCTCTACCACCGCATGGGGGTGGAGGTGGCCCAGGACCAGGCCAGCCGCAAGGCCAGCTAGTTTTTTGTGAACCAGGCAGTTGTTTCTAAATAAGGACGGGAGGACAAGCATGCGAATCAGCAAAGTAATGCTCTTTGGGCTCATGGCCATGGCGGCCCTGGCCCTGGCCCTGGGCGGCTGCGCCACCATGGAAAAGGCCGACGCCAAGCTGAAAAAGGAGTTGGCCAAGCCGGCTCCGGTCAAGCCGGGCCCCTGCGCCATCCAAGGCAAGCTGGTGCGGGCCATCGCCCCCGAGGCCAAACTGGTGGGCCTCACCTGCATGCACAAGAACTTCGACGGTGTTATGTCCCTGGCGGTGAAGGTCTCGCTCAAGAACGTGTCCAAAGAGCCCCAGCGCTACCGGGTGAACATCTTCCTGGCCAACGACAAGGCCGTGGGCGGGCTTATCCCGCGCAAGACCAAGAAGGGCTTGGTGAAGCCCGGCGCCACCGCCAGCTTCACCTACTTCTTCAAGGGTCAGGAAAAAACCCCTCTGGGTATGACCCTCATCGTCAAGGTCATGAGCAAGTAGCCCAAGGTTACAGGGAGGAACCCAATGAAACGCTTTAGCATTATCGCCATTATCGCCGCAATGGTCCTAACGGGAGCGGGCCTGGCCCAGGGCATAACCTTTATCTCCATCGGCACCGGCGGCACCGGCGGCATCTACTATCCCTACGGCGGCGGCGTGGCCGAGGTCTGGTCCAAGTACGTCAAGGGCGTCAAGGCGGTGGCCGAGGTCACCGGAGCCAGCGTGGAAAACGTCAAGCTGGCCGACAAGGGCGAGACGGTGATCGGCGAGGTCATGGGCGGCGTCGCCCTGGCCGGCTACAAGGGCCTGAGCAAGTTCCGGGGCAAGAAGCACCGGATCCTGTCCATGGCCATCATGTACCCCAACCTGCTCCAGGTGGTCACCCTCAAGAAAAGCGGGATCACCAACATCGAGCAGGTGAAGGGCAAGAGCATCTCCAGCGGCAGCCCCGGCTCGGGCACCAACTTCATGGCCGAGGCGGTGTTCAAGGCCCTGGGCATTGCCAAGGGCTCTTATGACGACAAGCGGCTGAGCTTCACCGAGACCGCCAACGCCCTGCGCGACGGCACCATCCAGGTGGGCGTCTGGTCGGTGGGCCCGGGCACCAGCTCCATCATGGACCTGGCCACCACCCACGACATCCGCATCCTGGCCTTCACCCCCGAGCAGATCAAGAAGATCACCGGCGCGGTGAAGACCTACATGGGCGTGGACCTGGGCGGCGGCGTGTACCGCGGCGTGGACAAGCCGGTTCCCACCATCGGCGTGTGGAACGTGATGATCGTGCAGAAGTCTCTGGACACCGAGCTGGTCTACAAGCTGGTCAACGCCCTGTGGAATCACAAGGACTACCTGATGAAGATCCACCCCTCGGCGGCCTACACCACCCCGGAGAACGCGATCAAGTACAGCCCCATTCCGCTGCACCCGGGCACCATCAAGGCCCTGAAGGAGCGTGGCATCACGGTTCCCGACATCCTGAAGCCCTAAATGAACCCAAAACCCCGGCCGGTCTGGCCAGCCCTCATCGGGCTGGCCGGGCTGGCCCTGATTTTAACAGCCCTGTTTCTGTTGCCCGGCGGGGTGGTGCTCGGCATCACTCCGGTGAAGGGTGGTCCGCCCTTGTTGGTTCTGCCTTTGAACCCCGGCGAGCGCTTCACCCTCCACTACTACCACTCGGTGGAAAACGCCCCCATCTGGGAAGAGCACAGCGTGGACTCCAGGGGACGCATCTTCATCGAGGAAGAGCGCTACCTCAAGTACGGGGCTGGCATGGGCAAGATGCCCGGGGTGGGCCGCATGATCATGCGCGGCCCCTACGAAGCCATTACCGACATGCACCTGCCCACGGGCGACTTCGTCCTTCGCGTGGGCAGCCCGGGAGTGGACCACACCATCTTGTGGCGGGGCACGGCAAGCAACCTCAGCGCCGTGGCCCCCCACCAGGCGGTGATCTTCTCGGCCCAGCCGGAGAGCCTGCTAAGCAGGCTCTGGCACCGGCTGGTTCCCAGGGAGGCCACCCCCCACACGCGGGAGCCATAGATGAATACAACCGTGAATGCCGCTGACGCGGCGGGCGAATTGGGGCCCAACAAGGCCCTGGTCAACGCGGTGGCCAAAGTGGTCATGGTTCTGGCGGTGTGCCTGAGCCTTTACCAGCTCTACACCGCGGGGGTCAGTCCCCTCACCGCCCTGGTGCAGCGCTCGCTCCACCTGGGAGCCATCCTCAGCCTTACCTTCCTGCTGCGTCCCATCGGACCCTGGGCCCGCAAGGACCGCCTGAATTTCTGGAACATCCTGGACTGGGTGCTGGTCGCGGTTTCGGTCTACTGCGTCTGGTACATCTGCTCCAACCTCAACGAGATTTTCGCCCGCCAGGGCGACTGGCTCCAGGCCGACGTATGGATCAGCGTGGCCGGAGTCATCCTGACCCTGGAGGCCTGCCGCCGGGTCATCGGCGGGGTCATGGCCGGCATATGCCTGGCCGCGCTCATCTACGCCTACACCATGGGCGACGTGATCCTGGCGGTATTGGGCTGCATGCTCTTCGCCCGCCTGTGCAACTCGCCCAAGAGCTGGCTCACCCTGCTGGTGGGCCTGGCCGCGGTGGGCTATTGGCTATACGGCATCTACTACGAGCCCTACCTGCTCGACATGTTCCTGCACAAGCCCTACAGCGTGGAGCGCATCGCCACCACCCTGTGGCTGACCACCGAAGGCATCTTCGGCCTGCCCCTGGGGGTGGCGGCCACCTTTGTCTTCGTGTTCGTGCTTTTCGGGGCCTTTTTGGAGGTCACCGGCGGGGGCAACTTCTTCATCGACCTGGCCTACGCCCTCACCGGCCGCTTCTCGGGCGGCCCGGCCAAGACCTCGGTGCTGGCATCGGGCTTCATGGGCTCGGTGTCCGGCTCGGCGGTGGGCAACGTGGTGGCCACCGGCTCGTTCACCATCCCCATGATGAAACGGGTGGGCTACCGGCCCCATGTGGCCGGGGCCATCGAGGCGGCCGCCTCCACCGGCGGCCAGCTCATGCCCCCCATCATGGGGGCCGGGGCCTTCCTCATGGCCGAGTTCACCAACACCAGCTACCTGACCATCATCAAGGTGGCCCTGGTGCCGGCCATCCTCTACTACTTCACGGTGCTGTTGTTCGTGCACTTCGAGGCCCAGAAGCAGGGCATCATGGGCCAGCCCAAGGACAAGCTGCCCAAGGCCTGGAAGGTTATCAAGGGCGGCCTGCACTTCATCATCCCGGTGGGCATCCTCATCTACGTGCTCATGGCCAACTACTCGCCCATGATGGCCGGCTTCGTGGCCGTGCTGAGCACCCTGGCCGCCAGCATCCTGGCCAACATCGTGCGCTGGACCGTGAACAAGGGGGTGGTCAAGGACATCAGCGAGACGCGCATCAGCGCCGGGGAGCTGGCCAAGACCGAGGGCATGATGATCGTCACCGGCCTGGAGCGCGGGGCCAAGAACGCCGTCATGGTCTCGGTGGCCTGCGCCGCGGCGGGCATCATCGTGGGCATGGTCACCCTCACCGGCATGGGGCTCAAGTTCTCCTCCCTGGTGCTGGACCTTTCCTTCGGCATCGAGGCCCTGGCCATCCTGCTCATCGGGGCGGCCTCCCTGGTGCTGGGCATGGGCCTGCCGGTGACCGCCTCCTACATCGTGCTGGCCACCTTGGCCGGCCCGGCCCTGCTGGACCTGGGGGTGCCGCTGCTGGTCACTCACATGATCGTGTTCTGGTACTCCCAGGACGCCAACGTGACCCCGCCGGTGTCCCTGGCCTCCTTTGCCGGGGCGGGGGTGGCCGGGGCCAACCCCATGCAGACCGCCTTCACCTCGTGGAAGCTGGCCAAGGGGCTCTACATCATCCCCATCATCATGGCCTACCGCCCCATGCTGGGCATCGCCAACGGCAAGGACTACGAGCTCATGCACTGGCCGGTGATCTTCACCTGGATCACCACCCTGTGCGGCCTGGTGGCCTTTGCCGCCGCCCTGGACCGCTATTTGTTCCGCAAGGCCACCGTGCCGGAGACGGCGATACTGGTCTTGGCGGCGGGCCTGCTGTTCTGGCCGGACATCGTGCTGCCCGGCGGCGGGGTCATTCCCGCCTGGGTGGTGGACTCGCTGGGCTTCGGCCTGTTGGTGCTGGTGGGGGTCATGCAAAAGGTGTGGCGTCCGGCGGGGCCCGCTCCGGCCCCGGCCTGAGCGCCTGACTCGAAAACCAGGGGCGGCCCGCTTTGGGCCGCCCCTTTTTGCTGCTAAACTGGGCTCATGAAACCCCGCCTCCGACTCGTTGCTTCGCTTCTGCTGCTCCTGCTCCTGGCCCCGCTTCCGGCCCGGGCCTGGAGCCCGCCCCTGGACCCGCCCCAGCCCGGTCCCTGGCCGGTGATCCAAAGCCACGAAAAATGGCAAGACCAGGCCCGGCGGCGCGGCGTGCCGGTGAAGCTCTACCGCCCGGACGGCGCGCCCGGCCCCTGGCCGGTGATGCTCTTTTCCCACGGCCTGGGGGACAACCGCGAGGCCATGACCTACATCGCCCGCCATCTGGCCGGCCACGGCTATGCGGCGATCACCCTGCAACACGCGGGCAGCGACGGCGATGTGGGAGGAAACAACCTGTTCAGCACCTTCTGGGCCCTGTGGCAGGCGGGCCGCGACCCGGAGAACTACCGCCTGCGGGCCGGGGACCTCTCCTTCGCCCTGAACCGCTTGGCCGTGCTCAACCGTGGCCCCGGCCCCTGGCAAGGCCGCCTGGACCTGGCCCGCGCCGGGGTGGCCGGGCACTCCATGGGGGCCTTGAGCGCGCTCATCGCGGCGGGGCAGGACTTCGGGGGGGGTGGCATGCTGCGCGAGCCCCTGTTCAGGGCCTTCGTCGCCCTGAGCCCGCCGGTGCCCGCCGAGGCCGACCCCAAAGTCATGTACGGCCCCATCGCCCTGCCCGGCCTGCACATCAGCGGCGGGCAAGACGAGGCCCGCCTGGGCACCACCCCGGCCGCGCGGCGGCGGGTGCCCTTTGACCACATCCGCCGGGCCGACCAATATTTGCTGTGGCTGCGCCAGGGCGACCACCGCACCCCCCTGGGGCGCTCCGTGGGGCCGGACCGCCC
This sequence comes from Desulfarculaceae bacterium, assembly GCA_021737145.1. GTDB lineage: Bacteria > Desulfobacterota > Desulfarculia > Desulfarculales > Desulfarculaceae > Desulfoferula. The sequence continues at coordinate 126,433 of JAIPEN010000008.1, read as the reverse complement.
GGCCGACGAGGCCCGCTATCACCAGCTCATCCTCATGGCCGTCTCGGCCTTTGCGGACGCCTATGTGCGCGGGGAGCCGGCGGCGCGGGCCTGGTTGCAAGGCCCGGCCCTCAAAAAAGCGGTGAACGGGGTGGCCGACTGGGAGTGGCGGGCGGCGCGGGCGCAAAAATAGGGACGCACCAAAGGCGCGTCCCTATCTAATCGTTTGCCGGAAGGGAGAGGAGCCTACTCCTGGGGCTTCTCCTCGCCCGACTCCTCCATGGCGGCCAGCTTGGCCTTGAGCTCGGCCACCTCTTGCTTATAGCGCTCGGCATCGTCGTCGCCGCCGCCGTCCGCGGGGGTGAAGGGCTCCATCACCGGCTCGCTCTCGGCGCGGCGCTTGTCCTTCATCTCCTCGGCGCCCAGATAGGCGGCCAGCACGCCGCCCAGGATCAGGATGGGCGGGATCACGCCCTTGAGCAGCCACAGGAACTCGTCCCACCAGGCGAAGATGCCGATGATTCCCAACAGCAGAGCTATTAATCCACCGACCAAGGCCACCATGATTATCTCCTCACTTAGGGGATATTGAATTCTTATGCTTGGGTAGCGGCCCGCTCCCGCCCGGAGGCGGCAACCGCTTATTCCTAGGTAGCACGCGCCACGCCCGGCTGTCAAACCTTTGCGGCCCCCGCGCCCCAGGGTCTCACCCGCCAGCCGCCCTCGGGGTCCGGGGCCAGCAGGTGCAGCCCGCCCGCTTCATCAACCAGGCGCCAGCGCCGCCGGACCGGCGCGGCCGGCTCCACCCCGGTCACCAGCTCCTCGCCCAGGATGCTCACCGCGAGCCATCCCCGGCCCAGGTCCAGGGCCAGCGGGGTCTGGCAAGAGCGGCCGCTTTCCAAAAACCGCACCCGCGCCGCCCGCCAAGCGCTAGCCCCCATATCCCACCCGCGCCGGGCGTCCGGCCGCGCCGGCCAACGGCATACGGTGGGGCAAGTCATCCCCCGGCAACCCTGGTGCTTTGCTCACAAGGCTCCCTGCGCGCCGATTAATTGCTTGTGCCGCCCAGCCCCCATGAAATATGCGGGCTCAGGAGCGGAAGGCCCCATAGACCCGCTCGTCGCCGGCCCCCCGGTCCAACAGCACCCGCCGGAAGCGGTCCGGCGAAGGCACCCCGCTCAGGCGCAGCACCTGCTCGCCCTCCGGGCTCTTTACGTGCAGGTGCACGTGGGCCACGTTCATCACCCGCTGGGCGATGCCCCTTCTCAGGTCCACCCGGGTGATGTTCACGATGGGCGCGGTCTGCTTGAGGTGGGAGGGGAAGCTCCTCTCCACCTCCACCGTGTCCTGGCTCACCCGGTAGATGCGGGTGAAGCGGGTGACAATCACGTAGGCGGCCAGCAGGGAGGCGATGAGCTGCCCCGCCGCCTCGGAGATGAAGGTGTCCGGATTTACCAGGGGCCCCACCAAAAACAGGAAGATGCCGAAGTACCACACCCCGAAGGACTGCCAGGACGGGCGGAACTCCATGAATCGGCCGATGGTCGTGTGGGCCATGGGCGCCTCCCTTCGCTCTGAGGCCAGCCTAACCAGCCGGGCCGGAATTTGGCAAGCCGGGTTAGAAGCGCCCGGCGAAGCTCCGGGCCTGGCGCCGGCGGGCGCATTCTGGACAGATCACTTCCTCGGAGCGTCCCTGTTTCTGCCGTGGGCTCAAACGGCTGGCCACCCGGTCCAGGTAAAGCTGGGGCACGTAGGGCTTGCCGCAGGCGTCGCAGTTAAGCAGGGGCAGCTCCCGGAGCACCGTGCCGGCCAGGGTGGTCTTGCGCAGGCCCGCCTGGTCCATGAGCCTGATGGCCCCGGTGGGACAGGCGGCGGCGCAGGCCCCGCAGCCGATGCAGCGGTCGGCCGCCCGGTGAAAGTCGATCAGCGCCCCCCGGTTGGCCGGGGTCTCGCGGATCTGCAGGGCGCCCACCCCCATCTCGGCGCAGGCGGTCTGGCACAGGCCGCAGCCGATGCACACGTCGCAGCGCAGGCAGCGCCGGGCCTCGCTCAGGGCCATCTCGTCGGTGAGCCCCAGCTCGGCCTGCACAAAGCTGTCGGCCCGCTCGGCGGGGGGCAGCATGGGTATGGCCGGCCGCTTGAGGGCCGCCTTTTCCTCGGCCTCCACCAGCATGGGCTCCACCGTGGCCCGGGGGGTGGGGTAGAGCAGGGCCGGGTCCAGGGTCTTGCCCTCGAACTGGGCGCCCATGGCCAGGGCGGCCCGCTTGCCCGCGGCCACCGCCTCCACCACCGTGGCCGGGCCGGTCACGTCGTCGCCCCCGGCATAGAGCCAGCCCAGGGAGGTCTGGCCGCTCAGGGGATCGGCGTTGACCGTCTTGGCGCACAGGTTTTCGTCCTGGGCCCAGGGGCCCAGGCAGGCCAGGTCGGGCCGCTGGCTGATGGCCGCGATTATGGCCCCGGCCTCCATGACGAACTCGCTGCCCTCCACCGGCTGGGGGCGGCGGCGGCCGGTGATGTCGGCCGGTCCCAGCTCGGCCCGCAGGCACTTGAGGCCGGTCACCTTGCCGCCGGTGCCCATCACCTCCAGGGGCATGGTGAGGAAGGCGATGTCGATGCCCTCGGCCAGGGCGTCGTCGATCTCCTCGTCGTGGGCCGGCATCTCGCCGCGGGTGCGGCGGTAGCTGATGGTCACCTCGCAGCCCAGGCGGCGGCAGGTGCGGGCCGCGTCCATGGCCGCGTTGCCGCCGCCCACCACCACCACCTTGCCGGCCGGAGCGCCCTGGGTGCCCAGGGAAACCTCCCGGAGGAAGGTGATGGCGTCGTGCACCGGGGTGTTCTCGGCCTCGCCGGGGATTCCCAGGCGATAGCCCTCGTGGGCCCCTATGCCCAAAAACACCGCCTCGTAGCCCTGGCCGCGCAGGTCTTCCAGGGTGAAGTCGCGGCCCAGGGCCTGGCCGGTGTTCATCTCCACCCCCACCTCGGCGATGGCCTCCACCTCGGCCGCGATCACCTCCCGGGGCAGGCGGTAGGCCGGGATGCCCAAAAAGGCGGTGCCGCCCATGACCTCCTGGGCCTCGAACAGGGTCACCTGGTGGCCGGCCAGGGCCAGGAAAAAGGCGCAGGTCAGTCCGGCCGGACCGCCGCCGACCACCGCGGCCTTGTGACCGCTGGCCGGGGCCGCCTGGGGCTTGGGATAGCCGCCGTCCTCTTCCAGGGCGTGGCGGCAGGCCACCGCCTTCATGGCCCGGATGCTGATGGGCGTGTCCAGCTCCTGGCGCAGGCAGGATTTCTCGCAGGGGGCCGGACACACCAGGCCGCAGATGTAGGACAGGGGGTTGTCGCGGCGCATCACCTCCACCGCCTCGGAATAACGCCCCTGGCCGATCAGGGCCATGAAGGAGGGGATGTCGATGCCCGCCGGACAGGTGGCGTGGCAGGGGGCCACCAGGGGCCGCAGGCAGTCCAGGGCCGCGCAGGAGGTGCCCTGGGCGTGGGAGATCCACTCGTCGCGGAAATTGCGCAGGCTGGAGGTCAGCGGCCAGGCGGCCGGGGAGTTCATGCCCTCCAGGCGCTCGGCGATGGCCTCCAACTGCTCCACCGTCTCCGGGCCGCCCCGGCGCAGGGCCAGCTGGATGATCAGGCGCACCGCGTGCCAGGTGAGGGTGCGCGAGGCCTCGGAGGGATGCTCGCCCAACTGGGCCAGGCGGATCAGGGCCTTGCGGGTCAGCTCCACCAGGCAGCGCTCCGGGCCCACCGCCATCAGGGTGCCGAAGCCGGGGTTGGCCCCGGCGCTCATCATCTCCTCGGGGTCCAGGGAAAGGCCGGTCATCTCCGGGGGCAAAAAGCCGCCCGCCCCGGAGTCCAGGGCCAGGGCCCGGGGCGATACCTTGGGGTCCAGGCCCCCGGCCAGGTTCAGGATGGTGCCCAGGGTGTCGCTCACCGACACCTCCACCAGGCCGGAGCGGTTCACCGCCCCGCCCACGGTGATCAGGCGGGTGCCCGCCTCGCCGCCCGGCGCGGAGGCCAGGTCGGGGTGGGTGAGGATGCGCTTGATTTGGTACCAGGTCTCCACGCAGCAGGTCAGGCGGGGGGCGGCGTCGGGGGCGGGCGCCTCGAACAGCGAGCCCACCCGGACCTCCAGCTCAAAGGCGCCGCCCGCGGGCAGGCCCCGCCAATTGAGCTCGGCCATGGCGTTAAGAAGCACCGGCCGGTGCGCGGCCAGGCTGGGGTCCAACAGCACCAGGGCCTCGCCGGCCCCGCTGGCCAGGTGGGCCAGGTACAGGGCCTCGATGAGGCCGTAGGGGTCGCGGCCCAGCAGACGGTCCTCGGCCTGGGACAGGGTGTCGCGGCGGCGGGCGTCCACCACCATGGCGCCCTGCCCCCCCTGCTGGCAAAAGGACCACCAGGAGTGAAACACCGGCTCGGCCGGGCTGGTGCGCCGGCGCAGGCCCGCCGCCCTGAGCTGCTTCACCCCGCTCAGCGGGTCCAACTGGTGCAGCTCGAAGCCCCCGGCGGCCAGGTAGTTGTCCAGATCTTCCAGGCCGGGGCGCTTAATGCGCTCCAAGAGGGAGTGGGGAATGGATGAGGGTGCTTGGGGAGCCATATCTGCTGCCTCGCGGTGGCGGTTCATCCCCCGGCGGGGGGAGGCGCTTCATGGCCGGCGCCTCCCCGCCCCGGGGCGCCGTTTAGACCTTGGGGTTGAAGTGGTCGCGGGCCACCTGGGCGGCGAAGCGCTCCCGTTGTCCGGTGGGCAGCTTATCGGCGCTGCCGAACTCCAGGCACTGGGTCAGACACTTGGTCACGCAGGCCGGATTGAGGCCCTGGTCCAACCGGTCCATGCAGTAGTCGCACTTGACCGCCTTGGCCGTGGCGGGGTCCCACTGACAGGCCCCCCAGGGACAGGCGGTGATGCAGCTCTTGCATCCGATGCACAGGCTGGGCTCGATGAACACGATGCCGTCCTTGGCCCGGCGCTGGATGGCTCCCGAGGGGCACACGTTCAGGCACCAGGGCTCCTCGCAATGGAAGCAGGGCATGAACACGAAGCGCACCCGGGGCACGTCCTCCACCGCCACCGGGCCCACCGACATGTTCTTGCACAGGGTCGGGCCCACCGGCAGGTTCTTGTTGCTCTTGCAGTGAATCTCGCAAGCCAGGCAGCCTATGCAGCGCTCCGAGTCTTGCAAAAGGAAGTACTTGCTCATTTGTCTCCTCACGAGGTGAGGGTTATTCGCTTCACCCGGCCGCTAGGCCTTGGTAACTGTCACCACCGTCTCGGTGAGGGTGTTGCCCCCGCCGGCCGGGTCATAGCTGGTCAGCATGCCCTTCATCAGGCGCTGGTCGGCCATGCCCTTTTTGTAGGCGCGGGTCTGCAGGGGCACGGTGCGCCCGAAGCCGTGCACCATGAAGGCCGCCTCGGGGTGGATGAACTCGGTGAGCTTAACCTTGCCCACCGCCTCGGCCCCGTCGCTGGCCACCTTGATGGTGTCCCCGTCGGAGATGCCCAGCTCGGCCGCCACCTTGTCGTTGATCCACAGGGCGTTTTCGGGCATCAGCTCGTTAAGCAGCGGGTTGTTGGTGCTCTGGCCGTGGGCCAGCCACCCCACCCGGCCGAAGACCAGGCTGAACTGGCCCGGCTTTTTGGCCGGGGGCTCGTGGAAGGGGGCCAGGCTGGGCAGGCCGGCCTCGGTGAGCACCGGGGAGATGATCTCCACCTTGCCCGAGCCGGTCTTGAAGCCCAGGCCGCTGTCGCGGTCGCGCATTATGGCCTTGTCGGCCAGGCCGATCACGCCCTTTTCCCTGAGCTCGTCCAGGCTCACCCCGGTGCCCTCCAGCTGGTAGCGCCAGATGTCTTCCAGGGTCTCGAACTCCAGGGCCTCGCTCTTGTCCAGCCGCCGGAGTATCTCGCGGAAGATCCACCAGGCCGGCCGGGCGTCCAGGCGCGGGGCGATGCACTGGTCCCTGACCTGCAAGCTGGGCTTGCCGCCCTTTTTCTGGGCGACCAGGCTGCCGCGCTCCAGATAGGTGGCCTCGGGCAGGATCACGTCGGCGTACCAGGCGGTCTCGGAATAGTTCACGTCGATGGACACCAGCAGGTCCAGCTTGTCCATGGCCTTTTGCATGGCGTCGGGGTCGGGCAGGCTGGTCAGGGGGTCGTGGCGGTAGGCGAAGTAGGCTCCCACCTGGTAGGGGTCGCCGCTTTCCAGGGCCGGGAAGAACAGGTGGAACAGGCCCGGGCCGGAGTCGAAGTGCTTGAACTTGGTGCCGACTCCGTCCACCCGCGGGTCCTCGGCCTTGGGCGCCCGGTCTTCGAGCTTGTTTATGCCCGGAAGGTCGTAGTCGCCCGGGCCCTTGGCGGCGATCAGCCCGCCGCTCACCTCGAAGTTGCCCATCAGGGCGTTGAGGATGTGGGAGGTGCGGCTTACGTGGAAGCTCTGGCGGTGGCGGGCGGTCATCCACCCGGCGTGGAAGATCACCTGGGGGGCGTCGGCGGCGATCTCGCGGATGGCGGCCTTGATCTCCTCGGCCGGCACCCCGGTCACCTTCTCGGCCCACTCGGGGGTGTATTCCTGGACAAAGCTCTCCAGCTCGTCCAGGCCCACCACCCATTTGCTCACGAAATCCGCGTCATAGAGATTCTCGGCCAGGACCACATGGATCCAGGCCAGGTTCAGGGCATATTCGGTGTTGGGCCGGATCATCCAGAAACGCGAGGCCTTGGAGGCGGTGAGGGTGGCCCGCACGTCGATGTAGGTGCACTTGGCTCCCTTGCTCATGGCCGCGATGAAGTCCTTGGCCTCTTTCACCTGGAGCGACTCGATCATGTTGCGGCCGAAGAGCACCAAGTGCTTGGTGTTCTTGATGTCCATGCCCCAGTCCTTGCGGCCCATGCCGAAAAGGCTCTTGGCGGCGTGGTGGGTGTTGCGGCCGCAGGTGCAGTCGTGGTTGAAGTAGTTCGGCGAACCCAGGGACTTGAGGAAGGTCTTGTGCAGGTCGTTGAAAGGCCCGCCCCGGTCGGAAAGGGCCACGCCCTTGCCGCCGTACTTGCCGATCACATCCTTGAGCTTGTCGGCGATGTAGTCCAGGGCCTCGTCCCAGCTGGCCCGCCGCCACTGGCCGCTCCCCCGGGGGCCGGTGCGGATCAGGGGGTATTGGGGCCGCTCGTCGTCGTACTCAAGGGCTATGCCCGCCGCGCCCTTGGCGCACAGGCTGGTGCCCATGCCCTTGTCGTTGGGGTTGCCCTGAATCCACACCACGCGGCCGTCCTCCACCTCCACCTGGATGGGACAGCGCACCGCGCACATGCCGCAGATGCTGGAAACGGTCCTGCGACCGGGGCTGTCCACGCCCGAGACGTTGGGAGCCTTTTTGCCGTCCATGTCTTCTCGCTCCATGGATAAATTAAACGCTCGAAACCGGGCCGCGGCCGCCCGTCCGGCCGGCAATAGCCGCCCGGACCCGCGAACCGGCGCTGCGGCCCGGTCGCGCATCAGTTGTGGTTAACAACAATACCGCCTGCCATTCCTAGCAAATACCTAGGATACCCTGGCCGGCGCAGGTTCCAATTTACTACAAGCCCCGCGAGGCGTCCAGCCCGCCGCATGGACCGGCCCCGTTTAATTCACTTGCCTTTTCCGGCATATGTTTTAGATACTTATTCTCATTGTTCATCGCGGGGGGAAAAGTAGCCCATGGACCGGCGCCTGACCAGCACCTTCAACACCAGCGCGGTCATCTCTTATGTCCACCGCCGACGCCCCGAAGCGGTGGCCGGCCTGCTGGAGGGCATGGACGAGCTGACCGGCCTGGAACCCCGCCGGGTGGAGGAGGTGTTGACTCACCGGAGCGGTTGGGTGCCCATCGATGCCTTCAGCGAGCTGCTGCGCCGGGCCCGGGACGACATCTTCGCCGATCCCCTGGCGCCCTACTCCATCGCCTTCGAGGCCATGGCCTTTAACACCTGGGGGCCGCTCAAGAGCCTGTTCATACGCCTGGTCGGCAGCCCGGCCAACCTGGCCCGGGGGGCGCCCTGGCTTATCCACCGCTTCAGCCGCTCCATCAGATCCATAAAGGTCACCGACCTCACCGAAGACGGCTGCCTGCTTCACGTGACCTGGCACGAGAACCCCTGCCTGAGCCACATAAACTGCCAGTTCACCATGGGATGCCTTGCCGCCCTGCCCCTGTGCTTCGGCCGCCACCCGGCCAGCCTGGAGGAGGAGGCCTGCTTCTTCCAGGGCGCTCCGGCCAGCCTCTGGCGCATGTCCTGGGTCCATTTGCCCTACAGGGAGCGCCTCAAGACCATGCTCTACGGGGTCAACGCCCGGCGGGCCCGCTTTCTGGTGGACAGCCTCAACCAGCACGTGCGCCAGGTGGAGCTGTTGAGCCTGGAGTCCCGCCAGATGGCCGAGGCCCTGGCCCAGGAGCAGGAACGCTTCCGCATCCTCAGCGAGCAGTCGCCCCTGGGCCTGGCCTTTTTGGACCACCAGGGCAACTACCTCTACACCAACCCCGCTTTCGGCCGCATGTTCGGCTACACCCCCGAACAGGTGCCCGACGGCCGCTCCTGGATGGCCCTGGCTTTTCCCGAACCCGCCCGGCGGCGCCAGGCGGCCGCCGCCTGGAAGGCCTACCTGGCCACCTCGGGCGAGGGCCTGGTGCGCGAGCGCATCTTCCGTGTCACCTGCGCCGGGGGCGAAGAAAAGGACGTGCTCTTCCGCTCTGTGGGCCTGGCCGGCCAGCGGCACCTGGTGCTCATGGAGGACATAACCGCCCGCCTGGCCGCCGAGCGCGAACAGCAGCGCTCCGCCGCCCGCCTGCGCGCGGTGGTGGAGGGCAGCCCGGACTCCATCCTGCTGGTGGACGGGGCGGGCAAGGTGATCATGGCCAACCGGGCGGCGGCCCAACTGCTCAGCGGCGGCCTGCCGCCCCAGGGCAAGCCCTGGCTGGACCTGCTGCCCCCCGAGCGCATGGCCTGGGGCCGCGACCTCATGGAGTGGGTGGCCCGGGGCAAGGTGGCCCGGGAGGAGGTGGAGCTGCCCTCCGGAGGCCGGTCGGGCCAGAGCGCCTTCGAGCTGCTGGCGGTTTGCCTGGACCCGGAGCTCACCTGCCTGAGCCTGCGCAACATCAGCCACCGCCGCCGCCTGGACGAGCAACGCCAGGAAGCGGCCCGCCTGGCCGGGGTGGTGGAGCTGGCCGGGGCCGCGGCCCACGAGCTGAACCAGCCGCTCACCTCGCTTTTGGCCAGCAGCGAACTTATGCTTATGTATGACCAGACGGAGGACTTGAAGCGCCAGGCCCGGCGCATGCGGACCGACGCGCTCAGCCTGGCCGAGCTGGTGGAGCGCTTCGGGCGCATCGTGCGCTACGAGACCAAGGAGTACCTGCCCGGGCGCAACATCATCGACCTGGAGCGTTCGGCCCGGGTGGAAAGCCGGCCCCCCCGGAACCCAAGCACCGGAAACGGTTGACGCCTTCGGGGGGTGGGTGGTACATAAGCTCGTTAAGCGGGGCCGGAAACAGGCCCCACGGCCCGGCGCACATCCTCCCTCTGGTATTATTGTCAGGCATCGCGGAGGGATGGCCGAGTGGTCGAAGGCGGCGGTCTTGAAAACCGCTGAGCCGCAAGGCTCCGTGGGTTCGAATCCTACTCCCTCCGCCAACACATAAAAGCGCCGCCTCCGGGTGGCGATGCAGATGTTTGGGAACCGGCCGCGGAGAGATGACCGAGAGGCCGAAGGTGCTCGCCTGCTAAGCGAGTGTGGGGTTAAAAGCTCCACCGAGGGTTCGAATCCCTCTCTCTCCGCCATTTTTTGCCAGCCAAGCGGGGCCCGGGCCATGTACAGGCCCGGGCCTTGGCTTTTCACGGCCAGCCCCCCCGGCCGCCCCTACTCCCGATATTCCATGAGGGCCGGATGGCCTTGAACCATGAGCGCCAACACGCAGTGCCGTTATGAGCAACGCGCCCGCATTATCGTGGTACAGTTTGTAAGCACCTCCGGCACGGCCAGCCGCCAGCGGCGCGCCGCCACGCGAGGGCCGCGGCCGTAGCCAACCCCACGCCGAGGCCCGAGCGCGGCCCGCGACGCCGTGGGGCGGCGGCTGGCGCGGCCGGACACACGGGCCCCGTGGAATGCCGGGGCTAACGGAGCCGCCTTGCTATTCGCCCAGATCATAGCCTTCATCCTGGTGATGGTGGTCTTCGAGGCCTACCAGCCCGGCCGCCCCGCCCTGGGCCCGTGGGAGAGCTATCTGGCCAGCGCCGCCCTGGCCGCCCTGTTGTGGGTGGGGGCGCGCCTGTCGGTGAGCATGCACCTGGGCCGCGCGGACTCCGCCCGCCGCGCTCCGGCCGCCCGGGCCCGCCGCCTGGTGGCCCAGCTGCACGGCGCGGCCATCCTGTGCCTGCTCCTGATGATCACCGTGGCCGACCTGAAGGCCCATCTCATGACCTGGCCCCTGGTGGGCACCTGGGAGACGGCGCGCGGCCTGCTGGCGGTGGGGCTCTACCTGCTGCTGCTGGCCGTGGTGTGGAGCGCGGCCCACCGCCTGGAGCATGCCTCGGGCATGGGCGGCCTGGGCCGCCGCGACTATCTGGGCGGCCAGGTGCGCATGGTGGCCCCGGTCATCTTCCCCTGGTTCGCGGTGAGCCTGTGCCGCGACCTCCTCGTGCACCTGTGGCCCGGGGCCCGGGCCTGGCTGGACTCCGGCCTGGGCGGGCTGGCCTATCTGGTGGTGTTCGTGGGGGCCCTGGCCCTGTTCTTCCCGGCCCTGGTCAAGCGCTGGTGGGGCTGCACCCCCCTGCCCGATGGCCGGGTGCGCTCGGTGTGCGCCACGGTGCTGGAGCACACCGGAGTCTCGGTGGCCGGCTTGCTGGCCTGGCCCCTGATGGGCGGCCGCCTGCTTACCGCCGGGGTGCTGGGCCTGGCGCCCCGTTTGCGTTATCTGCTCATCACCCCCGCCCTGGCCGAGGCCCTGGACAACGACGAGCTGGCCGGGGTGGTGGCCCACGAGGCGGGCCACGTGCGCCTGAAGCACCTGTGGTACTACCTCATGTTCTTCATGGGCTTTTTCCTGGCCGCCTACGCCCTGGCCGGGCCCATGAGCCTGTTGATGAGCCTCCTGGTCTGGTGGCTGGCGGGCAGCGCCTGGGGCCTGGAGATCCTGTCCAGCGAGGGGGCGGGCGGAGCCATGAGCATCCTGCTGGCCCTGCCCCTGGTGGTGCTGCTCATCGTGTACCTGCGCCTGGTCATGGGCTTTTTCATGCGCCATTTCGAGCGGCAGGCCGACCTGTTCTCCCTCCGGGTGATGGGCACGGCCGATCCCCTGGTGGGGGCCTTGGAGCGCATCGCCTCCATGTCCGGCGACACCCGCGACGCCCCTTCCTGGCACCACTTCTCCATCGCCCAGCGGGTTCAGGCCCTGCGCCGGGCCGAGGCCCAGCCCCAGCGCATCGCGGACCAGGCGCGGCTGATCGCCAAGGGACTCAAGGTGTTCTACATCGCCCTGGCCCTGACCATCGCCGGCGGCCTGGCCCTGGACGCCCTGGGCCTGGAGCAGCGGGTGAAGCAGTCCACGGTGACCCGCCTGGTGGAACAGGAGATCGCGGCTCACCCCCACGACGCCCGCTTGCAGATGCAACTGGGCGCGCTGTTGTTCGAACAGGGGCGACAGCGGCAGGGCCTGGCCCGCATGGAGGGCGCCCTGGCCCTGGCTCCGGGCGACCCGGAGGTCATCAACGGCCTGGCCTGGTGCCTGGCCACGGCCAAGGACCCGAAGCTCCGGGACCCCCGCCGCGCCCTGGCCCTGGCCCGCCAGGCGGTTACCCTCTCGCCCTCGGCCCACATCTGGGACACCCTGGCCGAGGCCTATTTCGTCAATGGCGACCCCCGCCGCGCGGTGGCCGCGGCCCGCGCCGCCCTGGCCGCCAATCCCCCCAACCGGCGGGAGTACTACCAGGCCCAGCTCCGGCGCTTTCAGCAATCCCTCAAGCGGGAAAAGCCATGAGCCCCCGCCGGGTGGCGGTGATCGGCCTGGACTGCCTGGAGCCCTCCCTGGCCTTCGGCTCCCTGGCCGGGCGCATGCCCTTTCTCGGCTCCCTGCGCGGCCGGGGCCGCTGGGGCCGCCTCACCAGTTGCATCCCGCCCATCACCGTGCCCGCCTGGATGTGCATGGCCACCGGCCAGGACCCGGGCCAGCTGGGCATCTACGGCTTCCGCAACCGGAGCGACCACTCCCACGGCCCCTTGGACACGGCCACGGCGGAGATGGTCACCGCTCCCCGCCTGTGGGACCTGGCCGGGCGGGCGGGGCTCACCTCGGTTGTGCTGGGCTGGCCGCTCACCTTTCCCGCCGCGCCGCTCAAGGGGGCCATGGTGGCCGGGCCCCTGACCCCGTCCGGCTCCAGGGCCGGGGTGTGGCCCGCCAGCCTGGGGCCGCGGCTCAAGCGCTGGGCCGGCGGGGAATACCTTTACGACATCAAGGATTTCCGCTCCGCGCCCCGCGAGGAGCTTCTTGAGCAACTGGAGGTCATGGCCCGCCGCCGTTTTGCCGTGGCCCACGGCCTGCGGGGCCTGTACGAGCCCGAGCTGTTGATGATGGTGGAGATGTCCCCGGACCGGCTGCACCACGCCTTTTGGGGCGACGAGGCCGCCCTGGCCGGGCACTACGCCCTCATCGACCGCCTGGTGGGCGAGCTGGTGGCCACCCTGCCCCCCGAGACCCTGGTGCTGGTGGTCAGCGACCACGGGGCCCGCACCCTGCAAGGCGGCCTGTGCATGAACCAATGGCTGCGCGGCCGGGGCTATCTGAAGCTCAAGGACCCGCCGCCCGAGCCATGCCCCCTGAGCGCGGAGATGGTGGACTGGCCCCGCACCCGGGCCTGGGCCGAGGGCGGCTATTACAGCCGCATCTACCTGAACATCGCCGGCCGCGAGCCCTCGGGCGCGGTGCCCCCGGATCAGGCCGAGGCCCTGGCCGCCCAGCTGGCCGCCGAGCTGGAGGCCCTGGCCGGGCCGGACGGCCGCCCCCTGGGCAACCGGGTCTATCGCCCCCGGGACATCTACCGCCAGGTCAACCGGGTGGCCCCGGACTTGATCCTGCACCCCGGCGGTCTGGCCTGGCGGGCCCTGGCCACGGTGGGGCCCGGCCCGGAGCCCATCTTCACCGCGGGCAACGACACCGGGCCCGACGGAGCCAACCACGCCCAGCAGGGGGTGCTGGTGGCCGCCCTGGCCGGAGGCGCGGCCCTGGCCAAGGCCGGACAAGAGGTGCAAGGCGCCTCGCTCTACGACCTGTTCCCCTCCCTGGCCGCCTGGCTGGGCCTGGACGCCCCGGCCGGGGGGCCGGGCGCGGCTTGGGACTGGCTGCCCGCCTGACTCCCGGCGCATTTTTTTTGCCTCCCTCTTGCCAGTGGGCGTATCTTTAAAACTATAGAGAGGTAATTCCCGGTTAGCGGATAATAAAAACCAATTCAGTGAGGAGAGAGTAATGCGTTTTAAAACCAGCCTGGTGGCTTGCATCGCTGCCCTGGCCCTCATGGCATCCATGGCGGTGGTGGCCTTTGCGGCCGAAAAGGACAAAGCGGTCCTCAAGATTGACGAGGCCTCGGTGGTGGTCATGAAGATGATGGGCACCGAGGACAAGGGGGTTGCCCGCAGCCTGCTCAAAAAGGCCAAGGCCGTGGCCATCTTCCCCGGCGTGTTAAAGGCCGGCTTCATCGTGGGCGGCGAAGGCGGCACCGGCGTGATCCTGGCCCGGGTGGGCGGCGCCTGGACCGGCCCGGCCTTCTACACCATCGCCGCAGCCAGCGTGGGCTTCCAGATCGGAGCCTCCTCCACGGACTTCATGATGATGGTCATGACCGACAACGGGCTCAAGGGCATCCTCAAGGGCCACGCCAAGCTGGGCGGCGACGCCTCGGTGGCCGCGGGTCCGGTGGGCCGCGCCGCCAGCGGCGGCAGCACCTTCTCGGGCAAGGACAGCGACATCTACTCCTACTCCATGAGCGCCGGCGCCTTTGCCGGGGTGGCCCTCAACGGGGCGGGCCTGGAGTTCGACGCGGAGCGCACCAAGGCCTACTACGGCAAGTCCTACACCGCCGAGCAGATCCTGCAAAAGAACATGGCCCCCAAGCCGGCCTCGGCTCAGAAGCTCATCTCTCAGCTGGACAAGTACAGCAAGTAAGCGCCCAACCGGCGCGAAGCCAAGGCCCCCGGCGCAAGCCGGGGGCTTTTTTGCGCCCTGGCGCCCTGGCGGACCAAGAAAAAAACAGAAAACGAAGGTTGGTAAAGGAGTGAGGGGCTGGATTGCTTCGGGGCCTGCCGCGGCCGCCCCCCCAGCGGCACGGCGAGCCTACAAATAACCCAGGTCCTTAAGCCTAGCCACAACCTCGGCCTCCTCCTGGTCGCTGTAGACCTCCCCGGGGTCCGCCTCTTGTGACGGCTCGATGAGCCCCGCCTCGCTGAGATAGGCCAAGACCCGCCCCAGGCTTTCGCCCGGCCCTTCCTGGCCGGTGGGGCAGCGCACCTCCGGGTCGGCCGGAGGCTGATAAGGCCCTTCCAGGGCGGCCAGGCCGATCCCGCCCGGGGCCAAGGCCGCGGCGTAGCGCCCCTCATGGTCGCGGTTGATGCGCTGCTCCAGGGGGCAGTCCAGGTGCACCTCCACGTACTCGCCCAGTTCGGCCCGCAGCTCGCGGCGCAGGGCGGCAAAGGGCGCGGCCAGGCCCACCACGCAGGCGGTCCCGCTCCGCACGGCCTGGGCCGCCGCCCCGGCCGCCTGGCGCGCGGCCCCTGCCGGGTCCGGGCCGCTGAACTCCGCCTCCTCCAGGCATAGGGCCGGGACGCCCAGCGCCTTCAGGGCGCGGGTGAGCAAACGGCTCAAAGTGGTTTTGCCGGAAGCAGGGGGACCGGTGAGCCAGACGGTGAAGCCCGTCCGGCTCATAACAGGCTGGAGCCCTCCATGCCGGGCGGGGTGTTGAGGCCCAGCAGGGTGAGCACGGTGGGGGCCAGGTCTTCCAGGCGGTGCTCGCCCGGGGCCAGACCCTCCTTGACCCCGCTCAGATAGAACAGGGCGTCGTCCTTGGCGGGCATGCCGCTCTTGTCGGGCGGGGCCACCAGGCCGGTCACGCCCAGGTTGGCCTTGAAGTCATAGCCCGGAGCGGGCTCCACCACCAAATCCGGGGCCCGGGAGAGCTGGGGACCGGAGTAGACCTCCTCGCGGCGGCGCACCGCGGCCACCAGGGGCTGCTCGCTCTCCGGGTGCACCAGCCCGCCGATGCGGTGGATCAGCTCCTCGCGCAGGTCTTCGTAGGGCCGCCCCTGGGCCACCGAGCCCTTTTGCTCGCGTCCCTCCAGGTTCAGGTAGATGCGGCCGGGCAGCAGGCTGTAGGCCTTGGAGTCGCCGTGCAGGTTCTTCAGCTCCTTCTTGCCCTTGCCGAACAAGAGGTAGCCGTTGGCCTCCAGCCAGTGGTTCAGGTACACCAGGCCCTGGCAGCGGGTGATGCCGTAGCCCGAGACCATGAGCAGGGGGCAGGAGACCGGCAGGTTCTCGGTGAGCTCGCCCAGATAGCCGTCCAGGCGGCGGTAGAACTCGGCCAGACGGGCCCGGCCGGTGTCGCCGCCCTCGGTCCAGGCGTCCCAGTAGAGCCGGTTGATGTGGTCCGGGCCGGTCAGGTGGAGCTGGAAGAACTCCCAGTCGCCCTCGCGCATGAGCTGGAAGGCGGCCTTGAAGCGCCGGGCCAGGGTGTCGCCCAGCTCGGCCAAAAAGAACTCCGGCTCCTCGGAGGCCAGGCCCACGTCGGCCTCGATGCGGTAGTCCATCTCCATGAGGCGGGGGGCCAGCTCCACCGGATAGGTGGCCTGGGACAAATCGGGGCTCAGGAAGCCGCTGACCATGAAGCCGTTTACCTTCTTGGGGGGGAAGGTCAGCGGCACGTTCATCACCCCCACCGGCACCCCGCCGCGCCCCAGCATCTCCCACAGGGTGGGGGCCTTGATGTCGGACGAGGAGGGGATGAGCACCGAGAAGGGGTCGGGATGGCGCTCCACCAGACCGTAGACCCCGTGCTTGCCCGGGTTCACCCCGGTCATGTAGGAGGCCCAGGCCACGGTGGAAACGGTGGGCAGACAGGAGGCGAGGCCGGTGCTGACCCCCTGGTCCAGGATGGCCGCCAGGTTGGGCATCAGGCCGTCCCGGGCCGCCTTGAGAGCGAAGTCCTGGGAAACGCCGTCCATGCTCAGGACGAACAGCCGTTTCTTCTGCTGTTCCCGGCTGAAAAAACGTTTGAGCAGCTTCACTTAACTCCCCTATCCCCCAGGCGAAATACTTTTTCAACTCTAGCTGGCGGCCCAGGGGGTGTCAAGAGGCTTGCCCTTGCCTGGCCGCCGCCGGGTCCCGGCCCCGGGCCCCACCCTTGACTTGGGTCTAGGGTGTGGTAGAAAAGTGAGTTTCTAAAGGTAGTTTACGCCATCAGTCAGGACGGGCTCCATGGATTACAAAGCGACGCTCAACCTCCCCAAGACCGACTTCCCCATGAAGGCCAACCTCCCCAAGCGCGAGCCGGAGATGCTCGAGCGCTGGAGCGGGGAAAAGCTGTATGAAATGCTGCGCGAGCAGGCGGCGGGACGCACCAAGTACATCCTGCACGACGGCCCGCCCTATGCCAACGGCAACATACACATGGGCACCGCCTTCAACAAGGTGCTCAAGGACATCATCGTCAAGAGCCGCCAGATGAGCGGCCTGGACGCGGTGTACGTGCCGGGCTGGGACTGTCACGGCCTGCCCATCGAGCACGAGGTGGACAAGAAGCTGGGCGGCGACAAGGCGGCCATGGACCAGATGGCGGTGCGCAAGGCCTGCCGGGCCTATGCCGAGAAGTTCATCGACGTGCAGCGGGGCGAGTTCATCCGGCTGGGGGTGTTGGGCGACTGGTACCACCCCTACCTGACCATGAGCTACGACTACGAGGCCATCACCGCGCGCGAGTTCGCCAAGTTCTACGAGCTGGGCGGGGTGTACCGCTCCAAGAAGCCCATCTACTGGTGCAACTCCTGCCAGACCGCCCTGGCCGAGGCCGAGGTGGAATACGCCGACCACACCAGCCCCAGCATCTACGTGGCCTTCCCGCTCATCGACGACCTGAGCGCCAAGTACCCCGAGCTGGCCGGCAAGGACGCCTTTTTGGTCATCTGGACCACCACTCCCTGGACCATCCCGGCCAACCTGGCCGTGGCGGCCAACCCGGAGCTGGACTACGTGGCCGTGGAGCACGAGGGCAAGGTCTACATCCTGGCCGAGCGCCTGGCCGCCATCTGCATGGACTCCTTCGGCTTCGACGGCTGGAAGAAGATCGCCGACATCGACCCGGCCGACCTGGAGGGGGTCAAGGCCAAGCATCCCCTGTACGACCGCGAGTCGGTGGGCGTGCTGGCCGACTACGTGACCCTGGAGGCGGGCACCGGGCTGGTGCACACCGCGCCGGGCCACGGCCGCGAGGACTACGAGACCGGGCTCAAGTACGGCCTGGACGTGTACAGCCCCCTGAACAATCAGGGCCGCTTCATCGACGAGGTGGAGTTCTTCGCGGGCCAGGAGGTCTTCGAGGCCAACCCCAAGGTCGTGGAAAAGTTGCAGGAGGTCGGCTCCCTGCTGGCCACCGAGGAGATCACCCACTCCTATCCCCACTGCTGGCGCTGCAAGAAGCCGGTGATCTTCCGGGCCACGGCCCAGTGGTTCATCTCCATGGAGCAGAACCAGCTCCGGGAGCGCACCCTGAAGGCCATCCGCGATGATGTGAAGTTCGTGCCCCGTTGGGGCCAGGAGCGCATCTTCGGCATGATCGAAAACCGCCCGGACTGGTGCATCAGCCGCCAGCGCTCCTGGGGCGTGCCGATCATCGTGTTCCAGTGCGCCTCCTGCGGCGAGCACGTGCTCACCCCGGAGATGGCCGCCAAGGTGGTCGAGGCCTTTGGCAACGAGGGCGCCGACGCCTGGTTCGCCCGCTCCACCGAGGAGCTCTTGGGCGAGCTGGCGGTGTGCCCCCTGTGCGGCGGCACCCACCTGGACAAGGAAAAGGACATCCTGGACGTGTGGTTCGATTCGGGCACCAGCCAGGCGGCGGTGCTCGAGACCAACCCCGAGCTCACCTGGCCGGCGGACCTGTATCTGGAGGGCAGCGACCAGCATCGCGGCTGGTTCCACAGCTCGCTCTTGTGCGCCATGGGCAACAAGGGCGCCCCGCCCTACAAGATGGTGTTGACCCACGGCTTCGTGGTGGACGGCGACGGCCGCAAGATGTCCAAGAGCCTGGGCAACGTGATCCCGCCCCAGCAGGTCATCGACCAGTACGGGGCCGAGGTGCTCCGGCTTTGGGTGGCCGCCGAGGACTACACCGACGACATCCGCATCAGCCCCGAGATACTCAAGCAGTTGGCCGAGGCCTACCGCCGCTTCCGCAACACCATGCGCTTCATGCTGGGCAACCTGGCCGACTTCGACCCGGCCAAGGACCAGATGGAGCCCGCGGCCATGGGCGAGATGGACCGCCTGATGCTCCACCGGCTGCAGGAGCTGATCTCGCGCTGCCGCCAGGGCTACGAGGAGTTCAACTTCCACACCGTGTTCCACGGCCTGCACAACTTCTGCGTGGTGGACCTTTCCGGCTTCTATCTGGACGTGATCAAGGACCGGCTCTACACCTCCCTGCCCGACGGCCCGGAGCGCCGCGCCGCCCAGACGGTGATCTACCGCATGCTTTCGGCCATGGTCACCCTGGCCGCGCCCATCATGTCCTTCACCGCCGAGGAGGCCTGGGAGCATGTGCCCGGGGCCAAGGCCCAGCACCACAGCGTGCACATGGCCTCCCTGCCCGAGGTGGACCAAAGCGTCATGGACGCGGAGTTGGCCGAGCGCTGGAAGCGCCTGCTGACCCTCCGGGGCGAGGTGAACAAGGCCCTGGACATCGCGCGCAAGGAAAAGCTGGTGGGCAACAGCCTTCAGGCCGAGCTGACCGTGAGCGCCGGCGACGAGGACCTGGCCTTCCTGCGGGAGAACCAGGAGGCCTTCGCCGGAATCAACATGGTGGCTTCGCTGGAGCTGAGCGACAGCGCCCCGGAGGAGCCCACCCTGGTCAGCGAGGAGGTCCCCGGCCTGGCGGTGAAGGTGTCGCCCACCGAGGCGGCCAAGTGCCCCCGCTGCTGGAACCACACCCCCACCGTGGGCGGCGACAGCGAGCACCCCGAGCTCTGCACCCGCTGCGCGGCGGTGGTGAAGGAGTTGGTCTAGAGCCATGAGGCGCCGCCTGGTCACCCTGGGGCTCATCGCCCTGGCCGTGGCCTTGGCGGATCAGATCCTCAAGGCGGTCATGGTGCCCTGGCTCTCCCAGGGCCCGGTGCAGGTGATCCCCGGCTTCGCCCGCCTCATCTTGGCCTACAACACCGGGGCCGCCTTTTCTTCCTTCGCCAACCTGGAATGGGCCCGCTGGCTCCTCACCGGGGCCATCCTGGTGGCCCTGGGCCTGGCCCTCTGGGCGGCCGTCGGGCCCCTGGGCCGCTCCCGGGGGGCGCTGATCTGCCTGGGGCTCATCTCCGGCGGCGCGGTGGGCAACCTGATCGACCGCCTGCGCCTGGGCAAGGTGATCGACTTCGTGGACCTCTACGTGGGAAACTGGCACTGGCCGGTGTTCAACCTGGCCGACGCGGCCATCACCATCGGCGGGGTGTGGCTGGCCTGGCTTCTCATCCGCGGCGAGGGCTAGCCCGCACATCCCGCAAGGAGCGCGCCTCCCCTTGTATCCCATCCTGTTTTCCATCGGCCCCCTGACCCTGCACACCTACGGGGTGATGCTGGCCCTGGGCGCGGCCCTGGGCATGCTGCTCTACACCGGCCTGGCCAAAAACGCCGGCCTGGACCCGGACCGGGCCATGAGCCTGGCCCTGTGGCTTTTGATCAGCGGCCTGATCGGCTCGCGGCTCATGTTCGTGATCCTGGAGCCCAGCCAGTTCATGAGGGCCCCCTGGCGGGTGCTGGCCATCTGGGAGGGCGGCCTGGTGTTTTACGGCGGGGTGGCCGGGGCGGCCGTCGTGGGTATCTGGCTCATGCGCCGCTGGAAGCTGCCGGTGCTCACCCTCATGGACTGCGTGGCCCCGGCCCTGGCCCTGGCCCAGGCCATCGGGCGCATCGGCTGCTTTTCGGCCGGCTGCTGCTACGGCCTGCCCTGGGAAGACGGCTGGTGCGCGGTCACCTTCAGCGACCCCCACAGCCTGGCCCCCCGCAACATCGCCCTGCACCCGGCCCAGCTCTACACCACGGCCACCCTGCTGGTGGTCTGCGGCCTGCTGCTGTTGCTGTGGCGGCGGCGGAGTTTCGCGGGCCAGATTTTTTTCACCTACGGTTTTTTGCACGGCGTCGCGCGGGTTATAATCGAGACGTTCCGGGGCGACTGGCGGGGCGAGCCCATGCTGGGACTGACCCCCACTGCCTGGTTCGCCCTGGGCCTGGCCGTGTTCAGCGCCGCGGCGCTGGTTTATTTGCGCAAACGCCACGCGGATGGCAAAAGGAATTAGCGTGAACTTTCCCGACGACGTGAAGTATCACCCGGACCACATGTGGGTGCGCCCCGAGGGCGGGGGCGAGGTCACCGTGGGCATCAGCGACTTTGCCCAGGACCAGCTCGGCACCGTGATCTACGTGGACCTGCCCGAGGCGGAGCAGGATCTCTCGGTGGGCGAGGAGCTGGGCGCGGTGGAGAGCGCCAAGAGCGTCAGCGACCTGATCAGCCCGGTGAGCGGGGTGGTGCTGGAGGTCAATCCCGGCCTGGAAGACCAGCCGGAGCTGTTGAACCAGGAGCCCTACACCGGCGGCTGGGTCGCCCGGGTCAAGCTCAGCGAGCCCGACGAGCTGGACGAGTTGATGGAGGCCGCGGCCTACGCGGCGGCGGTGTCCTAGCCCACCACCTGGTTGCGCCCCTGGTCCTTGGCCCGGTATAGCCGCTCGTCGGCCCGGCGCACCACCCGTTTGAAATCCTCGCCATCCCCGGGATAGGCCGCCACCCCCAGGCTGGCGGTCACCTGGGGAGCGGTTTTGCCGTCGGGCAAAATGAAGTCATGCCCGGCAATGGCCAGGCGCAGCTTCTCCGCCGCCTGCGCGCCGCCCCCCCGGCTGGTCTCGGGCAGCACCACCAGAAACTCCTCCCCCCCATAGCGCACCACCTTGTCCTGGCCGCGCACGTTGTCGGTGATCACCTTGGCGAAGTCGCTGAGCAGGCGGTCCCCGGCGGGGTGGCCGTAGTTGTCGTTGAAGTTCTTGAAGTGGTCGATGTCCAGCATGATCAGGCAATAGCGCCGCCGGGGCCGGTCGCTGGGCTCGTCCAGGGCGGTGGTCAGCTTGTCCAGGGAGGTGCGGTTGCGCAGGCCGGTGAGCTTGTCGCGGTAGGCCATGCGCTCGGTCACGCTGAACACCCGCAGCACTACCCGGTCCAGATAGAAGATCACTACAAACCCGGCCACCAGGGCCAGGGCCAGCTGCAACCCGAACACCACGCTCACCGCGTGCCAGGTGCTGGATGATTCCCGGGCCAACTGTTCCTGCTCGTGGTCGTGGTGGTCGTGCAGGCGCAGGTAATACTTCTTGAAGATGGTGTTGAACTCTTTGGCGACGCGGGCCAGGTGCTGATTGCCGCCGGAGAAGTCGCCGGACATGATGGTGTCCAGGTCCTTCTCATAGCGGGCATAGGCCGTGCGGATGCCCCGGGCGCTTTCCAGGGCCTTGTGCCTGGCCTGCCCCTCGGCCTGGGTCTCGGCATGGGATTGTATCCCGTTCAGGGATATCCGGGCCACCGCCCGGTTGTCCTGGTAGGCCTCCTGATAGGCCGGGTCGCGGTCGTGGAAAAAGCCCTCCGCGTCCAGGAGCATGGCGTGAATGGACGAGTGGAAGTTGTCGGCCGCCTCCAATTGGCTGGTAAACTCCACCAACTGGATCACGTTGGAGTGAAGCTGGTTCATGGCCACCCAGTAGAAGCCATAGGTGGCCAAAAGCACCGCCACCAGCACCCCCACCGCCGCCTTGAAACCGAACTGCTTTACCGCCACGGCCGTTGCCTCGCGCGGGCATGGGTTTTCGCGGCCCCTGCCCGTGTGCCAGGGCCGCAACCGCGGCCCGGCCCCCTATTTCGATAGTAGCCGGGGCCGCGGCATAAGTGCAAGCGCCCCCTTTGACAATGGCCATTCAAGGGCTTAAACTTAGGGCAGTTTTGCAAGCGGGGAGGAGTAACCATGTGTGATTGCTGCGGCAAGAGCGGCCACGTCCATCATCACCACGACCACGAGCATGGCGATGATCACCACCATCATGGCCACGAGCATGGTCACGACCACTGTCACGGCCACGAGCACGCGGCCGGCCCCAAGCCCATCGTAACCTTGATCCAGCCCACCCCGCCCCGCGAAAGCGGCGAATAGCCGGAGCGGGGCGCGCCCCGCCCCGCCATCGTCATGCCCAATTGGCTGACTCCTTCGCGCCTGGTGCCGGCGTCCTTCGCGGCGTTCATTGTGCTGGGCGCGGCATTGTTGTATCTGCCGGTCATGCAGGCCCCGGACGGGGTCTCGCTGCTCGACTGCCTGTTCACCGCCACCAGCGCGGTGTGCGTCACCGGCCTGATCACCGTGGACACCGCCACCGCCTGGTCCCCCTGGGGCCAGGGGCTCATCCTGATGCTCTTGCAGGCCGGCGGCCTGGGCATCATGACCTTTTCGGTGGCCCTGTTGTATCTGGCCCGGCGGCGTCCCGGCCCCATGGCCCACCTGGCCCTCAAGGGCGCCCTGGGCCCGGTGCCCGGCGGGGAGATGAGCCGCCTGGTGCGCGACGTGCTGTTGTACACCTTCGTGCTGGAGGGCCTCGGGGCGGCGGTGCTGTTTATGCGTTTCTGGGGCGACTTCCCCGCCTCGACCGCCGCGGCCCAGGCCGTGTTCCACGCCATCAGCGCCTTTTGCAACGCCGGCTTCAGCCTGTTCAGCAACAGCCTGGTGGGCTATTCCGGCGACCCCACGGTCAACCTGACGGTCATGATCCTGATCGTGCTGGGCGGCCTGGGCTTCGTGGTGCTCCGGGAGCTGACCGGCCGCCTGCGCCGCAAGCAGGAGCAGCCGCCCCGGCGCATGTCCCTACAGGTACGCCTGGTGCTGGCCACCAGCGCGGTGCTCATCGTGGGCGGGGCCGCGGCCCTGCTGGTCACCGAGTGGCTGGCCCAGGGCCCCATCTGGGGCGAGGGGGTGTGGCCCCTGATCTTCCAGACCGTCACCCCGCGCACCGCCGGGTTCAACACCGTGAACCTGAACACCCTGAGCAACGGTTCGCTGTTGATAATCATGCTCTTGATGTTCATCGGGGCCTCGCCGGGCTCCACCGGCGGAGGCGTCAAGACCACCACCATCGCGGTGCTGTTTTCCCTGGCGGTCAACCGGCTCAAGGGCCGGCCCGGGGCCCAGGCCTGGGGACGGGCGGTGCCCGAGCGCCAGGTGGAGATGGCCCTGCTGCTGGCCCTGGGCACCGCCCTGGTCCTGGTGTGCGCGGTGGTGCTGCTGAGCGCGGTGGGCCTGGCCGACGGGGGCCACGTGCGCCGCGACTTTTTGCACCTGGCCTTCGAGGCGGTCAGCGCCCTGGGCACGGTGGGGCTCTCCCTGGGGGTCACCCCGGAGCTCACCCCCGCGGGCAAGGGCATAATCATCGTGCTCATGTTCGTGGGCCGGCTGGGGCCATTGGCCTTTGTCTACTCCCTGGCCCAGCAGCTCCGGGAGCCCAGCTACCGGCTGGCCGAGGAGCGGGTGATCCTGGGCTAGGCCCTGGAAAAGCGCTTAATAAGCGTTATGCTTGTTGTTTCGAGGTGATCTAGGAGGCTTGCCATGAATCTGGCGGTAATCGGTTTGGGACAGTTCGGCTCCTCCCTGGCCCGGGAGCTAAAGACGCTCAAGCATCACGTCACCGCCATCGACTCGGACCCCAAGGCGGTCAGCCGGGTGCAGGACGTGGTGGATCAGGCGGTGGTGGCCGACGCCATCGACCGCAACCTCTTGGAAGAGCTGGGGCTCAACCTGGTGGACGCGGCGGTGATCAGCCTGGGCGACAACCTGGGGGCCAGCATCCTCATCACCCTGCACCTCAAGGAGATGGGCGTGGGCCGCATCGTGGCCAAGGCCATCAGCCCGGAGCACGAGAAGATCCTCAAGCGCATCGGCGCCG
This sequence comes from Desulfarculaceae bacterium, assembly GCA_021737145.1. Classification (GTDB taxonomy): domain Bacteria; phylum Desulfobacterota; class Desulfarculia; order Desulfarculales; family Desulfarculaceae; genus Desulfoferula. The sequence goes on along the minus strand of JAIPEN010000008.1, from coordinate 102,223 downwards.
GCGAGGTGGTGTTTCCCGAGCGCGACGCGGCCGAGCGCCTCTCCCGTTCGCTCACCGACCCCAACCTGCTGGATTACCTGCCCATCGGCGACGAGTTCTCGGTGGCGGAGCTGGCCCCGCCCGATCCCCTGGTGGGCAAGTCCCTTTCCGAGCTGGGCCTGCGCAAGAACTACGGGGTCAACGTCATCGCGATCCGTGAGCTGGTGCCCGAGCGCATCCATCTGGTGGTGGCCCCGGACTACGTGGTCAAGGACAGCGACGTTTTGGTGGTGGCCGGCCGCCAGGAAGACCTGGAAAGGCTGCGCTCGGCCAAGTGAGCCAACCTCCCGCCTCATATCACCGCACGCTTTTTATCCTGGGAATGGCCGTGTTCGTGGCCATGTGCGGGGTGGGCATCATCGTGCCCTTTTTGCCCATCTACGCCCGCGACCTGGGGGCCAGCGGGTTCATGCTGGGGATCATCTTCAGCTCCTTTTCCCTGTCCCGGGCCCTGGTGGTGCCCTGGGTGGGCGGGTTTTCCGACCGCTGGGGGCGCAAGCCCTTCATCATCGCCGGCATGGCCGGCTATGGGGTCACCAGCCTGCTGTTCATGTTGGCCAACAGCTCCGAGGCCCTGGTCTTCACCCGCCTGCTGCAGGGCGTATTCGCGGCCATGGTGCTGCCCATCGCCATGGCCCTGGTGGCCGACATAACCCCCACCGGGGTGGAGGGCCGCTCCTTCGGGATGTTCAACACCTTCTTCCTGATGGGCTTCGGGGTGGGGCCGGTGATCGGCGGGGCGATCTACGAGCTGGCCGGGCTCAACGCCAACTTCCTGCTCATGTTCGGGCTGGGCATCGCCGCCGCCATCACCGTGGCCCTGACCGTGCGCGAGCCCGCGGCCGAGCTGCGCTCCGGGGGCAAGCGGGGCTTCAGGGAAATGCTCCTCCTGACCCGCGACCGGGGCTTTTTGGCCATCCTGCTGGCCCGGGCCGGGGCGGCGGCGGGCATGAGCTGCTTCATCGCCTTCATGCCCCTGGTGGCCACCGGCCACGGCCTGAGCACCCTGGGGGTGGGCCTGTGCCTCACGGCCAACGTGTTGGTGATGACCCTGTTGCAGCGGCCCTTCGGCTGGCTGGCCGACCGCCTGCCCCGTTTGCCTCTTTCGGTGATCGGCCTGGCCATGTCGGGCGCCATGAAGATCCTCATCCCCTGGGGCACCGACCTGGCCTCCTTGATGCTCCTTTCCATGGCCGAGGGAATCTTCGCCGGCCTGGCCCTGCCCGCCCTCACCGCCCTGGCCATCAGCCAGGGCAAGAGCCTGGGCACGGGCATGGGCCTGGTCACCGGCTCGTTCACCATGGCCCTGAGCGTGGGGGTGTTTTTGGGCCCAGTGAGCGGGGGCCTGGCCGTGGACCTGACCCAGGTCAGCGGCGCCGCCCTGTGGCTGGGCGGCGGGGCGGCGGTGCTGTGCTCCCTGCTCTTGTGGCTGCTCTACAAGCCGGCCCCGGCAGTTTCCCCGGAGGTCAGCGCCGAGGAGCTCGCCCCGGTGGAGCGGATTCCTTGACCAACAACTATTGTAATTCCCTATAGCTAGTCGTCGTTTTGGTCTTCTGATACTCCGCCGTTAGCGGTTGTCGTTTGTGAATTCATCGCCCCAGACTCTCCCGCCCACACTTCTTCTCGTTCAAACAGTTTTAGCTGAATGCTTAAGTGATCCATAAGCAAGGCCAGCTCAGCTTTCCCGAAAGGCCCTTCTGCCAATAGTTTGCAATAACTATTTTTTCCAACTTGCACTTGGAGTAACAGGCGTTCTCCCTTCTCTGGCTTGGATATTTCTTTTTTGTATGTTGCTTGCGGCGTAAAAGACGATGAAGAGTTCTTTTCTTTCTCAGCTGTGTCCGCCGCCTCTTCCTCCTCCGAGGCCATGTATTCCATAGTCTCTCCGAAGGCAGAGATAGTTAATCCCACGGCGCTTTTTGAAAAACCGTTTCTGAGCAAATATATTTCAAGGTTTTTATTGCCTGGAACTCTCCCTCCGAAATGATCATACAACTCTCTGAATAAAACTGGAGAAAGTGCTGCCTCCTTAATAGCTTCTCTCTTTTCAGCTTCGTCTTGCGGATACATTATTACCATGGCGAGGTCACTAACGATGTAATCCTCCCCCTGCTTCTCTATCAGTCCAAATTTATTCATTGCGGCGAGAACTGCGTCGGAAGCACCACTGATGCCACTATATCCTATGGCAACAGCCATGGCCTCCCGCGGCGTTGGGTTCCGACCCTCCTGGTCATAGAGCATTTTTACCCTACTAACTGCTTCTTTTAGTCCCACACGAGGGTAATTAGGGCTTCGAGTCTTTGCCATAACTATCACTCCTTAATGTGTATTTATCACTTTATTGCCTTAGATAGCGTCTGGCGCTAGTGTATCCCTTATTTTTTTAGCGTGTCAAGTGATTTTTGCTTGACAGGCCTTGGCGGTGTCTATAAAGTCAAATCATGAAGCGGAGAAGAAATATCATGAGGAGGGTCTCGGCTCCCCGCGTTCGCGTCCACCGACGCGGGGGGCGATAACAAAAAGGCCCGCCACGCTGGTCCTGTGGCGGAACCAGGTGACGGGCCGTGGTGGACAAGCAACATATATCATACTTTTATCTTCATAACCAAGATGAGCCCGGGGGCGCGCGACCCCGGGCTCATCCTTGACATCGCCGCCCCCCGCGAGTAGATTCATTTCTTGACCCGCAACACCCGTTAAGTTCAGGAAACCGCGATGGAATACGAAGCGGTCATAGGGCTGGAGGTTCACGCCCAGCTCCTTACCGAGTCCAAGATTTTCTGCGGCTGCTCCACCAAATTCGGCGCGCCGCCCAACACCCACGTGTGCCCGGTTTGCCTGGGCATGCCCGGGGTCTTGCCGGTGCTCAACCAGAAGGTGGTGGAGTTCACCATCCGGGCGGGATTGGCCACCAACTGCGCCATCCAGCCCAAGAGCGTGTGGGCCCGCAAGAACTACTTTTACCCGGACCTGTCCAAGAACTACCAGATCAGCCAGTACGAGCTGCCCATCTGCCTGGACGGCTGGCTGGACATCGAGGTGGAGGGCGAGAACCGGCGCATCGGCATCACCCGCATCCACATGGAAGAGGACGCGGGCAAGCTGGTCCACGACCCCAGCCAGCCGGTGAGCTACGTGGACTACAACCGCACCGGGGTGCCGCTAATGGAGATCGTCTCCGAGCCGGACCTGCGCAGCCCCGAGGAGGCGGGCGCCTACTTGCGCACCCTGCGCGACGTGCTGATCTATCTGGAGATCTGCGACGGCAACATGGAGGAGGGCTCCTTCCGTTGCGACGCCAACATCAGCCTGCGGCCCGTGGGCCAGGCCGAGTTCGGCATCCGGGCGGAGCTCAAGAACATGAACTCCTTCCGGGGGGTGACCAAGGCCCTGGAGTATGAGATCCGCCGCCAGCGGGCCATTTTGGACGAGGGCGGCAAGGTGGTGCAGGAAACCCGCCTGTGGGACGCGGACCAGGGCAAGAGCTTCGGCATGCGGGGCAAGGAAGAGGCCCACGACTACCGCTATCTGCCCGACCCGGACCTGCCGCCGCTGGTGGTGGACGAGGCCTGGGTGGAGCGGGTGCGCTCCGAGCTGCCCGAGCTGCCCGGGGCCAAGCGGGCCCGCTTCATGGAGGCCTACGGCCTGAACGACTACGACGCCGGGGTGCTCACCGCCGGCCGGCCCCTGGCCGACTATTACGAGGCGGTGGTGGCCGCCGGGGCCCCGCCCAAGGCCGCGGCCAACTGGATGATGACCGACCTGCTGGGCGCGCTCAAGGCCGAGGGCCGCGAGATAGGCCAGGCGGCGGTTAAGCCCCAGGGCCTGGCCGAGCTGATCGCGCTCATAGACTCCGGGGCCATCAGCAACAAGATGGCCAAGGAGGTCTTCGCCGAGATGATGGCCACCGGCAAGGGGGCCGCCAAGGTGGTGGAGGAAAAGGGCCTCACCCAGGTGAGCGACGAGGGCGAGCTGGAGGGTCTGCTGAAGGAGATCTTCGCGGCCAACCCCGAGGAGGTGGAGGCCTTCAAGGGAGGCAAGAAGAAGCTCATGGGCTTCTTCGTGGGCCAGGTCATGCAAAAGACCAAGGGCCAGGCCAACCCCAAGCTGGTCAACCAGTTGGTGAACAAACTTTTGGGAGAGTAGCCGTGGTTCCCACCCTGTATTGGGAAGGCGACGTGGTGATGATCCTGGACCAGCGCAAGCTGCCGGGCAAGACCACCTTTATCGCCTGCAAGGACATGCGGCGGGTTATCTACTGCATCCAGACCCTGGCGGTGCGGGGAGCCCCGGCCATCGGGGTGGCCGCGGCCATGGGCCTGGTGCTGGCCGCGAGGGCCATCCGGGTCAAGGACCCGGTAAAGTGGCGGGAGCGCTTTTCGGCCTCGGCCGAGATTATGCGCGCCGCCCGGCCCACGGCGGTGAACCTCTCATGGGCGGTGGAGCGCATGCTGGCCTTGGCCGACGCCGCGCCCCAGGAAGTGGAGACGATTTTGGCCATGCTCAGGCGCGAAAGCGAACTGATGCTGGCCGAAGACATCGCTATCAACAAGGCCATGGGGCGGCACGGGGCCAAGCTGGTGCCCAAGAAGGCCACCATCCTCACCCACTGCAACGCCGGCAGCCTGGCCACCGGCGGCTACGGCACCGCCCTGGGGGTGGTGCGGGCCGCGGCCGAGGCGGGCAAGCGGGTGAAGGTGATCGCCGACGAGACCCGGCCCCTGTTGCAGGGGGCCCGGCTCACCGCCTGGGAGATGGTTCAGGAAGGAATCCCCGTGGCCGTGGCCCCGGACGGCGCGGTGGGAGCCATCATGGACAAGGACCTGGTGGACCTTTGCGTGGTGGGGGCCGACCGCATCGCGGCCAACGGCGACGTGGCCAACAAGATCGGCACCTTCAACGTGGCCCTGCAGGCCCGGCGTCACGGAGTGCCCTTTTACGTGGCCGCCCCCCTGAGCACCATCGACCTGGACACCCCCTCCGGGGATTTGATCCCCATCGAGGAGCGCGATCCCGGCGAGGTACTCAGCTTCGCGGGAAGCAAGGCCGCCGAGGGCAGCGAGGCCATCAACCTGGCCTTCGACGTGACCCCCAACGACCTGGTGACCGCCATAATAACTGAAAAGGGCGTGCTCAAACCGCCCTACAACCGTTCCTTGGCCGCGGCCAAGGCGGTCGACAAAATATAAGTTCCCCTGGAGAGCGTCATGGAGTGTACCAAGCAACTGCTGTCAGCCGACAGCTGCAAGCCCAAACCGGACGATGAATCCAAGCTGGGTTTCGGCCAAATTTTCTGCGACCACATGTTTCTGATGGACTACGACCAGGGCGCGTGGCGCGACGCGCGCATCATGCCCTACGGCCCCCTGAGCCTGGACCCGGCCGCCCTGGTGCTGCACTACGGCCAGGAGGTCTTCGAGGGGCTCAAGGCCTATCGCGGAGTGGACGGCGGCGTCTACATGTTCAGGCCCCAGGCCAACCTGGAGCGCATGAACCGCTCCAACCGCCGCATGTGCATCCCCGAGCTTCCCCTGGAAGAGACCCTGGAGCACCTGTTCGAGCTGGTCAAGACCGAGCACGAGTGGATTCCCACCCTGGAGGGCACCAGCCTCTACATCCGGCCCACGGTCATCGCCACCGAGGCCTGCCTGGGGGTCAAGGTCAGCTCCAGCTACCTCTACTACGTGATCATGGGGCCGGTGGGGGCCTATTACCCCGAGGGCTTCAACCCGGTGAAGATCTACGTGGAGGAGAACTACGTGCGCGCCGCGGCCGGCGGCGTGGGCGAGGCCAAGACCATGGGCAACTACGCCGCCAGCCTGCTGGCCGCCGAGGAGGCCCACGCCAAGGGCTTCACCCAGGTGCTGTGGCTGGACGCCTGTGACAAGAAGAGCATCGAGGAAGTGGGCACCATGAACATGTTCTTCGTCATCGACGGCGAAGTCATCACCAGCCCGCTGACCGGCTCCATCCTGCCGGGCATCACCCGCGACTCGGTGATCACCCTGTGCAAGCACTGGGGCCTGAACATCACCGAGCGCAAGCTGACCATCGACGAGGTGATCGCGGCCCAGGAGGCGGGCAAGCTGACCGAGGCCTTTGGCACCGGCACCGCCGCGGTGATCAGCCCGGTGGGCTCCATCCACTACCGGGGCAGCGACATCACCGTGGGCGACGGCCAGACCGGCGAGATCAGCCAGCGCCTCTACGACGGGCTCACCGGCATCCAGCTCGGCAAGCTGGAAGACCCCTTCGGCTGGGTGGTCAAGGTCAAGTAGCTAGATCACACTAGAAACAACAAGCCCCCGTCCGGTATCCGGGCGGGGGCTTTTTATATGCCACAAAATGAAAAAGAAGGCCCCTCCCGCCGCGAGGTGGCGATCTTCCTTGGAATCGTCATGACCCCCGGCCGGGGGGCATTTTCTTTCGCGTCAACCGGAGACGAGACCAGGGAAGATGGCCACGGCCCGCCGCAAGGAGCGCACTACTTTCTACAAGCTCCTGGGGCGGCGGGCCTCGCCATGACGGCTATTGCTGAAATGACAACCTTGTCGTTGCGAGGAGCGGCCTTGCCGCGACGAAGCAATCTCCGCCCGGAGCGAACAGCTGGAGGACCAGTAACTATCTGGCTAATATGAGATCGGTGGACACCCCTCACTTATACCTAGGATCGTCCTTGGTCTCCTCGAAGAACTGCTCCACCCCCACCTCGGCCATGCGCTGGTTCATGGCGATCCAGCGCTTTTCCAGGTGCGGGTCGAAGTTGGTTTTGGCGCAGGGGAACTCGTCGCACTGGAAGCAGAAGTCCACGCCCTTGTCCTGCCAGCAGGCGGCCACCCCGCAGTTTGGCCAGAGGCACTGGTCCTTGCGGCAGCCGGCGCAGCTTCCCCCGGCCATGTAGTCCAGCAGCCGCCCGAAGGCGGGATAGTCCTTCATCTCGGGCAGGAAAGCCGAAAAGCGCTCGGCGTAGATGCCGAAGTTGCCCAGCAGGCGCTGGAGCTCCTTGGCGTGGCGGCCAATGTCGCCGTCTTTGTAAGCGAAGCACTTGGCGCAGGACAGGCCGCAGGGCGCGAGCCGCCGGAGAATCTCCGAGTAGTCCATCAGTCACCCCCTCGAATTAATTGTGACGTATGACCCTGCTAGCCCGGCACAGCCAGGGAGGGCCAGGCAAGGCGGCGGTGAACGCGGACCGGAGGCGTATTGCGACATACGCCGAGGTCCAAGCGATGCCGCCAACGCGGCATGGCGCTTCCTGGCGAAGCCGGGGGCCCTACAAGCCGGCGGCCTCGCAGATGCGGGCCCACAGCTCCTCCCGCCCCAGGCCGGTGTTGGCGCTGAACAGGGTGGGCGTGGGGTCGAAGGGGGCCAGGGCGGGCCTGAGCTTGGCCAGGCGGGAGGCCTGCTGATTCTTGGAGAGCTTGTCTGCCTTGGTCACCGCCACCAGGGGCGGAACGCCCAGGGAGCGCAGCCAGTCCAGGAGCATGAGGTCGTCGGCCGTGGGCTCGCGGCGGATGTCCAAAATCACCACCACCCCGGCCAGGGTCTCCCGGCTGCCCAAATAGGCCTCCACCATGGGCCGCCAGGCCGCCTTGATGGCCTTGGGCACCTTGGCGTAGCCGTAGCCCGGCAGGTCCACCAGGCGCAGGACGTCGCCGTTGATGGCGAAGAAGTTTATGTGCTGGGTGCGGCCCGGAGTGCCCGAGACCCTCACCAGCTTCTTGCGCCGGGTCAGGGTGTTGATCAGCGAGCTCTTGCCCACGTTGGAGCGGCCGGCAAAGGCCACCTCGGGCGGGCCGGCGGGCGGGTAGCCCGAGGGCTTGACCGCCGTGGTGATGAAGGCGGCGTCTTTCAGAGGAATGCTCATCCCGTGGCCCCCGGATAGTGCTCGGCCAGGTAAGCGCCCAGGCGCTCCAGGGCCGTCTCGATGTTCTCCAGGCTGTTGCAGTAGGAGAAACGCAAAAAGCCGTGTCCGCCCGGCCCGAAGTCGCGCCCCGGGGCCACGGCCACCCCGGTTCGCTCCAGGATGTCGAAGGCCAGCTTGTAGTCGTCCGGGTCCAGGTGGGCGCAGGAGGTGAAGATGTAGAAGGCGCCCTTGGGTTCCACGGGTATGGCGAAGCCCAGCTCCTTGAGCCCCTCGATGAGCCGCCGCCGCCGGGTGTCGTACACCGCGCGCATGCGCTCCACCTCGGGCCAGGCATCCTCCAGGGCGGCCACCCCGGCCCACTGGCTAACCGAGGGGGCGCAGATGGCGAAGTTCTGGTGCATCTTCTGCAAGGGCCGCACGTAGTTGGCCGGGGCGATCACATATCCCAGCCGCCAGCCGCACATGGCGTAGCGCTTGGAAAAGCCGTCCAGCACAAAGGCGTTGTCCGTGTACTCCAGGATGGAGTGCTCCTGTTGGCCCTCGTAGATGAGGCCGTGATAGATCTCGTCGCTGATCACATAGGGCCCGCCCGGCTTGCCCGGGGCCAGCTCGGCGATGGCCGCCATGATCTCCGGGGTCATCACCTGGCCGGTGGGGTTGGAGGGGCTGTTGATGAAGATGCCCTTGGTCAGGGGGCTCAGAGCCGCGCCGATCTCGGCCGGGCGGAACTGGAAGCCCTCCTCGGCCCGCACCGGCACCCGCACCGGCACCCCGCCCACGAAGCTGATGAAGTTGTCGTAGCAGGCGTAGTGGGGGTCGGAGATTATGATCTCCTGGCCGGTTTCCAACAGGGCGGAAAACAGCAGCAGCATGGCCGTGGAGGTGCCCGCGGTCACCAACACCCGCGCCGGGTCCACCTCCACCCCGTAGCGCCTGGCGTAGTGGCGGCTCACCGCCTCCCGAAGCTCCATGACGCCCAGGGAGTGGGTGTAGTGGGTTTGGCCGTCGGCCAGGGCCCTCACCGCCGCCTGGGTGATCACCTCCGGGGTGGCGAAGTCCGGCTCGCCCACCTCCAGGTGGATGATCTCGCGTCCCTGGGCGGTCAGCTCCTGGGCCCGCTCCAGGACGTCCATCACGATGAATGCTGGTATTTTGGAGGCTCTTTCGGTGACACCCATGTTCCGGTCTCGCTAGGTTCGGTCCGCTGCAAAAAATCGGGCGGCCGGGGTTTGCCCCCGCCCGCCCGGATATCAGCCCTCCGGGAAGGGCTAGATGACTTTGTTCAGGTTGTACTCGATGATGCCCTCGGCCCCGCGCTCCATGAGCAGGGGAATCAGGTCGCGCACCACCGCCTCCTCCACCACCGTCTCCACGCTGAACCAATCGCTATTGTACAACGGCGACACGGTGGGCGCGTTGAGGCTGGGCAGGGCCTCCACCACGTCCTGCACCTTGATCTTGGGCACGTTCATCTTGAGCGCCACCAGCTTCTCGGCCACCAGCGCGCCCTTGAGCAACAATGCGATCTGCTCGATCTTCTTGCGCTTGTCCGGGTCTTCCCAGGCCGCCTTGTTGGCGATGAGCTGGGTGGTGGACTGCATCAGCTCGGCGATGATGCGCAGGCCGTGGGCCTTGATGGTGCTGCCGGTCTCGGTGACCTCCACGATGGCGTCAGCCAGGCCGTTGACCACCTTGGCCTCGGTGGCTCCCCAGGAGAAGTGCACCGTCACGTCGATGCCCGCCTCCTCGAAGTAGCGGCGGGTGAAGTTGACCATCTCGGTGGCCACCCGCATGCCCTGCAAGTCCTCGGGCCGCTTGATGCCCGAGTCCTTGGCCACGGCCAAGACCCAGCGGGCCGGACGGGTGCTCACCTTGGAGTAGATCAGCTCCTCCACGAACACCACTTCCGAGTCGTTTTCCTTGATCCAGTCCATGCCGGTGATGCCGGCGTCCAGGGTGCCCGACTCCACGTAGCGGCTCATCTCCTGGGCCCGGCAGATGGAGCACTCGATGCCCTCGTCGTCGATCTCCGGGAAGTAGGAGCGGCCGTTGACGTTGATGCGCCAGCCGGCCCGGCCGAACAGGCGGATGGTGGAGTCTTGCAGGCTGCCCTTGGGCACGCCCAGTTTCAGGCCCGGGTTCATTTGCCGTAAACCTCCTTGGGGTCGAACAGGGGCTCGCCCTCGGTTACCAGCTCGTCGCCGTCCACCCGCTTGTGGAAGCAGGTGCACATGCCGGTGTGACAGGCGGCCCCGCCCACCTGCTCCACCTTGAACAACACGGTGTCGTCGTCGCAGTCCACGTACACCGCTTTTATTTTTTGCACGTTGCCGCTGGTGCCGCCCTTGTGCCACAGCTCCTGGCGGGAGCGGGACCAGTAGTGCACCTCCCCGGTTTCCAGGCTCTTGGCCCAGGATTCGGGGGAGATGTAGGCCATCATCAGCACCTCGCCGGTGACCGCGTCCTGGGCGATGGCCGGGATAAGGCCGCCGGTTTTCTCGAAATCCAGCTTGATCATAACTCGCTCGGGCTCCTTGAGCCGGTTAAATGATGAACCTAACTTTTTATAGCCACGTCCGGGGGTTGTCAAGGGAGGGAGCGGAGCTGGTCACCAAAAGGTCACGCGGGGTTCTTGGCCGCCGGTTGCCCACAGGCCGGGCGCGGGCCGCGCCGGGCAAAGGGGGCGGGGCCGGGGTTCAGCTTCCGGCCTCCCCGCCGGGGTTCTTGGCCGCCAGTTGCCCGCAGGCCGCCGAGATGTCCGCCCCCCGGCTCTTGCGCACCATGGCCGTGATGTGGCGCGAGATCAGCTCGTTCTGAAAGGTCCCAATCGCCTCCGGCGTGGGCGGGTCGAAGGCCGCGCCCTGGTGGGGGTTGAAGGCGATGAGGTTCACCTTGGCGGGCAGTCCCTTGAGCCACTTGGCCAGGGCCGCCGCCTGCTCCGGCCGGTCGTTCACCCCGCCCAAGAGCACGTACTCGAAGGTGATCCGCCGGGTGGGTTTGAGCGGATAGGCGGCCAGGGCCTTTTTGAGCGCGGCCAGGTTCCAGCGCCGGTTGACGGGCATGATCTTCTCGCGCAGGGCGTCGTCGGCCGCCGAAAGGCTCACCGCCAGCGCGGCCGGGGTGGCCGCGGCCAGGGCGGGCAGCTTGTCCACCAGGCCCACGGTGCTCACCGTGACCTTGCGCTGGCTCATGGCCAGGCCGTGGCTGCCCAGGATGTGGCTCAGGGCGATGCTCAGGTTGGCCAGGTTGTCCAAGGGCTCGCCCATGCCCATGAACACCAGGTTGGTCAGGGGGCGGTCCTGGTCCACCAGCCGCCGCGCGGCCAAAACCTGGCCCAGGATCTCCGAGGGCCTCAGGTTTCGCCTAAAGCCCAGGGTGGCGGTGTGGCAAAAGGCGCAGCCCATCTTGCAGCCCACCTGGCTCGACACGCACAGGGTGTGGTGGTCCACCTCGGGGATGAGCACGCTCTCCACCGCCGCCCCGTCCGAAAAGCTAAAGAGCATCTTCCTGGTGCCGTCGGTCGAGGTCTCGACCAGGGCCGGCTCCATGACCTCCAGGCGGGCCGCATCGGCCAAACGGGACCGGAAGGCCTTGCTCAGGGTGGTCATGTCCTCGATGGAGGCGGCCCCGTGGAGGTAGAGCCACTGCAACACCTGGCGGGCCCGGTAGGGCTTTTGGCCCAGGGACACCACCAACTCCTGCACCTGGGGGGCGCTGAGGTCGCGCAGTTCGGGTATGGGGCTGCCGGCTGACATGGTCCTATCTTACCCCGCCCATGCCCGCCGGACAGCCCCATCCCGGAATATTAGGGGCCTACTCGGTCTCCTCGATGCATATGGCCCGGTTCTTCATGGCGATCACGGTCTTGACCAGCAGCATGATGATGACCAGGTTCAGCAGAATGAAGATCACGATGGAGGCCACCTTGAAGAACATCAGGCCGCTTTGGTGGTACATCAGCAGGGTGCCGATGGCCAGGGCGTCCAGGGGGAAGGAGTAGGCCCACCAGGACAGGAAGAAGCGGATCCTGAAGAACAGCTTGAGCTGGAACAAAACCAGGATGAACAGGAACAGGCCGAAGTAGTAGAGCAGGTTCCCGGCCGGGTTCAGCCCGCCGTAGAGCTTGGTCAGGGAGATGAAGCCGATCACCGGCGGCGCGAAGAGGATGAACAGGGTGGGGATCAGCTTGTCGGGTATGGGGTTGTGGAAGATCATCCGGTTGATCACCAGGGTGGTCAGGATCAGCCACCAGAACAGGCCCAGGCTGAAGAAGAACCAGCTCAGCTCGGGCGAGAAGTGCTTCACCCCCGCGATGGGGATGATGATGCTGCCCACCACCGGGATGAACCAGGAGGGGTTGATGTGCGAGATGGTGAACTTCTGGTGCTGAATCCAGGCGCTCATGATCACGATGGTGAAGATGAACTGGAGCACCACCCCGATCCACCACAAATACTTGGAAAGGGCCAGGTTGCTGCCCAGGAAGATGATGCTGGCGATGAGGAACAGCTTGGCCAGGATGGGGTAGAAGTTCATCTTGATGGGATGGTTGAACTCCTTCTTGACCTCGTCGTAGTAGCGGATCAGCTTGGTGGCGTAGGCGCCCAGGATGGCCAGGATGACCACCAGGGTGAAGCCCAGCAGGTAGGGGCTCAAGCTCACCGGCAGGTGGAGGATCTCCTCGGCCTTTTGCCAGGCCAGGGTGAAGCCGATCAGACCCAGGCCGATGGCCAGAAACGACACGGGGAAGTTCTTCAGCCGGTTCAGGTCGTATTGAGCGGCAACCAGGTTTTCGGCGGCGTCTTCCATGATGAACCTCGCACTCTTTCGGGCCGGCGGCAGCCGCCGAATCGCGGCAACCGCCCATCCCGGGCCTCTGGTCATATCTAGAAGGTGAAGACCTTGTAATCCGGGTCGGTCATCATCTTGACCAGCACCGGGGCTCCGGAGAGCACGGTGCCGTTGATGAGATCGTCGGGCCCCACCAGTCGCTTGTCCGCGCAGGCCTTGCACACGTGGATGGGCGCCTGGGCGGCCACCAGCTCGTCCAGCAGGTCCTTCATGTGCTCGCCGGTGGAGGCGCGGATGCCTTCGGCCATGCCCCACTGGGCCCAGTGGATGGCGTCGTCGATCAAAAACACCTCAACGTGCTTGCCATCGGCGGCGGCGAGGGAGGCGAACTGCATGGCCCGGGTGGCGGTGCCGGACTTTTCGAAACCCTTGGACATAACGAACAGAAACTTGCTCATTTCTTCATCTCCTGAGTGAGGTTGCGGCCGGACGGCTTTCGTCCGCGGCTGGCCAGGAAATAGAGCAAATAGCGTGCCTAGGCCCCGCCCAAAGGGGGAGCGTTGGCCCTAACTGACTGTTAAGCCTTTTAATATAGCCAAATACCCCGAGAGAAAACCGGGGAAAGGCAAACGTTGGTTAACTTGGGAAATTAACCGATGTTAAGAAAATGTTAAGCTTGGTTCGGGGCTTAACCCAGGCGGGCGGTGAGCAGGCGGTCCAGGGCCTCGGCAAAGCGCTGCCTGTCCTTGGGGCCATAGGGGGCGGGCCCGCCGGTGGTCACCCCGGCATCGCGCAGGCCGGTGAGGAAATCGCGCATGCTCAGGCGCTCGCGCACGTTTTCCTCGGTGTAGAGCTCGCCCCGGGGGTTGAGGCCGGTGGCTCCCTTGGCCACCACTTCGGCCGCCAGGGGCAGGTCGGTGGTGATCACCAGGTCCTCGGGCTCCAGGTGGTCGGCGATGTAGTGGTCGGCCGCGTCCATGTCCTTGGTCACCCGCACCGTGGTCACCAGGGGATTGGAGGGCCGCCCCACCTGGCGGTCGGCCACCAGGCACACCGGCAGCTTGAGGCGCTGGGAGGTGCGGAACACGATCTCCTTGACCGGGCGGGGACAGCCGTCTGCGTCGATCCAGATGCGCATCACTTCTCCGGGGCGAACAGGCGCTTCCAGTCGCGCTTCATGCTCACCACATGCCATCCCTTGTCCTTGGCCTCGGCCAGGAGCTTGGGACGGGAATAGACGAACTCCTCGGGGTCGTCGTGGTTGATCACCAGCACCAGGCCGGGCTTGCCGCCCGAGGCCATGCGCAGCATCCAAACGTCGCCGCTGGAGTTGCCCGCCGCCAGGATGGGCCGCCGGCCGGTGCGCCGCAGCAGGGCCACCGCCTTGGCCTGGCCAAGGTTCAGGTTGTTGGGGTGCAGGCGGCCGGTGCGCGCAAACACCACCTTGCCGCCCTTTTCCCGGGGCTCCAGCTCATACTTGCTGCCGATGCAGGTGTCCCAGCCCAGGCCCCAGGCCCGGCTGATGGCCATGAGGGCCAGGGAGTCGGAGCCGGAGTTGAGGAACACGGTGAAGCCCTTGTCCAAAAGCAGGGCGATCAGCTCGCGCATGGGCTGGTAGGCGGTGTCCTTGACGGTCAGGCCCAGCTTGGGGTTTTGGTCCTGTTGCCACACCCGGGCGGCCAGCTCGCGGTAGGCGGCCTGGGTCATGCCCGCGAAGGGCTGGGAGAGCACCCCGTTGAGGTGGTGCAGCAAAAAGCCCCGGTCCCGTTTGGCCGCGGCCTGGCACTGGGCCCGCTGGCCCGGCCCCTTCTGGCCGTAGTCCGGGCAGACCTCGTCCAGGCGGGCCAGGGCCACCTCCAGCACGAAGAACAGGGGCCGCTCCACGATCAGGGTGCCGTCCACGTCGAAGCTGGCGATGCGCCGGACGGGGGGCACGAAATCCGGCGAGGCGGGGTCGGCCGCGGCGGCGGCAAAGGCCATGAGCCGGCCGCGCAGGGGCTCGTTCCAGGAGGCCAGGGGCGGCTCCGCGGCCCAGGCGGCCGGAACCAGGACCAAGACCAGGAGCGCCAGAACCAGGGGGCGCAGTCGGCGGACGGGACGCATGGCTTATCTCCCCAGGGCGGGTGGCGGGGCTCAGGCGGCCAGCCCCCGGCTGACCTGGGTAAGAAGGGTATTCAGGTCAAAGGGCTTTTGCAAGACCCCCTTGGCCAGGGGATAGAGGTTGGCCACCTGGTAGCGGTCGCCGGCGTGGCCGGTGGCCAGGATTATGCGGGCCCCGGGGTCGAGATCCAGGATGGCCCGGGCGCAGGTGAGCCCGTCCATGCGGGGCATGGCCAGGTCCAACAGCACCAGGTTGAAGGGGGCCTCGCCTCCCAGGGCCCGCCCATAGAGCTCCAGGGCCTCGGCCCCGTCGGCGGCCAGGCCCACCCGGTAGCCGAAGCCCTCCAGGGCCTGGCGGCAGATGTCGCGCACCGCCTCCTCGTCATCCACCACCAGCACCCGCTGGCCGTCTCCCCGGGGGGCCTGCTCCGGGACCGGGGCCTGCCCGGCCGCAGCCGGACCCTGCTTGCTCACCGGCAAAAACACCTGGAACAGGCCGCCGCCCTGGGGGCGGTTGGCCGCCACGATGCCCCCCCCGTTGTTGTTGATCATGGAGTAGGCCACCGACAGGCCCAGGCCGGTGCCCCGGCCCGGCTCCTTGGTGGTGTAGAAAGGCTCGAAGATGCGCTCCTGGTCGCCCGGGGGGATGCCCGGGCCGTCATCGGCCACCCTCAGCTCCAGATAGGGCCCCGGCCGGGCCCAGGGGTGGGCGCTGGCGAACTCGGCGTCCAAAAGGGCCAGGCGGGTGGCGATGATCAGGTCGCCGCCATCGGGCATGGCGTCGCGGGCGTTGAGGGCCAGGTTGACCAGCACCTGCTCCACCTGGTTGGGGTTGGCCTGCACCAGGGGAAGCTCCCCGGCCAGGTCCAATTTCAGGGTGATGGCCGGGGGGAAGGTCTGGCGCAGCAGGCCCTCGGCGTCGAGCACCACCTGGTTGAGCTTCACCGGCACCTTTTCCCCGATCTCCAGCCGGCTGAAGGTGAGCATCTTCTGGGTCAGCTCCCCGGCCCGGCGGGAGCTTTTCTCCATCTTGATCAGGGTGGCCTGCACCTCGGGTTCCAGCTCCGGGCGCATCTGCAACAGCTGGATGTAGCCCCGGAAGGTCATCAGGATGTTGTTGAACTCGTGGGCCACCCCGCCGGCCAGGGTGCCCAGGGACTCCATCTTCTGGGCGTGCTGCAGCTGGCGCTCCAGGGTCTCCTTTTCGGTCACGTCCCTCAGGATGCCTTGCAGGGCGGCCTTGCCCCGGAAGCTGACCAGGCTCACCGACATCGCAGCGGAAGCTGGAGCCGTCCTTGCGCACCCCGGTGTACACGTCGCTCTCCGGGGTCATGGACGCGCCCCCCGCCCGCGCCTGCATGCGCTCGCGCACCCGCGCGTGATCCTGGGGGGCTATCACCTGCCATATCTTTAGCTCCAGGCCCCCGGCGATGGTGTAGCCGTACATGTCGCAGATGGTCTGGTTGATGTACATGAGCTGGCCGCTGGGGTAGTCGGCGATGAAGATGCCGTAGGGCACGTTCTCCACCAGGGAGCGGTAGCGGTGTTCGCTCAGGGCCAGGGCCTCCTCAGCCTGCTTGGACTCGGTCATGTCCTTGGCCACCGAGACCACCACCGTCTCGCCGTTCAGCTCCAGCAAACGGCCGGAGATCAGCACCGGGAAGCGGTGGCCGTCCCGGGCGCGGAAGTCCGCTTCCACGTTCAGGGCCTCGCCTCCCTGCTGCAAGTCCCGCAGAAAGGCCTTTTGCTTGTCCCCATCGACCCAGATATTCAGCTCGCCCACCGAACGGCCGATCACCTCGTCCCGGGAATAGCCCGCCATTTTCAGGCCGCTGTCGTTCACCTCCAGGAAAACCCCGTCCTTCAGGCGGTTGATCATCACGCTCTCGGGGCTGGACTGGAAGGCCTTGTTGAACTTCTCTTCGCTGGTTTTGAGCGCCTCGGCCGCCCGCATGCGCCGGCTGATGTCGGCCATGACCGCCACCGCCTTGTCCAGCTCGCCGCTGGGCCAGCGCACCGCCGAGACCGACAGGTCCACCCAAAGCTCCGAGCCGTCGGCCCTGAGCAGGCGCCTTTCCTCCCGGAAGCGCTCCAGCTCCCCGTCCACCAGGCGCTGGAAGTTTTCCTGCCCGGCCTCCCGCTCACCGGGCGGGGTGAGGTCGGCCAGGCTCAGGCCCTCCAGCCGGGCCCGCTCGTAGCCCATCAGCTCCAGCCAGGCGGGGTTGGCCTGTTGCAGGCGCCCCTTGCGGTCCAGCACCGCGATGCCCAGGGAGGCGTTGTCAAACACCCCCCGGAAGCGCTCCTCGCTGGCCCGGAGGGCCCGCTCGACCCGTTCGCGAACCGCCATCTCCTGGCTGAGCTGGAGATAGCTCCTTTCCACCTCCCTGCGGTCCAGCTCCTCCTGGTCCAGGCGCGCCCCCAGCACCGCGTTGCGGTAGTTGGACCACACCAGCAGGGCCAGGCCGCCCATCAACAGCAGGGCGCTGAGCCCCATGGCCAGGGACAGCTGCCAGGGGCTGATCTCGCCCAGCCAGCGGCGGGCGGGCAGCATGGAGTAGATGACAAAGGGGGTGTCCGCCGCCCCCACCCCCATGGCCAAGAACTCTCCCTGGTCCCGGGCCTGGGGCGGAGCGGGCAGCAGGTGGGGCTGGTTGAGGCCCCGGCCGGTGAGCAGGGGCAACAGCTGGCGGGACAAGGGCTTGAAACAGCCCACCGGCAGGAGGCTCTTGCCCACCCGGGCGGCCACCACCACCTCGGTCATGGAAGGCAGGCGTTGGTGGCGGATGAAGTTGGAGCACACCGCCTGGGGGTCCACCCAGGCCACCACCCGGGCCACCTGATGCCCCAGGTATCGGCAGGGGGCGGCCATGACCACCTGGGCGTCGGTTCCGCCGCTGAGCACCACCGGCCGGAGGCCCAGGGAGCCCATGGGCGGCAGGCTGGCGTAGGTTCCGCTCTGGCCCGCCGCCGGGGGGCGCTCTCGGCTCACCAGCACCCGCCCCAGCCTGTCCTCCAGCACCAGCCGGCGCCAAACCGGCTTGCCGCCCACCCGGTTGGTGTCCAGCTCCTGCTCGAAGTACACCGCGATCTGGTGCAGGCTGGCGGCCAGGCCGTATTGCATGGACATGCCCAGGGCCCGGTTGCCGAAATAGGAAGCCACCCGGCGGCTGCCGGCCAGCTCGTGGAGGTCGGTGGCCAGGTTCTCGTAAAACAGGCTTACCATGGTGGCCCTGAGCGACAGGTCCCGGTGGAAGCTTTCCAGATAGGAGGACCGGAGGGCGGTCTGGGAGCGGTGGAAGGCGGCCACCATCACTCCCATGATCAACACGATGGCCAGGGCCGCGCCATAGACCGCCAGCCATTTTTTATTGTGCAGCTTGTTCAAAAGCGCTCCACGGGCTGAGGGGCTCCCCGCAGGCCGGAACTAATCTCCCTGGGCAAAAAACTGGGGGAAGTAGTGCAATATGGCGGGGAAATACTTGCGCACCAGGCGGCGGTATTCGCCCCGCTTTTTCAGCCCGCCCATGAACCGGTCGAACTCGGCCAGAAGCTCCGGCGAAGAGGGGGCGAAGGCGGCGGCCATGATCTGGGAGGGCGACACCGGCCCGATTATCTTCAGCTCCCCGGGCCACTTGGCCAGCGAGATAACCGCGTCGGGGGCGTCCTGCAGGGTGGCCTCGGCCTCGCCCTTGATCACCGCGGGCACGATCTCGCTCACCTTGCGCGAGAAGTAATGCAGATCAGCCCCCTGCTGGTCCAGCTGATACTCCCGGCCGTCCAGGCAGGTGCCGGCCACGCATAGGATGCGCACCTGGGCGATCTGGGCCTTGACCGCGGCCACGTCGCGCGCCGGGTCGCCGCTGGGCTTGATGGGCTCCAGCTTGCTTTGGGCCCGGGCCACCAGCCACACCTGGTTGGGGAAGGTGGGCCGGGAAAAAGTCAGGATGTCCTGCCGCCAGGGCAGCACGGTCACCCCTCCGGCCCAGACATCGCCCTTCACCGGGACCGGCCCGCCCAGCACGGCTTGCCCGTTCTCGAGGCTCACCTTGAGGCCCAGCAGGTCGCCGGGCCCGTTTTCCCAGGTGGTGGGCACAAAGCGGTAGCGCACTCCCAGGTGCTTGGCGAAGAGCTTGAGCACCTCCACGGTGAGCCCGTCGCCGGTGCCGGTGATGAAGTTGGCGTAGGGAACCCCCAGGTGGCGCAGCTCGCCACGGCCGCGCAGCTGGTCCAGGTCGCCGGCCGCGGCCGGCAGGGTGGGGGCGAGCAGGATGATCAACAAGAAGGCGAGAATGGTCCGTTTTGCAGCCAAGGCCATAGTTCTCCACCGGACAGAACGGTTTCCAGCCAAAGCCCCCCGGCACCCCCGTGGCGGGTGCGGACCCAACCCCACAGTGGCCGTTGCCGGCCGGCCCCCTGCCACGAGGTCCCGGCCGATGCCTATTGATAATAATTATGCCAAAAGAAGCGCCCCAGGGCCAGGGCGCTTGCCCGGGGGCTTGTGGCCCATCGGCGCCCATGGCATAGTTAACCAACCGCGCCGGAGGGGCCGGCGGGGAAATGTCACTTGAGGAGGCACAGTTGCGCCTGGCAATGGTGGTGCAGCGCTACGGCGACGAGGTGGACGGCGGGGCCGAGGCGCACTGCCGGTCCATGGCCACCCACCTGGCCGCGCGGGGTCACCAGGTGAGCGTGCTCACTACCACCGCCCGGGACTACCTGACCTGGGCCAACCACTACCAGCCCGGCGAAAGCGAGCAGGAGGGGGTGCGCCTGCTGCGCTTCCCCGTGGCCCGGCGTCGCTGGGTGCGGCCCTTCAACATCTGGGCCCGCAAGGTCTACCGGGGCGGCCAGCCCATTGACGTGCAGTGGCGCTGGCTGTTGCGCCAGGGCCCCTACGCCCCGGCCCTCATCGACCATCTGCTGGCCCACGAGGACGACTTCCAGGCCATCATTTTCTACACCTATCTCTACTTCCCCACCGCGGCGGGCCTGCCCCTGGCCTCCCGGCGGGCCCTGCTGGTTCCCACGGCCCATGACGACCCCACCCTGCCCCTGCCGGTGTTCCGGCCGGTGTTCCACTCGCCGCGCTGCATCATCTACAACAGCGAGGCCGAGCGCGATCTGGTGTGGCGGGTCACGGGCAACTCCTGGGTGCCCTCGCGGGTGGTGGCCCTGGGCATCGACCCGCCAGCCGCCGGAGGCGGGGCGGAGTTCCGGGCCCGCCACGGCCTGGAGGGCGACTTCCTGCTCTACCTGGGGCGGGTGGACGTGATGAAGGGCTGCCGGGAGATGTTCGACTACTTCACCCGCCTGACCTCCGAGCCGGCCCACAAGGACCTCAAGCTGGTGCTGGTGGGGCGTCGCCACATGGAGCTGCCCTCCCACCCCGGCATCCTGAGCCTGGGGTTCGTGGACCAGGCCGAGCGCGACGCGGCCCTGGAGGCGGCCACCGCCCTGGTGATGCCCTCGCCCTACGAGAGCCTGTCCATGGTCACCCTGGAGGCCTCGGCCGCGGGCAGGCCGGTGGTGGTCAACTCCCAGTGCGACGTGCTGGCCCGCTACGTGGAGCGCACCGGGGCCGGGCTGGCCTACCATGACTACGAGGGCTTCCGGGCGGCCCTGGAGCGCCTGCGCTCCCGGCCCGGGGAGGCCGCGGCCATGGGCGAAAAGGGGGCCGCCTTCGTGGCCGGGCAATTCGGCTGGGAGCCGGTGCTGAAGGTCTATGAGGAGGTTCTGGCCTCGGTGGCCGCCGGGGTTCCGGTTTCGTGAACATCGGCATCGACATCTGCCGCCTCACCGATCCCTGGACCGGGGTGGGCAACTACATCGTGAACCTGCTGGCCGGGCTGGCCGCGGTGGACCGGGAAAACTCCTACCTGCTCTATCCCTACTTTCCCGAGTGCTTCCCCCACCGGGTGGCCGACCTGGCCGAGTTCGTGCCCCCCCAGGACAACTTTTCCCTGTGGGGCGCGGGCAGGCCCGAGCTGCTGGTCAAGCTGTTGTGGTTCAAGCTAAAGCTGCCCCAGCGCTGGTTTTTGGCCAAGCCCGAGGTGACCCACTCCACCAACCTGGCCGGGCCCCGCCTGCCCCACGGCAAGCTGGTGGTCACGGTGCACGACCTGTCCTTTTGCCGGGAGCCGGCCTGGCACAAACAAGACAACGTGACCTTTTCCCTAAGGGCCCTGGAGCAGGCGGTGGCCCACGCCGAGCTGCTGATCACCCCCTCCCGGTTCACGGCAGACGAGCTGACCGAGCTCTATCCCCAGAGCGCGGGCCGGGTGCGGGTGGTGCCCGAGGCGGTGCTGCCGGTCTACCGCCCGGCCGAGGACCCGGCCCGGGTGGAGCGGGTCAAGGCCCGCCACGGCCTTCAGAGGCCCTATCTGTTGTTCGTGGGCACTCTGGAGCCGCGCAAGAACCTGGAGCGTCTGCTGGGGGCCTTTCACCGCCTGCTGGCCCGGGGCCAGGACGAGTTCGACCTGGTGCTGGCCGGAGGGGCCGGCTGGAAGGCCACGGCCATCGAGGCGGCCATCCAGGACCCGGCCGGACAGGGCCGGGTGCGCCGCCTGGGCTACGTGCCCGGCCCGGAGCTGCCCGCCCTGTACCAGGGGGCCGCCGCCCTGGTCTACCCCTCGCTCTACGAGGGCTTCGGCCTGCCGGTGCTGGAGGCCCTGGCCTGCGGCGCCCCGGTGGTCACCTCCCGCGCCGCCTCCCTGCCCGAGGTGGGCGGAGAGGCCGCCCTGTACCTGGACCCCCTGGACGACCAGAGCATGCTCCACGCCCTGGAGCGCATCACCGGCGAGCCGGAGCTGCGCGCCGAGCTGGCCGGCAAGGCCCTGAGCCAGGCGGCCCGCTTCTCCCAGGAGGCCATGGGCCGCGCGGCCCTGGCGGTCTACCAGGAGGCGGCCTCCCGCTGAACCCCCACGGTCCCTGTGCTGTCTACTGAGGTTCCCGCTGATAGAGGAACTTACGCTGGAGGTACTCCTGCTCCTGCTTGCGTTCCTGTGTGTCACCACCCAAAACCACGTTTACTTCCGCGGCCTGGGTGCAGTTGTAGCGGTTGGAGTTGACCACCTTCAGGTCCATGTACTGCTGGCTGACCACCTGCACCCGGTACACCTGGGCCGCGCCGTCCGAGGGCCGATAGCAAGGCACCCCCACGACGAAGATGCCCGTCCCGTTGGTGAAGCCGCTCTGGGAGTTGCCGCCCACTCCGCCGGTGACCGTGACCTTGGCCATGGGAATGGGCTGGCCGGCCTCGCTGCTCACCTGCACCTGTATCGGGCGGGTGGGGACCTGCCCGGCCGGAACCGTCCGGCCACGGGATGAGGCCGGGGCTCCGGGGGCCGCCCCGCCCGACGGACTCAGGCCCGCGGACCCGGGCGCGCTGGGCCCGGCCGGGGGGCCGGAAGCGGTGGGCGGGGCCGCGCCCTGGTCGCTCGGGTTGAGCAGAGAGTCGCGGCCAAAACGGTACTGGGGCATGGTGGTGGTGGTCTCGGTCTGCCTGCCCTGGGTTCCGCTCTGGGTGGTGCTCTGGGTGTCGCCCGTGTAGCGGTTCTGATACCCGCCCTGGGTGGTGCCTTGGACGCCGCCTTGGGCGTCGCCCTGGGTGTCCTCCTGGGGCTTGCCCATGTAGCGGTTCTGATAACCGCCCTGGGTGGTGCCCTGGGTGGCGTCCTGGGCGTCGTCCTGGGGCTTGCCCATGTAGCGGTCCTGATAGCCCCCCATGGGCCGGCTCTGGGTTTCGCCCTGGTTCTGGCTCTGGTTCTGGGAAGCGCTCTCGTCCGGCGGCGGCGGGGGACGGCCGTGGACGGCCTCGTAGCGCATCTGGTCAAAACCCGGGTCGCGGGGATCGCCGGCCTGGGCCCATGCGCCCCCGGCCAGGCCCAGGGCCAGGAGCAGGCAAACTAGCAGAATCAGGAGCACGCGCGGCATGTCGCCTCCGCCAAGGGGAAGGGGTGAAGATGCTTACATTATCGAGTATACGGGCCCTCTGGTCCAGCCTTCTCCGCTCCCGCCGGTCGACCCGGAGGCCGCTTTCGTGTTACAGAGGGAATCATGCGGGGAAGCGCCCGATATTGCCTGGCCCTTTGCCTGGCCGCCCTGATGCTGCTGGCCGGGGGAGCGGCCCTGGCCGGGGGCAGCGGCGACATCGAGGCCGGGGAGCGGGCCGCCGCCCGGGGGCGGCACGCCGAGGCCGAGGCCGCCTACAGCCGGGCTTTGGCCTCGGGCCAGCTGAACCGGCAGGGCAAGGCCCTGGCCCTGAACAACCGGGGAGTGGCCCGCCGGGCCCTGGGGCGGCCCCGGGAGGCCCTGGCCGATTACGCCGCCGCCCTGGCCCTGAGGCCCCGCTACGCCCAGGCCTATTACAACGCGGCCCAGGCCCGCCTGGACCTCAAGGAGCCCCTGCGCGCCCTTTCCAACTACAACAAGGCCCTGGAGATCGAGCCCGCCTACGCCGAGGCCTGGCACAACCGGGGCATCCTGTGGTGCTCCCTGGGGAGCTGGCAGCGGGGCCTGGCCGACTTCCGCAAGGCCCTTCAGTGCAAACCCGATTTCGCATTGGCCTATCTGAACGCCGGCAACGCCCGGCTGTATTTGGGCCAGCCCTGGCGGGCGGTGGCCAACTACGATGCGGCCCTGAAGCTCCGGCCCTCCCTGGCCGCGGCCCATGCCCGCCGGGCCCGGGCCTACGGGCAGCTCGGCCTCAAAGACAAGGCCCGCGCCGACAAGGCGCGGGCCCGCGAGCTGGGTTGGCGGGAAGCCCCCTTGAACTAGCCTTCTTTCTTGATGCGCCGGATGCCCCCGGCCTCGGCCACGATGACCTCGTCGGCCAGGCCCAGGAACAGGCCGTGCTCCACCATGCCCGCCCGGCCTTCCAGGGAGCGGGCCACCGCGGCCGGGTCGTCCATGGGCCCGAAGTCGCAGTCCAGGACGTAGTTCTCCTGGTCGGTGAGAAAGGGCTCGCCGCCGCGCCCCAAGCGCAGGGTTGGCTTGGCCCCCAGGGAGGCCACGTAGTCGCTGAAGGGCTTCAGGGCAAAGGGCACCACCTCCACCGGCACGGCCCATTTCTCGCCCAGGCGGCCGCTCATCTTGGACTCGTCCACGATGATGATCTCCCGGGCCGAGGCCTGGGCCACCACCTTTTCGCGCAGATGGGCCCCTCCCCCTCCCTTGATCAGGTTGAGGGCCGGGTCCACCTCGTCGGCCCCGTCCACGGTAAGGTCCATGGCCGGGTGCTGGTCCAGGCTGGACACGGTGAGCCCCAGCTGGCGGGCCTCGGCCTCCATGGCCAGGGCGCAGGCCACCCCCACGATGCCGGTGAGCTCGCCCGAGGCCACCCGCTTGGCCAGGGAGCGCACGAACAACAGGGCGGTGCTGCCGTGGCCCAGCCCCACCACCATGCCCGATTCCACCTGCTCCACCGCGGCGTCGGCCGCTATCTGCTTCAGTCTGGTCTGCTCGTCGCTCATGCCCTGGTTCTCCCGGTGCTTGGTGTGCCTCTGTGGTGCATCTGTAGCACGATCCGCCCGCTTCTGGCCAGCCTTGGCCAAGGCCGGCGGCTTATTTGAGCCCCGCCTGGGCGGCCAGGTCGGGCAGCCATTTTTCCGGTGCGGGCGGGGGCCCGCTCTTGGAATAGATCACCCGGTTGCCCTTGGCGTCCTTGAGGATCACCACGAAATGGGGGGTGAATATCTCTCCCAGCAGGTCCAGGCTCTTGAGCTTGAGGTCGGGCACCATGGGAAAAGGCACCTTGAAGTGCTTGACGAACACATCCACCTCGTAGGCGCTGTTCTTGGCCCCCACGCCCACCAGCTTTATCTCGTCCCCCCAGCCCTTGTCCTGGATGAGCTGGTAGAGCCGGTTCACCTTGGGGGCCTCCCGCTGGCAGTGGGTGCAGTACATGTTGAAGAACTCCACGATCACCAGGCGGGCCGGCACCGAGGCCGGGTCCAGGTCCTGACCCTCGGCCAGGCCCAGATAGGCCCGGGCCGCCGCCTCCTTGGGGGCCTCGAAGGCGGCCGGGGGAAAAGGCGAACCCAGCTTGACCAGGCCCACGGCCTTGGCCGAGGCCGGGGCGGGGCCGCCCAGCAGGATGAGGGCCAGGATGGCCAGGAGGGCGAGGATGCGATGCACGGCTTTCTCCTTCCCGCCGGGCGGGGGGCGGGTCCCTTGCAAATTCCGGGTCTATAGTATGTTAGCAAAAAACGCCTCCCCTGCCTGCCTTGCCTTGGGCGGGCCCAGGGCGTAACCTCAAAATATGGCCCCCAGGGCGAACTCTTTGTCTGGAGCGATGCTTATGACCATCCGCGCATGCCTGACCACCCTGGCCGTCCTGTTGATGGCCACCACCGCCCAGGCCGGCTGGGTAATGCAGCAGCAGACCCCCGGCGGAACCAGCACCGTGTACATGCAGGACAACATGATGCGCGCCGGCGAGGGCCAACAGGGGATGATCTACGACCTCAACCAGGGCACCGTGACCATGCTCAATCCGGGCAACAAGGTCTACTGGTCCGGGCGGCCCTCGGAGCTGAACCAGCAGATGGACCAGGCCCTGGACGAGCGCATGGAGCAGGCGCTCAAGAGCGTGCCCCCCGAACAGCGGGAGCAGATGCGGGCCATGATGGCCCAGCGCATGGGCCGGGGCGGGCCCGGCGGGCCCGGTGGGCCCGGCGGGACGATGGGCCACCAGCGCCCCGCCCCCACGGTGGAAATCAAGGCCACCGGCGAAAACCAGAAGATCGCGGGCTACAAGGCCCAGATGTACCAGGTCTGGGTGAACGGCCGGCATCGCCAGGATATATGGATGGCCCCGGTCGCCGGCTTCCACGACGAGCTGGACATGGGCAAGATGATGAAGCTGGTACACGCCATGCGCATGGGCGGACCCGGCCGCCGCCCCCGCCGGGCGAGCTGGCGCACCTCCCCGGCCATGATGGAGCTGTGGCAAAAGGGCATGCCCATGATGATCACCGACTATGGACCGGGCGGACCCAAGACCATGATGAAGGTGACCAAGGTGGAGGAAAAGGGGCTGGACCAGAGCATCTTCGCCCCGCCCGCCGGCTACAAGCGGGTGGACTTCAAGAACATGATGCGCTAGGCCATGCGCCGCTTCGCCGTCGCAATGCTGGCCCTGGCCCTGTGGCTGGCCCCGGCCCCGGCCCTGGCCGCCGAGTGGCAGGGCTCCATCCAGGGCCTGGGCTGCGTGACCAAGGGCCTGGTCTGCCCCATCAACATGGAAGACCCCCTCATCGCCCTGGAAAAGAACTTCGTCCTGCTGATCAAGGACGGCGAGTTCTACCACCTGCCCAACCTGGACCGGGCCATCCTGGCCCGCCACCTCAACCGCCCGGTCAAGGTGGTGGGCGAGCTCTTGCCAGGCAGCAAGAGCATCATGGTGGAGCACCTTTACCTTTCCAAAAACGGCCAGTGGCGCGAATCCTGGAGCCCGGAGATGGAGCGGGAGCTCATCGAGCAACTGCAAAGCTGGGGGAAGAAGAAAAAGGAAGAGTAGCCCGGCGTGGAGTTCATTAACCTAGGCAGCATCCTCGAGGCGCTGGTCATCACCCTGGTGCTGATGCTGACCCACTACCTCTCGCCGCTCATCGGGCGGGTGCCCGGGGGCAACGAGAGGCGGCTGCGCTCCTTTGCCGGCGGCGTGGCGGTGGCCTACGTGTTTTTGCACATGCTGCCCGAGCTGGTGGAGGGCAAGGACGCGGTGGGCGAGGTGCTGGGCCAGGTGGAGCACCTGACCCCCCTGCTGGACCTGGCCATCTTCCTGGTGGCCCTGATCGGCTTCACCATCTACTACGGCCTGGAGCTGTTGGCCACCAGACAGGCCGAGCGCAGCCCCCGGGCCGAGGGCCAGGTCTACGCCCTGCACCTGGGCGCCTACTGCCTGTACAACTTCCTGATCACCTACACCATGCCCCTCCGGGTGCAGACCGGCCTGGGCTACGCCGTAATCTTCACCGCGGCCATGGCCCTGCACTTCACCTTCACCGACCGGGGACTGAACCGCCACTTCCCCCGCCGCTTCCATTACAAGGGCCGCCTGCTCCTGGTGGCCTCGTTGGGGGCGGGCTGGGTGGTCACCGCGCTCACCGACCCCATCAACGTGCTGGCCGTGAGCCTGATGATCGCCTTCCTCTCGGGGTCCATCCTCTACAACGTTTTCAAGGAGGAGCTGCCCACCGAGCGCGAGTCCTCCTATCCCTGGTTCTCCCTGGGCCTGGGGCTCGCCACCGCCCTGCTGGCCCTGGAGGCCTACACCCGTCATTAAGAAGGCGAGGCGGCCATGCCCTTCAGCGGCTTTCAGGGTCACCGGCTGTTCTATCAACTGAGCGGCGAGCAGGGCCCGCCCCTGGTGTTCATCCACGGCATGTGGGGCGATCACAGCCAGTTCGCGCCCCAGGTGGATCGCTTCGCGGCCCGCCACCGGGTGATGGTCCCGGACCTGTTGGGCCACGGCCAGAGCGACAAGCCCGAGGTGGAGCTGAGCATGGAGGGCTTTGCCGACGGGGTGGCCGCCTTGTGCCGCCACGCCGGGCTCAAGCGGGTGGTGGCCGTGGGCCACAGCCTGGGCGGGGCGGTGGCGGTGAGCCTGGCCGCGCGCCACCCGGAGCTGGTGCGCGGGGCGGCGTGCCTGGACACCACCCTGCTGGCCCCGGCCAAGGCCAAGAAGCAGGCCCTGCCCGCCATGCTGGCCCGTCTGGAGGGCGAGCCGCCCCTGGAGGCCCTGGCCGCCTGGCTGGAGCCCATGTTTTTGCCCAGCGACGCGCCGGAGATAAAACAGCGGGTGCTGGCCGCGGTGGCCGAGGCTCCGCTGCACGTCTCCACCGGCCTGATCCGGGCCGTGGTGGCCTGGGACGGCCAGGCCGCCCTGGAGCGCGCCGCCTGTCCCCTGCTCTACGTGGGAGGGGCCGCGCCCCGCACCCCCATGGCGGACCTCAAGCACCTGAAGCCCGCCGCCCTCTACGGCCAAGTGGTGGGCTCGGGCCACTTCATGACCATGATCGTGCCCGAGCAGGTCAACGCCATGCTGGAGCGCTTCATGGAGCTGCTGCCCTGGCTGGAGGCCGCCTAGGGCATGCAGGCCGCGGCCAGCGCCGGCCCGGCCTCCTCGCCTTCCACCAGCCCGTCGCGCATGTTCAGCACCCGGCCGGCATAGCCCGCGCAGGTGGCGCTGTGGGTGACCATCACGATGGTCATGCCCTCGGCGCCCAGGTTTTGCAAAAGCTCCATCATGCGCTGGGTGTTGGCCTGGTCCAGGTTGCCGGTGGGCTCGTCGGCCAGCAGGATGGGCGGCTGGTTCACCAGGGCCCGGGCCACCGCGGCCCGCTCCTGCTCCCCGCCGCTCACCTCGCCGGGCAGGCGGGCCTCCTTGCCGGCCAGACCCACCCGCTCCAGGGCCACATGGGCCAGGGCCAGCTTGTCCTTTTTGGGCAGGCGCTTGATGGCCAAGGGCAGCATCACGTTTTCGGCCAGGGAGAGATAGGGCACCAGGTTGAAGCTCTGAAACACGAAGCCCAGATACTCCCGCCGAAAGTCGGCCCGCTGGTTCTGGCTCAGGCTGAACACCTCGATGCCGTCCACCCCGTAGTTGCCCCGCTCCGGGGTGTTGAGCGCGCCCAGCACCGCCAGCAGGGTGGACTTGCCCGAGCCCGAGGGGCCCATGACCGCCACGAACTCCCCCGCGCCGATCTCCAGGCTCACCCCGCCCAGGGCGCTGACCGCGGCCGCGCCGCTGCCATAGGTTTTATAAAGACCGTTGGCTTGAATAAAGCTCACCAGACACCTCCTAAAGGGTTCGCAGGGCCTGGGCCGGATCCAGGCGGGAGGCCATGTAGGCCGGGTAGAGGCTGGCCAGGGCCCCGCAGACCAGGGCCAGGCCCAGGGCGATGGCGGCCAGCAGGGGATCCCAGGCCAGGTGCACCCCGGAGCCCTCGCTGAACCAGGGCAGGGCCAGCTCGCCGGCCCCGTGCCCGGCCAGATAGCCCAGCAGGCCGGCCGCGGCCGAGAGGATCAAGGCCTCGGTGAGCACCACCCGCATCACCTGGCCCGAGCGAAAGCCGATGGCCCGGAAGATACCGATCTCGTTGGTGCGCTCCTTGACGCTGCCCATCATGGTGACCAGCACCACCAACCCCCCCAACAGGGCCACCAGCAGCGACACCCCCAGGGCGAAGCGCTTGAACGAGGCGATGGTCTCCATGCGCCCCTGCACCACGCTGCGGATGGCCATGACCTTGGCCCCGGGCAGGGCTTTGCCGATCTGGGCCACCATGGCCTCGATGGGGCAGTCCTTGCACAGGGCGGCCACCTCCACCATGGACACCAGGCCCTGTTTGCCCAACAGCTCCTGGGCCGGGGCCAGGGGCATGAACAGCAAATGGTCG
Source organism: Desulfarculaceae bacterium (assembly GCA_021737145.1). Lineage (GTDB taxonomy): Bacteria > Desulfobacterota > Desulfarculia > Desulfarculales > Desulfarculaceae > Desulfoferula. The sequence continues at coordinate 73,024 of JAIPEN010000008.1, read as the reverse complement.
TCCTGGCTGCCGGTGGGCTCCAGCACTCCGCTCACCGTGAGCTCGCGGCCCTGGATGCTCACCCGATCGCCGGGCTTGAGGCCCAGCAAACGGGCGGCCTCGGCCCCGGGGGCCACCTGGCCCGCCAGGGGCTCGGCCCCGCGCAGCTTCCACCAGGGCTTGAGGATGCGCGCCTCGCGCCAGTCCACCCCGGCCAGGAGCACCGGCCGGGAGCCGGCCTCGACCCGGCCCAGGACCATGGGCCCCACGGCGGCCAGGTTGGCCGAGTTGGCGATGTGCTTGATGCGCCCCAGGTCGGCCTGCTTTATCTCCCGGGTGGCGAAGGAGAAGCCGCCCAGGCTCAGGCCGCCATAGGTGAGGTTGAGCTGGTCGCTCTTGGGGGTGATGAGGATGTTGGCCCCGTATTTTTCCAGCTTGTGGTTCACCTCATGGGTCAGGGCCGAGCCCAGGCCCATCAGGGCCACCATGGTGGCAACCCCGGTGAGCAGCCCGGCCAGCACAAAGGCGGCCTTGGCCTTCTTGCGCCGCAGGTTGAGCAGCGCAATGTCGGTGAGGTTCATGGTGTTAGCCCTTCTTGGAGAAGTCGAAGTAGCCACGGCCCTGCTCGATGTCGGCCACCCGGATGATGACCTCCTCGCCTCTGACCTCGCGCCGCAGCGGGGCGGGGTTGCAGCCGCCCTTGACCTCGTTGACGCTCACCGAGGGGAAACGGCGGCCGCAGTTGGCGCAGACCATCACGTCGCCGTCCTGGTAGTAGCCCTTGCCCGAGGGCCAGCACACGTCGCAGGCGTCATAAGCCGCCCGGATGACCCCGTCGGAACTCCGGATCACGAAATAGCGCACCGTGATGCCGTCGGCCAGGCGGTGCTCATAGTGGCGGGCCTTGCCGTCGGCGAAGAGCTTCAGGGGCAGGGCCACCACCTTTTCGCCGGCCTGGGTCTGGGTCTGTTGGCTCATGGAGGTGCTGGCCACCTGCTGGGAGCCGCCTCCCATGCTCCACCAGGCCAGGCCCCCGGCCAGCGCCAGGGCCGCCAACACCAGCCCCAGGGCCAGGGCCTTGGAGCCGCTCTTGTTCTTCTCGCCCAACACCTGGGCCTTCTTGTCCCCGGTGGCGGGGGCGTGGTTCTGCTTGTCTTGAGACATGATGCTCTCCTTGATGACTGTGGTTGCTTGGACCAAGCGCACGGGGGCGCGGGCGCGGGCGGACACGGGCTCCGGGCGCACCTATGGCGCGGGAGGCTGTTGAGCCTCGCTGGAGAGGGCTAGATCAGCAGGCTGGCGTTGGTCAGGTACAGGGGAACCGGTGCCCGGGCCCTGGGTCGAGGCTCGGGGGCAGGCCGCGAGCACAGAGGCAGGGCCGGAGCCTCGACCGGGCCCAGGACCGGAAGGGGAACCGGGGTGCGGTGGGAGGAGCCGAGGGCCAGGGGCCGGCTGTCGCAGGGCGCCTCTTCCAGGCAGCAGCGCCCGCTCTGGCGGGCCCGGCAGCAGCCCGAGGGACCGGGCATCCCGGCGTGGCCCATGGGCATGGCCGCCATGGCCGCGCAGGGGGCGGGCGACGGCGCGGCCATCGCCGGCATCACCGGCGCGGCCAGGGCCAGACACAGAGCCAGGATGATCAGGCCTCGGGGCAAGGGCTCCTCCACTGGGGGTTCAATGAGCTAAAGATAGCCCCAGGCCCGGTTATAGTCAACTAATTTACTAGGCTTTACTGCCTCCCAGGTTCTTCCCATGCCGACGGCACAGTCAGGAGGCGGCAGGCAAGGCGTCTGGCGAGCGAGTGCCAAAGGCGTATCGGCCAATACGCCGAAGCGCAAGCGATGCCAGCAACGCGGTGTCCCGCCTTCTGGCGAAGCCGCGCCCAAAACCAAAGGGAGTGGTTTACAATGAAGAGCATGAAAACCACACTACCCCGCGTAATCATCTTCACCCGCCTGCCAGTGGCGGGCCAAGTCAAGACCCGTCTCATCCCCGCCCTGGGCGCGGGAGGTGCCGCCGCCCTGCAAGAGCGCCTGGGCCGCCGCCTGGCCCATCGCCTGGGGACCCAGGCGCTGGCCGCGCCCTATGAGCTGGAGGTCTGCTACACCGGCGGGAGGGAGACGCAGGCCCGGGAATGGCTGGGCGCCGCCCTGCTCTGCCACCCCCAGGGACCGGGCGACCAGGGGGCGCGCATGCTCCATGCCCTGCACCGGGCCCTGGTCCAGGGCGCGCCCCGGGTGGTGCTGGTGGGCAGCGACCTGCCCGGCCTCACCGGGGAGAACGTCTCCCAGGCCCTGGCCGCGCTCGAGGATGCGCCCCTGGTGCTGGGCCCCAGCCCGGACGGCGGCTACTACCTCATTGGACTGTCGCGCCTGGCTCCCGGCCTGCTGGACCCGCCCGCCTGGGAGAGCCTGGCCGGGGTGCAGGGCCGCGCGGCCGAGTTGGGCCTCAAGGCCGCCCTGCTCCCCGCCCAACGCGACCTGGACACGCCCGAGGATTTGGATTACTGGCGCGAGAAAGACCCCGAGCTTTTCTCGTAGGTTCTCAAAACGGACTGCTCCCGCACCCCCCACATCCGGAAAGGGAGTCTCATTCTCCACAGAAAACTTATTTAACACAGAACACAGGTGACACTGGTGACTGTAACAATTTGCGCAAGCGTAAGTTTTAAAGCTGAAATTAAAAAGACCGTTGAAACGCTCCAAAAATCCGGAATCGATGCTCGGTTTCCCAATCTCGACATAGTAATCCCGGATTCTGGTGTTACTGTTGAATTAATGCAAAAGCTTCAGAACGACCATTTTAAAGCTATACGAGAGTCAAAAATAATTTATGTGCTATGCCTTAAAAAGCAGAATGACAAAGCAGAAGGTTACATAGGCCGAGCAGTCGGTGTTGAAATTGGCTTCGCTAAGGGACTTGGTAAAGAAGTAATATTTTCACAGAAAACGATGAGGCCGGAAGCTGATGCACTTGCCGATCAATTCATGGATACAAACGAACTTGTAAACTATATTTCGGTTTTATAATGTTTTGGACGGTTCTGCTTGTGCTGGTGATTGCTAATTCTCTTTTTGCCTAATGATGCAGTATCCCGCTTTCTGGCCAAGCCGGGGCTCAGGACAGGCCGGTACGCCGAAGAATCCGGCCCGCCACCTCTTCAATAGGTATGTTGGTCACGTCCACGATCTTGATGCCCTTGAGCAGGTCGTAGATCTCGTGGCTGTAGGCCAGCTCGCGGGCCACGTCGCGGGCGTCGGTGTAGCCGGGCACCACCCGTCCCTGGTAGCGGCTGCGCCGGATGGCGGCCAGCACCTCGGGCGCGATGATCAGCCCCACCTTGCGGGGCCGCTTGAGGGTGAAGAGCTTGGCCGGTGGGTCCATGCCCCTGACGATGGGCACGTTGGCCACCTTGAGGCCGTGGTTGCACGACAGATAAAGGCTGGTGGGGGTCTTGGAGGTGCGGCTCACCCCCAGCACGATAAGGTCGGCCCGGCCCAGGTCTTCCAGGCCGGCCCCGTCGTCGTGGCGCAGGGTGAAGTCGATGGCCGCGGCCGTCTTCATGGACTCCTGGCCGGCCAGGTGCATCAGGCCGGGGTGCAGGCTGGGGCTGGCCCGAAAGCGCCGGGACATGCGCTCCAGCAGGGGGCCCAGCAGGTCGTACATCTCCAGATCGCCGCGGCCGCGCTCCCGGGCCAGGGCGCGGCGCAGGCGGCGCTCCACCAGTGAATAGATCACCAGGCCCGGATCTTGGCGCACTTCGGCCAGCACCCGCTTCAGCTGGGCGGGGGTCTTGAGGTGGGGGCGGCGCACCACCTCGGCCTTCACGTTTTTGGAAAACTGCACCAGGGCCGCGCGGGTCATGCGCTCGGCGGTGATGCCGGTGGCGTCCGACAGCACGTAGAGCTTGACCCGGCGGCGCTGGCTCATGGCCCGGCGGGGAGAGGGGTTCCGGTGGTGGTCAGGGAGATGCCCTGCTGGCCGGCGGTGCCCATCATCAGCACCTCCACCAGGGGCGGGGCCACCGGGTTATCGGACCGCCAGCGCACCACCAGGCTGGGCGCGCCCTGGTCGGTGGGCAGATGGGGCACCAGCAGGCGCAGGGAGGACAGGGGCCCCAGCAGGCGGGGAGAGCCGATGAGCCGGGCCATCTGCTTGCCCTGGCCGTTGTAGATCACCATGGATTGAACATGCAGGCCGCGCGCCTGGTTGGGGTTGCGCACGTAGGCCGTGGCGGCCAGCTCCAAAATGCGGCCCCGGTGATCGATCACCGCCCTCTGGTACAGGGGGGCATAGATAACCCCGGCCTTGGCCGGCTGGGCCGGGGCCGGAGAGGCCGCGCCCAGGACGGCCAGGGCGATGAGCAGGACCAGGACCACGCCGCGTTTCGGGCTCATAAGGGCTCCTTTGAAAATTGCCTGTCTCTAATTAGCCTAGCCCGGCCGGGGACCCCGCGCCAAGGGCTAAGGCGCGGGCCAGGCCAGGGAAAAGGCCAGGAGCAGGGTGCGCTGCACCGGCGAGAAGTTGTCATCGGAGAGCAGGTACAGGTTCAGGCGGCCCGGACCGGCGGGCAGCACGGCCAGGCCCTCGAAGTTGTCGGTGGTCAGGGGCGGGGCCAGCACGGCCAACACCCGGGGCCTGAGCTCGGCTCCCGGCTTTATCTCCTCCGGGGCCAGGTAGCCCAAGCGGGCGCGGGCCCCGCAGGCCGGGCTGTAGGCCCGCTCCAGCACCAGGCAGCCTCCCCGGGGCAGGGGGGCCAGGGCGGTGGGCCGGAAGCCGCCGCTCAGGGGATAGCCCACCACCCGCCATTGGCGGCCGTCGCCCAGGGCGCCCTGGGTGCGGAGGCTGCCCCCCGCTTGCTCGGCCAGCATGAGCAGGCGGCCGTCGCTCAGCGCGGCGATGGCCTCCACCCCGTTGTTGGCCGGGAAGCGCGCCATCCAGGGGGGCATGGCCATGAGGGTTGGCCGGCCGGTGAGGCCCCGGGGTCCGGGGTAAAAGAGCAGGCGGTGGCGGCGTTCAAAGGAAACCAGCCAGCCGCCGCGCCAGGCGGCCAGGCCCTCGGCGTCGGAGCTGCGCTTGCCCTTCAGGGGCAGGCCGTCCGCCCCCGCCAGGGGCCCCATGCGCGCCTGGCTCACCCGCAGGGGGCGGCCCGCCTGGTCCCGCTCCAGGCGGGCCCGCAGCCACCAGCCCTGGTCGCTGATGGCCATGAGCCCGCCGTCCGGGGCCAGGGCCAGGCCCGAGAGACCGCCAAAGGCCGGGTCCGGGCTGCTCAGCTCCAGCCCGCCCAGATAGGCGAGCGGGCCCACCTTGGCGCGGGCGGGGTCTTCGGGGTGCAGGGCCACCGCCTCGGCCCGCACCAGCACCCGGCGGCCATCCGCCCCGGCCGGATAGGGCGGCGCGGCGGAGCAGGCGGCCAGCAGGGCCAGGCCCAGGGCCAAAAGCAAGGCGAGGCGTTTTAGACGAAACGGCGGATGCACGGGCTCTCCGGTATGGTGCGCGGCTTGCCCTATAATAAAACCATCGACTTTTTTTAGCCACGCCCCAATACCCCGGAGGCTCCCATGCCCAGCATTTTCAGCCGGATTGCCGCCGGCGACATCCCGGCGGAGATCGTGCACCAGGACGAGCTGGTGACCGCCTTCCGCGATGCGCGGCCAGCCGCGCCCACCCACATCCTCATCGTGCCCAACCAGGAGATCACCGGGGTCAACGGCCTGGGCCCCATGCTTTCCGGGGAGGGATGACATGCTCGCCTCCGGCGACAGCCTGATCCTGAGCGGGGCCTCGCGGGGCATCGGACGGGCCCTGGCCTTGGCCCTGGCCTCGCGGGGCGTCCACCTGGCCCTGAACGCCCGCGATCCCGGCCCTCTGGCGGAGGCGGCCGAGGGATGCCGCCAGGCCGGAGCCGCGGTGGAGGCCGTGGCCGGCGACTGCTCGCGTGATGAGGTGGCCCGGGAGCTTGCCGCCCGCGCCGGGGAGCTGGGGCGCTTCCAGGGCTTCATCCACGTGGCCGGGGTGCTCCGGCCCGGGCCCTATATCTGGGAGCTGGAGGCGGAGCAGGCGGCCGAGGTGATGGCGGCCAGCCATGGCGGGGCCCTGGCCCTGATCCGGGCGGCGGTTCCCGCTCTGCGCCGCCAGGGGCGGGGCCTGGCCGTGTTCTTCGGCTCCGGGGCCAGCCAGCGCCACCAGGTGGGCATCGGTCTTTACTCGGCGGCCAAGGCGGCCGAGGAGTTCATCGCCGGGCAACTGGCCGCCGAGGCCCCGGAGATAACCTCCCTGGTCTACCGCCCGGCCGTGGCCGACACCCGCATGCAGACCCAGGCCCGCCAGGCAGTGGGCGGCGGGGCCAGCGTGTTGCGTCCGGTGTTCAACAATTATCTGGAGAGCCGCCAACTCCTGAGCCCGGAGCAGGCGGCCGGCGCGCTCATGACCGCCCTGGAGGGCGACTGGCGCGAGCTGAGCGGCAGGGTGGTGGATGCCCGGCAAGTGCTCTCCGGGCGGGGATACTCCTAGGCTAGGCCGGGTCCGGCTCCTGCTGCTCCCGGTCGGTCAGGGGCAGCAGCACCGTGAAGGTGGCGCCCCGGCCCGTCTCGCTCTCCAGGCTCACCGCGCCGCCGTGGCTCTTGGCGATGCCGTGCACCACGGCCAGGCCCATGCCGTGGCCCTGGCCCACCTCCCGGGTGGTGAAGAAGGGATCAAAGGCCTGCTCGGCCACCTCGGGGCTCATGCCGGTGCCGGTGTCCTGGACCACCAGGCGGGCGTGGGGGCCGGCTTGCAGGCCGGGGTGCTTGTCCGCGTCCATGGCCTCCAGCTCCACCCGGTCCAGGCTCAGGCGCAGCACCCCCAGCCTTCCTTCCATGGCCTGGACCGCGTTGTCCCACAGCTTGCTGAGCATCTGGTGCAACTGGCCCGGATCGGCCAGGGCGATCAGGCCGGGAGCCGTCCGGACCTCCAGCTCGATGCCCTCGGGCAGGTGGGGGCCCAGCAGGCGCACCGCCTCGTCCAACACCTCGTCCAGGCGGGTGGGCAACTGCTTGTCCCGGGCCGAGTGGCTGAAGTCCAAAAGCTGGCGCACCAGGTTTTTGGCCCGATGGGAGGCATCCATGAGCTCTTGCAGGCTCTTTTGGCTGGGGTGGCCGGGCTCCAGGTCCGCGCCGGCCAGCTCGCAGTAGCCCATGATCCGGGCCAGGAGGTTGTTGAAGTCGTGGGCGATGCCCCCGGCCAGGGTGCCCACCGCCTCCATCTTGCTGGCGTGGCGCAGTTGGCGCTCCAGGGCCTGCTGGAGCCGCTCGCTTTCCAGCTGGCGGCTCACGTCCTCCACCAGGCCTTCCAGGCGCAGGGGCTGGCCTTCATCGCCGCGCACCAGCCGCAAATGCTGCATTCCGGTGAAGGTGCTGCCGTCCTTGCGGCGGTAGAGGGTGTGCACCCGCACCGGGCCCTGGCTGGCCTTGGCCATCTCCAACACCTGATCCCGGCGGGAGAGGTCGGCGTAGCAGTTGGACGCCCGCCGCTGGGTCAGCTCCATCAGCTCATCCGGGGAGGAGTAGCCCAGCATCCTGGCCAGGGCCGGGTTCACCCGGATGATGGTGCCCTCCGCCGTGCTCTGGAAGATGCCCAGGGCCGCGTCCTCGAACAGGCGGCGGAACTGCTCCTCGCTGGCCTTGAGCGCTTCTTCGGAGCGGCGGCGCTCGGTGATGTCGCGCACGATGCCGTGCAGGCGCACCGCCTTGCCCTGGTCGTCGCGCTGGACGTGGCTGCGGATGGCGATGCTGCGCACCGAGCCCTCGGGCCGCACCACCCTGACCTCCAGGTTCCGGGGCTCGCCGGTTTCGGCGATCTCCTGCACCGCGCGCTCAAAGCGCTCCCGGTCGTCGGGGTGCACCAGGCGCAGCAGCTCGCCCCACTCCGGCGGGCCCATGCCCGGGTCGCGCCCCAGGATCTGGTACATGCGGTCGGACCACAGGGGCCAGCGGCTGCCCAGCTCCACACTCCAGGAGCCCAGGCCGGCCATTTCCTGGGCCATCTCCAGGGCGGCGTTGGCCTGGCGCAGGGCCTTTTCGGCCAGCTTGCGCCGGGTGATGTCCCGGAGCACCGAGATGAGGCAGTTGCGCCCGTCGATGACCACCGACTCGGCCGACCACAGGGCGTGGCGCAGTTGGCCGTCGCGGGTGATGTAGTCGATATCGAAGTCCTTGAGCCCGCCGTGCTTTTTGATCAGGGCCACCGCCTCCTCGCGGCGGGCGGGATCGGACCACACTCCCAGCTCGGACGAGCTGCGGCCCAGCACCTCCTGGCGGGTGAAGCCGGTTATATGGCTGAAGGTGTCGTTGACATCCAGGTAGACCCCGTCCTCCAGGGTGCTGATGGTCACCCACAGGGGGCTGTTGCGGAAGACCAGGGCGAACTTCTCCTGGCTCTTGGCCAGGGCCAGCTCGGCCTGCTTGCGCTCGGTGATGTCCTCGGCGATGCCCAGCACCTTAACCGCCCGCCCCTGCTCGTCGGTCTCGCAGGTGGTGCGCGAGCGCACCCAGCGCACCTGGCCGTCGCCCCGCTGGATGCGGAAGGCCACGTCGGTGTCCGCCCCCCGCATGCGCTGGTCGGCCAGGGCCCGCTCCATCACGCTGCGGTCCTCGGGCAGCACCAGCTCCAGCAGGCCCAGGGGGTTTTCGTAGAGGAAGCGGCGGCTGAGCCCGAAGACCTCCTCCACCGCCGGGCTCAGGTACAACAGCTTGCCGCTGTCGGGCTCCTGCACCCAGAAGGCCTCCTTGATGTTCTCCACCAGCTCCCGGAAGCGGGCCTCGCTGGCGGCCAGGTCCTTTTGGGCCTGGAGTTGCTCGCTGATGTCCTCGCCCGAGCTGAAGGTGCCCACCACCGCGCCGGCGTCGTCGGTGAGCACCGCGTTGTGCCACACTACGGTGCGCCGCTGGCCGTCCTTGGTGAGCACCAGGTTCTCCATCTGGGACAGGGGCTCCGCCTCCCCCTTCACGATGCTTTCAAAGACCCGCCGCACTTCGGAGCTCCGGTCCGGGGGCAGGCAGGTCTCGAACCAGTCCTTGCCGGTCAGCTCCGTGACGGAATACCCCAGGATGGCCGAGCCCGCCCGGTTGATCAAAAGCACCCGGCCCCGGCTGTCCAGGGCCAGCAGGATCACCTGGGCGGTGTCCAGGTATTGCTGGGCCCGGTCCCGCTCCCGGCGCAGCTCGCTCTCCTTGTTCTTGAGCTCGCTGATGTCGGTGATCAGGGCGGTGCCGCCCAGATACTCGCCCTGCTCGCCCAGATAGGGCGTGGCCGAGACAATGGCCCAGCGGTCCTGGCCGTCCTTGCTCAAGAGGCGGAACTCGCGGTGCTCCTGGGCCCCCCGGCAGTGGCGCCTGAACATCTCCTTGGCCGAAGCCACCTGGTCCGGAGCCAGGAATTCCAAAAAGGGGCGGCCTATTATCTCTTCGGGCTCATAGCCCAGCATGGCGGCCAGGCGCTGGTTGACCAGGGAGGTCATGCCCTGGTCGTCCACCTCCCACACCCCCTCCATGGCGGTCTCGATAATGCGGCGGAAGCGGGCCTCGCTGGCCTTGAGCGCCGCCTCGGCCTGCTTGCGGTCGGTGACCACCTGGGTGACGCTCAGGGAGCGGATCATGTTGCCCTGGCCGTCGCGCTCGGTGATGGCCGAGAGCACTATGTCGATGAGCTTGCCGCTCTTGGTGATCATCTGGCCGGGCACGTTGTCGATGTGTCCCTGCTCCATGAAGCGCGGCATGTAGTGCTGCTCCACCCGGGCCCGGTGTTCCGGGGGCCAGAAGTCCAGGATGTAGCGTCCCAGCACCTCGTGGCGCTGGTAGCCCATCACCCGCAGCCAATGGTTGTTCACCTCCACCAGACGCCCTTCCGGGCTGATGGAGTGCAGCATGGCCGGGGTGTCCTGGTACAGGCGGCGCTGCCGCTCCTTGGAGCGGGAGAGTTGCTTGAGCTGAGAGCGCAACTCCGCCACCTGGGCCTGGAGCCGCTCTATGGTGGTGTGGGAATCGCTCATGCGCTCACCCGGAAGGGGCGGGCATGGCTTGGGGCGATGAGCAGAGGCGGTTTCATGTCACCTGTCAAAACATGGCTTGCCTTTCCGGGGCCTGACTGCGCGATGCAGACGAGGGCCGGCGGATGATAATCATTTCGGTTATCTGCTTTTGCAATAATAGCTCAGGCCGGGGGCGCGGCCCAAGGAAATTCCCGCAGCGCCCGGGGCCAACGCTCAGGCCGCCTCCCGGCCGGACAGGGCCAGGCCCAGGCGGTAGTAGAGCTCGGCCGCGGCCAGCACCTGTCCGAAGGAGACCCACTCTTCGGGGCGGTGGGCCGCCTCCAGGGTGCCGGGCCCCAGGATGATGGGCTTGACCCCCGCGGCCCAGAGCTGGTTGGCGTCGGAGTGGCTGCGGAAGGCGCCGGGCATCCAGGGGCGGCCCATGGCGGCCAGGGACTGCTTGAGCGCCTCCACCACCGGCCCGCGCTCGGGCAGCTCGTAGCCGGCCTGCATGGTCTCGAAGTCCAGGCGGGCCTCCAGGCCCTCGTCCGAGGCCCGCTCCCGGGCCACCAGCTCCTCGATCTCCACCGCCACCTCGCTCACCCCCGAGGCGGGCGGCAGGTGCAGGTCCAGCCAAGCCTCGCAGCCCTCGGGCACCACGAAGCCGCCGCCCGAGCTGTAGAGGTCGCGGATGTTGTAGATGAGCTCGGGCCGCTTGTTCTGCAAAAAGGCGGTGAGGCTCAGCAGCAGGCGCAGCATGTCCTCCACCGCCTGGCGGCCCCCGCCCAGGGAGGCGTGGCGGCGCTCGCCCTTGGTGTTTAGGTTCAGCTCCAGATAGCCGTAATTGTTCAGGCAGGGTTGCAGCCGGGTGGGCTCGCCCACCACCGCCCAGGGGAAGCGGTGCTGGTTGACCAGGGCCTCGGCCCCGTCGCCGGCCTCTTCCTCGCCCACCACCAGGGCCAGGGTGAGCGGCAGGTCCCGCACCCCCTGCTCCCACAGGCAGGCCACCGCCTCGATCATGGCCGCGCAGCCGCCCTTCATGTCCGCCGCGCCCAGGCCGGTGACCCGGTCGCCTTCCTGGGCATAGCCGAAGTCCTCCAGCTCGTGGGCACTCACCGTGTCGATGTGGCCGATCAGGGCCAACTCGGCCTCCCCGCCGCCCAGGGCCACCACCAGGTTGTCGCGCTCCTCGTCCACTTCCTGGCGCTCCACCGGCAGGCCCCGCTTGGCCAGCCACCCCTGCAAGAACTCGGTGAGGTCCTCCTCCTTGCCCGAGGGGCTGTAGATGTCGAGCATGTCTCTGAGCAGTTCGCGCAGGCGCTCGGGGTTCACCGGGGTGCGGCTCATCAGTCCTCCCGCCCCCCCGGGCGCTGGTTGGAGAGGTTAAGGCTCATGTAAAGGTGCTCCGAGGGCTTGCCGAAGCCCAGCTTGCGGAAAAAGCGGATGGCCGCCAGGTTGTCGGCCTCGGTGTCCACCATCATGATGCGCACCCCGGCCTCCAGGTAGCGTTCCCTGAGGGCGTTGAACAGACGGGTGCCCACATGGTGCTCCTGCCAGGCCGGGTCCACCCCCATCCACACCAGGTGGCCGTACTTCCAGGCCGAGCCGCTCTTGGTGATGGTGGTGCCCAGGGCGAAGCCCACCAGGGCGCCGTCCTGTTCGGCCTCGGCCACCAGGCAGTATTCGGTGTCCGCGGTGTAGAGCCCCACCACCTCGAACTCGTCCCAGGTGCGGTATAGGTTGGGCACCTCCTCGGCGGTGAACAGCTCCTCGCCCAGATGGAACACCGGGGCCAGGTCGTCGATCTCCATGGTGCGGACCTCGATGACCGGCCGTTTGGGGGACTCGCCCATTTCGCCCATGCGGTAACGCAAGGTGGTTGTCTCCTGGATGGATTGGGGTTTGGCCCCTATTGTAGCGCAAGCGGCGGCCGGGGCCAGCCTAGGAACGCACCACCGGGTCGCGCTCCGGGTCAAAGGGGTTGAGGCGCACTGCCAGGGAAAAGAGATAGGGGTGGCGCTGGCTCAGGTGCTTCACGTAGATAAGCCATTGCATGACCAATAGCTGGTAGACCCGCTTGAGGTCGCCGCCCAGGTGGGCCCGGTCGGTGGGCAAAAGGGGATGCAGGCGCGGCCGGTGGTAGAGCTCGTCCTTCAGGTGGAACACCGCGCGCAGGCACTCGGTGAAGGAGTCCTGTTCGGTGATGAATGGGTTTTCCAAAAGCCTCAGCAGCAGGTTGTTGTGGGAGCGCAGCAGGTTGCTGAGCCCCTCCAGATCAACTTGATCCGGGTCCACCTCATACTCGTGGGCGGCCAGCTTGGCCTCCAGGTGCTTGAAGTCGGCGGGCTTCCAGTCGGCCTTGAGCCTCAGCTCCTCGCCCAGCCCGTCGCTGCGCGGGTCTCCGGCTATGATGGCCAGCAAGAGCTCCGAGCCCAGCTCGGAGAAGAAGATGCCCTCCACCACGTAGAGTTTGGCCAACTGGGCGGCCCGCTCCCGGCGGCTGAGCAGCATCTCGGTGGCGTTGGCCACCACCCCCATGAAGGTGCCCACTCCGCCGACGATCAAAAAGACGGCCAGGATTTTGCCCAGCACGGTGTGGGGCGAGATGTCGCCGTAGCCCACGGTGGTGATGGTGACGATGGAAAAGTAGACCGCGTCGGCCAGGGGCAGGTTTTCGGCCAGGGTGAAGCCCACCGTGCCCACGATGAGCACCGCCAGCATGACCAGCAGAAATACGCGCAAACGAAAGGTGATGTCGTCCATGACCGCTCCCGGCCGGGGTGATCCCGGTTTTGTTCAATCTTAGCAGAGGCGGGAGCGCCGCGACAGGCGTCAGGCTATTGGCTGGACCGGAAGGACTCCCAGTCCTGGGTGCGCCAGGCCCCGCCGGCCACGAAGCGCATGGCCTGGGTGAGGCGCTTGCGGTCCAGATAGCCGGTCAGGCGCAGCACCTGCTTGCCCGCCGGGCTCAGGAAGATGACGGTGGGCACCTGCTTGATGGCGTATTGCTCGGCCACCTTCTCGGCGGCGCTTATGTCCACCATGACCAGGTCGAACTCCCGGCTCATCATGGCCGACACCTCGGGGTCCGGAAATACCAGGCGCTGCATCTTGCGGCACAGATAGCACCAGGGGGCCGAGAAGTAGACGAGCGCCGGCCGCCCGGCCGCCCGGCCGGGGTCGGTCAGCTGGGCGGGGCCCATCCACTTCAGGGGCGCGGGCTCCCCGGCCAGGGCCGGGCCGGAGCCGCAGAGCAGGCAGAGGATCAGCAGGCATAAAGCCACCCGCCGGCCCCTTCCGACAGCGAGGGGGGGTGTGCCGAAAGGGACCGGGGGGGCAAGGAGACAGGCGGAGACAGGCACCGGCTCAGTCGCCCTGTTGGTATTGGTCCCAGGTTTTACCCTGGTAAGCCTTGCTGGATACGTAGGAGAGCAGCTTCAAAAACCGCTGGGGGCCGAAAACTCCCTTGGTCCGGAAGACCTCTTTGCCCCCGGCGTCCAGAAAAACGTAGCTGGGGGTGTATTCGGCCTGAAACTTCTCGCCCACCGCGGACTCCTGTTCCAGGTCGACCTTGGCGGCCAGGAAATCGGTGTTAAGACGGCTGATGACCTCCGGCTGGCTGTAGGTCTTGCGTTTCATGTCCTTGCAGCGGTAGCAGTAGGGCAGGTGGAAATAGACCAGCATGGGCTTGGCCTGCTTTTGCTGGGCCGCCACCGCGGCGGGATAATCCAACCACTTCACGCCCCCGGCCAGGGCCGGGCCGGCCCACAGGCCGGCGGCCAGGACCAGGGCCAGCATCAACCCAAAAATCTTCAACCGTCTCATCGCCTCTCCTCGACAGCGCCTTTTTTAAAAGCGCCAGCTGACCATGAAGTGCGCCGTGTTCTGGTAGTGGCTCACCTCGGTGCCAGCGAAGGGGTTGGTGGGGCTGGGCGCGCCGGTGTTGGTCTGGCTGTTGCTGAAGGCGTGCTCCAGGGCGAAGTCGAAGTCCCAGTCGCCATAGGTGAAGGTGAAGCCGGCGGTGAGGTGGTGCTCCACGATGGCCGGGAACAGGGGGTTCAGGGTGTTGTCGGGCACCGGGTTCTGGCCGTAGTTGTAGCCGCCGCGCACGGTCCACATGTCGTTGATCTCGTACTGGGCGCCCAGGGCGAAGACCCACTGGTCTTTCCAGTCCATGATAAAGGGCACGCTCAGGTTCTCGTAGCCCGCGGGCACCGGAGTGGACGGGTTGGAGGCGGTCACGGTGACGGTCTGGATGGCCGCGGCCCAGTTGACCCAGCTCACGTCAAAGGCCAGCAGCCACTTGGTGGTGGGCCGGAAGCTAACCCCGAACTCCACCTGGCGGGGCCAGGTGAAGTTGTCCATCTTGGCGTCGCGGTAGGTCACCTTGCCCAGGCCGGGACCGAAGTTGAAGCGCATCTCGCCGTCGTCGAAGTCCAGGGAGCTCTCGCTGGTGTAGGTGGCGCCCACGGACCATTGGTCGTTGATCTGGTAGTTGGCCCCGAAGCGGCCGGCGATGGTGAAGGAGCTCAGGCCGGTGACGTTCTGGCCCTGCACCCCGTTGGGGAAGAAGTCGTAGTCAATGGTGGCGTAGCCGGCAAAGGCGGTCACGCCCAGGGTCAGGTGGTTGGTCACGTTGTAGGCCACGGTGGGGGCCAGGCGCATGAAGGCCACCTGGGAGTACAGGCTGTCGTCGGCGCCGCTGAAGTTCTTCACGTTCTGGAAGTCCACGCCCATGCCGCCCTGGGCGAAGATGCCCACGCCCCAGGACCAGCGGCTGGTGCCGATGCGCTGGGCATAACCGGCAAAGGGCAGGGGGAAGAGCTGGAACTCGTTGTCCACCCCGCTCTGGCCGGGCATGGTTACATCCATCTGGGGATTCAAAAGGGCCCCGCCCACGCTCACCACCCGGTTGCAGGTGGTGGCCAACTGGGCCGGGTTGCCGGCGATGGCGGTGCACCCTGCGGGCACGGCCACGTCGGCCCCGCCCATGCCCGAAGACACCGCGCCGGTGCCGATCATGTTCATGCCGTTGGTGGCCAGGGCCAGGCCAGGCGCGGCCATCACCAGGGCCATGGCCAAGAGGGCTCCCAAAACCTTTTTCATGACGACTCCTTCCCGAACTACTCCCATGAGTTAACTCGACTTACAGGAACCGCTCTGGTGACCCCCTCCGGCTCCCCGAACCCGGCCTAGCCGCCGGGCCCTTGTTTTTGCTTTGGCGGGCGGCCCAAAACGGCGGGCCGCCCGTAGGAGACTTAGACGAACAGGGTGATGTTGCAGCCGGTGGCGTAGTTCAAGAAGGTGGCCGCGCCGCCCAGCTCGATGTCGTCGATGAGCTCTTCGCGCTTGACCCCCATGACGTCCATGGTCATCTGGCAGGCGATGATGCTGATATCGCTCTCAACGCACATCTCCAGCAGCTCGGGAATGGTGGGCACGCCGACCTTGCCCATCCAGCCCTTCATCATGGAGGTGGCCATGGCGGTCATGCCCGGCAGCATGCCGATGATGTTGGGCACCGGCACGGGCATGGCCGGGTTGCCCACCGGGGGCACTCCCAGGCTCTGGTTCTTCTTCTTGTTGAGGATGTCCAGACCGTAGAAGGTGAAAAAGACCTGACAGGGGATGTCCAGGGCCGCGCAGGTGGTGGCCAGAATCAGCGGCGGGTAGGCCATGTCCAGGCTGCCCTTGGAGGCGATGATCGCCGCCTTGGAGTTTTTCTTCAGAGCCGCTTCCAGCCCCGAGCCCACTGCCTTTTCCACCGCCTGGTCTATGTATGCCTGGGTCTCCTGATCCATGTTAGCTGCCTCCCCTCGCGTAGGCGGCTCAGTGGCCGCCCACCACCTGGTTGCCATCTTGGGCGCGGGCCGCGCTCTCGCGGACGCACTGGATTATCTTGTAAACCTCGGGCCGGGCGATGCGGTAGTACATGCAGGCGCCGTCGCGGCGGGCGTCCAGCAGGCCCCGCATGCGCATGGCCTTGAGATGCTGGCTGGTGGCCGATTGGGTGGCCCCGATGGCCTGGCTGATGTCGCCCACGTTGAGTTCACCCGGCTCCAGGCAATGCGCGATGCGTATGCGAAGGGGATGTCCCATCACCTTGAGCATCTCGGCCGCCTCGCTGAGAAATGCTTCGTCCATCAACCCCTCTCCCAAATCTTAATTTTCTACTATTTTTATATGACAATATTAATATATGCAAGAAAAAAGATATTCGCCATATTCCCTATCTCTATATTCTCATTAAGAAGGAGATCCCAAACAACTTTTAGAGGAAGATGCCTCCGTCGCGGGCGGCCTGGACCAGGCGCTTGAGCTCGGGATAAGGCTGGGCCCCCACCAAGCCCCGGCCTCCGGCCGCGAAGGTGGGCACCGCGCTGACCCCCAGGGAGCGGGCATAGGCCCAGTCCGCGTCCACCGCCTCGGCGTAAGCCCCCGATTCCACAACCTCAATGGCCTTTTGTCCGTCCAGGCCCGCCTTGACGGCCAGCCCGGCCAACACATCGGACTCCCAGAGGTTCTGGCCATCGGCAAAATAGGCCCTGAAGGCGGCGGCGTGAAAGGCGGGGCCAGCCCCCTGCTCTTCGGCCCACTTGGCCAACTCCTGGGAGCGGCGGCTGTTGTAGGTCATGCTGCGGTTGCCCAGGGGCAGGCCCTCGGCGTTGGCCGCGGCCCTCAGGCGCTCCATCATGGCCGGGATGTCCTTGCCCGAGCCGGCGAAGAGCTGCTCCAGGGTCTGGCCCTGGGGCGGAGTTTCGGGATGCAGGGGAAAGGCCACCCACTTGATGGCCACCCCCTCCTCGGCCTGCAACCGTTCTATACGCCCGGTACAGAAGTAGCACCAGGGTCAGATGTAGTCCGAGAAAACCTCGACGGTCAGCGGTTCAGGCATGGGGCCTCCGATGGGTGAGAGTCTATTTAATAATGTATCGCGATAAGTGAGCCGGAGCAAACCGGTGGCGGATAGCCAGGCGAAAAACATATTGCATTATTCTAGAATCTAGAATATAGAATGATCATGTTGTTGCCGCAAGACATAATGGTGTTGCTGAAGCTGGTGCTTCAGCCAGGTGATTACTGGACCTACGCCGAGATATCCCATTCGCTGGGCCTAAGCCCCTCCCAGGTCCATGCCTCCGTGACCCGAGCCACGGATTCCCGGCTTTTCTCCCAGGAACTGCGGCGGCCTATCTTGGATAGTGTGGAGGAGTTTCTGATCCACGGGGTGAAGTACTCTTTTCCCGCCGAGATAGGCCGCATAACTCGAGGGATGCCTACCGCCCACAGCCATCCGGCTTTTTTAGATAAATTTCCTCCAAATCCGGAGGAGAGTTACGTCTGGCCTTGGGCTGAAGGAGATGCAAGGGGCATGAGCTTTTCACCTTTGTACAAATCCGCTCCCGAGGCTGCCCGCAACGACTCCCAACTCTACCTCGCCTTGGCTTTGGTGGACGCCCTGCGTTTGGGCCGCAAACGCGAGAACAGCTTTGCCCGAAACAGGCTCATCAGGTGGATCAGGGGAAGCCGTTAGTGAAATGAGCGGCAACCTGGACAACCTGTCCCATGTGGCCCGCCGCCTGGGAGAGCTTCGCCGCGAGGTGGTCTTTGTGGGTGGGTCGGTCTTGGAGCTGCTCACTACCGACCCGGCCGCCGCGCCTCCCCGCCCCACCCTGGACGTGGATCTGGTGGTGTGGGCCGGCTCCTGGGGCGAGTTGCACCGGTTTCAGGAAAAGCTGCGCGCTTTGGGCTTCAGGGAGGACAGCGAGGACGGGGTCATCTGCCGCTGGAGGGTGGAGGGCCTGCGGGTGGACGTGATGCCTTCGGGCATCAAGGCCCTGGGCTTCACCAACCCCTGGTACGTGGCCGCGATACGCTCGGCCCAAGAATATGAGCTGGAAGGGATGAGCCTCAAGCTGATCTCCCCTCCCTGCTTCCTGGCCACCAAGCTGGAGGCCCTGGCGGGGCGGGGTAAAAACGACTACACCGCCAGCCATGACCTGGAGGACGTGGTGGCGGTGGTCGACGGCCGCGAGGAGCTGGCCGCCGAGGTGGAACAGGCCGAAACCGAGGTGCGGCGCTTCCTGGCCCAGCGCTTCCGGGCCCTGCTGGACGACCGCCGTTTCGTGGATGCCCTGCCCGGCCATTTGCCGCCAGACCCGGCCAGCCAGGCCCGGCTGCCTTTGGTATTGGAGCGGCTGGGACGGATGGCCGCCCCAGCCGCCTAGCAGGATCTAGTAGCCCAGGTTTTCGCCTACCAGCACCACGTGCAAACGGCCCGGCACCATGGAGCCTTCGATGATGCTCCAGAAGTTGCAGATGCGCTTGGGCGCCCTACAGTCGGCGCACAGGCCGTTGACCGTGCAGGGGGTCTCGCAGTTGATGCGCGCCGCGTTCACCGGCGCGGCGTAGTGCTTCACCCGGGCCATGGCGCTTTCCAGGTCCGGGGCCACCTTGTTCATGCCCACCACCAAGACCACCTTGGCCGGCCCGAAGGTCATGGCCGCCACCCGGTTGCCCATGCCGTCCAGGTTCACCAGACGGCCGTCCAGGGTGATGGCGTTACTGGAAGCCACCATCACGTCAGCGGCGAGGCCACGGCGGCGAAGGGCCATGCCCTCGGCGGGCTCCAGGCCGGGCTGGTAGGGGTTTAGCACCTCCACCCCGTCCACGGCCTCGATGGCCTCCCACAGGCCCAGCTCGCCGGCGGTCATGGAGCCGCAGCGGAACACCACCTGGCCGGGCTTGATGAACTCGAGCACCTTGGCGTTGGCCGCCTCGGCGTCAGGGGCGTAGCTGCCCTCCATGCGGCGTTTTTCCAGCCACTCGATGATGCCGGCGGCTATCTTTTCGTTCCAGGCCTGCTGATGCGTGTCCATGTTCTCTCCCTGGTTCTGATGGCAAAGTTATAAGGATTGTCCCTAAAAAGTTAGCACCGGCAGGCCGCTTTGCAAATATTCGGTAAGCGGCTGGCCCATGTAGATCACCTCGATGCCCAGTGACTCCAGGCGCTCGGCGACCCCGTAGCGGTCGGCGCAGGCCCGGCAGGCCAAGAGCTCCACTCCCGCCTGGCGGGCCTCTTCCAGCTCGGCCTGCAACTCGGCGTCCTCGGCGATGAGCGCGGCCGAGGGCCCCCACACCACCAGGCGCACCTTGGGCCACCAGCCCTTGAGGCGCGAGTTCTTGGCGTACATAAATACCATGTTCTTGGCCACTTCCCGGTCGCGGCTGGACCAGATGATGACCACGGTGTCCTTGTCCGAGCTCATGACGCATTCTCCCCGGTTGATTGATGACGTGCCTAATATTATGCCAGCCCCGGCCCGCTCGGGCGCCGCTTTTGGCCCGCCGGGCCGGGAAAAATCTTCCCCCCAGCCCCCCTGCCGGGTAGTTCCTTCCCGCCTTTGGCCCCGCCCCGGCTCGGCCCGGGCGGAAAAAACTACTCAACCAGCTAAATTAATTGCCATTATCCCGCTTGGTCCGATTCGACTGCCAAGTGGCACGGCGGCTGCAATCCTAAAGAGGGCAGGACTCCCAACCGCCTTACAAGGAGGCCCTCCATGCCACCCCTCCCCAGAATCACCCTGCCTTTCGCCCTCCTGTTGATACTCCTCACCGCTTCCATGGCCCTGAGCGGATGCATCTGGCCAGGCCCCCATTACCGCCGGGTAGGCCGCCCCGCATACGTCAACCCGGACCACAACCGTGGCCACAGGCACAACCGCCGCCCCTCCCACCGGCCCAGCCAGCGCCGCTGGCAGGACGATAACCGCCGCCCCAGGGGCTAGGCCACGGGCCGGGGCCCATACGGCGGCCCCGCCCCTGCCGCGAAAAATCTCCGCGCCCTTTCCCAGGGGCGCGAAAATTGTTCCCACCACGTAACTGCCAGCCTAACCAGGCCAATTTAAATGATTAATTTATAACATACTGTTTTTCTGGTAATTAGCCCCCCGGATGCTTACTTTTATAAGTAGATGGCACGCCGTCTGCATTGAATAGGGTCAAACGCAACCCTCACTGGAGACCCGACATGAGACGCACAATGATTTTCATCCTGGCTGGAGTGCTCACCCTTGGACTGGCCGCCGGCGCCATGGCCTGGGGCGGTTACGGCATGACGGGCGGCGGCCACGGCCCCGGTTGGGGCGGCCACATGATGCGGCCCGGCCAGCACATGGGCTATGGCCAGGGCTACGGCCCCAACGGCGCAGGCCCCGGCTACGGCCCGGCCAATTGCCCCGGCTGGCAGGCCTGGAACAGCGGCCAGCCCCAAGGCTACGGACCCGGCTACCGACCGGCCCCCAACCAGGGCTTTGCGCCGGGCAACCCCGCTCCCCGGCCGGACAACCTGGAACGATAAACTTATCCCCCGGGGGTCCGGGCCTTCGGGTCCGGGCCTCCTCCTCCCCTTTGGCCAAGGAGGTACGCCATGACCCAGACCATTCAACGGGTGGAACCCTGCCCCGTCTGCCACATGCCCGTGGACACCCAGCGAACCGAGCTGGTGGCCCAGCGCGAGGGGCGGCTGTACTTCTTCTGCGCGCCGGGATGCCGCGACAAGTTTTTGGCCCAGCCCTGCTGCGACCGGCCCCAGGGATGGTGGGGCCGCCTGCTGGAGCGCATCGCCAAGGCCAATGACAAGGAGTTCGGCGAGGGGGGAGCCCACTGCCACTAGGCGGGCCAAGGATCCGAAAAAGACCCGGGCCCCGGCATGGGGCCCAAAAGAAGGGGAGAGGGCCAAGGCCCTCTCCCCTGTTCTGTTTAGGTAGGAGTAGTTAGCAGGCGCCGCAGCAACCGTCGCCGCAACCACCGCCGGTGCCGCAGCTATCGGGCTGGGGCAGGGGCTTGGAGCTGGAGAGCATGAATCCTTGCTGGCCGTCCTGGTTGACGAAGTCCAACTTCATATCGCCCACCACCTCGGACAGCTCCTTCTGGACCACGAAGTCCACGCCGTCCACCGCGAAGGTCTCGTCGCCGTCCCGGGCCTCGTCCACACCCAGGGCCAACTGAGCGCCGCCGCAGCCGCTCTGCATGAAGATGCGGATGGGGGGCTCGAGTTTTTTCTCGGCCATAACCGTTTTGAGGGCCTGGCTGGCCTCGGGGGTCATTTCCATCATGACTAAAGATGCCTTTCGTTAGGAGTTGCTTATGTCCTACAAACATAAGGCCCAAAGTCGATATATGCAACCCGGCCGCTAGAGTTCCATGTCCAGGTCCACTCCCAGGCGCTCCCATTGGGCCTCGGCCTCGGCCTCGGCCTGGGCGATCTCCTCCTCGGTGTAGGGATCGATCACCAGGCAGTCGGCCACCAGCTGCCAGAGGTACATGACCTCGTAGGGGTAGTCTTCGTAATACTTGGGTATGCGCTTCATGAGCTGATCGTGGCAATTGGAGCAGGCCACCACCACCACGTCGGCCCCGCTCTCCTTGATGGACTCGTACTTCTTGCGGCCGTGCCAGGCGCTGTCGTCTTCATAGGGCATGGGCCACATGCCGCCGCCGGCGCCGCAGCAGTTGCCGTTCATGCGGTTGGGCTCCATATCCACGAAGTTGTCCACGCACTGGTTGACGATCCAGCGGGGCTCCTCGAAGAAGCCGTGGCCGAAGTGGCTCTGCAGCTCACGGCCGTGCTTACAGGAGTCGTGCCAGGTGAAGGTCTTGTCCGCGTACACGCTCTTGTCCAGCTTGATGCGCCCCTGCTTGATGATCTCCATCAGGTACTCGTAGAGGTAGATGAAGTTCACGGTGTTGTCCGGGTCGTCGAACTCGCACATCTTCATGCCGTTGCGGCAGCCGTAGGAGCCGCCCCCGCAGTCGGGCATGATCATGCGCTCGATGTTGAACTTCTTCATCATGTCGATCTTGCGCTGGGCCAGGATGCGGGTGGCCTCGTAGTTGCCGGTGAACAGGCCCCAGTCCACCGCCTCCCAGTTATCGCTGGGAATGGTCCACTTCTCGCGGGCCGCGTAGAAGATCTTCCACCACCAGTACATGTCCTCGAAGTCGCCGAAGACCTCCTTGGAGTTGGGGAAGAACAAGACGCTCGCGTCCTGGCGGTCCACCGGCACGTAGAAGCCGGGCCATTCGTCATCGGCCATCTCCACCCCCATGTCGGCCATGGTGAAAAGATAATCATCGCGGGGGATGGCCATGTTGTTGCCGGTGTTGAGCACGTTTTCCACGCCCTTGTGCAGGATGCCCGGCACCTCGTCGCGGGGGCGCAGATGCTTCATGTAGCCGAAGATGGCCGGCATATCCAGGCCCATGGGACAGGCTGCGGCGCAGCGGCCACAGCCGGTGCACAGCCAGGGGAAGCGGCTGGCCACCACCTCGTCGATCATGCCCAGGGCCAGCATGCGGATGACCTTGCGGGTGTCCCAGCCCTGCATGTCCTCGGCGGGGTCGCCGGTGATGGGGCAGCCGCCGCTGCAGGTGCCGCAGGTGAGACAGAGGTTGAGATTGGCCCCGTTGAGCTTTTCAAAGGCCTCTTGGGGTAGCTTTTTGGGTCGAATGGCTTGGGTCATTATTCACCTGCCTTGGCTAGGGCCGCCTTGGGCCCCGGGATTATCATTTTGTTCAGACGGCGGGCCGGGCCCAGGGCCTTGACCGCCTCGGTGACCTCGATCACCGTCTGCTGGAACTTGGTGGCCTCGGCCGAGGAGATCCAGGAGAAGTGCAGCCGGCCGGGCTCCAAGCCGATGTATTCCAAAAGTTTCTTGAAAATGGTGAAACGGCGGCGGGCGTAGAGGTTGCCCTCGATGTAGTGGCAGTCTCCGGGGTGACAGCCGCTCACCCACACCCCGTCCACCCCCTGCCGGAAGGCGGCCAGGATGAACTTGGGGTCCAGGCGGCCGGTGCAGGGCAGGCGCACCACCCGGATGTTGGGGGGATATTGCAGGCGGCTCACCCCGGCCAGGTCCGCCCCGCCGTAGGTGCACCAGTTGCAGAAAAAGGCCGCGATCAGCGGTTCGAACTCAGCCATGACTGGCCTCCAGAACCTGGGCCTCCGGCGGCGCCTGGGGGTAGAGCGGTCCCAGCTCCCGGATGCGCCCGGTGAAGTCGATGCAAGTTGTGGCGAACTGGGGCCCCATGGCCGAGGAGTTGAAAAACATCTCAAGGCGCTCGGGCTCCACCCCGATCTGCTCCAGGATCTTTTTGCCCTCGGTCACCCGCTTTTGGGCCTTGTAGTTGCCGTTGACGTAGTGGCAGTCATCCAGCAGGCAGCCGGAGAGGAACACCCCGTCGGCTCCGTCCTCGAAGGCCTTTAGCATGTGCAGCAGGTCCACCCGCCCGGTGCAGGGCACCCGGACGATGCGCACGTTGGCCGGGTATTGCAGGCGCATGCTGCCCGCCAGGTCGGCGGCGGCATAGGAGCACCACTGGCAGCAATAAGCCAGGATCTTGGGCTCGTAATTGTCGGGCATATACCCACCTCCCAGGGGGATCCCATCCTCAGGGGCGGACCGCCCGTTGCCTGCCGGCCGGTTCGGGAAAGGGTGGGGGCTGGGGGGGCATGGTCAAGGAAACCGAGGGCTTCAGACTCCATGGAACCCACCTGCCCGCCAAGACCGGGCGGCTTGCCGGGGCGTTTCTCAGGTGAATCCCAAATAAAATCTCATGCTACGGCGCCTTCTGGTTCTAGGGATAGTCAAAGCTAGCCTTGAGGGAGGCTGGTGTCAAATAGGTAATAACTATTAGGGGATTAACTTATCCCGCCGTATTTCCGATGCAAAGGGGGCTCAGAAAGAGGAAGGATAGCGGGCCGGGAAGGCGAAAAGCACCGTGGCCGGGGCCAGGGCCCACTGGCGGCGGGGGCTGGCCGGCCTTTTTTATTCTAGGCGGCCAGGGCGGCGATCATGTAGGGCAGGGTCACGGCCAAGAGCAGGGCGGTGAGCAACGGGCGCAGCAGGTTCTTGGGCCTGAGGTTGTTTTCCTTGAAGGCGCTGTAGGCGTGGTTGGCCGCGGACAGGCACAGGAAGATCAGCAGCGTGCTCATCAGGGCGGCCTGGGCCATGAGCCCCCAGCCCAGGGCATAGGCCAGCAGGCAGGCCAGGGCCAGGGCCAGGTTGTTCAGGCCGGACTGGCGCTGGTAGGCCGCGCCCCCGGCCCCGTAGCCCGATTGCTCGGCGGCCCGTTGGCCCAGGAAGAGGCTCTCGATGCCGGTGAGCCCGGCCACCGGCGCCACGGTCCAAAAGCACACCAGGCTGAACTGGGCCTGGGGCGTGCCGCCCCAGAGGTTGGCCAAAAACACCCCCAGGCCCACTCCGGCCCAGCGGACTATCTCCAGGATGCTGTTGATGCTCATAAGGCCTCCCGCGCTGGTTGAGGGCATCCCCTACAAAGCACGGGAGCGCCCCCCGGGGCAAGGCCTTTGTGGCTCCGCCTCCGGCCGGGCCGCAAATACTTGGTTGACCCCCCGGCCCCGGCCCATTAGAAATGGGTAGCTGCTTCGTTTCCCTGCCAAAGGAGGCCCTCTTGCCGGTATTTGTCGTGGATCACCCCCTGGTGCGTCACAAGCTGGGCATCCTGCGCAAGCACGACCTGTCCACCTCCAGCTTCCGGGCCCTGGCCAGCGAGATCAGCCTGCTGCTCACCTACGAGGCCACCAAGGACCTGACCACCGAGCCCAAGACCATCCGGGGCTGGGCGGGCAAGGTTCAGGTGGAGGAGATCAAGGGCAAGAAGATCACCGTGGTGCCCATCCTCCGGGCCGGCCTGGGGCTCATGGACGGGGTGCTGGAAATGATCCCCGGGGCCAAGGTGAGCGTGGTGGGCTTTTTCCGCGACGAGCAGACCCTCAAGCCGGTGCAGTACTACGTGAAGCTGGCCAAGCAGATGAAGCACCGCATGGCCCTGATCCTGGACCCCA
Organism: Desulfarculaceae bacterium; assembly: GCA_021737145.1. GTDB lineage: Bacteria > Desulfobacterota > Desulfarculia > Desulfarculales > Desulfarculaceae > Desulfoferula. The sequence goes on along the minus strand of JAIPEN010000008.1, from coordinate 48,173 downwards.
TGCTGGCCACCGGCGGCACCCTCATCGCCACCATCGATCTGCTGAAACAGGCCGGGGCGGACCAGATCCGGGGCATCTTCCTGGTGGCCGCGCCCGAGGGCATCGCCGCGGTGGAGGCGGCCCACCCGGACGTGGAGATATACACCGCGGCGGTGGATGAGCGCCTGGACGAAAACGGCTACATCCTGCCCGGCCTGGGCGACGCGGGCGACAAGATTTTCGGCACCAAGTAGGTCGGCGACAACCTTATATATGGGAGCGGGCGCATGAGCCACTTTTCCACCCCTGAGTATCGCTTTTCCGCCAAGGGGGCGGTGCTGGGGGCCCAGATGCTTTTCGTGGCCTTCGGGGCCCTGGTGCTGGTGCCTCTGCTCACCGGCCTCAACCCCAACGTGGCCCTGTTCACCGCCGGGGTGGGCACCCTGCTGTTCCAGGTGATCACCCGGGGCAAGGTGCCGGTGTTTCTGGCCTCGTCCTTCGCCTTCATCGCGCCGATCATCTACGGCACCCAGACCTGGGGGGTTCCGGGCACCCTCTGCGGCCTGGCCGCGGCCGGCGTGCTCTACGTGATCATCAGCTTCGTGGTGCGCATCGGCGGGGTGGAGATACTCAAGCGGGTGCTGCCTCCGGTGGTCACCGGCCCGGTGATCATGGTCATCGGCCTGATCCTGGCCCCGGTGGCGGTGAACATGGCCCTGGGCAAAACCGGCGACGGGGCCAAGGCCCTCTACCCCCAGAACCTGGCCCTGGTCATCAGCCTGTTCTCCCTGGCGGTGACCATCGGGGTGTCCCTGCTGGGCAGGGGCTGGCTAAAGCTGGTGCCCATCCTGGTGGGCATCGGGTCCGGCTACGGCCTGTCGCTCATCCTGGGCCTGGTCGACTTCGCGGAGCTCAAGGCCGCGCCCTGGATCGCGGTGCCGGAGTTCGTGATGCCCGCCTGGAACCTGGAGGCCATCCTCTACATCGTGCCCATCGCCATCGCCCCGGCCATCGAGCACTTCGGCGACGTGCTGGCCATCGGGGGCATAACCGGGCGGGATTACCTGAAGGATCCGGGCATCAAGAACACCATGCTGGGCGACGGCCTGGCCACCAGCCTGGCCGCCTTTTTGGGCGGCCCGCCCAACACCACCTATAGCGAGGTGACCGGCGCGGTGGCCCTGACCCGGGCCTTCAACCCGGCCATCATGACCTGGGCGGCCATCGTGGCCGTGGCCCTGGCCTTTGTGGGCAAGCTGGGCGCCTTTCTGCTCACCATCCCCACCCCGGTCATGGGGGGGATCATGGTGCTCTTGTTCGGGGCCATCATGGTGGTGGGCATCAACACCCTGGTGCGGGCCGGCCACGACCTGATGAACCCGCGCAACCTGACCATCGTGGCCCTGATCGTCATCTTCGGCACCGGCGGCATGGCCCTGCCCCTGGGCAGCTTCAAACTGGCCGGCATCGGCCTGGCCGGGGTGCTGGGGGTGGTGCTCAACCTGGTGTTGCCCGGACGCAAGGAGGCCGACGCGGCCCTGTGCGACCGCGACGCCCAAAAGCAGCCCGAAAGGGTGCTCATGGACTGACGGTGCACCCGAGCCGGGCCCCGAGGGGCCCGTTTTTTCGCTGGCGCCGCGGCCTATTCCCCGCTGGCCAGGCTCAGGGGGCTGGGCACGGTCTTGTCCTCGCCGGGCGGCTGCTCCCTGGGCGGGCTCACGGCCAGGCGGCCGGGAGGCAGCCCGTACCTGCCGGTGAGCAGCTTGGCCGCCGCCGAGGCCCGTTGCCCGGCCAGCTCGGTGAGCCGGGCGGGGTCCAGGGGCTGTTTCTTGAGCAAGGCGCGGAACATGGCCCGCCGCTGGGCCGTGGCCAGGCGCTTTGCGCCGCGCTTTTTGCCGTCGCGGCCGGGGGTGGCCGCCACCTCGCGCTTGAGCCGGTCCAGCTCGCTCCGGGAGTAGCGCTTGAGATACAGGGCCTCGATGGAGCGCCCCGCCGCCGCGCTGCTCAGCGACACCCGCTTTTGGGTGCGCCCCGCCACCTCCTGGCCGCTCATCTTGGTCAGCTCGGCCACCAGGGACCGCCGCTTGAGGGCCGGGCCGTCCAGGCCGGGGTTGAAGCCGCCGGATATCTCCAGCTTGAGCTGGGGCCGCTTTTTCATGGCCTGGGCCAGCTTGGCCAGCTTCTCCTCCTGGGGAGGGGCCACCCGGTGGCTGCCCGGATCGAAGTCCACCCGATCCAGCTCCTCGCCGCCTGCCCCCACCAGGTTGGCCAGCAGGGAGAAGGGCGCGGTGATCACCTTGCTCGCCAGGTTGCCCAGGGCCGCGCCGAGGAGCCCGCTCACCGACACCTGGGGGTCGCTGAGGTCGCCGCTGATGGGCACCGCGATCTCGATGCGTCCCCGCGAGTCCTTGAGCAGGGCCACGGCCAGGTCCAGGGGCAGGTTGGGCGCGCCGGGCTCGTCGATCTTTTCGCCCAGCACCAGGTCCTTGATGAGCACCTGGTTGCTCCCCACCAGGCGCTGGTTCTCCAGGCGGTAGTCCATCTCCAGGTAGAGCTTGCCTTCCTTGATGCGCCATCCGGCGAACTTGGCGGCATAGGGGCTCAGGTGGTGCAGGTCCAGGTTCTCGAAGTCCATTTTCAGGCGGGAGCGGGAGGCCGGGTCCAGGGGTAGCAGGCGGCCGGCGATCTTGGCCTGGCCGTAGCGGTCCACCCTTCCCCGCAGCCTGAGGGGCATGCTCGAGGACACCTGGTTGCCCACGTCGCGGGCGCTGCCCCGAAGGTCGCGCACGATGGAGGAAAACTTGGGCTCCAGGCTCAGGTCCGAAAAGTCCAGCTTGCCCCCGCTGATGTTGAGCACCCCGAGCTGGAAGGCCAAGGCGGGCTTTTTTGCAGCCTTGCCGTCCTCGGCCGGGGCCGGGCCGCTCCCCTCGCCGCCCTTGATCTTCTGGGCCAGGTTGATCTCGCCCTTGGGGCCGATCACCACCTTGAAGCGCGGCCCGGACAGGTCGGCCCGCTCCACGCTCAGGCTGGCCGGCTCGAGCTCGAAGCTGAGCGACTGCGTGGCGAGGGTGTCCAGGCCCAACAACTCGTCTTCGCCGTCCAGCTCCCGCAGGCTGAGCCCGCTCAGGGAGGCCCGCGCCTCCAGGGTCAGGCCCTTGCCCTTGGCGGGCTTGCCCAGGGCCAGGCGCCCCCGGCTGCTGAATCCGCCCTCGGCCAGGCGGGCCTCGGCCACCCGCGCCAGGTAGGGCTGCAGGGGCTTGAGGTTCACGGCCTCCAGCGCGTACTCGGCCTCCAGGTCCGGGGCCAGGGAGATCAGCTTGCCCTTGGCCGCAACCTTGCCGCCGCTGGCCAGATTGCCCTCCAGGCTGAAGGGCCAGGGCTCGGCCAGGGGCCAGGCCAGGTTGTCCAGGCCCAACTTGAGCTGGTTCAGCTCCAGCTCGGCGGGCTCGCTTCCGCTCTGGTCGCTGAAATGCAGGCCGTAGCCGTCCAGGGAGGCCCGCTTCAGGCTCAGCTTCCAGCCCGGTCCCGCCTTGGCCGGGGCGGCCGGGGCCTTGGCCTGTTGGGCGGCCTTTTTCGCGGGCAGCAGGCCGTTCCAGTTAAGCTTGCCGTCCTTGCCCAACGCGGCCAAAGCGCGTCCGCCGCTCAGCTTGAGGCTCTCCAGACTCAGGCTGCGCCGCTCCAGGTCAAGGCTGCCGCCCTCGGCCGTCAGATCGTCCAGGGTGAGCAGCGGGGGCTGGCCCTTTCGGCCCAGGTTCAGCTTTTGCAGCGAGGCCTTGAGCCCGCCGAGGCGGAGCCGGTATTTTTCGCCCGGCCGGTCGAGCCTGAGCTTGCCGGCCGCGTCCATCCCCTCCACCTGCAAGCGGGCGCCCTCCCCTTCCTGGGCCAGCACCACCTGGCGCAGCTTGAGCTCCACCGGGTCCAGCTTCAGGTCCAGGCCGCCGCCGTTCAGGGCCATTTCATAGGCGGCGCTCAGGTCGAGCACTCCCCGGGGCGGGGCCAGGGAGGCGATCTCCGGGGTCACCTCGTAGAGGGTGGCCAGCTTCCAGCCCTCCAGCTTCACCCGCCCGCTGGAGGCCAAGGGGCTCAGGCTGAGCCGGCCCCGCCACATCAGGCGCTCGCCCTGGGGGCTGGCCGCGGTGAGGTTGAAGGGGCCGCACTCGGCGGGTAGGCCGCAGAGCTCGGGCATGGTGGAGAGGTCCGACAGCTCCAGGTCGATGGGAATGACCCGGAGCTTGCCCGGCCGGCCCTGTTGCTCGCGCAGGAACCACAAGCTGCCCTTGAGAATCTTGAGCTTCCTCAGCAGGAAGGGAAAGGGCTCTCTGTCCGGGTCGGCCACGGCCGGGGCCGCCTGGGCGGAAGACAGTTGGGCCAGGTTAAGGGAGCCTTCGGCCCGCAGGATGACCTTGAGGAAGGGCTCATCCAGGGTGAGCTCTTCGCAGATCAGGGCCCAGCGCCACAGGCTGGCCGCCGACAAATCCACCACCAGGCGCTTGACCGAGGCCAGGGGCTTGGGCTGGGCCGGGCCCAGCACGAAGTCCTCGGCCTCCAGGCGCAGGCTGAAGGGATTGAAGCTCACCCGGCCCAGGCTGGCCGCCTGGCCGGTCTGCTCCCGCACCGCGCCGGGCAGCTTGCTTTTGATCAGGTAGGGCAGGCCCCAGAAACCGGCGGCCGCGTAAAATCCGGCCACCACCAATATCACCATTGCCGTTATCCAGGGCCAACGGCGCGCTTTTTGCTCTGTCATGGCTCGCGGGTTCCCCGTCGGGTTTGGCCGATCGCCGCGGTGCGATCAGCCTCCTGACCTAATTATAGGCCATGGCGGGAGCGAAAGGTGCGGCGGGCCTAGAGGGAGCGCGCGCGAGGCTTGGTCTCGGTGAGCAGAAAAGAGATGCCCAGGGCGGCCAGGGCCCCGGCCAGGGTGAACAGGAACATGGCCTGGTAGGCCGTCTCCGGCGCGCCGGCCGCGCCCTCGCCGCCCCAGGAGAGCACCGCGCCCATGGCCACCTGGAACAGGGCCCCGCCCAGGAAGGGGAAGAGGTTGACCATGCCCACCGAGGTCCCGGCGATCTCCACCGGGAACAGCTCCTTGGACACGGTGGCCATCACCGGGCCGGTGGCCGCGCCGCCCACGCCCAGGCAGAAGAACACCACGTAGATGAACCACAGGGGCATGCTGGCGGTGAACAGGTAGAGCAGACCGAAGCACACGCAGAGCAGGGCGCTGGCGGCCATGAGGATGGGCTTGCGGCCCCAGCGGTTGGCCATCACCCCCATGGCCGGGCTGCCGATGAGCAGGGACAGGGAGAAGGTGGAGAGCACCCCCCCGGCCATGGCCTTGCTCAGGCCGTGCACCTGCATGAGGTAGGGGCCGCCCCAAAGGCCGCCCATTGCAAACGACAGGCCGGTGGCGAAAAAGGCCCACAGGCTCAGGGGCCAGAAGCGCTTGGAGGTGACCACCTGCTTGATGCCCGCCAGCAGGGGGGCCTTTACCGGCGGGGGGTCCTGGGCCTCGGGGTTCACCGCCGGCCAGCCCTTGTCCTGGGGCTTGTCGCGCACCACCAGCCACACCAGGGCGGCCATGATGGCGGTGAAGCCGCCCACCGCGGCCAGGCTGAGCCGCCAGCCCAGGGCGTCGCTGAGCAGGGCCAGGGGCGCGCCCGCGGTCAGGGCCCCCACCCCGCCCACGGCCATGAACACCCCGCCCATGGTCAAGAAGCGCTCCGCGCAGAACCATTGGGACAGGAGCTTGAAGTTGCACACGAACACCGTGGCCACCCCGGCCCCCACCATCACCCGGCCCAGCACCGCCCAGCCCAGGGAGGGGGCCAGGCCCATGAGGACCGAGCCCGCCGCGGCCACCAGGAAAAAGGCGAAGATGGTCTTGCGCGGCCCCCAGGAGTCGGCCAGCACCCCGACCGGTATCTGCATCAGGGCGTAGGGATAGAAGTAGGCCGAGCCCAGCAGGCCCAGCACCGTGCCGCTCATCCCGAAGTCGGCCTGGATGTCCAGGGCGATCACCGCCGGGCAGAGGCGGTGGAAGTAGACCAGCAGATAGCTGAGGAAAATGACCAGGCAGATCAGGTAGCGGTAGCGCTTGGCCTGGGCCAGCAGATCCTGCTTGGCTTCGCTCAAGTTCTAGGCCCCTTCCGCGGCGGCCCGCCGCCGGGACAGGCCCATGACCACCGCCGCCGCCAGGGGCACCGCGCCGGCCGCGCTGACCCAGAGGTTGGGCACGATCAGGGCCACGGCCGAGGCCAGCAGCACCAGGCGCATCCACCATTTCAAGGGAATGGCGAACCAGCCCACCAGGCCGCCGGCCAGGGCGGTCACGCCCAGGAGGGCGGTGCAGGAGTTGAGGATGATGTGGCCGATGTCGCCTTCGAGCACGATGGAGGGGCTGTAGAGGAACAGGAAGGGCACGATGAACCCGGCCAGCCCCAGCTTGAAGGACACGAAGCCGGTCTTCATGGCGTTGGTGCCCGCTATGCCGCTGGCCGCGTAGGCGCTGATGGCCACCGGCGGGGTGATGAAGGAGATGATGGCGAAGTAGAAGATGAACATGTGCGCCTGCAAGGGGCTCACTCCCATGTCGGTCAAGGCCGGCACGCCCAGCACCGCGGTGATGATATAGGCGGCGGTGGTGGGCAGTCCCATGCCCAGAATGATGCAGGCAACCATGGTCAACAGGCCCCCCAGCCAGAGCACGCCGCCGGACAAGTGTATCACCATCTGGGTGAAGCGGACGCCTAAACCGGTGAGCGAAACCACCCCGATGACCAGCCCGGCCGTGGCGCAGGCCAGGGCCACCGGCACCGCGGTCACGGCCCCGGACTTGAGCGCCTCCAGGATCTCCCGCCAGGGGAAGCGCTTTTCGCGCCAGAGGATGAAGGCCGAGGCGGTGATCACCAGGGTGCAGATGGCATAGAAGCCCGACAGCATGGGCGAGAGCTGGCGCACCACCAACAGGTAGACCAGCACCAGCAGGGGGATGATCAGGTGCCAGCCCTTTTTCAGGCTCTCGCGGGCCTTGGGCACGTCGCCCGGTCCCAGCACCTTGAGCTGCTTGCGGTGGGCCTCGAAGTAGACCATCAGCCCCACCGAGGCGAAGTAGAGCACCGCCGGGATGGCCGCGGCCAGGGCGATGTGGGCATAGGAGGTGCCCAGCAGCTCGGCCATGACAAAGGCGCCCGCGCCCATCACCGGGGGCATGATCTGCCCGCCGGTGGAGGCCACCGCCTCCACCGCCCCGGCGAAGACCGCGCTGTAGCCGGTGCGCTTCATCAGGGGGATGGTGAAGGTGCCGGTGGTGACCACGTTGGAGACCGACGAGCCGCTGATGGAGCCCATGAGCCCGCTGGCCACCACCGAGGTCAGCGCCGGGCCTCCCCGCCGCCGCCCGGTGAGGGCCAGGGCCAGGGAGATGAAGAAGTTGCCCGCGCCCAGCTTGTCCAAAAAGGCCCCGAAGATGATGAACACGATGACAAAGGTGGCCGACACCGCGATGGGTATGCCGAACACGCCCTCGGTGGTCCACACCAGGTAGCTCACCAGGCGCTCGGGGCCGTAGCCCTTGTGGGCCAAAAAGTCGGGCATGTAGGGGCCCAGGACGCCGTAGGCCAAAAAGACCAGGGCCACCAGCACGATGGGCATGCCCACCGAGCGGCGGGTGCCCTCCAGAATCAGCACCACCAGGCCGGCCCCCACCCAGATCTCCAGCTGGCTGGGTCCCATGATGCCCCGGTCCAAGACCATCTCCGGGGCCAGGGCCTGCATCATGAACACCGCCAGGGCGATGACCGCCGCGGTGAGGCCCCAGTCCAGGATGCCCGGGATGGGATCCTTGGAGGCGCTCCGGGTGCGGTTGATCATGAAGCAGAGGAACAGCAGGCCCAGCAGGTGCACCCCCCGTTGGTACAGGGGAGAGAGCACGCCAAAGGCCGCGGTGTATAGATGGAAGCAGGACAGACCCACCGCCACGGCGAAGATCAGCCAGCGGGCCAGGGCGGGCGCCTGGGCGGGTGTGACGGCTTTTTCCTCGGGCTGACTCACGGCGAAGTTACTCCAGGGTGAAAATCAGTTTTTGGCCCGGCGCGCCCCAGCGGGTGAAAGGGATGCTACGGTCGCCTTGCCCCGTGGCCAGAATCAGGCGTTGGGGCTTGGTAAAGGCCACCCGGGTCTCGATGCGGCTCAGGCAGTCGGAGGGCGCGGGGTGGATGTCGCTAAGCACCACCTTCTCGCGCTCCACCGTGGCCCGGGCCTGGTAGCGGGTGTCGCGGTAGTCGTAGGTGTCGTCGGCGTAGGTTACCTCCACCGGCACCAGACGGCCCCCGGCCACCGCGAAACTCTCGCTGACCCAGTGGCGGTCATAGGAATGAAAGAAGCGGATGGTGACCCGCCGCACCCCGGCCAGGGGCAGCCTGGCCTCCAGGCCGGTGGCGGGGTTCATCACCACCAAGACCCTCCCTGTCTCCCCCGCCACGGCGGGCGGGGGAGCCGGCAACGCGGCCGGGAGCATAATGGCCGCGCTCAGGATCAGCCGGAGGAGGGTTCGGGTCATAGCCTTACTTGATAAGGGCCGCGGGAATGCTCAGGCCCTTTTCCTTGTAATACTTGACCGCGCCGGGATGCAGGGGCACGTTGAGGCCCTTGAGGGCGTCGGCCAGCTTGGTGTACTTCTTCACCGCCGGGTGGGTTTTGGTCCACTCGTCGGCAAAGCCCCACACGCCCTTGAGCAGGACGTAGACCTGGTCGGCGCTCAGGCCGGCCTTGGTGCTGGTGTACATCACGATGCGGCTGGTGGGCGTGGGCACCGGCTTGTCCACGTTGCGGTAGGTGCCGGCCGGCACCTCGCGCTTGGTGAAGAAGGGATACTTCTTGTAGAAGCCGTCATCGCCCACGGGGATCATCTTCACCTTGAAGCTGGTGGTCAGGTCCAAAAGGGCCGCCGACTTCAGGGGGTGGGTGATGATGAAGGCGTCCAGGGTGCCGTCCTTGAGGGCGGCCACCATCTCGGTGTTGGACATGAACTCGGGCCTGATGTCCTTGTAGGTCAGGCCGTAGTAGCTCAGGATCTTCTGGGCGGCGCGCTCGCCGCCGCTGCCCGGGGCGCCCACGCCGATGCGCTTGCCCTTGAAGTCCTTGATGCTGCTAATCTTGCTGTCGCCGGCCGCGAAGACCTGGGCCCAGGAAAGCAGGGTTCCGAAAAGGGATTGCAGGCTGTCCACCGCGCGGCCCTTGTACTTGCCCTGGCCCTTGTAGGCCAGCCAGGCCACTTCGTTCTGGCTGATGGCCCAGTCCACGTTGCCCTGGCCCAGGTTGCGGATGTTCTCCAGGGATGCGCTGGAGGCCTCGGCCGAGGCCTTGAAGCCGGGCGCGTGGCGGTTGATGGTCTCGGCCATGGCCACACCCATGGGGTACAGGGCCCCGGCGGTGCCGGCGGTGCCGATGCTGATGCGTTTGTCCGCGGCCACGGCGGGCAGGGCCATGACCAGCACGGCCATAATGGCCACCACCATGATCAGATGCTTTTTCATTACTTTTCCTCCTCACCTCTACGGAAGCGTCCGGCCGGGCCGGACCATATTACTATTCTAAACGCTATCGCTCTTTTTGATGTCAGCGCCCAGGGCGGTCATCAGCTCGAAGAAGTTGGGGAAAGACACCCCCACGTACTCCGCGTCGCTGATCTCCGTCTCGCCCGAGGCCATTAGCCCGGCCACGGCGGTGGCCATTACGATGCGATGGTCGTGGCGGCCGTCGATCTTGGTGCCGGTGAGCTCGGAGTGGTGGATGGTCAGGCTGTCCGGGGTTTCCTCGAAGCGGCCGCCCATCTTGGTCAGCTCCTCCATGATGGAGCGGGTGCGGTCGGTCTCCTTGAGGCGGCTGGCCTCGATGTTGTACAGCCGGGTGGTTCCCGAGGCCTTGCAGCCCAGCACGGCCAGGGCGGGCACCGCGTCCGGGGTGCCGGAGCAGTCGATCTCGATGCCGGTGAGCTCGGCTCCGCCCTCCACGGTGACGGTGCGGCCCTCGTCCTCGAAGGTCACCTTGCCGCCCATGTCCTTGATGATGTGGGGGTAGGCCCGCTCCCCGGCGTAGTCGTCCGGGTTCATGTTGCTGAAGGTCACCTTGCTCTCGGTGACCGCCGCGGCCACCATGGGATATCCCGAGGTGCCCCAGTCGGCCGGGATGTCGGCGTCGAATCCCTGGTATTGCTGTCCGCCGGGCACGGTGAACACGTCGTAGTTGTCGTGGCTTACCTCGCCGCCGGCGGTTTTGATCCAACCCATGGTCATGTCCACGTAGGGACGCTCCATGAGGTTGTCCTCCACCACGGTGATGCCGCCCTCGGTCAGGGCCCCGGCGATGAGCAGGGGGCTGAGCCACTGGGAGTTGACCCCGGGCAGCTTGGTCTTGCCGCCGGTCATGGGGCCCTTGATCACCAGGGGCGCGGTGCCCGAACCCCGGGTGGAGAAGACCTCGGCCCCCAGGTCGTTGAGGGCGTCGATGAGCGGCTGGGCCGGGCGGCGGCAGATCTGGTAGTCGCCGCTGATCACCGAATAGCCCTTGACCAGGGCGGCCACGGCGGCCAGCAGGTAGTAGCCGGTGCCCGAGTTGCCCGCGTCCAACACCGAGGCCGGGGCCAGGGGCTGGTTGCCCACCCCCTGGAAGGTCCAGGCGGCCGGGTCGCTGGTGTCGATCTTAGCGCCCAGGGCGCGCATCATGTCCACGATGGAAAAGCTGTCTATGCCCGGCAGGCAGTTGCCCACCCGGCTGGCGCCCTGGGCCAGTCCGCCCAGAACGATGGCCCGGGCCGAGGCCGACTTGTTGCCCGGTATGCGGGTTGTGCCTTGCAGGGCCGACCGGTTGACGATGAAGTGCATGCTTGGCTCCTTATTGCTCCGGCGGGCGTCTTTCCGCCGATCAGTGATGCTACTCGCTGCTCGCGGCGGGGCGGTGTCCCCGCAGGGTGGAGATGACTTGAGAGGTCTTGCTCAGCTCGGGGAGGTATTTGTCCAACAGCTCCTCGCGGCTGGTCATCTGGCTGAACACCGGCAGGTTGAGCGCCCCTTCCACCACGCCCCCGCCGCCGATAACCGGCACGGCCACCGAGCTGAGCCCGGTCTGGAACTCGCCCTCGCTCAGGGCGTAGCCCCGCTGGCGCACCTCGGCCAGCTTTTGGCGCAGGGCCGCGCCGCCCGGGCCGATCTCGCCGGCCATCTGGGGGTCGGCGGCCATGGCCGCGACTACCCGGTCCAGGCTCTCGGGGTCCAGATAGGCCAGAAGGGCCTGGCCGATGGCCGAGTTGTGGGAGCTCAGGCGGCTGCCCACGGTCAGGTCGATGCCCAGGATGCGCCGCGCCTTCACCCGGATGATGTAGACCACCTGGGTCCCGTCCAGGATGCCCAGGTTGACGTTTTGGCCGATGCGCACCGACAGCTCGCGCAGATAGGGCTCGCTCACCTCGGCCAGGTCCAGGCCGGACAGGGCGGCGTAGCCCAGGGACATCACCTTGGGGCCGGGCCGGAAGGTGGTGGTGTCGGAGAAGTAGTGCACATATTCCTGATCGATGAGGGTCTGAAGCAGGCGGTACACCGTGGCCTTGGGCAGCCCGCTGAGTTGGGTGATCTCTTGCAGCTTGAGGCTGGGCCCGTGCGTGGCCAGAACATGAAGCACCTGGAGCCCCTTTTTCAGGGCTTCGACCTTTTTGACGGCCATGGTTATCTCACTTGGTGAAACATTGTATTACATTGTGATTATTTTTACCCCTGATCCCCAATATGTGTCAAATAAAAAAAGCGCTCCTCTCCGGAGGGTGCTTTTGCCTTTTCGAGAATGATTTTTTATAATTGTTTTCCGCCGGTGGCCGGGTCCGCGCCCGCCGCGGCCTTTTAATGCCTATTCCGGGGATAACATCTATGAAACTTTGCCTGCCAGCTCCAGCCCTTGTTTTGGCGATCCTCCTTGCCCTGCCCATGGCGGCCCTTGCGGCCCAGCCCGGCTACCGCGGGCTGTCCCTGAGCCGCCTGGGCTGCCGTTTGGAGCTGCCCGCCAAATGGGTGTCCGAAAAAAAAGCCAACGCCCTGGTTTTTTCCGGGGCCAAGGGCACCCCGGAGTTCCGCACCACCATCACCCTCCAGGTGGTGGACCAGAACACCTATCCGAACCTGGATGCGGTGGCCGCCGACTACCTGGGCCAGTGGTCGCGCAATCCTGGCTATAAGCTGTTGACCCGCAAGACCGGCAAGCTGGACGGCAGGCCCGGCATCATGATCGCGGCCCGCTACCAGCACCGGGGCCGGGCCTTCCACCAGGAACAGGTCATAATCCAGCGCCGCCCCTACTACTACCTATTGGGTTACACCGCGCCCGAGGACATCTTTCACCAGGGCATGAAGCACATGGCCCGCGCCCTGGCCAGCTTCAGGTTCATCCCCCTGAGCGCTGGCGCGGGAGCCCCGGCCTGGCCGGCCGCGCCGGACCCGGCCCAGGCCCGGCGCCAGGACCAGATGACCGTGGCCGCCTATGGCCCGACCCTGCTCAAGCAGCTCCAGGGGCCCCTGTATTCCCATACCTTTGAAAACGGCACCCCCCAGGGCCACGAGGTGGCGACCGCCCACAACCGCATAATCACCGCGCTGGCCAAGACCCTGGCCGCCCAGGCGGTGGCCCAGAAACCGGCCCTGGCCTGGCTGGACAAGCTGGGGCAGTTGCAGATAAAGCAGATGGCCCTGTTGGAGGGGGCCAAGGCCCAGGCCCCGGCCGCCGCCCCCTGGTGGGACAAGGCCAAGGCCCTGTTCAAGCTGCAGATGGACTACGACGTGGTGCGCTCCGCCCAGCGGGGCGCGGTGGAGGGGGCGCTCATCGGCCAGGCCAAGCCCAGCGAAGCCAGCCTGAGCCTGGCCGGGGTGCAGATGCTGGCCAAGCTGCAACTGGCGGTGAGCGACCAGCTGGCCCTGCTGCTCAAGGAGAACGACCAGCTCTGGTCCCCCTCGCTCAAGCTGTGGGAGGCCATTAGCGCCGACCCGGCCCTGCCCGCCGCCTTCCGCCTGGAGCTGGCCCAGCTAAACCAAGAGCAGCGCGAGTTGGCCCTGGGCCTTATCCGGGCCACCATTAAGGCCAACGGGGCCATGACCGCCACGGTGCTGGTCATCGGCAATTTGGAGGCGTTCTACGGCGAGGTGTCGCGGGCCTACGGCAAGGCCATCGCCAGCGCCCTGCCCGGCCTCAAGGAGCAGGCCCGCAGGATGGCCGCCGCCAACCCCGACGACCCGGCGGTGGACGCGGTGAAGATGATCCTGAACAACCTGGATCACACCGCCGCCCAGGTGGAGCTGGCCGTGGGGCCCGAGCCCCAACCTAGTCTGGGCCAACGCCTGGCGGACGCCTTGGTGCCCCCGGCCCATGCGGGGGGGCTCTTGAATTTCAATAATTTCACCTCGCGCTTCGCCAGCAACGTGGGCTATTCGGTGCTCCTGGCCGGCAAGGCGGTGCAAAACGCGGGGCGCTTCGTGGTCAGCGGGGTGGACACCTCCTCCCAGCGCGCCGCCCAGATGCTGGCCTATGGCACCTATTCGCCCTTCCGGGTGACCTCGGACCCCAAGGCCATCCTGGCCACGGCCGACGAGATCATCAAGAAGAACCCCGAAATGGCCAAGCACCGGCCCGAGCTGGTCAAGCAGCTCAAGGGCATCGCCACCCGCCACAAGACCGAAAACGTCCAGGACTACAACACCCTCAAGAAACAGACCATTGACGCGGCGGTGTCCGAGTATGCCAAGGGCGAGCACGGGGTGCGCGCCCTACAGACCGGGGTCAAGTGGATCGAGGAGGTCGGCGAGAAGAAGGTGAAGCCCGCCGCCGCCTGGGTGGCCGGCAAGCTCAGCACCGAGACCCTGGGGCCCACCATCGGCGGGGTGGTGAGCCCGGTGGCCAAGGGAGTGACCACCTTCCTGGCCGGCACCGGCTACAACGTGGTCATGGACCTGGCCAAGAACCCCATGATCCTGATGAACCCCAAGACCTCCTACTCCGAAAAGGCCGTGGCCACCCTGAGCCTGGCCAGCAACGTGGGGGTCTCGGTGATGTGCTACAAGGGCACCGCCATGGCCGTGGTGGGCAAGGTGGCCCCCAAGCTGGGGGCAGCGGGCAAGGGCCTGGTGGCCATGGGCGGCAAGATGGTGGGCCGCCTGCTGCCCAAGAGCGCCCAGGCCGCGGGCCAGGCGGCGGTGCAGATGGTCAAGCCGGCGGCGGTGGCGGCCGGCAAGCAGGTGGCCCGGGAGGTGGCGGTGCTCCGGCCCCTGGAGAGCCAGGCGGCCACCTACGTGGTCAACGGCATCAAGCTGGGGGTGAGCAAGATCAAGGACATGGCCGTCCAGCCGGTGCTGGCCACCATGGGCGCCGAGACCAAGGGCATGATCACCTCGGCCTGGACCACCCTGAGCAAGGACATGGTCAACACCAGCGGGACCGCCGCGCTCAAGGCCTTCGCGGGCAACTTTGGCTTCAAGGCCCTGCTCGAGGGCGGGGCCAACGACACCTTTTCCTCCAAGGTGCTGCAACCAACCTTGCAGACCACCGAGGACCACCTGAACAAGCCGGCCGCCACCAAGAAGTCCGGCGGCTTCAATGCCAAGGGGGCCGCGCCGGACCAAAAGGCCGAAAAGGCGGCCGAGGCGAAAAAGGCCGAGGTAAAGAAGGCCGAGGTAAAGAAGAAGCCGCCCGCCAAAAAGAAGGTGAAGCGCCGCAAGGAGACCCCGGAGGAGCGCAAGGCCCGCAAAAAGGCGCTCATGGAAAAGGCCAAGCGCCTTGCCGCCCGGGATGAGTCAGTCTACGGCAAGCAGGGCACGGAGGGCACCAAGGTGATCCCCTCCACCTGCACCATCGACATGATCACCTGGATCCAAGGGCACGAAAAAGACAAGTGGCCGAGCACCTTCTACATAAGAGGCGGCCAGGTGAGCGGCTCCTTCAGCTACACCTATGACTACTCCAAGCACTGCACCGACAAGTTCTGCTGTTCCAGCCCGCGCACCACCGGGGTTTTCAGCGGCAGCCTGATCAACAACGTGATCAGCGGCACCTGGAATATGAAACACCATACCCAACAGTGTTGGCACATATGGACCGAGAGCATCAAGGGCGGCGACGGCAAGTACACCAGCCACCAGCGTCGGTGCAACTACAGCACCACTTCCAACACCAATTATCGCATCGAGGCCAAGCTGGGCATGAGCGGTAGGGTTGAGTTGACCTGGAGCGGCACCAGCCATGGCAGCACCACCTGGGGACCCACCTGCTATAAAAATATAGCGGGCACCACCAGAACCTACGACAACAGCTTCAGTTGGGACGACCCCAATTACCCCGCCGAGTACCGTAACAAGCTCACTATCGGCGTATGGGAGATCCGCAAACGGCCCGCAGCCGAGGAGAAGCAGGAGCAATGAGAAACCTCGTCGTACTTACAGCCCTGGCCGCGGCGGCCCTGGCCCTGATCGCCTCCCCGGCCCTGGCCCAGTTCGGGCCCATGGGCGCCCCGCCCGGCGCGCCCGCCGCCCAGCAGGACCAGCCGTCCGCCGACAAGGCCGAGCCGCAGGCTCCGGCCAAGCAGGAGGCCTCGCCCTTTGCCCTGCCGCAGGGCCAAGCCGGGTCCGCCCCGGCGGCCCCCCAGGCCAAGTCTCCCTTTGCCCTGCCCGGCAAGGCGGGCGCCTCCCAGGAGCAGGCCGGCGGCAGCAAGAGCCCCTTCGCCCTGCCGGGCAAGCAAAGCCAGAACAAAGCCCCCGAGCAAGACCGGAACTCCCTGGCCCTGCCCACGCCCCAACCCAAAAAGAACGGGGCCGCGGCCCAGAAGCTTTTGGACCAAGGGGTGGCCCTGGCCAAGCAGGGCAAACTGACCCAGGCCCAGGACGCCTTTTGGAAGGCGGTGCAGAGCGACCCCACCAACGCGGTGGCCTGGAACAACCTGGGGATCACCCTGCGCCGGCAGGGCAAGCTGGACCAGGCCATGGGGGCCTACAAAAAGGCCATCGAGGCCGACCGGAGCTACGCGGTGCCCTACAAGAACCTGGGGGTGCTGCTGGAAAAGGCGGGGGAAAAGGCCATGGCCGCCAAGGCCTATCGCCGCTACGCCAAGCTGGCCCCGGACGCGTCCGACGCGGCCTCGGTTAACAAACGCGCCGCCTGGCTGGAGAGCCGGGCCAAATCAGCCAAGTGAGGGATGCCGTGATGAACCAAACGCGTTTGTGGGCTGTTTTGGCGATGGGGGCCCTGCTGTTGAGCCTGGCCGCCTGCGCCGAGGTGAGCAAGACCGTGCCCCCGGAGGTCAGCGCGGCCTTCAAGGATGGCAGCAAGCTCTACGTGCTGCCCAGCCGCCTGAACCTGCGCCAGTGCCCCCGCACCGATTGCACCATCCTCACGGTGCTCAACCACGGCGACATCGTGCTGAGCACCGGCGACCGCAGGGGATGGTCCAAGGTGGAGACCGCCGCCGGGGACGTGCGGGGCTGGGTGGCCACCCGCTATCTGGGCAGCGACCCCAACCAGCCGCCGCCCCGGTCCAAGGGCGCCAGCGAGCCGCCCCCCCTGCCCAAGGAGCAATGGGGCAAGCCCGACGGCGTGCCGCCTCCGGTCAAGGAGCAATACGGCAATTAGCGCCCCTTACTTGGTGAAGCGCCAGGAGTCCACCACCCGCTGGAACACGCTCAGGTTGGCCTGGTACACCGCGGTGGGCGCGCTGTAGCTGACCAGGAACAGGTGGTTGCCCTTCTCCACCCCCACCTGGGCGTGGCCGTACTCCACCGCCTTGCCCCGGGTGTCCCGCGCCTCGTAGGAGGCCAGGAAGAAGGGGGCCCGCTGCCCGGCCATGGTCACCTCGCTCTTTTTGAGGATCTTGCCCTGGGGCACCTGGGAGATTTGGGCCAGCAGGCGCTTCATCTGTCCCATGAGGGTGGCCCCGCCCTGGCTCTTGGCGATTATCTGGATGATCAGCGACACCTCGCCGGCCGGAGTGCCCTCGGGCCCGCTGATCAGGTAGTCCTTGCTCTTGGTCAGGCGGTAGGACCAGTCCTTGGGCACCTGCAAGGCAAACCCGAAGTTGGGCTCGTTGAGCATCTTGTAGCCCGGGGCCACGGCCGGAGCGGCCCCGCCCGGAGCCGGAGCGGCCGGCGCCGGGGCTGGCGTGGGGGTGGGCGCTGGCGCGGGGGTGGGGGCTGGCGCGGGGGCCGGAGCCGGGGCCGGAGCGGGCGCGGCGGCGGCCTTGTCTCCGGCCACGCTGAAGCTCAGCTTCTTTTCTTCCTTGTCGTTCAGATAGAACACCACCTCATACTGGCCCAGGGGCCAGCCGCTGGCCGGGGGCGAGAGCTGGAAGCTCACGTAGGCCCCTTCCTTGAGGGTGATCTGGTCCTCGGCGATCTGGCGGCGCTGGCCCTCCAGATAGAAGAACACCGCCTTGATCTTGGTGCCCGGAGGGGCGGCCGAAACCTTGGCCGTGGCATAGAGCGCCCCGGTGCCGGGCGGCACCTGGCTCACCACCTGGGTGGGGGCCTTGGTCACGGGGTCCACCGCGGTGGCCATCTTCAGCTCGCTCAGGCTGGCGGTGGTCAGCGAAACCGAGCCCTCGCAGGCGGCGGCCGCCATGGCGGCCAGCAGCACGGCCAAAATAATCCAGCGCGAAACCTTCATGAAGCCCCTCCCTAAATCGGTGGCGTCTTGATGCAATCCGGCATTGCCCGCAGAAATCTTATAACAGGCCCCAGGGGCGCGGCTAAGGAAAAAACGCGGCCCACCCCGGCTCACTCCTGCCACAGGTGATGGAACACCCCGTCCCGGTCCACCCGCTCGAAGGTGTGGCCCCCGAAAAAATCACGCTGGGCCTGCACCAGATTGAAGGGCAGGCGGCCGGAGCGCATGGCGTCCAGATAGCCCAGCGAGGCCATGAGCCCGGGCGCGGGCAGGCCGGCGGCGGCGGCGGCGGCCACCACGGCCCTGAGGCCCTGGGCGCGGGCCATCACCTCGGGACCGAGCTCCGGGTCCAGCAGCAGGGACTCCAGGCCGGGCCGGTCGCCGTAGGCCCGGCGCAGCCGCTCCAGCAGGCGGGCCCGGATGATGCAGCCGCCCCGCCAGATGCGGCAGACCTGCTCCAGGTCCAGGCCGTAGCCGTAATGCTCCGAGGCCCGGGCCAAAAGCGACAGGCCTTGGCTGAAGGCCAGGATCAGCCCGGCGTAGAGGGCGTCCTTGAGCAGGGGCGCGAAGACGGCGGGGGCCAGGTCCAGGGCCGTGGCCGAGCCCAGGGCCTGGTGCAGCCCGGAGCGCAGGCCGCCCTGGGTGGAGAGGTTGCGCATCATCACCGCGCTGTCGATGGCCGGGGTGGGCGACTGGAGCTCCAGGGCGTCGTCGGTGGTCCACTTGCCGGTGCCCTTTTGCTTGGCCCGGTCCCGGATCATGTCCACCAGATAGGCGCCCGTGTCCGGGTCCTTGACCTTGAAGATCTCGGCGGTGATCTCCATGAGATAGCCGCCCAGCTCGCCCTGGTTCCATTCGTGGTACAGGGCGTTGAGCTCCGGTGGCTCCAGGCCCAGGCCCCGGTGCAGCAGGTCGTAGCTCTCGGCGATTAGCTGCATGAAGGCGTACTCGATGCCGTTGTGCACCATCTTCACGTAGTGCCCGGCCGAGCCCCGGCCCAGATAGGCCACGCAGGGCTCGCCATCCACCTGGGCCGCGGCCTTGGCCAGCAGGGGGGCCACCCGCTCATAGGCCGCCCGCTGGCCGCCGGGCATAAGGCTGGGGCCCAAGCGAGCCCCCTCCTCGCCCCCGGAGATGCCCATGCCCAGAAAGTTCAGCCCCAGCTTTTCCAGCTCGCCCGCGCGGCGCTCGGTGTCGCTGAAGTGGGAGTTGCCCCCGTCGATGATCAGGTCGTCCTGGTCCAGGAGCGGGGCCAGGTCTTCAATTACCGCGTCCACCGCCTTGCCGGCCGACACCATGAGCAGCGCCGCCCGGGGCCGGGCCAAGAGCTCCGCCAGCTCCTCCGGGCCGCGGGCGGGGCTGATGTCGCGCTCCCCCGCCTCCCGGCTCATGAACTGCTCGGTCTTGTCCGGGCTGCGGTTGTACACCGCCACCTTGAAGCCCTTGTCCGCCAGGTTCAGCGCCAGGTTGCGGCCCATGTTGCCCAGGCCGATCACTCCGATGTCGCACTTCGGTCCGCTCATAAGCTCCTGTCCCGTGATTTGAGGGGGCTTGCTCCGGCCGCTCGCGGCCTATTCCCAATTATGCCTTCCGGCCCCTGGAATTGATAACTATTATGACTGAGCTCGCTACCCGGCCCCCAAGAGACAAGCGGGAGCCGGATCGTCTCCAGCTCCCACTTGATTATTTCCAGCGGCCATCAACGCCGCGCCGCTATTTGAGCTTCAACAGCTCCCGGGCCTCGTCCGGGGTGGCGGGCTCCTTGCCCAGGATGCGGACGAGGTTCACCGCCTTTTCCACCAACTGGGCGTTGCTGGTGGCCCGCACCCCTTTCTCCAGATAGAGGTTGTCCTCCATGCCCACCCTCACGTTGCCGCCCAGGATGGCCGACTGGGCCACCAGGGGGAAGCTGTCCTTGGAGATGGCGAAGGCGGTCCAGAGGGCGTCCGCAGGCAGGGCCTGGATCATGGCCAGCAGGTTGGTGGTGTTGGCCGGGATGCCCCAGGGGATGCCCATGCACAGCTGGATCAGGGGCGGGTTCTTGATCAGGCCCATCTTGATAAGCCGCTTGGCGATCTCGATGTGCCCCAGGGTGAACACCTCCACCTCCGGGACGATGCCCGCGTCCCGGATCATCTCGGCCATGGCCTCGATGTGAGGGCCGTAGGCCGCGAAGATGTGGGGGCCGAAGTCCATGGTGCCCACGTCCAGGGAACAGAGCTCGGGCTTGAGCTTGAGCACATGCTCGGCCCGCCGCTGGGGCGTGGAAAGGGTGGAGCCCTGGCCCAGCTCAACCGGTTCGGTGTCGGTGGGGATGATGCGGGCCCCGGCCCCGGTGGTCAGGTTGATGATCAGATCCGAGCCGGCCCGGATGCGCTCCACCACCTCCTGGTACAGCTCGAAGTCCATGCACGCGACGCCGTCCTCGGGATTGCGCACGTGGATGTGGGCCACCGACGCGCCGGCCTGGCCGGCCTCGATGGCGCTCTGGGCGATCTGCTCGGGGGTGATGGGAATATGGGGGGTGCCCGCGTCGCCAAAGGCTCCGGTGACGCAAACGGTGACTACGATTTTTTCTTCCGGCATGGATGTGGTTCCCTCCCCAGGGTTGGTGTTTAGGCTCATGGATGTCATGGCCGCCGGCATTGATGGCGGATCGTTTCTTTTTACGACAGCTGCCGCCGGGTCCGCAAGCGCCACTCGCGCGGGGCTAGAAGGAAAAGCGCAGGCCCAGATTCACCGCCTGGGCGTAGTAATCGTCGCCCAGGGCCAGGGAGAGCTCCAGGCCGGCCTGTAGGCGGCCGGTGATTTGGGCCTCCAACCCGGCGCTCAGGGCCAGGTAGTCGGCCGGCGGGCCCAGGCCGTCCATGGTGAAGGGGTCCGAGGCGTAGCCCAGGAAGCTGGCCTCGGTGGTGTAGGGATCGGTGATGAACTCGTGCCACCAGGCGGCCGAGGCCCTGGGGCGCAGGCCCACCCCGCCCAGCTCCCAGGCGGCCGTGGCCTCCAGGCCCAGGCTGCTTTGCAGCGAGTCGGCGCTCTGGCCGCCCACGGCCATGCCCAGCTCATCGCTTCCCGACTCGTTGAAGCCGTCCAGCTGGGCCCGGGTGTAGCGCAGCCCGGCCACGGGCCCCAGACGCCAGACGCCGGGGCGGAAGTCGTAGCCCGCGCGCAGGCCGGCCAGCCAGCCCAGCCCGGAGAAGTCGGCCTGGGCCGTGGCCCCGTTGCCCGACAGGGCCAGGGGGCGGTGGGCCTCGGCGTCATGATAGGTGAGCGCCACATCGCCCCGGACATGCCAGGCCCCTTGCGAGGCGCGGCCGTAGAGCCCGGCGTGCAGGTTGTCCATGCGGCCCCAGCTGGCCGGCGCGTCCCAGCTCAGGTCTCCCCGGGTGAAGCCCAGGGCCCCGCCCAGGTCCAGCCAGGTGGCCGGGCGGCCCCGCCCCCCCAGCACTACGCCGCTCAGGTCCTGGCCGTAGCCCATGGCCGAGGAGCCGCCCTCGCGGCTGGCCTTGGCGTCGAGCAGGCGCATCCAAAACTTGATGTCCCGCTCCTGCTCCTTGTCCGGCCGTGGCGCGGGCTCCGGGCGCGGGCCCCGCTCCTGGTCCAGCTCCTGCCCGATGGCCTGGCTGAAGGCCTGGGTGCTTTGCAGGGAGGCCCAGGAATAGGCGGTGTACATCCGGGGCACCAGCCGGTTCAGCAGGTCGCTGATCTGGGTCGCGCTGTAGGTGAAGTCCATGGCTATGATCAGACTGGCCAGGCCGTCGGTGCGGCCCACGACCTGGGGCACCAGCCCGTCCAGGGCCCTGCCCATGGCCCGGGCGGCCGAATCTTGGCCAAAGTCGGCGTAGGATTTGCGGGCCAGGGCCAGGGCTAGGGCCTGGGCCCCGGTGTCCAGGCTCAGGGAAAGGGTGGCCGAGCTGGTGGTGAACACCAGGGTGTCGCAGGCCCCCACGATGTTGCCCGCGCTCAGCACCTTCCAGGTCTCGTTGCCCAGGTAGACCGCCCGGGCCAGGGAGGCGCGCACCGTGCCGCCGTTCAAGGTGGCCGTGCCGCTGATGGCCAGCAGGTCGCTCTTTCCCCGGGCCAGCTCCACCTCCAGCACCCCGCTGGAGCTGTTGGTGAAGTCTCCGCTGATGCTCAGGGTGCCGATGCTGTTGCCCGGGGAGATGGTCCCGTGGTTGGTCACCTGGGCGCTAAGCCTGCCGGTGCCGGAGAGGACGCCCCGGTTGATCACCGTGGCGGCGCTCAGCTCGCCGCTGATCTTGGCCTCGCCCCCGGCCTCCACCACCACGCCCTGGCTGACGTTCCAGCTTCCGGTGAGGGTGGTGGTCCCGCCGTAAAGGTGCAGGTTTTCAAAGTTGATGTAGGTGCCGCCCCACAGGCTGCCGTCCACGGTGCCCATGTCGGCCAGGCCCAGGATGTCGTTGCCGGTCCCGCCGTCGGCCACCCCGCCCAGCGAGGAGCCGCCCTTCAGGTTGACCCGGTCGTCGCCGTCCGCGCCGTATATGCTGCCGCCCACCGTGCCGCTGTTGGTGATGGTGTCGCCGCCGCCGCTGCTGCCCGCGCCGGAGTTGTAGGAGCCGTATATGTCGCGGCCCACCGTGCCGGAGTTGGTGATGCTGTTGCCTGTGCTGCTGGAGCCGCTTCCCGAGTTGGTGGAGCCCCTGAGGTCCAGGCCCACGGCGCCGGAGTTGACGATGGTGTTGGACCCGCCGCTGGAGTTTGCGCCGTGGTTTTTGCTGCCGTGTATGTTGCCGTCCACCCTGCCGGAGTTGGTGATGGTGTTGGTTCCGCCGCTGCTCCCGGAGCCCCGGTTTTCCGAGCCCACCACGTAGCCCTGCACCGCGCTGCTGTTGGTCACGGTGTTGCCTCCCCCGCTGGAGGCCGCGCCCTCGTTCAGGCTGCCGTAGAGGTTCAGCCAGATCTCCCCGGAGTTGCTCACCCGGTTGGAGCCGCCGCTGGAGTTGTCGCCGATGTTGTAGCTGCCCAGCACCGGGAAAAAGACCGCGCCGCTGTTGATCACCTGGTTGCCGCTGCCGCTGGTGTAATCCCAGCCGTTGTAGGAGCCCGCGATTATGCCCAGGGCTATGCCCGAGTTGATGACCGTGTTGCTCCCGCCCTGGCTGCCAGACCCCTCGTTGTCCGAGCCGTAGAGCCCCCCGAATACCGACCCCCGGTTCTCGAGGTGGTTGGAACCCCCGGTGGTGTTGGCGCCGTCGTTCTTGCTGCCCACCATCTCCACCCCCACGTAGCCGTCGATGGTGTTGATGATGGTGTTTTCCCCGCCGCTGGCCCCGGCCGCGTCGTTCCAGGTGCCGTCTATCCAGGCGGCCACGGTGCCGGAGTTGACGATGGTGTTGCCCCCGCCGCTGGCCCCGGCCCCGGAGTTGTAGGTGCCCTCGATGGCGTCGTTCACCATGCCGCTGTTGTTGATCTCGTTGCCGCCGCCGCTGGCCCCGGCCGCGCTGTTCCAGGTGCCGTCGATTCCGGAGTCCACATAGCCGGAGTTGGTTATGCTGTTGTTGCCGCCGCTGCTGCCCGCGCCGGTGTTGTAGGAGCCCGCGATGGCCCCGTAGATCGCGCCCCGGTTTTCGATGGAGTTGTTGCCGCCGGCGTCGCCCGCCCCGGTGTTTTCGCTGCCGCGGATGTAGCCGGCGTACACCGAGCCGGTGTTGCTGACCGTGTTGTAGCCATCGGCGCTCATGATCACACCGCCGCTCACCACCCCCGAGTTGGTGAGCAGGTCGTGCCCGCCCTGGGTCATGTCCACGTCGCCGTTGACCGTGCCCTGGTTGTCGTAATTGTCGTTGTCCGGGGTGCCGTCCCAGTTGCCGCTGATGGTGCTGCCGGCCGGGTTTACCGCGTCCGCGGCCGGAGCCGGGGCCGGGGCGCATAACAGCAGCAGGCACGCGGCCAGGGCCAACAGCCAAAGGCGGGAAGGCGGCGAGTTTTGGTTTGAAAAGCGCATGGCCGTACACCAGGGTTCATCGGCCGCCAGGGGGCCTGGGGCGGCCGAGGCCGGTTCTTTCTACTTTCCCGCCGGCCCAAAGAAGACCGCGTCCGGATGGGACGCGGCATGGGGCGGCCTGCGGGATTGGGGCAGATCGGTTGGCCCGGACCATAACACCAGCACCTGGCCAAGTACAGTTTTTTTGGGGGGATGGCCCACCCGGCCCGTGTTGGGGGACCGGACGGGCGGCTCTTTCCCTCAGTTTCTTCTCTGAAAAAATTCCTCGATGAAGTCGGCAAAGCAGGAAACCAGCTCCTTGTCCGCGCTGGGCGACTGGTGCAGGCTCAGCTCGGACATGGACAGCAGGGGGAATCCGTTTTCAGGCCCCAGGGTGCGGAAGGATTCCTCCAGGGAGCCGGCGCTGATGGGCGCCACGGCCAGGCCGGCCCTCACCGCCGCCAGGATGCTGGAGATGCTGTGGCTGACAAAGGCTATCCAAAAGGGCTTGCCCGCCTGGCGCAGGACCTCCATGGCCTCCTTCCGGCAGCAGCATCCCTCGTGATAAACCGCCAGGGGCACCGGGTCTTCGGCATGGGCGGTGCCCTGGCTGGAGGTGGCCCAGACCAGCGGCTCCCGGTGGATCACCCGCCCGCCTTCCGCCTTTATGCCCAGCAGGCACAGGTCCAGCTCTTCCCGGATCAGCATCTGGTTGAGCTCCGGGCTTTCCGCGCCGTAGAGGTCCACCCTGATGCGGGGAAAGGCCTTGCGGAAATCGGCCAGCACCGTGGGCAAAAAGCGCGAGGCGTATTCCTCGGGGCAGCCGAAGCGGATGCGGCCGAACATATCCGGCCGGGCAAAGGCCGCCACCGCCTCGTTGTGCGCCTTGAGGATCATGAGGGTGTGCTCCAGCAGGGTTTCCCCGGTGGAGGTCAGGTTCAGGGAGCGGCCCCTTTTCTGAAAAAGAGAGTGCCCCACGATGCCCTCCAGGCGTTTCATCTGCATGCTCACCGCGGACTGGGTGATGTGCTGCGCCTCTCCGGCCTGGGTGAAGCTGCCGGTTTCGGCAATGGATGAGAAGGTTTGCAGCAGGTCGATGGGAAGTTCCATATGCATCACCAACTTTGATGTATTCCATAAAATAGATTCATTTGTCTTATGGTTAATCCTGCCCTATGTTTTTGGTCAAAGCAAGCCGTGACGCCGAAAAGGCGAAATTTGCCCTGCCCCGCCCCGGACCAGCCCTCCCAAGTGAGGAAGGAAGGCAGCCAAGATGGACCAGAAGCAGCAAAACCAGGCATGGGCCAGCCTCCGTCAACCCAGTTCCACCTGGGTGACCAAGTTGCTCATCAACCGGCTGGAGCCCCAGCCCCGGCCGGCCCCCTCCCCCTGCCGCTCCCGCCGGGAGCGCGAGTCCCGCGAGACCGTGGCCCCCGCAATGCCCTGCCGCCCCCGGCCGGGGGCGGGCCTGATTCCCGCCGCCCAGGCAACCTGCTGAAATAACTTAGACCTGGTCCCAGGGCCGGTTGCCCGGCCCAGGACCAGGCAGCGCCATATTGACAGGACACTGTCAATATGGCAATATGCTGTCATGTCTCAAGAAAAGAAATCCGCGCCGACCCCGGCCGCCGAGGCCTTCACCGAACTGCTTTTCGAGAGCTTCCGTTTCCACGGGATGCTCCTGGCCGCCGGCGACCGGCTGACCAAGGACCTGGGCCTTACCAGCGCCCTGTTGCAGGTGCTGGGGTCTTTGGAAGAAGGGCCCCTGACCATGGCCCAGATCGGCCGCAACATGGGCAGGACCCGCCAGAGCGTGCGGCGCAGCGTGAAGCTGCTGGAGGGCAAGGGGATGGTGGAGGCCCGGGACAACCCGGACCACCGGCGGGCCATGCTCATCGCCTCGACCCCCAAGGGACACCGCGTCCTGGACGAGGTGAACCGGCGTCACAATGCCTGGGCCAACGCCCTGACCCAGGGCCTTGACGCGAACCAACTGGCCAAGGCCGTGGAGACCCTGCGGACCCTTGAGCAAAATCTATAAACCCGAGGATATCCCATGTCTGACGATAGTTACCCCAAGCTGACCGGCTTTTTGCAGGCCCTGGGCCTGGACGAGGAGCCCCTGGGCCTGTTCTACACCGACACCGAGCCCGCCGAGGGGTTCACGCCCCGCCCCTTGGACCTGCCCACCCGGCAGAAGGAGATCGACCAGCAGATCGACTGGCAGGAGGTGTTCGGCAACTTCTCCTGCGTGATGGGCCACATCTGGCGCGCCCGCAAGAAGAAGCGGCCCGCCTATTTCAGCGCCGGGCAGTTCGGCTGTCCGGGCGGGTCCTTTTGGCTGGGCTTCAACAAGCCCCAGACCGAGGCCATCATCGCCTACGTGTCCTCCGGCATTCCGGGCGTGTTCGAGGGCGAGTTTTACTGCGAATCGCCGGACGAGCTGCGGAGCATCTTCGAGTACGCGGACCCCAGGTCCGCGCCGGCCAAGTACTGCGTGGTCCAACCGCTGAGCTTGTTCACCCCGGAGCAGACCCCGGAGCTGATCATCTTCTTCGCCCGGCCCGAGTCCATGAGCGGCCTGCACCAGCTGGCCGCCTTTGTCACCAACGACCCCGAGGTGGTGGCCTCGCCCTGGGGCGCGGCCTGCGGCGGCATCGCGGCCTGGCCCCTGCACTACCTGGGCAAGAACCAGACCCGCGCGGTGGTCGGCGGCTGGGATCCCTCGGCCCGCAAGTTCTTCAACACCGACGAGCTCTCCTTCACCGTGCCCCTGGCCATGTTCCAGGACATGTTGGCGCGCTATGAGGAGTCGTTCCTCAGCACCAAGACCTGGGCTACGGTGCAAAAGAAGATCGCGCGCAGCAAGAAGGCCTGGAGCTGAGCGGCGTACTCTTTAAATGGTGAGAACTGGACACGGCCAAAAAATAGGGCCGGGGCGCTGAGAAAAACGAC
Source organism: Desulfarculaceae bacterium (assembly GCA_021737145.1). Lineage (GTDB taxonomy): Bacteria > Desulfobacterota > Desulfarculia > Desulfarculales > Desulfarculaceae > Desulfoferula. Next base: position 21,616 of record JAIPEN010000008.1, on the reverse strand, counting down.
CTCCAAATAGCGCGACAGGCCCAAGGCCGCCACCACTTTCTTGAAGTCGGCTTGGCAGCTTTCCACCGGCGCCGCCTTTTCTTGGGAAAGCCCGGGGCAGTGCCTAATAGGTGTATTGCTGTCCCACCTCAATCATGGCCTGGACGTTTTCCGCGGGGCACAGGTCGGCCAACAGGCAGCCGCCGGACAGGAGCAGGCCGCCCGAGGCGCCGGCCCCGGCCACCACCTTCTGGGCCGACTCGGTGACCTTTTCGGCCTTGCCCAAAGCCAGCATGGTGGTGTCCACGTTGCCCATCAGGGGGAACTTGGGGCCCAGGATCTCGCGGGCCTTGGCAAAGTCCACCGCCATGTCCAGGCTCAGGCAATCGACGCCAGTGGCGGCCAGACTCTCCAGGCGGTCCAGGGTGTTGCCGCAGATGTGCAGGATGGTTTTCACTCCCTGGCGCTTGATCACGTCCACCAGCTCCTGGGTGTAGGGCAGGCCCCATTCCTCCCAAGACTTCTTGGATACCGCGTCGCCCGAGGAGGTGGGGTCGGACAAGAATATGATGTCCGCACCCGCGCTGATCACCGCGGTGGCGTAGACAATCTGGCTGTACAGGGCCAGCTTGCAGAGCTGGCGAAGGTTGTCCTTGTTCTTGAACATGTCGCGCATAATGTTTTCCGAGCCGCGCAACATGGAGGCGTGCCTAAAGGGGGCCTGCACGTAGCCGGTGACCGCCACCTGGCCGTCGTACTTCTTTTTGAGCTCGCGGATGCTGTAGAGGAAGCCCGACAGGCGCTCATTCTGGTAGGGGTCGAAGAGCTTGAGCTTGGGCATGTCCTCGGCGTAGTCCTTGACCGCCGGGGCGATCACGCTGGGCAGCATGCCCTCGCCGTACTTGAGCTCCGAGCCCATGGCCTGGGACTCGGAATGGCAGGCGTAGCACTCGCCCCAGATGATGTCGTAGCCGAAGTGCTCCTGGCAGTAAACCTGGGCCTCGATGTGCTTGTCCGGGTCCTCCAGGTCGTCCACGAAAGGGATGCCGGCCTGTTTGCTGCACCACTCCCGCACCATGGGCACTACCGGGCAGCGGTCCGGCGTCTCGCCGTTGAGCACACTCATTACTCGTTCATAAGAGTTCATCGGGTTCCTCTAAAGCAAGTTGTTGCGGTCCGGGTCTATATCCCGGGCATGTTGTCGGGCAGCCAGTAGGACAAGAAGGGGAAAAGCATGAGCAGGGCGATGGTCACCGCCTCGAACAAGACGAACCACAAGCTCCCCTTAAAGATGTCCTGCATGGGCACGTCGCGGGCGATGCCGGCGATGACGAAAACGTTGAGCCCCACCGGCGGCGTGATGCAGCCGATCTCGATGAGCTTGGTGCAAAGGATGCCGAACCAGATCGAGTTGTAGCCCAGGGTTTCCACCACCACGGGGTGGCTTATGGGCAGGGTGATCACCAGGATGGAGAAGGGGTCCAGGAAGCAGCCCAGGGGAATCAGGAACAACAGGAACATGACCACGATGGCGAAGGGAGGCAGGGGCAAGCCGGCCACCCATTGGTTGATCTCCTCGGGCACCCCGCACAAGGTGATGAAAAAAGAGTACATGTAGGAGCCCAGGAGGATCAGGAAGATCATGGCGCAGGTGTGCACTGTCTCGCGCAGGGCCTCGGAGACCTTGGCCATGATGTCGTTCCAGCTGCCCTTGTTGGCCATGATCATCATGATCATGGAGGCGAAGGCGCCCAGGCCGGCCGACTCGCTGGGCGTGGCGATGCCGCCCCAGATGCCACCCATGACGATGATGAACAGCACCACGATGCCCCAGAAATATTTGAGGCTTTGAAAGCGCTCTTTCCAGGTGTAGCTCTCCGGGGCGGGGCACAGCGAGGGGTTGCGCCAGCTCAACCAGATGAGGCCCAGCATGAACACGGCCATGGTGAGCAGGCCGGGGATTACGCCGCCGACCAGCATCCCACCCACCGAGGTCTCGGTAAGGGTGCCGTAGAAGACCAGGATGATGCTGGGCGGGATGAGGATGCCCAACACCCCGCCGGCGGCCACGGTGCCGGCCGAGAGCTTCTTGTCATAACCCAGGGCGTTCATCTCCGGGATGGCCACCCGGCCCATGGTGGCGGCGGTGGCCACGGATGAGCCGCAGGCCCCGGCAAACGCGCCGCATCCCAGGATGGTGGCCAGGCCCAGGCCGGCCGGGAAGCGCGAGAACCACATGCGGCCAACCCGGTATGCGTTGTGGCTGAGCCCGGCGGCAAAGGCCAGGTGCCCCATCAATATGAACATGGGCACCACCAGCAAGGTGTATTCCGCGGTGTGCACATAGGGCATGGTCTTGAGTTGGGCCAGGGCCATGTCCAGGCCCTCCACCATCATCAACCCCAGAAGGCCCGCGCTGAACAGGGTGACCCACACGGGCATACCCAGCACAAGCATGAGCAGAATCCAGGCCACGCTGATCAGTACTGCTGTCGTTGGCTCAATCATTACTAGTTACCTCGGCGAATCTTGCGGTGGGCGCCCCGGCGCTCCGCCTTGATTAAAGGCGGACGGCAAAAAAATCAGATGTCTTCGTGAATGGCGCGGATATCGCTCACCTCCATGGGGAGGTTGCCCTTGAGTTTTTCCAGATTGAACCAGATGTCGATCACCAGCTGGCCCACGAACACGAAGCATCCCAGGGGGATCAGGGCGCGGGCCCAGTAAATGGGCAGCCTCACGTCGCCAACCCGATATTCCAGGATGGAAAAGGAGTAGATCGCCTCCTCGGTGGTCATGATGCCCAGAAGGATCAGGCAGATGATGGCCAGGCAGCAGGCGATGATGTCGGCCACCACCGCTTTGCGGCTGGTCATGCGCGAGACCACGAAGGAGATGCGGATATGGCGGCGGAAACGCTGGGCAAAGGGCAGCCCCATGAAAACCAGAACCACCATCAGACATTCGGACAACTGCATCACCCCGCCGAAGGGCCAGCCGGTCATCCACCTTTTGATTACGTCCAATGTCGTGGCCACGCTCATCAGTCCCACCGCCAGCATGGCGATCCAGGCCAGGATCATCACGACTTTGTCGTAGGCCCGGTCCACCTTGGTGACCATCAAATTCTCAGCCGCCATATTCCATCCCCTGTCGCCTAAAAAAGCGGATGATCCCGAAAGCCCGGCGCGCCCCAGGCATGACGTGGGTTGATGCCCCTCGCGGCGGGGCGGCACAAGCGCCACTCCGCCGCGAGGAGGTTGGGTTTACTTCTTTCCGTATTTCTTTTGGTAATACTCGTAGGGGCCGATGAAGGTGGAGGGCCCCATCTCCTGCAAGAGCTGGGTGGCCCGCTCCTGGAACTCCTTGGCCCGCTTGAACCCCAGCCCGTTCATCTCGGCGATCCAGCTGTCCACCTCGGCCGGCTGCACGATCTTGTTGGCCTTGGCGATCTCGGCGTCGTTCCACTTGTAGAACTTGGCGCCCTTTTTCACCAGGTTGTCCACGGCCTTGTGCTCGAAGGTCTGCATGATCTGGTTCCACTTGCCGTTGATCAGCTCGGCCCGCACGTCCATGAAGATCTTCTTGAGATCGGCCGGCAGGGAGTCCCACAGCTTCTTGTTCATAACCACCGCGCTGGGGCCGCAGACACCGTAGCCCGCTTCCACCACGTCGGGGACGATGCGCTCCAGGTGGGTGGCCCAGATGAAGCCCACGGGGATCATTAGCAAGCCGTCGATCATGCCCCGCTGCAGGGAGGTGTAGATCTCCGGCGCAGCGATGGGCACCGGAACCGCGTCCAAGGCCTTAAGGGCGTCGGCGGCCACACCGTAGGAGCGGATGCGCAGGCCCTTGAGGGAGTCCACCGTGAGGTAGGGCTTCTTGAAGGAGAACAGAGCCGGGCCCCAGTTGGTGAACCAGAGCACCTTCATATTCTGGCTCTCGAACTCCTTCTGCCACTCCGGGAACTCCTCGTAGAGCTTATTCATCATGCGCATGTGCACGTCGGGATGATAGGCTCCCTTTTTCCAGGACCACTCGACGCCGCGGCTGATGGGGGTCTGGGGCATGTAGTAGCCGAAGTTGATAAAGCTGATCTCGGACAGGCCGTCGCGCACCGCGGCCCAGTGCTCGCCGGTCTTGTGCAAGGCGCCCATCCAGTAGTACTTGACCTTGATCTTGCCCTTGCTGCGCTTCATCACCTCGTCCAGGGCCCAACGGTCCACCACGGCGGGTTCGCACTTCTCCACGTTGTAGAAGTCGTACTTCATGCGGTAGACCTTGTCGGCCGCCGAGGCCGCGCCCGCGCCGAACAGGGGCACGAGCAGAGCCGCGGCCACCAGCACGGTCAGCCACAGGCTCATCTTTTTGAATCTGCCCTTGAAACTCATCGTCAAGCCTCCCTCTCTTTTGTAGCCTTTTTTCCTCCCCCTCACGGGGAGCAAGGCCCACACGACCCCTCTCTTGGCCTAGTCACCTTCGGTGATCACCTGATCGCCGGAGATGGTTACCTTTTGGCCGGTGCGCAGGCACTTGCATATCTCTTTGTCAAAGGACACCAGCATGGGGATGTCCATGGTTATGGCCGCCTCGCAGGTGATGGGCTCGGGATGCTGACACAGGATGGCTGCCGGGGCCTTGCCCCGTTGGGCCGCCTCGTAGGCGATCCAAGGGGCGATGGTTCCCCCCTTGCCGGTGGGTATCACCAGCACCTTGCCGCCCACCTCCACCTCGCCCGAATCAGGGCCGTGCAGGTTGAGGCAACCGGTATGGGGGTCGAAGTCGCCGATGAAGGAAAAGGGTTCGCTGAGCACCAACGCCTCGGCGGTGACCTCTCCCTGGTTTATGATCCGTCCTTTAAGGGTCACGGCTCAGGCCCTCCCCTCTGGTTCCAACACCGACTCCAACACGGCCGGCATCTCGTCCACCCACGCCTTCACCCGGCCCTTGGACAGGTGGGTGATGTAGTGGGCCGCCTTGAAGGAGTTGGTGCTGACCACCTTGCTCTCCCCGGGCAGGGGCGCCTCGGGAATGGTGGCCACGCAGGCGCTGGCGAACACGCCTCCGGCCTTCTCGATGGTCTGGGCATAGCCCATCTGGCGGGCCAACTCCGAGGTCTGGTAGCCGGTGCCCACCCACAGCCGCTTGCCCGGGGCCAGACGGCGGCCATTGAGGTAATGGGCCATGAGCTTGATCTCGCTGATTGTGCAGTGGGAACAGCCGAACACGGCCAGGTCGGCCTCCGGCGTGGCGCTGGCGTACATGGCTCGCGCCTCGGCCAGCTGGTCCGGCCCCACGGTGAGAACCATCTCCGGGGAGGCCCCGCCCAAGGCGGCCTCCAGGTTGGGGGCCTCGGGGGTGAGGCCCACCACATGGCACAGGGGCACCGAGCCGCTCACCGACAGTGGCGGCAGCAGATAGCGGAGTTGGTCGAAGCTCAGCTCCGGCACGTTGTTAAAGGCCACGTTGAGCGACTGGGCCTTGAACCCCACCCAGTAGCCGATGGCCCCAAGCTCGGCCGGGCCCATGGCGCCGACGTCCATATCCTTGAGCTCCACCAGGACTTGGGCCTTGCGGTTCTCGTCCTTGAGCAGTCCGTAGTAGGGGGTGCGCCCAACGATAGCGCTGGCCAGGTTGATCACCGTGCCGTCGCGGTTGGTGCGCGCCCCCAATACGGAGTTGGTCATCAGTTGCAGGCCCGTGCCGATCCAGGAGACGCAGTCTCCAGCGCGGGCCAGGTTGCCGGCCAGCATGGGCAGGCAGGTATAGGTTTGGTAAAAACCGGCCCGCTCATAGACCTCCTGCCGCTGGCGGTGAATGGGCAACTCCTTTTGGGCGAACTCCTCGGGGATGCCCATTTCCCGCCAGTTGCGCAGGCAGAAGGCGCTCATGGTGGGGTGCAGGGTGGTGAAGACGCCGGGCTCGTCCACGCCCTCGGTGAGTTCCGCCAGCAGGCCCAGGGGCTCCTTGGGCATAGTGTGGGCCGAGAACAGGGGCACCATCTTCTCAGCGCCCATGGCCTCGCCGAACTTGACCAGGATCTCCATGCAGCGCTGCTTGCCCGGGCCCTGACGGCCGGCCAGCATGTCTTTTTCCAGTTGGTCCAGTTTCATGGTCCGGTCTTTACCTTTGGTCTTTCTAGAGGCTCTGGCCGGGCAAGGGCTTGCCGTACTTGTCCAGGCAGAGATAGTCGTCGCGCACGTTGTGGATGTGCACCCACTCGCCAACCTTGATGTCCTTGGTGGCGCTGCCGATGGTCTCGCCGTACTTGACGATGGGCTCGCCCTTGGCGATCTCCACAAGGGCGATCTTGTGGCCGTAGGAGGTGTCTTCCAGGCAGGCGTAGTTGCTCACCTTGCCGTCCATGTTCACGGTGACCTCCTCGCCGGAGGCGCAGTCGGCCAACAGGGTGGCCACGTTGTCCTTTGGGTTTATCTGCTTGGCGCTTTTTGCCATTGCTCTCTCTCCCGCCCTTTAGATGACTGGGCCGCGAATCAGTATTTCCATGCTCTCAGTGCCCAGGATCTCGCACTTGGTCAGACGGCCACTCGCGATCCCCAGCATGTACTCCAGCACCCGCTCGCCGGCCTGGTCCGGGGTCTCGGTCTCGTCGATCACCGCGGACACGTCCACGTCGATGTGCTCGGCCATGGTCTTGTTGGTCTTGGCGTTGCCGCAGATCTTCACGGTGGGCATGATGGGATGGCCGGTGTCGGCCCCGCGCCCGGTGGTGAACAGGTGCACGGTGGCTCCGCCGGCGGCCGAGGCGGTGAGGTTCTCGAAGCCGTGGCCCGGGAAGTCCATGATGTAGCGGCCGGGCGCGTCGGGCACCAGTTGGCCGTAGCCCAGGGCTCCCTGGATGGGCACTTGGCCGCCCTTGGCGTTGGCCCCCAGGGCCTTTTCCACCAGGGTGGTGAGGCCGCCGGCCACGTTGCCCGCGGTCATCTGGCAGCCCCGGGTGTCGGCGCCCATGGCCAGGCCCCGCATGTACAGGTCGCGGACGTAATCCACGATCTTTTCGCCTTCCTCGGGATTGACCGCCAGTTTCTTGAGGGCGTATTCGCCGCCCATGATGTCGCAGATCTCGCCTTGGATGAAGCGTCCGCCCTGCTCGGTGAGCATCCGGCAGACCTCGCCGGTTACCAGGTTGGCCGACAGGCCCGAAGAAGTGTCGGACGAGCCGCACTTGGTGCCCATGACCAACTTACTGATGTCCGCTTTTTCACGGCGCGCGTGACTGACCGAGGAGACCAGGTCCACCAGCATGTGCATGGCCGTGGACATGGTGTTGATCATGCCGCCGATCTCGTGCATGACCACCATCTCCACCGGCTTGCCGCTGGCCTTGATACCCTCGTAGATCTCTTCGGCCTTGACCATCTCGCAACCCAGGGCCACCACCAGGGCGCCGCCCACGTTGGGGTTGAGGCCCAGGTTGATTAGGGTCTGGGTGACGGTTTCGGTGTCGCGGGGGGGGTGCAGGCAGCCCTGGTCATGGCGCAGGGCCTTGGTGCCGCGCACCAGGTGCTCCAGGTCGGAACAAAGGTTGTTGACGCAGCCGGTGGAGGGAACCAGGGCCACGTAGTTGCGGGTGCCCACTTTTCCGTCTGGTCGGGGGTATCCGTAGAATTCCATAAGGTTTTGCCTCACTTACTATAAATGCCATACCGGCGGATCAGTGCCGGGGCCGACTTTCCGGGCGGCCGGGGTCAGGCCGGGGTGGTCTGGCCCTGAAGCTCGTCCAGGTTTTTGATGCTCTCCTCTAAAGCCTGGTAGGTGCGGTCCAGGTGCATCACCAGGATCGCCTTGGCTTGCTCGCAGCTGCCCTTTTCCAACAAATTCACTATGTCCAGGTGGGTGTGCACCGATTCGCTGTTGGAGCCGGGCAAGCGCAGATACAGGACCTGATACCGGGCCAGGTTGTAGCCGATAACTTTGTAAAAGCGGTAAAGGAACATATTTTGGGCCATTTCAACCAGCTTGTAGTGGAAGTCGGAAAACGCTTTCCAATACTTGAGCCAGCCGCCCGCGTCTTGTGGCGAGGTGGTCAATAGCTCCTGGGAGTTTTTCACCGAATCCCGCAAGGAATCGACCTGCCGGATGCGGTTTTCGCCAATGACCTGGATGGAATGGGTCTCCACCATGGTGCGCGCGGAATATATATCCTTGAGATCTTCTATGGATAAGGGCGTCACGAAGGTTCCGCGTCGGGGTATGCCCTGCACCAGGTAGTCTTTGGTCAAGGTGCGAAGGGCCTCGCGCAAAGGTGGCCGGCTGATTCCCAATTCTTCCGAAAGCTCGACCTCATTGAGCCTTTGGCCCGGTTTCAATTCACCAGTGATAATTTTCTCGCGTAAATACTGAACTGCACTTTCCGTCACCCCGACAACTTGCATGCTTTCCTCTCATGTTTTGTCTATTGTCTACATTAAACTTACGCGAGATTTGCTGTCAACCCAAAAACGCCCCCCCGTGGAAAGTCCATCCGAACTCGGCTCCTGAAGATTCAAGCGGACCTATAATCCGGTGGTCACTCCGGAAAATGTCAATTATTTCAAACTGATCCTAAATTATTTGGCGAGTGCCCACGCCTGTGGTGGGGTTTGTCCTAGGTGGGGAAGAAGGAGAATGATGCTTGAAGGCATTGCCTTCAAAGGAGACACAGTTTAGGGCCAGACCTTCCCATAACCGACGGATCGGGCAGCCTGCCCCGCTCCCGGACGGTCATCGACGTGATCTCATGCGCTCAATTATGGCCAAATAATTTCGACGAAAGGTGGGCTCGGGTTGAAAGGGCCTACGCTGGGGACCGTGGCGCAGAGGGCCAAATAAGAAACTGGCTCGGCACGAAGCTTTGGGCCCCCTCCGGTCTGGGTAAGAGCCGGAGCTGGTCCCCCGGCGGAGCAGGCCCCACACCGCCCTTAATTAGCAACCGCCAATCTCAAGACTGGAAAATTGTGAACAACGTCCTTGCTGACAACACGCCTACTTCCCAAGAAGTTCCTTCCCCATTTCGAAGGCGGAGCCTAAAATTCGACTCAGACCTACGTAATGCCGACTCTCGGGTATGAATCCCATCGGATCAAACTCGGCTGGATCAATTCTGCCCTCTTGGTCCAGACAGGACTCGTCAAGCTTCACATCAAGCACCTGGCCCACGAACTGGGTGTGCAGGCCCAACTCGTTGGTCGCCACTACCTTGCATTCAAGGCTAAGCGGGACCTCAGCCACAATAGGAGCGTTGACCAGTTCGCTTTTGATGGCGGTCCAGCCCAATTCGGCGAACTTGTCCCGGTCCCGGCCGCTGGCCATTCCCACGAAATCAACCTCCTTGGCCTGGGCGGCGCGGGGCACATTGAGCGTAAACGCCTGATTATTGACTATTTGCCTGTGGCTGTAGGTGGCCGCACGTAGGCTGACGTTTACACATACCGGCTTGGAGCAGCAGATGCCGGCCCAGGCGGCGGTCATCATGTTTGCCTTACCTTCTTGGTCATAAGTGCCGACCAGGACTACTGGAGTTGGACATAAGAGTGTCTTGGGGCCTAAAGATTTTTTCATAATGGGCTCCTGCTGGTGATTTGGCATATTAATCTTATATTATGCGATGCTCTCGTTTTTTCATATCACCCTGATTTCCATGCAGAGGCCTAGACCGGCACACTGGCGAACGGAGCACGTTGCGTTTTTTGGTCCAACCATGAAAAGCTCCCAAAACACCCTCATCTTTACTATGGTTTATCCGAACGAAATCAATGGGCTGTATATATAACTCGAAGTACAAATGATAATAAATATTTACCCCCCTTTCCCTGGTATAATCTAAGTATGTTAAACTGAATTGACAGAGGTTATGGCCTGCCCTTGCCAATTGCCAGTAACGGAGCGTATCGACAAACCAACATGGTTCGGGGATACCGGATTCTATGTTGGGATAAACATCTCTGATCACCGCAAGCGCCTCCTTTACATTCCTCCCGGCAAAATTCAGGCCGATATTTTCGTGATGGGCAGCAGTGCTCACCCAAGCGTCGTCTGTGATGATTGCCAACCCGCAGCCCATCATCCGGCATCACCTGAAAGGTAGTGTCCCATGGCCGCCAAGAAGAAGACCAGCAGCAATCCCGGGCCTAAAATCAAAGCCGTGAAGAAGCTTCCCACCGGCATCGCCGGATTGGACGTGGTGCTGCGGGGCGGCCTGCCACGAGGCCGGACCACCGCCCTGGTGGGCGGGCCGGGGGGCGGCAAGACCTCCCTTTGCACCAACATCGCGGCCAACTGCGCCCAGCGGGGCGACGCATGCCTTTATCTCTCTTTTGAGATGAGCCATCAGGCCACCACCCGGGACGCTGCGTCCCTGGGTTTCGACTTACCCGCGTTGGAAAAGCAGGGAAGCCTGGTGTTCGTGGACGGGCGGCCCGCTTTGGGGTCTCGGAAGAGCGGCGAGTTTGATCTGGGCGGAATGCTGGCCATCGTCAAGGGCCTGAGCCGGGAGAAAAAGGCCGGACTGGTCGTCCTGGACGCGGTGGAGGTTCTGCTCCGATCTTTCAGCGACCCCGAGCAGCAGATCCAGGCCTTGCAAGAGCTGCATGTCTGGCTGGAGGAGAACAACTTCACCTCCCTGATCACCGCGCGAGCCACGGCGCAGCCGGAGGGCCAAACCAACCTGGGCCAGATCGAGTTCATGAGCGATTGCCTGATCTATTTGGACCAAAGGGTTGCACGGGAATTGACCACCCGGCGTTTGCGGGTGATCAAGTATCGCGGCTCGGACACGGGCCGCAACGAGTATCCCTTCATAATCGCCCCCGGCGGCATCAAGCTCATGGCCCTGAGCGACACCAAGCTTGACCGGGGGCCGCTCACCGAGACGGTTTCCAGCGGTCACCCGGTGCTGGACCAGATTCTGGGCGGCGGGTACCGACGGGGTTCCTCGGTGCTCTTGACCGGCGAGACCGGCACCGGCAAGACCACCTTAGCTTGCGTCTTCGCCGGTGCCGCCTGCCGCCGGGGCGAAAAGGTGCTTTACGTGGGCTTCGAGGAGGCTAGCCAGGCTGTCATCGCCGAGATGCGTAGCACCGGTTTGGACCTGGAGCCCATGGTCAAAAAGGGCAACTTGAGGTTCCACACCGCGATGCCCGAGTCCCTGGGATCCGAGGAACATCTCATTCACATCGCGGAACAGATGGAAAGCTTCCGTCCAGATCATGTCATCGTGGACGCCATCAGCGCCTTTTTGCGGTTGGGCGGTCCCATGGCGGGGTTCAACTTCGCGGCCCGTCTGATCGCCCATCTGAAATCGCATGGGGTCACCGCCATGCTGCTGAACCAGATCGACGGGATTTCCAACATCGACCAGATTTCGGGCATGGGCATCTCAACTCTCTTGGACTCCCTGGTTTTCCTGCGTTACATGGAATCCGGCGGCGAGATGAACCGCATGCTGCTGGTGCTCAAGTCCCGTGGCATGGCCCACTCCAACCAGTACCGCGAGTACCTCATGAGCGATCAGGGAGTCGAGTTCCTGGACCTATACAAGGGCACGGGTGGGGTCAAGACCGGCACTGCCCGCCAGGAACAGGAAGCGCGAGAGGCTGCTGAGCTTAGCCTTCGCGAGGCCGCGGTAAGACAAATGGAGCGGGCGGTGAATTTAAAGCAGGCCGCCATCCAGACTCAGCACAATATGGAGGACAGCGAGCTGGCCTTGGCCGAGGCTGAACTTGAAGCGGCCCGCCTGGAGCTTGATCTATGGCATCAGGGGCGGCAACAGCGGGGAGAGATACGCCAGGGCCTCAGGGCCGACCCACCCAATGCCAAAAAGCCCACCCGCAAGGGCAAGAAGGGCGGTGCGTGATGGCCAAAAAAACCAAGCCTGGCCAAAGCCAACTGCAGTTCCTGAGGCTGTTCTTGGCCGGCAAAGAGTCCAACTCGACCCTGGCCAGGAAGAACCTGGAGCGCATCGTCAAACAAAGCGCCATCGATCCCTCCTTGGTGGAGGTGGTCGACGTATATGAGGACCACCGCACCGCCCTGGACAACAAGATATTCCTCACGCCCACTTTGTTGATCGGGCTGCCCGGCAGGGAGGCCAGGGTGGTGGGCAATCTGCAGGACGTGGACAGCGTGATCCACCAAATTGAAGCCGACTAGATGCCTCGGAACAAAAAGCCGACCTACGAAGAACTTGGGCAGCGCCTGGCCGAAGCCGAGCAGATGCTCGACGCCATTCGCCGTGGCGAGGTGGATGCGGTGCTGGCCCAGGAACATCCCATCGTGCTGCGGCCTAGGGAGTTGGAGCGAAAACTAAGGGAAAGCGAGGCGGCCCTGGTCGAGGCCCAGGCCATAGCCAAGATCGGGAGCTGGCAATATGACGTAGCCCAGGACAAGCCCACCTGGTCGCAAGAAATGTTTCACATTTTCGACCGCGACCCCGCCCGGGGCGAACCCCCTTGGCAGGAGCACCAGGAGTTTATTCATCCCGAGGACTGGGAACGTCTCGACCAGGCGGTGCGCAACGCTATTGAGAAGGGACGGCCCTTTCGCGCAGGGTCGCGTATCATCCGCCGCGACGGGAGCACTATTTGGGCCGAGACCATAGGAAAGGCTCATCGAAATGAAGCCGGTGAGGTCTTCAGCCTATCTGGAACAGTTCAAGACATAGATGAGCGCAAACAAGCGGAATTGGCCCTGGTCGAAAGCGAAAAGAAATACCGCTCCCTATACAGCAGCATCCGCGATGCCATCTTGGTGGCCGACTCCAACCGAAAAATCATCGATTGCAACCCTACCTTTTCCGCATTGTTCGGTTATGCCCTTGAGGATATCAAAGGTAAGGAAACCTCCACGATATATGCCAGCCTGGACGAATTTTCCCGCATGGGCCAGGAGATCAGGGCGCATGGCGGGGACCAAGGCTTCCAGATTGTGGCCGACTACCAAAAGAACAGTGGCGAGATCTTCCCTGGAGAGACCAGCGTCCACTATATCCACAGCGACGATGGTGAGTTGATCGGCTTCATCGGAATTATCCGCGACGTTTCCCAAAAGATTGCCGATGAGCAGGCACTGCTCGAAAGCGAAAATAGATTCCGCACCGCCTTTGAAAGCGCGCCAGAAGGGATGGCTCTGATAGATGCGGAAAGGCAATTTATCCGCGTCAACAAAAGGGTCTGCGAGATTTTTGGCTATTCGGAGGATGAACTGCTGGGCAAATCATTCAACCAGTTCACCCACCCCGATGACAGGCAGTCAGGCCGCGAGCGTTGGCGTGAAATTTTTGAAGAAAACAATGACACAAATCGCACCGAAAAACGATTTATCCACAAAAACGGCAATATTGTTTGGTGCGTGGCCAGCAACACGGCAATTCGTAATGACCAAGGCGGAGTTGAATATGTCCTGAGCCATATTTATGACATAACCGCCCGCGTAAATTATCAACAAGACCTTATTCGTGAACGGGATCTTTCACAGAAGTACCTGGACACCGCCGGGGTGATTCTCTTGGCCTTGGACAAGCAGGGCCGCATCGAAATGATCAACCGCAAGGGCTGCGAGATTATAGGTTGCTTCACTGAAGACCTTCTGGGCCAGAACTGGATCGACAACTTCATACCCGAGGATTTACGCCCCGAAATAAAGACCATACACCGCAACATAATCGCCGGCCTTGCCAAGCCTCATACCCATGAGGAATGCCCAATTATCATCAACAATGGACAACAGAAGCAGGTCCGTTGGTTCAACACCGCGCTTACCGACAGCAACGGCAACATCACCGGCACCCTGAGTTCGGGCGAGGATATCACCGAATACAAAGCCGCCCAGGAAGCTGTCAACCGCCTGGCGACCATTGTGGAATCCTCTCAAGACGCCATCACCGGCAAGGATATACAAGGTATCATCACCTCCTGGAACGATGCCGCCGAGCGCATATACGGCTACGGCGCCGAGGAGGCCATCGGCCAGCATATTTCCCTGATCGTGCCCGAGGACAAGCACGGCGAGCTGGAGCAGGTGCTCACCGCCGTAGGCCGGGGGGAGGCATTCAGAATCCACGAGACCGTGCGGCGGCGCAAGGACGGCGGCCTGGTGGATGTGTCGCTATCGGTTTCGCCGGTTAGGGATGACACGGGCCAGGTGGTGGGCGCGGCCACCATTGCCCACGTCATCACTGAAATGAAAAAAGCACGCCAGGAAAAGGAGAAACTGGAAACCCAGCTCCGCCAGACCCAAAAAATGGAGGCCATCGGCACCCTGGCCGGGGGCATAGCCCACGACTTCAATAACATCCTGGCGGCCATCATGGGCTACAGTGAGCTGGTCCTGGATGAATTGCCGTCTGATTCCGAAGCGGCTCAAAACCTCGAGACGGTTATCACCGCCGCCAACCGGGCCAAGGACCTGACCTACCAGATACTCTCTTTCAGCCGACAGACGGAGCATAAACAGGTCACGTTGGACCTTGAGCCGCTTATAAAAGAAATTCTTAAAATGCTGCGGGCCACCCTGCCCAGCACCATCGAGATCAAGCAAAACGTCCCTGCCGGTACGGGCGAGGTCATGGCCGACCCAGTGCAGATTCACCAGATTCTCATGAACCTGTGCACCAACGCCGCCCAGGCCATGGAAAAAACGGGTGGGGTCTTGAGCGTGGATTTGGATGTGGTGGATATCGACGAGTTGACCGCAAATGGATATGTGGGCCTGGCCCCCGGCAGGTATCAGCGGCTTAGGGTCAGCGACACCGGGGTGGGCATGGATAAGGAAGTGTTGGAACGCATCTTCGAGCCCTTCTACACCACCAAGGAGGTGGGCAAGGGCACGGGCATGGGGCTATCGGTGGTCCATGGCATCGTTAAAAATTATGGCGGGACTATCACGGTCTATAGCGAGCCCGACCAAGGGAGCAACTTCCATGTTTACCTGCCCCTGGCCAACGGCGAGTCGGAGCAAAAACAGCCAAATTTGCCTCGGGAGCTGCCTCGGGGAAGCGAGAGCATATTATTCGTCGATGATGAGCCTCCCCTGGTGGATATCGGTAAAAAGACGCTGTCCCGCCTTGGCTACCAGGTGCGGGGTTTTACCTCGGCCCAGGAAGCCTTGGAAGCCTTCAAAGCCGCGCCAGACGATTTCAACCTATTGATCACCGACTACACCATGCCCAAGATGACTGGTGTTCAACTGACCAGAGAGGTCCTGGCCATCAAACCGGACCTGCCCATCATCATGTGCACGGGCTTCTCCGAGCGCCTCTCCTCTGTTTCATCACAAGAAATAGGAGTGACCCGTCTGGCCATGAAGCCGCTCATGCCCAGAGAGATCGCTCGCATCATAGGGGAGGTCTTGGGGAAAGAGTAGCGGTTTGTCACTGGGACTTTTCCCCATCCAGAGCATGGGCCGACTTGATTCTTCTGTTACCCGAAAGGCTCTAGTTTAAGTCAAAGTGTGGGGTACATGTGGGGTACAGCGACTCCCAAAGCAACGGCCCGCCCCCGACCGGGAACGGGCCTTTTCGATGCTACTCACGTAACATGCTGAAATCATTGTGGCGGAAGTGCATGGGAATCGAACCCACCTACCGCCTTACTCAGACGGTACACCGGATTTGAAGACGAACACCTAACCAGCGCTAACGGCAGGATATTTCACCTTTTTTCTTGTGATATCAGAATGATGCCGAAACAGGCAAAGTACCTCAGAGTACCCTGAAATGGAGTAGAAATACTCCCAGGAGGAGGCTGTCTACTCCATATCTACTCCATGATTTGGCGTGGATTCGGCGTTTTTCAGGGAGGCGGTTGAAGAGGGCTTGGGTAGAGGATGAGCATCCTAGGGATAGTTCTGAGCGGTTTAGCAGGGGTATCTACTCCATAACCTACTCCAGTAGTTCGAGGGTTATCTTGCTGATATTAATATTAATGCGGGGAATTATGAAAGCATTACAGCCAATTGGCTAATACGCTGACCATTGAGGTATGAGAGACTTGTCAGCTTGTGGTGCTTTGGCAACGGCAAGGTTTATGCTAAAGTTAGATTTGGACATGCAGAGTGGCTTCTTGAGATCAGGGGAAAACATAATCTTTAAATAATCTGCATACATTATGAGTCATATAGGACAGCCTAACGTCCTGATGGTGGTGTACCATGAAAACCATGCGCAATATTGAAACCATACTATCCAAGGAAAAAGACCGGCTCAAAGAAGAATTTCATGTGCAGAGTATTGGTGTGTTTGGGTCGTATGTAAGAGGAGAAGAACGGCAGGGCAGTGACCTTGACCTGCTTGTCGAGTTCGATGAGCCTATTGGCTTGTTCCGTTACATCGAGCTTGAAGAACATCTCAGCGAACTTCTTGGCGTGAAAGTTGACCTTGTCACCAAAAACGCGCTAAAGCCTCGCATAGGAAAAAGCATCTTGCAGGAAGTGGTCATGATATGAAGAGAGACTATGCTGATTACATCGCGGATATGGCAGAATCAGCAAAAGATATCATGGCTTTTACAAAGGGCATGACCTTTGACGAATTTTCGGCTGATAAAAAGACACAGTATGCAGTAATTCGCAGCCTGGAAATCTTAGGTGAGGCGGCAAAAAAGATTCCTGACTCTATCAGGAAAAAATATCCATCTGTTCCATGGAAGCAAATGGCTGGCACAAGGGACAAGCTCATCCATGAATATCATGGTGTTGACCTGGCTATAATCTGGGCTGTTGTAGAAGACGAGCTTCCCAAGGTCATAGAAGAAATTGAGGAGATGGCTGCTGATATTTTATAAGGCTGGCTTTCTCTTTTTGTTCTGATTTGACAACCGGCGTTAGTTTTTACTTGCAAGACTATCACTGCTTTTCCCGCTACAACCTTTTTAAACCAATATAACTTAATTTCACTCATCCCAAGGGGGGGGGTGGGGGACTGTATTTTTTATTAGAGTATGCAACTTGATTCTTTTTGCTAGTTTAACATTGGCAAATGCCAAAACCAGCAATTGAGATAAACGATGAGACAAGACTGGTTGATAACTGTCTGGAAAAGTTAAAAGATATCCAAAAGTACAATAAAGTAATTTTTTGTGACTTAGTTCTTCTTGACAGTTCCTGATTTGTCTGACTTAGCTGATAATAGGCAATGGAGTCACCAGACTCTTCAGCCCGATGCTCCTCACCGGTGTGGCTGCATTGTGTAATCACCCAGCCTTAACAAGTTAAGGAAAGGAGCGACGTCATGGGATGTCCAGTTCATGGTCCTGGCTGTGCTGGCGGCGGTATTTTTTGCAATCCAAACCGCAAAAAAGACTATGGGAATGGCCTTTGGGAAAAAGGATTAAGTGACGGGACTGTATTGATTGGTGAAAAAGGCTCTGGTGCGCATACCCACACAGGCTCAGGTTTTGTTTCTATCAAGAATGAAGAAACAGGGAAGCACATTAAGTGGCTTACCAATAAATGATTATATTAAATCCTAAAGAATGATGACGGAGCATTTATTGTTCCGTCATTGCTTTATGTAACAAGCCTTTAAGTTGCACGATTAATTTTTCCTTGCCAGTGTCTAGCAGGCATGCAGGGGTAGAAATGGGCAGAAATCATCTACTCCATATCTACTCCATCGGCTGCTTTGGAAGGGAAAAGGGATTAGCCGCCAACAAGTCTCTGACAGCTAACCCCTTGAAATCATTGTGGCGGAAGTGCATGGGAATCGAACCCACCTACCGCCTTACTCAGACGGTACACCGGATTTGAAGACAGGCTCCTCTGACTTCCTAACCTCCTCAATTATTTGGAAGTCTTTAATATGATTGACCAATCAAATTCCAAGCTTTTTCCAATTTTTGCAGATTTTTGCACGGATTCCACAAAAAGTCCCACCCAAATCCACACCCAAACTCTCACGGCTTTAAGGACATTTTCCTTCCGGGCTGGCCTGTTCTGAGGGCATTGCTAAAATAGGCTCATTCGCCGGCAGGATCTGATATCCCATGGCCCGGTAGCCCCGCTGGCGTTTGTTCCACATACGGGCGAGTTGCGGCTGACAAGTTTCAACGTAGTCGTAGATGCGCACATCCTGCTTGTCGACGTGCCACCTATGTAGGCGGCCTGCGTATTGTTGAAGGGTGCCCTTCCACGAGATTGGCATGGCCAGCACCAAGGTATCCAGCGGTGGATGATCAAAGCCCTCGCCTATCAGACGACCGGTAGCCAGAAGAACACGCGAAGTCGAACCATCCAATTCATGAAGCTGACTAAGAATGGTAGTCCGTTGTTTCTTGGGTAACCGACCATGCAAAACAAAGCAGTGGTCCACTTCTTCCCCAAGAGCCTCACGCAATAATTCCAGATGCTCGGTCCGCTCGGTCAGTACCAGAATTTTACGCCCTTCCCGGTAAGCAGCTAGGACATCCTCAGCAATACAGCGGTTTCGCACTTTGCTTTTAGTGAGGATGCGGAATACCTCCTGAATGGAAGAATCTGGCGGTATGTCTGTTGAAGGCGGATATTGTGGCCACACTTCCAGTTGCGTCGGGGCCGTATCAGATATGGCGGCACTGTGACGAATCGGGCCGCACTGCATAAAAATGATCGGATGGTGTCCATCACGCCGCACCGGGGTGGCGGTGAGACCAATCACGTATCGAGCCTTCGCCTGTTTAAGAATCGCCTCGAAGGAAAAAGCCGAGAGGTGGTGGCATTCATCTACGATGATCTGGCCGTAGCCATCGAGCAGTGCCGGGAGATCTTCCCACCGCGAAAGAGACTGCATCACCGCTATATCGATCTTTCCACTCGGCTTTTTCTTGCCACCGCCAATCACTCCTAGCCCATCCCTGGAGAAGTCGATAAAACTATTTAACCGCTCTTGCCACTGACGGAGCAATTCGGTGCGATGCACCAGCACCAGCGTGCTCACCTTGCGACGGGCGATGATCGCGGCGGCGGTGACGGTCTTGCCGAAGGCCGGCGGTGCACAAAGAACCCCGGTCTCTTGCTTCAACATCGCCCTGACCGCAGCATTTTGACCTTGCCTTAGGGTACCGGTGAATTTGACGGCTACTTTGCATCCCGAAATGCGTTCCTCCTGCATCTCTGCACGAATGTTGTTTTGCTCAAGCAGTGCCAGCACAGCATCGAGACAGCCCCGTGGCAGGCCGATATGCTGTGGAAAATTTTCGGCGCAGCCAACGATTCGGGGCTTGTTCCATACTGGCAGGCGCATGGCCTGGGCCTTGTAGAATTCCGGGTTTTGGAAGGCGGCCAGGCGGATCAAGCGGTTGGCAAGGGATTGGGGCAGATCAGCCTTGGCGATAAAAATCTGATTGGCCAGTACCAGCGTCAGCGACTTCGGCAGTGGCCCAGGTATCAGGCTTGGTATTGGCATTGGACGATGCCACGGCTTGCTGTCATCTTCCTCGGTGGCAAAGGCCACATCCAGCGGATGTCGGCCGCCACTCGCCCGCAGGATGGCGTCTTCTAACTCCAATCTGGACAGGGCTCGGATCGAGGACAGAAGGGCCCACTGGTCCGTATAGGGTTTAAAGTTCTCGTCGGCAAACACACTGCACCCCTGTTCACGGGGTTTTTTCTGTAAGGGCAGCGCGATCAGATTACCGAACCCGCCCTTGGGCAGTGTGTCCTGGTTGGGAAAGAATCGATCATAACTGGAGAGCGAAAGTTGACGGGTGCGGTCGCAGGTGTGGCTGATCAGGGCTGCTCCCAATCGCCGGGCTTCGCGGGCCGGAACCGGTTCCGTGAAGAAAATCCAGATATGCGCCCCGTTACCTGAGCGGGAAACCTCCAGTGCGGCGGGAACATTCAGTTCGTGACAGGACTGCATGAAGGCGCGGACATCCTCGCCCCAGTCGGCCTCATCAAAATCGGCAGCTAGGAAATGACAGCTTTCATCGGCCAGCAGCGGATAGACGCCAACGATATGCTTCCCGGTCAAGTGGTCGTAAATCACCTGATCAGTGACCGGCAGCAGCAGGCGTTGATTGCAATCACCACATTTAACCCTTGGCTTATGGCAAACGCCTGGGCGCCACTCATTTGCGCAGGCGGGAGAATAGCCCGCTGTGCCCTTGGCCGATTCCCAACGTAGGGAATAGACATCGGTGCGGCCCCGGAACAGGCGGCGGAAGAGCGCGATTTTGTCTGCGACGGAAAATCGAGCTGTGGCAGACTCCGGGGTTTTGGTCGGAGGTTCTGAAACGGAGGTTGGTTTATCCTCCCAGGCAATGTCATGGCTGGTCAACAGGGCCTTAAGGCGGACGTTTTCCTCTCGCAGTTGTTGCAACTCATCGAAGGGTTTTCGGTTCTGCTCATTCTTCGCCAAACCCATACTCCGCCATCAGTTCGTCCATGTAGTCACCGACCCAATAGCCATAATTGTGTCCCCCGCGCCGCACCAGTTCAAGGCGTTCCAAAAATGGAAGTTGCCGATCAGGTTCGAGTGACCCGACAGCCTTCAGGGCCTGCTCGAACATGCGAACCAAGGCATCAAAATACCCTTCGTCATCCATGGCACAGAAACCGAGAAACCTCATGCAGGCTTCGCAGTAGAATACAGACAGTTCAGCCATCCCATTGGGGCGGCCGCAGGCCTTTTTGTAATCGGCGATGGCCCTGCTGGCTTTGGCCGTGGAAATGTCCTGAGTCCGCATCACATCGGGGCAAACCCAGCGGGATATGTTCGCCTTGTAAGGTTGGAGGACATCGTCACCAGATCCGAAGCGGGCGTGCAGAAACGATTGATTGTCCTTGCTGGCCGCGTACAGGTCATGGATCAGCCCAAGTAGAGCGTTCCGGTCCAGCCCTGACAGGTTTCGCTTGAGGTGGCTCCAAGTTTGTTTGTTTTTATTGATTCTAGGTTTTGTAGCCATCATCAGTCAAATGCCGTCTGCGTGTCGAGCCATGTCACAGGCAGGATGAAGGACACGCTCCTCATCTAGGCTAAACTTGTACGATAGCCTCAAAGACAATACAGGGAATCGATGGGCCTATGCGCTGGCGCCGCTTCCCACCGCTGATTGGTCTTGGGGCCGCACTCTTACCTCTCCGGCTATCTGGGACTCTGACTGGTCCCTGGCCACGTCAAGTTCATAGTCTGCCTGGAGGCCGAGCCAGAACTCTGGTGAGGTGCCAAAGTGGCGGGCCAAGCGTAGGGCCGTGTCTGCTGAAATGCCACGCTTGCCGAGGACGATCTCGTTGATTCGGCGAGGCGGTACCTTCAGCTCGCGGGCGAGTTGGTTTTGGCTCAGCTCCAGGGGCTTGATGAACTCCTCGTACAAAACCTCACCGGGATGGAGAGGGGCCAGTTTTTTCGCAGCCATGACGGCCTCCTAATGATAATCCACGATCTCGACGCCGTGGGCATCCCCATCTTGCCAGAGGAAACAAACCCGCCACTGATGGTTGATCCTGATGCTGTGTTGGCCTTTGCGGGCACCTTTCAGAGCCTCAAGACGGTTGGCCGGTGGTGCCTTCAAATCTTCAAGGGAACGAGCCCGCTGGAGCATCCTGAGTTTTCGAAAAGCCACCCGCTGAATATCCTGGGGAAGCTTTCGTGAAATCTCACGATGAAATAAGCGCTCAGTCTCTTTGTCCTTGAAGCTCTTGATCATGGGTTTATTCTATAACGAGT
>JAIPEN010000016.1 GCA_021737145.1 Desulfarculaceae bacterium | reverse complement strand
TGCCTCCGGTCGAGTACATGCAGCAGCTCCGGGAGATCTGCGACGACAAGGGCATCGTGCTCATCGCCGACGAGGTGCAGACCGGCATCGGGCGCACCGGCAAGATGTTCGCCCTGGACCACTTCGGCATCAAGGCGGAGATCGTGACCATGGCCAAGAGCCTGGGCGGTGGCATGCCGCTGAGCGCCATCGCGGGCAAGGCCGGGCTGATGGACAGCGTGCATCCCGGCGGCCTGGGCGGCACCTACGGCGGCAACCCGGTGGCCTGCGCGGCGGCCTTGGCCGTGCTGGAGGTGATCGAGTCCGAGGACCTCCTGTCCCGGGCCGAGGAGCTGGGGATCAAGTCCCGGCAGGCGCTTCTATCTCTGCAGGACCGCTTCCCGGTGATCGGCCAGGTGCGTGGTCTGGGCCCCATGCTGGCCATGGAGCTGGTGAGCGACCCGGTGTCCAAGACCCCGGCCCCGGAGATGGCCAAGCAGCTCACCGCCTATTGCCACGCCCACGGCCTGCTGGTGCTGGACTGCGGCACCCTGGGCAACAACGTGCGCACCCTCATGCCCCTGGTGATCACCGACGAGCAGCTCAACCAGGGCATGCAAATACTGGAGCAGGGCCTGGCCGAGGTGACCGGCTAGGGCCCTACTTGCCCCGGTCCTCCGGGGGGATGATTTCCCTGCCTTGGCGGTACTGGGGATAGACCCAGCCGCCGGGCAGGAAGTCCGCCCGGGGGGCCACCAACTCTTTGTACAACTTGGGGCGGCGGTCCTTGAGGTAGTTGCTCTCGGGGTGCGTGGCCCCGTAGAAGCCCGGGATCAGGTCGGCCACCAGCAGGGTGTCTTGCTGGTGGTTGGCCGCCACGATCACGTCCCCGTGCGGCCCGGCGATGATCGAGTTGCCCCGGTAGTGCCACTGGTGGCCCTTGAGCGACTCGTAGCCGCAGTGGTTGCTGTAGGCGAAGAAGATGTTGTTGGCATAGGCGTAGGCCGGGATCAGGTTGCGCGAGATGTCGGGGTAGGGCAGGGCCGAGCGCTTGCCGTCCGGCGCGGTGTCGTAGCAGTCGGCCGCGGTGGGCCCCACGATGAGCTTGGCCCCCCTGAGGGCCAGGATGCGGCTCAGCTCGGGGAACTCGCACTCATAGCAGTTGAGCAGGCTCATGGGCAGGCCGTTGACCTTGAACACCGGGCACAGCTTGTCCCCGAAGCTCCAGTTGGCCCGCTCCTCTTTCCCCCACAAATGGGTCTTGCGGTAATTGGCCAGGATGCGGCCCTTGGCGTCCATGGCCGCGATGCTGTCGAAGTATTGCGGCTTGCCATCCGGGCCCTTGGCCTTTTCGGCGTAGGGCACGATCAAGGCCATCTTGTACTGGGCCGCGATTTTTTGGCACCGGCTGATCAGGGGGCCGTCGGCGCTCTGGGCCACCTGGCGGGCCTGGGCCGGGGTCATGGTGTAGCCCGAGGTGTATAGCTCGGGAAAGGACAAAAGCTGCACTCCCTGGGCCGCCGCCGCTTCCACCGCCTTTACCAGGCGGCGCATGTTCTTCTCCAGCGCGCCGGGGCCATAGGCCGCGGCCGCCTGGTAAACCCCCAGGCGCAGGCCCTTGCCCGCCTGGGGCGGCTGGCCGTAGATGCTCATCTTGTACTGCAACTGCCGGAGGCTCTGCATGACCTCCTGCTTGTAGCGCGGCGAGCAGCAGTCGGGCACCACCGGACCGGCCCAGGCCGGAGCGGCCAGAGCCAGGACGGCGAGCAGGCTAAAAATAACGGCGGCGCGGTGCATGATTGGCCTCCCGGCATGGGGTGGGAATGTTTGTCCTACTTTAGGCGCAACCCCGGCCGGGGGGCAATGGCCTAGTGGGAACAGGGACACCGGTGCAAGTAGGCATCGATGCGCAGGCCCGCGTTGAACCGCAGGTTCTCGTAGAACAGGGAATAGTCGTACACGTGGTATATGCCCGGGCCCATGCCGGTGAAGGGCGTCAGGGAGGGATCGGCCGGGGCCACCACCAGGCCGCCGTCCTTGTTTTGGGCCGAGGTGAAGTGGGCCCGCGTCACTCTGCTGCCGTCGTCCTGCACGAACACCGCGCCCAGGTTCAGCGAGGCCGGGGCCAGCTTGCCGTCGGTGGTCCAGGTGAGGGGATTCACCGACACCGCGCCGGGCCGGATGGTGGGGGCCTTCTTCTGATAACCGGCGGCGACGCTGTTGTAGGTGACCACGCAGCCGGTCTGGGCCGCCTGGCGGCAGATCTTCAGGGCGGGGTTTTTCTTCAGGTCGTCGCTGGTGATGGACCAGCCGATGGCATAGGCGGCCACCATGTTCTTCAGGTCCTGGGCGCCTGCCTGCTCCAGCAGCAAATCCACCAGTTGGTTGGAGCCCTGGCTGTGCCCGGCCAGGATAAAGGGCCGCCCCTGGTTGAGGTGCTCCAAATAATAGGCCAAGGCCCGGCGCACGTCCTGCTGGCCCACGGCCAAATGCTTGGCCTGCTCCTCCGGGCTCAGCTCGAGCACCGACATGTTCACCTGGCGGTACATGGGCGCGAAAACGTTGGCCAGGCCGTCGAATATGCTGGCCTGGGTGGCCAGGGTGCGCTGGGCCCCCTGGCGCATCTGTTGGTCGTCAATGGTGGAAACCAGCTCCTTGCCTTGATACACCGTGGGGTAGACCCAGAACACGTCCACCGGGTGGGCGGTCTTGGCCGGTTGGACAAGCCAGTTGGCGGCCTGGGAGTAGTCGGGGGCGGCCGCCGTGGCCGGGGCGGCCCAAAGGAGCAGGGCGGCCAGCAAAACGGCCAGAGCGGCGAAGCGGCGTCGGGGAGAAATATGCATGGGGCCTCTCCGGAATGATCGTGCGGGTTGCGGCCGGGTTCGAACCTTGTAAATCACATCCCCTGCCCCATGGCAAGCAGGATCAGCCGGGCCGCGTCAAAAAGGACCAGGCGCTCACAAGGCCGCCGCCCGGCAGCAGGGGCTCCAGGACCGGCCGCACCCCGTATACCTGCTTGCGCCGGAAGGGGTGGCGGAAGTTGCCGAGCAGGATGACGTTGTTGCCGATGACCACGAAAAAATCCTGGGCGCCGAAGACCATGTTTCCCCGCTGCACCTCGCTCAGGTAGTTCGTTGACCACTGCGAATGTTGCGGGGGATTGGGGGCATTAGTCCCTCCTGACAACAGAAATATTTGGGATTTGGCTACAAGATGAAGAGGCGTCGGTGGCCAATCCAGATTGGCTGAGCCCTCACGGCCATAGCATGGTTGGAGCCAAGGAAAATATGGAGGCCGAGACTAGTAGGACCGCCCTTGCCCGCCCCGGCTCGGCCGGGATAACATAATCCTTACCAAGCGGCCATGCATCCCTCATGGGCCTGCCAACGGGCAACACCAGCGGACGGCCGCCAAGGGGAGACTACCCATGAAAGCACGCTCGCCTTATTGGCCCCTGGGCCTGGTCCTGTTGGGCGCGGGCCTGATCAGCGGCTGCCTGGCCGGTACGTCCGGCCCCTTCGGCCCCCAGGACCCGGCCGGGTTTTTCGCCGGCCTGTGGCACGGCTTCATCGCCTGGATCAGTTTCATCCTTTCCTTGTTCACCGAAGTGCGCATGTACGCGGTGGACAACACCGGCGCGGGTTACAACCTGGGCTTCTTGATCGGCATGGCCTGCTGGCTGGGTGGCGGCGGGGGCGGCTCCTTGCACTACCAGAAAAAGAGCCGCCGCCAAAAGGAATGGGACGAGGTGGCCCGCAAGGTGGAGGCCAAGGTCAAGCGCGACCTCGGGGAATGGGCCCAGGCCGGGGATGCCGACGACTGGCCCGAGGTGGAGCGCAAGGTCGAGGAAAAGCTGAAGGCCAAGATAAGGGAGTGGGCCGACAGCTAAGGGCGCGTCCGCCGGCGGCGCCGGTTATCCGTCGGCAGGATCGGCGGGGTTTTCCGTGGGCTTGTCCTGGACGCCGCCCTGGTAGATCCGCGACAGCAGCAGGCCGGCGATCAGCACCACCAAAAAGCAAAAGGCCCCCCAGATAAAGGCAGCCCACACGCTCTCGGACATGATGTGCTTGGAGACGGGATCGCCGTGATGGGCCAGCATGAAGCCGGGCACGTGCTTGCGCACGAAGGACACCAAGGGCTCGTGGATGAGCGCGCCGTGGTGGAACCAGTAGGCGAAACCTGCGTAGCAGCCCCAGGCCGCGGCCACCAACGAGGTAATGATCACCGCCACCTTCATCCTGCGGCGCGATTGGTCCATGCTCTCCCTCCCCTGCGATTGCCGCTGCCCGGCGGCCGACTGCCCCGGAGCGCAGCCCTACTTTAGCATGTTTAAGGCCCCTTGCGGAGCCCCTCCCGGTTTGACAGGGCCGGGGAACATGACGCAACATCGGACCAGGGCGGCCCCGCGGGCGGCGAAACTCTCTAAGCGCGAGGTGTAAGGCATGACCAAGGACTGGAAGTACTACCTGGGCATCAGCCTGTTCATCTACAGCTTGATCCCCATCTGCGTGGTGGGGGCGCTGCCTTTCATGGGCATGAGCCTGGCCGAGATGGGCACCCTGGCCGTGGTCTTTCTGGCCACCGGGGAGGTGGCCTTCTACACCTCGGCCGTGCTGCTGGGCAAGGAGTTCCTGGCCGCGCTCAAAAAGCGGGTGCTCTCCTGGTTCCGGATACGCCACCGCCCGCCCCAGCCGGTCAGCCAGGCCCGCCACCGGACCGGGGTGGTGATCCTGGCCCTGAGCTTTTTGCCCTACTACGCCGTGCTGGTGGACCTGATCTTCATCGCGCCGGTGGGCGGGGAGATCACCTTTCTGGCCTGGAGCCTGGTGGCCGGCGAGGTGTTGGGCTTCGTGGCCCTGTTTTTGCTGGGAGCCCCTTTCTGGGAGCGCCTCAAGCTCCTGTTTGCCTGGAGCCCGGAACAGGCCGGAGACCCGGCTCCGGCCGTGGCGCCCCAGTCCCCCGGAGGGGCCGCTTAAGCATAAGCCACATAATTCATGGATGTTTTTATTGCCCGGCCCAGGGCGTTTCTTGCTAATATGAATCGGCTTCAGGCCTGCCCCAAAAACCTGCCTGGAGGATTCGCATGGAACCCCTGCCCGCTGACCAGTTTCCTCTCATGGGACATCTTTGCCAGCTCACCCAGGAACTTTCCACCACCCAAGACGAAGACTATCTATTGGACCGCATCCTGGGCCAGGCCCGCAGCCTGCTGGGGGCCGAGGCGGGCAGCATTTTCCTGGCGCGGGACGGCGCGTTGCAGTTCACCTACGTGCAGAACCAAAAGCTGTTCAAGGGCAGCAACGATCTGCGCGGCAACTCCATGCCCATCGACACCAGCTCCCTGGCCGGATACGCGGCCTACACCGGCGGGCCCCTGGTCATAGCCGATGCCCACAACATCCCCGAGGACAAGCCCTACTCCTTCAACCGCTCCTATGACGACTCCACCGGCTACCGCACCCAGGCGGTGCTGGTGCAACCCCTGCTGAGCAGCCAGGGCACGGTGATCGGGGTGCTGCAGCTGATCAACCCCCTGGACGAAGCGGGCGAGGTGGTCCCCTTCTCGCCCGAGAACCAGGGCCTGGCCGGGTTTTTCGCCAACAGCGCGGCCCTGGCCCTGGAGCGGGCGGTCAACCAGCGGGAGCTGATCCTGCGCATGATGCGCATGGCCGAACTCCGCGACCCCAAGGAGACCGGGGCCCACGTGAACCGGGTGGGGGGCTATGCCGCGGTCATCTACGAGGCCTGGGCCAAGGCGCACGGGGTGCCCCCCTCGGAGATCGTCAAGCAGCAGGACCTGATCCGGGTGTCGGCCATGCTGCACGACGTGGGCAAGGTGGCCATCAGCGACGCCATCCTCAAAAAGCCGGGCAAGCTGGACGACGACGAGTACCACACCATGAAGTTTCACACCGTGCGCGGGGCCCAGCTTTTCGGCGAGCCCTCCTCGGAGGTGGACCACCTGGCCCAGCAGATCGCCCTGCGGCACCACGAGCGCTGGGACGGCAAGGGCTATCCCGGCCATATCGAGGACCTCTTCCATTGCTCGGAGCTGGGCCCCGGCAAGATATCCGAGGAGGCCCCGGTGGCCGCGCGCATCACCGCCCTGGCCGACGTGTACGACGCCTTGATGTCCAAGCGGACCTACAAGGACCCCTGGCCCGAGGAAAAGGTGCTGGGCATCATCAAACAGGAGCGCGGGGCCCAGTTCGACCCCGAGGTGGTGGACGCCTTCTTCAAGGTCTACGAGGAAGTGGACCGGGTGCGGGGCATCTACAGCGAGGCGGCGGAAGACTAGGAGCTATTTGGTTTTCTTGGTCATGGCCCCGTCCCACTCCGGCGGGGGCGGCGACTGGGCGTAGGCCAGGCAGCGCTGCCTGAGCATGGCGGCGGTCACGTCCTGGGGCGCGACGGCCAAAACCTGCCCGTAGAGCCCGGCCGCGCGGCTGAAATCCCGTTTCAGATACAGGGCAAAGGCCTCCTCGGCCGCGGCCAGCCAGGGCGGGGCGGCCTGGTCCCCGGGTCCGATAAGCTGGTGGATGGCCACCGGCTCTTTCTTCCCCTTTACCCGGATCAAGTCCAGCGCCCGGAAGTGGAAGCCGTTTTCGCAGGCGGCGCGGGTGGACTGGCTGACCACGATGGACACCCCGTACTCCTTGGTCTGGCCCTCCAGGCGGGATCCCAGGTTCACGCTGTCGCCGATCACGGTGTAGTCGAAGCGCAGGTCCGAGCCCATGTTGCCCACCACCATGGGCCCGGTGTTGGCCCCCACCCCCAGGTCCAGGGAAGGCACCTTCATCTCCTCCCAGCGCGGCTTCAGGGCCTCCACCTGGGCGATCATGCCCAGGGCGGCGCGGCAGGCCCGGGCCGCGTGGTCGGGCTGTTCCATGGGCGCGCCGAAAAAGGCCATGATGGCGTCGCCCATGTACTTATCCAGCACCCCGCCCTGATCCAACACCTCCTGGGTCAGGCGGTTCATGAAGGTGTTGAGCACCGAGGCCAGCACCTCCGGCTCCAGCACTTCGCTGATGGTGGTGAAGCCCCGGATGTCGGCGAAGACCACGGTGAGCACCTTTTTCTCGCCGCCCAGCTCCAGGGCCTCGGGGTTCTTGGTCAGCCGCTCGATGACCGCCGGGCTCAGGTATTGCCCAAAGGCGCGGCGGATGAACTGCTTGTCCTTGTCCAGCACCAGATAGCGGTAGAGCACCCCGGCCGCCCCGGCCAGGGCCAGGGCCACCAGGGGATGCACCAGGCTGATGAGCAGCCCCCGGGTGAAGGCCAGATAGACCACGGCGGCATAGGCGGCGGCCAGGCCCAGGACCGAGACTCCGCCGGCCACCGGATGCAGCCAGGCCAATAGCAGGGCCCCGGCCAGGGCCAGCACCAGGCAGGCGGCCAGGTCCCACAGGGAACTCCAGTTGGTCTTTACCAAAAAGTCGCCGGCCAGGATGTTGTCCATGGCCTGGGCTAGGATGTAGCCGCCGGGCAGCAGGGCGGCCACCGGGGTGGGGCGGTGGTCCATCACCCCGGCCGCGCTCACCGTGAGCACCACCGCCTTGCCCTGGAGGGCCCGGGGCGGGGCCTTGCCGGTCATCACGTCCACGGCCTCCACCACCGGCACCGTGGCCGCGCCTCCCCGGAAGTTCACCGCCAGGCGTCCCTGCTCGTCCACCGGGATGCGCGCGCCTCCCACCTCCACCCCTTCCAGCCCGTGGGCGGTGACGGTGAGGGCGGGCAGGGGTTTGCCCGCCAGGCGGGCCAGGGCGACCAGGGCCAGGGAGGGGAACAGCTCGTCCCCGCAGCGCACCACCAGGGGGATGCGCCGCACCACCCCGTCGTAATCGGGCAATACGTTGAAAAAGCCCCCCCAGCGCGAGGCCTTGATCAACAGGGGCAGGTTGTTCTCCGGGGCCACCGCCGTGGGCAGGCGGGCCTCCAGGGCGGCCGGGGTGCGATAGCGCACCATGGGGAAGGCGAACTTGGCAATGGCCTTGATGCGCGCCTTGATCTCCTTGCGATCCAGGTGGGCCACCTCGCGCTGGTCAGTGTGGAAAAAGTACCCCAGACAGACCTTGTCCCTATGTTGGGCGATGGCCGTGGCCAGGCGATAGTCCGGGTGGTGCCGGGCGATGAGCTGGTCCAGGTCCATTGGCTTGCCCGCCTGGGCCGCCTTTTGGAGCTGAAGCACCGCCTGCAACGCCAAACGGTTGTCCGGCTCGAAAAAGCCCAGGTCCAGGCCCAGGGAGCCGGCCCCGGCGGCCATTATCTTTTCCACCAGGCGGGCGGTGATGGTGCGGGGCCAGGGCCAGCGGCCGGCCCGGTCCAGGCTGCGTTCGCCCACGGCCACTACCACCACCTTGGAGGCCTGCATGCTTATGGCTGGGCGCAGGCGGAACAGGGCGTCGCGGCTCTTGAGCTCCATGAGCTCCAAAAAGGGCATGCCTGCCAAATACAGGCCGATCACCACCATCGCGGCCAACAGGCCGATGACCAATGCCGCCAGGGTGCGCTTCATGGGGCGCTATCTCCTCGGGTAGGGGGCGGCGGCATGGGGCGGAGCATTAGAATCCGCCGGGGTAGCAGAGGGCACAGCAGGCGGCCGGCCCTCCCGGCAGAGAGGGGTTGCATGATCCTGTCAAGCAGTAATCAGTGCATGCCTCGATGGGCCAGGGATAGGGCCAGGAGGTGGTGGTTTCGGTGGTGGTGGTCGTGGTGGAGGAGGTGGTCGTGGTCGTCGTCGTGGTCGTCGTGGTGGAGGAGGTGGAGCTGTTGCTGACCGGCTGAGTGGTGCTGGTGCTGCTGCTGGAGCTGGTGGTCGTGGTGGTCGAGGTGCTGCTGCTGGTGACCGGCGGGAGGGTGGTGGTCGTCGTGCTGCTGGTGGTGCTGGTGGTGGTGGTCGTGCTGCTGGTGGTGCTGGGGGCGGTGCTGGTGGAGGTGCTGCTGGAGGTGGAGGTCGTGGTGGAGGTGGAGGTGGAGGTGGAAGTGCTGGTGGAGGTGCTAGTGGAAGAGCTGCTGGAGGTGCTGCTGCTGGTGGTGGAGGTGCCCGCGCCCTTGCCGCCGGAGTGGAAGGCGCCGCCGCCGCCGCCGCCCTGGGCCCCTGGCAAGCCGCCCGCGCCGGGGTCATCCCCAGGCGGGGTTTGGCCGAACAGGCCGTGGATCATGCGCAGCTCCTGGGGAGTGGGCGCCCGGGGCGGGGTGGGTGGGTTGGCCCCGGAGATGCGGGTGATCTTCACTCCCATCATGAACACCGGCTGGTTGGGCAGGAGCTTGTTGAACACCGACAGGGGGTTGTCCAGGCTGAGCACCACGGTGCTATCCTCGGATTCCACCACGATGATCATGCGGGTGCCCCGCACCCCGGCCACCGCGGTGGGGGTCTCCACCTCGAACATGCGCTGGCGGTACTCGAACAGGTCGTTGACCAGCACCTTGAGGGTGCCCTTGGGCAGGCCGATCTTGGCCTCGCGCTTGCCTTGGCCGGGCTCCAGGGCGAATTTATCCAGCTTGCACACCGTTTCCGGGCCCACCTTGAGCAGGGAGTCGTCCTTCAAAACCAGCTTGGCCCCGCTGTCGGCTCCGGTGCGCACCTCGTCGTGCACCACCAGGGCCATGCCCTTGGCCGCGGGGGTCTTTTTGTTGGCCGGCGGATTGACCACCTCCACCTGGCCCTCCACCGCGAATACCCGGCCCACGCTGTGGTCCTGGGCGGCGGGGGCCAGGGCGGCCGCGCCCAGCCAGGCCAGGCAAACGCACAGCAGCCCGGTCAGCAGCCCGGCCGCCAGGCGCCTTATGTCCGCCCGGGTCTTCACAGCCCCACCACCACCATGAAGCTGATGATGTTCTGGCGGTAGTTGTAGGGATCAAAGCCGCTGTCGCCCGAAACGTTGGAGTCGTTGTTGGTGAAGAAATAGGAGAGCAGCAGCTCCCAGCGGTCGTTGGGCCGGTAGCGCAGGGTGGCATAGGCCCGGAACTGATGATCGGCCCGGTCCCAGGGCACCGTGGTGTCGCCGCCCAGCTCGGGCCGGGTTTCGTGTTGGTAATAGGCGTAGACCAGGCCCACCTCGGCGTTCAGGGCCCCCCAGACCGGGCGGGCGGCGGCCAGGCCCACCTGGTAGCAGGTGAAGCCGCTGTACACGTTGTCCGCCTGGTCCTGAGACACCCCATAGGACAGCTTGAGGAACTTGGTCTGGGTTCCGAAGTAATAGAGGTGCTCCAATCGGAGGCTCCAGCGCCATATGTTGGATTCGTTGGTGAAATACAGGCGGCGCTGCAACAGGCCGTGCACGTAGGTGGTTATGTGCTCGGTCATGTCCCACTTCAGGGAGGGGAAGATGCTGTACTGCTGCAAACGGGACTGGTGGCTGGCCCCGGAGAAGTAGTAGGCATAGTGATAGGGAACGCGCAGCAGCCACTTTTCGCCGTTGAGCCTGAAATACACGCTGCCCGACAGGTTGGCGAAGTCGCTCTCCACCAGTTGGAGGTAGCTCTTGTTCAAAAAGCCGGCCGTGCCGAACAGGGCCCAGTCCTCGCCTTCGGTGAAGCGGTAGAGAAGCACCCCCCTGGTCATCCAGGAGAAGTCGCCCTCCTCGCGGGGCTCCACCAGGGCGGGGTTGTCGGTCAGGGGGTCCAGGAACACGTTGTCGTTGTAGTCGGCGGCCATGGTCAGCCAGGCGCGCGCCCGCCGGTTGGCCCGCTTGGCCGCTTCGATCTGGGAGGCCAGCCCATTGAGGTCCTTGGCCAGAGGCTTGTCCGGTTGGGCCGCCTGGGCGGTCTTGACCATCTGCAGGGCCTGGTCCCACTTGCGCTGATACATCAGGGATTGGGCCCGCAGATAATACACGCCGGGATCCCCCGGGGGCAGGCGTTCCAGCTGGGCCTCGGCCTGCTTGTAGTCCTTGAGGCGCAGATACAACAGGGCCTGCTCGCGCACCGCCCGTTTGTAGTCCACCGCCTCGGCCTGGCGGAACTGGGCCAGGGCCTCCTGGTACTTTTCGGCGTTGATATACAGATAGGCCAGGTCAAAGTGCAAAAAGCTGTAGGCGCTCGGGTTCTTGGCCAGAAGCTCGCGGTAAAGCTCCATGGCCTCGCCTCGCTTGCCCAGGCGCTCCAGGATGGCCCCTTGCAAACAGATCGCCTCCTTGGCCGGCCGGGCGGTGATCAGGCATTGCTGGACCACGTCGTAGGCCCGCTGATATTCCTCGTCCAGAATAAGGAAGCGGGCCTCGGTGTAGAGCTCGGTGATGGCCTGGTCCGTGGCCGGGTCGTTGGGAAGCTGAGCCCCGGCGCCTGCCGGCATGGCCAGCAGCCACGAGAAAACCAGCATCACGGCCAAAAGGCCGGGCAGGCGATGGAGCACTCTGGAAACCATATTGGCCCAGCACCCCCACACAGTTCGGACCAGCCGCCCAGCGGGCGGGGAAAGCGCGAAAGGGCTTGGGACGGGGAGGATGGCGAAAGCCAAGATGGGCAGTCGGGCGGCCACGCGATGCGTTTTGGGGCGGGCTGGTCGGAGTCACCATGCTCGGGCCGCTCCCCTAATCGAAGACACCATAACACAACCTGGGAAAAAATAGAAGCATATCGCCGGGATGAAGGGGGAGGCCGCCCCGGGCCGCCTGGTTCGTGGTCAGGCCCAAAAGCTGCTATAATCTCTCCCCTAGTCCCAACCGGAGGTGACAGGTGCCCCTGCTAAAAGTCGGCGATTTGGAGATGTACCACGAGGTGCACGGCCAGGGGTTCCCCCTGCTGCTGATCATGGGCCTGCGGCGCAACGCCGAATGGTGGCATCTACAGCTTCCCGAGCTTTCCCGTCACTTCCAGGTGATCGCCTTTGACAACCGGGGGGCGGGGCGCAGCGGCAAGCCGGCCATGGATTATTCCATCCCCATGTTCGCGGCCGACACCGCCGGGCTCCTGGACGGCCTGGGAGTGAAGCAAGCCCACGTGGTGGGCGTGTCCATGGGCGGCTACATCGCCCAGGAGCTGGCCTTGGCCCGGCCGGATCTGGTGGCCGGGCTGGTGCTGGGCTGCACCAGTTGCGGCGGGGACAAGGCGGTGCGCATGGACCCGGAGGAGCGGGCCGCCTTTACCAACACCAAAGGCCTGAACCCGGAGCAGATTCTGCAAAAGGACATGCACATCTACTTCAGCGACGCCTTTGTGCAAGACAACCCGGAGCGCATTAAAAAGTTCGTGGAGATATCCCAGCTCCATTACCAGCCGGCCGACGCCTTCCTGCGCCAGGTGGATGCCTGCAACCGCCACGACACCGCCGGGCGGGTGAGCGGCATCAAGGCCCCCACCCTGATCCTCACCGGCGACGACGACCATCTGGTGCCCACCGAGAACTCGCGCATCCTGCACCGACTGATCCCCGGCTCCACCCTGCGCATGTTCCCCGGCGGCCGCCACGCCTTTTTCATGGAGTTTCACCGCGAGTTCAACCAAGCGGTGCTCGATTTCCTGACTGCCCGGGGAGAGAGCTAGACTTGCCTCCCCAAACAACCTCCGCCGATCCCGGCCAGCCCCGCAGCTTGCTCAGCTTCGAATACCTGGGCCTGCTGGGCATCGCACTGCTGGTGTTTTCCAACGTGGCGGTGTTCTACGACCTGTACGGCCACCTGGCCTCCCTGGGCATCTCCGGCGGTACCCGCGGCTTTCTCATCGGGGTGTTCTCCCTGACCACGGTGCCCCTGTTCTTTTTTGCCGCGCCCTTCATCGACCACCGCAACGCGCCCTATCTCATGCTCCTGGGCATCGCGGTGATGGCCGGTTCGGGCCTGGCCTATCTGTGGGTGCAGTCCTTCTGGGGCCTGCTGACCCTGCGGGTGATCAACGGGGTCGGGCTGTTTTGCATGTCCGCCTCCTGCATGGCCCTGCTGGTCTGGGTTTTGCCCGAGGGAAAGAGCGGCCAGGGGTTTGCCCTGTACTCCTCGGCCATCCTGCTGCCCTATGCCCTGGTGCCCCTGGTGGTGGACGCGCTGGCCCCCTGGCTGCCCACCCGGGCCCACGCCTACGCGGGCATGCCCATCCTGCTGCTGCCGGCGGTGGGGGTGGTGCTGGTGGTGGTGCGGCGGCGGCGGCGCGACCGGGGAGGCGGGCCCAAGGCCAAGGCCAACCTGCCATCGATGCGGGAGATGAGAAAGAACCTGGCCCGCCTGCCCATCGCGGTGATGATCATGGCCAACGCGGTCTACTTCATGAACTTCGCGGGCCTGTTCTTCATGTTCAAGGGATACGCCCAGCAGGTGGATCTGGGCAACGTGGGCAAGTTTTTCACGGTGCAGATGCTGATCATGCTGGCCATCCGCACCTTTGGCAGCGGCATCTTCGACCGGGTGAGCAAGGTGGCGCTGCTGTGCGCCGCCTTTTTCCTGGCCGGTTGCGGCCACCTGGCCCTGGCCCTGTTGGAGGGAGCCTACTGGATAGTGCCCATCGCGGTGATCTTCGGGGTGGGCCTGGCCCTGGGCTTCCCCTCGCTAAACTCCCTGATGTACCTGCACAGCGAGCCCCGCTACCGGGCCATGAACGCCAACCTGATGATGATGGCCTTGCAGGCGGGCTACTTCCTGGGCCCCATGGTGGGCGCCCTGGTGGTCGCTTGGGGCGGCTATCACGCCTTTTTCCTGGTGTGGGTGGGCCTGAACCTGGCGGGTTTGATCAGCTGCGTCCTGGTGCTGCGCACCCCGCCGGTGGTGGTGCTTAAAAAGTGAACTTGGTGGTCAGCTGAAGGCGGGTGTCGTCCCCGTCGGCCCCGTCCTTGTCCACTCTCTCGCCCCAGAGCAGCTCCGCGCCCACCAGCCACCACTCCACCGGCATCCACATGAGATTGGCGCTGGCGTACTGGGCCGAGTGATAGGCGTTGTCGGCCTGGCCGTCGGCGTTGTCCACCTGCAGCGAGCCGTAAACCAGCACCGAGGCCCACTGGGGGCTCCACCAGTGCTCATAGCCCAGATACCAGCCCCACGCCGGCAACAGCTCCAGGCTGTCGTCGGACGGGTTGTAATAGGCGTCGGGCGGCGCGTCGTTGATCAGGCTGCCCACGCCCTGGCCGTAGACCAGCGAGAAGGCGAGGTTGTCCCGGGGGCCCAGGAACGAGGTGTCCACCACCCCGGCCAGGTTGAAGCCCCAGCCCAGGGCGCTCTCGGTGGGGCCGTTGTCGCGGCTGGCCTTCAGGTCGCGCAGCATGCCGGTGCCCTGCACCTGCAGGGCCCCCACTTTCCACTCCAGGGCCGCGATGCCGTCGGGCCAGGCGGTGAGGGGGTCGGCCCCGTCCACCTCGTGGCTGCCCGGGGTCTCGGCGGCCAGCTTCAGGCCCAGGCCGTGACCCAGGGAGCGGGTCCAGCGGACCTGGGGCTGGCGCAGGCCCACCATGGAGCTGGGCCCCTGGTAGTCCAGGGTGTTGGGATAGGCGATGGTGTAGGCGGTGGTGGACCAGGCCTGGCCGGCCAGCAGGGTGCCGCCGAACACGTAATGGCTCAGCTCGCCGTAGGCCTCGCGCAGGCGGGGGCGGGGGCTGTTGCCGCTGGTGTCGGCAAAGAAATCCAATGACAAGTAGGTGCGCAGGCGGCCCCGCTCCAGGTCGGTGCGGGTTTCGAACCAGAACTGGGTGGCGTTGACGCTGAAGGTGGTCTGGCCGTCCGAGCCCTGGGCCTTGGTGGCCCCCCGGGTGACGATGCTGGCCGTGGTGAACTCGGTGCGGTCGGTGATGGCCCCGGTGTCGTGGATCACGTCCAACTGGGCGAAGCCGCCGATGGCGAAGCGGGTCTTGAGTCCCTTGAGGTTGAAGGAGCCGGTCCAGGGAGCGCTGTCTTCCTTGGCGCTGTGGGGCCCGGTCTCGGGGGAATTGGCCGGCACCGGCCCCGGGCGGGCCGCCTCCTGGGCCGTGGCGGCTTTGGCCTGGGGGGCGGGGGCCGGAGCCTGGGCGGCGGCGGCCGGAGCCTGGGCGACGGCGGGCGCGGCCTTGGCGGCCGGGGCGCGCAGGCCCTGCACCTGCCGCTGCAACTCCAGCAGGAGCTTGCGCTGCTGGTCCAGCTGCTTTTGTTGGGCCTCGATCTGATGCTGCTGCGCCTGGATTACCTTTTCCAAGCGCAACACCTGCTCCGCCTGCTCTGCGGCGGGCGCGCCGCTTTGGGCCCACAGATTGGCGGGGCCCCCCAGAATGAGGACCGCGCAGAGGATAAGCGCCTGGCCGAGGTGCCGCATGATGAATCTCCCGCCCTAAATAGGTCCGGTTCATGGTAGCCCCGGGGCCGAGCAAGGGGCAAGCAAAATGCCGGTAACGATTTGGTGATTGGCCTCCGGGCCGGGCCTAAGAATTTTTTCCGTGTGGATTACCTAAAGCCGGAAAGCCTAAATGCGGCCTCCGCCGATGGGATGGGACGAAAAAGTGTCTCATAATAATGGTTCAACAAGAAGGAAACAGCTATGAAAAAAGTCATCGCGACAACCTTGGTGGCGGCCCTCTGCGGGTTCTTTTTCCTGGGCTGCAGCGGCATGAGTTCCACCCGGCAAAGCACCCAGAAGGACCAGGGCCTGGAAGCCATTCCCGAGAAGGTGGTGCGGGGGGTGAAGAATCTCTTCGACCAGGGCAAGATCGACCTCTACTACAGCGACCGGCCCAGCTTCAACGTCACCGTGTTCGAAAACGTGGGCAACATCGCCGACAAGGCCGGCAAGACCGACAAGGTCTACCAGGACTACCGCGAGGCCCTGTCCAAGGAGGCGGGCAAGGCGGTGGTGCTCAGCCAGTGCGGCCCGGCCAGCGTCGACGCCCGCCACGCCCTCAAGGTGGTGGCCAGCGACTACCGCAAGGGCCAGCGCTTCATTACAGTATTTGGTGCAGAAGGACGACAAGCACGTCCTGCTCTTCACCACCACCACCACAACCAAACCCGCCGGATTCGAGGCCATGGGCCAGGAGTTCGGCGAGATCATGCAGAGCGTAACCATAAAGTAGGCCCAAAGGGGCCTCAAGAGGAGAATCATGAAAAAGGCATACAAAGGGCTGGTCATGACCTTGGCCCTGGCTTTGACCCTGGGGGGCGCGGTCCTCATGATGGGCTGCGAAAGCGAAGGCCCGGCCGAGAAGGCCGGCAAGAAGGTGGACCAGGCCGTGGAAAAGGCCGGCGAGAAGGTTGAAGAGGCCACCGACAAGATGGGCGACACCATGGAGAAGGCCGGCGACAAGGTCCAGGACGCCACCAACAACTAGACAACCCCATTTTCATCGGCGACAGGCCCCGCCCCGCGGCGGGGTCTGTTTTCTTGCGGCCGCGGCGGCCGGTTTGCCCCGGGTGCAAGGCCATGCCTATAATTTAAGCACCGGGCCGCGAACACCCCATGTTTACTGCGCGGAAAGGCAAGGAGCATGAACCAGCCGGAATCGGCCGTGGCGGACAAGAACCTGCAAGAGCAGATCGACCAGCAGCGCAAGGTCAAGTCCCGGGGCTTCGGCACCTTTGCCGGGGTGTTCACTCCCACCCTGCTCACCATCCTGGGAGTGATCATGTTCCTCCGGGAAGGCTGGGTGGTGGGCAACGCCGGCCTGCTGGGCGCCTGGCTGATCATCGGGCTGTCCTTCGGCATCACCGCCTGCACCGGCCTGTCGCTCAGCTCGGTGACCACCAACATCCGCATCGGGGCGGGCGGAGCCTACTCCATAATCTCCCAGTCCCTGGGCCTGGAGGTGGGCGGTTCCATCGGCGCGCCCCTGTATTTGTCCCAGGCCCTGGCCGTGAGCATGTATATCTTCGGCTTCCGGGCCGGCTGGCTGTGGATCTTCCCGGAGCATCCCGCCCTGCTGGTGGACCTGGCCACTTTCGCGGTGCTGTTCGCCATCGCCTTTATCAGCGCCGGGCTGGCCTTTCGCATCCAGTTCCTGATCATGGCGGTGATCGGGGTCTCCCTGGCCGCGGTGGCCTGGGCCGCTTTGCAGGGCTCCATGAGCCATTCGGTGGCCTGGTGGGGCTCCTTTGCCGGCTCGCCGGAGAACGGCTTCCAGGGCATCGGTTTCTGGGCGGTGTTCGCGGTGTTTTTTCCGGCCTCCACCGGCATCATGGCCGGGGCCAACATGTCCGGCGAGCTCAAGGACCCGCGCAAGGCCATACCCGTGGGCACCATGGCCGCCATCGCGGTAAGCCTGGTGATCTACTTGGCCCTGGCCTGGTGGCTTGCCGCCTCGGCCAGCCAGAAGGAGCTGCTGAGCAACTACACCGTGATGATCGACAAGGCGGCCTGGGGACCGGCGGTGCTGGCCGGGCTGCTGGGGGCCACTTTCTCCTCGGCCCTGGCCTCCCTGGTGGGCGCGCCGCGCATCTTGCAGGCCCTGGCCGCCCACGGGGTGATGCCGGGCAGCCGGTGGTTCGCGCGGCGCACCGCTTCCGGCGAGCCGCGCAACGCCTTGTTGACCACCGGAGCCATCGTGCTGGGGGCCCTGATGCTCAGGGACCTGAACGCGGTGGCCCCTTTGATCACCATGTTCTTTCTCATCACTTACGCCATGATCAACGCGGTGGTGGCCATCGAGCAAAAGCTGGGCCTGGTCAGCTTCCGGCCCCTGTTCCGGGTGCCCCGTTTGGTGCCCATCCTGGGCGGGGCGGGCTGCTTCTACGCCATGTTCATCGTCAACCCCACTTTCGGGCTGGTGGCGGTGGGGGTGGTGGTGACCATCTACGTGTACCTGCTGCGCCGCCACCTGGAGGCGCCCTTCGGCGACGTGCGCTCCGGCATGTTCGTGGCCCTGGCCGAATGGGCCGCCCG
Source organism: Desulfarculaceae bacterium (assembly GCA_021737145.1). Lineage (GTDB taxonomy): Bacteria > Desulfobacterota > Desulfarculia > Desulfarculales > Desulfarculaceae > Desulfoferula. The sequence continues at coordinate 54,932 of JAIPEN010000016.1, read as the reverse complement.
CATGGTGGCCCGCCTGCCGGTGTCGGCCGAGCGCACCTGGAAGTCCAACCTGCTGGTGCCGGTGGAGTCGGACGAGGAACTGCGCGAGCATTTCAACCTGGTCGGATCCCTGGCCCCGCCCCGGGGCACGGTGACCGTCCTGGGCCTGTCCCATTCCCCGGAGGAGCGGGCCCGCCTGAGCGACCTGCCTTCCATCACCCGCTCCCTGCGCCAGCTGGGCCTGCTGGCCTCCCACACCAGCGTGGAGTCGGACAGCTTCCCCAACGGGCTGCTAGCCGGCCTGGAGACCTTGAGCGGCTTTTTCTTCCGGCCCAACGTGGTGCTCATGCCCCTGCCCACCACCGACCAGCGCGAGCAGGACACCCAGGAGGTGATGCGGCGGGCTCGCAGCCATCACCTGGGGGTGGTCCTGCACGACGGCCTGGTGGAGCGCGACCCTGGCCCCGGCGCGGCGGTGAACCTGTGGGTGGAGGGCCGGGGGCCCGCATGGGAAGTGAGCATGGATCTGGGCAATCTGGATTTGGCCCTCTTGATCGCCTACAAATTGAAAGTAAACTGGCGGGGGAGCCTGCGTTTGGTGGCCTTGGCCGCCGGGGCGGAGCAAGAGGGGCCGGCCGGGGAGTTTTTGGACAACCTGCGCCAACTGGCCCGCATCCCCGATGCCGACACGGTGGTCCTGCCCGGGCCGCGCTCCCAAGCCCTGGCCCAGGCCCCCCCGGCCAAGCTGGATTTGTTCACCCTGCCCGCGGAGCCGGATTTCGCCGCCCTGCGCCGCACCAGCAGCGAGCGCGGTTCGCCCTGCCTGTTCGTGCGCGACTCGGGCGAGGAAAACGCGCTGGCCTAGGCCCAGGCGGTAGACGGTGGTTCCCGGAGGTGCCTCTGTGAAAAACAAGCTGATCCAGGCCTGGTACGCGGTGCGCTACAGCCTGTGGTTCGTGCCGGTTCTGTTGACCGCGGCAGCCTGCCTGCTGGCCGTGGGCACGGTGCAGGGCGACATGTTCGTGGCCCAGCACCATCTCTCCGATTTCTGGTGGCTCTACAGCGGCAGCCCGGAAGGGGCCCGGGCGGTGCTCTCCACCATCGCCGGCTCCATGATCACCGTGGCCGGGGTGGTCTTTTCCCTGACCATGGTGGTGCTCAGCCTCACCTCCAGCCAGTTCGGCCCCCGCCTGGTGCGCAACTTCATGGACGACACCGGCAACCAGCTGGTGCTGGGCACCTTCGTGGCCACCTTCGTCTATTGCGTGATTGTGCTGCGCACCGTCGAGGGCGCCGGCGAGCACATGCAGGTGCCTCACTTGTCGGTCACCGTGGGGGTTGGCTTGGCCCTGACCAGCCTGGCGGTGTTGATCTATTTCATCCACCACATCGCCTCTTCCATCCAGGCCAACAACCTCATGGCCCACGTGGGGCGCGACCTGGAGAGCACCATCAAGCGGCTCTGCCCCCAGGAGCTGGACCGGGAGCACGCCCAGAACCGCTACCCCGAGCCCCCGGAGTTGCCCCAGGGCTTCGAGCAGCGGGCGGCGGTGCTCTGGGCCCACGAGAGCGGCTATCTGAAGATGGTGGACCATGGGCATCTGTTCAGTGTGGCCCAAAAGCGCGACCTGCTCATCAAGGTGCTGCCCAGCACGGGGGATTTTTTGGTGAGCGGCGAGGCCCTGGCCCTGGTGCACCCGCCCGAGGCCATGGGCCCGGGCCTGGCCCGCTCTCTCAGCAGCGCCTTTTCCCTGGGGGTGGCGCGCAACGAAAGTCAGGACCTCATCTTCCCGGCCCAGCTCTTGGCCGAGACCGCGCTGCGGGCCCTGTCCCCCGGAGTCAACGATCCCTTCACCGCGGTCACCTGCATCGACTGGCTGGCCTCGGGCATGGCCCTGCTGGCCGGGCGGGTCATCCCCGAGCCGGTGCGCCGCGACGACGACGGCGAGCCCAGGGTGCTGCTCACCCCGGTGACCATGCGCACCATCATCCACCAGGCCCTGGACCCCATCCGCCGCGCGGCCCGGGACAACCAGATGTGCACCCTGCGCCTGCTCGGCACCCTGGCCACCCTGGCCCGCCAGTCCGCCCGCCAGGACGACGTGGAGGCCCTGTCCAGCCTGGCCCTGCGCATAAAGGAGGACAGCCTGAGTCATATCAAGCTGGCCTGGGACCGCCAGGAGATCGCCGATTCATATGAGAAGTTGGTGCGCCTGCTGGACGAGGCCTCGCGCCGCTGCGCCGCCCGGGAGGGCTCCGCGGCCTAGGGGCGGCTCCGGCCGGGGCCGGAGGGGGGCTGCTCTTATTCGGCTCCGGGAATACGGTTGGCAAAGGGACGGGGCCCGCTTTTCAGGAGCTGCTCGACATCTTCCGGAGCCAGGGGCCGGGAGAAATAAAAGCCCTGCACCATCTCGCAGCCGAAGGAGTGCACCGCCTCCAACTGGGGCCGGGTCTCCACTCCCTCCACCACCACCTGCTTGTGCAGGCCATGGGCCAGGCCGGCGATGCTGGCCACGATGTTGGAGCTGTCCTCGTCGCCGGGGATGTCATCCACGAATGACTTGTCGATCTTCAGGATATTGAAGGGAAGCTTCTTCAGATAGTAGAGCGAGGAGTAGCCGGTGCCGAAGTCGTCGATGGACACCTCCACTCCCAGCTTGCGCAAGCGGCCCAGCACCTCCACACCCTTTTCCACCGAGCTCATGATCACGCTCTCGGTAACCTCCAGTTCCAGGAGGTCCGGCGGACATCCATATTCCTGCAATAGGTTGGTGATGGTCTCCAAGAGGTCCTCTTCCCAGAGCTGGCGGGACGACAGGTTCACCGCCACCCGCTCCACCGGCACGCCCATGCCTTGCCAGCGGGACATCTGAGCGCAGGCCATGTGCAGCACCTGGTTGCCCAGGGGGACGATCAGGTCGGCCTCCTCGGCCACTGGGATGAAGTGGTCGGGGAGCATCAGGCCGTGGCGGGGGTGTTGCCAGCGCACCAGGGCCTCCAGGCCCCGCACCCGGCCGGTGCTCAGCTCCACCTGGGGCTGGTAATGCAGGATGAACTGTTTTTGCTCCAAGGCGGCGCGCAGCTCGCCTTCCAGGGTCAGGCGCTCCACCACGTACTGGTTCATGGAGGCGTCGAAGAACTGGAAGCGGTTGCGCCCCAGCTGCTTGGCCGAGTGCATGGCGGTGTCGGCGTGTTGGACAAGCTCCTCGGGGTTCTCGGCGTCGCCGGGATGGATGCTCAGGCCCGCGCTGGCGGTGAGGAACAGGCGCTGGCCCTTGAGGTCCAGGGGGGCCTCCACGCTCTCCAAGAGCCGCCGGGCCAAAAGCTCGGCCGGTTCCTGGCCCAGGGGGGTCAGGGAGACAAAGACAAAGTGGTCCGCCCCCCAGCGCACCAGGGTGTCGGTCTCCAATAAACCCTTGTGCAGCCGCCGGGCCACCTCCACCAGGGCCCGGTCCCCCACCTCGTGGCCCAGGGAGTCGTTGACCAGCTTGAACTGGTCCAGGTCCAGATAGGCCACCACCACCTGGCGCCCCTGCCGCCGGGCGAACTCCACCGCCTGCTTCAGGTGCTCGTGCAGGGTGGTGCGGTTGAACAGTCCGGTGAGGTCGTCGTGGCGCGAGAGGTATTCGGTGCGCTCCTGGGCCTGGCGCAGGTCGCTGAGGTCCGAGGTGATGGCCACGAAGCCGGTCCCGTCCTGCTGGCCGTTTCCCACCCGGGAGATGGTGAGCAGGGCCGGGTATATTTCGCCGTTCTTGCGCCGGTTCCAAATCTCGCCGCGCCAGGCGCCTTCGGTCTTGAGGGCCTGCCACATGGCGCGGTAGAAATCGGCATCGTGGCTGCCGGAGCGGAACAGGCGGGGGCTCTGGTCGATCAACTCCTCGCGGCTGAAGCCGGATATCTCGCACAGGGCCGGGTTCACGTCCAGGATGTTGGCGTCGAGGTCGGTGACCAGGATGCCGTTGGTGGCGTTGTCGAACACCTGGCCGGCCAGGATGAGCGAGTCCTCCATGGCCCGGCGCTGGGTCACGTCCGAGGCGATGGAGATGACCACCCGGCGCTCGTCGGGCATCTTGCCCAGAGGGGCGGAACTGAAGTCCCAGACGCGGCTCCCGCCTTGTTTGGTGGTCACCCCGAACTCGCCCTGGGACACGCTGCCCTTGATGTCGTAGAGTTTGGCCGCCACCCCCCAGGCCTGTTCCGCGGACCAGCCCAGGGCCTTGCGGCCCCAGGATTGGATGTCGGGCAGGTCCTCCATGTCCCAGCCGGAGAGCTCGCGCCAGGCGCGATTGACCAGCACCACCTGTCCGTCCTCGGCGTGGATCATGGTGGGCAGGGGCAAATCCAAAAGGGCGGTGCGGAACTGGCGCTCCCGCTCCAGCAGGTGGGCCTCGTCGGCCACCAGCAGGCGGTGCTGTCTCAGCCCTTCGATCATGGCCGCCATGATGTCCTGGTTGTGGGCCGGCTTGGTGAGCAGGCGGAAGACCTGGCAGATGTTGATGGCCTCGATGGCCGCCTCCAGGTCGGCGAAGGCGGTGAAGAGGATGCGCACCGTGTGGGGCCAGCGTTCGCGCGCCTGGGCCAAAAAGGAGATGCCGTCCATGACCGGCATGCGCAGATCGCTCATCACCACCCCGAAGGGCCCCTGCTGCTCCAAGATCTCCAGGCCTTTTTGGGCGCTTTCCGCGGTGATGAGCTCCACACGGCCCTGGGCCGCCTGGCGCAGGAAGTCCAGGATATTGGGGTCGTCGTCGACCATCAGGACTTTTTGGCTGAAACTTATTTCTTGGTCAAATTGCATATACCGGCACCAAGTTTCCGACAAAGGGCAAGCCAGGCGGTCGGGGGCAGGCCTGCTTGGCTGGTGTGGTGGCACCCGGCATGGCGAGCGCGGGGCTGGTCCCCTAAACCCCGCGTACATGCGGTGAATACTTAATATTCTACTCTAAACAAGGTGCGGCCTGGCAAGGGCCCATTATCGCTGGGGGTGGCGCCGGTTCAGGTAAGCTCTGCGCCGCGCTCCAGGCAGTCGGCCAGGCATTGGCGGCAGTTGTCCGGGCTGGCCTTGCCCCGGCAGAAGCCTTCGAAGGACTCCAGCCAGTCGCCTCCGGTGCGGGGGCAGTGTTCCAGGAAGTCCAGGAAGTTCACCAGGCGGTCGATGGCGGCCTGGTCCATGGCGTGCTCCACCCGGCAGGCGTTGGCCTCGGCGGCCTCGTTGCCCAGCTGGAGGATGTCGCGGAAAAAGCCCTTGAGGATGTGGTGCCGCCGGTCGATTTCCCTGGCGATCTTCTCTCCCTGGGCGGTGAGGGTCACATAGCTGTAGGGCTCGTAGTTGATCAGGTCTTTGTCGGCCAGGGTCTTGAGGGCGCCGGTGACCGAGGCCCGGGAGACCTCCAGGCGCTCGGCGATGTCCTTGGCCCGGGCCACCCGGCTTTCCTGCTCAAGGTGGAAGATCGTTTCCAGGTAGTCCTCCAGGTTGGAGGAAAGGCCATCCTGATGCGCGCCGGCCATCTTCCCGTCTCCCTCAAAAAATTATTAGACAAACAAAATATATATTACTAGTCGCAAACAAGGTGGCCAAGCAAAAACCAACTTTGTACCATCGCAATTAATTTAGCCTTTCCTAACATTTGGGCCTTCCTTTTCGCTCCCCAAGCTCCCGGAGAGGGGAGGCGGGCGGCCCTTGCCGCGCCCGCGCCTTGCTTGACAGGGCCCGAATGCGGGCATATAAAAAAACCAACCCAAAGCCAGTAGGCTTTACTCGGGTGGGAATCACCCCGGAGTCCGGACATAAGCAAACCCCAGGCCACGAAGGCCCCACGCGCCCCCCGGGCGCACGGCTGCCGTGGTCTTTGCTTTTGTCCAGTGTGCACCGGCCCCGGGCAAAGGAGGCATCATGAAACTGGCGAAAAGCGCTCTGTTGGCGGCCCTGCTTTGCCTGGCCGCCTCTCCGGCCCTGGCCCATTTCGGCATGATCATTCCGGACAAGAACCTGGTGGGCAAAAACGACCCCAAGACGGTGAGCGCCCGGCTCATGTTCTGGCACCCCCGCGAGGACCAGGGCATGGACCTGGCCAAACCCGCCGAGGCCGGGGTGCTGCTGGGCGGCAAGAAAACCGACCTCACCGCCCAGCTGAAGCCGCTGAAGATCAAAGGCAAGGCCGCCTGGGGCCTGAGCCAGAAGATCCGGCGCCCCGGGGATTACATCCTCTATATGACGCCCCAGCCTTATTGGGAGCCGGCCGAGGACTGCTTTATCATCCACTACACCAAGACGGTGGTGGATGCCCTGGGCGCGGAGGTGGGCTGGGACCAGCCGGTGGGGAGCAAGATCGAGATCATCCCCCTGAGCCGTCCCTACGGCCTCTACGCGGGCAACAGTTTCACCGGCGAGGTCATCTACAAGGGCAAGCCCCTGGCCGGGGCCACTGTGGAGGTGGAGTCCTACGACCCGCTGGGCCGGCACCCCGCCCCGGCCGACGCCTACATAACCCAGGTGGTGACCACCGATGCCAACGGAGTGTTCAGCTACACCATGCCCTGGGACGGCTGGTGGGGTTTCGCGGCGCTCGCCACCGATGATGTTAAGCTGAAAAAGGACGGCCAGGACAAGGACCTGGAGGTGGGCGGCGTGATCTGGGTCTACGCCCACCCCCTGGGCAAATAAGGCCATGGCGGCGGGCAACCCGGGAATGGACAGCGCATGCATATAGCCGAAGGCGTATTGACCGCCCCCCTGCTGGGCGGGGGAGCGGCGCTCACCGCGGCGGGGTTGGCCGTGGGCCTCAAGAAGATGGACTACGACCGTCTGCCCCGGGTGGCCCTGTTGGCGGCGGTGTTTTTCGTGGCCAGCCTGATCCACGTGCCCGTGGGCCCAGCCAGCGTGCACTTGGTGCTCAACGGCCTGGTGGGGCTCTTGCTGGGCTGGGCCGCCTTTCCGGCCATATTCGTGGGCCTGGTGCTGCAAGCGGTGCTGTTCCAGTACGGCGGGCTCACCGCCCTGGGGGTCAACACCTTTTGCATGGCCGCGCCGGCCCTGCTCAGCTATGCGCTCTTCGCGCCCCTGGCGCGGCGGGGCGGCCGGGCCGTGAGCCTGGTTGCCGGTTTCGCGGCCGGCAGCCTGGCGGTGCTGGTGGCCGCCCTGTTGGTGGCCCTGTCCCTGTGGCTCACCGGCGAGGCCTTTTTGCCCATGGCCCAGGCGGTGGTGCTGGCCAATCTGCCGGTTATGCTCATAGAGGGAGTGATCACCGCCCTGATCGTGCAGTATCTGCGCAAGGCGCGGCCGGCCATGCTCCAGGCCGGGCGGGTCTGAGGAGAAGCCCATGCTTCGCAAGCCATTGTCGCTCATGTTGTTGGCGGCCGCCCTGTTGCTGGCCGCCGCGCCGGCCGCGGCGCACAAGGTAAACATCTTCGCCTTCGTGGAAAACGGCCGTCTCCAGGGAGAGAGCTACTTTCCCGGCGGCAACAAGGCCCAGGGCTGCGTGGTGGAGGTGTGGGACGCCACGGGCAAGAAGCTGGCCGCCACCAAGACCGACGCCAAGGGCGGCTTCTCCCTGCCCCTGCCCCAGGGCCAGCCGCCATACAAGGTGGTGCTCAAGGCCGGTCAGGGGCACCAGGCCGACTACAGCCTGAACGCCTCGGAGCTGGGCCTGGCCCCGGCTCCGGCCGCGCCTTCGGCCCCGGCGGCCAAGAGCGGGGTCACGGTGCCGCCTTCCCTGGACCGGGGGGCTTCCCTGGGCCGGGCCGAGATGGAACAGTTGTTGGCGTCCCTGCTGCAAAAGGAGCTGGCCCCGCTCAAGGCCCAACTGGCCCGCATGAGCGCCGACCAGGGAGTGACGGTGCGCGATGTGCTGGCCGGCCTGGGCTACATCCTGGGCCTCATGGGCCTGGCCGCCTACATGCACTATCGCAAGCAGGGCAAGGGCAAGTGAGCCGCCGGTGAGCCAGGCCCCTGCCCAAACCCAGCCCCCTCCGGCGGGCCCCCTGGAGGCCGCCCAGGGCGCAAGCTGGCTGCACCGGCTGGACCCCCGGGCCAAGCTGGCCGTGGCCCTGGGCCTGAGCCTGGTGGTGGCCCTGGGCCAGAGCTGGCCCGCAGCCCTGACCGCCCTGGCCGTGGGCCTGGCCGCCCTGGCCAGCGCCCGCCTGCCCTGGCGACAGGTGCTGGGGCGCCTGGCCGCGGTGAACTTCTTCGTGGTGCTGCTGTGGGTGTTCCTTCCCTGGCGTCTGGGCTGGGACAACGGCTGGCAGGTGGGCCTGGACCCGGAGGGCCTGCGTTTGGCCCTGCTGATCAGCCTGAAGACCAACGCGGTGTTCGCCATAATCCTGGCCCTATTGGGCACCGGCCGGGTGGAGCACGTGTTCCACGCCCTGGCCCACTTCCACGCGCCGGACAAGCTGGTCAACCTGTTTTTGTTTTTTTACCGCTATTTGCACGTGCTCAAGCGCGAGCAGGCCCGCCTGGCCTGGGCCCTGAAGGTGCGCGGCTTCACGCCGGGCAACAACCTGCGCACCTGGCGCACCTACGCCAGCCTGGTGGGGGTGCTGCTGGTGCGGGGCTATGACCGGGCCGAGCGGGTTTATCAGGCCATGCTCTGCCGGGGCTTTTCCGGCACCTTGTGGCTGCTGGACCATTTCCACTGGTCCCGGAGGGACACGGTGTTTTGCTGGTGCGCCGGGCTGGTGGGTCTTGGCCTGGCGATCCTGAACCTGGGAGGCGCGGTGTGGAGTTGATCGAACTGCGTGAGGTGAGCTTCGCCTACGACGGGCGTCCGCCGGTGTTGGAAAAGGCCTCCTTTTCCCTGAGTCCGGGGCAACGGACGGGCATCGTGGGCCCCAACGGCGCGGGCAAGTCCACCCTGTTCCTTATCGCCATGGGCCTGCTGAAGCCGCAGTCGGGCACGGTGCGGGGCCTGGGCCGCGAGTGCCGCGAGGAAAAGGACTTCCGCCCCTTGCGCGCGGCGGTGGGATTCTGCTTCCAAGACCCGGACGACCAGCTTTTCTCCCTCACCGTGCGCGAGGACGTGGCCTTCGGGCCTTTGAACTTGGGGCGCACCCGCGCCGAGGCCCTGGCCATCGTCAGCCAGACCCTGGAGAGCCTGGGCCTGGCCGGGTTCGAGGAGCGGGTGACCTACCACCTCTCGGGCGGGGAGCGCCGCATGGTCTCTTTGGCCACGGTGCTGGCCATGCGGCCCCAGGCCCTTTTGCTGGACGAGCCCACCGCCGGATTGGACACCGGCACCCAACAGCGCCTGGAGCAGGTGCTGTTGGCCAGCGGCCTGGCCTGGGCGGTGGTGTCCCACGACCGGGGCTTTTTGGAGCGCACCTGCGATTCTATCCTGCGCCTGGAGCAGGGGCGGCTGGAGCCGGTCTGAGATGCGGGCCGCGCGGCGAGCAGCCCTGTTGCTGGGCTTGATCCTGCTACTGCTGCTGGCCGTGGGGCCGGCGGCCCTGGCCCAGCCGGAAGAAAGCGGCGGTCCTGGCTGGCGAAACGCGGTGCCCGGCGAGGAGTGGTCCGAAGTGGAGGGCCCGCCCACCAGCGGATCTTTCAAGGCCTCGCGGGCCCTGGAAGCCCCCACCGTGGTGGAGTGGCCCGAGCCCGCCTTGCAAGGGCCCTTTTGGAAGATATGGGGCCAACTCCAGTTCGAGGCGTCTTATCAAAAAGACAAGGACGCGGCCGGCGCCACCAGCCACAGCGACCAGGCGGTGCTGGCCACGGCCGAGGTGTTTTTGGAGCTGACTCCGCTGCCCTTCACCCGCGGCCTGCTGCACTTTTTGCACCAGGACGGCAACAGCGGGGTGGACCTGGACGAGGGTTTCGTGGTGCTGGGCCGCACGCCCAAGTTCCCCGGCTACCTCATGGGCGGGCGGCTCTATCCGGCGGTGGGCCTGTTCGAGAGCTTCATGATCAGCGACGGCATCACCAAGGAGCTGTTCGAGACCCAGGCCAGCGGGTTGGAGGCGGGCTGGTCCTCGCAGTGGTACAGCTTCTCCCTCACCGGGATAAACGCGCCGGTGCGCGAACCCGGGGACAGCGGAGGCCTGCTGGCCAACTACTTGGTGCGGGCCGATCTGGTCCTGCCGAAAGAGGCCCTGGGCGGGTTGGAGATGAGGGTGGGCGGGTCCTACACCAACAACATCGCAGCCAGCGACTTTTTGCAGGAGCAGGTGCCCAACCAGCGCCTGAGCTCCCTGGTGGCCGGCTGGTCCCTGAGCGCCTCGGCCCAATACAAGCACTTCAGCCTGCTGGCCGAGTATATGCGGGCCGGGACCTTCGAGCCCGGCGAGCTGCAATACGCCCCGCCGGACTCCCGCCCCCAGCCCTGGGCCTTCAGCCTGGAGCTGGCCTGGGTCTTTGCCGAGGACTGGGTGTTGTCCGGGCGCTGGGAAGGGGGCGGCGATCTTTACAGCGAGTTCCCCCAGCGGCAGTACGGCCTGAGCGTCTCCTGGCAGCCAATGAAATATCTGGCCCTGGCCCTGGAGTATCAGAGGGGCTATTTTTCCGACGGAGCCGAAAGCGACCTGGTGACCACCCAGCTCAGCCTGATGTTCTAGAACAGCCCTTAACCCCGGCCTCGCTTTGGCTTATACTTGAATGGTTCGGGGACCGGAGGCATCCCGCAAACAAGGGGTAAAGGTATGAGCACCGAACAGCAGATACGGCGGCAGCGTCTTTTTTGGTACCAGGGATTCCAGCCCAGCTTCGTGTGGGGGCTGGGAGGGGCGGTGCTGGCCGGCCTGATGGCCAGCGTGTTTTCCCTGCTCATCCTGATCATGGCCCAGGGACGGCCGGTGGTGCCCGACATCTTTCCCGTGCTCATCATCTTCAATTTCATCGGGTTGTTGGCCCTGGGCATGATCGTCTATTGGGTGGCCCTGTTCATCTCCCACCGCATGGGCGGGCCCCTGTACCGCATGACCCTTTTGTTCGAGCAGCTGGGCCAGGGCCGCCTGGACCAACAGGTCAACCTGCGCCGCGACGACCAGCTTCAGGATATCGCCCAGGCCCTCAACCAGGGCGTGGGCGGCCTGCGCTACCGTTTGGTGAGGGTGCGCCGGCGGGTGGCCAACCTGTGCGAGACGGCCCAGGACACGGAAACCAAGGCCGAGATTCAGAGTCTGCGCCAGGAGTTGGACGAGCTGTTCGTGTTCTAGCGCCCGCCTTTTATAGCTTGCTAATCCAGAAGCAGATCATGCCTCCGGCAAGGAAGGCCATGGCCGCGTAGGCCACCAGCCGCTTGAAACCGGGGCCGCCCGAGGAGTGGCCGTGATCGTGGCCGTGGTGGTCCTGATGCCGGGACCTCTGGCGCTTGAGCCAGACCATGGTTCCGGCCAGGGCTGCGGCGGCCAAATTCATCCAAAAGGTGTAGTCCAGGGCGAACTGGGCCACCTCTTGGATCTTGCGCTCGCTGTGGGGGGTAATGCCAACCAGGGCGAAGCCGTAGTGCAGGGCCAGGGCGGTGATCACGATGACCACGTACATCACCGCCGCGATGTACAGGGCCACCTTCCAGCCGTAGTACTTGGCGTTGACCATGACCAGGGGCGGCACCATGAGGTCAGAGTAGATAAAGCCCATGATGCCCGCGAACATCACCCCCGAGGCGTTGAGCACCGTGGCCAGGGGGATGTTGCCCATGGAGCCGATAAAGGTGGCCGCGGCCACGAAGGGTGCCAGCAGGGCGTTCTCCAGGGCGATCCAGAATCCGGCCGAGCCGCCCGAGGCGAGGTCGCTGAGGAAGATGGCCTTCCAAAAGGCCTCGGGCACCAGGGCGGCCACCACCCCGGCGATGGTGAAGCCGATGAGGATCTCCTCCCAGACCATGCCCCACTCGCCGGCGAAGGTTGCCCCCACCATGCGCCAGCCCTCTTTGCTCTTGATGCGACGGCGCCAGTCGAAGTCGTCCTCTTCGGGCGGCGATTCCTGCTCCACCTTTTCCCGCGCGTCTTGCAGCCACTTCTTGGGATAAGTTAGCCGGATAAGCAGCCGGCTCAGGGCGATCAGGAGCAGCCCGCCGATAACCTCGGCGGCCAAAAACTGCCAGCCAAGGAAGATGAGGATGAGGATGCCTAGCTCGATGACCAGGTTGGTGGAGGCGAACATGAAGGCCACCGCGGCCACGAAATGGGCTCCCTTGAGCACCAAGGCCCGGGCGGTGGCCAGGGCGGCGAAGGAGCAGGAGGAGCTGATGGTGCCGAAGAGGGTGGCCAGGGACAGGCTCTTGAACCCGGCGTCGCCCAGATAGGGCGTCAGGCGGGCCTTGGGCACGAAGGCCTGGATCATGGCGCTGACCGTGTAGCCCAAGACAAAGGCCCAGCCCGCTTTCCAGGAAAATCCCAGGGCGGTCTTGGCTGCCTGGCCCCACAGCTCGATGATGCCGCTGATATCCATATTACCTAATCAGTATACGGGCTGGCCACGCGCGAGACAAATTCTGGCCCCCAGGGCCGTGCTATCATGGGCCCCAACCGCAACCTGGAGACGGCCCATGCCTCAAGAAGTGACCACGCATATCGACCCCGAGCTGTGCAACGGCTGCGGCCTTTGCCTTCGGGTGTGCCCCAGCCAAACCATCAGCCTGGTAAACGGCAAGGCCCGGGTGACCGGCGACAGCTCGCTGAACTGCGGCCACTGCGCGGCGGTGTGCCCCGAGGGCGCGGTCACGGTGGGCAGCCTGGACCCGGAGCAGAGCCGCTTCGACACCTTCAGCCTGGAGCAAATCTGGCTGCCCTTTGGCGATTACGACCTGGCCGGCCTGGTGCGGCTAATGGCCTCGCGCCGCTCCTGCCGCAACTACAAGGACCGCCCCGTGCCCCGGGAAATGCTCTCGGACCTGGTGAAGATCGGGCTCAGCGCGCCCTCGGGCACCAACAGCCAGCTTTGGAGCTTCACGGTTCTTTCCAGCCGGGAGCGGGTGATGGCAATGGCCTCGGAGGTGGGGCGGGTGATCCGCGACTTCAACCGCCTGTCCGAGAAGGCCTGGCTGCGGGGGCTGTTGCGCCTGGTGGGCAAGCCCGAGCTGGACGACTACTACCGCGAGTATCACCAGTCGGTGAGCCGGGCCCTGGACGAGTGGGACAACCAGGGCGTCGACCGCCTGTTCCACGGCGCGTCCGCGGCCATCCTGGTGGGCTCGCTGCCCGGGGCCTCCTGTCCGGCCGAGGACGCCCTGCTGGCCAGCGGGCAGATGCTCCTGGCCGCCCAGGCCATGGGCCTGGGCACCTGCCTGGTCGGCTACGCGGTGGAGGTGCTGAAGCGCCAGCCGGCGCTGGCCCGCCAGCTGGGCGCCCGGCCTGGCGAGAAGATACACGCGGTGATCGCCCTGGGCTGGCCCAATGAAAAATACCGGCGCATCACCGGCCGGCGCGCGCCCGTGCTGCGCTGGGCATAGCCCGGGCGAAATCCCTACAAAACTGTAAACAAATCCTTGACAGGGGGCGGCCGCCTCGTCTAGCATACTGACTGTCCGGTCAGTCATTAAGGGGGAGGGCGGCCGATGCCCAAGCAGACCCTGGACAAAATAAAGCCCGCCAAGCGCGAGAAGCTTTTGAGCGAAGCGGCCAAGCTCTTTGCCGAGCGGGGCTACAATCAGACCGACATGGCCGAGCTGGCCAGCCGGGCCGGGGTGGCCAAGGGCTCGCTGTACAACTACTTCGAGAGCAAACAGGAGCTGTACCTCTACGTGGCCCGCGACGGCCTGCGGCGCTCCCGCCAGGCGGTCTACGGCGAGCTGGACCCGGAGTGGGACATCTTCGCCCAACTGGAGCACATCTTCCGCCAGGGCGCGGCCTTTGCCCGCCGCCATCCCGAATACCTGATCATCTACCTCAACGTCTCCTCGGCCGGCATGGATCCCTTCGCGGCCAAGATGTCGCGGGAGGTGGAGAAGTACACCGCCGATCACCTCAAGGCGGTTTTGGCCCGGGACGTGGGCCGGGGCCTGGTGCGGCCGGATCTGGACATCCGCCAGGCCGCCTTTTGGATAAACAGCCTATACATCATCTTCGTGGCCTCCCTGGTCTCCAAGCACTTCGCGCTGCGCATGCGCGAGTATCTGGAGATAAAGGGGCGCTTGAGCAAGGCGGCCGTCGAGGATCAACTGCAACGCACCGTGGAACTGATACGGCGCTTTCTGGCCCCCGTGGAAGGGGCCGCGCCGCCTGTACAGGAAAGGAACTGATCATGGCCAACACCACCCCAGGCGCGATCATCGCCGCCATGCTGGCGGCCGAAGGCGTGACCAAGCTCTTCGGCATCGTGGACGGCACCTACCTGGCCCTCTTGAAGGGCTGCGTGCAGGACCAGGGCATGGAGTTCATCACCCCGCGCCATGAATCCTGCGCGGCCCACATGGCCGGAGCCTACGCCCGCCTCACCGGCCAGCTGGGGGTGTGCATCGCCTCCAACGGCCCGGGGGTGGCCAACATGCTGGGCGGGGTGGCCACCGAGCAGATGGAGGGCAACCGGGTTCTTCTGATTACCAGCAGCAGGCGTTCGGCCATCGCCTATCCCGACCGGGGCGGGGCCTATCAATGCTTCGACCAGGTGGGAGCCATCGGGGCCATGGCCAAGTATTCGGTGTGCGCCGACAGCGCGGCCCGGGTGCCCGAGCTGCTCAAGACCGCCCTGCGCGCCGCCTGGAGCGGGCGGCCCGGGGTGGTGCATCTGGACGTGCCCGAGGATGTGATGAACGGCGAGTGCAAGCCGATGGGCCTGCCCCAGCCCGCCGCCTACCGGGCCACCGCGCCCCTGGAGCCGGATCCGCGCCAGGTGGAGGAGGCGGCCCGCCTGCTGGCCGGGGCCAAGCTGCCCATGATCCACGCGGGCAGCGGCATCATCCACGCCCAGGCCTATGCCGAGCTGGCCGAGCTGGCCGAGCTGTTGCACGCGCCGGTGACCACTTCCTGGGCCGCGCGCGGGGCCCTGAGCGAGGACTCGCCCCTGGCCTGGCCCCTGTTGCACATCAAGGCGGTGAACAGCCTGCGCAACGCGGCCGACGTGGCCCTGGTGCTGGGCTCGGAGATGGGCGAGACCGACTGGTGGGGCAAGCCGCCCTATTGGGCCCCCTGGGATCAGCAGAAGATGATCCAGGTGGACATTGACCCCGAGGTGCTGGGGCGCATCCGGCCGGCGGACCTGTTGGTCCAGGCCGACGTGAAGCGCTTTTTGCGCGAGCTGATCGCCGCCCTGACCGGCAAGAAGGACACCATGCCCCTGGAGGAGCGCCGGGCGACGGTGGAAAAGCTGGCCCAGGAAAAGACCAAGGACCGGGCCAAGCTGGACGAGAAGCTCGGCGTGGCCGCCTCGCCCATGATCACCGCCCAGGTGGGCCAGGTGGCGGGCAAGCTCATGGACCGGGACGCGGTGCTGGTTTTGGACGGGGGCAACGCGGCGGTGTGGGGCAGCTTCTACTCCACCATCCACACCCCGGGCTGCCTGCTGGGCACCCACCACCACACCGGCCAGCTGGGCGCGGGCACCTCCATGGCCCTGGGCGCGGCGGTGGCCCGGCCCGGAGCCCAGGTCTACTGCATCACCGGCGACGGGGCCATGGGTTTCCATCCCCAGGAGCTGGAGACCGCGGTGCGCCACGGACTCAAGGCCATCTACCTGGTGTGCTGCGACCGGCAGTGGGGCATGGTCAAGATAAACCAGTGCTTCGCCATGCACCCGGTGCAGACCATGCTCAAGAAGTCGCTGGACAAGGACAAGACCATCGGCACCGACCTGGGGCCCATCGCCTGGGACGAGCTGGCCCGCTCCATGGGCGCTTTCGGCGCGCGGGTCAGCGACCCGGAGGGCCTGAAGGCGGCCCTCAAGGAGGCCATCGCCCAGCCTCTGCCCGCGTTGATTATGGTGGAGGTGGACCCGGTCAAGCACATGTGGGCGCCCGGACTGATCCATTTCAAGGCCATGCACCAGGAGCCCAAGGGGAAGTAATATGGACGCCACGGCCATAGACGCGGTGCGGCTTAACTTCAACCCCTCGGGGTTGTTGACCCTCAACGCGGTCATCGGCCTGATGATGTTCGGCATCGCCCTGGATCTGAAGCCGGCCGATTTCACCCGCATTCTCAAACAGCCCAAGGCCCCGGCCATCGGCCTGGCCACCCAGTTCATCCTGCTGCCCGCCTTCACCTTCCTGCTCACCCTGGTGCTGCCCATCGCGCCATCCATCGCCCTGGGCATGATCCTGGTGGCCGCCTGCCCCGGAGGCAACCTGAGCAACATGATGACCTACCTGGCCGGGGGAAACTCGGCGGTGAGCGTTTCCATGACCGCCGTAAGCACCGCCGCGGCGGTGGTGATGACCCCGCTGAACCTGGCCGTGTGGGGCAGCCTGAACCCGCGCACCGAGCCCATCCTCAGGGAGGTGAGCCTGAACCCCCTGGACGTGTTCGTGACCATCGTGATGATCCTGGGCATCCCCATGGCCCTGGGCATGATCGTGGGGCGCTTCTTCCCGAACCTGGTGGAGCGCATCCGCAAGCCCTTCAAGATCTTCGCGGTGATCGTGTTCATGGCCGTGGTGGGCGGGGCCCTGGCGGCCAACTGGAATAACTTCCTCAAGTACGTGGGCCTGGTGGCCCTGGTGGTGGCCCTGCACAACGCCTGCGCCCTGAGCATAGGCTATTGGAGCGGCCGGGCGGCCAAGCTGCCCCCCCGCGACACCCGGGCGGTGGCCATCGAGGTGGGCATCCAGAACGCGGCCCTGGGCCTGATCCTGGTCTTCGACTTTTTCGGCGGCCTGGGAGGCATGGCCATCATCACCGCCTGGTGGGGGGTGTGGCACATCATCGCGGGGTTGACCCTGGCCTTCTTCTGGTCGCGGCGGCCCCTGCCGGAGGCAACAGCATGAGTTTCGCGGAGTGGGCTCCCCGTTCGGTGCTTATCACCGGGGCGGGTGGATATCTGGGACGGCAGGTGGTGGAAAACCTGGCACGGGACCCCGGCAGCCTGGAGAGCATCGTGGCCATGGACCTTCGGCCCGAGCCCGAGGCCAACCGCCTGCCGGGCGTCACCTATGTGGAGGCCGACGTGCGCCAGGCGAGCCTGGTCCAGGCCATCGCCCAACACCGGCCCCAGGTGGTGGTGCATCTGGCCGCCCTGGTGACTCCGGGTAAAAAGAGCGACCGCCGCCTGGAGTTCGAGGTGGACGTGCTGGGCACCGAGCGAGTGCTGGAGGGCTGCCTGGCCGCCGGGACCGAGAAGATCGTCTACTCCTCCAGCGGGGCGGCCTATGGCTACCACGCCGACAACCCGGAGTGGCTGCACGAGGACGACGCCCTCAGGGGCAACGTGGAGTTCGCCTACTCCGACCACAAGCGCCAGGTGGAGGAGATGCTGGCCCGCTGGCGCGAACAGCACCCGGAGCTTCAGCAACTCATCCTGCGGCCGGGAGTGATCCTGGGGGCGCGGGCGGCCAACCAGATTACCGCCCTGTTCCAAAAGCCCATGATCCTGGGCGTGGCCGGCAGCGCCACTCCCTTCACCATGATCTGGGACCAGGACGTGGTGGGGGTGATCCGGGCCGGGGTTTTCAGCCGGGCCACGGGAGCCTACAACCTGGCCGGAGGCGGGGCGCTGACCATGCGCGAGATCGCCCAGCGTTTGGGCAAGCCCTATGTGCCCCTGCCGCCGGGCCTGCTCAAAGGCGCGCTGTGGGTGCTCAAGCGGCTGGGCCTGACCCAGTACGGCCCGGAGCAGATCGGATTTTTGCAATACCGGCCGGTGCTGGCCAATGACCGGCTCAAACAGGTGATGGGCTACACCCCGGCCAAGACCACCCGCCAGGTGTTCGAGTACTACCTGGCCTCGCAGGAGGCATGATGCCCAGGCGGGACTACGCGGGCAAGACGGTGGTGATCACCGGCGGGGCCGGCGGTCTGGGCGCGGCCTTTGCCCGCCGCTTTCATGCGGCCGGGGCGCGGGTGGCGCTCATCGACCTGAACGCAGAGGCGGCCGCCGCCCTGGCCCGTGAGCTGGGCGAGGCCCTGGGCCTGGGCTGCGACGTTACCGATCCCGGGGCCTGCCAAGAGGCCATGGCCCAAGTCGCGGAGCGCTTCGGCGGGGTGGACCTGCTGGTGAACAACGCGGGCATCACCCATCGCAGCGCCTTTGCCGACACCAGCTCCGAGGTGTTCGCCCGGGTGATGGGGGTGAACTTCTTCGGCAGCCTGTATTGCACCCAGGCGGCCCTGCCCAGCCTGGTCGCGCGGCAAGGGCAGATCGCGGTGATCTCCTCGGTGGCCGGGGTGGCTCCGCTCTATGGCCGCTCCGGCTACAGCGCGGCCAAGCACGCCCTGCACGGGCTGTTCGGCACCCTGCGGGCCGAGCTGAAGGCCGACGGGGTGGGAGTGACCATCCTGTGCCCCAGCTTCACCAACACCGGCATCGCCCACGCGGCCCTGGACGGCGACGGCAGCCTGACCAGCCACCAGCAATCCACCGTCGGGCGGATCGCCACGCCGGAAGAAGTGGCCGAGGAGCTGTTCAAGGCGGTGAGCGCAGAGAAGCGCCTGGTGGTGCTTTCGACCGTGGGCAAGCTCACCTACTGGATCAGCAAGCTCATGCCGGCGCTCTATGAGAGCATGATGCTCAAGTCGCTCAAGAGCGAGTTGGAGAGAGGATAACGAGGGGACAAAGCTAGCTTGTTGCCTTCTGGGGAAGTCGTTGGGAACAAAATTATTTGTCAGTAACTTGGCCCCTCGCAGCCAAGGCAGCCATGTGAAGCAGAGCAACTAAGGTCAACTCCCGCATTTTTTTCACCGCAATACTGACAGTATTCAACCTCCTCCCTGTTGAAGCGGGCAAAGCAGGATAGGCAAATCCAGGAGTCACGAAAAGGGATGATTGATTTTATTGCTGCTTCGCAATAACCACACCAAGCAATTTGTTGCTCTCCATCATCCTGGTCATAGGGGGGGACAAAACGCCTTACAACATGAAACAGATCAATTTTTTCCTTACATGCGGAGCACGTAACCTCTCCATCGAAAAAACTGATAATTTCATCACAACTGGGGCATTCCAGTTTCATGTCGCGATGGTGGCAAACAAGGCAATCAACAAAAACTATACTATCGTAATTATATGATTCTTCAGTGGTTAATTCAGCCGATGATTTACCGCACTCGCTGCAAGTAACAAAATCAATTCCGTCCCGTTCTTTTTCCCTCACAAGTGGTTCGATCAATTCCCATTTGGCATTCAGAAATTCGTTGTCCTGATGGATTAACCAATCCAAGCCTCCTATTCGGTACTGCCAATCTTCAAATATATTTGCCCAATGGTCTGTTAGGAGGCTACGCAGATGCCACCAAGCCTTTCCCTGCTCTTTCAGTATCGATAAAATTTGTTCGGGTTGACCACTCGTAAAGGCATTGTGATGGAAGTGTACGAGTTTATTCCTGTGTTGCCTTAATGCATTAAAAGTATTTTGGGCTTCTATAGGTATTTTTTTGTTGGCAATTTTTTCAAGGCGTGTAACCAAGCCGGCAAAATTAGCTGAAGCAAAATCGCCAGCTTCAAATTTGGCCTTGTCTGCATATTCAGGTCGGCTGAAAATTAAAGCCCAATGTTCGGCTATTAGACGTGACTTTAGAAATAATTCCAGACCAGTATAAAAGTTTATAATAGAGTTTTTGGGCGATTCCCCGAATTGTCTGATTGAGCGTTCTGTGAATTCACATGCGCTTTCAACTATTTCATTAAAGACTTCTTTGTTTTCCACTGGAAGGCTGGCTCCAGACAATAAGATGAGTATTGTAATAATATAACGGCTTCGTTCTTCATCAACACCTACTTTTTCCTTCTGCAATCGCCAGCATTAGTGGAATTGTTGGGTTTCGCTTGGCTCTACCCAGCCTGCGCTATGGCCGGAGGCCGGTCAGGCGGGCCGCGGGCCAACACCAGGCGTGGACTGGGAATTGAATCGGCCTCATGCTAGAGTGGAGTCTCCGCACGATTTGCCAGGGAGCGACACCATGGCCAAGGACGTTTTTCAGAAGCTGGCCCACCACCTGGACAGCCTGCCCGGCGGCTTCCCCCCCACCAAGGACGGGGTCGAGCTCAAGATACTCAAGAAGCTCTTTAGCCCGGCCCAGGCCGAGCTGGCGCTCCACTGCACCCTGATCCCCGAGCCGGCCCGGGTGGTCGCCCGGCGGGCCAAGCTGCCCCTGGACGAGGCCCGGACGCGCCTGGATGAGATGGTGGATCAGGGGCTGATCCTGGGCATCTACCCCAAGCAGGGTGAGCCCCTGTATATGGCCGCCCAGTACGTCATCGGCATCTGGGAGTACAACGTCAACAACCTGGACGAGGAGCTGGTGGGGCTGATGAACGCCTACATCCCCACCCTGTTCGATCCCGAGATTTGGAAAGAGGCTCCCCAGCTTCGCACCATCCCGGTGGGCAAGAGCATCGACGCCGCCCACCGCATAATGCCCCACGAGCAGGCCGAGGAGCTGATCCGCAGGCAAAAGAAGCTGCACGTGGCCCCCTGCATCTGCCGCCGGGAGCACACCATGGTGGGCAAGGGCTGCGGCAAGGAGGAGGAGACCTGCCTGGTCTTCGGCGCGGGGGCCTATTATTACGAGCACCGGGGAGTGGGGCGCTCCATCACCCAGGAGGAGGCCCTGGAGATAATCAAGAAGGCCGACGAGCAGGGCCTGGTCTTGCAGCCCTCCAACGCGGAGAAGATCATCAACATCTGCTGCTGCTGCGGGGACTGCTGCCAGGTGCTAAAGACCCTCAAGCGCTATCCCCGCCCGGCCGAGCTGGCGGCCACGCCCTTTGTGGCCGAGGCCCAGCCCGAGGAGTGCATCGGCTGCGGGGTGTGCCTGGAGCGTTGCCAGATGGACGCCCTGAGCCTGGACGACGAGGAAAAGGTGGTGCTGGCCGTGGAGCGCTGCATCGGCTGCGGCCTGTGCGTGAGCACCTGCCCCTCCGGGGCGCTGACCCTGGAGCGCAAGCCCGAGGATGAGCAGAAGACGGTGCCGGCCAACGTCAAGGAAATGGGCATGGGTCTGGCCCGGGCGCGGGGCAAGCTGTCCGGCGGGCAGGTGGCCATGATGGGCATCAAATCCAAGCTGGACCGGCTGCTGGCCGCCAAGAAGTAGCCGCTGGACAAACAGACAGTTGCGGGCCGTCGGGGAAACCCGGCGGCCCGTTTGTTTTTCAAACAGGCAGCGTTTCGCCCAAAGCAAATTTATAGAAAAAGTTGTCATCGCCAGGAGCGGCGGCCAGGAAGGCAGGTGTTGAAAATGGGTGTGTCTCCCGCCGCGACGTGGCGATCTTCCTTGGAGTCGTCGAACCTCCCTTCCTGGGGGGATTTTCTGGCGCACCAAAGGGAGACAAAACCAGCGAAGATGGCCACGGACCGCCGCAAGGGAGGCTTATCTTTCAACAACCTCTTGGGGCGGCGGTTATCGCCATGACAGCAAACCCGTCCTAAAGGCCGGCCAGGGAGCCCAGGCCGCCCCGGGCCGAGGCGAAGATGTTCTCCTGCATCTCGGCGATGCGCGGGGGCAACAGCTCCAGGGCCGGGCGGGGCAGGGCGAACGCCGCCCGATGGGCCGCCTCGGTGTAGTACCTGAGCGGCTCCAGCTCGCCGATGCGCATGGGGTCCGGCGGGCTCAGGGGATAGGCCCCGGTGGTCATCAGGGCGAAGCCGATGATGCCGCTGTTGTAGGTGGGCACCTGGGCCGTGTAGTAGCAGGCCTGGGCAAAGACCCGCTCCAGCACCGCGAAGGTCCCCCGGATCAGGTCTTGATAAAGGTGGTAGGACTCGGCCAGGGCGGCGGCTACTCCTCCCGGGCCCAGGGCGGCGCGCACGCTCTGATAGAAGCTCTCGCCGAACAGGCCCTCGGCCGGGCCCTCGGGGTCGGAGCTGTCGATGAGGATGGTGTCGAAGCCGCCCGGTGAATCAGCCACATAAGCCACCCCGTCGCCGATGATCAGCTGGACCCGGGGGTCGTCGAAGCCGGAAGCCAGGCCCGGCAAAAAGCGTTTGGCCGCCTCGACCACCTCGCCGTCGATCTCGCAGACCAACACCTCGCGCACCGTGGGGTGCTTGAGCACCTCGCGCAGGGTGCCGCCGTCGCCGCCGCCGATGATCAGCACCTTGCTGGGCGCGGGGTGCACCAGCATGGGCACGTGGGCCAGCATCTCGTGATAGCCGGGCTCGTCGTACTCGGTGGTCTGGATGATGCCGTCGAGCAGGAGCACCCGGCCCAGACGGCCGGCCGAGACCACGTGCAACTCCTGGTGCTTGGTGCGCGCGTGGTGCAGCACCTCGTCGACCTTGAGGGCCACCCCCAATGCGCCGCCCAGGTCAGGCTGCTCTAGAAATACTTTTCCGTCGCGGGGTTGTTTGCGGGCTTGCGGGTGCTGCGGCACGGCGTCTCCAGGCTTGTCCAGGGCTCCGGAAGCCCGGCCATGCACGGGCCGGGCAAGGGGGCCGGTCGGTTCAGGTTTCCTCCTGGCCCATCAGGGCCAGCTGGGGCTTGTGCAGAATCTGCTCCTCGGGCAGGTCCAGCATACCCCGGCTGAGCATCATCTTCTGCATCGAGCCGGCCTCCAGGCCGGCGCGCAGGGTTTCGGCCGCCACGTCCATGTCGATGACATCGCCGCAGGTGAACACGTCAATGGCCGCGTAGCCGAACTCGGGCCAGGTGTGGATGGTGAAATGGGATTCGCTGATGATGATCACGCCGCTGACGCCCTGGGGCGCGAACTGGTGGAAAAAGGGCTTGATCATGGTGGCGCCGGAGGCTTCCACCGCCGAGGTCATGATCTTGGCAACGTGTTGGGGGTCGTCCAGCAGATGGGCCGGACAAGAGTAGAGTTCGAGAATCAGATGGCTTCCGAGGGCTTTCATGAATTGCCTCCCCCCGGCCGGTTTGCGACGCGGCCGGCGCCCGGCTCCAAGGCCGGCGCGGAGAGCCTGCCGGATTTCCGGCGGCGATATGAACAGCTAACCAACCCCGCCCCTCCCGGCGCCCACGCTTTCGCTGAGCCCGGTGCGGCGGGGCCGCCCCATGGGGACCCCCTCATGCTAGGAGTTATACCCGTGTCGTTGTGTTGCCGCGGCCCATCCCGGCCATGCGGCGTGAGGGCATTATCTACACTCGCCAGTCCCCTTAGTCAAGGGCGCTATGCGCTTTTCCGCCCAAGGCCCGGGAAGGGGGCGTAACATTTAACCAGCCGAAAGCTCTTGACTTTACATGCATGGGCACCATAGACTAACTCATCTTCCGGGCAATTTTTGTAGGGAGACGGACGCAATGACCTTGACCAAAGCGGACATTGTGGCCCAGGTCTACGCTCAAGGGCAATTGACCAAGGCCGAAGCAGCCGACGCGGTGGAGCGGGGCTTGGAGCTGATCAAGGAGGCTCTCTCCTACGGCGAAGAGGTTCTGGTCAGCGGGTTCGGCAAGTGGTCGGTGCGCGAGAAAGCCGAAAGGCGCGGGCGCAACCCCCAGACCGGCGACCCGCTGATTCTGCCGCCTCGCAAGGTGGTTACCTTTCGGCCTTCCCGGGTGCTCAAGGCCAAGGTGCAGGCCCAGCTAAAGGGCCAGGGGAGCGCGCCGGACAGCGCCGACGGCCGCCAACCGGCGGGCAAGGTGATCCGGCCCGGCTACTTCTAGGCCCTTGCCTGGACCCGGGGCCGCCTTGAGCCGGCTGGCCGTACTGAGCGACCTGCACGCCAATCTGAGCGCGCTCCGGGTGGTGCGGGCGGACCTGGTCCGCCGGGGCGTGGACCGGGTGGTGGTGCTGGGCGACCTGACAGGCTACTTGGCCCGTCCCAACCGGGTGGTGGACGCGGTCGTACTTGCCGGGTGGCAGTGCATCGCGGGCAACTATGACCTGGCCGTGCTGCGCGGGGGCCGCGAGGGGGCCGATAAATACCTGAAGCCGGGCATAGGCCCGGAACCACGAGCTATCTTCGCCTGGACCGAGCAACGGCTGCACGCCGCGTCACGCGAGTTTCTGGCAACCCTTCCTGAAAACCTGCGCCTGGACACCCCGGCCGGGGATCTGTTGGCCGTGCACGGCAGCCCGGACTCGGTGCGCCAATACGTGTTTCCCGACCATCCCCAGGCCGAACTGGCCGCCTGGCTGAAACAAAGCGGGGCGAGCATCCTCTGCCTGGGCCACACCCACCAGCCCTTCGTGCGCCGGGTGGAGGGCGGCCTGGTGCTCAACCCCGGGTCGGTGGGCAAGTCCAAGGACGGCGACCCCCGCGCCTCCTATGCCTTGATCGACTTCGAGCCCAAGCTCCGGGCCCAGATCGTCCGCCTGCCCTGGGACATAGAGACCGAAGCCCGCCTGCTCATCGGCGCGGGGCTGGATTCCATGGTGGCCCGGCTGGGGGCCGGCCGTTAGCCGGCTTCGCCAGCCGCCGCTATGCTGCGTTGCCGGCATCGCTCCAGCCTCGGCGTATTGGCACATACGCCTCCGGCTGTCGCTCGCCAGCGTGCCGCTGGCGGCATATCGAGTCGAGAAGTGACCAGTTTCCACTAGCGCCCCATGCTCCCGGTGAAGCCCATTGGCGGCCCAAGCCTTGGGCTGCCTTGCCTAGCGGCGGCTGGCTGTGCCGGAGCAAACCTAAGCTGTCCCCAATGGTGTAAAGGCGTGCGGTATACTTGCCTCGCGGGAGGCGAGTCTTGATTCCACCCATCGTCAGCTATCATCCCGGCCTTAATGCCGATATCAACTTGGTGCTGATCAGCCAGCGCCCTCTGGACCGGCGCGACCGCGAGGTGGTGCGCTCGGCGGCGGCGGTGCTGTTGCCCCAGGTGTGCCGCCGCGACCTGTTCGCCCTGGCCTCGGCCAGCGGGCGGCCCCTGTTCCCCAACCCGGCGGTCCACCTGAGCCTGGAGGGCAAGGTGGGCAACCGCCGCCTGTTGGCCGGGCTGGGCCTGCCCCACCCGGACACGGTGGAGTTCGCGGACCTGGCCCAGGCGGCCGATGCCTGGGAAAGGGGCCGCGATGACCTGGCCGCCCTGGGCGCGCCCCTGGTGGCCAAGGGAGCCGGCGGCGGCATGGGGGCCAACGTGTTTTTGGTCAACGATCCGGCCGGGCTGCGCGGCCTGGCCGGCCGGCTGGACACCTACTGCGCCCGGGGGCCCTCGGGCCTGGTGTTGCAGCGCTATCTGCCGGGCGCCAGCGACCTACGGGTGGAGCTGCTGCACGACCAGGCCCGGGTTTATTGGCGCAAAGTGGTGGGTGATGACTTCCGGGCCAACCTGGCCCAGGGCGGCGAGGCCGAGCGCCACGGCCCGCCAGCCGAACGCGAGGCGGCCCTGGCCCTGGCCCGGCGGCTGCAAAAGGCGGCCCGCCTGGACGTGGCCGGGGTGGACCTGCTCATTCCGTCGGGCGGCGAGCCCCTGGTCCTGGAGCTGAACTTCTTTTTCGGGCGCAAGGCCCTGGGCGGGCGCGATGCCTTTTTGGAGCGCTACCTGGCCGCGGTGCGCTCCTGGCTGGCGGACCAGGGGCTGGACCCGGAGCGGGTGGCCCTGGCCGAGGACGACCTGTGAGGCACTCGGGCCTGCTTTTGTGCGCGCCGGAGCCAGGGCTGAGCTGCTTTGGATGCTGCCCGCCCATCCGCCCGGCCGGCTACGACCACGCGGACCACGAGCCCTCCTTGCGCCGCCTGCTGGCCGACAACACCGCCGCCATCCGCGAGGCCGGACCGCCCGCCAAGCCCATGACCGGGTATTGGTGCCCCGGCCTGGGATTTTTGGACCCGGCCGGCAAGACGGTGGGCTGTCTGCTGCACCCGGCCCGGCACCAGGGCCGCGACCTGCGCGGCCCCACCGGATACCAGGAAAAGTGCGCCCGCGAGAGCTGCCCGCCCAGCCGGGCCTTTGCCGCCCTGGGCGGGGAGAGCCGCGACAGGCTTGCCGCCCTGTGCCAAGGCATGGACAGCTTTGCCTATTCCAGCCCCAAGCGAAACCCGGTGATGCGTTTGCTGTCTTTTGGCCCCGAGGTGGCCGCCACGGCGGCGGGCCTGGGCCTCGCCTCGCGGGACGAGCTCATGGCCTGGGACTGGCTGGCCGAGGCCGACCCGGCCCTGGGCTGGCTTTTGGCCCGCAGGCTGGGGGAGTGGGGAGCCGAGGCCCTGGCCGCGTCCGGCCTGGCCGGGCGCCTGGCGCGGGAGGCCGAGGCCCTGGCCAAACGCCTGGGGCCGCCCCCGCCCCTGGAGCAAGGCGAGCTGCTGGGCGGGTTGTGCGGCGAGTGGGAGGCCCGGACCTGGCGCGGGCTCCTGGGCCGCCAGCGGGCCCGCCAAGCGGAGCTGGCCCGCTGGCGGGAACTGGCGGACAGCGGTTCGGCCTAAACATTCCCGGGGCTTGCCCCGCGCCGCCGGTGGCCTCATCTTATAAAGATATGAATCCTTCCCATGTCATAGCCGCGCTGCTGGGGGTTCTGCTCACCGTGGGCGGCTGCTTTTCGCCCAAGCCTTTCGACGAGGCGGCCTGGCAAAAGACCGTGGCCGCCACCGATCCGGCCAAGCTCTACGCCCCCCACCGCGACAGCGAGGGCCGCTTCTACAACCCCTGGCTAAAGCAGGACAAGTCCACCTGGGACCTGTTTCGCTGGTGGCTAAGCTCCAGCTCCCTGCCCGGGCTCCAGGACGAGGACTTTTCCCAGCCGGCGGTGGCCAACGACGGGGCTTATCTGAAAAATCCCGCCGCACCCGCCTCTCTGACCTGGGTGGGGCACGCCACCTACGTGGTGCAGTGGGAGGGGCAGGTGGTGGTCACCGATCCCTTTTTCTCCAACCGGGCCGCGGTGGTGGAACGCAAGATTCCGCCTCCCTTCGGCTCCCAGGCCCTGCCCGCCGGCGTGGTGGTGCTCATCTCCCACAACCACTATGACCATCTGGACTCGGACGCGGTGGCCGCCCTGAGCCAAAAGGGCGCCTTGTTCCTGTGCCCCCTGGGCTTGGGTGATCTGCTCAAGGAGATGGGGGCCGGGCAGGTGCGCGAGCTGGACTGGTGGCAGAGCCTGGAGCACGGCGGGACCCGTTTCACCTTCTTGCCCACCCAGCACTGGAGCCGCCGCTTCGGTCAGGGGTACAACGAATCTCTGTGGGGGGCCTGGCTCATGCAGCGCGACGGCGAGAAGATCTTCTACGGCGGGGACAGCGGCTACTTCAAGGGCTTCAAGGAGTTTGGCCGGCGCTGGCCGGGCATCGACGTGGCCCTGATCGGCATAGGGGCCAGCGAGCCCCGCTGGTTCATGCACTACGCCCACCTCGACGTGCCCGAGCTGTTCCAGGCCATGGCCGACCTGGGGGCCAAGCGCCTGGTGCCCACCCAGTACGGGGTGCTCAAGCTGGGCGACGGCCCGGCCGCCTGGCCGTCCCAGGCCATCGAGGACTACGTAAAGGCCCATCCCCGCTGGAAAGGGCGGGTGGTGCTCATGCCCGTGGGCGGGCGGCTCATGCTCCAGCCCGGCCCCTGACCCTGCACGGCCCGGCTCGATGTGTTATGCTGTTGCTACTTATCGAGATTTAGACCATCCGGAGGCGTCAGCATGAATACCAAAGCCCTGTTTTATGGCCTCGGCGGCTCGGCCGTTTTCGCGGGCCTGTATGTCTTTGCCAGCCACCGGGAATACTTCTGGGTGGCCTTCCCCCTGTTCGTCTTGTCCTTCGCGGTGCTGGCCCTGGCCGGCGACCGGATAAAGCAGCTCACCGACTAGCTCGCCGTTCCACGGTCCGGACAGAGCAAAGGCATGATCCGCGCCATGGCGGGGCCGCGCCCCCGCGCCCGCCGGGCGTGGCCGAATTTGCTTAGTCCCGGCCGGGCCTTGCTTTACAATGTAGGCAATCGCGACACCCTTTCCCGCCGCCGATGCGCGGCGGAAGCTGGAGAGCCTCCATGCAACTCGGCAGCCTGGATGATCGCCTGCCTTTGGTGCAGCAAGCCAAACTAAAGGACAAGGTGGTGCTGGTGCGCTTTGACCACAACGTGGTCAAAAAGGGGGTGATCACCGACCCCTTCCGCATCGACCGCACCCTGGGAACCCTTTTCTACATCGTGGCCCAGGGCGGCCGGCCCATAATGATGACCCACGTGGGCCGCCCCAAGGACAAGAAGACCGGGGCCATAAGCACCGGGCCCGAGAGCGCGGTGGAGCCCATCGTGGCCTATCTGGAGAGCAAGCTGCACTCGCGCATCGCCGTGCCCGGCTTCCCGGCCGGCGACGGGGGCATCGCGGCCATCGACACCAGCATCAACCACCACATCCGCCATCTCCGCAACGGCGAGATCGACGGCATCTACCTGCCCAACACCCGCTGGTTCGCGGGCGAGGAGGCCGGTGGCGAGGTCCGCGAGGAGTTCGCCCTGCAGCTGGCCGGGCTGGCCGATATCTACGTTAACGACGCCTTTGGCTCCTGGCAGCCCCATGCCTCCACCTTTGACGTGACCCGTTATCTGCCCTCCTACGCGGGCTGGCTGCTGCAGGACGAGATGCGCCATCTGGAGATGGTGCTCAACCCGGACCGGCCCTTCGTGGCCGTGGTGGCCGGGGCCAAGTACGACACCAAGATCGGCCCCCTGAGCGCCATCTACGATCAGGTGGACCACCTGATCCTGGGCGGAGTGATCTACAACACCTATCTGTGCGCCAAGTACGGGGTGAAGATCGCCGGGGTGGCCGAGGAGGACATCGCCGCGGCCCGTGAGCTGGTGGAGGCCGACGCCGAGGCCGGCAAGATCGTGGAGCTGCCTTTGCTGGTGGAGAGCGAGGTGCTGGGCCGGGAAGAGGGCAAGCACCACACCGTGGCCGTGGCCGATCTGAAGCAGGGCCAGGAGATGGGCTACGTGCTGGATATCGACCCGGCCAGCTTTGACGACCCCGCGGTGGCCGAGGTGCTCGGAAGCGCGGCCACCATCTTCGTCAACGCGGTGATGGGCTTCACCCCCCACTTCACCGACGGCTCCCGCGCCCTGGACACCACCATCGACGCCAACCGGGACGCGGCCAAGCTCTACGGCGGCGGCGACACCCTGCAAGAGTTCAAGGATCTGTGCCCCGGCCTGTACTTGTCGGTGCTGGACAACGCGCAGTATT
Organism: Desulfarculaceae bacterium; assembly: GCA_021737145.1. Taxonomy (GTDB): domain Bacteria; phylum Desulfobacterota; class Desulfarculia; order Desulfarculales; family Desulfarculaceae; genus Desulfoferula. The sequence continues at coordinate 25,870 of JAIPEN010000016.1, read as the reverse complement.
ATTTCTTCACCGGAGGCGGTTCGGTCCTCAAGGCCATCGAGCAACGCTCGCCATATGGCCTGGAACCGGTGGCCGCCCTGATCGACAACGCGCGGCGCAACAACCATAATGGCGCGCCGGAAGAATAGGCCAGCCAAGGCTTTGTTTTAACGGCATAAGCGGCAAAATATCCCCCAGCGGGCGCCTACGGCCAGAAGTTACATTCTAGCTAAAAAGTAGCTTGCGGATTTTGCCGCCGCTGTGTTACAAGTGGCCAAGCGCTAGAGTAGTCATACGATCGCTGCGGAGAGCCGGGGAGGAAGCGCCCTCCGCCAGCACCTATCAGCCTTAGGGAGGGGTTGTGCCAATGTGGGACGAAAAATTCGAGTCCATGTCCACCGACGAGATGCAGGCTTGGCAACTGGGCAAGCTCCAGGAAACCGTGGCCTGGGTTTATGAGCGGATTCCCTTCTACAAGCAGAAGTTCGACGAGGTGGGCGTAAAGCCCGGCGATCTCAAGAACATCGAAGACCTGGGCAAGCTTCCCTTCACGGTCAAGACCGACCTGAGGGACAACTACCCCTTTGGTCTGTGCGCGGTGCCCCTTACCGAGGTGGTGCGGGTGCATGCCTCCTCGGGCACCACCGGCAAGCCCATCACCGGGCCCTACACCGCCGACGACCTGGACCAGTGGGCCAGCTGCATGGCCCGCAACCTGGTGTCCGCGGGCATGACCAGCGACGACATCGTGCAGAACGCCTACGGCCTGGGCCTGTTCACCGGCGGGCTGGGCTTCCACCAGGGCGCCGAGAAGATGGGCTGCACCATCATCCCGGCCAGCTCGGGCATGACCGAGCGCCAGGTGACCCTGATGCAGGACTTCGGCACCACGGTGCTGTTTTCCACCCCCTCCTACGCCCTGACCATCGCCGAGAAGGCCTCGGACATGGGTGTGGACATCCGCGAGCTGCCGGTGAGGGTGGGCGTCTTCGGGGCCGAGCCCTGGACCGTGGAGATGCGCGACGAGATCGAGGAGCGCATGGGCATCGACGCCTGCGAGGCCTACGGCCTCACCGAGTTGGGCGGGCCGGGCACCGCCTTCTCCTGTCCGGCCAAGGACGGATACCTGCACATCAACGAGGACCACATCATGGCCGAGATCATCGATCCGGTCACCGAGGAGGTCCTGCCCCTGGGCGAGAAGGGCGAGCTGGTCTTCACGGCCATCCAGCGCCGGGCCATGCCCATGATCCGCTACCGCACCCGGGACATCACCGAGCTCAAACGCGAGAAGTGCTCCTGCGGCCGCACCCTGCTGAAGATGAAGAAGGTGCTGGGCCGCTCGGACGACATGCTGATCATCAGCGGGGTCAACGTCTTCCCCAGCCAGGTGGAGTCGATCCTGTTGGAGGTTCCCGAGGTGGAGCCGCAGTACGTGCTGATCATCCGCAAGAAGGGCTATCTGGACGCCCTGAGCGTGGACGTGGAGGCCAAGCCAGAGGTCTACGACCTGGGCGAGGAAAAGCTCCGCGAGGTGGAGCGCGACATCGAGAGCCGCATCCGCGGGGTCATCGGCATCGGGGTGAAGGTGCGCTGCGTGCCGCCCAAGAGCATCGAGCGCTCCGAGGGCAAGGCCAAGCGCGTGTTCGACGCCCGCAAGATGTAAGCGTTGTAGCTTAGAAGCGAAGAAATAGAGCGCCCCGCCTGGGTTCAGGCGGGGCGCTTTTTTGTGTCGTGGCGCTGGAAGAGGCTGGTGAAGGAAAAGGGGCGTTTCTTGTTGCCTCGCCGGGGCCCGGCAACCTCGACAGCAAGCTGCCGGGGCCAGCAAGGAAGGTGAGAGAGGGCGGGGATGGGCAGGCTGCTTCGTCGCCGGATGGGGCGGCAGGAAAAGGGGGCCTCGGCGGGAGCAGGCCCCTCTTCCATTGCCTGCTCCCTGGCCGCCGCTTCCCGCGATTACAGCTTATTAATATAGATGGGCCTTGACAGCGGTTCTGCCGGGGCCACGAAGCATTAGCGAGTATGTCTTAAGCCTTCCGGCTCAGACTTTGGTCTCGCTCCACCAGGGGTAGAAATCGGGCATGTCCTTGGTGGGGCTCATCTTGAACTCAGGCGGCCGCTTCTCCAAAAAGCTCTCGATGCCCTCCTTGGCGTCGTCCTGGCGCGAAACCCAATGGAACACCCGCGAGTCGATAAGGTGCACTGCCTGGGGATCGGGCTCGCTGACCCCGTGCCAGATCATGGCCTTGGCCAGGGCCACCGAGGTGGCCGAGGCGTTTTGTGCGATCTCCCGGGCCAGTTCCATGGCCTTGGGCAAAACTTCCTCGGCGGGCAGCACGTAGTTGAACAGGTCGGTGTCGGCCATGTCGCGGGCGCGGAACACCCGGCCGGTCAGGGCCAGTTCCAGGGCCTTGGCCGCGCCGATCAGGCGGGTGAGGAACCAGGTGGAGCAGGCCTCGGGGGTCAGGCCCCGCCGGGTGAAGACCAGGCCCATCTTGGCGTCCTCGGCCGCCACCCGCATGTCCATGGCCAGGGTCATGGACAGTCCCACCCCCACGGCCGGGCCGTTCATGGCCGCGATGACCGGCTTGCGGCACCTAAAGGCGGCCAGGGCCACCTGGCCCCCGCCGTCGCGGTGGGCGATGGGGTCCTCGTTGTTGTCCTCGATGTCGGCCTTTACAAAGGCGTCCCCCCCGGAGGCCAGGTCCATGCCCGCGCAAAAGGCCCGGCCCGCGCCGGTGATCACCACCGCGCGCACCTGGTCGTCCTGGTCGGCCTGCTTGAGCAGGTCGATGACCTCGTGCCTGAGGGCGGGGATAAAGGCGTTGAGCCGCTCCGGCCGGTTCATGGTTATCAGGGCCACGCGGTCCTTAACTTCATAGATGGTGTACTTCAGATCCATGGTTGACTCCCGGATAGCGATGGATGCGAAAAAAGCTCAAATAAATTTTTGAAACCATATCAAGTCAAAGTCCTGGTCCCATTTGCGGCCCACCCGCTTGAAGCGCCCCACCTCGCTGAAGCCGTGGGCCAGATGAAAGCGCCGGCTGCCCTGGTTCTTGGAGGACACGTTGGCCAGCAGGTTGTCCACTCCCATGGCCTTGGCCTCGGCGGTCAAGAGCTCCAGCAGCCGGGCGCCCAGGCCCTGGCCGCAGTGTTGGGGCAGGAGAAAGTAGCCGATCTCCGCGGTGCGCTTCAGGGTGTCGGGCGGCAGATGGGGCCGCAGCATGCCGTAGCCCACCACCTCGCCGTCCAGCTCCACCACATAGGCGGGATAGCCCTGGGCCATGCGGCGCAGGTAATCCCAGAAATGGGGGGGCAGGGGCTGGCTGGGATAGGCCGCGAAACCGGTGGCGATGTGATGATTCAGGATCGCGGTGACCGCCTCGCGGTGGTGGTCTTCCATGGGAGTGAAACTGTAGTCCATGTTCCCAACGTTTTGCACAGGGCAAGGCCTAGAGGGTGAAGGTTTCGTCCAGGGGGTAGTCCTTGGCCAGCACGTAGCCCAGCTTGAAGCTGGCCTCCCGGGTCATCTCCAAGAGCAGGTTGCGCGCCTCGGCCATGGCCTCGGCCGCCTTGTGGTCCGTCCCGGCCAGGCGGCGCTCGGCCTGCTCCAGGCGCTCGAGCATGCCGCTGTACACCTCGTCCTTGGCCAGCAGGCCCTCTATGCGCTTGGATTCCACTTCATAGATGAGGTGGGCCTTTTGCAGGGCGTCGTCTTTCATGGCGGCTCCAAGGGGCCTGGGCTCAGTGGTCGACCTCCAGGCGGGGCGGGTGCTGGGCCAAAAAGGCCCCGGCCCGCATCTCTCCCCGGGCCAGGCGGCGGATCTGGTCCAAGGGGGCCTCGATCACCACCCTGGCGGGGATGGGCATGGCGTGCTCGTCCCCGGCCGGGAAGATGTTGCTGTAAAAAGTGAGGCGCAGGCTGTCGATTCCCTTGATGGGGGGCAGGTCCTGGCCAGCCGCGATCATCAGGGGCAGGCCGCTGAACAGGGTCACCTTGGACATCAGGGGGGCCGGGGCCGTGTCTCCCCAGGGCGCGCCCACCCAGTCCAAGAGGAGGTCCAGCCGGTTGTCCTCCCGGTTGAAGGCGGGCCAGGCGAAACGGGCCCCCAGGCGCAGGGCCACCAGGGCGTTTTTGCGGCGGAAGTCCAGGCAGGCCTTGACCAAGGGGTCGCTCTGGGGCGGCTTGGGCACCGGGAAGGCGAAGAGCTCCCCGGTGGTGCGCAACACCACGGTCTCGCCCTGGGGCGAGAACTTGGCCTTGCGGCTGAGCTTGGCCAGGAGCGGGTCGGCCATCTTGCGGCTCTGGTCCTCGACCCGGGAGGCGCCCACCGCGCTCAAATGGTCCGGGGCGATCACCCGCCAGCGGAGGGCGCTGAGATAGTTGATGTGCTCGTCGCCGCCGGGGGATGTGTCCCGCTTTACCTGGGGGGTCCAGGGCAGGCGGATGACTCCCTCTTCATTGGCCTTGAAGGGCGGGGCGTTCTCCGGCTTGCCGGCCAGGGGCTCCACCTCCAGGATGGCGGTGGGCACGGGGCGGTCGCGGCTGTCCAGCACCCGGAAAAAGAACTCCTGCTCCTCGGCTCCGGCCGGCCAGGCCGCGGCCAGCAGGAGCGCGGCCAGGCAAAAACAGGTCAGGAGGCGTGCGGCCCTCAAGCCGATTTCTCCCCCCCGCCCTTGTGCAGCCGCGCCAGGCGCTTGAGCAGCCGGGCCCGGGCTTCCTTCACCGGCTTGTCCTTGATCCACACCAGCTCCACCAAAAAACAGGCTCCCGAGGAGCCTTCCAGGCGGTTGAATCGCACGATGTCGCCCCACAGGCGCAGCCCCTCCGGGGCCTCGCCGCCCTCGCCGGGCAGGGTTATCTGCACCAGCTTCTGGGTGGTGTTGTGCACGTCCATGAGCACGTGGAAGCCGTCGATAAAGGCCTGTTTGAGGATCACCTCCACTCCACCCTTGGTAATGCCGTGCACCCGGGCGGACACCGAAGAGGTGAGCGGTGACAGGTTTTCGGACTCAACCAGGCTCAGGTCCACCTGGGGCAGATCTTGGGCGCAGATGTCAATGCGGCGAGCCATGCTCCCGGAGCCTCCCTTGTTGGGCGATTGGATAGCCAATTATATGCCAGCTTTCCCCCGGGGCCAAGCTTCCTGTGAACTCGGGTGCGTTGACTGGCGGGCGAAGGCGTGATAATTTTGCTCTTCGCCGATAACGGCCCGACAGAATTGGAAAACCTCGGGGAGACCACCCGCTATGCTGCAAATGATGCGCAAGCACGCCGGCAACTGGATGATCAAGATACTGCTGGGAGCCATCGCCCTGGCCTTTGCCTTGAGTTGGGGCGCCTACAACTATGGCGGCGAGCCTCCTCGTTTGGCGGTGAAGATCAATGGCGAGTCCATCGCCGAGGCCCGGGTGTCCGACACCTACAACAACCTGGTGGAGCAGTCCAAGCAGCGCTTCGGGGCCCAGTTCGATCAGATCGCCCCCCTGCTCAACCTGCGGCAGCAGGCCCTGAACACCATCGTGGATCAGGTGCTTTTGAACCAGGCGGCCAACCAGATGGCGGTGCGGGTGAGCAACCAGGAGGTGGCCATCCAGGTGGCCTCCACCCCCGCCTTCCAGGTGAACGGCCGTTTTGACGAGCGCTATTACCGCCGCCTGCTGGAGCGCAACCGGCTGGCCCCCGAGACCTACGAGGCCAGCGTGCGCCAGGAGCTGCGCATGGCCAAGCTGGCCGCCCTGGTGGCCGGGGCCGGCCAGGTGACTCCCCTGCAGGTGGACCAGGTGCTGGCCGGACAGCTGGCCCAGGTCAAGGGCGTGTACCTGCTGTTCAAGCCCGAGGATTATAAAAAAGAAGTCAAGACCACCGACCAGCAGCTCCAGGACTACTATAAGAAGAACCTGGCCAGCTACATGAACCCGGCCATGGTGGTCTTCGACTACGTGGTCTTCCCGGTGGCCGCCCAGCGCGACCAGGTGCAGGTGACCGACCAGGACGTGTCCGACACCTACGACATGGAGCGCGACCGCTACGCCAAGCCCGAGCAGGTGGGGGCCAGCCATATCTTGATCAAGCTGCCTGAAAAGCCCTCCGAGGCCGAGGTGGCGGAGGGCAAGGCCGAGGCCGAGAAGATCATGGCCCTGGCCAAGAAAAAGGGCGCCGACTTCGCGGCCCTGGCCAAGAAGTATTCCCAGGGGCCCAGCGCGGCCCAGGGCGGCGAGTTGGGCAAGTTCAAGCGCGGGGCCATGGTCCCCGAGTTCGAAAAGCTGGCCTTTTCCCTCAAGCCCGGCGAGGTGGGCCTGGTGCGCACCAAGTTCGGCTGGCACGTGATCAAGGTCAACTCCCACGACCAGGCCACGGTGACCCCCCTGGAGCAGGTAAAGGGCGAGATAAGAAAGCGCCTGACCGAGCGCCAGGCCAAGGACATGGCCCAGGCCGCGGCCGAGCGCGCCTTTGACCGCCTGGCCATGGGCGAAAGTCTGGAGTCACTGGCCAAGGAAAACAACACCAGCGTGCAGAACTCCCCCAAGGTGGCCCAGGGCCAGAAGGTGGAGGGCCTGCCCGGGCTCAAGGACTTCTTCGCCGCGGCCCAGGACCTGGAAGCCGGCCAGCCGGTGCCGGCCCTGACCTTTGACAACGGCTCCATCCTGGCGGTGATCAAGCAGCGCATCCCCGCCCAGGCCAAGCCCTTCAAGCAGGTCGAGGAAGACGTGCGGGCCGCGGTGGTGGCCGGGATGGCCGAGGTCAAGGCCAAGGCCGAGGCCGCCAAGATGCTGGGAGACCTGGCCGGGGTCAAGGAACCGGCCAAGGAACTGGCCCGCATCCCCGGCGCCAAGCAGACCGACTGGCTCAAGAAGGGCGCCCAGATCAAGGACCTGAGCGGTTCGGGCGGCCTGGTGCACGCGCTGTTCCTCAGGCCCGAGATCAAGCCGGTGCTCACGGCCCCGGTGACGGTCAACGGCGCCTTTGCCGCCGGAGTGCTGGCCGAGCGCAAGCCGGCCACCGAGCAGGAGATCAAGGACAAGCGCGAGCAGTTCAACGAGATTCTCTTGTCCCAGGAGCGCCGCCAGATGGTGCAGGCCTTCCTGGGCGATCTGCGGGCCGCGGCCGAGATCCTGGTGCCGGTGCAGGGCAAGAGCGAGAGCCCCATACCAGGCTGCGACAGCCGCTCCACCATAATCTGGGTGCCCATGGGCAGCCCCGAGGCGGCCGGGGCCGGGAAGTAGGGACGCCATGGGCGGGGCCAGGCAATACAGCCCCATCGGGACAGTGCTCAACCGCATCGAGAGCCTGGACGCCGCGCCCAAACAAGGCCCCGAAGCCGGCCTGAGCTCGATCATCGAGCTTGACCCCGCCTGGGCCGAGGGCCTGGAAGGGCTGAAGCCGGGCCGCTGGCTGTGGGTCCTGTGCCTTTACGACCAGGCGGGACCGGCCAAGCTGAAGGTTCACCCCCGGGGCGACCGCTCCCGGCCGCTCACCGGCCTGTTCAACACCCGCAGCCCCCACCGCCCCAACCCCATCTCCCTGACCTTGGTGCGCCTGGAGTCCCTGGAGGGGAACCGCCTGACCGTCAAAGGCCTGGAGGCGGTGGACGGCACCCCGGTGCTGGACCTCAAGCCCTGGATACCGGGGGTGGATGAGCCCCGGGAGGAATCATGAGCCAGATAAGCGATTTCGACGCGGTGGAGCACTTCTGGTGCCCCATGCTGGGCCAGACCATCAACTTTGCCTACTGCCGCCAGGCCCAGGAAGGCCTCCCCTGCAACCGGGTGCTGACCTGCTTTGCCCCTCATTTCGACGTGGACGCCTTTATCCAGGAGCACTACACCCCCGAGCAGCGGGAGCAGTTTTTGGCCCCGCCGCCCAGCCGCATGGACCGGGTGATGGAGGCGTTGGAAAAAAACGTGAAGCCGGCCCCGGAGGATGAGTCATGAGCCGCCTGACCGTGGTGGTGGAAAACTCGGTGGGATTCGCCTCCCGCCTGCTGGGCGAGCACGGCCTCAGCATGTGGGTGGAGCACCAGGGCGTCAACATCCTGTACGACACCGGCATGGGCCAGGCCCTGCTGGCCAACCTGGCCGTCCTGGAGCTGGACCCGGACAACCTGGACGCGGTGGTGATCAGCCACGGCCACTACGACCACATGGGCGGGCTGGAGGCCCTGCTGCAGGCGCGCTCCAAAGCGGTGGACGTGTGGTGCCATCCCAACGTGTTCGGCTGCCACTTGGCCCAGTTGTTGCCAACCGACCCCATGCGCGAGATCGGCCCGCCCCTGGCCCAGTCCGGCTACGAGGCCCTGGGGGCCCGCTTCCACTTCGTGGAAAAGCCGGTGGAGCCCTGGCCCGGCATCACCCTGCTGGCGCCCATCCCCCGGCAGACCAGCTTCGAGGGGCCCATGGCCAACCTGGTGACCAAGCAGGACGGCAAAATAGTGCCCGATCCCCTCCCCGACGACCTGGCCCTGCTCATCGACGCGCCGGGTGGCCCGGTGTGCCTGACCGGCTGCGCCCACGCCGGGGCCATCAACGTGCTCCTGGCCGCCGAAGAGACGGCCGGCCGTCCGGTGGTGCTGCTGGCCGGGGGCACCCACCTGGGCCCGGCCCCGGCCGAGCAGCAGGCCGCCGCCCTGGCCGAGCTGGCCGCGCGCTCCGAGCTGATGGTGGCCGCGGGCCACTGCACCGGTTTGAGCATGGCCGGGCGCATGCAGTCCGAGCTGGGCTCGCGCTTCAGCAACCTGAGCGCGGGGCTGACCCTGGAGCTGTAGCCGGGTGGCTTACGTGGAGCGCCAGGCGGTTAGCCTCTGCGGCAAGGCGGTGCACGGCTGGTCCATGATCCACGACCAGGAACGGGTGGCCATCGGGCTCAGCGGGGGCAAGGACTCCCTGGCCCTCACCTGGCTTTTGTCCGAGCGCCTCAGGCGGGTGCCCATCGATTTCAAGCTCATCGCCTTTCACGTGGAAATGGGCTTCCATTCCACGGACCACGCGGCCCTGGCCGATTTCTGCGCCGGCCTGGGGGTGGAGTTCCGGCTCATCGAGACCGACTATGGACCCCGGGCCCACACCGACGAGAACCGCGAAAAAAGCCCCTGCTTCTTCTGCTCCCTCAAGCGCCGCCAGCGCCTGTTCATGGCCGCGGGCGAAAACGGCTGCGCCAAGCTGGCCCTGGCCCATCACCAGGACGACATCTTCGAGACCTTTTTGATGAACCTGTTCTACTCGGGCAACATCTCCAGCATGCTGCCGGTGCAGCCCTTGTTCCATGGCGACCTGGTGATCATCCGGCCGCTGAGCCTGATGAGCGCGGACATCACCCGGCGCTTCGCCGCGGCCAAGGATTTGCCGGTGCAGCCGCCCTGCTGCCCCAGCGCCGGCCAGAGCAGCCGGGGGCGCATGCGGGGGATGCTCGACGAGATGCACCGGGAGAACAAAAAGATACGGGCCAACATGTGGCACGCCCTGACCCACGCCGGTTCGGCCCGTTTGCCCACCCCGCCCACCACCCAGCGCCTGGGACGCCCCCGCTCCAAGTCCTGAGAGCCTCTTGTTTCGCCCCGCCCGGGAGCCTAGTCTGATACTAGGACCCTCGGCCTGCTCCCCTGGGCCCGGCAACCGCAATGCAGGAGGAACCCGTCATGGACCAAAGCCAAAAAGGCATGCAGCGCCGTCGATTCATCAAAACCGCCGCCCTGGGAACCGCCGCCCTCGGCCTGGGCGCGGCCTGGCCGGGGAGCGCCCGCGCCGGGGAGATCGTGCGTCCGCCCCTGCCCTATGCCCAGGACGCCCTGGCTCCCTATATCAGCGCCCGCACGGTTTCCTTTCACTACGGCAAGCACCACCTGGGGTATGTGAAAAAGACCAACGCGGCCATCAAGGGCACCCCCTGGGCCGGCAAGAGCCTGGAGCAGATCATCCTGGGCGCCTATGGCAAGGACGACTATCTGTTCAACAACGCGGCCCAGGTGTGGAACCACAATTTTTATTGGCAGAGCCTGAAGCCGGGCGGGGGCGGGGAGCCCACCGGCAAGCTGGCCGCCATGATGAAGGCCGGCTTCGGTTCGGTGGACCAGGCCAAGCAGGCCCTGGTCAAGGCGGCGGCCACCCGCTTCGGCTCGGGCTGGGGCTGGCTGGCCCTCAAGGACGGCAAGCTGGTGGCGGTCAGCTCGAGCAACGCCCTGAACCCCATGGTGGACGGCATGAAGCCCGTGATCACCATCGACGTGTGGGAGCACGCCTATTACCTGGACTACCAGAACCGGCGGGGCGACTACATCAAGGGCATCATGGGGCATCTGATCAACTGGGACTTCGCGGCCAAGAATCTGGCTTCCTAGACCCGGTTTCGCCAAAAAACAAGAGCCCCCGGCCGCTGGGCCGGAGGCTCTTTTGCGTGGGCGCGGGGCCCAGTTGCCGCTTCTGCTAACTGCCCTGCCTCACCCCGCCGCTATGGGTCACCTTGCCGTGCTTATTCCAATCTTCGCGGCAGGGGACAGGGTCATCCAGGCGTGGGCATCCACCTCTTTGGGTAGGGAGAAGCTGTCGCAGCTGGTGTGGCCGAAGCTAGGAGCCGAAGATGCCCCGGATGCCCATGAGCACCAGGATGGCCGCCGGCGCGATGATGTCGTTGAGCCACAGGAACACGCCCGAGTTGCCCGGGGCCTTGTTCTCGGCTTGCTTCTGGTGGTCGAAGTGGCCCCTGGCCGCGCCCAGTACGAACACGCTGAAGACCACCCCTACTCCGGCCTGGAAGCCAGGGCCCATCCACAGGCACATGACCCCGGCCACTCCCAGGGCCAGGTTGGCCATGGCCACCTCGAACTGGAAGGGGCTGCCCGGCTGCCAGCCGATGTAGGCGGCGGTCTTGTCGGCCCGGGCGGTGTGGGCATAGGCGGCCAGGAGGCCCCCCACCCCGGGGAAGGCGAACAAGAGCCACTTGATCATGATGCTCACCCCGGCCATGAAAGGCACCGGCGGGTTGATCAGCCACAGGTTGAGCCAGGCGCCGGCGATGAACACGGCCAGATAAAACAGGGCAATCATGACAGCCATCCTTTGCTAATGTTCCCATCATGAAGCCTGCACCCCCGCGTGGCAAGGCCGGGATGAGGCCGCATATCCCCCGGTAGGCCGTGGGTCCGGCCGCGTCAGCCGCCGGCATGGCGGCGAACCATATCGCAATCTTGCCGGTGCTTTTTTGCGTGCGCCCCTTGTTGGCTGAATAGCGGCTGGGGCCGCCCGGCCTTTATGGCATATGCGTTCCCTTGCATTTTCACCCTGCTTTGGCGGTATCTTAGGTACATGAGTGCGGAATCCTTCCCCTTTGGGCCCCACGCCCGGCCGGTGCTGGAGCGGCGCTATCTGGCCCGCGACGCCCAGGGCCGGGTGAGCGAGACCCCGGAGCAGATGCTCCGGCGGGTGGCCGACGCGGTGGCCCGGGCCGAGGAGCCCTTTGGCGGGGCCTCCGCCTGCCGGGACATGCGCCGCGCCTTTACCAGCCTCATGGCCGACGGCCACTTTTTGCCCAACAGCCCCACCCTGATGAACGCGGGCCGCCCCCTGGGCCAACTGAGCGCCTGCTTCGTGCTGCCGGTGGAGGACAGCCTGGAGAGCATCTTCCAGGCGGTGAAGGAGACCGCCCTGATCCACAAGTCCGGCGGGGGCACGGGGTTTTCCTTTTCCCGCCTGCGCCCGGCCGGCGACGTGGTGGCCACCACCCACGGCATCAGCTCCGGCCCCCTTAGCTTCATGCAGGTGTTCGACATGGCCACCGAGGCGGTGAAGCAGGGAGGAGCCCGCCGGGGGGCCAACATGGGCCTGCTGGCGGCCAGCCACCCGGACATCGAGCAGTTCATCGTGGCCAAGCGCACTCCGGGCCGCCTGGAGAACTTCAACATCTCGGTGATGGCCACCGACGCCTTCATGGCCGCGGCCCGGTCCGGGGCGGGCTGGGATTTGATAAACCCCCGCGACGGCTCGGTGGTGCGCAGCGTGGAAGCGGCCGAACTGCTGGAGCGCATCGTGGGCGCGGCCCACGCCAGCGGCGAGCCGGGCCTGGCCTTTTACGAGGCCATCAACCGGGGCAACCCCACCCCGGCCCTAGGCGACCTGGAGGCCACCAACCCCTGCGGGGAGCAGCCCCTGTTGCCCCACGAGTCCTGCAACCTGGGCTCGCTGGTGCTGCCGCGCTTTTTGCGCGGCGGGCAGGTGGACTACCCCGCCCTGGAGGACGCGGCCGCCCTGGCGGTGCGCTTTTTGGACAACGTGGTCACCATCAACCGCCACCCCCTGCCCGCGGTGACCAAGGCCAGCCAGGCCACCCGCAAGATCGGGCTGGGGGTCATGGGCCTGGCCGACCTGCTGGTGGACCTGGGCCTGCCCTACGGCTCGCCCCAGGCGGTGCGCTTGGGGAGCGAGATCATGGCCCGCATCTCCGGGGCGGCCCGCCGGGCCAGCGCGGAGCTGGGCCAGCTCCGGGGCAGTTTTCCGGCCTTCAAGGCCAGCCGCCTGGCCGGGGAGCACCAGCACATGCGTAACGCCACCGTGACCACGGTGGCCCCCACCGGCACCCTGTCTTTGCTCATGGGCTGCTCCTCGGGCATAGAGCCCTACTTCGCCCTGGCCTACACCCGGCGGGTGCTGGAGGGCGAGCAACTGGTGGAGTACAATCCGCGCTTCATGGCCCGCCTGACTTCCCTGGGCCTGGACAGCCCGGAGAACCTGGCCGCCCTGGCTGGCCAAGGCAAGGCCGGGGCGGTGTCCGGCCTGCCCCCGGAGACCGCCGCCCTGTTCCCCACCGCCCACCAGGTGTTGCCCAAGGAGCACCTGGCCATGCAGGCCGCCTTTCAAAAGCACACCGACAACGGGGTGTCCAAGACGGTGAACCTGCCCGCCTCGGCCGGTCCCGATGCGGTCAAGGAGGTGTTCGTCTCGGCCCACGGCCTGGGGCTCAAGGGGGTCACCGTGTTCCGCAGCGGCAGCCGGGGCCGCCAGGTTCTGGAGCTGCTGCCCTTGCCCGGCCAGGACCCGCCGCCCCGGGTGCACTTATCCGGTCACTGTCCCCGCTGCGGCGGCCTCCTGAAGACCGACGGCGGCTGCCTGGCCTGCTCCTTTTGCGGGGCCTCGGGCTGCGAATAGGCCGGCCGGCCCGGCCCTCCTGTGAAGATTGCGTTTCGCCCTTGCCTGGGCCACGCGGCGGGTTGATACTTTTGGTAGAAGTGGGGAATTTTAGCCGGAGGCCTTGGCATGCCCACCGTAAAGCAACTGCAAGAGCAGGCCCGCAAGCTGAAGATGACCAACTACTCCAAGCTCAGGAAGAACGAGCTGAGCCTGGCCATTCTGCTGCACGAGACGGCCCGCAAATTCAAGCTAAAGGATTATTCCAAGCTGGACCAGGGCGAGCTGATCCGGGCCATCCAGGTGGCCGAGGGCAATCAGCCCTGTTTCGGCCGCATCTACGACTGCCGCCAGGAGGACTGCGCCTGGCTGACCCCCTGCCAGGGAAGGTAGCTAGGCCGCTCCCAGCTCCTTGCGCAGCCAGCCGGTGAGCTCCGGGCTCAGCGGCAGCTGCCCCCGGGGCATGTCCTGGCCCTCGCCCGCGAGCGCGGCCCGCTCCATCAGCTCGGCCGGGGCCGGGGCCTCGGCCAGCTCCTCGCTGGAGGTGTAGGTGCGCTCGATCAGCAACACCCGCCGCTCCCCCCGCCAGGTGGACAGATAAAAGTAAAGCACCTCGCCCAGGCCCCGGTGGCGGTGGGCCTCGGTGGACTTTATCTGAAAGGCCTCGAAGGCCTGGGCCGGGGTTATCTCCCAGTCGATGCGCCCGATCAAATCCGGCCGGGCCTTGAGCTGGTCCCAGGTCATCATCGGTCCTCTCCCGGCACGGCCCAGAGGCGGCGGCCGGCGTCGTCGAACAGCCACATCAGGGGCTTGTTCTCCTGGCCCATGGCCAGGAGCAGGCGGTTGTGGCCCAGGGGGTCCTTGAAGGCCAGGCTGGGGAATCCCCGGCGGCTGACCATCAGGTCCAGGGCGAAACGGCGGGGTTGGCCCGGCCGGGTGATGGAGACCTGGGCGGTGCCGTTCTGCTCCATCACCGCCGCCCGCAGCTTGCCCCGGGAGTCGTTGACCACCAGCCCGGCCAGGCGCTTGCTGGTCACGGCCAGGCCGGTGCGGGGCGCTCCGCGCTCATCGGCCAGGAACACGCGCGACTCGCCCAGGTGGTTGGCCGAGATGAGCACCCCGGGCCGTCCGTTGATCCAGTTCATGACCAAAGCCACTCCGCCCTGGGGGGTCACCTCCAGGGTGGCCCGGGTGTCGCCGTCCGGGCCCAGCAGGCGAAACTGGTTGGCGCTGATAACGTGGGGGTTCTTGCCCTGGGCCACGGCCAGGCCGCCGGCGACGGTCCCCCCTGCCAGACCGGCCAGCAGGGCCACCGCGATGACCAGCCAGAGTTGCGCTTTCGTCATGGATGCCTCCTTGCCCCCAGAAAAGGCCCGGATTGGCGCGCCGGGGCATGCCTTTTCATGGTAGCCGGGCCAGGAGGCCGGAGCAAGGCGGGGCTAAAGCCTTTGGATCAGATAGATGTAGGCGGGTAGGCGGCTGGCCTGCTTGATCCGGGAAAAGGCGGGCAACAGCTCCGGCTTGCGGGGGCTGTCCAGCAGGGGCGAGAGGTACACCGCGCCCTTGCGGCCGGGCGGCGGCTCGGCCCCGGCCAGGAGCTCGCTCAGGGAGTCGTAGTGCTCCGTGCTGAACATCTCGCCCAGCAGGAAGTTGGCGGTCACCTCGATGCCCTCGTAGTCGCGGTTGATCCGCAGCATGCGCTGGAAGGCCTCTTTTACGCGGGCCACGCTCAGGGGCTTTTTGATCGCCGCCAAGGTGGCCTGGTCCACCGACTCCAGACCCAGGTTGATGTAGGTGCGGCCGCCGAGCCGGTCCAGCCGGGCAAGCAGGCTCTCCGGGCACTCCAGCAAAGAGTCCGCGCTGCCGAACATGAACAGCTGGGGGTCTTGCAGGCCCAGGCCCTCCACCGCCGCTTCGGCCGCGCGGCCCAGCAGCTCCCCGCCCGCGCCCAGGGCGTCGTGGTTGCCCAGAAACAGGGCCTTGTAGGAGCTTAGGTTGGGGCCGTAATAGGCCTTGAGCTTATCGATCTGGCCCTGGATGTCCTTCCAGGGGCGGGGGCGGTGGGGCGTGGGCGACTTGACGCAGCAGAAGCCGCAGTGATAGCGGCAGCCGTCGGCCACCATCAGGGGGATCACCTCGTAGTCCACGTGGCGGGTGTCCGGCGGGAGCACCGAGATGCGCTCCCCTCCGATGGCCCTGAGCTCCAGGGCGCTCTGGTGCAGGGCGGTGTCGTGGTTGGCGGCCACCATCTCCCGGAAGGCGGCCACCGGCTGGGGCAGCCCCTCGCCGGGCATCTCCACCAGGGTGGCCCAGGTCTGGGCCCAGGCCCCGAAGGCCTGCATGATGTTCACGTCGTTGAAGGGGTTGAACTCCCAGATGGAGTTGCTGAGATAGGGCAGGCAGGGCAGGTAATACTCGCCCAGCAGGTCCTTGATGCGCTCGCCCACCGAGCCCAGGGAGTAGTAGACCCAGTCGTTGCCGTCGGTGCGCTTGAGTAGCTCGCCCGGGTGGCGCCAGCCCATGCCCAGGCCCCGGATAAAGCGTATCTCGCCCTTCTGGTTGAAGTGGAACTCGTAGTCGGGCGTGCGGATCTCGGAATATTTGCCGAAGCGGATGGGATAGGTGGCCTTGGCGTAGTCGCCCGCGCCTTGCTTGTCGATGCTTATGGCCAGATTTTTCACGCGAAAAGAGGGCATGGCTCAGGCATCCCGGGGCAGGCGGGTGTGATCATCTGGATATATACCAGGGATCGGGCCGTGTCCAGGGCGCCGCCCTAGCGCTGGGGCGCGAAGCGGTTGCGCAGGCACAGCCAGAACAGCAGGTCCACCGCGCCCACCCCGGCCCCCAGCACCCCGATCACCTGTATCTTGTCGGCCCATCCCAAGGACACGATGAACATGCCCAGCGAGCCCAGCAGCATGAAGCTGAAGGCGATGAGCGAGGAGGCGCTGCCCGTGTCGTGGTCCACCTGTTCCAGGATCAGGTTGGTGGCCGGCGGGCGCGACAGGCCCACGCAGAAACCCAGCACCCAGTTGGGCAGGGCCAGGTCCCAGGGGCTGGTGTGGTTGCTCAGGCACATCCAAAGCCCGGCCGCCAGCATGCCCCCGAAGCACAGGGTGAGCAGGGTCTTGGTGGAGACCACCCGGACCAGGCGCGAAAAAAGAAAAGACCCGCTCATCAGCGACAGGGCGTTGAAGGCGAAGAAGTAGCCGAAGGTGGTCTCGCTCAGGCCGAAGCGGGTGATGTAGATGTCGGCCGAGCCCGCGATAAAGGCGAAAAAGGGCAGGCTCATGATGGCGGTGGCCAGGTTCAGCCCGGTGAAGCGGAGGTTGGCCAGCAGGCGGGCGTAGGTGATCAGGGAGCGGCGGAGCCTTTCGCCGCTGAACTCCCGGAGCGGCTCGGGCATGAACCACACCGCCACCAGGGCCACCCCGCCCAGGGCGGCCTGGGCCACGAAGATATAGTGCCAGGTGGCCAGGGTCATGATCCAGCCGCCGATCATGGGGGCCAGCATGGGGGCCAGGGCCAGGATCACCGAGACGTAGGCGATCACCTGGGCCCGCTGCTCGGCCTCGAACATGTCCTTGGCAATGGCCAGGGCCAGGGCGGTGCCCGCCGCCGCGCCGGCCGCCTGCAAGGCCCGGAAGCCCACCATGGACCACACCCCCCCGGCCAGGGCGCAGGCCAGGCTGGCGGCCACGTAAAAACTGATGCCCACGATGAGGGGCTTGCGCCGGCCCACGCGGTCGGAGATGGGGCCGTAGAGCAGCATGAAAAAGCAGTAGGTGAACAAAAAGGCGATCAGGGTGAGGTTCACCGTGGCCAGGGGCTCGCGCCAGAGCTGTCGCAGCTCGGGCAGGGCGGGCAAATACATGTCCGTGCTCAGGGGAGGAAAGGCCGAGAGGATGGCTATGAGGATGACGTATTTGCGCAAGGGCTCTCGGTTGTACGGCAAGGGGCCGGGGCGGGGCGGGCGGCCTTTAAATCAAAAGGGCCGCCCCGAGGGACGGCCCTGTCTAATCTTGATGGTGGCGATGCAGGGACTTGAACCCCGGACACTGCGGATATGAGCCGCATGCTCTCACCATCTGAGCTACATCGCCAGAGTGGCTAATATTTAGAGGCAACCAGGCCTTCTGTCAAGGGTTATACGTTGAAGCGCACGTGCATTATCTCGCCGTCGGAGACGATGAAGTCCTTGCCCACCACCTTCATGAGGCCGGCCTTCTTGATCGCCGCCTCGGAACCCTGGTCCATGAGGTCGTCGTAGGTCATGACCTCGGCCCGGATGAAGCCCCGCTCCAGGTCCGAGTGGATGGCCCCGGCCGCGTGCTGGGCGTCGGTGCCCTGGGTGATGGTCCAGGCGCGCACCTCGTCCTCGCCCACGGTGAAAAAGCTGATCAGGCGGCAGGCGCTGTAGGCCGCGGCGATGAGCCGGTCCAGGGCGCTCTCGTTGAGGCCCAGGTCGGCCATGAACTCGGCCGCCTCCCCGGGCTCCAGCTCGGCCAGCTCGGCCTCGATGGCCGCGCGCACCACCACCGGCGGCGCGCCCGCGCCCAGGTCCGGCGGCTCGGGGTCGTCCTCGGCGTTGTTGGCCACCACGATGCGGGGCTTGGCCGTGAGCAGCCCGAAGCCCCGCAGCTTGGGATGGTCCGGGATCTCGTGGTCCTGGCTGAGCAGGCGCTCGTCGTTCAAAAGCTCCTGGGCCCGCTCCAACAGGGCGATCTCTTCGTTGTCCACCTCGCGGCCCCGCCGGCGCTCGCCCGCGATGCGCTCCAAACGGCGCTCCACGGTGATCAGGTCGTGCAGGAGCAGCTCGTCCACGAATGCCTGATACTCGCCGGACGGATCGGGCGCGCCCAGGCCGCCGTCGAAATTCCTGACCACCTGCAAAAGCCCCTCGCACTGGCCCAGCTCGGGGGGCAGCTTGGCGGCCGGGTCCTCGGGTTTGGCCGGAGGCGGGGGCGGGTCCACAAAGCTTATCTGGGCAAAGGTGGTCTTCTTGGGGTTGAACAGACCGCTGAGCGCCTCCACCCGGGGGTCGGGCACGTTGAGCAGGGCCAGGTTGGACTCGGCCCGCCCGCCTGCGGCCGCCCGGCGTCCGGCCAGGGCCGCGAACAGGGTGGACTTGCCCGCGCTGGGCATCCCGCACAGGGCCAGGCGCATGGTTAGCGGCTCCCCAGCAGGGCGGCGGCGTCCTTGGCAAAGTAGGTGAGGATGAAGTCCGCGCCCGCCCGCTTGATGCAGGTGAGGCTCTCCATCATCACCCGCTGTTCGTCCACCCAGCCCTGCTGCCCGGCGGCCTTGATCATGGCGTACTCGCCGCTGACCTGATAAGCGCCCAGGGGATGGTCGAACTCTTGGCGCACCGCGCTGAGCACGTCCAGATAGGGCAGGGCCGGCTTTACCATGAGCATGTCCGCGCCCTCTTCCACGTCCAGGGCCACCTCGCGCAGGGCCTCGCGGAAGTTGGGCGGGTCCATCTGGTAGCCCCGGCGGTCGCCTTCCTGGGGCGCGCTGTCGGCCGCCTCGCGGAAGGGGCCGTAAAAGGCGCTGGCGTACTTGGCGGCGTAGGACATGATGGGCGTGTCCTCCAGGCCGGCGTCGTCCAGGCCCTCGCGGATGGCCCACACCCGGCCGTCCATCATGTCGCTGGGGGCCACGATGTCGCAGCCCGCCTGGGCATAGGCCACCGAGGCCCGGGCCAACAGCTCCAGGGTGGCGTCGTTGTGCACCTTGCCCTTTTCCAGCACCCCGCAGTGGCCGTGGCTGGTGTATTCGCACAAACATACGTCGCACACCACCAGCAGGCCGGGCACCGCCTTTTTGATGGCCCGCACCGCGCGGGGGATGATGCCTTTGGGGCTGTAGCCCTCGGTGCCCAGGGCGTCCTTGTGCTCGGGAATGCCGAACAGGATCACCGCCGGGACGCCCAGGTCGTACACCGCCTGGCACTCCTCGACCAGCGCGTCGATGGAAAAACGGTTCACCCCGGGCATGGACCCGATGCCCTGGCACTCGTTTTCGCCCGGGCACACGAACAGGGGATAGATGAAGTCCGCCGGATTGAGCACGGTTTCGGCCACCATCCGGCGCATGGCCTCGGATTTGCGCAAACGGCGCATGCGCACCAGGGGGAAGGACATGGGGTCGCCTCCACGGCAAACGGGGTTAAGTGTTTGTGAGCACAGTATTACCGGAGCAGGGGGAGGGGGTCAATAAAGGTGTTGCGATAGGATACATCTGTATGGTATTAAATAAATATTATGCGAGGATGGTGTCATTGAGTAGCCGGGGGGCGTCATGAGAGATGTAGTTGAGTATGATGAAGTCGGTCTATGGTCGGAAATAAAGTTAGACATCATCAGGGAATATGCTACCGCATATTCAACGATCATGAATGCGCAGACATGGGCCAAATATTTTTATATAGACGCTTTTGCTGGTGCAGGAAAACACAAATCGAAGACCACTAAAACATTCATTAAGGGTAGCCCAACTAACGCATTATATGTAACGCCAAAATTTACCGAGTATTACTTTGTTGATATTAATAGATTGAAAGTTGAATCGTTAAGACAAATTGCAGGTGAAAGGCAGGATGTCTCTATCTTTGAGGGCGACTGCAACGCAATTCTCTTGAATGATATTTTCCCAAAAATTAAAAGCGATAGGCGCGTTAGGGCTCTGTGTATTTTAGATCCATACGGCCTGCACCTAGACTGGCATGTTATCCAAGAAGCCGGCCTGATGAACGCGGTTGACATATTTATTAACTTTCCAGTTATGGACATCAACATGAATGTTGGGAGGCGTGACAGGTCAAAAGTACTTGAGTCTCAGGTCAAACGCATGGACAAGTTTTGGGGGGATAGCTCGTGGCAAGAGGTTATGTGGACCACAGAAGGCTCTCTTTTTGAAGAAATAGAAACCAAAGTTAGAAACGATGAGCTGGCGGAAGCATTCCGAGTGCGATTGAAAGAAGTTGCCGGGTTTGGAAATGTACCTAAGCCAATTGAAATGAGAAGCACTACAAACTCAACTCTTTATTACCTGTTTTTCGCGTCACCTAAAGCAGTTGGTGGTAATATAGTTCGAGACATATTCAAGAAATATTCATCACCGCAGGCATCATGGCAGCACTGAATTCAAAAATCGAATGGACTGAGGCGACCTGGAACCCGGTCACCGGCTGCACCAAGATCAGCGAGGGGTGCCGCTACTGCTACGCCGAACGCATGGCCAAGCGGCTCAAGGCCATGGGCAACCGTAACTATGCCCACGGTTTCAAGGTGACTCTCCAGCCCCACATGCTCAACGTGCCCCTGGGCTGGAAAAAGCACAAGATGATCTTTGTCAACTCAATGAGCGACCTCTTCCACCAGAGCGTGGACACCGATTATATAAAGAAGGTGTTCGCGGTAATGGTCGTGGGAGACCAGCACCACTACCAGGTGCTCACCAAGCGAGGCGCACGCCTGGCCGAGGTAGCCTCTCGTCTGCCTTGGCCGGAGCACATCTGGATGGGCGTAACCGTGGAAAATGCCGACTATCTGGATCGCATCGACTACCTTCGCGACACTCCAGCCAAGGTCAAATTCCTGTCCCTGGAGCCCCTGCTCGGCCCCCTTCCCAACCTCAATTTGAAGGGCATCGATTGGGTCATCGTGGGCGGCGAGTCCGGCCCCAAGGCCCGGCCCATGGATGAGGAATGGGTGCGCCAGATTCAGACACGCTGCCTGGCCGAGGGTGTGCCCTTCTTTTTCAAGCAATGGGGCGGGGTCAACAAAAAGAAGGCCGGCCGCCTGTTGGACGGCCGGACCTGGAATGGCATGCCGGACGAGGGCCGCAAGCTGGCCTATGGTTAGGCCCCCGGCTTAGCAATCTCCTCGTCTGTCAGATAACACGCCGGGTCCGGGGCCCACAAAATCCCCCAGCGTCTTCTTGACGCGCACCCAGCAACTAACCCCCAGCCCCCACCTCGCGCAGCCTCTCTATATCCGCGCCGGTGATGGCCTTGATATTGGCCTCGATCTTGTCCACCGGCCAGTCCCACCACCTGATGTCCAGCAGGGCCTGTGTGGTCGGCTGGTCAAAGCGCTTCTTCAGGGGCAGCGCCGGGTTGCCGCTCACGATGGTGTAAGGCTCCACGTCCGCGGCCACCACCGCGCACGAGCTGATGATCGCGCCGTCGCCCACGGTCACCCCGGGCAGGATCGTGGCGTTCATGCCGATCCACACGTCATTGCCGATCACCGTATCGCCTTTTTGGCTCTGCCCGCGCAAGATGGCCATGATGTCTTCCATGGTGGTCTGGGGCGTCATGGTGAAGTTGTTGAAGGGAAAGGTGGAGAACCCGCCCATGTGGTGGTTGGCCGAGCTGGTGATGATGCGCACCCCGTGGGCGAACTGGCAGAACTTGCCGATCACCAGCTTCTCCGGGCTGACCGGAAACAAATACGGCGCCAGGTGGGCGGCGTAATCCTCCAGCTCCTCCAGGTGACCGAAGTAGCTGAAGTCGCCGATCTCCATGCGGGGATGGTCGATCACCTGGTTGAGGTGCACGACGGTCTTGACCACCGTGCCGTCCGGCAGGACCATGGGATGCTTTTTGGTTGGGTCGAGTAGAGGCACGGGTTCGCGCCTTTCCTGGTGGAGAGGTGGTTGGCTGAAAAGTGGCTGCTAATTTGGGCGGCTAGGCCTTGGCGATTTCCTCGTCGGTCAGATAGCAGGCCGGGTCCGGGGCCCAGAGATCGCCGGTGGCGGCCTCGGCGCGCACCCGGAAGTTGCCCCCGCAGACGTCCAGCCAGCGGCAGGTCGCGCAGCGCCCGGTCACGTGGGGCCGCTTGTCCTTGAGCTTGCCCATGACCGGGTGGCTGGTGTCGGACCATATCTCGCTAAAGGGCCTCTGGCGCACGTTGCCCAGGTCCAGATGCCGCCAGAACTGGTCAGGATGCACCGTGCCGTCCCAACTCACGCAGCCGATGCCCCGGCCCGAGGAGTTGCCCTCGTTCCAGCTGAGCAGCTCCAAGACCTCCTTGGCCCGCTCCGGGTCTTCGCGCAAAAGCCGCAAATACACGTAAGGCCCGTCCGCGTGGTTGTCCACGGTGAGCACCTCCGGGCAGATGCCCTTGTCGAACAGGGCCTTGGTGCGGTCCATGATCAGGTCCAGGAGCTCGCGGGTGCCCTCATGACCCAGATCCTCGTCCCGGAGCTTGCTCCCCCGGCCGGCATAGACCAGGTGGTAGAAGCAAATGCGCGGGATGCCTTCTTTTTCGATGATGTCGAATAGGGCAGGCACCTCGGCGGCGTTGTGCTGGAACACGGTGAAGCGGAGCCCCACCTTGAGGCCGGCGGCCATGGAGTTGCGAATACCTTCTAGCGCTTGCTCGAATGCGCCCGGCACGCCCCGGAACTTGTCGTGCACCTCGGGCATGCCATCCAGGCTCACTCCCACGTAGCTCAGGCCTATGTCCTTGAGCTCCTTGGCCTTATCCTTGGTAATCAGGGTGCCGTTGGTGCTGATCACCGCGCGCATGCCCTTGCCGGTGGCGTACCTGGCCAGCTCGGGCAGATCGGGCCGCATCATGGGCTCGCCGCCGGAGAACAGGATCACCGGCGAGCCGTACATGGCCAGGTCGTCGATCATGGCCTTGGCCTCGCCGGTGCTCAGCTCGTCGGCCGCCGGGCCGGCCGTGGCGTGGGCATAGCAGTGAACGCACTTCAGGTTGCAGGCCTTGGTCATGTTCCAGACCACCACCGGCTTCTTGTCCTCGGCGAACTGAAGCAGATGGCTCGGCAAGTCCTTGGATTTACGTCCGTAACGCAGCGCGTCGCTGGGCTCAACCGTCCCGCAGTACAGCTTGGATATGCCTATCATGGATGGCCTTTCGGAGGGCAGCCGGAGGGAAAACTTTTTAAAAAAAGTTTTCCCTCCGAACCTCCCTTTCAAAAACTTGTCCTGGATACCGCACGGCGCGGCATCCAGGTGGGTTTTAATTGGCGGCGCACCACCCCGGCGGGGCCGGCGGCTATATTAAAGCGAATGCTCTAGCTTTGCCGGGGCTCGCCCAGGGTCTGGTTGTAGTGCTCCTCGAACAGCATGTGCAGGTAGCGGTCCGTGTCGAACACCGCATCCTCGGGCAGCAGAAAGTCGGTGCGCCCGGTGCGGTCCTTGACCAGCCTGAGGCCCGGCTCCAACACCTGGCTGAGGCGCTGGCAGTAGATCTGCACCCCGCAGCCCTCGGCCGCGGCCCCGGCCAAGATGGCCACCTCCGCCGCCTCGTTGAACTTGATCTTTATACCATAGCGGTCGAAGAAGGCGACCTCGAACTCCCGCACCTGGCGCAGGCGCTCGATCACCCGGTCAAAGGCCGCGCCCAGGCTCATGCCGGCCCGGTAATACTCGTCGGCGATCAGGTCCATGCGGGCCGGGGTCAGCTCGGCCGCCAGGCTGTCGGCATAGAGCGCCTCGCGCTTGGCGATCATCTTGAGCAGTTCCATGCGCTCGGACCGGCCGGCCAGCTCGAAGCGTTCCAGATCGGCCTCGGCCTCCTCGCCGTTGGTGACCCGCTCCAACTCGGCCTTGGGGTCGGCCACCAGCTCCGGGGTGACCAGCAGGTGGCGGATATCGCTGGAAGGAAGCACCCGCTCGAAGGGCAGCAGCGCCTTTTCCACCACCGTGACCAGGGCGCGGGCGCCGGTCTTCATCCCCGCCGCCTGAACCGCCAGGGCCTTCAGGGCCTCGTCCTCCAGGCGCAGGTCGATGCCGTAGGCCGCGAAGTCCCTTTTTTTGCTGATGATCACCGGGTTGTTCGGGTTGCGCAGGATCTGGTGCAGATCCTCGGCGCTCAGCTCCTCCAAGAGCACGCTCACCGGCAGACGGCCCACGAACTCGTTTTCAAACCCATACTCCACCAGGTCCTGGGGAGTGGTCTCGTGAAACAGGGCCGCGTCCGCCTGGGGATCGGCCACCTTGGCCCCGAAGCCCAGCTCCTTCTTGTTGAGCCGGCGCTTGATCACCTCGGGCAGATCGCTGAAAGCCCCTGACATCACGAACAGAATGTGCCGGGTGTTCACGCTGCGCTTCTCGCGCTTGCCGGTCTTGCGATAGCTCTCGATGGCCTGGATCTGGCTGATGGGGTCGTGGGCCACCTTGAGGTCCACCTCGGTCTCTTCCATGGGCTTGAGCAGGGCGCGCTGCACCCCGGTGCGGCTCACGTCCGGGCCGATGAGGTTGCTGGAGGCCGCGATCTTGTCGATCTCGTCCACATACACGATGCCGTACTGGGCCAGCTCCAGGTCCTCGCCCGCCTCGTGCACCAGGTCTCGGATCAAATCCTCAACATCCCCGCCCACATAGCCGGTTTCGCTGAACTTGGTGGCATCGCCCTTGACAAACGGCACCCCCAGCTTGGCCGCGATGAGCTTGACCATGTAGGTCTTGCCCACCCCGGTGGGGCCTATGAGCAGCACGTTGTTCTTGATGAGCCCCACTCCGTCCGCCGGGTCGTCGGAGGCGTGCTTGCTTAGGTATTTCGCCCGGTTGAAGTGGGTGCATATCTTGGTGGCCAGCACGGCCTTGGCCTCGTCCTGGCGCACGATGTACTGATCCAGATAACCCACCAACTCCTCGGGGCGCATGTCGAAGTTGATGCGGCTCCACACCCCGTCCTCGTCCTCGCCGTCCATGCCGGGCAGGGGGCAGAACTCCGGCGCGGCCTGGCGGGCCTTGGAAGCGTACTTTTTGGCGACGTATTCGCTGAGCTGACGCTCCAGGTGCTTGTGGTCCGGTGCGTCGCGCTTGGTTTTTTCATCCCGGGGGATGTTGTTTTCTTCTTGGCTCATGCTAAGTCCTGCCTTATACAAAGGTGAAGGCCCACACTGGGCCGCCTGGCCCGAGCGTGTCCCTATATAACCAATATAGGAATGATGGGGGGGTATCGCAAGGCGGCGGCCTTTGTATGTTTTTTTGGGGCCGCTGGTCTTGCAAAATTCCCGGCCTTGGTGTAATAATCCATTGATTAGCCACCCGGTCCCAGCCGGAGGGAACGTAGTGTTGTGCGCCAGTGGTTGCCTCCGGAGGAAGGGTGGGGTATATTTCTGCGCACTTGAAACGCTGGCGTAGCTCAACTGGCAGAGCATCTGATTTGTAATCAGAAGGTTGCGGGTTCAAGTCCCATCGCCAGCTCCAGCCGAAACGGCGGCGCGGGCGCGAGAGGGCAGCAACCGCCGAGCCGCCAGCGGGGCTTATAAGGGCCGCTAGCGGCCCGGATATTCCGGGCCGGGAGGGGCCTTGTAGGCTTTGCCGCTTGGCGGGCCGAAAGCAAATAGAGAACCTGGTGAGGTTCCCGAGTGGCCAAAGGGAGCAGACTGTAAATCTGCCGGCAACGCCTTCGGAGGTTCGAATCCTCCCCTCACCACCAAAGACGTAAATACCCGCCATCGGGCATCCGGGGCGGCGATGAACTCATAAAGAGGTTTTTAGTTTAAGCCCACGTAGCTCAGCAGGTAGAGCACTTCCTTGGTAAGGAAGAGGTTCATCGGTTCAAGCCCGATCGTGGGCTCCAAAAACTTAAAGTGGCAGCGGACGAGGAAGGCATACGGCGTCCGCAAACCCTAACTCCCCAAGGAGTGTCGTCATGGGCAAGGCAAAGTTTGAGCGGAATAAGCCGCATTGTAACGTGGGCACCATTGGTCACATCGACCACGGCAAAACGACGTTGACGGCCGCGATCACCAAATGCCTTGCTTCCAAGGGCGCGGCCGAGTTCGTGGC
>JAIPEN010000007.1 GCA_021737145.1 Desulfarculaceae bacterium | reverse complement strand
CAATGTGCCCCCGCCAATATTGCTCCTTGTCCCGCGATGGCCGATCCTGCTTTCCCGCTGCCATGATTCGCCTCCTTGACGAAAGGAATCATGACACCTCTACGTAACTCAGGGAAGATGCGGCTAATCGGACGGTTACGGCGCTGTCGAAAATGAAAAAACTGCCCGCCTGGTCCTGGACCCATTTCTCTTTTTTGAACTCGTCGGTCTGGGGTAGTTTCTCGAGGATGTATTTGGGGGGTCCGGCCATGAACAATCGCTCCAGTAAAATCTTCGCCAGGCGGGGCGCCTCCGCCGAAGGCCGCCGTGTCCGTTTCTTCCGCCCCGCCGCCCAGGGCCCCGTCACCGGCTGCGCGGCTGCGAGGCCCCCCTCTCGGCAGGCGAGCCCCTAGAGCATCTTTTTGCAAAGATCGGCCAGGTCCTGCTCGGTGGGGTAGTACTGCTCCTCCAAGGTTTGGCTCATGGGAGTATGGCTGTCCGGCAGGCACAGCCGGGCCGGATTGGCGGCCAGGTCCGCGCCCATGTGCTCGCTGACCAGGGAAATGACCTCCGCAGCCACCCCGGCGGTTTGCCAGGCGGGGTCGGCCACGACCAGGCGCTTGGTGCGCTGGGCGGTGGCCAAAATGGCCTCTTTGTCCAGGGGGGAGGCGGAGCGCAGGTCCAGGACCTCGGCCTCGATGCCCTCCCCGGCCAGAAGCTCGGCGGCCTGCATGGCCAAGGGCACCATGATCCCCAGGGCCACGATGGAAACGTCCTTGCCCGGCCGCCGCAGCATGGCCTCTCCGAAGCGGACCCGGTAGGGCATCTCGGGGACGTGCTCGCGCATGCTGAACAGGGAGCGGTGAGCCACGAATATGACCGGGTCCTCGCCGAAGACGCTCTCCATCATCATGCCCTTGGCGTCAAAGGGAGTGGCCGGCATGGCCACCTTGATGCCCGGGAGGTGGCTGAACCAGCCGTGGAAGCTTTTGGAATGCTGCGGCCCCTGCCCCCAGCCCCGGCCCACCACCCCCATGATGGTTATGGGGAGGCTCTGCTTGCCGTTGGACTTGAAGCGCCACAGGGACATCCAGTTGGCCACGGCGTCCATGGAATAGATCATGAAATCCAGCCGCTGGTGGGTCAGCACCGGGCGCATGCCCATCTGGGCCTCGCCTATGGCCGCCTGGGTCATCAGGCTCTCGGCCACGGGAAAGTCCTGCACCCTTTCGCTGCCGTATTCCTCCAGCAGCCCGGTGGTGGTGCCGAATATGCCGGAGCGGTAGTCCACCAGTTGGCCGACCACCATCACGTCTTCGTCCAGCCCCATGGCCTGGTGCAGGGCTTCGTTGATTGCCTGGTTATAAGCAAGTTCGCGCATCTGAAGAGCTCACACGGTTATGAGGGAAAGGGATCAATAGGGCCCGGGAATGGCCAGGTCCTGGTTTTGGTCGAACCCGGAGCTTTTTTCTTCCGCCAGCAGCTCGTCGGCCTTGGGCGTTTGGGTGGCGTAGTTCATGGCATGCCAATCGACCGGCTCGGGGAAGGGGCTCTGCTTGGCCTCGGCAAAGGCCTGGTCCAACTCCTGCCCGATCTGCCGCACGAGATCGTCGATGGCCTGCTGCTTCACCAGCCCCTCTTCCAGCATCTTCTCTTCGAGCAGCTTGATGGGGCAGTTGTCCTTCCAAAAGGCCAGTTCTTGCATGGAGCGGTACTGATACTGGTCGTCGCCCTCCGGGCCCACGTGTCCGCTCCAGCGGAAGGTGTGCCCCTCCAGGAACACGGGGCCCTCGCCGCGGCGCACCGCTCCCACCGCCTGGGAGATCACCCGGTGGGACTCCACCGCGTCGTTGCCAAAGAAGCTGTGGGCCTGCATCCCAAAGGCTCTCACCTTGGCGCTTATGTCCATCACCGCCTGGCGCTTGTTCTGCGGGGAAAAGGCGCTATAGCCGTTGTTTTCGCACACCAGGACCAGGGGCAGCTTTTGCAGGGCGGCGTAATTGACCGTCTCCCAAAAGACCCCCTCGTCCACCGCGCCGTCGCCGAAACCGGCAAAGGCCAAGGCGGGGATGTTTTTGATTTGCATGGCCCGGGCCACCCCGGCGGCGATGCCGATGGAGCCGGCCAGGATGGCCCCGCCGTGGAAGTTCATCTCGCAATAGGAGATGTCCTGGGAACCGGCCACCCCGCCGCTGGCCCCGCTTATCCGGCCGTAGATCTCGTCGATCAGCGGCTTGAACTCCCGGCATTTGGCCAGGTAGAAACCGTGGGTGCGGTGATGGCTGAACAGGTGGTCGCTGTCCCGGATCGCCAGGGCCAGCCCGGCCGATATGGCCTCCTGGCCGTCGCAGAAGTGCACCGGGCAGCGCATCTGCTGCTCCGAATACAAGGCCGCGATGGCGTTTTCCAGGAGCCTGAGCCGCTGCATGAAGACATACAGTTGCCACACGGTGTCGCCATCGACCCCATCCAGGGACATGCCGATGTAGCGGCCGTCTTTGATAAGTTGCGAAAAATTAGAGTTCATGGTGCAAACCCCGTTGGGCATGAGCCGCCGCCAACATGCCGGGCGGCGGCGCAAAAAAGGTTAGCGCCGAGACCCGCCGGCCGCTTGAAACCGCCGGCCGGCGGAAGCTTGTGGACAAACCGGCTTGTCTGGGCCGGCTTGTCCACGGCTTGCTCATCGGTCCGTGCCGCCCGCCGCCAAGGCGGGCGGCGAACCGCTAGGCGCGCAACACGTAGTCAGAGGGCCAGTCCTTGAGCTGGTCCAGATATTTCTTGCCCCATTCGATCATCTCCTGAACGCCCTCTTGCAGGCTGATCTCCGGCTCCCAGCCCACGTCGTTGTTGATGGCCGAACTGTCCAGCCAATAGCGGGAGTCCTGGCCCAGGCGGTCCTCGGTGACCTCGCAGAGCTCGTCCAGGGTCATGCCCAGGCCCTCGGCCACCGCCACCATGAGGTTGCGGATGGAGATCGGCTCGGGCGGACCGGCGTTGTAGACCGTGCCCAGGGGCGCCTTTTCAGACACCAGAAGAATGGCCCGGGCCAGGTCGCGGGCGTGGATGTAGGACTTCTCCGCCTTGCCGCCGCCATGCAGGGGCAGCTTTTGGCCGGTCAGGCCGAAGATGACCGCCTTGGGTATCACCCGGTGCAGAAGCTGTCCGGGGCAATAGGCGTTGGAGGGCCGGATGATGTTCATGGGGAACGACAGCACCCGGTTCACCGACATCAAGTACATGTCCCCGGCCGCCTTGGAGGCCGCGTAGGGGCTGGTGGGCTGGATGGGGGTGGTTTCCTTGGCCGCGAAATCCACCGAGCCGTACAGCTCCGAGGTGCCGATGTGGATGTAGCGCTCCAGGTAGTCGCGGTCCATCAGCTCTTCGCACATCTTGGCCAGGGCCAGCGAGTTGGTCTCGAAAAAGCGCCAGGACTTCTTCCAGGACACCGCGCCCTCGCCTTGGGCGGCGTAGCTGACGATCACGTCCGGCTTGATCTCGTCAAACAGCTCCATGAGCCGGTCCAGCTCATAGTAGATGTGGATGGCATGGTACTGGTAGCGGTCGTCCCCCTTGCCCACGTTAAGGGTGAAGGGCTCCGGCCGCGCCGGGTTGCGCCCCACGCCAATGACCAGCTCGGGATCGGCGTGATCCAAAAGGTATTTTGAAGTGTGGATGCCGAAAGAGCCTCCACCGCCCAAGACCACGTATTTTTTGCCCATGATATGCACCCTTCGGTAATTGAAACAGATCAGTTTTTTAGATGGCTGAAAAACTGAACCACTTGTCTAGACTATAGAAAAAACGTCCTTGTACTTCTTTGAAACGCCCAACCAAACGCGGCGCCCTTCCGGTATCAGTTGGTTACGCCTGACGTTTTACATATCAGGCGTATATTTTTTGATCATTTAGCAACGCGCCTTCAATGGGGGAACTAATATCCCGCCTCAGGCCCACGACTGCGGATTTCTTTCACAGTCTTCATCATTGCCTCAATTTCGTTTGCATTTTTATTATACGTTACTGATTCATTATTCCTTATCCTTGCAACAATATAGTACAGTTCTCTTGGGACATAGGGCATCTTTGATAAAATATGATTTGCCAAAGTGAAATAATATTCATCATCATCTAGTATTCGAACGCAATCCATTAGTTCAAGCAGTGTCTGTTGAGTCAAGGCTCGACTCATTTTATCAAACATAAGCTCCCTAATAAATCTTTTATCTACCTCTACGCTACCGGACGAATAAAGTGACTCGGCGAAACTGCGCGGGGCCCTATGAGAGTTATAAAGCAAAAGCTCAGAACTCCACAATCCAGACGGCCTTGGGCTCCATGTGTTTACAGACTCATGCATTGAGTCAAGAGGCGGTGCAAAATAATTCAAAGAATAAAAATATCTTGCCCTAACCCGATCCAACCAGGACATATAATAATCAACCCATTCTTCGCTCATTTCTTGCATGGAAAGATGGTTTAGTATCAAATCGAAAGACATTTTATTCAGTGAATCTATCGCAGCAATTGGAACCAGCAAGGCTAGGGCATCATCTGCTTTCTCAACATCATCTTGAGAATAAATATATGAGACTTTATCGTTTCCGAAATGATGTCTCAAAAAAACTTCAGAAAAAAACAACGATTCTGGGATATCAACAATGACGTAACGCAAAGGTTTTCTGATTGGATTCACGAGCCATAAACGAGCTGGGCCTCCTGTGCCGCCTCCAATTTCTAACAAAGTATTAACGTCGGAAATATGACTAAGGCATCGCATTATCACTCGTACTTGTGTATACATTGGCCAGCTTACCAGTTGACCATTTCTTACCAAAAGAGACTCAGGAAGCGACAGATCTGAATCGCAGAATTGTTGAATATATGAGCTAAAATGAGGGAAGTCAACCGACAAGCGTACCTCAATATCTTCGGCAGCGCGCTCTAGATATTCGGCAGGCCTCCGCGACTCGAAACCCAATGAGGGTCCTTGCGCGGCATGTACAACTTCGCGTGCGGTGTTAAGTTGTTGAATTTTTGATTTAGCCCGGCCAGACAATCCATCCCAACGCTTCCCAAATTCAGGAAAACTGTTTTGCGCTGTAATAATTACGGCCTTTTCGTAATGCTTGCGTGCAAGATCAACTATGGATGCTTCTTGAGAAGGCTTTTTTACAGTTTCCACTGTTTTACTGACTAATCTTTTAAATATCATGGAGCACTCTCTATGCTTTTGACACAGGAAAAACTTCAATGTCTTTCGTGGCCATTGACCTCGCCTAATTCAATTTTTTCCCCATTTTCCCTACTCCAAAATGGTCCAGTAATAGTATCCGGTGTACCCGGCCTGCTTGAATAGCTCCACCCAGGCATCCGGGTAATCATGATACTTGGCGGTCAACACCCAGCGCATGAATTCCTCCCGCTGCTCGGGGGTGTAATAGGAATCCACCTGGATGAAGCCGCGGCCCGGCGCGACCCGCTCTATCTCCCTCACCGCCCGCAGGGCGTCTTCCCGCTCGAGGTTGTGGATGGTGTTTATGCAAATGGCCGCCGCGAAGCTGTCGTCCCTGAAGGGCAGCTGGTGCACGTCTCCCCTGACCATGCGGCCCAGACAGGCTTCCTCGGTGTGGGTCAGCGCGTAAAGGGAAATGTCCAGGCCGTAGACTTCCAGGTCCAGGCCCGCTTCCAACAGGTCCTTGACCAAAAAGCCCTTGGCGCAGCCGGCGTCCAGCACCCGGTCGTTTTTCGTCAGGCCGAAGTGGTCGATGATGTCCTTGGCCACCGGCACCCAGCGGCCGTCGTAATAATAACCGCCGTAGCCCTGCTCCCGGGGGCCGTCGAAATATTCCCGCCCGAACCTGTTGGCCGCCGCGATATTCTCCTGGGTCTGACCCACGTGACGTTTGGTCAGATTCCGCTTGGTCTGAGGCAGCGCGCGCAGCAGGTTGACTTCGCGCATCAGTCGCCCTGGGGCCCCAGTTGTTCATGCACCAACCGGACGCCCTGGTCCAGCGGCGTCAGGTTCAGCTCCGGGAAGGCCCGCAGGCGCGCGGTGGAGTCAAAGGAGCGGTGGGTGATGGGGTTGGCCCGCGGGGTGGTTTTCACCTCGACCCCGTCCCCGAACTGATCCGCCACCATCTGGGCCGCATCGGCAAAGCTGTGCGACTGGCCGGTGGCCCCGTTCAACAGGCCGGCCGATTTGTGCGTGAGCATCAGCAGCAAAATCTCGGCCAGGTCGGTGACCAGGATATGGTCGCGGGTTTCCTCGCCCCCGCCGAACAGGGTGATCTCGCCGTCCCGGGCCATGCGCCGGAAGCGGTTGGGGCCGTAGGAGTTGTGGGTGTCGCCCGGCCCGTAGACCAAGGTGGAGCGCAGGATGCCCAAAGGCGCCTGGCAGGCGTCCTTGAGCATCATCTCGCGGGCGAAGTGCATGGTGCCGTAGAGATCCTCCGGGGTGGCCGGAGTTTCCTCGGAGACCAGCGCCTGGTCGAAGCTGTAGACCGCGTCGGAGCTCAAGTACAGGACATAATCCGGGGTCACCGACTCCATGGCCCGGCAGAGGTTTTCCACCATCACCATGTTGTTCATGAAGGTGCCGATGCCCCGCCCCTTGTCCGGGGTGAGGGCCGAGCACATCACCAGGGCGTCCTGGGGAGTGAGCATGCCGGCCAGGGCTTCATGGCTGCCTTGCGCCAGGAGGTCCACCTGCTTGCTGCCCAGCCCCAGGCAGTCGATGCCGGCCTGCTCGAGCTTTTGCGCCAAATTGCGTCCCACAAAGCCCGAGGCTCCGATGACCACGACCCTTTGGGGTTTTTGAGGAGCCTGGTTGAGATTTTCCAGCATGGTTTTGATCTCCAAAAGTTGTTAGCGCCCGCCGATGCCCAGCGAGTAATGCTCAAGGCCCGCCCCTTCGCATTGGGCCGCGTCCAGAACCCGGTAGGGGTCGATGACCACCCTCCCCTTCATCTTGGCCGCGATCCGCTCCGGGACCGCCTCCTTGAACTGCTTCCAGGGGGTCATGATCACCAGGACGTCCGCGTCCTCCAGCACCTCCATCTCCGATTCGCCCCCGGAAATGCTGGGGTGGCCCGCGGCCTCCACCGGCACCGCCGGGTCATAGGCCTGGAGGCGGAAGGGGTGCAGCTGGCCGATCAGGGCCAGGGAGGGGGAGTTCTTGATCGAGTGGGTGTCTTCCTTGTAGGCCAGGCCCCACACCGCGATGAGCGGGTCGGCCATGTTTTGCAAAATGACTTCGTGCAGGGTGCGCAGGGCCCAGAAGCGCCGGTAGTAGCTGTTTTTGATCCAGGAGCGCACCACGCCCACCTCGCAGCCGTGCGCGTCGCCCAGGCGGCACACCGTGGCCAGGTCGCGCTCCAGGTTGCCGCCGGCTATGCCCAGCCCGGGCATGAGGTAGGCCTTGGGGCCGATGCGTTGGTCCAGGCGCAGGGCGGGAGCGATCTCCTGCCAATCCGCGCCGATCTTTTCGCACAGCCCGGCCAGGGTGTTGGTGGTCGACACCGACGACACCAGGAAGCAGTTGATGGCTATTTTGCAAAGCTCGGCGCTCTCGAAGCGCATGGGCAAAATGGGGCAGCCGAAGCTTTCCAAATACTCGGCCATCACCGGCGGCAGGGGCTGGGAAGGGTCCGGGCAGCCCACGATGAAGCGCTCCGGGTACAGCGCCCGTTCCACCGCCCGGCCGAATATCAGCGTCTCCACCTGATAGTAAACCGGCACCGGCCCCAGGTCCAAAGCCCCGGTGAAGCCGGGGGGCACCTGGCAGAGCACGCAGAGATGGCCCCGGGGGCCCAGGTGGGAAGCGGCCTCGGCGATGAGCCCCTTGATGGGCTCCAGGTCGGAGCGTCCCTGGTCATCGGTGGGGATGTCCTGGGCTATATAGAGCAGGTCGCAGCCCGCAAGCTGATCAGGATCGGCGGTGAAGGTCAGCCGGTCGCGGTTGTCGGCCACCAACTTGTCCAGGCCGGGCTCCAACACCGGCAGATCGCCCTGGTTGAGCTTGGCTATCAGATCCGGGTCGGGATCGTAGCAAACCACCGGGAAGCCCTTGCTGGCGCCGGCCGCCGCGTAGTTGAGGCCCAAATGGGTCATACCGGCGTAACCGATAACGTTTTTGTCCATGAATATCCCTAGTTACCGCATTAAATTCATTGGCACCCTAGCACAATGTCAAACCCAAATCAACGCGGTCAGGGCCGCGCGCCCGGGTCCTCTTTCCACTGCCGCTCAAAGGCGGCCAGCTTTTGGAAAGCCTCCGGGGTTTGGTGCTTGACCATCGCCTCGGACACCACCATGCCCTTGTAGCCAGCCCGCAGGATCAGGCCGAGCAGTTTGCGGCTGTGCTCGGGAGAGTCGTGCAGGTGGGTGTGCCACATCTCGCTGCCGTTGAAATATCCGGTCAAATGGATGTGGGAAGATTGGGCGATGATGGGGATGAACTCATCGGAAAAAACCCCGTTGACCTGCATCTGCAGGTGCTCCATATCCAGGCAGCGGCTCAGCCCGAAACGGCGGATCACCCGCACCGGCTCGTGGGCGGCCACCACGTTTTCCACGCAAACCCGGCAGTTGGCTCCGGAGAAGCCATCGGCTATCTCGCGCCATTCATCCTGCCAAAATATGTCGTGGAACACCACCACCTCGGCCCCCATCTCCCGAGTCAGGGCGACCAGGGGCTCGACGTCCAGCCCGTCGGAGGGCGCGTGGATGGCGTAGCGCAGGGGGAATCGGGCGCAGAGGGCCGCGATCTGCTCGGTCTTGGCAAGCCAAGCGCTGTTCAGATATATCTCCGCCGCTGCCAGGCCCGCTGAGGCGATGGCCTCCAGAAGCTCCTCCTGGGGGGCGCACTTGCCCGCGAAGACTATGTCCCTGGCGTCAGCAACCTCGGCCGTCACGGTTACCCCGCCGCCTGGTGAACCGACTTGCCCGCCAGACCGGCCAGCACCGTGTTTATGTAGATGTCGTTTTCGATGTTGTGCGATCCCTCTTTGCACAGCTCCCTGAAATACTGGTACTCCATGTCCCAGGTGGGGTCGGGCTGCACCAATACCTTTTGTTCCTCGTCCGGCCGCCCGCTGGGCAGCTTGCGGGTGCGCACGATAAAGGTGCTGGGCCCCCACTTGCAGAGCGAGGAGATATGGGCGCTGCCCTTTTCGCAGTGCAGGTCGGCGTAGAAGTGGTTGCGCCAGCTCAGCAGGGTCATCTCCATGCGCATGTAGGGCGGCCCTTCGCTGGCAAAGCAGAACTGGTCAAAGGCGCGGTTTTCAAAGGCATGGCGCGAGACCACCTCAAAGGGATTCTCCGGCTTGCCGAACCAGAACAGGATGGTGTCCAAAAAGTGCGAGCCCAGATCCGGCAGCACCCCGGCCCCCTGGTCCCGCCATGCGCTGTCGCGCACCAGCCTGGCGGTTCCATTGCCGTAGAACATGTTGAGGAAGTAGGGTTGGCCCAGCCTGCCCGAGCGCACCAGCTCGCGCATACGGATGAAATGCGGCTCAAAGCGGTGGTTGTAGGCCGTGTAGCAGGTGACGCCCTTGTTTTCCGACAGCTCGGCCAGCTTCTCCAGCTCGCTGTTGTTCTTGGCGAACAGGGGCTTCTCCACCAATACGTGGCGCGAGTTCTCGAGAAGGTAGGTCAGGATTTCCTGCTTGGGCTCGTCCGGGGTGCACACCAGGGCGGCGTCATAGTCCGCCAGGGGCACGTCCGCCAGGTCCTTGTAATCGGCCTCCGGGTTTATGGGGTCCACCGAGGCCACGAAGTCCTTGCCAGCGGCCTTGATCCGTTTGTAGCCTTGCACGCCAAGGCCGACCACGATGACTCGCACTAAACCGCTCCTTGGCCCATGGTGGCCAGTTTCTCCAGGAAGTCTATCTTCTCCAGGATGTCCTTGGGGGACACCGGGATGTTGCCGTCGACTTCACACTCCACCGCA
Organism: Desulfarculaceae bacterium; assembly: GCA_021737145.1. GTDB lineage: Bacteria > Desulfobacterota > Desulfarculia > Desulfarculales > Desulfarculaceae > Desulfoferula. Next base: position 226,027 of record JAIPEN010000007.1, on the reverse strand, counting down.
GCGGACAAAGAACCGAGAATGGAAGCCTGGATATCGCTCCCGGTCTTGTTCAGGGCCAGGGCGGCATAGGCCAAAAGGGCATCGCCCGAACCCACCGGGTCCACCAGCTTGGTCACGAAGCTGTCCAGTCCCACCACCGAGCGCGGGTCTTCGCCCGCGGGGCGGGTGCGGGCGGTGAGTATGCCGCGCTCTCCCAGCTTCAATATGGCGGTCCTGCATCTGGAGCGTTTCCAGAGCTCCGAGACCAGGGGGCGCACCACCGAATCCTGGTCGCCCAGGGCGAAGCGGGCCTCCCTCTCGTTGGGGGTGATCAGGTCGAAGCCCTCGTACTCCATGATGTTGCCCCAGCGGGAGGCCACCTGGCTGTCGGCCACCCTGAAGGAACCCTCGGGCACGGCCTCCACCAGCAGGGGAATCGTGTGGCGGTTGAAGATGCCGTGCCTGAAATCGCTGAACACCACGATGTCGCCGGGGCTCTGCTTGATCTGTTCCACCAAGAGCCCCTGGATGCGCTCGGAAACCGAGCGGTTGTCCAGGTGATCCACCTTCAACAGCCGGTAGCCGCCGGCCTCGATGGCGTCCTTGTTGGTGGTGGGCCGGGTGGGGTCGATTATCGGCTGGGTGTTTATGCCCCACTTTTTCAGATCATCCAGCACGAAATCCTTGAGCTCGTCATCGCCCAGCACGGTGGAAAAGGTGACCTTGGCGCCGGCCGCCTTCAGGTGCTTGGCCACCACCGCCGCCCCGCCGGCGTAAACGTCCTGGTTGAGGTAGCGCACGCTGATGGTGGGGGTCTTGCTCATGCCGCCGATCATGGTGCAGTGGGTGATGGTGTCCACGATGGTGTCGCCCACCACGTGCACCTTCAGGCCCTGAATGTCCTTGAGCGTCTGCCTGAGATCCGCGAAGGTGATGCGCTCCTGCTCCATGACCATCACCAGCTTTTCGACCCTGATGTCCGGAGGAGCGATGTCTATGAGCGAGGAAGAGGAGTAGACGATGTCCCCGGGGGTGAAGATCATCTCGCCCCCGTAGGATTCCAGCACCTTGATCTCGTCCTGGGTTTTGGGGTTTATATCCCCGTCCATGTACTCATAGCCCTTGGCGAAGTAGTCCGGCATGATAATGGACAGGTTTTCCAAGGGGGTCGGCTGGCGGTCGATGATCACGTAGTCCACCATCTCCAGGGCCGCCAGGTTCAGGGCCCGCAGGTCCTCGGGCACGTAGGGGCGCATGTCCGCCTTGATCACGTGCTCATCGGACGTGAGGCTGGCCACCAGGATGGATGCCTTGGATTTGGCGTAGATCAGGTGCCGGATATGGCCCGGATGCACCAGGTCGAAGGTGCCGTGACACATGATCACCTTCTGGCCCCGCGGGCGGGGTCCCAGCACCTGGGCCAACTCTTGGGGTGTTTTTATTTTTGCCTGATAACGCTTTCTTTCTTCTTTGGTGATCATAGGCTCAACCCTTATCTGTCGCGTCAAAGGCGTCGAACCAGGCTTGGGTGGCTTGGGAGATGGAATCAGGGTCCCACAGGGGCGCCTCCCGCCAATATTCGATATTGGCCAGGATCTCCCGCACGCCCTGCTCAAAGCTCACCTGTTGCTCAAAACCCAGGTCGGCCTTTATGCGGCTGATATCGGCCCAAGTGCAGTCCGGCTCGCCGGGACGCTTGGGAATATGGACCACCTCGCCTTGCAAAAGCTCCACCAGCCGGTTCACCGATTGGGGGTCGCCGGCCCCCAGGTTCCAGACCCGGCCCACCAAATCGGTGAAGGCCGCCAGCCTGAAGGCGTTGGCCACGTCGGTGACGTAGAGGAAGTCGCGGGTCTGGGTGCCGTCGCCCACCACGGTGAAAGGCTTGCCGGCCAGCTTCTGCTTCAGGAAGACGCCGAAAACGGCCCCATAGGCCCCCGAGGTCCGGGAGCGGGTGCCGTAGGCGTTGAAGATGCGGATGCTGTTGACCGGAAGTCCGTACACCTTATGCCAGTGAAACACCGCCTGCTCGCCCTGGTACTTGCTCAAGGCATAGGGGTACTGGGGATTGATGGGGTGGTCTTCGCTGGTGGGGGTCTCCGCCAGTCCGTAACAGGAGGAGCTGGCGGCATACACGAACTTGCCCGCCCCGGCCTGCCGGGCGCACTCGAGCATGTGCACCGTGCCCTGCGCGTTCACCGACATGTACTCCATCGGCTTTTCGATGGAGGGGACGATGTCCCCGATGCCCGCGAAGTGCAGCACGATGTCCACCCCGGAAAACAGCGGATCGCCCGGCTGGTAATCCCGGATGTCGCGAAACTCCGCCTTTAGCCGCGGGTTGCCGGCGTGGTGGCTCAGGTTCTGCTCCCGGCCGCCGGTGAGGTTGTCTATGACCCGCACCTCGAGGCCGTGGTCCAGCAGGGAGTCAACCGCGTGACTTCCGATAAAGCCGGCCCCTCCGGTGACCAGGGCAACCTTGGGAGTGCTCATTTTGCCCCGATGGAGTTCATGAGTTTGACGTTGAAGTACTTCACATCATCCATGCTGTCGGGCAGCAGGTCCTTTTTCATGGCGTCGCAGATGTCGCGCACCGCGTCCTTGATGCTGTGCTTGGGGCTGTAGCCCAAGACCCTTTTGATCTTGTCCGAGTTGATGTGATAGGAGCGGGGGTCGTTGGTCTCGGTGGTGACGATCTCGATATCGCCCTTTTCGGGGTACTCCTCCAGCACCACCTCCCGCACCATCTTGGCGATGTCCATGATGGAATGGTTCTGGTAGCCGATGTTGAAGGTCTCGCCGGCGATCTTTTCCTTGGGAACCTCGAGCATCATCTCGTAAACGTCGGCCATGTCCTTGATGTGCAGGTTGGGCCTGAGCTGGGCTCCGCCGAAGACGGTGATCTTGTTGTTGGTGATGGCGTGGTTGGTGAGGATGTTCACCGACAGGTCGAAACGCATGCGCGGACCGTAGCCGCACACCGTGGCCGGACGAATAGTGACCCCGGTGAAATCGTCGGTCTGGTGCTTGAACAGCAGGGGCTCGCACATGCCCTTGAACTTGTTGTAGTCGGTCAGGGGCACCAGGGGGTGTTCCTCGGTGACGTCGGGCGCGTCGCTGACGCCGTAGACCGAGGAGCTGGAGCAGTAGATGAAGCGCTGGGCGCCGGCTTCCTTGGCCGCGATGACCATGGGCTCGAAGCAGTCGAAGTTCACGCTCTGGGAAAAGCCGGGAGCCAGGTCGAAGCTGGGGTCGTTGGAGATGCAGGCCAGGTGCAGCACGCAATCGATGCCCTCGAACTCCTTGGCCAGCTTTGCGGTGTCCCTGATATCGCCATCCACCACCTTCAGATTGGGGTGTTGGGGCAGATGATCGGAGCCGTAGTACATGATGTCGTAGACGGTGACGTTGTAGCCGGAATCGAGCAGTTGAGGTACGAGCACGCTGCCCACGTAGCCAGCGCCGCCGGTGATGAGAACGTTTTTCATGGTTATTCGCCCCTTTTTGTCGGTGCAGGTCTTAAACTCATGCTGACAACCAGATGGTCAGCGGCTTGTTTCCTTTTTCGAGCCCGGGCGCCCAAACGCCGCCTCGCGGCGGCGGGCTATAGGCTGTATCCCGCGCTTTTGGCGTCTTCCCAGAACATGTGAACCGTCTCCTGGGAGTATTGCCCCAGGTCCTTGCCCACCAGGGCGAGCTTTTTGAGGATGTCATTGGTGGCGGTTATGATGTGACACCCCACCTCGTCGGCCTGGATAATGTTCAGAAGCTCCCTGGGCGAGGCCCACAGCAGCTCGGCCTTGGGCAGGGGGGAGAGTATCTCCACCGCCTCCTTCATGTCCGGCACCGGATCGCGGCCGGTGTCGGCTATCCGGCCGGCGAACACCGAGATTATGGCCTCGGTCTCCGGGGTCAGGCATTGGGCCACGCCCCTCACCTGGTCCAGGGTGAGAATGGCGGTCACGTTCACGGCCACCCCGTCCTTGGTCAACCGCTCGATCAACGGGCCCGAGAAATCCCCCCGGGTGTTGGTCACCGGAATCTTGACGTTGACGTTGGAGCCCCAACTGGCGATTTCCCTGGCTTGGCGCTCCATCTCGTCGAAATCGTCGGCCAACACCTCGAAAGAAACCGGGCGGTCGGTCACGATTCCCAAGACTTCCTTGGCAAAGGACTTGTAATCCTCCACCCCCGCCATGCGCATGAGGGTGGGGTTGGTGGTGAAGCCAGCAATCATCGGGTTGGCGGCCATCTCCTTGATGCCGCCGGTGTCGGCTCCATCGGCAAACAGTTTCACTTTCAAACCGTTTACTTGCATTGTTCCTGCGTCCCTCTCCTAGCTGGATTCAGCTTTTGTCTCCAATATGGCCCGGCTGGCCTGGGCCAGCGACTCCACGGCAGTGTAGGGAGGCTCCGGCCGGCGCTCGGCGTAGCCGTAGTCTATGAAAAAAGTCCCGCATCCCGCCCGCTGCCCTGATTCGATGTCCCGCCAGCGGTCTCCCACCAGAAAGCTTTTCCCCAGATCGATGCCCAACTCCTCCGCCGCCTCCAGCAACATGCCCGGACGCGGTTTTCGGCAGCTGCAATCATCGCCGTCGGTGTGGTAGCAAACCTTGATCAGATCAATATCGACCTGTTGGCTCAACTGCCGGTGAAAGCTCTCCACCACTTCCAGCTTTTGCTTGCCAGTGGCCACGTCCGGTTGGTTGGTCACCACCACCACGGCATAGCCGGCGCTTTTCAGATTATTGATCGCCTGGACCACTCCGGGGAGAAGCTCGAACTCTTCCAGGCTGGAGGGTGGGTACGACTTGCCGTCCTTGACAAAGGGCTTGTTTATCACCCCGTCCCGATCAAGGAAGACAGCCCGCCTCAATTTGACCACCTGCAATCCTTCAACGCGGCACTCTGCGCCGCGGGAGCGGCAGGCCGGACTTTTTGCCGCTTCCCCTTCTGCGTTGCCGACTTGAAGATTTGTCTGCTTGCTTCCATGGCACCCATGTTTATCGCGCGAAAGAGAACTTCTCGCATTTGCCGAGAGTATCCGGCGAACAACTCACCAACAACCGGGTCACTGTCAAATTCAGATTAACTTTTTGTTTCATTTGGTGCGTGGACCCCGTTTTTCAGGGCCCTGAAAACCGGCCCGCGGCCATACAACTCAATCGGACGAATCGCCCTCCATGACCATGCCCGCCAGCACAACGGTTTTGCCAACAAGCCATGTCCGGTCACCTCGCAAAGCCGTCAGCCGCTCGGACACAAGCGCAATATTTTATTGCACAAAGTCGCGGGCCTGTCAATAAATTTCCATAAAATGCCAGCAGTTACGTCCATTTCGCAATCAGCGGAGCGCTTCCCGAATCGCCTCCGCGCATGTTGAGATCCCGCTTTCAGGCCGAGCGGGTGTTTTGTCTCGCCCGGCCCGCCTTTTGCCGGCCTAAAAGAGCGTGTAAATGAACGGCGCCACCGCCGAGCCCTGCGTCAGGACAATCAGCGCGCCCAAAAGCCCCAGGACCAACACGATGGGCAAGAGCCAGAACTTCTTGCGCACCCGCAGGAATTCCCAGAATTCGGCCATGATGGATAGTTTGCTCATTTACAGATCCTAATACATCTTTTCGGTTTGTTCGGGGAGGTATTGGCCGGCCTGGTCCCGGTGCCAGTAGCTCTCCCGATCCTTGAGCTTGAGGTCCAATAGATCCTTGCCCATGGCCCTTAACACCAGGCCGATGGGAGTCACCACCAGATAAAACAGCACGGTCAGGATGATGCGGGAGACCATTGCTCCCAGCACAAGGGCCAAGCTCATCCAGACCATGTACAGAGGTCTCAGCCCAGCCGGCCAGACAAGGCCCCAGGCCCCGAACAGGACCGCCGCCCCGGCCAGCCAGGGCCAGGCCGGATTGCCCTTGTAGGCCATCAGCCCCGCGATAAGGCCCAAGGCGGCCAGGAAAACCAGGCCCAGGTTCCGCAGGTCCTTGCGCCCCGGATCCAGCCCGCCGATGCCGTCTTTTATTTCCTCTATAAAAGCCATCAGTCCAGCTCGAACTCCTGGCGCCAGTCGCCGTCCTCGTGCCAATCCGGCTGCCGGACCTTGTCCAGGATGAAGGGGCCCATCACCAGATAGTCCATCTCGGTGCGCATGAAGCAGGTGTAGGCGTGGGAAGGATCGCAGACTATGGGCTCGCCGCGCACGTTGAAGCTGGTGTTGACGATAACCCCGCAGCCGGTCTTTTGATCGAAGGCGCTTATCAACTGGTGGTAAAGAGGGTTGGTCTCCGCGTGCACCGTCTGCACCCGGGCGCTGTAGTCCACGTGGGTTATGGCCGGGACCGTGGAACGGGCCACGTTGAGCTTTTCTATGCCGAACAGGGAGCATTCCTGCTCGTCCATGTCGCGGCAGATATCCCGGTTCACCCCGGCCACCAAAAGCATGTAGGGCGAGGCCACGTCCATCTCGAAATAGTCCCCCACCCGCTCGGCCAACACGCTGGGGGCAAAGGGGCGGAAGGACTCCCGGTACTTGATCTTCAGGTTCATCACCCGTTGCATCTTGGGGCTTCTGGCGTCGCCGATGATGGATCGGTTGCCCAGGGCCCGGGGGCCGAACTCCATGCGCCCCTGGAACCAGCCCACCACTTTTTCGCTGGCCAGGATGCCGGCCACCTCGGCCGGCATGTCCGCCAGGTCCAATCGGCGGTACTCGGCGCCCACCCGGTCCAGGTAGGCGGCTATTTCCTCTTCGCTGTATTCGGGGCCCAGATAGCTGCCAGCCTGGTGATCCATGCCGGCGCAGACCTCGCGGGGGTTGTCCAGATACTGGTGCCAGGCGTACAGGGCCGCGCCCAGGGCGCCGCCCGCGTCGCCGGCGGCGGGCTGGATCCAGATATTGTCAAAAAGGCCTTCCCCCAAAAGCCGCCCATTGGCCACGCAGTTGAGCGCCACCCCGCCGCTCATCACCAGGTTCTTCTGGCCGGTCTCCTCGGCCACGGTCTTGACGATGCGCGAGACCGCCATTTCGGTGACCTTCTGCACGCTGGCCGCCAGGTCCATCTCCCGCTGGGTGAGCTTGCTCTCGGGCTTGCGCGGCGGCCCGCCGAAAAGGTCGGCAAAGCGTTTGTTGGTCATGGTGAGCCCGGCGCAGTAGTCGAAATAGCGCATGTTCAGCTTGAAGGAGCCGTCTGGCTTGAGATCCATCAGCTCGTCCAGGATGACATCGACATACTTGGGCTGCCCATACGGGGCCAGGCCCATTACCTTGTACTCACCCGAGTTGACCCGGAAACCGGTGAAGTAGGTGAAGGCCGAATAAAGCAGCCCCAGGGAATGGGGGAACTTTAGCTCGGCCAAGATGTCTATGTGGTTGCCCTTGCCCACCCCCCAGCTGGTGGTGGTCCACTCCCCCACGCCGTCCAGGGTAAGGAAGGCCGCCTCCTCAAAGGGCGAGGGGTAGAAGGCGCTGGCCGCATGGGACTGGTGATGTTGGGGGAACAACACCTTGCCCTTGTAGTCGAGCTTCTTTTTTATGATGTCGGGCAGCCAGAGCTTTTCCTTGAGCCAAAGAGGCATGGCCTGCAAAAAACTGGCAAGCCCCGCCGGGGCGAAGGCCAGGTAGGTCTCTAGAATACGCTCGAACTTGAGAAACGGCTTGTCGTAAAAAACGATCAGGTCCAGGTCCTCGGTGCCTATGCCGCCGGCCTCCAGGCAATATTCTATGGCTTGGGCCGGATAGTCGTGGTCATGCTTTTTGCGGGTGAAGCGTTCTTCCTGAGCGGCGGCCACAATGCGGCCGCTTTGCAGCAAACAAGCGGCCGAATCGTGATAGTAGGCTGATATGCCGAGGATATTCATATTATCAGTTGCAATAATCCGGGCTTGGATCGTTGTAAAATACAGGCCCAAGGCAATGGGCACATACTCCCCCCAGAGTGGGTGCGCTCCAATACCGGCAAGCGGCCTCAAAGGCGTTTCCTGCAAACCGTTCGGCCTGAACAGAAACTCGCGCCAACGGGGGAATCGCTTTGCCTGGGCATCTATCCTGATACCCGGCGGGCAGTTGCCCCATGTTAGGGAGGAAGGCCCGCTCCGTCAAGGGCGATCTTTATCCCCGAACCGTAGCATGAAAATTCGTTGCGATTGTTCCAATTGCCGGCTGTGGCCTAAATGTCACGGTTGCAATGGCGCGCCTGCCACGGCCCTCGCTCCCATGGAACAACCAGCCTTTCCAGTCTGGGTGGCGTTTTTCTCTAACCCTTTGCCGCCAAAGTATAATCCGCACTTCGCGCCCAGCGGCCTCCCGCCCCGGCATATTCCGAGCTTTGTAGACCCGGCGCTTAATTTATGCTATACAGTAACATTAAAGTTATGGACCACTTGGCGTATTTATTCGACGGACTGGCCCATCTTTTGTCCCCCACTTCCTCGGCACCCGTCTTATCAAACGCAAGCCCGTCCGCGCCATCTGAACTGGTTAAGTGAGATGTCTAAAGTGAACAAGCACCGTGAGATCATGAAATCAAGGCGACCCAACACCTCGCTTCACCAGTTGAACAAGAAATATGCGCAGTTAAAATCAGATTACGATCAATGTCTCAAAGAGCGCAACGACCTGCGCGAGCAGTTGGCCAATATAAAAGTCAATCCCATTCTGATAACCACCATGCCCAAATCCGGCACCTATTACTTGTCAGCCCTTTTCAGCCAAGGGTTGCAGGTCAAAAAGATGGTGCTATCCGACCAGTACTTTCCTTACGATAAAGTCAATTTCCCCAGGGTGATCCAATTTGCGCGGGGCAACCATGTTTCCCAGGACCACTTTCCCGCCAGCGAAATAAACCTCTATCACATATCGCGCTACATGGACCGCTTGGTCTGTCATATAAGAGACATGCGCCAAGCCTTGCTCTCTTATGTGCATTATCTCGGCACTTTTAACGATAGCGTTGAAACCCACGCGTTTATTTATCCCGAGTTGCCGGACAATTTTTTCCAGATGGAGTTGCCCGACAAAATCGACTGGGGAATCGACTCGTGGCTTCCCCTGCTGGTCGAATGGACCAACCAGTGGCTGGAAGCAGCCGACAGCAAGAAGTTCGGCCTGGACATAAAAATCACCCAGTACGAAAACCTGGTGGCGAATCCCCAGGATTACATGGTGGAGTTACTGGAGTTTTTCGATATTCCCGCCGCCCGCTTGAAGTTTCCTGAAATCAAACGCGACCAAGAGGTTCATTTCAGAAAGGGCAATCCGGATGAATGGCGGGAGGTTTTAAGCGATGAGCAGAAGAACCGGGCCAACCAAATAATCGGCCAAACCCTTATGAGCCGTTTTCAGTGGGGTGAATAGTCCGGCCTCAACGGACGCAGGCGCCCATCCCCGGCCGATGCTGGAGATGGTTGGCGTTCGGATGGGGCTCAAGGGGCCACAATCCTGACACTTCGAATAACCAAAAATAATTTTAGGGAAATACAGCCTTGCAACCTGGATCGCCAAGCTCGGTCCACAAGTGGTAGAGTGCGGCCAGCTTAGCATGATTAAAGATCAGAGATCCTCGCCATGGATCAAGATAACATGAAAAACACCGCTAATCCATCGGCTCCCGCCGGCCTGCGGGAACGTCCGACCATATCCATGCTTTCAACTCCACATGATGGTGACTTCGAAGAAGACTGGTACGACACTGTAAAGCAAAACCATTTTTGGATGGAGTGGAGATTCAGGGCAGCCAAGGACATGCTTGGCAGCCTTGGGGTCGATTTGATGAAGCCGGCAATGGTATTGGATGTTGGCGGGGGCCACGGCGTGGTCAGGAGCCAGATCGAGTCTTGTTCCGCGTGGCAAGTAGATATCGCCGACCTGGCACTGGGGGGGCTTGAACGATGCGAGTCCGGCAGAGGCGATCTCTATTGTTATGACGTATTACAGCGCGAGCCACAATTTGCCGGCCGTTATGATTTTTTACTGCTGTTCGACGTACTGGAACATATTGAAGACACAAGAGAATTTTTAGACGCGATCTTGTTCCACCTTAGGCCGGGGGGCAGAATCATACTGAATGTGCCCGCCCTGCCGGCCTTTTACTGCGCTTTCGATTCACGGATAGGCCATTTCCGCCGGTACGACAAGAAAACTTTGGCCAACGAGTTGGCTGGGCCGCAAATTCAGATTGAGGAGTTGCGGTATTGGGGCTTTAGTCTGGTGCCGGCATTAATTGCGCGCTACATAATGATGAAGAAATACGACGAAAGCAGCATATCCGGTTCACAGCCCGTCATAGAAGGCGTCACGACATCCTCGCCCGCCGTCAACTCCATCCTGTCCATGATTATGAAATTGGAAACCAGGCTTTCCACAAAGACGCCGCTGGGCACTTCCCTATTGTGTTGCGCCCGCAAATTGGCCTGATGTATCGCGCCGCTGGGTGCCAATGCTTTTTTGGGTGAGCAAGGCGCACTCGGGGCGATTGTATTTGCCGGCCAAACGGTGTCTTTGTCGACTTGATCACGGCAAGGCGAACTCATCGCCTGAAAAAATAGGCGTAAGGCCGAAGGTCGAAAAATATCAAAAGCGGCAATATGGCCATGTCCCGCTGACGAAAGAGAGTGCCCTGGTTCACCACCACCGTGGACACCATCAAGCCGAATATGCCCACCCACAGCATGATGGCCGCCGCCGACATCTCTTTCTTTTTCAGCTCACGGTACAAGCCGTAAAAAATCCCCGGCAAAGCGAGATACCACAAGAGATTCCAGAAAACTATGCCCCAGCGGACGGCATAGCTGCCCGGTTTATAGGGCCAGCGGCTCCACGGAAAGGGCCGCAGAAACAAGTTCACGGCCGATCTACAGTAAATCACCGCCTTTTGCCAGGCATCGGTGGGCTGCAAGCTCGCGAAGGGCACCAGGCTGAGCCCGCCGCTGGTGAAGTAAATGATCCGGCGCCGCCAAAGCGCGTTTTCCGCCTCATCGGCCCTGTCCATCACCTTTGCCGGCAACCCCGCCACCGAGGCCTGGGCCACCTTCACCGGCCCCGGCTGGTGAATCGGGGAATGGGCCGTGTGCAAGGGCTTGGCCGGGGCCTTGGGCAGGGCCAAGTCCACCACCCCGTAATGCCCGGCCGCGTAGATTCCCCCGGCCACGGCGCAAACCACCAACAGGCCGTGAAACAGGGTCGGCTTCAGATTCCGCCTCAGGCCCGGCAACAGGGCCCCGGCGATCACGGCCAGGGGAAAGAAAACCGTCAGAGCCGGGGTGAGCATGGGGCGCACGTTCAACAAAAGGTACACCCCGAAAAACAGCACCAAGGTCGCGGCCGCCCATGAGCTTATGATGGAAGCCTGTTTTCTCATCAATTTGATCAAGCCGAACAAAATCATGAACACCGACATTATATACAAGGAATCTTTCAACAAAGTGGAAGAGTAGCTCAGGCTGGGCGGCCACAGGCAGATTACCAAGGCCAACACCAGCGAGGCGCTGCGGCTTTGTCCCGACATATGCATCAGCTTGAAGGCCAACACCCCGGTGATCAGGAAAAACACCGCATTGACCGCGATGCCCACCAGATGATGCGGCGCCGCGAGCCAATACAACCAGGCCAGGATCACCGGATAGCCCAGGTATTCGGCGGGCAGGGAAAGGTCGCCGGGGGAGGCCGCCCCATGCCAAACATCCAAGAGCACCATGGCCTGATCGTGATAAAGCGCGGCATCGGGAGCCAGGACCCACCCGTTGAGCACGCCTAAAAGATCATGGGGGCTGGACACCCCTGGCTGGTGGGCCGCCAGGAGCCAGAGGGCGAGCCCCACCAAAAGGCGCACCCCGGCCGCCATGGCCAGCAATAGGATGTAGCTGTTTTTTAGGCTGTTCATATGCAAACGGCCCGGCCGCCCTATTGAGCGCCGCGGACCTTGCCCCTCAATTCCGCAATGCCGCCCGCCTCCAAGCCGCCGAGAGGCGCCATGTCCAAGGGGGTCTGCCCATAGTGGTTCAGGGCGCCGGATTGCGCGCCGGAGGCCAGAAGCAAAGTTATTATCGGCTGCCTATTGCAAATGACCGCGATATGCAACGGCGTGTTCCCCACTTGATCCCGGCCCTCGATATCAGCCCCCTTTGCCAGCATCGTCTTGACCACGGGCAATTGGTTCTGGATGATCGCATAGTGCAGGGGCGGCCGTCCAAAGAGCCTTTTCCCCAATTGATCCGGGTGGTCCCTGAGCAGATCATCGAGTTTTGCGGGGTCGTTGGCGGCGGTCAGGACAAACACCGGCTCCGCCTTGGGTTGGATGGCGACAAAACAGGCCGCGCAGACCGCCAGCAACAAGACCACCCCTCCCGCGAGCAAAAAGCCCCTGCGGGTGGTTGGGCTGGCCGGTTGGCCGTTATGTTCATCACGAGCCATCTACCTGCATCCGGCTCCATGTCTATCCGTAGCCAGGCTGTCCAAGGCCCCTAGCCGGCAAATCACATTCCGCAAATGACCGGATGGGGACGAAGGCCATCATACCTTTCGGGGCAGCGACCTCAACAGGGCGTAAAGCAAAAAGCGCAGCCCGACCACCTGGGCGGCGATCATCTGCAAAAGCGGACTGGACGGAAAGTGATGCTTGCACATATAGCGGTACCAACTCTGATGGAACCGCCACAGGGATTTCAGGGGCCGCTTCTCGCTGCTTTTTCCCACCTGATGCGAAACCAGGGAAGCCGGGAAATACACGGTGGACAAGTTACTTTTTTTCATGCTTCGGGCCAGGTCGGTGTCCTCGAAATACATGAAATAGCGCTCGTCAAAGCCCTTCACCTGGCACAGCGCCTCCCGCTTGACGAACAGGCAGGCGCCGGAGACCCAATCAACGGTCATGGGCTCGGCCAGCCCGGGGTCCATGGCCGGCACGTCCCGGCTCACCAGGCGGCTGTGGGGGAACAGCCTGACCAGCGGCCCCTTGCGCCCGGCCAGCATGGTCCAAAAAGAATGAAAGCCGCGGGCCGAGCCCTGCACCGCGCCGTCGGGATCGAGTATGCGCGGCCCCACCGCCCCGACCTCGGGCCTTTGGCGCAGATATTCCAAAACTCCCGCGAAACTATCCTGCAGCAGCCTGACATCCGGGTTGATGAACAGGACCACCGGGGAATCGCCCCGCCGCCAGCCTTGATTGGCGGCCGCCGCGAAGCCCCGGTTTTGCTGGTTGCGCAGGACGATGGTCTCTGGAAAGCGCTCTTTGATCCGCTCCGGGCGGTCAATGGAATTGTTGTCCACCACGATCAGCTTGCGGGGAGCGGGGCTGATGGACCGGAAATCCTGCAAAAGGCCCAGGAGCACGCCTGTGCTTTGGTAGTTGACCACCACCACGTCATAGGACTGCTGATCAGCCAAGGCGTGATCAAGTGCGTTTTTCTGGTCTGGGGATCTCGGCATCGATTAATTACGCTTATGGCCAGTCAATTCAACTCCGTGTAACCGCCCCGGACAAGGCGGCCTCGCGGGGGGTTCACCCGGCACAGCCTCCGGCCCCGTGCCCCATGGTCCGATTCCGGTCCACTTCAATGTACTTGAACCAGGCCGGCCTTGTCCCCCCATAACCCGGGCCAAAGCCCGCCTGGGCCCATTTGGCCGTGGAAACGGCCCCCAATCACTTATACACCCCATGCCCCAGCCCACGCGAATCAGCCTTCCCCGGCCCCGCCACCGGGCCGGCCGGCCCCAACACTCCGTTGACTTGGACCAGCATAGCTTATATAAAATTAAGTCTACGAAAATATAAAAATATTAGGTGGTCATGGTGACTGTCTCCGCAACTTCCCTAAAGCAAAAACTGGCCTCGGGCCAGCTGACCCTGGGCTCCTGGATAACCCTGGGCCATCCGGCCATTGCCGAGATCATGGCCCGGGCCGGGTTCGACTGGCTCACCGTTGACCTGGAGCACAGCACCATCACCCTGGACCAGGCCGGCCAGCTCATCCGGGTGTGCGACCTTTGCGGCGCGCCGCCCCTGGTGCGTCTGTCGGCCAACGACCCGGTGCAGATCAAGCGGGTCATGGACGCCGGAGCCCACGGCATCATCGTGCCCATGGTCAACAGCGCCCAGGAGGCCGCCGACGCGGTGGCCGCCCTGCGCTACCCCCCGGACGGGACCCGTGGCGTGGGCCTGGCCCGGGCCCAGGGCTATGGCGTGTCCTTTGAGGATTACCGCGCCTGGCTGGCCGAGGAGGCCCTGGTGATCGCGCAGATCGAGCACATCCGGGCGGTGGAAAACCTGGAGGCCATCCTGGCGGTGGATGGAGTGGACGGCTTCATCGTGGGCCCCTACGACCTCTCCGGCTCCCTGGGCCGGCCGGGCGACTTCGAGCACCCGGACATGCTGGCGGCCATGGAGCGCATCACCCAGGTGGTGCGGCGCGGCGGCAAGCCCGGCGGCCTGCACGTGGTGGAGCCCGACCCGGAGGAGCTCCAGCGCCGGGCGGACCAGGGCTACCGCTTCCTGGCCTACAGCGTGGACATCCGCATGCTCGACGTGGCCTGCCGCCAGGGACTGCGGGAGCTCCGCCCCGCCCTGGCCTCCTGAGCCCGGCCGCATGAGCACCGGCTCTCCCTGCATATTCATCGCGGTCAACAACGGCTTCGGGGCCCGCTATCTGCTGCGCAGCGACATCCTGCCCGGGCTCATCCAAGCCGGGGTCAAGGTGGTGGTGCTCAGCCCCAACGCGGACGAGGACTACTTCCGCCAGGAGTTCGAGGCCCTGGGCGCGTCGGTGGAGCTGTTCGACTTCAAGGCCTGTGGCTCTTACTTCCTGAACAGCCAGCTCCAGATTTTCCTCAAGGAACTGCGCTGGTACGCCATGCCCGGCCGCCACGACCAGGGCTCCCTGGGGGCCCGTTTCGCGGCCTTCAAGAACATCTGCGACTCCCAGGGCCCCAAGGCCAAGCTGCGCTACCAGCTCATCCGCTTGCTGCGCCGGCCCCTGATGCGCTGGCGCGGGGCCCGGCGGCTGCTCCTGGCCCTGGAAGAGCGTTTCTTCGCGGGCAACGCGCACCGCGAGCTGTTCGAGCGTTATCGCCCCAGCCTGGTGCTCACCACCAGCCTGGGCTATTTCGACTATGACCAGTACCTCATGCGCGAGGCCAAGCGCCACGGGGCCCGGCGTTGCGTGGTCATCCTGAGCTGGGACAACACCTCGGGCAAGGGCCTGCCCGGCGCCTCGGCCGAGCATCTGGTGGCCTGGACCCAGGTCATGAAAACCGAACTGGTCAAATACTACGACCAGGACCCGGCCAAGATCTTCGTGGGCGGGGTGGCCCATTTCGACGTGTACGCCCATCCCGAGCGCTGGCTGAGCCGCGCGGATGTGTGCGTCCGTTTCGGCCTGGACCCGGAGCGGCCCATCATCTTCTTCGGCACCCGCACCCCCAACAAGTTCCCCTGGACCCCGGACTACATCCGCCTGCTGGCCGAGGCCATCCAGGAGGGACGCCTGGCCCGGCCCTGCTCCCTGCTGGTGCGCCTGCACCCCAACCACTTTCAGGGCGAGGGGGACGGCCTCAAGTTTGCGGCCATCCTGGAGCAGTATCAGGCCATCAAGGACGAGTATCCCTTCGTGGCCTTCAACGACCCCGAGATTCTCTCCACCAAGCTGCCCTCGGACATGCCGGCCGGCGAAATGACCCTCTTGGCCTCCCTGGTGGGACACAGCGCCATGGTGATAAGCTACTACTCCACCCTCATGCTGGAGGCGGCCGCGGTGGACAAGCCCATCATCAATTGGATCATGCACGCCCACAACGTGCATCTGGGCGCGGACGACCGCTCGGTCTACACCCTGGAGCACATCGTGCGCATCTGCTCGCAAGGGGCCGAGCGCACCGCCGAGGGAACCGAGGACATCATCGCGGCCATCAACCAGGCCTTGGAGCACCCCGAGCTGCGCGCCGAGGGCCGGGCCCTGGTCAAGGCCAAGGAACTGGGCCCCAACCAGGGCCACGCGGGCCGGGCCATAGCCGCGCACCTGGCCGCCCTGGCCCAGGAGGCCGCGCGATGAAGGCCCTGTTCATCGGCCTGGGCTCGGCCGGGAGGCGGCATCTGCGCCTGCTCATGGAGCTGGAGCCCTCGGCCGAGGTGGCCGCCCTGCGCTCGGGCGCGGGCATGGCCGGAGTGCCCGAACTGGCCGCCTGCTCGGGCCGGTCCCTGAGCCAATGGGACGAGGCTTTGGACTGGAAGCCGGATTTCGCGGTGATCGCCAATCCCACCAGCCTGCATCTGGACGCGGCCACCAAACTGGCCCAGGCCGGGGTGCCCTTTTTGCTGGAAAAGCCGGTGGCCGCCGCCCAGGACGGCCTGGACGAACTGGCCGAGCTGGCGCGGGCCAAAAGCCTGCCCGTGCTGGTGGGCCTGCAACTCAGGCACCACCCGGCCTATGCCCAGTTGCAAGCCTGGCTGGCCGAGGGCGCGTTGGGACGGCCTCTGTCCCTGTCCGCCTCGGTGGGGCAATGGCTGCCCGACTGGCGGCCGGGCGCGGATTACCGCGCCTCCCAGACCGCCCGCCCCGAGCTGGGCGGCGGGGTCGTTTTGGAGCTGGTCCACGAGCTAGACCTGGCCTTGGCCCTGATGGGCCCGGCCAAATCAGTGAGCTGCGCCACGGGCAATTTCTCGTCCCTGGAGATGGCGGCCGAGGACCTGGCCGAGATCGTCTGCACGCACCAGCCCCCCGCCCTGAGCCGGGTGCACCTGGATTGCATCCGGCGTGGTTATTACCGGAGCCTGGAAATTTTCGGCGAGCAGGGCGAGGCGGTATGGGACTATGGCCAGGGCTGGCTGGAGCTGCGGCGGCCCGGACAGGACACCGTGCGTATTGAGGACCCGCCCGATTGGGAGCGCGACCAGATGTTCCGCAAACAGATGGCCCACTGGCTGACCGTGCTGGCCGGACAGGAAGAACCGGCGGTGGGCCTGGACCAGGGCATCGCGGCCACCCGCCTGGCCCTGGCCGCCAAGCGGGCCGCCCAGGAGCAAAGGACCGTGGAGCTGTGAGCGCGGGAATCGTATTGGGGCTCATCCCCGCCCGGGGAGGCAGCAAGGGCGTGCCAGGCAAGAACCTGCGCCTGGTGGGCGGCGTGCCGCTCATCGCCCGGGCCATCGCCTGCGGCCTGGCCAGCCCGGCCATCGACCAGGTGGTGGTATCCACCGACAGCGAGCAGATCGCCGCCGTGGCCCGCGAGCATGGGGCCGAGGCGCCCTTTTTGCGCCCCCCGGAGCTGGCCAGCGACACCGCGCCCATGCTGCCGGTGATGCAGCACGCCATAACCGCCTGCGAGGAGCACTTCGGCGCCACCGTGGAGGTGCTGGCCCTGCTGGACTGCACCGCCCCGCTTCGGCGGGTGGAGGACGTGGAGCGCGCCCTGCAAATTTTGGCCGAGCCGGACTGCGACGCGGTGATCAGCGGCTCGTCCTCCCACCGCAGCCCCTACTTCAACATGGTGCGCGAGGCGGGCGGCTACGTGGAGCTGTTCGCCCAGCCGCCCGGCGAGGTGGGCCGCCGCCAGGACGCCCCGCCGGTGTATGACTTGAACACCGTGATCTGGGCCTACAAGCGGGCCGCGCTCATGGACCAGGCCGAGCGCCTGCCCCAGCGCACCCGGCTCTACGAGGTGCCCCGCGAGCGGGCGGTGGATCTGGACAGCGAACTGGACTTCATGCTCCTGGAGGCCCTGCTGGCCAGGGAGGAAGGCAAGCCATGACCCAGCCCAAGGACCAGTTGCCACCTCTGGGAAAGCCGTCGGAGATGTTCGACCTTGGCGGACGGGTGGTGCTCATCGCGGGAGGGGCCGGAGGCATCGGCCGCCGCATGGCCCGCACCCTGGCCCAGGCCGGGGCCTCGGTGATCATCGCAGACCAGGACCAGACGCAGTGCCAAGACCTGGCCCGTGAACTGGCCCAAGACACCGGCGGCAAGCTCAGCGGGGTTGGCCTGAACGTGACCGACGAGGCCGGGGTTAGCGAGGTGTTCACCAAGGTGGGCCGCGAGCAGGGCCGCCTGGACGGCCTGGTCTACAACGTGATGGCCAAGCCCGAGGGCTACTACCGTCCCTTTGCCGACTACTCCTGGGACGCCTGGCGCCAGGTGATAGAGGGGAACCTGGGCGGGGCCTTTCTGTGCTGCCGCGAGGCGGGCAAGCTCATGGTGCCCGCAAAGCAAGGCAGCGTGGTGCTCACGGCCAGCGTGTACGGGGTGGTGGCCCCGGACCAGCGCATCTACCAGGGATGCTCGCCCGCGGGCAACATCTACGGCGGCAGCGATCCCCTGAGCTGCCCGGCCGCCTACACCGCCTCCAAGGGCGGCATCATCGCCCTGGGCCGCCACCTGGCCTCCCTTTGGGGCCCGGACGGGGTGCGGGTGAATTGCCTGACCCCGGGCGGGGTGTTCGATGGCCAGGAAGACGCCTTTGTACAGGCCTACAATGCGCGCACGCCCATGGGCCGCATGGCCGAGTTCACCGACTTCAACGGCGCGGTGCTGTTCTTGCTCAGCGACGCCTCGCGCTATCTGACCGGAACCAATCTGGTGGTGGATGGGGGCTGGACGGCCTGGTAATTAGGCTTTTTTCTCCGACAGAACCACGTCGGCCATCTTGATGTGCCACTCGTTGTCTATGGACAGGGAGCGTTGCTCGGGCATCACGTAGGGCCGGATGCGCCGGCCCCAGATGGAGCCCTGCTCCATGAGCGCCTCGCGCCGGGTCAGGTAGATGGCTCCGTTGCGCATGTAGGCGGGCGGGGAGTAGTCCTGGCGGCGGGTGCCCTCGGCCTCCTCCACGCAAAAGGGTTGCAGCAGTTCGTCCTCGATGCGCTTCATTAGCACCGGGTGCACATCGAACACCTGCACCACGCTGATCACCGAATCGCAGCCCCCCTGGCCGGCCAGCTCCAGGGCGGCCTCCAGGTCGGCAGGCTCCTTGAGGGGCGCGGTGGGCTGCAAGAGCATCACCCAGTCCAGGGTGACGCCGTCCTGCTGCTCCACGAAATCCACCGCATGCCTGAGCACCGGCAAGGTGGGGCTTTTGTCCCGCGCCAGATCGTCCGGCCGCATGAAGGGCACCTCGGCCCCGTGCTGGCGGGCGATATCCGCGGTCTCGCTGTCGTCGGTGCTCACGATCACCCGGTGAAACAAACCCCGCGCCGCCAGGGCGCACTCGATGGTCCAGGCAATGAGAGGCTTGCCGCCCACCAGGCGGATGTTCTTGCGGGGCACTCCCTTGCTGCCGCCCCGGGCGGGGATCACGGCCAGCACCTTGGGCGAAGCGCTCATGCGCCCTCCTCCAACAACCCCTGGGCGCGCAACCAGGCCTCCAGCTTGGCGGCCATGAACAGCTCGGTCTTGGCCATGGACTCGGTGGTGGCCCCGGCCACGTGCGGGGTGATGATCAGGTTGCCCATGGCGCGCGCATGGGCGATGAGCGGGCTGTCGCCCTGCCCGTGGTCCGGCTCGCCCGCCAGCACGTCCAGGGCCGCCCCGGCCAAACGCCCGCTGTTCAGCGCATCCAGCAGGGCCGCCTCGTCGATGAGCCCGCCCCGCGCAGTGTTGATGAGCACCGCGCCCTCGGGCAGCAGGGCCAGCTCGCGGGGACCGATCATGCCATGGGTATGGTCGTTGTAGGGCGGGTGCAGGCTGAGTATCTCGCTCTCGGCCAGCAGCTCGTCCAGGCTGGCGCGGCGCTCCACCCCGTCCACCCACTTCCGCGGGGCCGGGTCATAGGCGCTCACCTCCATGCCAAAGGCCAGGGCATAGGCGGCCACCTTGCGGCCCAAACGGCCCAGGCCCACGCAGCCCAGGCGGCGTCCCATGAGCTCGCGGCCCTTGAAAGAGTCGCGGTCCCACTGGCCGCCCAACACCGAGGCGTGGGCAGCAGGGATGCGCCGCACCAGGGCCAGCAACAGTCCCCAGGTGTGCTCGGCCGTGGCGCTCACCGTATCCAAGAAGTCATATTCGCCCCGCAGGCTGAGCACCTCCACTCCCCGGGCGGCGGCGGCCTCCAGGTCGATATGGTCCAGGCCGGTGGTGGCGGTGACCACCGCCCTCAGCCCGGGCCCGGCGGCCAAAACCTCGGCGTCGATGTAATGGCCCAGGCGGGTGATGAGCACCTCGTAGCCGCCCAACTCGCGGAGCAGCTCCTCGCGGCTCAGGGCGGCCTCGGTCAACTCGCCCAGACCGGCCAGCTTGTCGTGGGCCGCCTGGCTGAAATCCTGGGGCTCGATGTTGAGGATGCGCACCATAGATGCAGCTTACGGCCTGGCGGTTTTGGAGGCAAGGGCCTCCAGCACGGCCTGCGCCCGGCGGGTCCAGGTGTAGTGTTCGGCCAGATCGTTCCGGGCCCGTTGGGCCAGGCCCTGGGCCAGGCCGGGCTCGCCGCGCAAGCGGGTCAGGGCATGGGCCCAGGCCTCTGGCTCGGCCGGCGGAACCAGCAGGGCGTTGTCCCCGTCGGCCAAGACCTCGCCCAGCACCGGCAGGTCGGATGAAACGATGGCCGCGCCGCTGGCCATGTACTCGAACATCTTCAGGGGGCTCATCCACTGGCTGGTGTCGCCCAGGCCGGGCACGTTCACCTTTTGCTGATAGGGCATGAGCAAGGCCCGGCAGCCGCGCTGCATGGCCATGGCCCGGGCCGGGGGCACAAAGCCGTGCAGGGCCACGTTGCCCGGCGCCTGGTCCCGCAGCCGGGACAGCAGCTCCGGGTCCTGGCCACCCACCAGGTGGAAGCTGGCCCAGGGGGTCAGGCGGGCGGTCTCCAGGATCAGTTCGATGCCCCGGCCGGGATACAGGTTGCCGAAATAGCCCACCGGGAACTCGCCCTCCAGGGGCTCGGCGGCCTGGTCTTCTGGCGGCAGGTCGGCCCCGTCGTGGGCCACCAGGATGGGCTCCACCCTGCTCTGGGCCCGCACCAGCCTTTCCAAAGCCGAGGAAATGACCACCAACAGGCGCAGGGCCTTGCGCCGCTCCATGCAGCGGAACATGGCCCGGGAGAGCCGGTCCAGCATGGAGGGCGGCACGTGGCTCTCCAGGGCGGGCCGCGCCCCCATCAGGGAGCAAAGATACAACCCGCGCAGATAGCGGCCGAAGAGCACCTCGGGCCCCAGGCCCAGGGCCAGGCGGGCGCTGCGCCAGGCGTAGATGGTCCAGCCTCCCTTGAAGCGGGGGAAAGGCAGAGTGATCAAACGGAAATTCGGGGCCACTCCGTAGTGGGCGAACAGGTTGTCCACCCCCGGCTCGGACGCCCGGTTGTCCACCGCGATCAGGGTGACCTCATGCCCCAGGCCCGCGAATGCGGCGCACATCTTCATCACGTGCACGCTGTTGGCCATGCGCGAGGGCAATAGGGTGTCTGAGAGGTAAACCAGGCGCATAAGGGGCGCATACTCCCGAACAAAAGGGCATTCCAGACCGGAGCCAGTATGACCACACTACCGCGCCTTTGGCAAGCGCGCCAGGCTGTTGGGGCGGCTTTACCCGCGCCCGGCCCCCTGTTAGAATGAGCACGCGGCCCCCGAAACGGAGCCAAGGCAAAAGCGCAGTGGAGAGCATGGATTACCAGAGCTTGAAATTGGGAGAGCGTGAGCTGGGGACCGGGGCCAAGCCCCTGGTAATTGCCGAGGTGGCCCAGGCCCACGACGGCTCCCTGGGCCTGGCCCACTCCTACATCGACGCCGCCGCCTCGGCCGGGGCCGATGCGGTGAAGTTCCAGACCCACATCGCCGCCGCCGAGAGCACCCGCGACGAGCAGTTCCGGGTGCCCTTTTCCTATGAAGACGCCACCCGCTATGACTACTGGCGCCGCATGGAGTTCACCCCCGAGCAGTGGGCCGGCCTGGCCGAGCATTGCGCCAAGGCGGGCGTCATCTTCCTCAGCTCGCCCTTTTCGGTGCAGGCGGCCGAGCTGCTGGAGGGCCTGGGCATGGTTGCCTGGAAGCTGGCCTCCGGCGAGCTGGACCACGAGCCCCTCTTGGAGTTCATGGCCGCCACCCAAAAGCCGGCCATCATCAGCTCCGGCATGAGCGGCTGGGAAGAGCTGGGCCGGGTGGTGGGCTTCTTCCGGAAACGCGGCTGCCCGGTGGCCCTGATGCAGTGCACCACCGCCTATCCCGCCCCCCTGGAACAGGCGGGGCTGGACAACATCGGCCTGATGAAAGAGCGCTTCGCCGCCCCGGCTGGGCTTTCGGACCACTCGGGCACCATCTTCCCGGCCATGGCCGCCCTGGCCCGGGGGGCCGACCTGGTGGAGGTGCACCTGGTTTTCGACAAGGCCATGTTCGGCCCGGACGCCAAGGCCTCGCTCACCCCGGCCGAGCTGACCACGCTGTGCCAGGGCCGCGACGCGGTGGTGGCCATGCGCGCCACGGTGGACAAGGACACGGTGGCAGCGGAAAAGGCCGAGCTGCGCTCCTTATTCGGCCGCAGCCTGGCTCCGGTCAAGGACCTGCCGGCCGGGCATGTGCTGGAGGCCGACGATCTCATTTTGAAAAAACCCGGCGGCGGCATTCCCTGGGAGCAGTTGGGCTCCTTGCTGGGCCGCCGCCTGGCCCGCCCCGCCCCGGCCGAGCGCCTGCTCCGGCCGGAGGATATAGAGGACTGATTTGGCAAAACGCAAGATATGCATCATCGTGGCCAGCCGGGCCAACTACGGACGCATCAAGTCCCTGTTGGAAGCGGTTGACCAGCACCCGGACCTGGAGCTCCAGCTCATCGTGGGGGCCTCGGGCCTGCTCTACCGTTTCGGCCAGGTGGTCAAGGTTATCGAAAACGACGGCTTCAAGGTCACGGCCAAGGTCTACTCCATCGTGGAGGGGGAGAACCTCACCACCATGGCCAAGTCCACCGGCCTGGCCATCCAGGAGCTGGCCACCCTGTTCGAAAACTTGGAGCCCGACGTGGTGGTCACCGTGGCCGACCGCTTCGAGACCATGGGCACCGCGGTGGCGGCCAGCTACATGAACATCTGCCTGGCCCACACCCAGGGCGGCGAGGTGTCCGGTTCCATCGACGAGAGCGTGCGCCACGCCATCACCAAGCTGGCCCATTTGCACTTCCCGGCCAACCAGCAGGCGGCGGACATCCTGAGGCGCATGGGCGAGGACCCGGAGCGCATCTTCGTCACCGGCTGCCCGGCCATAGACCTGGCCGCCCGGGCCCCCAAGGAGATCAACCAGGAGTTCTTCGACCGCTACGGCGGGGTGGGTCCGGCCATCCGGGCGGACCAGCCCTATCTGGTGGTGCTGCAACACCCGGTGACCACCGAGTTCGGCCAGGGCATGGCGCAGATCGAGCACACCCTGGGCGCGGTGCTCTCCAGCGGCATCCAGGCGGTGTGGCTGTGGCCCAACGTGGACGCGGGCAGCGACGAGGTATCCAAGGGCCTGCGCATGTTCAGGGAGCGCGAACCCGAGGCGCCCATCCACTTCTACCGCAACTTCACCCCCGAGGATTACGTCACCCTCATCGCCAACGCCGCCTGCCTGGTGGGCAACTCCTCCAGCGGCATCCGCGAGGGCGCCTTTTTGGGCACCCCCACGGTGAACATCGGCTCGCGCCAGAACAACCGCACCCGGGGGCCCAACGTAATGGACGTGCCCTATGATCAGGGCCAAATCGCACACGCCATTGGGCAACAGGTGGCCCACGGCCCCTATCCTTCCACCCCTATTTACGGCGACGGCACCGCGGGCAAGCAGATGGCCGAGGTATTGGCCACGGCCGAGGTGAGCATCCAGAAGAAGTTCGTGATTAGCGGCTGAACCCGTCCCAGAGGCAGGCGCGGAGGTCGTTTATGAAAACCGGGCGCATGGCGATGATCCCGCGGGCGGGGCTGATCGCGGCGGTTGTCGGGGGCCTGATCGCCCTCTCCCTTGCCATGCAACCCGCGCCCCACCCCCTCATGTCTGCCGTGGCCGGTGGTGATCACCAGGCCATAGCCCGCGTCTTGCAGAAACAACCGGAACTGATTGACCGCACCTTTCAAGGGCGCACCCCCCTCCATCTGGCCGCCATGATGAATTTCGTTTGGGGCGTGGACATCTTGCTCGCAAGAGGCGCCGATCCAAACGCCAGGGACGCCCTGGGCGACACCCCCCTTCATGCGGCAGCCTACGGGATAGGCAAACATACGGTGCCCTTGCTGCTCAAGGCAGGGGCAGACCCCAACGCCACCAACCACCAGGGCCTTACGCCGCTGCACTTGGCGGCCTACTGTGCCTGCAATCCTTGGTCCCTGGAAATATGCAATTTATTATTGCGGGCGGGAGCGACCCCCCGCGCGACAGGTGAAGGCGCTATCTCCCCTCTGAAAGCGGCTCTCATCATGGAAAACAACGAGGTGGCAAAGCGCTTGGCCCTTATGCAGTAGAACTACCCGAGAGGGAAGCCTTGCATAACCAGGCTGAAAACACATCCGCGAAAAAGTTTTACCTGACAGGCAACCGCCTTTTGCTGCTGTTGATATTGCTCGCCCTCTTGCGTGCGGCATTCTGCGCGGGGCTTTATTGGCGGGCGGTGGAAGTCGACCCCCAAGAGCCCTTGGTGGTCGTGGGCCAATGGATGATGGTGCCCGACGCGGCCGCTTATCATGAGACCGCCATTTCCCTTACAAAAGTTTGGGCCGGCAAAGCGAGCCGGCTGGACACCGGCCTGACGGCGGAATACATGGGCTATCCCGTGATGCTGGCGGCCTTGTACTCGCTGATCGACCCACACCCCTTGGTGCCCATATTGCTCAATGTGCTTTGTTTTTTCCTGCTGTCCTTGATCGCGATCGGCACCTGCCGGCGGATCAGGGCCGGGCCGGGGGAAGCGCTTTTCATCGCCTTGCTGACCCTAATCTGGCCCCCTTCTTTTTCCTATACCTCGGGCACGCTCAGAGATCCCTTGACCACCCTGGCCTTGGCCGGGTTCCTCTTTGTTCTGCTCAACCTGATACAAGCCAAGCGCCCGCGCCAAGCATGGTTTGCGCCGGTTCTGTTGGCAGTGGTCGGCTGGGTTTGTTTTCAGCTGCGCCACGACACGGTGATTCTGTGCCCGATGTTGACCATATTGGCCGCCTTTTTCGCGGTTGTGAGCGCAATCCGGCAGCGCCGCCTCTGGCTCGCGGGCGTATCCCTGCTGTGCCTGGTCTCGGTATATCTGGCGGCCTGGGCCTACACCGCCATACCCTTGAGCAGGCTTTACGAGCCTCACCAAGCCAACAAGGCCGCCGAGACGAGGCAAGCACCGAGGTTCATGCCCGTTGCCTACACCTTTTCGTCTGCCCAAGAAAAAACCGCCTTGCCAAAGCCTCTTTCACTCAGCGCCCAAGACGCCGAGCAAAAAGCGGCCCGCCAGGAAGATCAACCAGGCGGCAGCAACTTTCTCACCGACAAAGCCCTTGATTTTTGGCGTTGGATATTCAACAAGCGTTGGCTCTACACCGCGACCGGCTCGGCCTCCATCGCGCCGGACGGGGCGCGCATCGTCACCGACTTCCCCTCTTTCCTGGGCATCAGCCTGAGCGCCGCGGGGCGCATTCTGTTCTTCCCCAGCCCCTGGGAACGTTGGCCCGCGTCAGGCGGCACCATGATCAACCTGGCCGTCACAACCCAATCGGTGTTGTGGTGGCTGGTGGTGCCCGGCCTGCTGTGGGGATTGATCACCTTGCCCAAAAGGGGCGGGCTCGGCGTCTCCTCGCTGTACTATTGCCTGTTCGGGGCGGGGGTGCTGCTTGCCTTGGTGGTCACCAACCTGGGCACTCTCTACCGGCTCAGGGACATGGTGATCCTGCCCCTCCTGCCGGTGATTTCACTCCGGCCCTATGCCGCGATATGGGGATGGATAAGCCGGAGGGGAACCCAGCCCAACTGAATTATTTTTGAAGCCGGCCGGCCACCCGGCCCTGGGCCCAGGCGTCCAGGGTGCGATCAGCCAAACTTTTCACCGAATAATTTTTTTCCACCCGTTGCCGGGCGGCTCGGCCAAGGGCCTCGCGCTCCCGGGACGGCAGGGCCAGCAGCCCGCCCAGAGCTTGGGCCAGGGCGGCCGGATCGCCGGGCGGCACCACCCTCCCGGCATCGCCCAGCACCCGGGGCGCGTCGCCCACCTGGGTGACCACGCAGGGCAGGCCGCAGGCCATGGCCTCGCCCACCACGTTGGGGAAGCCCTCGCCATACAAAGAGGCGCTGCACAACAGGTCCAGGCCGTTGTAGACCTGCTCCACCGCGTCGCGGCCGGGCAGCCAATGCAGGCGTTCCTCCAAGCCCAGCTCCTCTCCCTGGGCCCGCAGGCTGGCCTGGTAATCGGCCGGGCCGTCGCCCACGCACACAAAATGCGCCCCAGGATGGTCCTTGGCCAATCGGGCCGCGGCTTTCAAAAAGGCGGGGTGATCCTTCATGGGGTCCAGGCGGCCCACCAGCCCGACCAGCAGATCGCCGTGGCTCAGGCCCAGCTCGGCGCGAAAGGCAGCGCGCATCGCAGCGGAGGGCCGGAAGCGCCCGGTGTCAATGGCATTGGGGATCACGATCAGACGGCTGGCCGCGAAGCCGGCCGCGCGCACGTGCTCCAGGCCGGCCTGGGAGTTGCAGATCACCACCTCGGCCATGCGCGACATGGGGCCCTCCAGGGCGAAGACCAGGCGGTCGAGCCAGGTGTAGCGGCTCAGGTCCATGTTGGAGGCGCGCACCCCCCACACCAGGGCCGCCCCGGGCAGCAGGGGTTTGAGGGCCGCGGCCACCAGGTTGGGCACGTCCAGATAGCTCACCAGCACTTGGGTGCCCAGACCGCGCAGGGCGCGGGCCAGGCGGGGCAGAAAACCGATCACATCCCAGCGGCCCCGCTTGCCCATGCTCTCCACCCGGCAGCCAGCCTGGATGAGCTCCTTTTCCAGGGGCCCGCCGGGATAGAACACCACCACCGCCACCGCATGGCCCCGTGCCACCAGCTCCCGGACCAGCAGCACCACCTGGCGCTCGGCCCCGCCATAGTTCATGGAGCGCATGAGAAAGGTTATGTTCAGGGGCGGCAAGGAAGGCATCATCTGCTCCTATGATCTCTTGGGAGCATGTTGCCAGAAAGCAAGAACATGAGCAAACCGCACTTAGCCGCGGGCCAGGAGAACATAGTGCGCGGCCAGGCGGTTGAGCAGGGGCGCGGCCTGGGCGGCGCGCTCCAAAGCCCGGCAGGCCCCCTTTCCCGCCAGGCGGTACAGGGGGCGGGGAGCAAAGCTGCGCCAGTACACCCGGAACCCGCCGAAGCCCTGGGCCGCCAGCATGGCCTGTAGCTGAAACGGACCGAGCAGACGCTCGTTGGTCATCATCAGCTCCTGGCCGGTGGCCGGGTCGGTGAAGGAGGCCGGGAAGAGCCAGTAATCGTCCTGGCGGTACTGCTCGGCCTGCTGGTTGCGGCGCAGGAAGTGCTCCTGGCGCTCCCGGCCCACCTGGCGGCGCACCAGGGGGTTGAAGCAGTTGGCCTCGGTGATGGCCAGCCAGGCCCCCGGGGCCATGGCCCGCCGCAATAGGGGCCAGAAATCTTCCAGGGGATGGATGTGGCTCACCGCCTCGGAGATCCACACCAGGTCGTATTTATCATCCGGCCCCAGCTGCTCCAGGTAGGAGAACAGGCCCTGGTACAAAAACTCGGCTTGCAGGGTTGCGCCCCCCTGCTCAAAGGCCTGAGCCAGGCGGCGGGCGATGCCCACCCGCTTCTCGGTCAGGTCCACCCCGGTCAGCCGGGCCCCGGCCAGGGCCAAAAGCAATGACTGGTAGCCCGTGCCGCAGCCGCAGTCCAGCACCCGCGCGCCCGGAGCCATGCTTTTCAGCACGCCCAGGGCCGGCTCCATGCGGTTGGCGAAAACGCTGCGCCGGTACAGGTGGTCCGGTCCGGTGAAGGTGCCGCCGAACACCTCCAGGAGGCCCTTGTACGCCTTGGCCGTGTCCGGCCCGGCCAGGGGAAGCGCCATCTCCCGCAATCGGTCGAAGTATTCCAGGCATTGCCGCCGCACCCCGGCCTCTGGGGAGGGGCGCCACGCCGGGGATCCGGCAGGCAGGACAATGGGGGGCGTTTGTTTGGGCACGGCTAGCTTCCCGCTCCGCCCAGGCGCAATTCCCGGGCCAGGCCGCCGGACCGGGCCCCGCCGCCTTCCTGGGCCACCGGCTTGAGCCTTTCGCCATCTCGCCGCAGCAGGCTGTAGCGCAGGCGTTCCGGCCGGCCGGGCTCGTTGTCAGCCACCAGCAGCAGGCCGTCCTGGTTCAGGGCGCGGCCCAGATGACCCAAGGCCCGCCGGAGCTGGGCCTGGCTGAAATACTCGGGATTGAGCAGATTGGCCGCCTTGACCAGGTCCGCCGCCGGGCCCGGCCAGGGAGTGAAAACATCGTGCGCCAACAGCTCCACCCTTTGGTCCTGCCCGGCCCGCGCCGCCAGCTCCGGTTGCCACAGCTCCACCGGCCGGGCGTCTTCCAAACCGGGAGCGGCGGCCAGCACCCGGCCGCCCCACCAGCGGCTGAGGGGGCAGCCTCCCTCCAGGTCGGCATAGACCACCCAGCGGGGAGTGGCGGCCAGGAGCAACTCGCCCTCCGGGCCATGGAAAAAAAGCTTGTTGCCGCGCCGGGCGGCCAGGGCCCGGGGCAAGCGGTCGGTGACCATGTAGCTGGCGAAATCGACCTTCCGCTGATCCATGAGCTCCATGAGCTCCAGGCTGGTCACCCCGTCGGCCGCGCCCACCTCCAGCACCGTGGGCCGGGGAAGGTGCAAGGCGGCCAGGGCGGCCAGATCGGCGGCGCGGTGGCGGCCCTCGGCGCTGGTCTTCCAGGTGGGGCCTATCTTGATGGCCGAGACCATGCGGGTGAATGCGGCGCGGTCCTTGGCCGGCCCGCCCCCGGCCAGGGGCCGGGGATCGTCCATGGCCGGCAGGCGGCGGGTCAGCCAGCCCGGCCAGCCGCTCCGGTTCAGCTTACAAGGACAGCGCATGGGCGGCAGCTTGCGGTCGCGGCTCCCCGAAGATGGCCGAGCGGGGGCTCACCGGTCCTCGTGGGGAGGCAGGAAGCGATGATAGAGGTCGTCGAAGGCGCGGGACATCACCTCCAGGGAGTAATGCTGTTCGATGCGGCGGCGGGCAGCCAGGCCCAGGCGGCGGCGTTCCCGCGGGTCCAGGGCCAGCACCGCCTTGATCGAGGCGGCCAGGGCCCCGGAGTCGCGCGGGGGCACCACCAGACCGGTGTCGCCCACCAGCCGGCCGCTGTCCCCCACCCGGGTGACCACGTTGGGCACCCCGCAGGCCATGGCCTCGCCCACCGCGTTGGACAGGCCCTCGCCAAAGGCGCTGGAGGATACATGCAGGTCCATGGCCTTTAGCCAGCGGGGTATGTCGTGGCTGCGGCCTTCCAAAAAGAAGTGTCCCTCCAAAGGAGGCTCCGTGGCCTCCCTGAGCGCGGGATTGTCCGGCTCCATTCCCAGGCCCAGGGTGACGAAGCGGGCGGCCGGGAAGGCGTCCACCACCTCGCGGGCGGCCAGGATCAGGGAGCGGTGGTCCTTCATGGGGTCGAAGCGGGCCACCTGGCCGATGAGCAGGTGCTCCTCGTCCAGGCCCATCTCCGCGCGCGCCTCGGCCCGCACCCCGTCGTCGGGGCGGTAGCTGTCGGTGTCGAATCCGTTGGGTATCACCAGCATGGTCTTGCGGGGATAGCCCTGGGCCACGTGGAACTCCACCCCCACGTAGCTGTTGGATACGATGGCCACCGGCTGGCGGGAGGTGATCGCGCATGCCTTGACCAGCGTGCGGGAGGCAAGGCCGTACTTGTCCATCTCCATGTTGGAGCAGAACACCCCCCAGATCACCGGCCCCGCTCCGGCCATGCGCGCCGCCAGCAGGCTGACCAGGTTGGCGTGGTACATCCAGCCCTGCATCAACTGGGGCCGCACCTGCCTGGCGATGCGGGCCATCTGCCGGACCCCCTTGACCAGGGCGGAGGGCTGGGGCATCAGGCCCAGGCTGAACACCTCGGCTCCGGCCCGCCGCATTTCATCGGCCAGGGGCCCTTCCGGTCCCAGCCCAACCACGGTGTGCTGATAATGCTCCGGATCGCTGGCCGCGATCAGGCGCAGAAGCTGAAACTCGGCTCCACCCACCATGGTGGTGGTTATGGCGTGCAATACTTTATGAGGAGAGCTCATGGCGTCCTCGTCTTCCCCCACGGCTCCTTTGATAAAAGCTCTTGATAGATGCTCTCAAAGGCACGGGCCATTACTTCCTGCGAAAAGTGTTCCCGAATTCTTTCCCGGGCCTGGGCGCCCATGGCCGCACGGTCTTCGGCCGGCATCCCGAGCAGGCTCAGGATGGCTTCGGCCAGGCGCTCCGGCCGCCGGGGCGGCACCACCAGGCCGGTGTCTCCCACTAGCAGGCGGTTGTCCCCCAAATCCGTCACCACGTTGGGCACCTGCAAGGCCATGGCCTCGCCCACCGCGTTGGACAACCCCTCGCCAAAGGCGCTGGAGGATACGTGCAAGTCCATGGCCGCCAACCAGGGGGTCACCTCGGCTTGGCGCCCCAAGAGATGGCACCGCCCGGCCAGGGGCAGGTTGAGGGCCGGCTCGAACACCGGATTGCCGTCATCCACCCCCAGCCCCATGAGCACGAAGTGCGCCCGCCGGTCTTGCCGGGCCACCACCTGGGCCGCCGCCATTAAATTGGCGTGGTCTTTCATGGGGTCGAAGCGGGCCACGTGTCCCACCAGCAAATCGTCCGGCCCCACGCCCAGGCGGCGGCGCATCTCGTCCCGCATTGCCGGGTCCGGCGCCGTGGCCGGCACCCTGATGCCGTTGTGCACCACCCGCATCTTGGCCGCCGGATAGCCCCGGCGGGCATGGAACTCCAACCCACGCCGGCTGTTGGAAACAATGGCCGAGGGCCAGGAGGACAGCCGGGCGCAGACCTGCACCAGGACGCGGGTGCCCTGGCGGTAGCGGTAGAACTCCATGTCCGTGCAGCGTATGCCCCACACAACCGGATAGCTCCCGGCCAGACGGGCGGCCAGAAGGCCCATCAGGTTGGCGTGGTACATCCAGCCCTGCACCAGGTGCGGCCGCTGGCGGCGGATGATGGACGCCAGGCGCACCAGGCCCCCCACGCCCTTGATCAGGCTGGGCTCCAGGTCCAGGCTGAGCACCTTGGCCCCGGCCCGGCGCATCCGGCTGGCCAACAGCCCCTCGGGGCTCAGGCCCACCACCACGTGTTTGAAACGCCGGGGGTCGGACGCCTGGATCAGCCGCGCCAGTTGCACCTCGGCCCCCCCGACCGTGGTGGTAGTTATGACGTGCAGTACTCTCAGAGGTAGGACCTGGGGCAAGGCTTACTCCAACACAAGCTGTTTGATGGCATATTCCCGCCCACGGGAGCAGAAGTCAAGAGCCGTGGCTCAGGCCGCCTGGGCGCAGTGGGTCTCGCGCACCAGGGCGCCCAGCAGCAGGGCCAGCCCCGCCCATGCGATCATGGGTATGAAACCGGCCTGATAGGCCTCCAGACCGTAGATGCGCGCCCCGCCCTCCATGGCCCCTTGCCAGTGCGTATCCAGGACCCAGCCCACCAAGGGCTGCAACAGGGTGGGCCCCAGCATGAAGCCCATGTTTATGGTGCCGCTGACCGTGCCCCCCAGGCTCAGAGGCACCGATTCCTTGGCCCAGGCAAAGCAGACGATCACCCCGCCCGAGGCCAGGCCGATGCTCAGCATGACCCCCACAAAGGCCCACAGGGGCAAGCCGGGCAAAAACAGGACAGCCAGCCACCCGGCCAGGGAAAGGGCGGCCCCGAACAGATAAAGAGGCTTGCGCCTTCCCAGACGGTCGGACAGGCCGCCGAACAAAGGCCCGCCCAGGCCCCAGCCCACCAGCAACAGGGAGCAGATAACCGCCCCCGAGGCCGGGGACAGGCCGTAACGGGCCCGCAGGTAGGGCACCCCCCACAGCCCGGCAAAGGTGAGCACCGGGCCCACGATGCCGCCGGGAGCGGCGAAAAGGAACCAGGTGTTTGAATAGCGCCAAATGTGGACCAGGCCGCTCAGGATGCCCTGGCTCGCCGGCCCCTCTTTGGCCCCGGCCGCGAAGCTCAGGTAGCCCCGCTCGCTGGGGTCGTTGCGGATGAACAGCCACACCGCCGCGGCGATGCCCAGGGTGACCAGGCCCGAGGCGGCCATCACCGGCCGCCACCCGAAGGCGTCCACCATCAAACGCAGGGGAAGCCCGGCCCCCACCGCGCCCACCAGACCGATGAGCAGGGCCATGCCCGAAACCATGGCGAAGCGCCGGGGCGCGAACCAGTGGGAAGCCAGCTTCAGAAGGGCCACCCAGGCCACGGCCACCGAGCCGCCCACCAGCAGGCGGCCGGCCTCGGCCCAGCCCAGGGAGGGCGAAAGGCCGAACAACAGGGCCCCGGCTCCGGCCACCACCGCCCCGGCGCTCAGCAGGCGGCGGGGGCCCCAGTGGTCGGCGATGACCCCGGTGGGTATCTGCATGGCCACGTAGGCGTAGAAGTAGTAGGCCGAGAGGTTGCCCAGAGCGGCGGCGCTCAGGCTGAACTCGCTCATCAGCTCATGGGTGATCACCCCGGGCGAGACCCGCTGGAAAAAGCCCATGAGGTAGAACAAGGCCCCCAGGCCCCAGACCAGCCAGCTGAGCAGGGGTGGCGGATAGCCGCGCTTGCTCACCGGAGAAGGGCCCTCACAGCAGCACCACCGCGTGCAACACCCCGGCCCACTGGCCGTCCTTGATCCAGGGTCTCACCCGGACGGCGAAACGCTTGCCGCCGCGCTCCAAAACCCAGCCGAACTCGCGGCGCTCACCCGAGGCGTAGGCATCGAGGATGGCGTCTATCTTGGCGTTGCTGGCCGCATTGTGCAGCTCGCGCACGTCGCGGCCCAGATAGGCGGGTTGACGGTCCAGGATGGTGGGCGCGTAGGGGTTGTAGTAGAGCAGGCGTCCTTGGGTGTCCAGCACGGTGAGAGCCACCGGGGCCTGGGCCAGCAGTTCGGACGGAGGTGCGGGTTCCGGTTGCTTGGTCATGCTTTAGGCTCCAGGGCAGGCGGGGATTGTTCAGCTTAGGCGTGCGGGTGCAGCCGGGTCAAGGCAGAGTTTCAGGGCCGGGGACCGGCACGGGCGCGGCTTCGATGACCCGCATCTTTTGCCAGGCCCCGCGCTTGAAGCGCCAGCGGAAGGCCAGGCCAATGGCCATCACGTATAGCACCACGCATCCCCACAGGAAGTTGAGGCCCAGGCCCACCACCTCCAGGCCCACCCAGGAGGGGATGATGAGGATGCCCATGGAGGCCAGGCCCATGGTCCACATCACGAAGTAGATGTCGCCGGCCCCCTTGAGCGCGCCCATGTAGATGATGGTCAGGGCGTCGAACAGGGTGTAGAGGGCCACGAAGCGCAGCAGCTGCACCCCCAGGCCGACCAGCTGGGCCCGCACCGCCGGGCTGGACTGATCGTCCACGAAGGGAGAGATGAGCAACTCGGGCAGCAGCACGAAACACAGGGCCACCAGGCCCATGTAGGCCAGGGTGATGTGCAGGGTGGAGGTGGTGGCCTCGGTCCCGTCCGCCGGGCGGCCCGCTCCGATGGCCTGGCCCACCAGGGTGCTCACCGCGATGGACAGCCCGATCATGGGCATGAACGACAGGGTGGAGATGGCCATGACGATGTTGGTGGCGGCCAGCTCGGCCCGGCCCAGCCGCCCCACCATGAACACAAAAAAGGTGAAGGCGAAGATGTCCATGAAGAACTGGACCCCGCCGGGCAGGCCGAAGCGCATCATGCGGCTGAACAGGGCCCGGTCAAAGGCCCAGGCCCGGCGCACCGCGAATGCCTTCTCGTGCTCCGGGCGGAACACGGCCAGGGCGAACAGGAGCACCATCACCGCCTGGGAGGCCACGGTGGCCAGGGCCGCGCCCACGATGCCCATCTCCGGGAAGGGCCCCACTCCGTAGATGAGCAAATAGTCCAGGGGTATGTTGAGCCCGGCCGCGGCCAGGTTGATCAGCATCACCGGCCGGGTGAGCCCCCGCCCCGAGAAAAAGCAGCTCAGGGTGGTGCCCAGCACCACCAGGCCGGCTCCCAGGGTGAGGATGCGGAAGTAGACCACCTCCAGCTCCTGCACCGGGCCCGGGTGGCCGCTCAGATCGAACAAGGGCCCGGCGATGAACCACAGGGAGGCCAAGAGCAACCCGGAACCCAGGGAAAAGTAGATCCCCTGCCAAAGGGCGGCCCCCACCCGCTCGAAGGCCCCGGCCCCGGTGTATTGGGCCACGAACACGTTCACATAGCCCACCACGCCCATAAAAAAGCAAATGGCCAGAAAAGAGGCGATGCCCGCCGGTAAAGAGGCGGCAATGGCGTCCACCGAATAGTTGGCCAGAAACACCCGGTCCGTGAAATGGATCAGGGAGGTGGTGCCGAAGCTCACCACCAGGGGCAGGCCCACGGCCAACACCTGGCGGTAGCCATTGGGTTTTGACCAACGCTCTAACACTTGAGGGCCCCACTTTGTTGGACAGGCTCAACCGAAATGAATCCGCAAAGCCTATCTTCCCGGCATCAAGGCGTCAATGGGCATTCGCCTTGACAAACACCCCGGCTTGGACTGAATCTGGGACTGCCTGTTCCCGCGCCAGACGGGGCAGACAGGGCAAGGAGAAAAACGTGGCAGACATTCCGGCGACCGCCCCCAAACGCACCCTGGGCATCTTCACCCTGGCCATGATCAACATGGCCGCCATCCTCACCTTGCGCAACCTGCCGCTAATGGCCATCTACGGCCTGGCCTCCATATTTTATTACGGCGTGGCCGCCCTGGCCTTTTTCCTGCCCGTGGCCCTGGTGGCCGCCGAGCTGGCCACCACCTATCCCGACGCGGGCGGGGTCTACGCCTGGGTCAAGCGCGGCTTCGGCCCCAAGTACGGCTTTCTGGCGGTGTGGATGGACTGGGTGGAGAACGTGGTGTGGTTCCCCACGGTGCTCTCCTTCGTGGCCGCCACCATCGCCTATGCGGTGTCGCCCAGCCTGGACGAGAACAAGTTCTTCATGGTCACGGTGATGCTGGTGGTCTACTGGGGAGCCACCTTTGCCAACTTCTTCGGCATGAAGGCCTCGGGGCTCATCTCGTCCATCGGCACCATCGCCGGCACCCTCATCCCGGGAGGCCTGCTTATCATCATGGCCGTGATCTGGTTGTGCATGGGCAACGGGGTGCAGTTCGAGGTGTCCTGGGGCGCGTTGATACCGGACCTCAAGCTGGCCAACACCTCATTTTTCGCCGGGGTGATCCTGGGCTACTTCGGCATCGAGATGGCCGCCTTCCACGCCAAGGAGGCCCGCGACCCCCGCAAGGACTATCCCAAGGCCATCCTGCTGGCCGTGGCCGCCATCGTGGCCCTGTTCATGATGGGTTCCCTGGCCATCGCGGTGGTGGTGCCGGCCAAGGAGGTGAGCCTGGTGGCCGGGCTGATGCAGGCCATGGAGAAGTTCTTCGACCCCTTCGGCCTGGCCTGGCTGGTGCCGGTGCTGGCCGTATTGGCCGCGGCCGGGGGCATCGCCCAGATATCCACCTGGCTGGTGGGGCCCTCCAAGGGCCTGTTGGCCACCGCCCGGGACGGCTCCCTGCCCCCGGCGCTGGAAAAGGTGAACAAGCACCACATGCCCGTGCCCATCCTGGTGGCCCAGGGCCTGGTGAGCACCGGGTTCATCCTGCTGTTTTTGCTGGTGCCCAACGCCAACAGCTTCTACTGGATCCTCTCGGCCCTAACCGCCCAGCTAACGGTGATCATGTACATCCTCATGCTGGCCGCGGGCATCCGCCTGCGCCACAAGGACCCGGACGCCGAGCGCCCCTATAAGGTGCCCGGCGGCAAGGCGGGCATGTGGGTCGTGGCCGGGGTGGGCCTGGCCGCCTGCTTTTTCACCTTTTTCGTGGGATTCGTGCCGCCCATCGACGTGAACACCGGCCGCTTCCTGGGCTTCGAGGCCTTCCTGGTGCTGGGCATCCTGGCCCTGTCGGCCCCGCCCTTTATCCTCAACCGCATCAAGAAGCCCTCTTGGATGCCCGAGCACCCCGAGGAGCTGGAAGACTAAACCGACCCTAGCCCGCCACCAGGGCGGCGAGGGCCGGGGGCAGATACCAGAGCAGCTTGCCCTGTCCGGCGGGCAGCTCGGCCACCTCCAGGGCGCAGACTCCGCCCCGCTGAAAGTCCACCTCAGCCGTGCCGCAGGGGGCCAGGATGGCCCCGGCCACCTTGGCCAGGTTGGGCAGATGCCCCACCAGCAAGAGCGGCCCTTGCCCGGCCAACCCGGCCAGGAATTGCAGGGTGTCGCCAGGCTCGCTCATGGCCTTGACCTGGTCGCTGATCAGGATGTCCCCTGGATCGCGCTCCAGGGCCTCGGCCGCCAGGGCCGCGCTTTGGCGGGCCCGCTGCTTGGGGCTGGCCACGATGAGTCCTGGCCGCAGGCCCAATCGGACCAGGGCCTGGGCCGTGGCCCTCACCACCGCCTCGCCCTTTGGGCTCAGCCCCTCTTCCGGGTCCTGGTCCTTGGGCAGGTTGGGCCCGTGCTGCATGAGATATAGCTCCATGACCCCCTCCCCTACTACTTTTGGCCCGGCTTGTTGCCGCCCACCAGGGGCACGAAGCGCACCGGCAACAGGGTCTGCCGGCTTATCCTGCCCTGCTGGTCCTTGCTCACCAGGGTCAGCTCCTCGCCCAAGGACCCGGACCCCACCGGGATGACCATGCGCCCGCCCGGAGCCAGCTGCTCGAGCAGGGCGGGCGGAATCTTCTTGGCCCCGGCGGTGACCATGATGCGGTCAAAGGGAGCCGCCGACGGCCAGCCGAAGTGGCCATCGGCCAGCTTGACCTGGACCCCCTTGTAGCCCAGGCGCTTGAGGGTGGCGGCCGCGTTCTCGGCCAGCTCGGGGACGATCTCCACCGTGTGGACCTGGGCCCCCATCACGGCCAGCACCGCGGCCTGATAGCCCGATCCGGTGCCGATCTCCAGCACCTTGAGGCCGGGCCGCACCTGGAGCACCTGGCTCATGTAGGCCACGATAAAGGGCTGGGAGATGGTCTGGCCTTGGCCGATGGGCAGGGGGTGGTCCTGGTAGGCCTGGGCCTGCCATTTGGGGGCCACGAACTCATGGCGGGGCACGGTGCGCATGGCGGCCAGCACCAGGGGGTCGCCGATGCCCCGGGCCTGGATCTGGGTGTCCACCATGTGCTGGCGGGCGGCGGCATAGGGGTCCGCGGCCAGGGCGGACCCGGCGGCCAGGAGCAGCAGGACCGCCAACAATAGCGGGATGAGCCTTTTCATATGGTATCCCCCGAGCAAACGAGCCAAGCCGCCGACACCCTATCGTGCTGCCTGGCGAAGCCTCCTAGTTGGTCAACGAGCGTAAAGGCGCGGGCAGGCGGCCTCCACGGGCCACGAACTTCTCGCCCGAAAATGGCGACAGGGGCATTACCGGGGCCCGGCCCAGCAGGCCGCCGAAGTCCAGCATGTCGCCCGCTTTCATGCCCGGCGCGGGGATGACCCGCACCCCGGTGGTCTTGTCGTTGGCCATGCCGATGGCCAGCTCGTCGGCGATGAGCGCGGCCAGGGCGGCCGGGCTGGTGTCGCCGGGCACGGCGAACATGTCCAGGCCCACGGAGCACACCGCGGTCATGGCCTCCAGCTTTTCCAGGGACAGGGCCCCGCACTGCACCGCCTCGATCATGGCCGAGTCCTCGCTCACCGGAATGAAGGTGCCCGAGAGCCCGCCCACGTGGCCCGAGGCCATGGCCCCGCCCTTTTTCACCGCGTCTATGAGCAGGGCCAGGGCGGCGGTGGTGCCGGGCGCGCCCACCCGCTCCAGGCCCATGCCCTTTAGAATCTCGCCCACGCTGTCGCCCATGGCCGTGGTGGGGGCCAGGCTGATGTCCACCACCCCGAAGGCCACCCCCAGGCGGCGGGCCAGCTCGCGGCCCACCAGCTCGCCGGCCCTGGTGATCTTGAACACGGTGCGCCGGATGATCTCCGAGAGCATGGTCAGGTCGCAATCCGGGTGCTGGGCCACCACCGCCCGCACCACGCCCGGCCCGCTGATGCCCACGTTGATCGCCGCGTCGGGCTCGCCGCCGCCGTGGAAGGCCCCGGCCATGAAGGGGTTGTCCTCGGGCGCGTTGGCAAAGGCCACGAACTTGGCGCAGGCGATGCCCTTGTCCGCCGCCAGGGCCATGTCCTTGAGGATGTGCCCCAGGCGGGCGATGGCGTCCAGGTTCATGCCCGCCTTGGTGGAGGCCAGGTTGAGGAAGCCGCACAGGCGCGAGGTGTTGCCCAACACCTGGGGCAGGGATTCCATGAGCCGGCTGTCCGCGGCGGTGGCCCCCTTTTGCACCAGGGCCCCCCAGCCGCCGATGAAGTCCACCCCCGCCTGGGAAGCGGCGGCGTCCAGGGCCTGGGCCAGAATGATGGGAGCGTCTTCCTGGGGGCAGGGCTCGATCAGCCAGGCGGCCGGGGTGATGGACATGCGCTTGTTCACGATGGGCAGGCCCAGGGACTCGGTGACCGCCGCGGCCTCGGCCACCAGGCGCGACCCCAGTTCGGTCAGGCGCTCCCTGGCGCCATCGGCCAGGCGCTCGGGGTCGCGGGCCATGAGGTCCTTGAGGTTGACCCCCAGGGTGACCGCGCGAATGTCGAAGTTTTCAAAGAGGATCATCCCCGCTGTTTCGAAGACTTCCTCTACCCCGAATTCCACCGTCAGCTCCTACTAGAAAGTTATCTGCAACTGCATCATTCCCGGCACAGCCAAGCTGTGGAAGACAAGGCGCCTGGCGAGCGACAGCCGGAGGCGTAGCTGGAACTACGTCGAGGCTGGAGCGACGCCAGCAACGCAGTATGCCGCAGCTTGGCGAAGCCGGCCTGTAGCCAAGCCGGGCCTAGACCCGATGCATGGCTTTGATCACGGCCTCGTTCTGCACCATGACCGTGAGGCCCATCTCGGCCCCCAACTCGTCCAGGGCCCCCCGCAGCACGGCCGGCTCGCAGCCCTCGCCGCTAAGGTCCACCAGCATGGTCATGACAAAGGTGCCGTCCATGACCTTTTGCTGCACGTCCTCGATGTTGCCGCCGTGGTCGAAGCACAGGGTGGCCACCCGGGCGATGATGCCCTTCTGGTCCTTGCCCAGCACCACCACGAAGACCCGTTCCTTGTCCATGCCCTCTTTCAGTCGTTCACATGCTCCTGCCCAAAGGGGCAGTGCTTGAGCAGGCCGCAGTCGCCGCAGGCCGGCTTGCGCGAATGGCACACCTGGCGGCCGTGGAAGATCACCTGGTGGCTGAACATGGTCCAGCGCTTTTCGGGGATGATCTCCATGAGCTGAAACTCGGCCTTTACCGCGTCCTTCTGGTTCACCAACTCCAGGCGCATGCAGACCCGGCCCACGTGGGTGTCCACGGTGATGCCCGGCACCCCGAAGGAGTTGCCCAGCACCACGTTGGCCGTCTTGCGCCCCACTCCGGGCAGCTTGACCAGGGCTTCCAGGTTGTCCGGCACCTGGCCGCCGTGCTCCTCCACGATCTTTTGGGCCGCGCCCTTGATGGACTTGGCCTTGTTGCGGAAAAACCCGGTGGGCCTCACCGCCTGCTCCAGCTCGCCCTGGTCGGCCTGGGCGAAGTCCTTTACCCCGGGGTAGCGCTTGAACAGGCCGGGAGTGACCAGGTTGACCCGCTCGTCGGTGCACTGGGCGCTGAGGATGGTGGCCACCAGCAGCTCCCAGGGACTGGAGTAGTTCAGGGCGCAGTGCGCCTTGGGATAAAGGCGGTCCAGGGCCGCCAGCACCGCCTTGACCCGCTTGGGGTCCGGGGGCTGCCAGTCCTGGCCGCTCTTTTTGGTCTTGGCCTTGGCCAAGAGACTACTCCGATACCACCACGGCCTTGTTGATCACCACCGGCTCCACGGGCACGTCCTGGTGCATGCCCTTGGTGGCGGTGCTCACGGCCTTGATCTGGTCCACCACGTCCTGGCCCTGGGTCACCTTGCCGAACACCGCGTAGCCCCAACCCTGGGCGTTCTTGCCGGTGTGGTTGAGGAAGTCGTTGTCCGCCACGTTGATGAAGAACTGGGCGGTGGCGCTGTGGGGATCCATGGTGCGGGCCATGGCCAGGGTGTACTTGTCGTTCTTCAGGCCGTTGTCCGCCTCGTTCTCGATTGGGTTCTTGGTGGCCTTCATGCCCATGTCGGCCTTGAAGCCGCCGCCCTGGACCATGAAGCCGTCGATGACCCGGTGGAAGATGGTGCCGTCGTAAAAGCCGTCCTTGACGTAGGCCAGGAAGTTGGCCACGCTCTTGGGCGCCTTATCTTCGTAGAGCTCGATGACGATGTCGCCTTTGCTGGTCTCCAGTTTGACCACGGGATTGCTCCTTGCGGCCAGGGCAGCCGCCCCGGCGGTGAGAGTGAAGGCCACGGTGAGGACCATGGCCAAAAGTGTCTTGCTCAAATTCATTTCAGCCGCCATTCCCGGCGCGGACCGCGCCGGCTAGAGGATCACCACCTGCTTGATCAGCTTGACCACTTCGGCCGGGTCGTCCATCACCCGGAAATAGTCCAAATCCTCGGGGCTGATCATGCCTCCGCCCAACTGCTTGTCCTTGATCCAGTCTACCAGCCCGCCCCAATAGTCGCTGCCCATGAGGATCACCGGGAAGGGCCGGATGCGCTTGGTCTGGATGAGGGTGAGGGCCTCGGCCATTTCGTCCAGGGTGCCGAAGCCGCCGGGCATGACGATGTAGGCCACCGAGTACTTGACGAAGACCACTTTGCGCACGAAGAAGTAGCGGAAATCCAGGCGGATGTTGGCATAGGGGTTGGGCCGCTGCTCAAAGGGCAGCTGGATGTTGAGCCCCACCGAGTGCCCCCCCGCCTCGGTGGCCCCCTTGTTGCCCGCCTCCATGACCCCGCCGCCTCCGCCGGTGATCACCGAGAATCCGGCCTCCACCAGGCGGCGGCCCATCTCCTCGGCCAGGAGGTATTCCGGGCTGCCGGGCGGCACCCGGGCCGAGCCGAAGATGCTCACTCCCTTGGGGATGTGGCTCATGGCGTCGATGCCGTCCACGAACTCGCTGATGATGCGGAACATGCGCCAGGATTCCCGGGCGCTGAGGGCGTCGATTACGTATTGTTGCTCGTTATTGTCTGACATGGTTCTTTCCTGGTCCTGGGCCGCGCCGGGGGGCGACCGGGGTCAAATGCCCTGTTATACTAACCGAACGTTTTCGTATGGTCACTGGATTGCCTGTCCGCTGTCAAGATGGGGTCCGCTGAATCCGGCCCGGCCGGTCGCCGGACGAAGGAGAAAACCACATGCAACTCACCTGCTTGGGCGCGGCCCGCACCGTAACCGGATCATCTTACCTGATCGAATTGGACGATGACCGTTATTTCCTGGTGGACTGCGGCCTGTACCAGGGCACCCGCCAGTTGGAGCGGCGCAACTGGCTGACCACCCCCTACCGCCCGGCTGACCTGAAGGCGATTTTCATCACCCACGCCCACATCGACCACTCCGGCCTGGTGCCCCGTTTGGTGCGCCTGGGCTTCAAGGGCAAGGTGATCGCCACCAAGCCCACCTGCGAGCTGCTGAAAATACTGTGGTTGGACTCGGCCCACATCCAGGAGATGGAGGCCCAGTGGCAGAGCAAAAAGAACCGCCGCCAAGGCAAGAACTCCCAGGAGGCCTTGTATGAGACCCCGGACGCCGAGGCGTCCATCGAGCTGCTGCATCCGGTGGAGCACAATTGCTACGAAGACCTGGTGCCTGGCGTGCGGGCCTGCTTCGTGGGCGCGGGGCACATCCTGGGCGCATCCAGCCTGCACCTGACCCTGAGCGAAAACGGCGGCGAGCATAGGGTGGGCTTTTCCGGCGACGTGGGGCGGCCCAACCAGCTCATCGTGCCCGACCCCGAGGTCATGGAGCCGGTCAACACCCTGTTCATGGAGACCACCTACGGCAACCGCACCCACAAATCCCTGCCCGCCAGCATAGACGAGCTGCTGGACGTGGTGCGCCTGGCCTATGAGGACGGGGGCAAGGTGCTGATCCCGGTGTTCGCGGTGGAGCGCAGCCAGGAGATCATCTACACCCTGGCCGCGGCCCACCGCCGGGGCGAGCTGCCCGAGGACATGCCGGTGTTTTTAGACTCCCCCCTGGCCATCAACGCCACCCGCATCTTCCGGGATCATCCCGAGTTCTTCGACGAGGACACCAAGGCCATCCTGGACGCGGGGCACACCCCCCTGGACATGCCCAACCTCAAGTTCACCACCACCACCGAGGAGAGCCAGGGCATCAACCAGGTCATGGGCCCGGCAATAATCATGGCCGGCAGCGGCATGGCCAACGCGGGGCGCATCAAGCACCACCTGAAGCACAACCTGTGGCGGCCCAACACCCACGTGGTGATCGTGGGCTTCCAGGCCAAGGGCACCACCGGCCGCCTGCTGGTCGATGGCGCGGAAAAGGTGAAGATCTTCCGCGAGGAAGTGGCGGTCAGGGCTCAGGTTCACACCATCAACGGCTTCTCGGCCCATGCCGACCAGAACGAGCTGTTGCGCTGGCTGGAGCCCCTGGCCCGGCCCGGGGTCGTGGTGAACCTGATCCACGGCGAGGAGGCCCAGTCTCTGGCCTTCAAGCGCCTGGCCATGGGCCTGTTCCACAAGGTGCGCTTCCACCTGCCCCGCTGGAACGAGACCATGGAACTCAAGGGCTACCCGCCGGAGATGGCCCAGGTGGAGCCGTCCGACCTGGCCGCCCAGGCCCGCGATCTCAGCGGCCGCCTGGCCGAGCTGGCCTCCCGCCTGGAAGGCGGACAGGAGGCCGACCTGGCCGAGGCCGCGGCCCTGATCCGCTCTTTCAAGTCCGCGGACAAGGCGTTGCTTCTGGGCGAGGATTCATAAGGAGTGAACCGCCAAGGGCTCATAAGCGGGGTGGAGAAACCGGCCCGCTACCTGGGCGGCGAGCCCGGCGCGGTGCACAAGGAGCCGGCCGGGGTTCGCCTCAGCCTGGCTTTGGCCTTTCCCGAGGTCTACGAGATCGCCATGAGCCATCTGGGCATCAAGGTGATTTACGAGGCTTTGGCCGAGCGGCCCGACGTGTCCGCCGAGCGGGTCTTTTGCCCCTGGGTGGATCTGCTGGAGCTCATGCGCCAACAGGGCGAACCGCCCTGGTCCCTGGAGAGCGGCCGGCGCTTGGGCGACTTCGACGTAATCGGCTTTTCCCTGCAATACGAGCTGACCTACACCAACCT
This sequence comes from Desulfarculaceae bacterium, assembly GCA_021737145.1. Classification (GTDB taxonomy): domain Bacteria; phylum Desulfobacterota; class Desulfarculia; order Desulfarculales; family Desulfarculaceae; genus Desulfoferula. The sequence goes on along the minus strand of JAIPEN010000007.1, from coordinate 182,731 downwards.
GCTGGCCATGCTTTCCCTGGCCGGCGTGCCCCTGAAGCGCGATGAGCGCGGCCCGGAGCACCCCCTGGTGATCGCGGGCGGGCCCTGCATGGTCAACCCCGAGCCCTTGGCCGACTTTTTGGACCTGACCGTGGTGGGCGAGGCCGAGGAGCTGCTCGACCCGCTCATGGACCTGTTCATCGCGGCCAAGGAAGAGGCCTGGCCCAGGGATCGGCTCTACGCCGAGGCCATGAAGCTGGAAGGGGTCTACGCCCCGGCCCTGTTCGAGACGGTTTACGAGCAGGGGCGGCTAAAAGAGCTAAAGGCCCTGGACCCTGACCACGCCACGGTGCGGCGCAGGGTGGTGCCAGATCTGGGGGCCCACCAGCCTCCCTCCCGGCCCATCGTGCCGGCGGTCACCCCGGTGCACGACCGCCTGGGGGTGGAGGTGGCCCGGGGCTGCACCCGGGGCTGCCGCTTTTGCCAGGCCGGGTTCATCTATCGCCCGGTGCGCGAGCGGCCTCCGGAGCAGGTCTATGCCGCCGCCCGCCAGGGCCTGGAGGCCAGCGGCCTGGAGGAACTGGCCCTGCTCTCGCTGTCCACCAGCGACTACACCTGCATCGAGCCCCTGGCCACGGCGCTCATGGACGAGCTGGAGCCCAGGCGCATCAGCCTGAGCCTGCCCAGCCTGCGCATGGACTCCCTGGGCGAGGAGCTGATCAACCAGATCAAGCGGGTGCGCAAGACCGGCTTCACCCTGGCCCCGGAGGCGGGCAGCGAGCGCCTGCGCAAGGTGATCAACAAGAACCTGAGCGAGGAGCAGATATTGGCCACGGCCCGCACGGTCTACGGACTGGGCTGGAATCTGGTCAAGCTCTACTTCATGCTGGGCCTGCCCACCGAGACCGAACAGGACCGGCTGGCCATCGGCCGCCTGGCCACCCTGGTGGCGGCCGAGGGCAAGGCCTTGGGCCGGGGCCGGGGCAAGCGGCCCCTGGTCAACGCCTCCTTGGGCCTGTTCGTGCCCAAGCCGCACACCCCTTTTCAGTGGGAGGGCCAGATCGGCCTGGACGAGGCCCGGGAGCGCCTGGCCCAGACCAAGGCCGGGCTGGGCGACCGCAAGGTCAAGGCCAAGTGGAACGACGCCCACGCCAGCGTGATCGAGGGGGTGCTCAGCCGGGGGGACCGCCGCCTGGGGCCGGTGCTGGCCCGGGCCATGGAGCTGGGCTGCGTGTTCGACGGCTGGAGCGAGCACCTTGATTACCACGCCTGGCTAGAGGCCCTTACCGGCAACGGCTTGTCCCTGGACGACTACCTGCGACCCCGCCGACAGGACGAGGTGCTGCCCTGGGAGCACATCCGGGTGGGGGTCACCAAAGAATATCTCTGGGCAGAGCGGGAGCGGGCCCTGGCCGGCGAATCCACCGGCGACTGCCGCACCGGGCGCTGCGTGGACTGCGGAGTTTGCGACCACAAGGTGATCAAGCCCCGCCTGGCCCCGGATGCCGCCCTGCCCGCGCCCCAGGCCGCGCCGGAGAGCGAGGGCGAGCGCCTGCGCTACCGCTTCCGCCTGGCCAAGACCGGACCGGCCCGTTTTTTGGGGCACCTGGAAATGCTCAAGCTCATCGAGCGGGGCCTCAGGGCCGGGGCGATCGAGCTGGCCTACACCCAGGGCTTCCACCCCCACGCCCTGGTCAAGACCGCGGCCGCGCTGTCCCTGGGCGTGGAGAGCCTGGCCGAGGTGCTGGAGATCACCACCATCCGGGCCTACGACCCCGGCGAGCTGGCCGAGCGGGCCAACCGGCATTTGCCCCAGGGCCTTTCCCTGCACGACGGCCGCCTGGGCCGTCCGGGCGAAAAGCTCATCGACCCGCCTCTGGCCGCCTACCGGGTGGAGCCTTCGGTGCCCCTGGACCCGGAACGGGTGAATGGCTTTCACCGGGCCGAAGAATGGACTATGCTTAGGCAGACCCCCAAGGGCTCCCGGGAGATAGACCTCAAGGCGGCGGTAAGGCGTCTTGAGCTGGAGGACGGTGCCCTGTTGTTGGAGGTGGGCTCCGCCGGAGGGCGGCCCAAGCCGGGCGAGGTGCTGGTGAACGTGTTCGGCCTGAGCCCGGCCCAGGCGGCGGCCTCCCGGGCCTTGAAGATGTCCGCCCCAGAGGAAAGCTGATCAGGCATGGCGGCCACCCTGCTCATAAATTCGCGCTCCTACGAGACCCGCGTTGCCCTGTTGGAAAACGGGCAGTGCGTGGAGGTTTACGTGGAGCGCCACAAGCAGATGTCCTTGGCGGGCAACGTGTATCTGGGCCGGGTGGCCAGAGTGCTGCCCGGCATGCAGGCCGCCTTTGTGGACATCGGCCTGCCCAAGGCGGCCTTCCTTTATGTGAGCGACGTTTACGAGCCTCCCGAGGAGATGCAGTGGGACGCGGGCCAGGTGCCCACCGAGGCCCAGAAGAGCCCGGGCAGCCGCATCGAGCACATGCTCAGGGAAGGCCAGGAGATCATGGTGCAGGTGGCCAAGGAGCCCCTGGGCAACAAGGGCGCCCGCATCACCAGCCACGTGACCCTGCCCGGCCGCAACCTGGTGCTCATGCCCACCATCGACCACGTGGGGGTGAGCCGGCGCATCGAGGACCTGGACAAGCGCCAGCGCCTGCGCGAGCTCATCGAAGACCTCAGGCCCACGGGCATCGGCTTCATCGCCCGCACGGTGAGCGAGGGGGCCGACCGCCAGAAGCTCTCGGCCGAGATGGACTTCTTGCGCTCCTTGTGGGACGCCATCGGCCAGCGCCGGAGCACCGCCGGGGTGCCCTCGCTGCTGCACCAGGATCTTTCGGTGAGCCTGAGGGCGGTGCGCGATCTGTTCACCCGCGAGGTGGACCATTTGATCATCGACGACCCCGGGGAGTTCAACCAGGTCATCGAGTTCGTCTCCACCTTCATGCCCCGCCTGCTGCCCAGCGTGGAGCTCTACGACCGGGGCGACCCGATTTTCGACGCCTTTGAGGTGGAGCCAGAGCTGGCCCGCGCCCTGGAGCGCAAGGTGTGGCTCAAGAGCGGCGGCTACGTGGTCATCGAAAAGACCGAGGCCCTGACCAGCATCGACGTGAACACCGGGCGCTACGTGGGCGGGCACAACCTGGAGGAGACGATCCTCAAGACCAATCTGGAGGCGGTCAAGGAGATCGCCTGCCAGATACGGCTCCGGGACATCGGCGGGCTCATCGTCATCGACTTCATCGACATGGAGCGCGAGGAGAACCGCGAGCGGGTGGTGGCCGCGCTCAAGGACGCCCTGGCCGCGGACCGCTCCAAGACCAACGTGCTGCCCATGAGCCCCCTGGGCCTGGTGGAGATGACCCGCAAGCGGGTGCGCGAGTCCTTGGGCGAGTCTTTGGGCGAGAGCTGTTTTTACTGCGAGGGCTCGGGCCGCCTGCGCGACCCCACCACCGTGTGCTACGAGATATTCCGCGCCCTGGAGCGGGAGATGAAAAACTCGGTGGCCGGGGTGGTCAGCGTGATGGTGCACCCCCAGGTGGCCGAAGTGATGTTGCAGGAGGAGCGCTTCGCCCTGGAGGAGCTGGAGGAGAAGCTCAGCCTGACCATCCACGTGGTGCCCAACCAGAGCCTGCACAGGGAGCACTTCCAACTGCGCCCCGAGGCGGAACGTCCCTGAACCATATCCCTTGCCGCCGGCCCATGATGGAGTTAGGCTTGCCCACCATGATCAACCCCAATCCGTGACGACGCCGTGGCCCGTTTCCGCCTTTTAGACCCCGGCCCGCTCAGCGCGGCTGAAAACATGGCCCTGGACGAGGTGCTGACCCGCCGGGCCGGCGCCGGGCTCAGCCCCCCCACCCTTCGCTATTTGGTGTTCCAGCCCGACGCGGCCCTGGTGGGCTACCACCAGCAGATGGAGCGCGAGCTTCGCCTGGACTATTGCCGCGAGCAGGGCATCGACGTGGGCCGCCGCCTCACCGGAGGCGGGGCCATCCTGTTCCAGGGCTCGGCCCTGGGCTGGGAGCTGGTGGCCCCCTGGGGACAGCCGCCTTTCAACGGCGGGTTCAACCCGGTGCTGGAGCGCATCTGCCGGGCCGCCGCGCTGGGCCTGTCCCATCTGGGCATAGAGGCCGAGTTCCGGCCGCGCAACGACATCGAGGTGCGGGGCCGCAAGATATCGGGCACCGGCGGCATGGTGTTGGAAGGTGGGGCCATGTTCCAGGGCACCGTGCTGGTGCACAACGAGATCGAGCGCTTTCTAAGGGCGCTGCGGGTGCCGGTGGAAAAACTCAAGCGCCGCGAGATCGAGTCGCTCATGGAGCGGGTGGCCTTTTTGGAGGAGCTTTTGGAGCGTCCCGCGGATCAGGCCGAGGTCAAGCGGGCCCTGGCCGATGGTTTCGCCCAGGCCCTGGGCCTGGAGCTGGAGCCGGGCGGCCTGAGCCACCAGGAGCGCGAGGAGCTGGCCCAGCGCCTGCCCTATTTCCAATCCGAGGCCTGGCTGCGCCAGAGTTCCACCCCCAGCGGGCAGCCGGCCTGGCTCTGCTCCTATCTGCAGGGCGAGGGCGGCAGCCTCCGGGTGCACCTGTGGCTGGACCGGCGGGGGGCGCGGGTGCAAAAGGCCCTGATCAGCGGCGATTTTTTCTCGCGGCCCCAACGCCTGGTGGCCGACCTGGAGGCCGCCCTCATGGGGGCCAGGGCCGAACCCGGGGAGCTGCGCCAGGTGGTGGAGGATTTCCTGGGTGCCAGCCAAGGCGAGCTGGTGGGGCTAAGCGCGGGGGAGGTGGCCCAAGCCGTGGCCTCGGCCGGGGCGCGGCGCACCCTGGCCCGCTCCCTGGACCAGGAGGCGGCGGCCGAGCTGTTTTTGGTGGGTCTGGAGCCGGACCAGGCCCTGGCCGAGCAGGCGCGGTGGCTGCTGTTGCCCTATTGCTCCAAGCCGCCGGAGTGCGAGTACCGCGAGGTTCCCGACTGCGGTCAATGCGGGGAGTGCCAGTTCGCGGGCATGTACGCCCTGTGCCAGGAGCTGGGCCTCAAGCCGGTTAGCGTGCAGTCCTTCGAGCACCTCATGGAAAACCTGGCCATCATCCGCCGCGAGGGCGGCCGCTTCCTGGGCTCCTGCTGCGAGGCCTTTTACAGCAAGCACCAGCGGGAGATGGAGGACAGCGGAGCCGTGGGAGTCCTGGTGAACCTGGACTCCACCACCTGCTATGACCTGGGAAAGGGCATGGCCGCCTATGCCGGGCACTTTGACAACCAGACCGAGATGAACACCGCGCTCATCGAGCGGGTGGCCCGGACCATGGGTCATGCCTGAGCAGGTGGACGTGCTGGTGGTGGGCGGGGGCCCGGCCGGCGCTCTGGCCGCGCGCCAGGCGGCCCTGGCCGGGGCCAAGGTGCTGCTGGTCGACCAGAAGGCCCGTTTCGGCGCCCTACCCCATTGCGCCGAGTACGTGCCCCGCCTGCTGGCCACGGAGGTGGAGTTCCCGCCCCGGGGCAAGGTTCAGGCCGTGGAGGGCATGCTGAGCATCATCGGGAGCCACGAGCGCTACATGCCCGGGCCGGGCTGGATTTTGGACCGGGCGGTGTGGGACCACGGCCTGGTCATGCAGGCGGCCGGAGCGGGAGCCCTGGCCTGGGCCGGCACCAAGCTTATTGGGCGCGAAGGCGAGACCTGGAGCCTCAAGCGGGGGGGGCAAAAGGTCCAGGTGCGGGCCGGGGCGGTGGTGGCCGCGGATGGAGCGGCCTCGGCCGTGGCCCGCCTGGCCGGGTGGGAGCGCCAGGCCCTCATGGCCGGGGTGCAGATGCAGGTGCCCCTGGCCCGGGACATGAGCCGCACACGGGTCTACCTGGACCCGGCCTACAAGCACGGCTACGCCTGGCTGTTCCCCAAGGGAGCGGCGGCCAACCTGGGCCTGGGCTGCCGCACCGAGGCCCGGCCCCTGCGCCGTCTGGAGGAGCTGCGCCACGGCCTGGAGGAGCGGGGCCTGATCCGCCCCGGGGTGCTGGCCATGACCGGCGGGGCCATTCCGGTGGGCGGGGTGCGCCCCGAGATGGCCAAGGGACGGGTGCTTTTGGCCGGGGACGCGGCCGGGCTCACCCACCCGGTGAGCGGGGCGGGCATTCCCCAGGCGGTGTTCTCGGGCATCGAGGCGGGCCGCGCCGCCGCGCGCCTGGCCGGGGGCCAAGCCGGTGCGGGCGAGGACTACCAGCACCAGGTGCTGGCCCGCTACGGCAACAACCTGGCCCGGGGCCTGGCCGCGAGGCAAGATATGGAGGCCGGCTGGGACGGGGAGGACTTTGCCGGGCTGATGAGCAGGGTGTGGCCCGGCTGGGGGGGAGGCACAGATGCCTGAGCTGGAACAGGCCCTGGAGCGGGCGCGGGAGCTTTCCCATGCGGCCCACGGGCCCAACCTGGACATTTTTCTGCCCGGCATGTTCACCGCCTATGGCCGCACCGGCCGCTACCCGGCGGTGAGCATCACCGGCAAGAGCTGCTCCCTGGGCTGCGACCATTGCCGGGGGCGCCTGCTCAGAACCATGCGCCCGGCCCGGGACGCGGACCAGCTATATGCCTTGGGGCTCAAGCTGGCCGCCCAAGGCCAGGAGGGCATGCTGCTCTCCGGGGGCAGCGACCCCCAGGGCCATTTGCCCTGGGACAAGGTGCTGCCGGCCATCGAGCGCCTGAGCGCGGACACGGAGCTGATCCTCACCGCCCACGTGGGACGCATCGATCGCGGCACGGCCAAGGCCCTGAAGCAGGCCGGGGTGCGCCAGGCCTTGGTGGACGTGGTGGGCTCCGAGGGCACGGCCCAGCGGGTGCTGCACCTGGCCGACGGCCTGGCCGGGCAGAGCGAGACCCTGGCCGCCTGCCAGGAGGCGGGTCTGGAGCTGGCCCCCCACATCATCCTGGGCCTGGATCACGGCCATCTGCACGGCGAGGAGCATGCCCTGGAGCTGGTGGCCGAGCTCGAGCCCAAGCGGGTGGTGTTCGTGGTGCTCATGCCCCTGAAGGGCACCCCCCTGGCCCAGGCCACTCCGCCCTCGCCGCAAGAGGTGGCCGGCTTTTTGGCCCAGGCCCGGGAGCGCCTGCCGCGCATCCGCCATCACCTGGGCTGCGCCCGGCCCCGGGGCCGCCACCGCCGGGAGCTGGACGCCCTGGCGGTTCGAGCCGGGATCAACGCCCTGGCCATACCCAGCGACGGAGCCCTGGACCAGGCCCGGGAAATGGGTGTAAAAGTTAGTTTCCGGGACACCTGCTGCTCCCTGGCTTGACAAGGAGACCCATCCCGCACATTCCATGAAGGCGGTGCGGCATCAAACAACGAGCCAGTGTCCATGGGATGCTTATGGAAATGGTGTCTCCAACAGCAGGATACGGTTTTCACGCTGGCCCGACAAAGGCAGCCGCCGGCAGACAAGGCGTCTGGCAAGCGAGGGCCGCAGTCGTGGCAAAAGCTACGTCGAGGCCCGAGTGTAGCCAGCAACACGGCCTGCCGGAGGCTGGCGCAGCCGGACGCACGGCTTTCATGGAATGTGAGGGATAAAATGCCTTTGGCCGCCGCCCAAACACCTCTGAGCGAATCCAGCCCCGACCAGGTGCGCCTGTCCCTGGCCGCGGCCCTCACCCTGGGCCTGGCCGAGGGCCGCTTTTACCGCAACGCCCGCCTGGGCTGCATCAACCTGCTGCTCACCTATCCCGACGGGTGCAAGGCCAACTGCGCCTTTTGCGGCCTGGCCCGGGAGAGCCAGGTGGCCGAGGGCGACCCCCGCTTCCAGAAGTTCATCCGGGTTACCTGGAAGGCCTATGACCTGGACGAGGTGGTGGCCCGCTGCGCCGCGGCCCCGCCCCATGTGGAGCGGGTCTGCGTGTCCATGGTCACCCACCTCAAGGCCAAGGCCGACGTGCTCGAGGTGTGCCGGAGGGTGCGGGAGGGCTGCCATCTGCCGGTGAGCCTGCTGATCGCCCCCACCCTGCTCAAGGCCAAGGATCTGGAAGACATGAAGCAGGCCGGGGCCGACCGCATCGGGGTGGCCATCGACGCGGCCACGCCCGAGCTGTTCGCCCAGCTCAGGGGCAAGCCGGCCGGCGGCCCCCACCGCTGGGAGCACTACTGGAGCATCTACGAGGAGTCGGCCCGCATCTTTGGCCGGGACATGATCGGGGTGCACCTGATCCACGGCCTGGGCGAGACCGAGCGGGAACTGGTGCTGGCCATTGACCGGGCCCGCGCCCTGGGCGGCTCCACCCATCTTTTCTGCTTTTTCCCCGAGCGCTTCAGCGCCCTGGCCGACACTCCCCAGCCCCCGGCCTCCGGCTACCGCCGCATCCAGCTGGCCCGCTGGCTCATCGACCACGACCAGGCCCGGGCCGCGGACATGCGCTTCGACCAACAGGGCCGCATCGAAAAATTCGGGGCCGGCGCGGATGTCGTCGAGGCGGCCATCGCCTCGGGAAGGCCCTTCATGACCTCGGGCTGCCCCGGGGCCTCGGGCGAGGTGGCCTGCAACCGGCCCTATGGCAACGAGCGGCCGGGCCCGGATCTGCGCAATTACCCCTTCCCCCTGATCGACGACGATATCGCCCTGGTTCGGCGCCAACTGGGCGAGTATTAGCCGGCCAGGCCCGCCAACGCCGCCGTTTTCCGGCCCTTTGGGGTTGCGGGGGCCGCTAAGCGGTGTTATATCACTACAATTTCAGACTTGTTAACCCCTAGAGGCTAACCCTTTCGAGGGCAAGGAACACCGGACATGAAGGTCAACGTTGAACAGCTGAGCCAGGTGCAGCGCCAGGTTACCGTGGAGCTGCCCGCCAGCGACGTGGATAAGGCCCTGAACAAAATTTACAACCAGCTCAAGAGCCGGGCCAAGATCAAGGGCTTCCGGCCGGGCAAGGCCCCCCGCGCGGTTCTGGAGCGCTATTACGGCGACCAGGCGGCCAACGAGGCTGTCCAGGAGCTGTTGGGCGGGACCTATCACGAGGCATTGCAGGAAACCGGCCTGGAGCCGGTGGCCCAGCCTGAGTTCGACTTCGATCCCCCGGCCATGGGACAGGATTTTGTCTACAAGCTGATCTTTGACGTGCGCCCCGATTTCGAGCTGGCCAAGGAAGCCTATCAGGGCCTGGAGCTCAAGGAGCCCAAGCTGGAGGCCAGCGAGGAAGAACTCAACCAGCGCCTGGAGCAGCTCCTGGAACGCCAATCGGTGCTAGTGCCCCTGGAAGAGGAGCGCCCGGCCGAGATCGGCGACGTGGTGGTGGTGGACTACCAGGCCTATGATGGCGACGAGGTACTGGAAGGCGGCACGGCCGAGAACGTGGACGTGGACCTGGGCGGCGGCCAGAGCCAGCAGGAAATCGAGGTGGCCCTGGTCAAGGCCAAGGTGGGCGACGAGGTCGAGGCCGCGGTGCATTACGAGGACGACCATCCCAACAAGGAGATGGCCGGCAAGGACATCCGCTTCGTGATGCAGGTGAAGGGCCTGAAGAAAAAGGTCAAGCCCGAGCTGGACGACGACTTCGCCCGCTCCCTGGGCGGCGAGTTCGAGAGCCTGCAGGCCCTCAAGGACCGCATCTCCGGCGACATGGATGAAATGTACGGCGAGCAGCGCAACCAGGAGCTTCGCAAGCAAATCCTGGATCAGGTGCGCGAGCTGGCCGAGTTCGAGGTGCCCGCCTCGTTGGTGGCCGAGGAGACCGAGGCCATGGTGGGCGACTTCAAGCAGCGCCTGCAGCAGTCGGGCATGGACCCGGAGATGGCCGGGCTGGACGAGGCCAAGCTGGCCGAGGACTTTAAGAGCGAGGCCGAAAAAAAGGTCAAGGCTGGCATCATCCTGGGCAAGATCACCGCCCTGGAGGAGATAGAAACCAGCCAGGAAGATCTTGACGCTGAGTTCGAAAAGATGAGCCAGCGCACCGGTCAACCGGCGCAGGCCCTAAAGGATATTTACAATAAAAACAATGCGATGCCTTCCCTTACCGCTCGCATCCTGGAAGAAAAGACGTTGCAGGCCATAAAGGCCGGTGCTAATATTAAATTAGTCGATCCCGCCGAATTGGCTGCCAAATCCGGCGAGGAGACCGCGGAGCCGGAAAGCGACGACGCAAGCTGATTCCTAAAATTGAAATGAGGCCCCGATGCCCCTGATTCCTTTTGTCATCGAGCAGACCGGACGCGGCGAACGGTCCTATGACATTTATTCCCGTCTGCTCAAAGATCGCATCGTAATGCTGGGCGAACCCATCGACGACCACGTGGCCAACGTGCTCATCGCCCAGTTCTTGTTTTTGGAGGCCGAGGACCCCACCAAGGACATCAGCCTCTACATAAACTCGCCGGGCGGACAGGTGACCGCGGGCATGGCCATCTACGACACCATGCAGTACATCAAGAGCAAGGTGTCCACCCTGTGCCTGGGCCAGGCCAGCAGCATGGCCGCCATCCTTTTGGCCGCCGGCGAGCCGGGCATGCGCTTTTCCCTGCCCCACTCCCGCATCCTGATCCATCAGCCCATGGGCGGTTTCCAAGGGCAGGCCACGGACATCGACATCCACGCCAAGGAAATCCTGCGCATGCGCGAGGAGCTTAATTTGATTCTGGCCGAGCACACCGGCCAGAGCGTCAAAAAAGTCACCGCCGACACCGAGCGCGACTTTTTCATGAGCGGGCAAGAAGCCAAGGAGTACGGCATCGTGGACCGGGTGATCACCCAGCGCGACGCAATGGAGACCTAGGCGCCCCATATCGGTTGGTAACGGCGGACGGAGGCCTCTTTATATGACCAAGAAAACTGACGGCAAGGGTTCGGATCTGGTCTGTTCCTTCTGCGGCAAGAGCCAGGATGAGGTCAAGAAGCTCATCGCCGGCCCTTCGGTATACATCTGCGATGAATGCATCGAGCTGTGCAACGAGATCATCGAGGAGGAATACCAGAAGGAAGAATCCGCCAGCCGCATCGCCATTCCCAAGCCCGTGGAAATCAAGTCGATAATGGACGAGTACGTGGTTGAGCAGGAGCGGGCCAAAAAGATCCTGTCCGTGGCGGTGCACAACCACTACAAGCGCATCGACGCCAAGATGGAAATGGGCGGAGTGGAGCTGCAAAAGTCCAACATCCTGTTGGTGGGCCCCACCGGCTGCGGCAAGACGCTCTTGGCCCAGACCTTGGCCAAGATCCTCAACGTGCCCTTCACCATCGCCGACGCCACCACCCTGACCGAGGCCGGCTACGTGGGCGAGGATGTGGAGAACATCATCCTCAACCTGTTGCAGGCGGCGGACTACGACGTGGAGCGGGCCCAGCGGGGCATCGTTTACATCGACGAGATCGACAAGATCGCCCGCAAGAGCGAGAACCCCTCCATCACCCGCGACGTGTCCGGCGAGGGCGTGCAGCAGGCCCTGTTGAAGATCATCGAGGGCACCCAGGCTTCGGTGCCTCCCAAGGGCGGCCGCAAGCATCCGCAGCAGGAGTTCGTCAAGGTGGACACCACCAACATCCTGTTCATCTGCGGCGGCGCTTTCGTGGGCCTGGACAAGGTGATCAAGAACCGCCTGGGCGCCAAGATGATGGGCTTCACCGCCGACGTGCAGCAGCATAACCAGGAAGTCCCCCTGGGCGAGGTGCTGGTAAGCTGCCGTCCCGAGGACCTCATCCGCTTCGGGCTCATCCCCGAGTTCGTGGGACGCCTGCCCGTGGTGGCCACCCTGGAGGAGCTGAGCGAGGAGGCCTTGATCCGCATCCTCACCGAGCCCAAGAACGCCCTGGTCAAGCAGTACCACAAGCTCTTCGAGCTGGAGGGCGTGGAGCTCAAGTTCACCGACGAGGCCCTGTTGGCCGTGGCCAAGGAGGCCCTGGCCCGCAAGAGCGGGGCCCGCGGCCTGCGCTCCATCCTGGAGGCGGCCATGCTCGACATCATGTACGAGCTGCCTTCCCTCAAGGACGTGACCGAGTGCCTGGTTGGCGAGGAGGTCATCAAGGACAACCAGCAGCCATTGCTGTTGTATTCCGATCAGGCCGAGTACGCTTAGGGGCGAGGCCGGCCCCGGCCGCCCCAAAGGACGGCGTTAAAATTCATGCAATCGAACCAACCAGTGCTTATCCTCTATCTAATGAGGATGAGCACTGTTGCTCTGGGCGAGATTTACCCTCTTTATAAGAGAGTTATATAGATATGCGCGCACCTTTGATGCCCCTTAGAGACGTTGTGGTCTTTCCCTCCATGGTGGCACCCTTGTTCGTGGGCCGCGACCGCTCGGTGGCCGCCCTGGAATACGCCATGGAGCACGGCAAGACCATCTTCATGGCCACCCAGCGCGAGGCCAAGGTGGACGACCCCCGCGAGGGCGACATCTACCAGGTGGGCACCCTGTCCACGGTGCTGCAGCTCCTGCGCCTGCCCGATGGCACGGTAAAGGCCCTGATCGAGGGCCGCGAGCGGGCCCGCGTGGTCAGCTACGAGTCCAATCCCGATTTCTTCATGGTGGAGCTGGAGGTGCTGGACCAGCTCTATCCGGCCGACCTGGAGTCCGAGGCCCTGATCCGCTCGGTGGTGGCCTCGTTCGAGCAGTACGCCAAGCTCAACAAGAAGATCCCCAAGGAGGTGATGCTGTCCGTGGCGGCCATCACCGAGCCCGGCGCCCTGTCCGACACGGTGGTGAGCCATTTGCCCATCAAGTTGGAGGACCGCCAGCAGCTTTTGGAGATCATCGAACCCAACCGCCGCCTGAGCCGGTTGTTCGAGCTGCTGCGTAGCGAGATCGAGATTTTGCAGATCGAGCGGCGCATCAAGGGCCGGGTCAAGCGCCAGATGGAAAAGACCCAGCGCGAGTACTACCTCAACGAGCAGATGCGCGCCATCCAGAAGGAGATGGGCGAAAAGGACGACCTCAAGAGCGAGGCCAAGGACCTTGAGGAAAAGCTCAAGAACATGCGCATGCCCCGCGAGGCGCGCCAAAAGGTCGAGGCCGAGATCAAGAAGCTCAAGATGATGTCGCCCATGAGCGCCGAAGCCACGGTGGTTCGCAACTACGTGGACTGGCTCATGGCCCTGCCCTGGTACGATCGCACCCGGGACATGCTGGACCTGGACGCGGCCCGCACCATCCTGGACGAGGACCACTACGGCCTGGACAAGCCCAAGGAGCGCATCCTGGAGTTTTTGGCCGTGCAGGCCCTCACCAAGAAGATCAAGGGCCCCATCCTTTGCTTCGTGGGTCCTCCCGGCGTGGGCAAGACCTCCCTGGCCCGCTCCATCGCCCGGGCCATGGGCCGCAACTTCATCCGGGTGTCCCTGGGCGGGGTGCGCGACGAGGCCGAGATCCGGGGCCACCGCCGCACCTACATCGGCGCCCTGCCCGGCAAGATCATCCAGTCCATGCGCCGGGCTGGCAGCGTGAACCCGGTGTTCTGCCTGGACGAGGTGGACAAGATGTCCACCGACTTCCGGGGCGACCCCTCGGCCGCCCTGCTGGAGGTTTTGGACCCGGAGCAGAACTTCGCCTTTAACGACCATTACCTGGACACGGACTACAACCTGTCCGAGGTTATGTTCATCACCACGGCCAACACCCTCTACTCCATCCCGGCCCCCCTGCAGGACCGCATGGAGATCATCCGCCTGCCCGGCTACACCGAGCTGGAGAAGCTGGGCATCGCCACTCAGTTCCTGCTGCCCAAGCAGGCCAAGGCCAACGGCCTGGACCCGGAGCAGGCCCAGCTCAGCGACAACGCCATCCTGGAGATCGCCCGCCGCTACACCCGCGAGGCCGGGGTGCGCAACCTGGAGCGCGAGATCGCCAGCGTGTGCCGCAAGGTGGCAAAGCGCCTGGTGAGCGAGGGCAACCTCAAGGGCCAGGTGCGGGTGCCGGTCAGCGCGATTGAGAGCTACCTGGGCGTGCCCAAGTTCCGCCATGGCCTGCCCGAGGAGGCGGACCACGTGGGCCTGGCCAACGGCCTGGCCTGGACCGAGACCGGCGGCGAGGTGCTGACCACCGAGGCCATCGTATTGCCCGGCAAGGGCAAGCTGACCATCACCGGCAAGCTGGGCGAGGTCATGCAGGAGTCGGCCCAGGCAGCGCTTAGCTACGTGCGCTCCCGGGGCAAGTCCCTGGGCCTGCCGGGAGACTTCTACACCAAGGCGGACCTGCACATCCACGTGCCCGAGGGCGCCATTCCCAAGGACGGCCCCTCCGCGGGCATCACCCTGGCCACGGCCCTGGTCAGCGCCCTGACCCGCATGCCGGTAAAGGCCAGCGTGGCCATGACCGGCGAGATCACTCTGCGCGGCCGGGTGCTGCCCATAGGCGGCCTCAGGGAAAAGGTCCTGGCCGCTCACCGGGCCCAGATCACCCAGATTCTCATCCCCAAGGAAAACGAAAAGGATATCAAGGAGATTCCCGCCCGGGTGCTCAAGACGGTGGAGCTGATTCCCGTGGAGCACATGGACCAGGTGCTGACCTACGCCCTGGCCTGCGACGATCCGGAGGCCATCTTCCAGTGCAAGCCCGAGCCCTATGTGTTGCCTCCCGAGTCCGAAGGCGATAAATCCTCGGATATGGTGGCTCATTAGTCACTTAACCGCTTGACAGTTTGGCCTGCGCTTGATAAATAAGAGTCCCCTTGAATGGGGTGCGGGGCCGGGCGCAAGGCGCGCGGCCCCGGGACTTGGGCGGGTAGCTCAGTTGGGAGAGCATCGGCCTTACAAGCCGGGGGTCACAGGTTCGAGTCCTGTTCCGCCTACCACCATTAACCCCTGACAAGGGCGATGGCGGTGGGCCCGAACCCAGAGCCGACGGCTTTATAAAATAGATTCACGCGGGGGCGTAGCTCAGCTTTGGTTAGAGCGCCGGCCTGTCACGCCGGAGGCCGCGAGTTCAAGTCTCGTCGTCCCCGCCACGCAGAAGATAGAAGGACCAGCCGCAAGGCTGGTCCTTTTTTGTGGCCATCCAGGCCCGCCCACAAATAACGGCCCGGAGGCGGGTTGCCTCCGGGCCGTTGTTTGCTTGCTCGGGCCGGTTTGCCGGCCAGGACCGCGCCTAGAAGAACAGGCCGGGCAGCCAGGTGGCGATCTGCGGGAAGATCATCACCAAGACCAAACCGGTGCTCTCCATGATGGTGAAGGGGATGACCGACCGGTAAATGTCGCTCATGCTAATCGACTTGGGCACAATTCCTTTTAAATAGAAAAGGTTGAACCCGAACGGCGGGGTCATGTACCCGATCTCCATGTTGATCACGAACAAAATGCCGAACCACAGGGGATCGAAGCCATGTGCCTTCACGATGGGCAAGAACACCGGCACGCAGATCATCATGATGCCCGCCGGGTCCAAAACCATGGCCAGAAGGAAGATCACCGCCTGGATAAAGATAATGGCTCCCCACGGGCCGCCGGGTATGAAATGCATCATATCCCTGACGAACTTTTCCGCTCCCATACCGTGGTAGGCAGCAGCGAAGCAGTAGGCGCCAAACAAGATCCACATGATCATGCCGGTGAGCCGGAAGGTGCGCAAACAGGCTTCCCTGATCAACCACCAGGTCAATTGGCGGTGGACCGCAGCCGAGATCAGCGCTCCCAACACTCCCACAGCGGCGGCTTCGGTGGGGGTGGTCACCCCGAAGATGATCGACCCCAGCACCATGAACACAATGAGCAGGGGAAGAAACACCGCCTTGAGGGCCGCTAGTTTGCGTCCCCAATCGCCCCGCTCCTCCTTGGGAAGGGGCGGGCCGGCCTTGGGATTGATGAGGCACTTGACCAGGATGTAGCCGCCTACCAGGCAAAGCAGCATCAGGCCGGGCATCACGCCACCGGCGAAGAGCCTGCCAACCGATTCACCGGTGATGAGCGAATACAGGATCATTATCACGCTGGGGGGGATGAGGATGCCCCAGCCGCCACCGGAGTTGATGCAGCCAATGGCCATGAACTTGTCGTATTTTTTTTCCAGCATGTTGGGAAGGGCAATGGTGCCCATGGTGACCACCGCCGCTCCGCTGATGCCGCACATGGCCGAGAATATGGCGCAGATGACCACGGTGCCTATGGCTAGCCCACCCGGCACGGGGCCGAACCAAAGGTACATCATGTCGTAGAGGGCCTTGGCCGCTCCCGATTTCTCCAGGATCATGGCCATGAATATGAACAGGGGCACTGCCACAAGGGTGAACTTGTTCATGGCCCCCCATGATTGCGCGGCAACCATGTAAAAAGCCTCGGGGCCCCAGGTGAAATAAAGAAACACCACCGAGACGCCGCCCAGGACAAAGGAAAGGGGCAGCCCCATTAGCAGCAATATCAGCAGTGAGACAAAGAACAGCACGGTGAGGAGTTCGATGCTCATAGCGTTTCCTTCTCCACAATCTCCGCGCTTTCAATGGGGGCGCCGGTGCGCACGATGGTGATGTTTTTCCTCAGATCGACAAACCCTTGCAGGAGGAGCAGCGCCGCGCCCAAGGGGATCATCATCTTCACCGGATAGATCGGCGGGTTCCAGGCAGACTCCGAATGCTCAAAAATGGTCATCGACTCATAGGCCAGGGACCAGCCGTATATGAGCATCATGCCCCCGAAGGCCAGGAACACGGGAAAGGTGATTATGTTCAGGATGGCTTGTCCTCGCGGCGAGAGATGCGAGAAGAGGATATCCACATTGACATGGCCGCCCATTTTCAGGATGTGTCCCCCTGACAGGATGATGTAGGCGCCGAATATCAGCTGGGTCAACTCGTTGGTCCACACCGTGGGCGAATTGAACAGATATCGTAAAAACACCTCCATGATCACCAGGACGAACATCAGCAAAACAGCATAAGATAATATTCTGCCGACCCATTCGTTTGTGGCGTCGACGCCCTCGACGGCCCAGTCCAAGACTTTCACAATGAACTCCCTGGCGGAATTTTAAAGAGACCGCCCGGCCTGGTCGGAAAACACTTCCCGGCCGGGCGGCCTCTTATGCATTTACTGGATGGGTCTTCCTACTTGATGCGGCCCATCTTCCGGTTGAACTCCTTGAGCATCTCAACGGCCTTGGCGCAGGCGGGGCCCTTCTTGGCCACCTCATCCCACATCTTCAAGGCAGCGGCCTGCAGCTTGGCGTACTCGGCCGGCGGCAGGGTGATCAGCTCCACACCATCTTCCTTGATGATCTTGCTCAGGGTAAGATCCTCGAGGTACTGGTACTGGTTGGTCCTAAGCCAGAACTCCTCTTCCAGGGTCTCGATCAGGATCTTGCGCAGATCGGCGGGCAGCTTGGCCATGGCCTTCTTGTTGACCAGCCAGATGTCGGTGCTGGCCACGCAGAGGCTGGGACGCAGGTGATACTTGTTGAGTTCATAGAACTTCATGCTGTTGTTGCCCTGCACCGCACCCCAGTGGGCGCCGTCCACCACGCCGGAAGCCAGGGCGGCGTAGATCTCGCTGCCCGGGATGTAGGAGGCAGAGGCGCCGACGGAGGTGAGGAACACCTGCATGGTGCCGGAGGAGCGCAGCTTGAGTCCCTTGAAGTCCTCGAATTTGCGCACGGGGTTTTTGAGCGACAGCTCGGTGGGGTAGACCTTGTCGCTGGCATAGTACATGCCATGCTTGGCCACTTCGGCCCGTACCATTTCCTCGAAGCCCATCCACTTATAGTAGTAGACCGCTTCCCAGACCGCCCCGAAGTTGGCGGGCAAACCGCAGGCCACGCTCATGATTGGCACCTGGGCGCGGGGGTAGGACGCGGAGGTGACGCCGATTGGGATCATGCCGCGCTTGACCGCGTTGAAGATCTCCTTGGGCGGAACCAGGGATCCCGCGGCGTAGGGCTCGATGATCAGGCGGCCATTGGTGCGCTTTTTGAGCCTTTCGATGACCACCAGCAGGCTGCCCTTGTAAGAAGAGCTGGAGGATGGCCAGTGCACCTGGCACTTCCAGGTGATGACCTTGTCAGCCGCCGTGGCCGGTCCGGCCATGGCGGGGATCATGAATGCGCAGGCGGCCAGGAAAACCACCACGCCGGCGATGAACGATTTGACTTTCATTAGATTCCCTCCCTCTAATGGTTCTGGATGGTCTGTGTAACACTCCTATTAACTAACCCCGTCAGGGGCGCTTGGCTCAAAATTGCCAGAGGCACGGTTTCCATGCCCGGCAAGGTCCCACAGGTTTTTAAACGCCCCCCTCGGTGAGCCGCCTTTCGGCTGTACAAAGCAGGCCGCATCCCCTGCCCTGTCTGGCTCTTCGCCCACCATAACCATTCAGGCCCGTGGTAATCCACTCAAAAGTAAATCTTTTAATATTCACGGTTTACCGCACAGTGTTAAACTTAAAAATTACGGTTTGGTTACCTCAATTCGCCTCATTCCGGCCTCCTCGGCCCGTGGTCAAACCAGGCGTTTTTTCTCCAGACAGAACTTGAGGTTCTGCATGATCTTGAGCATGTAGCGGTCGCGCTCCTTATAGATCTCGGCCGGAGGGCGTCCGCCGTAGTCGTAGAATCCCTTGCCGGACTTGGCCCCCAACTCGCCCTTGTCGATGTGCTCGTAGAGCGCCTTGGGGTGGTTGTCGATGGGCGGGTCGAAGAACTCCTCGTCCAGGAGGTTGCGCGCGCTCAGGTCCAGGCCAGTGAAGTCGACGCGCTGGGCCAGGCCCAAGAGCATCATGCGCGGGGCCACGGAGGCCTTGACCGCCAGGTCCAGGTCCTCGGGGCTCACATAGCCCTGCTCCAGCAAAAAGAAGACCTCCCGGTTCAGATGGCGCTGCAGCCGGTTGATCACGAAGCCGGGAACGTAGCGCTCGATCTCGATGGCCAGCTTGCCCAGCTTTTGGAGCACGGCCAGGGTCAGCTCCACGGTGGCCGGGTCCACCCCCGGGTCCTTGACCACCTCCACCAGGGGAATGATGTGGGGAGGCGCGAACCAGTGGGCGATGATGGACCGGGGCAGCAGAGCCTCGGGCACCAGGGGGTAGATGTTCAGGGTGGAGGTGTTGCTCCACAACAGGGCGTGCGCCGGCGCGGCGGCCTCGATCTGGGCGAAGACCTCTTTTTTGATGTCGCGGTTCTCGCTCACCGCCTCCACCACGATGTCCGCCCCGTCCACCGCCTCGGCCAGGGTGTTGGCATAGGCCACGCGCCCGCGGGCCTTGGCCGCCTCGGCCGGGTCCAGGCCGTCCAGCTCCACCAGGTTCTCCAGGGTGCCGGCGATGGTGGAATCGCACAGCTCGGCCGCGCCGGGCTGGGGATCAAAGCCCATGACCGGGTAGCCCTTCTGGGCAAAGGCCAAAACCAGGCCCGGCCCCATGGTGCCCAGGCCGATCACCGCGATGCGTTTGACTTGCTCCAGGTTCATGCCCCCGCTCCCCTTCTCAGTCCGTGGCCAAGGGCTTGAGCCCCAGGATTTGACGGGCTTCGGCCGGAGTGGCCGGTTCCTTGCCCAGCTCCCGGGCAATGCGCGCTATGCGGGCCACCAGCTCGGAGTTGCTGGCGGCCAGTTGGCCCTTGGCGTAGTAGATGTTGTCTTCCAGGCCCACCCGCACGCAGCCGCCCATGATCATGCCCATGACCCCCAAGGTGGCCTGGGCCGCGCCCACGGCGGTGGTGTTGAAGATGGCCCCCTCGGGCAGTTGCCTGACCATGGAGGCCAGGTTCTGGGGGGTGGCCGGCTCGGCCCCCTGGTAGCGCATGCCCAGAACGATGTTCACGTAGTAAGGCGGCTGCACCCGGTCCTCGGCGATGAGGCGGCGCACCTCGCCGAGCATGGCGTGGCTGTAGACCTCCATCTCCGGCTTGATGCCCTTGAGGGTCATCTGCTCCACATACCAGTCGATCTCGTCGGGCAGGTTGGACCAGGCAACGCCCTTGTAAGGCCCGCTGACCCGCATGAGGGAGCCCATGTTCAGCGAGGCCATCTCCGGCCCCGCCTTGAGGCACATGATGCGCTCCTCCTGGCTCAGGTTGGGTCCGCCGCCGGTGCTGTCCTGGATGATCAAATCGCATTTTTCCCGGATGCGGCCGTGGATGTCCTTAAAGATGTCCACCTCGGAGGTGTTGACTCCCCCGGCGTCGCGGGCGTGCACGTGCACGATGGCCGCGCCCTCGTTGAAACACTCATAGGCCGAGGCCGCGATCTCCTCGGGCTGTTCGGGCACCGCCGGGTTCAGGCTCTTGTTGGTGATGGCCCCGGTCTGGGCCACGGTTATGATCACCTTGTCTGAGGGTATTCCCTGCGCCATTTTTAGGATCTCACTCCTTGCCGTTGTGGCCGCCGACCCGTGGGAAGAACCGGGGCGAATCGCTCAAACGTTTGCGTTGTTGCATCCGAAAAAAGCCTTTTTTCAGCGCTGCCTCGCCGCCATGCTCTGGCCCCTTGCCCACCGTTCAGCCACCCTGTCCGATGGCCGGCCCGGTGGATTCCCGGATGATGAAATCAGTGGGGATGACCGTGTGCCGCTTGTTGCAGTGCCCGGTCTCGATCAATTGAATCAGCACCCGGGCCATGGTCTGGCCGATGGCCTCGGCGGGTACGCGCACCGTGGTCAGCGGGGGCAGGACCAGGTCCAGCAGGTCCGAGCACCCGATGGCCACCACCGAGATCTGCTGCGGTATTTTCAGGCCGCGGCTGAATATCTGTTGCAAGACCCCGGGGGTCAGCGTGTCGTTTATGCAGATGACCGCGGTGGGCGGCTGGTCCAGGTCCAGCAGCTCGCCCATCAGGCGGTAGGCGTCGGTCTTGGTGAAATCGCTCTCCGCCACGTAGGCTGGGTCGTAATCCAGGTCATGCTCCCGGAAGGCCTTTTGGTAGGCCTCCAGGCGCTCGAAAGAGTACTTGGAGGACATGCTACCGAGAACAAAGGCGATTTTGCGATGCCCCAGGCCGATGAGGTAGCTAACCGCCCGGTGGGTGCTCTTGAAATTTTCCGAATTCACCGTGGCCAGGTTCTGGTATTCGCCCTCGGGAAAGCCGGGCACGATGACCGCGGGGACGTTCTTTTCGGCCAGCTCGATGGTCCGCTCGTCGTTGATCCGGTTACCCACCACGATCACCCCGTCCACCTGATGACGGTAATAAAAGCTGGTGTAGCTCCGGCTGTCGTTGATGATGAGCATCAGGTTGTAGTCGTGCCGGCCGGCCATCTCGCTCAGGCCCAGTAGCACGTGGTTGTAAAAGGGGCTCTGAAAGGCGAACTCGCTGGTGCGGGGGATGATCACCCCGATGACCCCGGCCCGGTTCTGCACCAGGGAGCGGGCCCCGGAATGAGGGAAATAGCTCAGATCCTCGGCGATCTTGATGATCTTGTCGCGGACCTCGGTGCTCACGCCCTTCTTGTGGTTCAGGGCTCGCGACACCGTGGAGCACGACACCTGGGCCGCTTTGGCTATTTCCTTGATAGATGCCATATAGGGGTTCCGGTGAACATCTGAGCAAGCCTAACTCAAACGTTTGCGTAAATTCAACCCCCTTTAACCGGAATTTTTAAATTTTCGCCAAAGGCCGGGAGAGCGCTTTCAGCCCGCACGGGGGCCGCGCTTCAGGTTGCCCTGGTATTACGGGGATGCTTGGGGAGGGAGGCCGAGACTCAGGAGCCGCCCAGGCCGTCCAGAATGGCCCGTTTGATCTCCAGGAAGGCGGCCGAGTCCACCTGGCGGGGACGCTCCAGATCCACCCGGTGCTCCTGGCGCAGCCGCCCCGGCGCGGTGGCCATGACCAGCACCCGGTCGGCCAGCTTGACCGCCTCCTCCGGGTCGTGGGTAACAAAGACCACGGTCTGCTGGAGCTGGCGCTGCAGGGAGATGAGCAGGGAGTGCATGTCTCCCCTGGTCTGGGCGTCCAGGGCGGCGAAGGGCTCGTCCATGAGCAGGGCCGCCGGTTGCAGCACCAGCACCCGGGCCAGGGCCACCCGCTGCTTCATGCCCCCGGAGATGGCCGAGGGCAGATAGGAGCCGAATCCTTCCAGACCCACCAGGTCCAGCATCCGCTCCACCTTGATCCGCCGCCCTGCCCTGCCGTCGCCGTTGCGCAGGCCGAAGCCCACGTTCTCGGCCACGGTGAGCCAGGGGAACAGGGCGTCCTCCTGGAACACCACCCCCCGCTCCGGACCGGGCCTGGTCACCGTTTGGCCGTGCATAAGCACCTGGCCTTGGTCATGGGGCAAAAACCCGGCGATGATGTTGAGCAAGGTGGTCTTGCCGCATCCGCTGGGCCCCAGGATGCCCAGCACCTCGCCGGAACGCACCTCAAAGGAGATGTCCTCCAGGGCGCTCATCCTGCGGCCGTTGACCCCAAAGCTCTTGCCCAGCCCCCGCACCTGCAGACAGGCGCCGTTGGCTTTTCTTGGCGCGCGGGTGCTCATCCCAGCCTCCGCACGCTCTTGAACATCTTGAGCCCGCCCACCATGGCCAGGTCGCAGAGCCGCCCGATGACCGCGATGAGCAGGATGCCCATGATGATTATGTCCACCCGCCCCAGCATGCGCGCGTCCATGATGGCCGCGCCCAGGCCGTCGGGAACCCCGGTGAGCTCGCCCAGCACCAGGTAGGCGAAGGATATGCCCAGGCCCAGCCTGAGGCCGGTGACCACATGGGGCATTGCCGCCGGGACGAGCACCGTGAAGATCAAGCGTCCCCGGCCCAGGCCCATCATGGCCCCGGCCCGCAGATACAGGGGGTTCACCTGCATGGCCCCGGCGGCCGCGCCCAGGTAGATGGGGAAAAAGGCGGCCAGGGATACCAGGAACACGGTGGTCTTGAAGCCGATGCCGAACCACACCAGGGCCAGGGGCAGCCAGGCTATGCCCGGCACCGCCCGCACCCCGTTTACAAAGGTGTCCAAAAACAGGCGCATGAATCGCAGGCGGCCGGAGAGAAGCCCCAGGGGCAGGCCCAGGGCCACGGCCAGGGCGAAGCCGCCCCCCACCCGGCCCAGGCTGGCCAGGAGGTCGTTCACGAATCGCCCGGCATAGGGCGCGCTGCCCGGCGGGGCGAAGATGTAGTCCCGGGCGGTGTGCAAAACCTCCACCGGCGAAGGCAGGAGATAGGACGGCGCCAGGCCCCCCAGGCTGAGAAGGGCCCATATGCCCAGGGCGCAGGCGGGCAGCAGCCAGGGCAGCAGCATGGCCATGGCTGATCTCTTGCGGGCCGGGCCCGAGTCTGGGGGTTGGGGCTTCATCAATCCTTGGCGGCGATCCGCTCCACAAAACGCAGGTCAATGAGCTTATTATAGTCCGGTTCCCGGCTGATGATGCCCAGGGCCTTCATGCGCCCGCCCAGGGCGGCCACCCGCTTTATGAAATTTTGGTCCATGCGCCAGGCCAGCTCCATGTTGGGGGCCGCCTTTTCAAGCACCTTGAGCGGGGTGCCGAAGGTGGCCGCCTTGGCCAGCCACTGCTTGGGGTGGGCCTGCAGCCACTGGGTGGCCGCCGCATGGGCCCTCACCAGTTCGGCCACCTTTTGGGGCGAGCGTTGTATGGTCTCGCGCTTGACCAGCATGCCCGCGTTGATGGTCCCGATGCCTCCGCCGTAATAGGGATAGGCCAGGACGCGGCCATAGCCCTGCAACACGGCCAGGGAGGGAAAGGGCTCGCCCGAGAGGAAGGCGTCGATGGAACCCCGGGCCAGGGCCAGGCCCATGTCGAAAAAGTCCACCCTGACCAGCTTCACCCCGCTGTTGGGGTTGATGCCGTTTTTGGTTAGGGCCTCGCGCAGCAGAATCTCGTGCATGGTGCCGGGCACATAGCCGATCTTCTTGCCGGCCAGGTCCTTGATGCTTTGGATGGGGCCGTCCTTTTTGACCACCAGGGCCGAGCACTTGTTGCACAGGGCAGCCACCACCACCACCGGCTCGCCCCGCGAGGCGGCGTGGATGGCGTGGGCCAGGGTGGTGCCGCACATGTCCAGGCTGCCGGCCAGCAGGGCCATCTTCTGGTCCGCCGGGTTGGTGAAGGAAAACACCTTCAGCTCGGGGCTGGGCAGGAAGCGCTGATAGAAAAAGGGCTGGATGGTCTGGGCGGTCTTCCAGGTGCCCACCTTCCAG
The DNA here is from genome assembly GCA_021737145.1 of Desulfarculaceae bacterium. GTDB lineage: Bacteria > Desulfobacterota > Desulfarculia > Desulfarculales > Desulfarculaceae > Desulfoferula. The sequence goes on along the minus strand of JAIPEN010000007.1, from coordinate 158,743 downwards.
GGGTCTTGGGCCGAGGCGGGGCCGGCCAGGGCCAGGAGCATGATGATGATCAAAAGCAGGATGGCCGACAGGCCGGCTGAGGTGCGCATCGTGTCTCCTATGGTCCGGACCGCCTGCAAGCGGCGAGCACGGCTCAGGGCAGGCCGTTGTATGAAGAAGGGCAGGTGTCCGTGGGCTCGGCCGGGGGCCGGGCCTGGTCAAAACAGTTGGAAGGCAGGTAGGGGTCCAGGCCCATCTCCCGGAAGATGCGGGCGCAGGCCTCCAGGTCCTTGCCCCGCCCCTTGCCGGTGTCCGATTGGGCGTCGCGGGGGCTGGAGCCCACCTCCGGGAAAAAGAGGTTGGCCCCGGCCATGAGCGCGGCGGTGTTGGGCTCGTGGGTGCAGTGGGCCTTGGCCACATCGCCCATGACCAGGCGGCTCACCGCCACCATGCGGGCCATCTCCAGCTCGTTGATCATGCCGTGGTGGCCCAGGGGCGAGCCCGGGAAGTTGATGCGCCGCATCACCCCGGAGTAGGTGGCCCCCAGCTCCCGGGCCAGGACCATTAGCCCGGCGATCTCCTCGGGGGTGTGCTCCGGCCCCACCGGCTCGATGCAGTTGGCCCACTTGAGCCCCACCTCGGTGATCACCTTGAGGGTCTTGATGCGGGTCTCCACCGGGAAGGGGGTGTCCTTGCCCTCGCCCAGGCGCACGGCGTGATAAAAGCCCTGGAAGCCGTGGGCCAAGAGGGCCTCGCCCTCCTTGTGGGTGATGTCCCTGGTGTTGGCCACCAGGGGCACGCTTATCTCTTTGCTGAGCCAGGCGCCGATCTCCAGGAGTTTTTCAAAAGAATAGCGGCCGGTGGTCATGAGATTCAGGCCATCGGCCCCCTGCTCCTGGCCTTGCTTGCCCCAGGCCAAAAGCTGCTCCCGGCTGAACTCCTCGCTGCCCTTGAAGATGCCCGCCTGCTTGGTGAGCGAACAGAACTTGCAGTTGTAAACGCAGCCCTCCACGTTGAGCCCGATGTGAAAATGCCGCTCGGCCTTGCCCCCAAAGCTCTGGCGGCTCATGCGGTTGGCCAGGGCCATCACCGCGTAGGCCTCGTCCGAGCAAAGCTCCAGGCGCAGCAGATACACCGCCTCGTCCTGGCTGATGCCGCCCATGTCCTGGGCCTTTTTCATTATCTCGGTTACCTTGGGATCAAAGGGCTGGCTGAGGTGCAAAATAGGTTCTCCGCGAGGCTGGGCCGCCGGTCATAGGCGGCGTTTTAGGTTTTGGCGAGAATTGATTTATTTTATCAATGGGTTGCCATTCCTTTTTTCAAATAATAACTCATGGCCGAAAAATGTAAAGCCGCGCCGCCTTTTCAAGGCTGGCGTTGCCTTGCCGCCGCCCTCCCCCCTGCCGGCCGGCCCGTGCGCGGTCTTAAAAAAACCGGGCCCGCCGGCTTGCACCAACGGGCCCGGCGATTTGACAAACAACCGCTTACTTCTTGTCCTTGACGCCCTTTTCGATGCGTTCGCCGACGGCTCCGTCGATGTTTTTCCAATACTCGAAGGCCCGGCTCAGAACCGGATCCTTCACACCGCCCATGAGGTGGCCCACCACGTTGGACACCAGGCGGTCGCGCGCCGCGTCGTCCATCACCTCGTTGATCAGGGCGCGGGGCTGCACAAAGTCGTCGTCATCGGCGCGCTTGGTGTAAGCCGAGCGCATGAAGTCGCCGTTGGCGCTCCACACGGCGTCCTCGGGATACTTCTCGGGATCGGCCACCGGGCCGCCCTTGGAGTTGGGCGCGTACACCGGATCGGTGACGTTGTCCATGCGCATGGCGCCGCCCTTGCTGTAGGAGTGCACCGGGCTCTTGGGCCGGTTCACCGGGATCTGTTTGTAGTTGACCCCCAGACGGGCGCGGTGGGCGTCGGAGTAGGAGATCAGCCGGGCCAGGAGCATCTTGTCCGGGCTGGGGCCGATTCCCGGAGGCATGCTGTTGGGCTCGAACGCCGCCTGCTCTATCTGGGCCTGGAAGTCAGTGGGGTTCTGGTTCAGGGTGAAACGGCCCACCTCGTGCAAGGGATAGTCGGAATGGGGCCAGATCTTGGTCAGGTCAAAGGGATTGAAACGGTAGGTCTCCGCCTCCGCGAAGGGCATGATCTGCACCTTCATGGTCCAGGAGGGATACTCCTCCCGCTGGATGGCGTCGAACAGGTCGCGGCGGTGGCAGTCGGCGTCCATGCCGGCCATCTCGTCACCCTCTTCCTGGGTGTAGAACTCGATGCCCTGGTCGGTCTTGAAGTGGTACTTCACCCAGAAGCGCTCACCCTGGGCGTTGACCCACATGTAGGTGTGGCTGGAGTAGCCGTTCATGTTGCGGTAGGTCTTGGGGATGCCGCGATCGCCCATCAAGTAGGTGACTTGGTGGGCCGTTTCCGGCGACAGGCTCCAGAAGTCCCACTGCATGTCATTGCAGCGCAGGCCGTTGGCGGCCAGGCGTTTCTGGGAGTGGATGAAGTCCTGGAACTTCATGGGGTCGCGCACGAAGAACACGGGGGTGTTGTTGCCCACCATGTCGTAGTTGCCCTGGGTAGTGTAGAACTTCAGGGCAAAGCCGCGCACGTCCCGCCAGGAGTCGGGGCTGCCGGACTCGCCGGCCACGGTGGAGAAGCGGGCCAGCATGTCGGTGGTGGCGCCCGGCTGGAACAGGGCGGCCTTGGTGTAGGCGCTCACGTCCTGAGTCACCTCGAAATTGCCGAAGGCGCCGGAACCCTTGGCATGGGGCTGACGGTCCGGGATCATCTCCCGGTTGAAGTTGGCCATCTGCTCCATCAAGTAATGGTCTTGCAGCAGGATGGGCCCGTCCGGCCCGACGGTGAGGGAAAACTCATCGCTGGACACCGGGATGCCGGCGTCATTGGTGGTGAATTTTTTTTCGTCGTTGCTCATGAATGCTCCTCCTGAGCTTGAGATTCGCCGTTCCCAGGTCAGGGGCACGGCGTCTATAGCTTCCCGGGATCAGGACATCCGGGGGGTCAACTATTCGGCACGGTCACGGGGCAGCCAAAAATGGGGCGGGCTGATCTAACCTGATATTCAAATTGTAAGGCAGTTGCGGTCTCTAGAACAATCCCCTGGAGGATTATTTTTTAAAGATAATGTTTATTATTTATACCCCGAAGCGGCCACCGTGCCCAACAGCCGGGGAAGTCCTGAAGATTAGGTAGCCGTGGCGGGAGGTTGCTAGCCCTGGCTCACCCCGGCCTGCTCAAAGGTGAGCACCTGGCGCATCACCCGGGCCGCCCCGCCCAACACCTGCATGGCCAGGGCCGCGCCGGTGCCCTCGCCCAGGCGCATGCCCAGGTCCAGGATGGGCTCCAGGCCCAGGCGGGCCAGCATGGCCTGGTGAGCCGGCTCCTGGGAGCGGTGGCCGGCGAACACATACCCGGCCACGGCCGGGCAAAGGGCATGGGCGATGAGCGCCCCGGCGGTGGAGATGAGCCCGTCGATGACCAAAGGCTTGCGATGATGGGCCGCGGCCAGCACGCAGCCGGCAATTCCCCCTATCTCGAAGCCGCCCACCTTGGCCAAAACATCCAGGCCGTCGCCCGGATCGGGCTGGTTGATCTCCAGGCCCCGGGCGATGACCCGGCGCTTGTTGGCCAGGCCGGGGTCGTCCAGGCCGGTGCCCCGCCCCACCAGTTCCTCCAGGGGACGGCCGGTGAGCGCCGCGGCGATGGCCGTGGAGGGCGTGGTGTTGGCGATGCCCATGTCCCCCGCCCCCAGCATCTCCACTCCCTGGCCGATGGCCTCGCTGGCCAGCTCAAAGCCGGTCATGATCGCCTGCTCGGCCTGGGCGCGGCTCATGGCCGGGCCCTGGGCCAGGTTGGCCGTGCCCCGGGCCACCTTGCGATTGATGAAAAGCTGGCCGCCGCTGGTCCCGGGGTCCAGGTCGGGGATGATGCCCATGTCCGCCACCCACACCTCGGCCCCGGCCTCGCGGGCCAGGGCGTTGATGCTGGCCCCGCCAGCCAGGAAGTTCTTGACCATCTCGCCGGTCACCTCCTGGGGAAAGGCGCTCACTCCTTCCACGGCCACCCCGTGGTCCCCGGCCAGGACCAGAAACAGGCGGCGCTCCACCCGGGGCGCCAGGGTGCCCTGAATGGCGGCCAGGCGTTCGCCCAGCTCGTGCAGCCGCCCCAGGGCCAGGGGCGGTATGGCCAGGGCGCAAGAATGCTCATGAGCCGAGGCCAGCTTCTCCGGATCGATGGGTTTTATGTTGGCGATGATCTGGTTCAGTTTCATTTGATGCCTCTCCTTATTGGCGATCCGCCCGGGCCAGGATGAGGGCCGAGTCGCTGGGCAGGGGCGCAAGCCGCCAGTCGCCCAGGCCGGCCGCGGCCAGCATGACCGCCAGGCTCTCCAGGGGGTGGATGCAGCCGTTAAAGGTGTTCAACAGCATGTGCAGGTCGTAAAGGCGGCCCTTGAGCGGGGCCCCGGCCTGCTCCTCGCAGAGGTAGTCGTGAATCAGCAGGCAGCCGTCCGGAGCCAGCAGGGCGGCCGCGCGGGCCACGATGCCCTCGGCTTCGCGCGGGCTATAAACGTGCAGCAGGTTGGACAGAACGATCAGGTCAAAGGACCGCGCCGCCAGTTGCGGCTCGCGGCAGTCGCCCTCCACGGCCTCGATCCGCGCCCAGTCCGAGGGCCCGGGGTATAGCTCGCGGGCCGCGTCCAGCACCTCGGGCAGGTCCAGGAGCACGCCCCTGGCCCTGGGCCACCGGGCCAGCAGCGCGCGGCACCAGGCCCCGGCCCCGCCCCCCAGGTCCAAGATCCTGCCCGGCGGGGCTGGCAAGGCTCCCAGCCGTTCAAGGGCCTCGGCCGCCTTGAGCCGGGCCTGGGCGTCCAGGGCGCGTACGTAGGCCAGCACCCGTTGCCGGTACATCTCCGGCGGCTCGTCATGGTCCCGTTGGTTGGCCGCCGTGCCTTGCCGCACCCGCGCGGGCAGCCGCTTCCAATGCCCGGCAATGTAGCGGCGGTAGGCCAGGAAGTGGCCCAGATAATCCGGCTCGCCGGGCAGTAAATGCCTAAGAGCCACGGGGCCGTTGGCATAGCGGCCCTGGCGACTGGCCAACAGACCCAGATCGGCCAGGGCCGCCAACAGGCGCTCCAGGGCTGGGGCGTCCCAGCTCTGGGCCTTGGCCAACTCCTCGGCGGTGCGGGACTCCCGCCCCAAACGGGCGAAGATGTCCAGCTCCAGGGCCGCGAAGAGCACCTCGCTGAACCACCCGGCCGAGGCCAGGTCTTCCAATGCCTGGAAGCCGGCCGGGGCCGGGTGGGCCAGGCGGGCTGGGCCCGGCGTCTCCATGGACACCCGGACCTCAGGCCTTGCAGGTGCCCTCGACCAGGTGGCCGAAGACCTGGTTGCCGCCCCGGTTGGCGCAGAACTCGCCGCACATGGTGCACACCTGGCTGTCGGCCGGGCTGCGCTCGGCCCGGATAGCCTTGGCGTCCTGGCTGAACAGGGCCAGCTCGTACTGTTGCTCCCAGTCCGAATCGCGGCGGGCCTTGCTCATGGCCAGGTCCCGCGCCCGGCCCCGCTGGGGATACTTGACCGTGTCGCCGATGTAGGCCGCGGTGCGCGCCGCCTTCACCCCGGCGATCACGTCCTGCTCGTCGGGCAGGGCCAGGTGCTCGGCCGGGGTGATGTAGCAGATCAGGTCCGCGCCGTAGCGGGCGCTCTGGGCCGCGCCTATGGCCGCGGTGATGTGATCGTGGGAAGCGGTCACGTCGCTGGGGATGGGGCCCAGCATGTAATAGGGCGCGTCGTCGCTCATGCGCTTTTGCAAAATGATGTTGGCCTCGATCTGATCCAGGGGTACGTGGCCCGGCCCCTCCACCAGCATCTGGCAGCCCATCTCCCGGCCCAGTTGGGCCAGCTCGCAGTTGATCAAAAGCTCCTGCACCATGGCCCGGTCAAAGGAGTCGTGGATGGCCCCGGCCCTGAGGCCGTTGCCCAGCGAGAGCACCACGTCGTACTTCTTGAGGATCTCCACCACCCGGTCGAAGCGGGCGTAGAGCGGGTTCTCGCGGTTGTTCTTTTTCATCCAGGCCACCATGCTGGCCCCGCCCTTGCTCACCAGCCCGCCGTAGCGGTAGTTCTGCTTTTCCAGGCGCTCGATGGTGTAGAGGTTGATGCCGCAGTGCACGGCCATGAAGGAAATGCCGTCGGCGCACTGGCGCTCGATCAGCTCGAAGAGCAGTTCCTCGTCCAGCTTGTTGGGGTCGCCGTACCTGCGCTTGGCCTCGCCAAAGGCCTGGTACAGGGGCACGTTGCCCACCGGCAGCTCCACCGCGGCCAGCACCTCGCGCCGCACCCGGTCCAGGTCGCCGCCCACGCTCAGCTCCATGAGGGTGTCGGCCCCGGCGGCCTGGGCGGCCAGGGCCTTGCTGACCTCGGCCTCGATGTCCACGATGTCGGTGGAGGTGCCGATGGAGGCGTTCACCTTGGTGGCCAGTCCCTGGCCCAGGCCCACCAGGCTGTGCTTATGATTGGCCCCCACCGGGGCCACGATCTGTCCGCCGGCGAATCGCTGGCGCACCAGCTCCGGGGCCAGGCCCTCGTCCAGGGCGATCTGTTTCATTTGGGGGGTGATTTGGCCGGCTGCGGCCAGTTCTACTTGGGTGGCCATACTTTCTCCTTATTCCCGTTAGGAGGTTGTAAGCGCGGGACCACCCGGGGAAAACAAAAATCCCCGGACGCGGTGCGTCCCAAGGATTTGCCTTCTCCCCAGTCGCCGGCGGCGAGGCAGGTCTTCTGACTCCCGGTTCGTCCTACTCCCCGCGCCTTCCCGCCCCGCTTGCGCGGAACAGTGGCTTTTTTGCGGGTTTGGTCCCCGGTCACAGCGGCGGGTCCGTGCCGGATTCGCACCGGCTTCCCTGTTAGGGCCTTGCGGGCCGCCTCGCTGCCGCCCAAAATAAATTGTGTCTTTGCATATGCCGGACGCGCCCCTTTGTCAAGGCTCTTGCCCCGGGGCCGCCGGCGGTCTTCAGTCTCCCAGCTCTATATACAGGGGTATGGCGTGCAGCTCGTCGCTCACCGGGCGGGTGTGGCCCAGCTCCCATTGGGCCCGCTCCGGATCGGTCCCGGCCAGCTGGCACACCCTGGCCACCAGGCCCTTGAGGTCCAGCACCGGGTGGCGCGAAAACACCTGGGGCAGGCCGTAGGTGAGGTTACAGGCCAGGCACTTGCCCGGGCGCTGCTTGAGCCTGAGCTCCAGCTCCAGGCGCGCCCCCTCCTGGCCCTTGAGGGCCAGCTCGATGTCATAGGCCCCCTCGGCCGCGTCGCCGTAGAGCGCGTCGAAAAACTCATCGGCCAGGCCCGTGGGCATCAGCCCGGCCAGTTGCTCGGGGTCCAGTTTGTTATTCGCTGGGCTCATCGCCACTCGCCTTTTGCGGGTTTCGGTTGGAGGGAGGAATTTTAATACAAGAGCCGCCCCGCCTCCAGCCCCGTTTGCGCGTATCGCGGTTTTTTTGTTGACCCGCCCCATATTGCGTGTATATACTCCTATTAAGTCTCCACTCTTGAGGAATGCCTAGCGTGACCGAGAAAGAGGTTGAAAAAAAGCTGTCCAGCCTGTTCGGCGATGACAGCGATGTGTGCTTCAGCTCGGAGTTCTGCTTGTCCGTGGCCCGCAGCTGCGCGGCCTACAACCTGCGCCGGGCCAGCCGCCTGGTCACCCAGGCCTTTGACCAGGCCCTCAAGCCCAGTGGCCTGAAGATCACCCAGTTCAGCCTGCTGGTGGCCTTTCTGCTCTCGCCGGAGAGCAACCTGGCCCAGCTGGCCAAGGGCCTGGGCATGGACCGCACCACCTTGAGCCGCAATCTGCGCCTGTTGGAAGACAACGGGTTGGTGCGCACCACGCCGGGCGAGGACCGGCGGGAGCAGAAGGTGGAGATAACCAGCCAAGGCAAAACCGCGGTGCTTCAGGCCATGCCTCTGTGGCATAAGGCCCAGGACCGGGTGGTGGGAATTTTGGGCGAGGAGAAATGGGCCGCCATGGCCAAGGACCTGAGGATCATGGCGTCCAACCTGAAGTAATTTTTTTCAGGAGAAAGGTGCATATACACTCATGTGGCAGGCAGTATGCAGACGAAGGAGCCGGCGCAGACCCCATCCCAGGGGCGAGCTGGTGGAGGGCCCCTGGCTGGCGCGGCAAGAAGAGGCCAAGGTGCGCGCCATACTCAACCACTATGAGCAGGCCAACGCCCGCGAACGCCTGGAGCTGTATTTGCAGCACCGCGATCTGAGGCCCCTGTTCAGCCAGGTGGAAGAACTGATGCGGAACTAGGCGAAACCGCGCCCCCCCTTGGGCGGGGCGGAAAAATGAGGCTTTGCTTTTTAATCCCGTCCAGATGGGGGTATAAAAGAAGCATCCGCCCATTTCGGCCGCGCATGGCTTTCGCGGCAAGGAGGGACGATGCCCAAGCCTCTCAAGGTTCTGCTGGTGTTGCTGTTGCTGGCCGCGGCCGCGTTCGGCGCCTACTACTATTTCCACCTGCGCCCCGCGGAACAAAAGCCCAAGGATCAGCTGACCCTCTACGGCAACGTGGACATCCGCCAGGTGCACCTGGCCTTCCACGCCAACGGGCGCATCGAGCGCATCCTGGTGGAGGAAGGCGACCAGGTCAAGCCGGGCCAACTGGTGTCCGAGCTGGACCCGGTGCGCTACCAGGCCAACCTGGCCCGGACCCAGGCCGAGGTGGCCGCCCAGGCGCAGGTATTGGCCCGCCTGCTGGCCGGCAGCCGCCCCCAGGAGATCGCCGAGGCCCGCGCCCGTCTGGCCGGGGCCAAGGCCGCCCTGTCCGACGCCACCCATCTGTACCAGCGCAACAAGGAACTCTATCAGCGCAGGGCCATACCGGCCCAGACCTACGACTCCATCGAGGCCCGCTTTCTGGCGGCCAAGGCCGACGTGGAGCGAGCCCGCGAAGCCCTGAACCTGGCCATCGAAGGCCCCCGCCAGCAGGACATCGCCGCGGCCCGCGCCCAACTCGAGGCCCTCAAGGCGGCCCGGCAGTTGGCCGAGCGCGAGCTCAAGGACACCAAGCTCTACGCCACCGGCGAGGGCGTGATCCAGCAGCGCATCCTGGAGCCCGGCGACATGGCCTCGCCCTCCACCCCGGCCTTCACCGTGGCCCTGAACAACCCGGTGTGGGTGCGGGCCTATGTGCCCGAGACCATGCTGGGCAAGGTGGTGCCGGGCATGGCCGCGGCCATCCACACCGACAGCTTCCCGGACAGGAGCTTCCCCGGCTGGGTGGGCTACATCTCGCCCACCGCCGAGTTCACCCCCAAGACGGTGCAGACCCCGGAGCTGCGCACCAAGCTGGTCTACCGGGCCCGCATCTATGCCTGCAATCCGGGGCATGAGCTGCGCCTGGGCATGCCGGTGACCGTGACCCTGGACCTCAAGAACCCCAAGCGGTCCGCGCGCGGCGGGCAAAACCCCTGCCCTGGCCAATAGCCACGTGAGCCCGCCGGATTCCCCAGCCGACGCCCCGGCCCTGGAGCTGGACGGGGTGGTAAAGACCTTTTCCAGCGGCGGCCGCGAGGTAACCGCCCTGGACGGGGTCACCGCCACGGTGCGGCGCGGCCTGGTCACCGGCCTGGTGGGGCCGGACGCGGCGGGCAAGACCACCCTCATGCGCCTTAGCGCCGGGTTGCTGGTGCCCGATTCGGGCCGGATCCTGGCCCTGGGCCTGGACGCGGCCCGCCAGTCCCTGCAGGTGCAGTCCTCCCTGGGCTACATGCCCCAGCGCTTCGGGCTCTACGAAGACCTCACCGTGCAGGAGAACCTGGACCTCTACGCGGACCTGCAAAACCTGGCCCCCAAGGAGCGCCCCGCCCGCTACGAAGAGCTGATGCGCCTCACCGGGCTGGAGCCCTTTACCAAGCGCCTGGCCGGCGATCTCTCGGGCGGCATGAAGCAAAAGCTGGGCCTGGCCTGCTCCTTGGCCCAGCCCAAGGAGCTGCTCCTGCTCGACGAGCCCACCGTGGGGGTGGACCCCTTGTCGCGGCGGGAGCTGTGGGCCATCATCTACCGCCTGGTGGAGGATCACGGCTTTACGGTGCTGCTGAGCACCGCCTATCTGGACGAGGCCGAGCGCTGCCAGGAGGTGATCCTCATGCACCAGGGCAAGGTGCTGGAGTCCGGCCCGCCGGACAGCTTCACCACCACCATGACCGGCCGGAGCTTTCTGGTCACCTCGCCGGAGATGGGCAAGCGCGCCCTGCAGCGAACCCTGGCCCAGCAGCCGCCGGTGCTCGACGCCCTGATCCAGGGCGAGGGGGTGCGGGTGGTCACCCGGGAAAAGGGCGACCCCGGCCTGGCCCGGATGGGCGGCCAGAACGAGACCCTCGAGGTGCAGCAGGTGGCTCCGCGCTTCGAGGACGCCTTCGTGGACCTGCTGGGCGCAGACCAGTCCAAGCGGGACGCGGCCATGGACGTCCCGGCCCCGGAGCATGCCCAGGACCAGGGCCCGGTGATCCAGGTGCGGGACCTTAAGCGCCGCTTCGGCAATTTCTACGCGGTGGACGGCATCAGCTTCGCGGTGGAGCGGGGCGAGGTCTTCGGCCTGCTGGGGGCCAACGGGGCGGGCAAGTCCACCACCTTCCGCATGCTCTGCGGCCTGCTCCCGGCCACCGAGGGCAGCCTGCAGGTGGCGGGCCACAACCTGCGCAAGGCTGCTGCCCAGGCCCGGGCCAAGATCGGCTACATGGCCCAGCGCTTCTCCCTGTACGCCAACCTCTCGGTGATCGAAAACCTGCGTTTCTTTGCCAGCGTCTACGGCCTCAAGGGCTCCCTGCGCCGGGAGCGGGTGCGCTGGGCCATGGAGGAGTTCGAGCTGGCCGAATTGGGCCGGGCCACCAGCGGCGAACTGCCCCTGGGCTACAAGCAGCGCCTGGCCCTGGCCGCCTCGCTCATGCACCATCCCCACATCCTGTTCCTGGACGAGCCCACCTCGGGGGTGGACCCCCTGGCCCGCCGCGAGTTCTGGCGGCGCATCAACGCCCTGGCCGAGCGCCGGGTCACCGTATTGGTGACCACCCACTTCATGGAGGAGGCCGAGTACTGCGACCGGGTGGTGATCATGGACAGGGGCAAGCTGTTGGCCGAGGGCACGCCAGAGGAGCTCAAGCAGGCCCACCACACCGAGGACAACCCCGACCCCACCATGGAGGACGCCTTCATCGCGCTCATCGAGCAGAGCCACGCCGAGCGGGACCGGGAGCAGGCGGCATGAACGGCGGCGGCTGGCGGCGGGTCAAGGGCCTGGTGCGCAAGGAGGCCCTGCAGATCATGCGCGACCCCTCCTCCATCGCCATCGCATTCGTGCTGCCCGCCCTGCTTTTGTTCATCTTCGGCTACGGGGTGTCCCTGGACGCCAAGCGGGTGCCCCTGGCCCTGGTGGTGGAAAAGTCCTCGCCCGCCGCATCCAGCCTTACCGCCGATTTTTATGAGTCGCAGTGGTTCCGGCCGGTGCGCTACGGCCACATCCAGGCGGCCCAGGAGGCCATGCGCCACCGCCGGGTGGAGGGCATCCTCTGGCTCAGGAGCAACTTCGCCTCCCGGCTGTTCACCGGCGGCCCGGCCCCCATCGGCCTGATCCTCAACGGGGTGGACGGCAACACCGCGCGCATCGTGGCCGGGTACGTGGACGGGGTGTGGAGCAACTGGCTGGTGCGCTACGCCGCGGCGCAGGGCCGCCAGCTGAGCCTGCCGGTGAACGTGGAGCAGCGCATCTGGTTCAACCCCGAGGTGCGCTCCACCAACTTCCTGGTGCCCGGGCTCATCGCGGTGATCATGACCCTGATCGGGGCCCTGCTCACCTCCATGGTGGTCGCCCGGGAATGGGAGCGAGGCACCATGGAGGCCCTGCTGGTCACCCCGGTGCGCCTCAGGGAGATATTGCTGGGCAAGCTGGTGCCCTACTTCTGCCTGGGCATGGGCGGCCAGATCCTCTCGGTGGCCATGGCGGTGTATCTGTTCGAGGTGCCGCTCCGGGGCAGCCTGGCGGTGCTCATGGGGGTTTCGTCGCTGTTTTTGCTGGCCGCCCTGGGCATGGGCCTGCTCATCTCCACCGTGGCCCACAACCAGTTCATCGCCGGCCAGCTGGCCATCTTCACCACCTTTTTGCCCGCCTTCATCCTCTCGGGCTTCATCTTCGACATCGGCTCCATGCCCGGCTGGGTGCAGACCATCACCCACGCCATCGCGGCCCGCTACTTCGTGGCCGTATTGCAGAGCGTGTTCTTGGCCGGGGACATCTGGCCGGTGATCTGGCTCAACTCCCTGGCCCTGGCGATCATGGCCGCGATCTTTTTCGCCCTGGTGCGGCTGCGCAGCCGCAAGCGGCTGGAGTGAGAGCGGCCATGTGGGGACGCATACGGGCGTTGGTGATCAAGGAGCTCTTGGCCCTGCTCAAGGACAAGACCAGCCGGCTCATGCTCATCGGCCCGCCCCTGTTCCAGCTCCTGATTTTCAGCTACGCGGCCACCTTTGACCTGAACCAGGTGCCCTACGCGGTCTACAACCAGGACCGGGGAACCGCCTCCCGCGAGCTGCTGGCCTCTTTTCAGGGATCGCCGGCCTTCAAGCTCAAGGCCACCCTGGACCATTTGGGCCAGGTGGCCCCGGCCATCGACAAGCGCGAGGTGCTGTTGGTTATCAACATCCCGCCCGACTTCAGCCGCCAGCTCCTCAGGGGCAAGCCGGGCGACTTGCAGGTGCTCATCGACGGCCGCAACTCCAACACGGCCATGGTGCTCTTGAGCTACGTGCGCACCATAGTCACCACCTTCAGCGCCAAGTGGGCGGCGGACCACGGCTGGCCCAGCCCCCCGGCCGAGCTCAAGGTGCGCACCTGGTTCAACCCCAACCTGGAGAGCCGCTGGTTCATAGTGCCGGGCATAGTCGGGCTTCTCACCCTGGTGGTGGCTTTGGTGGTCACCGCCCTCACCGTGGCCCGGGAGCGCGAAAACGGCACCTTTGACCAGTTGCTGGTCACCCCCCTGCACCCGGCCGAGATTCTCTTGGGCAAGGCCCTGCCCGGCATCCTCATCGGTTTGGCCGAGGGAAGCATCATCATCCTGGTGGCGGTGAAGGCCTTTGAGGTGCCCCTATTGGGCAGCCTGGGCGCCCTCTATCTGGGCATGGGCCTGTTCATCCTCTCGGCGGTGGGCGTCGGGTTGATGATCAGCTCCATCGCGGTTACCCAGCAGCAGGCCCTTTTGGGCGCCTTTTTGTTCCTGGTGCCCGCGGTGATCCTCTCGGGATTCGCCACGCCCATTGCCAACATGCCGGTGCTGGTGCAGAAGTTCACCCTGCTCAACCCGCTGCGCTATTTTCTGGTGATTATCCGATCGGTGTTTTTGGAGGGCGCGGACCTGGAGCTGTTGCTGCCCCTGTACTGGCCCATGGCCGTTATCGGGGTGGTGACCCTGATCATCGCCGGCTGGCTCTTCCGCCGCCGCCTCTATTAGGTCAACAGAGCGGCCAGCTCGCTGGGGTGGGCCAAAAGCGCGTTCGCCCCGGCCTGGCGCAGCTCTTCCTCGCCCCGGAAGCCCCACAGCGCGCCCACCGCCAGCATGCCCGCACCACGGGCGGTCTGCATGTCCACGGCGGTGTCGCCCAAAAAGAGGCAGTCCCCAGGCTCCAGGCCCATGCCCTCGGCCATGTCCAGGGCCGCCTGGGGGTGAGGCTTGGCCGGCACCCCCTGCTTGGCCCCGGCCACGGCGGCAAAGGCCGTCTCTGGGAAGAAGTGGGGCACCATGAGCCGGGTGAACTTGTCCACCTTGTTGGAGAGCACCCCCAGCCGAAGCCCCCGGCCGGCCGCCGAGGCCAGCATCTCGGGTATGCCCTCATAGGGCCGGGTGTGCACCGCCCAGTTGTCCGCGTAGACCTGGCGCATGCGCCGGGCCATCTCCGTCACCCGCTCCGGCTGACGCCAGGATTCGGGCAGGGCCCGCCCGGCCAGTTGTTCCACCCCCCGCCCCACGAAATAGCGGTAGTCCGGCAGGGGATGGGTGGGCAGGCCCTCGGCGGCCAGCACCGTGTTCATGCTCTCGCCCAGGTCGTCCAGGCTGTCGATCAGGGTTCCGTCCAGGTCGCAGATCAGGGCGGCGTAGGGCACTGGCTCATCCTCGCGGCAGGTTTGGGTTAAAGGCACGGTTTTCAATCTATGCCCCGCCTCCGGGGCCCGCAAGCGGCTTTTTTGGGATGCTGGCTCCAGGTAGAGTGGTGATAGAGAGGATGTGAAACACCATGACTATTCCCACTGCCCCCTTTGGCGACAAGGATATGCAGGTGACCCGGGTGGGACTGGGCGGCGAGGGGGTGCTGCGCACCCACGGCCGCTCGGACGAGGCCCAGGCGGTGATCGAGGCCGCCCTGCAGATGGGCATATCCTATTACGACTCGGCCCCGGCCTATGCCGGCAGCCAGGGCTATTACGGCCAGGTGTGGACCCGGCGGCCGGATGCGCGCGACCGGATGTTTCAGACCAGCAAGTCCGCCTCCCGCGACAAGGCGGGCGCCCTGGCCGACCTGCGGCACAGCCTGAGCACCATGGGACTGGACCGTCTGGATTTGTGGCAGATCCACGACCTCAGGACCGAGGCCGAGTTCCAGGCCATCGAAGCACCGGGCGGGGCTCTGGAGGCCTTTGTGCAGGCCCGGGATCAGGGCCTGGTGAAGCACATCGGGGTGACCGGGCACCACGACCCCTATCTGCTCACCAAGGCGGTGCTCTCCTGGCCCTTGGACGCGGTGCTGCTGCCGGTCAACCCGGCCGAGGCCGCCTTGCCGGGCTTCATGGACGAGACCCTGCCCATGGCCCGGGAAAAGGGCCTGGCCATCATCGGGATGAAGCTGTTGGGCGGAGGGCACTATCTGGGCCCCAGGGAGGGGGTGGAGGCCGAGAGCCTGATCCGTTTCGCCCTGGCTCAGCCGGTGACCACGGTGGTGGTGGGCTGCTCCTCGCCGGCCGAGGTGGGCGCCCTGGCCCGGGCCGCGGCCCAGGGGCCCCTGCCCCCGGAGGAGGCGGAGCGCCTGACCGATCTGTTCCGGCCCCAATCCCGCCATCTGGCCTTTTACCGGGGCCGCCCCTAAGAGGGCAAAACCAAGGGGCCGGCGGTCAATTGGCCGCCAGCCCCGTTATGCGCGGTCGATAGGTCAGGCGATCAGCGCCAGGGATCGTCCTCCCACTCCAACTGGTCGGCCCGCTGCTGCTCCCAGGCGGCATCGTATCCCGGAGGGGCCACGGTGGAGCAAGCCGCCAGCATGGCGCCCACAGTCGCCAACATGATGAACAAGGTCAGTATTCTCAAAGCGGTCATGATTTTCTCCTGCCGTGTGACTGCCCCAATATTGCCAACATAGGCCGCCGGGCGCAACCTCTTTAAGCCGCCTGTCCCTGCGGGCCCGCCTGGGCTATAATGCCTCTCTGCAAGGGAGAGGCATGCAACCCAATTTATACATCATACTCCGCGCCGTCCTGGCCGTCGTGGCCGTCCTGGTCCTGTTGGTCGCGGCCCCGGCCTGGGCCGAAACCGGCCAACCCACGCCCCAGAGCCAGCCCTTCGCGGTGCCCAACCAGTCGCCCCTGGCCCTGTCCCTGGTGCCCTTCTCCCCCCAGGGAGCGGCCGTGGACCGGGCCGGGACCAGCCGTTTGCGGCTTACCACCGCCTACTCCAGCGTGTTCGTGCGCCAGAGTTCGTCCCGGGCCAGTCTGGACCTGGACATGGAGCTGGCCTACGCGGCCCTGGCCTATGACTACGCCCTGCCCCACGGCGTCCGCCTGGGCCTGGAGCTGCCGGCCGCCTTTTATTGGGGCGGGTTTATGGACGGCTTCATCGAAAGCTATCACCGCGCCCTGGGCCTGCCCAACGGCGGCCGCGAGCAGGTGCCCCAGGACCTGGTGCGCTACCAGGCCTCCAGCCGGGGACGCCGCATCATCTCCCAGGACTCCTCCACCCAGGGGGTGGGTGATGTGCGCCTCAAGGGGGCCTGGAGCCTGCTGGCCCGTCCGGGCATGGGCCTGAGCCTGCTGGGCCAGCTCAGCCTGCCCAGCGGCGACCCGGACAAGGGCCTGGGGGCTGGCGGCGCGGTGCCCGCCCTGGGCCTGGCCGGGGGGCTGACCCACGGACGCTGGTCCTTCAACGCCAACGCCATGTACTTCTCCCTGGGCTCCACCAGCCTGCTGGACCCCTTGGAGCCGGACGACGTGTGGGCCGGCAGCCTCTCCCTGGGCTGGGCCTGGAGCAACGCCCTGACCCTGCGGGCCCAGCTCAACGGAGCCACCCCCCTGGTGGACGACACCGGGGTGGAGGGCCTGGACAACGGCATGCTCCAGGTTCTGCTGGGGTTCCAGTGGGTGCCCACCAAGGGGCAGCTCATCTCCGTGGCCTTTGCCGAGGACCTGATCTATTACACCAGCCCGGATTTCACCCTGAGCCTCAGCTGGGGCTGGACCTTCTAGGCAAGCGGCTTGGCCAGGCAGCCTACCACGGCTTTGCCGGGGCCGCTCCAGCCGCGAGGTGGCTGACGGCTGTCGCCCGCCGGCCGCCTGGTTCGCAGCCAAATGGCCTTGCCGCTGAATGAGGACAATTGATAAATCTGTTCTTATTTATTATATTATTATTGTAAATATTAGTTATACTAATACCAACATTTAACCTGTCCTACTTCAGCGCCCGGGGTTTGACAGCTATACCCTGGTAAGTACCAGCTTTTTTAAGAATAACCACCATCTGGTCAGTGCTGATCTTGTCCGCATCGTAGAACACGGTGTTTATCTCGCGGCTCTGGCTCCAGCCCTTGGTCACCCTGCTTATTCCCGGCTGCCCTTCCAGGGCTGCCTTGCCCACGTCGTATCACCCGACGTAGAACACCACCTTGTGGGGCGAGGCGGCCGAGGCGTGGGGAGCCGCCCCGGCCAGCAGGGCCGCGGTCAGGGCCAGGCCCAGGGCCCACAGCCAGGCTTGTTTGGTGGCCGTGCTCATCATCCTCTCCTAGCCCTTTTTGCGCCGGGTCCGCACCGTGACCTGGCTCACGTACTTCACCCAGTCGTCGCCATAGTGCTCGCCCGCCACCACCCGCAGGGGAAAGCCGTGCTTGGGCGGCAGGTCCTTGCCGTTGACCTGGTAGGCCAGCCACACCTCGTCCTCGAGCACCTCGCGCAGCTTGAAGTGCTCTATCTTGGCGTAGCCGCCCCGGGGCCCGCGAATCTCCACCAGGCTGGCCTCGGGCTCCAGCCCGGCCTGCTCAAGCAGGCGCCCCAGGCTGAAGCCGGCATAGACCGCGTTGTAGGAAAACACCCCCGGGCAGATGAGCAGCACCGTCTTTTTCATCACCGGCAGGGCCTTGGCCTGGGCCAAGTCCAATTCCAGGGGCTTTTTCACCGCCCCGTCGACCACCAGGCGCCAGGAGGCCGGGTCCACCTTCAGGTCGCTCTGGCCCATGGTCCCGAATTTTTTAAGGGGAGTGATGGAAAGGTTGCGGTTGTCGATGCCCTTGGGATTGCGGTTGGCCAGGGCGGTGGCCTTTATGTGGGCCGGGATTATCTGGCGCTTGACCGCGGCCAAGACCCGGCCTGGCCAGGCAAGGGCCGCGCCCGCCAGGGCCAGGCCTTGCAGGCCCAGGGCGAGAAACCTGCGCCGTTGCTGCATTCCTTGGCTGCTTTCCCACCCCCTGCGGGCGGCCCGCTCCCTCCCGGAGCGCGCCATACCCTACTCAATAACTAATTATAACCGCCCTACCCTTGCCAGTGAAGGGCGGCCGCGGCCGCGCCCCACAGGCCGCTCTGCTCGTTGAGGTTCAAATACACCGGAATGCGCTCCAACACCTGCGCCATGCTCTCGGCCAGGCGGAACTCGCGGGCGAACTCCGGGTGCTCCGCCAGCATGGGCAGCTTGGCGGCCAGGCCTCCGGCGATGTAGAGCCCGCCCAGGGTCAGAGCGGCCAGGGCCCATTGGCGGCAGGCCCGGCCATAGAAGCGGGCCATCCAGCGCACCGTCTCCGAGTCCGGGTCCACGGTCCCGCCCACCTGCTCGGGCTCCAGCTTGCGGCTGGTGAGGAAGTGATGCACCTGGCTCAGGCCCTTGCCCGACACGGTCACGTCGTTGCTGGGCTGATCCATGCCGGTCTGCTGGCTCAGGAAGTCGCGGAAGCCGCGCTCCGGGCCGCCGGCAAAAGGAAAGGGCGCGTGCCCGAACTCCGAGGCCAGCACCACCCCGCCCCCATTGGGCAGCAGGGCCGCGTGCCCCAGGTTGGAGCCCGCCCCGATCACCCCGACCACCCCGCCCGGTTCGGGCTGGCCCGCCAGCACGGTGCGGGCCCTGGCCACGGCCGGGGTGCCGCAGGCCCAGGCCTGGGCCACGAAGTCGTTGATCAGCAGGCTGGGCCCCAGGCCATGGGCCGGGCGGTCCCGCTCCAGGTCGATGTCCCAGTCGATCCAGGGGGGCTGGCAATAGGTGCCGCCCAGCACCGGCCCGGGCACCGCGAAGCAGGCCAGGTCCGCCTCCTGGGGGGCCAGGCCCAGCTCCGAGCCGGCCGCCTGCCCCAGCAACTGGGCAAAGGACTCGGCCTCCATGGTCTTGAGCCATACGCTGTTTTTCAGGCTAAGGCCGCCGGCGTCGTCGCCTTCCAGATGGGCGAAGCGGCTGTTGGTGGCGCCGATGTCCGCGCTCAGGATCTTGGGCATTCCTCTCCCCTGCCGAGTGATATCGCTACCAGTCTCCAGATAATACACCCATGCCCAGGCGGAGGGACGGCGGCTCGGCCTAGCCCGCCCCGCCCTGGGGCGGGTTGCAGGCGCGCCCCTTGGTATGGAAAAAGAACTTGAGCCCCTTTTTCACCAGGTCCGAGAAAAGCTTGGGAGCCATCACGTCCCCGGCCACCCGCTTGTTTATCTCGCCCAGGGTGGGATAGGGATGCGCCAGCCCGGCCAGGGTGGCCAGCTTCACCTTGCCCCCGGCCACGGCCACCCATTCGTTGATCAGCTCGCCCGCGTGCAGGCCCAGCACCTGCACCCCCAGGATGTTCTCGCTCTTGTCCAGGATCAGCTTGATGCGTCCCTCGGCCTCGCCCTCGGCCAGGGCCCGGTCGTTGGCCGCGAACTCCTCGCTCCACACCGTGTACTCGATCCCCGCCGCCTGGGCCGCCTTCTCGTTCAGGCCGATGGAGGCCAGCTCGGGGTCGGTGTAGGTGCACCAGGGCAGCCAGGTGTAGTCCGCCTTGCGGGGCAAGTGCAGCACCGCGTTGGCCAGCACCACCCCGCCCTCGTAGCCAGCCGCGTGGGTGAACTGGTGCCCGCCGGTCACGTCGCCCGCGCCGTAAATGTGCTTGTGCGCGGTGCGCAGGCGCTCGTCGAGCTTGAGCCCCTTGGCGTCGTACTCCACGCCGATCTGCTCCAGGCCCAGGCCCTCCAGGTTGGCCCGCCGGCCCAGGGCCACCAGCAGGCGCTCGGCGCTGAGCTCCACCTCCCCGCCCCCGGCGTCGGTGAAGGCCAGGTGCGGCCTGCCGCCCACCTCCCGCGCGCCGGTCACCTTGGTGTTGAGATAAAACTCCACCCCCTCGGCCCCCAGCGCGGCCATGACCCCGTCGGCCAGGTCCTTGTCCTCCTTGGACAGTATCTGGCCACTGCGCTGCACCACGCTCGCCTTGGAGCCCAGGCGGGCGAAGGCCTGGGCCATCTCGATGGCGATCGGCCCGGCGCCCAGCACGATCAGCGACTCGGGCAGCGCGTCCAGGTAGAAGATATCCTTGTTGGTGAGGTGGGGGGTGCGGTCCAGGCCGGGCACCGGCGGAGCGGCCGGGGAGGAGCCGGTGGCGATGAGCCAAGCCTTGGCCGAGATGCGCTCGCCCTCCAGCTCCACGGTGTGCTCGTCCACAAAGCGGGCCCGGCCAAAGCGCACCGCCGCGCCCAGGGAACAAAAGCGCTCCTGGCTGTCGTGCTTCTGAATGGTGGCGATCACGCCTTCAATGCGCGCCCGCACCGAGGCGAAGTCCACCGAAGGGACCTGGGCCGCGGGCAGCCCGAAGCGGGCCGCATTTTTCATAAGGTGATATACCCGGGCCGTCTTGATCAGGGTCTTGGAGGGCACGCAGCCATAGTGCAGGCAGTCGCCGCCCAGGCGGGGCTCCCTTTCGATGAGCAGGGTCTTGGCCCCCAGCTGGGCCGCCCCGGAGGTAAGGGTCAGCCCGGCCGAGCCGCCCCCCAGCACGCCCAGGTCAAAGTCATAGCTGGCCATGAACCCTCCCGCTTATTCGATGATCTCCTTGCGCCCGGTGCGGCGGCGATACCAGGACAGCCCCTTTTTGACCACCAGGGGAAACAGGCCCAGGATCACGAAACTGATGATCAGCCCGGGCGAGAGTATGCCCCCCAGGCTGTCGATCTGGCCCAGCTCCTTGCCCGCGTTGGTGAACACGGCGGTGCCGGGCAGCATGCCCAACTGGCTCACCCAATAAAAGGTCCAGAGCGGCATCTTGGTCAGGCCCATGACCAGGTTGATGACGAAAAAGGGGAACAGGGGCACCAGGCGCAGGGTGAACAGATAAAAGGCCCCCTCCCGCTCCACCCCCCGGTTGATGGGCTCCAGCTTGTCCCCGAAGCGGGCCTGCACCCAGTTGCCCAAGACAAAGCGGGCGAAAAAACAGGCCAGGGTGGCCCCGATGGTGGAGGCGAAGGAGACCACCAGCAGGGTCCACCAGAAACCGAACAGCGCCCCGCCCAGCAGGGTCATCACCGCCGCGCCGGGCAGGGAAAAGGCGGTGACCAGCACGTAGACCACGAAGTAGCCGCCCAGGGTCAGGCCGGGGTGGGTCTGATAATAGGCCTGAAAGCTGTCGCGCGACTGTTTGACGTAGCTCAGGGAAAAGTATTGCCCCAGGTCCAGCAGCCAAAAGGCGAGGACCGCGGCCAGGATCAGGCCCACGATCACCAGTTTCTTGATTAGGCCCCTATGCATGCTCTCTCCTCGCGCGCCCGCATGGGCGGTGCGCGTCACGGGTGCGGCCTTCTCCTCCAGCCTACGCAGATCGGCGGGTGGAGGAAAGTCTCTTGTGGGGCAGGTGAAAAGCTGGGCCCGCCGCCAAGGGGCGGGGGCTGGGGAAAAACGGCTTCAGCCGGGATTTATTCGATGATTATTTCCAGGCGGTCCGTGTCTTCGATGCCGTGCAAGGGGGCCAGCATGCCGGCCAGGGTGTTTACCAGGATGTCTTGCACAAAGGCCTTGGCGGGCAGTTGCTTGCCGTCGGCCAGCAGGGTCACGCGCCGTTCCGGGCCGGGCCGCTCCAGACGACCGGCCAGCAGATCGGCCGCCTCGGCCTCCGCGCCGGGCTTTGCTTCCAGGGTCTCCTGGCCCTGGGCCGGGGGCAGCAGGCTGAACACCAGGTCCAGACCGCGCAACAGGGCCAGGGCCTGGGAGCCGTCCTGGTCCGCTTGGGGCAGGCTCAGGGCCACGCCCGGGCCCTCGGGCCGCAGCAGGCCCACAACCACGCCCTTTTCGGCCAGGGCCTGGGCCAGGGCCAGGGCGAATGCCTCCTGCTCCGGAGCGCCGGGCCCGCTGATGTGCACCAACTTGGGACGCATGCCTCGTCTCCTAGCCTCTCAGGGCGCCCAGCTCCCGCTTCCATTGCTCTTGATATCGCTCCGCCAGACGCTGGCCGTCCTGTTCCCTGGCCTGGCACTGCTCCATGAGCCGCTGGGCCTTGGCGGTGAGGCGCATTGCGCGGCAGCCTTCCGGGCCGCGTTCCAGCAGGCTGAAGCCCAGGCGCTTTTCCGAGGCCCTGAGGCAGCCCCAGGCGGCGCGGTAGCTCATGGACATTTGGCGGGCCGCCCCGGCCAGGGAGCCGGAATCCAGCACCGCCTGCAACAGGGCCATGCGCCCCCCGCCGAACAGCACCCGGTACCGTTCCTCGACCCACAACTTGAACCGCACCCGCGCCATGCTCATCCCCCTGCCGTACGATCCGGGCGGGGAAAGCTTAGCACAGAGCCGCCGGGGAGTCTCATCAACCGGCGGCCAGGGGCCTGCCCTGAATGAGCACCCGGTGGGGATGGCTGTACACCGTGGCCCGCTCCTGCCGGGCGAAACCCACCAGGGTCACCCCCAGGGCCCGGCCCAGGCTCTGGCCCAGGGCGGTGGCCGCGGACACCGAGGCAAGCAGGGGCAAGCCGGCCCGCCCCGCCTTGAGGGCCATCTCCATGCTTATGCGTCCCGAGATGGTGCACAAACATTGGCCCGGATCTAGCCCCTGCTCCAGGGCCATGCCCAGGGCCTTGTCCAGGGCGTTGTGCCGCCCCACGTCCTCGCCCAGGCACAGCAGCCTGCCCTCCGGCGAGCCCAGAGCCGCGGCGTGGGCCGCGCCGGTGCGCCGGTACAGGTGTTGGCCTTGTTCCATGTCCTTGAACTGTTGTTGGATGACGCTCAGGTCCACGCCCAGGGAAGAGCCCACCGGGGCGATTCCCCCGGCCAGGTCGCGGAAGGACTCCAGGCCGCAGAGGCCGCAGGAGGTGGCTGCCGGAGCCACCCGCCGGGCGCGGGCCTTGCGGGCCAGGCCCGCCTCCATGGTCACGTCGGCCCAGTGCACCGGGCCCAGGCCGGGTATCTCGCCGCTGCCCAGGGTGACGCCCCGCACCTGCCCCGGCCGGGCGACCAGGCCCTCGCTAAGGCAGAAGCCCCGGGCCAGGGCGGCCAAATCGGCCGGGCTGGCCATGAGCAGAACAAAGGAGCGGCCCTCCAGGCGTATCTCGCAGGGAGCCTCCAGGGCCATCTCCTCGCGCCGGGCCTCCTGTCGGGAGCCCTCCAGGCGCAGGACCTCGCGGCTGGTCAGGGACTGGTCCACGGATTGCGAGCTCACGTTGTTCCCTTCCGGCCGCGGCCTCCGGCTCACCACTGGTGGACTTGATCAAACCCCTGCTGCTTGGCCAGCTCGTCCTGGGCTGCGTTGAAGCGCTGCCCGATGATGGTGGCCAGGTTGCGCATGAAAATATACCCGATGCGGGTGTTGGCTTCGAACAACCCCTCCATGGCCTCGCGTTGCAGACGCAAGAAGGCGCACTGGCGGGAGGTGCAATAGGCCGACAGGGTGTAGACATGCGGGGCCACCAGGGCCGACCAGCCCCAGGCCGCGCCGGGCTCCAGGCGGGACAGGGCTTGGTCGCCGCTGCTCTCCCGGCCGGGCAGCTCGTAGCGCAGGTCCACCGTCCCTTCCTTGAGGATGAAAAGCTCCTCGGCCGGCTGCCCCTCGGTGGAGATGCGCTTGCCGTTCAGGGCAGTGTCGGCCCGGCCCAGGGCGGCCAGCTTCACCAGGTCCGGCAAGGCCAGCCCCTCCAGCATCGGCACGGTGCACAAAAATTCCACGCGGTCCATGCGAACCTCCCTTCCCAGATCTATATTTCATCTTAACCAAGTGGCCCGCCTCCTGAGAACCCCCTTATTTCCACACCTTAACCGGGCGCGCCGAGGCCGGGCGCCCGGGCGGGGCCTTTTGGGGGTATTTGAGAGCGCCGGACGTAGTAATCTGGAAGGAGACACAAGACTTTTGGCCGGAGGACGGCATGACCTTGGGAGAGCTATACGCCGAGGGCCAGGCGGCCCTGGAGGAAAAGGGGCTGGCCTGGCTGCTCAACGCGGTGGAGACCGGCTTTGTGCTGGAGCACGACCGGAGGGTGCTCGATTCCTACACCTTGAAACCGCGCTACATCGACGCGCCCCTGCCCGACACCGCGGTGGAGGTGCTGGGGGTGGAGCTGGCCAGCCCGGTGGTCATGTCGGCGGTGACCATGCCCATCCCCAAGATCGCCGAGCATGGCATGAGCCAGATGGCCGAGGGGCTCCGGGAGGCGGGCAGCCTGCTCTGGTGCGGCACCCCGGTGCCGGCCAACCTGGCCGAGCTCTGCGCCCTGGAGCTGCCGGTGGTGGCCAATGCCAAGCCCTTCCGGGAGCGGGGCCGCATCTTCGAGATGATCGAGCAGTTTCAAAAGGCCGGGGCCACCTGGATCGGCCTGGAGATCGACGCGGCCGAGGGCACCAAGATCGGGGACCAGGCCATGGTGGCCGATTGCGCGCCCCTGAGTTTGGCCGAGCTCAGGGAGATACGCCGAGAGGTGCAGTGCCCCCTTATCCTCAAGGGGGTGCTGAGCGCCGAGGACGCGGCCAAGGCGGCCGAGGCCGAGGCCGACGGCATTGTGGTGAGCAACCACGGGGGCCACACCCTGGACTATCTGCCCCACGCCCTGCAGGTGTTGGACGAGATAAGAGCCGTGGCCCGCGACCGCTTGGCCATTGTGGCCGACGGAGGAATCCGCCGGGGCAGCGACGTGCTCAAGTGCCTGGCCATGGGGGCGGATCTGGTGGGGGTGGTGCGGCCCCTGCTCTGGGGCCTGGCGGCCGACGGGTCTGAAGGGGTGCGCGGGGTGATCAGCGGGCTCGGCGAGGAGCTCCGGCGCATCATGGGCCTGCTGGGCGCGGCCTCCCCCCGGGAGCTGAACCGCACCATGCTGATCCCCGGGCCCTAAAGGCCCGGGCGAAAGAGAGCTAGGCGCAGGCCTCCTGGCCCGGCTGTTCCTCTTCCCACAAAAAGGCCAGGTCCTCGGGGGTCAGGGGTTTGGAGCTGGTGCGGCTCTGGCGGCGGCACACCGCCTCGAACAGGGTGACCACCCGCTGCACGTCCTGCTGCTGGATGAGGGGCCAATCATCGCGCACCATGCTCTGCTTGGGGCAGCCCTCGCAGTGGAACCCCCGCCTCTTGTCTTCCACGGCCTCGTTGAGGCAGGCGTCATAGTTGGGGCAGGCGAAATTCCTCTCGGCCACAGTGCTCATTTCGATTCCTCGCAATTTGTTTCATCCCCATCTGGTGGTCCACCGCCTTCAGTGAAACGGCATTTTTAAATTGTGAGCCCATCGGCCTGTCTTGCATATGGCAAAAATTACTGAAATTCACCTAAGAATAATGCTTAGACCGTTCTGCCCGCTTTAGCGGCTTTGCGCCTCTCCGGCCTAGACCAGGGCCATGCAACCAAACGCCGCGCCCCGTTTTGGGGCGATGCGTTGCAAAGTCGGACGGGGCCTAGCTTCTCTGCAGCGTGGTGAGGCCCTCTTGTATGGCGATCTTGGTCAGGTCGGCCACGTTGCGGGCCTGTAGCTTTTCCATGATGTTGCGCCGGTGGGTGTAGACCGTCTTGACGCTCAGGGAGAGCTGGTCGGCTATTTCCTCGGAAGTGCGGGCCTCGGCGATGAGCTGCAGCACCTCACGCTCGCGGGGGGTGAGCACCTGGGAGGCGGCCCCCTGGTGTTGGCCGCGCGGCTGGCGGATGCCCTCCAGCACCACCCCGGAGATGGCCGGCGAAAGGAAGGTCCCCCCGTTGCGAACCGTGCGGATGGCCGAGACCACGTCCTGCAACGGGCTGTCCTTGAGCAGATAGGCGCTGGCCCCGGCCTTGAGCATGCCCAGCACATAACGCTCCTCGTTGTGCATGGACAGGGCCACCACCTTGGTGTTGGGGCATTGGACCAGGATGGCGGCAGTGGCCTCGATGCCGTTGAGGTTGGGCATGGACACGTCCATTACCACTACGTCGGGGCAGCTTTCTTGGGCCAGCTTGACCGCGGCGCGGCCGTTGTCCGCCTCGGCAATCACCTCCATGTCCGGCTGCTCGGTGAGCAGGGTATGGATTCCCAGGCGGAACAAGCTGTGGTCATCGACCAATAGCAAGCGGATTTTCAAAGTTGTCTCCTTATAAGCCGATTATACGTAACCACCTGTAAGAATCCATACAACTAATAGCAATCCCCCTGTCCACCCCGGCCGGCTCCTCCCCAGGCCAGAAAACGTTTAAATGTGCAACAGAGTCTCCCCCTTTGGGCGGAGCCAACTTTTTTCAACTATATGCTGCATTTATGCTAGATTTTTACCCTAATAACGTTGCATACTGTAACAATCGTCATAGGGCGGAGATAGGCGATTTGGGGGCAATTAGCGAAACAATTCAGGTCATTGCCCCGTAGCTTGTACTTTTTGGCACGAATCTCTCAGGCAAAATCATCATGAGTTCCGCCCGTGCCCACAGCTCGGAGGCCTTGTTGTATCCCGGGGACGCCTGGCAGTCCCCCGGCTGGCCGGGGTTGGCCCGGGCTCGGGCAAAAGCAAGGAACGCCATGAAACTCTTGCGCGGCACTAAAAAGATCCGGGTGCGCCTGATGGTTGGCTTTGCGGCCGCCTTTTTGGGCATGGCCCTGTTCGGCGTGCTTAGCTATCAATACTTCTCGCGCATGGAGCACCGCCTCCTGTTCCTCAGCCAGTCCGACAGCATGGTCAACCAAGTGTTGGAAGCCCGGCGCTACGAAAAGAACTACTTCCTCTATCACCATGAAAAGGACTTCGAGCAGGCCCTGGCCTATCTGGGCCAATACCAGGCGCTGCTCAACGCCGGGCAGCAACACCTTGGCCGCGAGCCCTGGCGCAACCTCTCTGGCCTGGTGGAGGAATACCGCCGCCGTCTGGGCCGGGTGCACCAGCTGCTGGCCGGGGGCGGGCAGAACGCCCAGGGGCCGGCCCTGAACGAGGCGGTGGCCAGCCTGCGCCAGGCGGGCAAGGAGCTCATCGACCGCTCCGAGACCATCGCCCGCCAGGAGCGCCAGGGACTGAGCAACCTGCTCCGGGAGTACAGCCCCCTGCTGGTGGGCTTTTTGGTGGTATTGGCCGCCATCGGCGTGGTGCTGGCCTACGTGCTCATCGCGCGCCTGGTCAAACCCCTCCAGACCATCGAGGAGGCCACCGGGGTGGTGGCCCAGGGCGAGTACCAGACCATCCCCTGGGCCGGGGCCAAGGACGAGATCGGCAGCCTGGTGCAGGGCTTCAACCGCATGGTGGGCCAGCTTCGGCACAACAACGAACAGATGGTGCAGACCGAGAAGCTCACCGCCCTGGGCACCCTGACCAGCGGGGTGGCCCACGAGCTCAACAACCCCTTGAACAACATCTCCACCTCCTGCCAGATCCTTTTGGAGGAGCTGGGCCAGGAGGCCAGCCCCTATCACCGGGAGCTGCTGGCGGCCATCGACCAGCAGGTGAGCAAGGCCCGCGACATCGTGGGCTCGCTCTTGGAGTTCGCCCGCCAGCGGGAGTTCGAGCTCAATCCCGAGGACCTCAGGGAGGTGGTGGAAGAGGCGCGCAAGCTCATCCGGGGCGAGATTCCGGCCGGGGTGGAGGTCCGCCTGGAGGTGCCCGGCGGCATCACCCTGGAAATGGACAAGGCCCACATGGTCCAGGCCCTGCTGAACCTGGTCATGAACGCCATCCAGGCCATGGGCGAGCGGGGCGTGGTGACCATCCGGGGACGGCGCGACCAGGCCCAGGGCCAGGTCTTGCTGGAGGTGGAGGACACCGGGCCGGGCATCCCGCCCGAGGCGCTCTCGCGCATCTTCGACCCCTTCTTCACCACCAAGGACGTGGGCCGGGGCACCGGCCTGGGCCTGTCCATCACCTACGGCATCGTGGAACGCCACCAGGGCCACATCAGCGCCGAGAGCCAGCCGGGCAAGGGGGCCCGCTTCCGCCTGACCCTGCCCCTGGACGCGGAGGGGAGTTAGGCCATGTCCGCCAAGCCCCATCTGCTCATCGTGGAAGACGACCCAGTGGCCCGCCGCAACCTGCAGCACGTCCTGGAGAAGGACGGCGAGTACCAGGTGGTGGCCGCCTCGGGGGGTCAGGAGGCCCTGGAGCTGTTGTCGGTGCGCTCCTTCGAACTGGTGCTCACCGACCTGCGCATGGAAAAGGTCGACGGCATGGAGGTGCTGGCCGAGGTCAAGCAGAACCATCCGGACACCGAGGTGATCATGCTCACCGCCTTCGCCTCGGTGGACTCGGCCATCGAGGCCATGAAGCGCGGCGCCTTCCACTACATCGCCAAGCCCTACAAGATCGGCGAGGTGCGGGCCCAGGTGGCCAACGCCCTGGACAAGGCCCGCCTGAAAAAAGAGATCAAGCAGCTAAAGCAGGAGGCCTCGGCCCGCGACGGGGTGGGCTCCATCGTGGGCAAGCACCCCCGCATCCAGCAGCTCATCCGCACCGTGGCCCAGATCGCGCCCACCGACTGCAACGTGTTGATCATGGGCGAGACCGGCACCGGCAAGGAGCTGTTCGCCCGGGCCCTGCACCAGGCCAGCTACCGGGCCGAGCGGCGCTTCGTGGCCTTCAACTGCGCCGCCTTTGCCGAGCAGCTGTTGGTAAGCGAGCTGTTCGGCCACGAAAAGGGCTCCTTCACCGGGGCCACGGCCACCAAGCCGGGGCTGTTCGAGGCGGCCGACGGGGGCACGGTCTTTTTGGACGAGATCGGCGACATGCCCATGGCCATGCAGGTCAAGCTCTTACGGGTGATCCAGGAAAAGGTGGTGACCCGGGTGGGGGGCACCGAGCCCATCCCGGTGGACGTGCGCATCGTGGCCGCCACCAACCGGGACCTGAAACAATTGGTGGAGCAGAACCACTTCCGCTCCGATCTGTTTTACCGGCTCAACGTGGTGTGCCTGGAGCTGCCCCCCCTCAGGGAGCATCCCGACGACATTCCGCTGTTGGCCAACCACTTTTTGCACAAGCACGCGGGCAAGCAGGACAAGGACATCTCCGACATCCCACGGGAGATCATGGAGGCGCTGGCGGTCCACCGCTTCCCGGGCAATGTGCGCGAGTTGGAAAACCTCATCGAGCGGGGCGTGACCCTGGGGGGGGACAGCCTCAACCTGGCCGACCTGCCCGAAGAGGTGAGAAAGGCTGCCGCCTCCGGCGGGAACGGAGGGGCCCAGCGCCCCCCCACCCTGGAGGAGCGGGAGCGCGACTATATAAAGCAGATACTCAACCAGACCGGGGGCAACAAAACCCGCTCGGCCGAGATCCTGGGCATTGACCGGGTGTCCCTGTGGCGCAAGATCAAAAAGTTTGGCTTGGAGGATTAGGATGACCATCCAGACCACTGGAGAGCGGACGCGATGCTAGCCCGCATACTGCCTTTCCTGGGCTGGTTCAAGGGATACACCGGAGCCGCCTTCAGGGTGGACCTGGTGGCCGGGGTCACCGTGGCCCTGGTGCTCATACCCCAGTCCATGGCTTACGCCCAGTTGGCCGGCCTGCCGGCCTATTACGGCCTGTACGCCGCTTTCCTGCCGCCCATGGTCGCGGCCATGTTCGGCTCGTCCATGCAGCTGGCCACCGGGCCGGTGGCCATCGTCTCGCTGATGACCGCCGCCTCCCTGGAGCCCCTGGCCACCGCGGGCAGCGAGGCCTTTATCGCCTACGCGGTGCTGTTGGCCCTTATCGTGGGCGTCTTCCAGCTCGCCCTGGGGGTGCTCCGCCTGGGCCTGGTGGTGAACTTCCTGTCCCACCCGGTGGTCAACGGCTTCACCAACGCGGCGGCCATCATCATCGCCTCCAGCCAGCTCTCCAAGATGTTCGGGGTGTATGTGGACAAGGCCCCCCATCACTACGAGACCATCTGGCGGGTGCTGGAAGGCGCGGTGCACTACACCCACTGGCCCAGCCTGGCCATGGGAGTGGGGGCCTTCATCATCATGGCCGGTCTCAAACGCCTAAACCCCAAGATCCCCTATGTCTTGGTGGCGGTGGCGGTGACCACCCTCATCTCCTGGGCCATAGGCTTCCAGCATGACGCCCAGGTGTCCCTGGAGGCCATCCAGTCGCCCCAGGTGCGCTCGCAGATCCAGGCCTACAACCAGGAGGTCAAGCGCATCAACGCCCTGGGCCAGGAGCGGGCCGACATCAACGTGGAGGCCCGCAAGGCGGCCGAGACCAAGGGAGACCAATCCCTGGACGTGATGAAGCTGCACCAGCAGGCCAGCATGGACACGGCCAAGATCGAGCTGGAAAAGGGCAAGGCCCATCTGCTGCGCGAGACCCTGCGAGGCTACATCTTCGTGGGGGTGGAGCATCCCGACGGCCGCATGAGCTTCTACCCCGAGGGCCAGGCGCCCGAGGGGGTCAAGGGCGACGGCCGGGTGTGGCGGATCATGGTGGGCAACCGGGGCCTGGACCAGACCAAGCTGCGCATGGCCGGCGGTGGGGCGGTGGTGGCCGACATCCCGCCCGGCCTGCCCACCCTCAGCGCGCCCACCATGGACTGGGGCGTGATCATGCAGCTGTTCCCCTACGCGGTGATCATCTCCCTGCTGGGCTTCATGGAGGCCATCAGCATCGCCAAGGCCATGGCCGCCAAGACCGGCCAGCGCCTGGACCCCAACCAGGAGCTCATCGGCCAGGGCCTGGCCAACATGATCGGCTGTCTGGGCAAGAGCTACCCGGTGTCGGGCTCCTTCTCGCGTTCGGCGGTGAACCTGCAGGCCGGGGCCCAGACCGGGCTTTCCAGCGTGGTCACCGGGCTGATGGTGGTTATTGTGCTTTTGTTTTTCACCCCGCTGTTGTACCACTTGCCACAGGCGGTCTTGGCCGCGGTGATCATGATGGCCGTGGTGGGACTTATCAACGTGAGCGGTTTTGTACACGCCTGGAAGGCTCAGTGGTACGATGGGGTCATAAGCATCATCACCTTTATCGGCACCTTGATTTTTGCGCCCCACCTGGACAAGGGCATCATGATCGGGGTGGTGCTCTCGCTGATGGTGTTTTTGTACAAGAGCATGCGTCCCCGGGTGGCCAAGCTGTCCATGCACGAAGACTGCTCCTTGCGCGACGCGGAGCATTACCATCTGGCAGAGTGCGAGCACGTGGCCGTGGTCCGTTTCGACGGCCCCCTGTTCTTCGCCAACGCCAGCTTCCTGGAGGACCAGATAAACGAGCGCATCCGCGAAATGCCCAAGCTCAGGCACATCCTGGTGGTGGCCAACGGCATCAACGACATCGACGCCTCGGGCGAGGACACCCTGTCGCTGTTGGTGGACCAGGTGCGCAGCGCGGGCTATGACATCAGCTTCAGCCACCTTAAGGAAAATGTGCTGGAGGCCATGCAACGGACCCACTTGTTGGCCAAGATCGGGGAGGACCACGTCTATCCCCTGGCCTCGGTGGCCCTGTCGGCCATCCACGAGTCGGCCCACATGGACTCCGACGAGCAAACCTGTCCTCTGCTGAACGTGTGCCCCCTGGAGGAGGTGCACGTCGTGGGAGGTGATCAAGAATGAGTGTGGTCAACCTATTCAGCGGCGTCTTCTGCTTCGCCGAGGAGGTGATGCACGGGGTCTCCAGCCGCCTGGGTTATCCCGTGCTGCGCGACGAGGACCTCATCAGCCAGGTGTCCGAGTCCAGCGGCCTGAAGGCCGGGGCTCTGCGCCGGGCCATGTACGGCAAGCCTTCCATCTTCAACCAATTCAGCAACGACAGGGAACGGGCGGTTAGCCGGCTCAAGCTGGGCATGGCCGAGCTGCTCGGCCAGGAGAAGCTGGTCTACTTTGGCTACGGCTCCCTGCTGGTGCCCCGCACCATCGCCCACGTGCTGGACGTGTGCCTCATCGCCGAGGCCAAGGGCCGCGCGGTGCGCGGGGCCCGCGAGCTGGGCCTGAGCGAAAAGGACGCCCTGGTGCGCATCCACCGCGAGGACGAAGCGGCCCTGCGCTGGGTCCAATACCTGCACGGCTGCGAGGCCTGGGACCCCACGCTCTACGACATGCGCATCGGCATGGACTTGGTGGGCGAGGAGGAGGCGGTCAACCAGATCTGCGAAAACGCCTCCAGCGCCATCCTGGAGCCCAGCGATGCCTCGCGCCAGACGGTGCGGGACTTTTTGCTGGCCTCACAGGTGGAGGCGACGCTCACCGACAAGGGGCACAACTCCCGCGACCTGGAGGTAATCGCCCAGGACGGCAAGATCAGCATTGCCATCAACAAGAAGGTGATGATGCTGGGGCGGCTAAGCGAGGAGCTGGAGGAGCTGGCCGGCACCGTGCCCGGCGTAAGCTCGGTGCAGGTGGCCCCGGGACCGGCCTATTACCAGGCCGACATCTACCGCCAGGCCGACTTCAAGCTGCCCTCCAAGGTGCTCCTGGTGGATGACGAGCGCGAGTTCGTGGAGACGCTTTCCGAGCGCCTGATGCTCCGCGAGATCGGCTCGGCCGTGGTCTACGACGGCAGCGAGGCCCTGCGCATGGCCGCGGAGGAAGAGCCCGACGTCATCGTTCTGGACCTGAAGATGCCGGGCATCGACGGGGTGGAGGTGCTCAAGCGCCTCAAGACCGATCATCCCGAGATGGAGGTGATCATCCTCACCGGCCACGGCAGCGCCCGCGACCGCGAGGTGTGCCTGCAACTGGGCGCCTTCGCCTACCTGGAGAAGCCGGTGGACATCGACCAGCTTTCCCAGGTCATGCAACAGGCCTACGACAAGATAAGGTCTTCACGGGGATAACCAATGATCCTCTGGCACAAGATCAAGCCGGCCTTCTGGGACCGGCGCGAGTCAGAGCTGGAGCTGCTCAACTACCGGCGGCTCTGGCGCAACACCTTTGTGCTTGGCCTGGTGGCCACCTTGTTGCCAGTGGTCTTCTTGTCCTGGGTGAACTTTTATCAGTTCGACCGCCAGTACGAGTTGCAGAGCAACGAGAGCAAGGGCCACATCCAGCGGCTGCTGTCCACCGGCCAAGTGCAGATCAGCTACTTCCTGGACGAGCGCCGCGCGGCCCTGAACTACGTGAGCCTGGGCTACACCTTTGAGCAGCTTTCGGACTTGAAAAACCTGGCCGCCGTGTTCCTGCGCCTCAGGCGGGCCTTCGGCGGCTTCGTGGATTTGGGGCTCATCGACCAGCGGGGCATTCAACGGGCCTACATGGGCCCCTACAACCTGCAAGGCCGCGACTACAAGGAGCAGGACTGGTACAAGGAGGTGCTGCTCAGGGGCATATACGTGAGCGACGTGTTCCTGGGACACCGCAACTTCCCCCACTTCGTCATCGCGGTGCGCCACGAGCAGGAGGGCGAGGAGCCCTACGTGCTCAGGGCCACCATTGACACCGGCCGCCTGAACAACCTGCTTCGGGCGGCGGAGATGCAGCCCTCGGGCGACCTGTTCCTGGTCAACCAGCAGGGGGTCTTGCAGACGCCCTCCCAGCTCTACGGAGGGGTGCTGGCCCGCTTCCCCCTGCTGCCCTCCTCGCCCCAGGAATGGCACGGCATCATCGAGACCAAGGACCCGGCCGGGCATCCCCTGCTATTGGGCATGGCCCGTATCGCCAACACCCCGCTGACCCTGGTGCTGACCAACCAGCCCAAGGCGCTGTTGCACAAGTGGGACCAGCTGCGCATCAACGTGATCGTGATGATCGCCATCAGCGTGCTGGCCATCCTGGTGGTGCTCTGGTGGGGCACCTCCACCCTGGTCTCCCGGGTCTTCGAGGCCGACCTCAGGCGGGTGGGCCTGTTGCACGAGGCCGAATACACCAACAAGCTGGCCTCCATCGGCCGCCTGGCCGCCGGCGTGGCCCACGAGATAAACAACCCGGTGGCCATCATCAATGAAAAGGTGGGCCTGATGGGCGACCTCTTGGCCGTGAGCAACGACTTCGGCCACAAGGAGAAGTTCATCAAGCTGACCCTGGCCATCCAGGCCTCGGTGAAGCGGGTGAGCGAGATCACCCACCGCCTGCTGGGCTTCGCCCGCCACCTGCCCCTGAAGTACGAGCAGATCCATTTGCAGGCCCTGGTCACCGAGGTGCTGGGCTTCCTGGGCAAGGAGGCCGAGTACCGCAACATCCAGATCAAGGTGAACATACCTCCCGAGGTGCCCACCTTGCGGGCGGACAAGGGTCAATTGCAGCAGGTGTTGTTGAACATCATCAACAATGCCATGGCCGCCATGGACGACGGCGGCCTGCTGGACATATCGGTTAAGCAGCCCAAAGAAGACACCATGTCCATTGTCATCAGCGACGACGGAGTGGGCATACCCAAGGAAAACCTCAACAGCATCTTCGAGCCCTTCTTTTCGACCCGGGGCGAAAAAGGCACCGGCCTGGGTCTGTCCATCACCTACGGCATTGTGCAGAAAATGGGCGGACACATCGACGTGGAAAGCGAGCCCGGCCAAGGCACCACCTTTACCGTGGTGCTGCCGCGCTAGTCTCTGAGGCCGAGCCAGCCCAAGCAGGGCGGAGGAAAGAATGCGGGTTCTACTAATTGACGATGAAAAAGAATTGGTGACCACCTTGTCCGAGCGATTGGACATCAGGGGGATCGACAACGACTGGGCCACCTCGGGGGAGTCCGGCCTGGAGTTGGCCAAGCAACAGCCCTATGACTGCGTGGTGGTGGACTTGAAGATGCCCGGCCTGGGCGGTCTGGAGACCATCAAGGCCATCAAGCAGGAGCAGCCCGACACCCGGGTGATCATCCTCACCGGCCACAGCTCGGGCGAGGACATGGACAGCGCCATGGACATCGGCACCTACCGCTATCTGGTCAAGCCGGTGGACATCGAGGATCTGTTGGATTTGATGCAGGCCTGAGGCCGCCGGAGGAAGCGGCGCAACCGCCCAGGCGATTCGGGAGGATACCATGAGCGATCCCCAGGCTAACCCGCCCCATGCCAAAAAGCCCACCCCGTCGGAGGTGCTGGCCATCCTGGCCGAGGGCAACCGGCGGTTCTGGCAAGACAGCCCCATACATCCCAACACCGGCCCGGAACGCCTGGAGGCCGCCCACCAGGGCGACCAGGCCCACCACGCCCTGGCCACGGTGCTTTCGTGTTCCGACTCCCGGGTGCCGGTGGAGCGCATATTCGACGCCGGCATCATGGACCTGTTCGTGGTGCGGGTGGCGGGCAACATCGTCGCTCCGGTGACCGCCGCCTCCATGGAGTACGGCGCGCTGCACGTGCACACCCCCCTGCTGGTGGTGCTGGGCCATACCAGTTGCGGGGCGGTCACCGCCGCCTGGAACCGCCGCCAGCAGCCCGGAGGCGAGTTGGAGCCCAACATCGCGGGACTATTGGAGTACATCGAGCCGGCCCTGGACCGGGTGCCCCCGGCCCCGGCCGGCGATCCGGGCCACGGCCAGGTGGACCTGGCGGTGGAAGAAAACATCTGGCAGGCCCTGGGCGACCTGGGCCGCCTGAGCCCCCTGGTGCGCCAGGCCTGCGCCGAGGGCACGGTGGCCGCGGTGGGGGCGGTTTATAATCTGGAGTATGGCCAGGTGCGCTGGCTGGACCAGCGCAAGGCCGCCGAGATGGTGGCGGGCCGCCGCTGAGGCGGCCCGGAAAGGCCGGGTTTTCGAAAAGGAGGGACCCATGGCCGAGCCGAGAGTGCTCATCGTGGACGATGAGCCGGAGTTCCTGGAGAGCATGGGAGAGCGTCTGCGCAACCGCGATTTCCTGGTGGACACCGCGGGCAGCGGCGAGGTGGCCCTGGAGAAGATTCAGGCCAACATCTACGACGCCATTGTCCTGGATTTGATGATGCCGGGCATCGACGGCATGGCCACCCTAAAACAGGCCCTGGCCAAAAAGACCGATCTGCAGATCATCCTGCTCACCGGCCACGCCACCCTGGAGACCGGGGTGGAGGCCATCAAGCTGGGCGCCCTGGACTTCATGGAAAAACCGGCTGACCTGGAGCTATTGGCCGCCAAGATAAGAGAGGGCCACACCCGCCGTTTGGAGCTGGACGCGGCCACCCGGGAAGAGGCGGTGCGCGAGGCCCTCAAAAAGTACGGCTGGTAGCCCCCGGCCAAAGCGGGCTGGGCCCCGGAGGCTGGGTCCGCGGCTGGCGAACAGCTTTTACCAGTCTATGCCCGGCCACTCGATGGGCATGGGGGTCCGGCTGGGATCGGGTTCGCCCTGACCGATGTCGCCCTGGTTCTTGCCGCCAGCGGCAAAGGCCAGGGAGCTGAACAAAAACAAGATGGCCAGGGTCATCAAGAGGGCCTTTTTCATAATCATCTCCTTGTCACCGGTGGTTGCCGTGCCAGCGGACCATGATATGCGCCTCTGTAACGGGGGCAGCGCCTGACACCCCGTATCATAGGATTTCATCCCCCACCCTGTCCAGGGTTTTGCAACTCATTCCTGACGGCCCTTCCGGGCCGGAGAAACAACTCCTCGCGGACCCGGCGCCGGCGCTATGGGTTAGAATGACCAGGCGGCCGGTTCGTGGCCGCCGGACAACGCACTCAACGGCCCGGGAGAAGAGCACATGGCAGAGCCCAAGGCGACCCTGAAGCTGAACCTGATCTACGGGCTGGTGGTGCTGGTGCCCACCGCGCTCATAGCCTGGCTGGTGGTGGAGGTGGTCGGCGTCCTGAGCAAGCTGGGAAAGCTGCTGGGCCTGCAGTCGGTGTGGGGAGTGCTTGTGGCGGTGGTGTTGGGCGTGGCCGTCCTGGCCGTGGTGTGCTGCCTCATCGGGGCCGCGGTGCGCACCCGTATCGGGGCCTGGTCCTTTGACCGCCTGGAGGCCAGGATCTTCCGCCAGCTACCCGGCTACCAGCTATTGAAGAACCTGCTCACCGGTTTCGCGGAGATGCGCCAGGCCTACCCCGCCGCCCTGGTGCGCCTGCACGACGGCGCGGAGGCCTTTTGCATGGTCATGGAGGAGTTGCCCGGCGGGCGCTGCACCGTGTTCTTGCCCTTGGCCCCCATGGTGAGCCTGGGCTCCATCTACGTGGTGGAGAGCCAACGGCTGACCATGCTGGAAGCCAACCCCTTGGACGTGATTACCTGCGTGTCCCAATGGGGAGTGGGCGCGGCCCAGGTGTTGCCGGGCAAGGAGCCCGGCCCTCCGGCCGCGGAGCCTTCTCAGGTCTGAAGCACCTTTTTCATCTCAATGCCGTACTTCTTCATGCGGTTGTAGACCGTCACCCGGTTGACCCCCAGCAGCTTGGCCGCCTGGGTCTGGTTGCCCTCGGTCTGCTTTAGGGCCGCCACCAGGGCGTCCTTTTCCGACAGGCCGTTGGGCTCGGCGGCCGGTGCGGCCGGGGCGGCCGGGCTCCAGGCGGGCGCGGCCGGGTGGCCTCCGGCGAGATGGGGTGGCAGGTGGTCCGGCTGGATCGGGCCGCCCTCGGCCACCACAAAGGAATACTCCAGGGCGCCCTTGAGCTCGCGCACGTTGCCCGGCCAGGGGTGGTTCATGAAGCAATCCATGGCCTGGCGGCTCAGGCCGTTGATCTCCTTGCCGGTCTTCTGGCGCAGCCGGCCGATGAAGGTGTTGACCAGGGCGGGCACGTCGCCCATGCGCTCGCGCAAGGGCGGCAGGTGAATGGGGATCACGTTGATGCGGAAGTAAAGATCTTCTCTAAAGGCTCCGCTGGCCAACAGCTCCTGCAAGTTGCGGTTGGTGGCGGTGATCACCCGCACGTCCACCAAAATGGGCTGGTGGTCCCCCACCCGCTCGAACTGCTTGGTCTCCAGCACCCTCAGCAGCTTGACCTGGGTGCTCAGGGGGATGTCGCCGATCTCGTCCAGGAATATATCTCCCCCGTTGGCCGCCTCGAAGCGGCCGATGCGGTGACGGTAGGCCCCGGTGAAGGCGCCCTTGGTGTGACCGAACAGCTCGCTCTCCAACAATGACTCGTTTAGCGCCGCGCAGGACAGCTGCACATAGGGCTTTTCCCGCCGGTTGCCGGTCTGGTGAATGGCCCGGGCCACCAGCTCCTTGCCGGTGCCGCTTTCGCCGGTGATGATCACCGGCGCGTCGCTGGCCGCGGCCTTTTTTATCACCTGAAATACCCGCTGCATGGCCGGCGAGTTGCCCACGATGCCGCAGAAGCCGTCCACCGAGTCCAACTGGGCGGCCAGTTGGGCCACCTCCTGGTCCAACCGGTCCAGCTCCGAGATGTCGATGAGGGTCTCCACCGCGCCCAGGGGCGCCCCGTCCTCGTCTTGCAGCATGGTGGCGTTTTTGAGCACCGGGGCGTAGGACCCGTCCTTCTTGCGGTAGTTGCAGCGGCAGCGCTTGATGCCCTCGTGGGCCGGATCGAACAGGGCGCACCACCACACCTGGCCCTGGCCGCTCTTGATGGTCATCTCGCAGGCGTCGCAACCCAGCAGGGTGCAGGGCTGGCCGATCACCTCGTCGGAGCTATAGCCGGTGAGCGTTTCAAAGGCCTGGTTGACCATGACGATGGCCCCGTCCGGAGAGATGACGATCAGGCCGTCGTGCATGGTGTTGATGATGCCTTCGAGCTGACGATTTATCTCTTGGGGGCGCACTTTTCACCTCGCTCAGGGGTCGTGTGGGGCAAACGCACTCTTACAACTGTTTAATTATTAATCATCTATTTTTACGCCTGCATAGGCAACTTTATCAATAGTAAAAACCGCCTTGTACTTGCCTCTCTGAGCGCCTTGGATATTTTCGCCGCAATATCAGACAGATGCAGAATTACTTCCCGCCAGGCCGAATGTTAACAAAATCGGCACATTTATTGCGACTTTCGTTGCAACTTGCAGCGACGGAGGGCCATGAGCTTGCAGCACGAAATCGACCTCAACGGGGTGGTCGCCCCCCTCTGTCTATTGCAGATGAAAAGCGCCCTGAACCGCCTGACCCCGGGCGAGCTGCTTCGGGTGGTGGTGCACGACGAGGACCTGGTCGGGTCCATCGCCCAGATCGTGTCCCGCTCGGCCGACATCATCGTGGATCAAGAGCCCCGGGGCGACTGCATCAGCTTGACCATACGCAAGGGATGAAAGCGCGAAACCTCAACAGACCCAGGACTGGTTGGCGTCATGCAAATTAACCGCAGAAACTTTTTCAAGATCGCCGGGGCCACCGCCGCCCTGCCCTTGGCTTCGGCCACGGCAGCCGAGGCCAAGAAAAAGGCCCCTTCTCCCAACGCCGTGGGGTGTCTGGTGGACACCAC
The DNA here is from genome assembly GCA_021737145.1 of Desulfarculaceae bacterium. Lineage (GTDB taxonomy): Bacteria > Desulfobacterota > Desulfarculia > Desulfarculales > Desulfarculaceae > Desulfoferula. The sequence continues at coordinate 119,895 of JAIPEN010000007.1, read as the reverse complement.
CCTGTGCGTGGGCTGCCGCAAATGCGAGCAAGCCTGCAACCAGCGCAACCACCTTCCCCAGCCCAAGCAATCCTTCGAGGAAATGGCGGTGCTGGAGAACCTGAGGCGCATGGACGACACCAGCTTCACGGTGGTCAACAAGTATTACCCCCACAACATCGGAACCTTGGCCTGGCGCCAGCGCCCCACCTATGTGAAGTTCCAGTGCATGCACTGCGCCGACCCCTCCTGCGTGTCGGCCTGCATCGTGGGGGCCCTGAGCAAGGCGCCCAACGGGGCGGTGGTCTACGACGCCAACAAGTGCATCGGCTGCCGCTACTGCATGATCGCCTGTCCCTTCCAGGTGCCGGCCTACGAGTATCACGACGCCCTGACCCCTCAGGTGCGCAAGTGCACCTTCTGCTTCGCCCAGATCAAGGACGGCGGCCTGCCCGCCTGCGCCCAGGTCTGTCCCCGCGAGGTGATCACCTTCGGGCCCCGCGACCAGCTTCTCAAACTGGCCCGCTGGAAGATGAAGAACAACCCGGGCAAATACCACGAGCGCATCTACGGCGAGCGCGAGGTGGGAGGCACCTCCTGGCTCTACCTGGCCTCCGAGCCCTTTGAGAACATCGGCTTCCCCGACCTGAGCCCCACGCCCCCGCCCCGGCTCACCGAGTCCATCCAGCACGCCATCACCAGCTATCTGGCCGTGCCCCTGGGGCTCTACGGGGTGCTGGGCGGCATCATGTGGCTGTCCGGTTACTTGAAGAAGAGCCAAGAGGCAGAGATGGGCGGCCGGGAGCAAAAAGAGGACAAGGAGGCCGGCAATGAGTAAGCACGAAGCAGCGGCCCCGGTCGAGGAAAAATTCCTCACCCCCGGGGTGATGGTAATGCTGGCCTTGATGGCCATCGGCGGGGCCTTTATCGCCGCCCGCTTCATCTTCGGCATCGGCAAGGTAAGCAACCTCAACAACCAGTTCCCCTGGGGCATCTGGATCGCGGTGGACGTGGCCACCGGCGTGGCCCTGGCCGCGGGCGGCTTCACCACCGGCCTCATCGCCTACGTGTTCAACCGCGACCAGTACCATGCGGTCATCCGCCCGGCCCTGCTCACGGCCATGCTGGGCTACACCTTCGTGGTGCTGGGTCTCTTGGTGGACATCGGCCGCTACTGGAACATCACCAGCCCCATCTTCAATCACAACCCCAACTCGGTGCTGTTCGAGGTGGCCATGTGCGTGATGATCTATCTGCACGTGCTCTACATAGAGTTCCTCCCCATAGTGGCCGAGCGCTTCAAGGGGCGCATCAACCTGAACCTGAAGCATCACGCCTGGCCCCTGGTCTTTTTGGGCGACATGGCCGAGGCCACCCTGGACTTTTTGGACCGCATCCTGGGCAAGGTGATGTTCCTGTTCATCATCGCGGGCATCGTGCTCTCCTGCCTGCACCAGTCCAGCCTGGGCACCCTGATGCTCATAGCGCCCTCCAAGGTGCATCCCCTGTGGTACACCCCCATCCTGCCGCTGTTGTTCCTGCTCTCGGCCTTCGCGGCCGGCTACCCCATGGTGGCCTTCGAATCCCTGCTGGTGGCCAAGAGCTTCGACCGCAAGCCGGAGATGGACGTGCTCACTCCCCTGGCCCGCTTCATGCCCGTGCTCATGGGCATCTATTTGGCGGTCAAGCTGGGGGACATGGCCTGGCGGGGCACTTACGTCTATCTCTTTGACGGCACCTACCAGACCAACGCCTTCATCGTGGAGATGCTCTTCGGGGTGATCATGCCCTTTGTGCTGCTGTTGTTCGAAAAGGTGCGGCGCTCGCCGGGCTGGCTGTTCTTCGCCTCAGCCATGTTCGTGCTGGGCATCATGATGAACCGCATCAACGTTTTCCTGGTGGCCTACAATCCACCCTACAAGCTGGTGTCCTACTTCCCGGCGGTGGGCGAGATATTCATCACCGTGGGCCTCATCGCCACCCTGATGTTCCTCTACCGGGTGTTCGTTTTCATCTTCCCGGTGCTGGGCGCCAAGCCCAAGAAGCTCTCGCCGGTGGTGCTCAGCGTTTTGGCCGCGGGCCTGTTCCTGGCCCTGGCCGGCGCCCCGGACACCGCCCTGGCCGCCGAGACTCCCAACCCCATGCGCCCCCTGGAGACCAAGGCCCAGCCATTTCCGGCCCCCAAGGACACGGTGCGCCTGTTCATGCTCGACGACCCGGTGATCAAAAAGCACTCCGACCTCTACGAGCCGGTGCGCTTCATGCACGGCAAGCACGCCGGCGCGCTGGGCGACTGCACCATCTGCCACCACCGCCAACCCCGCGAAAAGGGCGACACCTACGGCAAGCCCATCCGCATGGCCGAGCTGCAGGCCAAAAAAGAAAAACCCGTGGCCTGCAAGGTGTGCCACGGCGCTCCCTTCAACCCCAAGCAACTGAACACCCCCGGCCTCAAGGGGGCCTATCACCAGCTTTGCATGGACTGCCACAAGGAGTCCGAGCAGACCCCGCATGTGCGCGGTCCCATCATCTACAGCTCCATGGTGCGCGGCGCCAAAGTGCGCCCCCTGGAGACCAGGGCCCCCACCGACTGCCTGGCCTGCCACGCCAAGAAGGTGCCCAACCACAATTTCCTGGTCAAGCTGGACGGCAAGGTCACCCCCCAGGAGGTGACCAAAAACTGCCTGAGCTGCCACAAGGAGGCGGGCCAGGCCATCCTGCACACCTCCCACTGGAACTGGCAGGGCCCCTCGCCCTACACCGTGGGGCATGAGAAGCGGGTGGACCTGGGCAAGCGCCACAACACCATCAACAACTTTTGCATCAACCTGGCCGGCAACTGGCCCCGCTGCACCTCCTGCCACATCGGCTACGGCTGGAAGGATAAGAGCTTCGACTTCAAGGACCCGGCCAACATCGACTGCCTGGTGTGCCACGACACCACCGGGGAGTACCAAAAGAATCCCAAGGGCGCGGGCATGCCCTTCAAGAACGTGAACCTGGTCAGGGTGGCCAAAAACGTGGGCCGTCCCAGCCGGGCCACCTGCGGCATGAACTGCCACTTCGTGGGCGGCGGCGGCGACGCGGTCAAGCACGGGGACATGAGCTCGGTGATGGCCAAGCCCGACAAGAGCCACGACGTGCACATGGGCGTGACCGGCGGGGGCATGAACTTCCGCTGCCAGGACTGCCACAAGACCCGCAACCACCTCATCTCCGGGCGCAGCATTTCGGTGCCCGCGGCCGAGGGCGACCTGACCTGCGAGCAGTGCCACACCGACAAGCCCCACATCGGCCGCCCCATGCTGGACTGGCACCTGAATCAGCACACCAGGCATGTGGCCTGCCAGACCTGCCATGTGCCGGTGTATTCCAAGGGCAACCCCACCAAGGTGCATTGGGACTGGTCCACGGCCGGTAAGAAGATCAAGGCCAAGAAGGACGCCCACGGCATGCCCACCTATGCCAAGAAGAAGGGCAGCTTCCAGTGGGAGCAGGGGGTCAAGCCCTCCTACCGCTGGTACAACGGCACGGTCAAGCGCCACCTGCTGGGCGACCGCATCAACGACAAGGGAGTCACCGAGCTTACCTCGCCGGTGGGCTACATCACCGACCCGTCAAGCCGCATCTATCCCTTTAAAATCCACCGGGGCAAACAGATCGCCGACTCTGTGCACCGCTACCTCATCGCGCCCAAGCTGTGGGGCGGCTTCTGGAAGCACTGGGACTGGGACAAGGCGGCCCGCGAGGGCATGAAGCAGGCCGGCCTGCCCTATTCCGGCAAGTACGAGTTCGTGCCCACGGCCATGTACTGGGGCCTGACCCACGAGGTGGCCCCCAAGAACCAGTCCCTGTCCTGCGCCGACTGCCACACCACCCTGGCCAAGGCCCCCTACTGCGGGTCCTGCCACCAACAAAAGGCCGGGGTGAACTTCAAGAAGCTCTCCGGAGCCGGAGCCGGCTCCCACGGCGGCAAGGGCGGCTGGGTGGATTTCAAGGCCCTGGGCTACAAGGGCGACCCGGCCAAGGACGGCGGCCGCTTCCGCAACCTGCCCTTGCAGCAGGTGAAGGGAGGCAAGTAATGGCCCGGAGCAAGCGCAACCAGGCAAGAGAGGCCATGAGCACCACCAAGAAAACCGGCATGACCCGCCGCCGCTGGCTCAAGCTCAGCACGGCGGCATCGGCCGCGGCCCTGGCCGGCACCGGCCCCGGGGCCTGGCGGGCCCTGGCCGCTGACCAGAAAAATCCGGCCCCACCGGCCGTGGAGAAGAAATACTCCTCCTGCGACATGTGCTTCAACAAGTGCGGTCTGGTGGCCCGGGTGGAAAAAGGCAAAGTCGCCAAGCTGGGCCCCAACCCGCATTTCCTCAAGTCCCGGGGCATGCTCTGCGCCCGGGGCAACGCGGGCATCATGCAGCTCTACGACCCTGACCGCCTCAAGTACCCCCTGCTGCGCAAGGGCGCCCGGGGCGAAGGCAAGTGGCAGCGCATAAACTGGGACCAGGCCCTGGACCTGGCCGCCGCCAAACTCAAGGAGATCGGCGAGAAGTACACCCGCTGCGGCACGGTGTTCATGGCCGGCACGGACACCCAGTCCACCTTCGTGCACCGCTTCGCCGAGGTCTACGGCTCCTACAACGTGATCTCTCACGAGTCCAACTGCCTGCTCAGCCGCAACCGGGCCTTTTTGGACACCTTCGGCGTGGTGCCCATCCCCGACACCCTGAACTGCCGCTACATCATCATGCCCGGAGCCAACCGCTTCGAGGCCCTGGTGACCCCGGACAGCATCGACATCGTCACCGCCCTGCAAAACGGGGCCAAGCTGGTGGTGCTGGACCCGCGCTACACCAAGACCGCGGCCCTGGCCAGCGAATGGCACGCCATCCGGCCGGGCACGGACATGGCCTTTTTCCTGGCCGTGGCCAACGTGCTCATCACCGAGGGGCTCTATGACAAAGAGTTCGTGGCCAAGCGCACCCACGGCTTCAAGCGGCTGGCCGAGCATGTCCGGCAATACACCCCCCAGTGGGCCGCGGCTCAGTGCGACATCCCGGCCATTGACATCATCCGCATCGCCCGGGAGCTGGCCCAGGCCGCGCCCGCGGCCATGGTCTACCCCGGCCGCCGCAGCTCCGACTACGTGGACTCCACCCAGATCCGGCGCTCCATGGCCATTGTCAACGCCCTCATCGGCAACTGGGACCAAGCCGGCGGCCTGACCCTGCCCCAGAAGATCAAAACCGGCACCATCCCCTATGAGGCTCCCTTTTACGATAGCAACCCCGAGGACCGGGTGGACGCTGGCCGGGCCAAGATGATGTTCCCCGAGGAGGGCTCATTCAAGTACACCCGCGACGCGGTGATAGAGGGCAAGCCTTATCCGGTGAAGGGCTTTTTCACCTACAAGACCAACCCCATGCAGACCGGGGCCAACCAGGCCAAGACCGTGGAGATGATCTCTCAGCTGGATTTCATGATCACGGTGGACATCGCCATGAGCGACACCGCCTGGATGGCCGACCTGGTGCTGCCCGCGCCCACCTATTTGGAGCGCGAGGACCCGGTCTCCTCCTTCCAGGGCTCTTCGGCCTGTTCGGGCATGGTGATGCGCGATCCGGTGGTGCCGGCCATGTACCAGAGCCGCCCGGTTTTCTGGATCATTAAGGAGCTGGCCGGCCGCCTGGGCCTGGAGGAGCACTTCGACTTCACCATCGCCGACTTCCGGGCGGCCCAGCTCAAGGACCTGCCCCAGGTGACCACCGCGCTAAAGGAGCAGGGAGTCTACAACCTCACCGGGCCGGTGCACGGGGTGCACAAGAACAAGCCCTTCCGCACCCGCTCCACCAAGGTCGAGCTCTACAACGACCGCTACAAGGAAAACGGGGTGTCCCCCCTGCCGGTTTACCGGGCCCGCCCCCGGGTGCCCCAGGACCGCTTCCGCATGGTGGTGGGACGCAACGCCTACATCTCCCAGAGCTCCAGCACCAACAACGCCCTGCTCGCCCAGCTGGAGGACGAGAACACCCTGTGGATCAACCCCGAGCCGGCCGCGCGCCTGGGCATCACTTCGGGCCAGATGCTGCGGGTGGCCAGCCCGGCGGGCGCGGTGGAGCTAAAGGCGCGGGTGACCCAGGAGATACGGCCGGACACGGTGTACATGGACACCGGCTTCGGCCCCCTGTCCACCTGGCTAAAGAACATCTACGGCAAGGGCGCCTGCCTTTCCCGGGTGCTCAAGGACGAGGCCGACGAGGTCTCGGGCAACATGGCCATGCATGAAACCCTGGTCACGGTTGAAAAGGTGCGAAGCTGATGGAACAGAAAGAAAAACGCCTGGCCATCGTGGTGCAGACCGACAAGTGCTTTGACTGCAAGGCCTGCATGATCGCCTGCAAGGTGGAAAACCAGGTGCCCGACGGCTATTGGCGCAACTGGGTAAAGCACAACGGCGGGGCCGAGGGGCTGCGCACCCAGTTCCAGCCGGGCCAGTGCATGCAGTGCTCCCAGCCCTCCTGCGTGGCCGCCTGCCCGGTGAACGCCACCTACCGCCTGCCCAACGGGGTGGTGGCCATCGACCCCAAGAAGTGCATCGGCTGCGGCAACTGCGTGACCGCCTGCCCCTACGGCGCCCGCTTCCGCGACCCCAAGACCCGGGTGGCCGACAAGTGCGACTTTTGCCTGCACCGCCTGGTCCGGGGAGAGCAGCCCGCCTGCGTGGAGACCTGCCCCACCAAGGCGCGGGTCTTCGGCGACCTGAACGACCCCGAAAGCGCGGTGAGCAAGCTGGCCGCTGGCCAGAAGCTGGTGACGGTCAACTCGCCCCAGGTGCACACCGAACCCAACATCTATTACACCAAGGGCACCCTGCTGCTGGACTGGGCGGTTACCCCCACCCTGCCCGGCGGGATGCACATGCCCCCCGATTTCTGGCGAACGAGCTGAGGCTCCTCCTGCCCGGAGCGGCTCCAGTTCCCAAAAAACCAAACCTACGGAGGCAACCATGATCAAGACGGTTTTCGCCATGGCTCTGGCGGCGCTATTGCTGCTGGCCAGCCTGGGACCGGCCCTGTCCGAGGGCAACTGGCGCAAGGGAAAGTATCTCTACCGCAAGAACTGCCGCACCTGCCACAGCGCCAAGGGCCCGGCCAAGGACCTGAGCCCGTCCACCTACAAGCAGGCCAAATGGGCCGAGCTGTTCAACCAGAACAAGATTCCCTGCAAGCCCAAGTGGCCCAAGATCACCGACAAGGATCTGGCCGACATCTACGCCTATCTGCACGGCCACGCGGCGGACTCGCCCAGCCCGGCCAAGTGCAAATAAGGCGCACCGGTTTAGTGCGTTAGGAGGTAACCATGAACTATTTGAACAAGGGGGCGCGCCTGGTGCTGGCCGCCCTGCTGGTCCTGGCCTTGGCCCTGCCGGTCATGGCCGGCGAGGCCCCGGCTTTCAAGCAATACCCCAACCTGGTGGATGCAGCCGAGGTCAAGCTGGTGGCCGACGGCAAAGTCAAGGGCGTGATCATCGACGCCCGGCCCTACAAGCTCAAGTACCTCAAGGGCCACATCCCCGGCTCCATCAGCCTGCCCACCAGCCAGTTCGACAAGGTGGCCGCCAGCAAGCTGCCCAAGGACAAGGACACCCTGCTGGTCTTCTACTGCGGCGGGCTCAAGTGCGCCCTCAGCCACAAGGGGGCCTTCAAGGCCCACGCCATGGGCTACAAGCGCATCCAGGTCTATGCCAAGGGCTACCCGGACTGGAAGAAGCACTACGGCGCCGGCCCCAGCGGCCCTGAGCGGGCGGCCACGCCCTTTAAGCAGTTCCCGGTGCAGGTGGACGCGGCCGCGGTAAAGGACGTGGTCACCGGCAAGACCGTGGGCCTGGTCATCGACTCGCGGCCCTACATGAAAAAGTACGCCAAGGGCCACATCCCCGGCGCCCTGAGCCTGCCCACCAGCGCCTTTAACAAGATGAAGGGCCTGTTGCCCGCGGACAAGAACGCCTTGGTCATCTTCTACTGCGGCGGCCTGCACTGCGCCCTGAGCCACAAGGCGGCCTTCAAGGCCCGCGCCCTGGGCTACGCCAACGTCAAGGTCTACCCGGCCGGCTATCCGGACTGGAAGAAGGTCTACGGCGCGGGCGCGGCCGCGGCAATGGCCCCGGCCAAGGCCAAGACCGCTGCCAAGCGCTCGCTCAAGGCGGGCAAGGAGGAAGGCAGCCTGGACCTGGTGGTCTTCGAGGAGATCATCAAGACCAAGCCCGAGGCCATCTACCTGGTGGACGTGCGCGACCCCCACGAGTACAAGGCCGGCCACTTCAAGAGCTCGGTGAACATCCCCACCGACGACCTGGAGAAAAAGCTGGCCTCCTTGCCCTCGGACAAGCCGGTGGTGTTCACCTGCTCCACCGGAGCCCGCAGCGGCGAGGCCTACTACATGCTGCAGGACCAGCGCCCCGAGCTCAAAGAGGTCTACTACCTGGACGCGGAGATCACCTTTGACGACAAGGGCGGCTATAAGATCACCCCGCCCAAGTGAGCCCGCGTCTCCATACTGTCCATGAACAACGCGGCCCGGTCTCCCCAGGGGAAACCGGGCCGCGTCTTTTTTAATGCCTCAAGCGGGCGGTGGGCCGGATCTACTTCTTAAGCGTGATCTTCATGCCGCCCGGCGCCAGGGTGAGGCGCGCGGCCTGCTGCACGGCCTTGAGGTTCATCTTGACCCCGGCGTCGTTGACCAGCTGCGCGGCGGCCACGCCCTTGCCCAGGGCGGCTCCGGCCTGCACCGAGGAGTAGTTCCCGGCGAAGTCTTCCACCTTCTTCAGGTTGTAGACGTTGCCCTTGGCCTCCACGTCGCCCATGCCCAGGTCGAGCAGGCTCAGGCCATCGATGGAGAACTTGTATTCCTTGCCCTTGAACTTAAGGACGCCATCTCCCCAGGTGACCCCAATTCCCACGGCCACGTTATGGGTCTTGAAGTAGACCGTCCCGCTCGGTTTTTCCTCGGCTGAGGCCATGACGCCCAGGCCCAATACCAGCGCAACGATCATACTCAGAATCAACAAGCGCCTGATCATAACCAAATCTCCTTATATTGTTGTGGGACATAGACAGGCTAAATATAAATCAGGCGTCACCCGACGCCTATTATAATTGTAAGCTCGCGCGGAGGCGGGGTCCACTATTTGTTACAACCGCCCAGTCAACCGGTGGGTATTGGCCTAGCGGCTCCAGGAGTCCGGGTCCACCAGGCCACTGGCGATTGCGTACTTGACCAAGCCGATGAGGTCGTGGCGGCCCAGCTTGCTCATGATGCGGGAACGGTGATTGTCCACCGTCTTGGGACTGAGGAAGAGCTTGTCCGCGATCTGCTTGTTGGTGTTGCCCTCCACGATGAGCCTGAGCACCTGGCGCTCGCGGTCGCTGAGGCGCTCTACCTGCTCGCCCTCGGGGGCCGCCTCGGGCACGGCCAGAAACTCGTCCACGATGTGCCCGGCCACCGGCGAGTCCAGATAGCACTCCCCCTTGATCACCGCTTCCACCGCGTCCAGGAGCTTCTCGCCGGCCGAGTCCTTGAGCACGTAGCCCCTGGCCCCGGCCTTGAGCGCCTCGGAGATAAAGGTCTTGCGCGAGTGCACGCTGAGGATGATCACCCGGATCTCGGGGCGCAGAGCCACGATCTCGCGGGTGGCCTCGATGCCGCTGATCTCGGGCATGGTGATGTCCATGATCACCACCTCGGGGGCCAGCTTCTTGACCAGGGCCACGGCCTCCAGGCCGTCGCCGGCCTCGCCCACCACCTCCAGTTCCGGGTTGGCCGCCAGCACCTGCTTTATGCCCTGGCGGAAGATGGCGTGGTCGTCGCAAATGATCGCGCGGATATTCTCAGGCATGAGCCTCCTCCAAAGGCACCTCGACCACCAGGCGGGTTCCCTGGTCCGACGATGTCAGATCCATGCGGCCTCCCAGCAAGTTCATGCGCTCGCGTATGCCCAGCAGGCCCAGGCTGCGCCCGGCGCCCCCGCCCTCCAGGATCGCCTCCACGTCAAAGCCCCGGCCGTGATCGCTCACCACCATGCGCAAGGTCTCCTCCCCCATGTGCAGTTCCACCTTGGCCCAGCCCGAGCGCGAATGGCGCACCACGTTGTTGAGCGCCTCCTGCAAGCAGCGGTAGATGGACAGGCTCACCTCGGGAGCCAGGTCCAGGGGTAGCTCGTCGATGTCGGTCTCCACCTGGAGCAGGCCGGCCTCGCTGAGGGCCTCGCAGAGGTCGCGGGCCGCCGCGGCCAGGCCGAAGCTGTCCAGGATGGCCGGGCGAAGATTGTAGGCCAAGGCGCGCACCCGGTCCATCACCTTTTGGGTCAGGCGGATCAGGCGCTCCATCTCCGGGCCGCCCCCCCGGCGGGTGGCCTCTCCCTGCAGGCCGATCTTCAGGGCCGAGAGCAACTGTCCCATCTCGTCGTGCAGATCCTGGGCCAGGCGCTTGCGTTCGTCCTCCTGGGCCCCGATGAGCCGGCGGGAGAGCTCGCGCACCTGGCGCTCGGCCAGCACCTGCTGGGTCACGTCGCGGGCCACCCCCCGCCGGCCCACCAGGTGCCCCTGGGGGCCGAACACCCCCCGCGAGTGCACCGAGAGCCAGCGGGTCTGGCCGTCCTTGGTCAGGTGCCGGAGGGCCAGGATGCTCATCTTTTCGCCGCGCTCGGCCCGCAGGCGTTCCTCGTCGAACTTATCCAGGTCGTCGTGCAACACGAAATCCCGGCGCAGGCGGCCCACCATTTCCTGGGGCTCGTAGCCCAACAGGCGAGTCACCGCCCGGTTGACCAGGGTCATCTTGCCCTCGGCATCCACCTCGTAGACCATGTCCGGCAGATCGCGGAACAGGGTGCGCAGGCGGTCGTTGGCCAGGCGCAGCTCGGCGGTGCGCTTGGCCACCTCGCTCTCCAGGCGGCGGGCCTCCTGACCGGTGCGCTCCAGCACGGTCTGCTGGGCCCGGTACAAGGACAGCAGCAGCAGGGTGCCGAAAGTGATGCCCCCGGCCAGGAGCACCAGGAACAGATAAACCTGGCGGGACAAGGCCTGGGCCTGGGCCATGGCCTGGTCGTAGGGCTGGGCCACCACCAGCACCCAGCCCAGGCCGGCCACGGCCGAGGCGGAGATGAAGGCCTCGCCTCCCCCGGTCATGGTGGCTATGCGCGACAGGGGACCGGGCCGGCGGCCCAGCTCGCGGCGCAGCTCCACCGCCAGGCTGGCCAGGCGCTGGAAGCTTTGGGGTCCCGAGGCCAATAGCCCCCCATGGCCGTCGAACAGATAATAGGAACGCCCGGGCCGGGCCGAGAGGTGGGACAGGAAGTTGCGCCAGGGTTCGTTGCTCTGGCGCACCGCCAGATAACCCGACACCTTGCCCCGGGGGCCGGGGATGGGCACGCCCAGGGTGACCAGCAGGCGGCCGTCATGGGCTTTCTGAGCCCCGGAGACCCAGGGCTGCATGGGGTCGCGGGCCTCGCCCCCGGGCAGCACCACCTCGGGCGAACCCTTGAGGCGCGAATCCGGGGCCTCTATGAGGACGCGGCCCCGGGGGCCGGTGAGCATGGCGGATTGCAACTCGCCGTACTGCCCGGCCAGGGAGGCCAGGTAGGCTCTCAACTCCGGGGCCTCGCCGCGGTTGAGCAGGCGGCTGAAGGAGGGGCGCGAGGCCACCGTGGCCAGCCGGTTGAACAGGCTGTGCTGGTGGTCGGCGATGAACAGCACGCCCAGAGAGGCCTGGGCCCGGTCGGCGGCCAGGTTTTCCTCCTCGGCCTGCTGCACCACCGAATGCAGCACGAAAAGGCTGTATCCGGCGATGAGCCCGAACAAAAGCAAAGAGGCCACCACCACCACCGTGGCGGCGGTCTTGAGAGAGGCCCTCTGGGGTAATAGCTTGGCCATGGCTCATAAACTGTATATCGGCGGCAGGGGTTTAGCCAAGCATTCTTACCCGAGCCGCCCCGCCCAGGCCGGGAGCCAAAAAAAAGACCGGAGCCCGAAGGCCCCGGTCTTTGGGGTTGCAGGTAGGTGGGGCCTAGAAGTAGTAGCCCACGTTGATGTTGAACAGCGCGGTCCACTCGGCGTTGGGATCACCCTCGGCCAGAGCGTCGTTGGGCCCGCCCAGCCACACCATGTTCTTGCCCATCACCAAGTCCACGTAGGTGTAGACGGGACCGGAGGAAATGAGGCAACCCAGGGTGTTGATGTAGGAGTCGTTGTAGTTGCTCTTTTCCTTCATGCTCACGCTGAAGTCGTTGTAGAACTGCAGGCCGGTGACCGGGCCCCAGCTCACGGGCACGTCGTAGCTCAGGTTGCCCACCAGCACGGTGGCCTCGCTGGCGATGGGGTAGGACGTAGCAAAGGCGCCCACGAGCACCGTGTCGTCGCTCACCCCGTCGGGGTTGTCCGGGTTGAAGGCGTAGCGCAGGGCCTCGGCCTCTATCCCGAAGTTGCCGAACTTGGCGCGCACATGGGGGCCGGCCGCCCAGCGGGTGCCGAAGCCGTCGCTGGTGTTGTTGTACAACTGGCCGAACATACCGCTGACGCCCACCTCGATGCTGGAGTTCTTCCAGGGCTTGAAGGTGTAGGCCAGACGCGCGTTGACCGTGTTGGTCTCCTCGTTCTGCTGGTCGCCCACGGTGACCACGTCAAAGGAGTAGCGCTCCAGCTTGCCGGCGTTGCCCCACTCGGCGTTCTTGAAGAAGCCCAGATTCAGGTCCCAGTTGCCCGGGTTGTAGCGCCACTTGAGGCCCATGTCGTAGTCGTCGGCCAGGCCCACGTAGTAGGGCACCCCGAACCACCAGTTGTGGCTGGCGTAGGGCAGCAGGCCGAAGGGCACCTGGGTGATACCCAACTGACCCTGGCTGACATCGGAGAAGTTGTAGCCCACCCAACCGTGGTGGATCACGTTCATGTAGGAGTACCAACGGTACTGGGCGCTGATGAGCAGGTCGTTGTACTCGCCGTTTACATCGATGCGGAAGATGTCAAAGGTGCCGTCGCCCAGCTTGCCCTTTTGGGCATCGTTGAAGCTGGTGTCGCGATAATTGAACCTGAGGGCGCCGCCCACCTTGATCTTGGGCTCGTCCTTGCCAGGCTCGATGGCCTTCTTGGTGGCCACGGTCATCTTTTCAAGCTTCTGCTGCTTGACGTCGCTGTCCTGGAGCTTCTTTTCCAGGTCGGCGACCTTGGCCTTGAGGGAATTTACCTCTTGGATGAGCATCTTCACGTCCTCGTCGGATACCGAGGCCGCCAAGGCCGGCCCCGCCATCAGGGCCAGGCTCAGCAAAAGGCAAAGGGGGATGATTAGTTTTCGCATGTTGTGATGTTTCTCCCTTCCTGCTTGGTTCTGGTTGGGGCGCATGCCCGGTCCCCACCTCGGGGACCGGGCCTAGCCAAGCGCCTGTTTTTCTACATTATGGTTATGCGCTAAGTGGCCCGGCTACTTGGCGGCCTTGCGGGCCTCGGCCAGCCACTTGTTCCACTTGTCCTGGTTCTTGGCGATCCACTCGTCCACGTGGCGCTCGATGTCCTTCTGGGACTTCTGGCCCTCGTTCATCTTGGTGTTCTGCTCGTTGATGTCTTCCAGAGGCAGGGTGAAAATCTCGAAGAACTTCTTGGCCGCCGGGTTGGCGTCCACGAACTTCTTGTTGGCCACCACGCGGATGTCCGACACCACGAAGCCCAGCTTGACGGGATCGCTGACCGCGCCCTTGATGCCGCTGGCGGTCATGCGGTCCTTGGCGGACTCCTGCGACTTCTTGGGAATGATCTTGGGGACGTTGATCCACATCACGTCCTTGCCGGGCTTGAGCTTGAAGATGGTCCAGTTGGGGGCCCAGGTGTAGAAGAAGATGGGCTTGCCGCTCTTGTAGCGGCCCAGGGCCGAAGCCATGCCCGCCTCGTAGGAGGCCTTGACCGGGTTGATGCTCTTCTTGAGGTCATAGACCTTCATGTGCCAGGCGATGACGTTTTCGCATCCCCAGCCCGGAGGGCAGGCGGTCAGATCGGCCTTGCCGTCGCCGTTGGCGTCAAAGGCCTTCATGACCTCGGGACGCTTGAAGTCGTCCAGGGACTTGATGTTGAACTTTTCCACGTCCCGCTTGGACACCAGGTAGCCCTGCAGGCCGCCGGCCCTGACCACGTAGCCGTAAATGCCGGCGGTCTTGTCGAAGTTGCGGGGCAGCTGGCTGTCGTGGTTGGGGAACCAGCCGTTGGTCCAGTAGTCCACATCGCCCAGGGCCACGGACTTATAGAAGATAGGGTTGGCCAGGTCCTTGGGCTTTTTGACGTCGTAGCCCATCTCGGTGAGGGCGCGGCGCACCAGGGCTTCCTGGAAGAAGCCGGTGTTCCAGGTGGCGCGGGCCGGTTTCACGGTCACGCCCTTGCCAGGCTTGTCGTTGGCCATGGCCGGCAAGGGGGCCAGCAGGGAAGCTGCCGCCAGCATGAACAAAAGTATTTTCGCGATACGCATGGATCCTCCTCTTAGTTATTGCCGCCAGGCAGGTCGCCCTGCCCGGCGAATTTTGTTTAAGGATGTTTTTTGTTGGCTATGGACTGGGTGATGCGGTCCAGCACCATGGCCATGAATACAATGCTTATGCCGCCGACGACCGCCCGGCCGATGTCCAGGGTGTTGAGCCCCAGGATGACCGGCGCGCCCAGTCCGCCGGCCCCGATGAGCGCGGCGATGACCACCATGGACAGGGCCATCATGATGGTCTGGTTGAGCCCGGCCAGGATGGTGGGCAGGGCGATGGGGATCTGCACCTTGCGCAGAATCTGCCAGCGGGTGCCGCCAAAGGCCTGGCCCGCCTCGACCAATTCGCCCGGCACCTGACGGATGCCCAGGTTGGTCAGACGGATGATGGGCGGCAGGGAAAAGATGATGGTGGCCAACACGCCGGCCACGTTGCCCACTGAGAACAGCATGACAATGGGCACCAGATAGACGAAGGCCGGGGTGGTCTGCATGGCGTCCAACACCGGCCTCAGGTATGAGTCGAATCGGTCGCTGCGCGCGGCCATGATGCCCAGGGGCAGGCCCACGACAGCACAAAAGATGACCGCCGAGACCACCATGGCCAGGGTGGTCATGGTGTCGGCCCAGAGGCCCAGCAGGCCTATGAAAACCATGCTGGCCGCGGTGAACAGGGCCAGCCAAACCCCCGAGAAGCGCCAGGCGATGAAGGCAAAAACTATTATCACCAGCCAGGGGGGCAAGGCGTTGAGGCCTTGGTCAAAGCCGATCAGGGTCTGCTCAACCGGCCATTTGATGGTCTGGAAGAAATCGCGGTAATTGTTCACCAGCCAGTCCACCAACTGGGAGACCCAGGCGTCCAACGGTATTACTGCTTCTTGGAACATATTGTTCGCCTCCCAATATTAGGCCGCGGCCTCTTCGGAGCGGTGCAGGGTCTTGAGGAATCGATACTTGGTGACCACACCCTTGTAGGTGTTGTTTTCATCCACCACCGGCACCGGCCAGTCGTGAGCAGCCAGCACCGGCAGGACATCCTGCATGGTGGTGTCCTCCTTAACCGGCTCCGCCTCCTTGAGGAAGGCTTGATTCAGAGGGCTGTCGGGGCTGCCGGCCTCAAGGGCCTGGACCAGCGATTCGGTGGACACCATGCCCAGGTACTGACGATCGGCGTTGAGCACGAAGCCGAATTCGCGCTCCTGCTGGCTCAGATACTCATGGGCGGTACGCAGACTGCCCTTCTTGGTGACGATGATGGTGGGGTAGGAGTCGCGCACGATATCGCCCACCGAAATCACGTTGGTGGGGTCGACCCCCCGGAAGAAGGCCCGCACGTATTCGTCGGCGGGATTCTGCAGAATCTCTTCGGGCGTACCCACCTGGATCACCCGGCCGCTTTCCATGATGGCGATGCGGTCGCCGATGCGGAAGGCCTCGTCCAGGTCGTGGCTGATGAAGATGATGGTGCGCCGGTCCTGCTCCTGCAGGCGCAGCAACTCGTCTTGCATCTCGGTGCGGATCAGGGGGTCCAGGGCGCTGAAGGCCTCGTCCATGAGCAGGATGGCCGGGTCCACGGCCAAGCCCCGGGCCAGGCCCACCCTCTGCTGCATGCCGCCGCTCAATTGGCTGGGGAAGGACTCTTCCCAACCGGCCAGACCCACCTGCTCCAGGGCCTGCTGGGCCCGCGCATGGCGCTTTTTCTTGTCCACCCCGGCCAGTTCCAGGCCAAAGGCGGCGTTATCAATCACACTCAGGTGGGGCAACAGAGCGAATGACTGGAAAACCATGCTCATGTTGTGCAGCCTGAACTGCACCAGCTCATCCGGGCGCATGGCGGTCACATCCACGCCATCGGCGATCACCTTGCCCGCGGTGGGGTCGATGAGCCGGTTGAACATGCGCACGATGGTGGATTTGCCAGAGCCGGAAAGACCCATGATCACGAAAATCTCACCCTCGTCAATGCTGAAATTGGCATCGTGGACCCCCACGGTGAGACCGGTCGTTTCCAGTATCTCCTCCTTGGACTGGCCCTCGCAGCAAAGCCGCAGGCCCTCCTGGGGATCGGGCCCGAATATCTTGTAGAGCCCTTCGACTTTGATTTTTTCGGTCATGGTTCCTCTTGAGGTTAGGGTTAATGGCGGCCTCGTGGTTCACGCGGCCGGCGGTCCCAGTTCCTGTTTATGTGCCTTGGTTATTGTTTGCTGGTCACTGCCCAGATTCCCTCAGATTAAGGTATGCCGGCAAATGATCAGGCCTCGGCCCGAACGGGGCCGGCGCTGCGAAAACAGGACGGGGATCAGTCGACGTTTAAATAGGTGCAGGCGAGCCAGGTGTGACGCCAGGAGTAGCAGCCGCTGAACACCTTGTCCCCGGGACGGCCATGCGCGCTGTGCGGGTATGGGGAGGAATCGTTGAGCATGTTTCGCTAGTGGGTATCAGCCTCTTGTTTTGTCTTCGTGGGTTAGGGCCGGCTGGCAGGATGCCTCCAGGTCGCCATAGGCGATCACCGGGGCTGCCTCCACTTCGCCGACCTCCATCATCTCCACCACCATGGACAGCACCCGGTCGATTTCATCGCGTTCGTCCGGACTTAGCGCCTCCAGGCGGGAGGCGAAGCGTTCGTGCAAGGGACGCGGGGCCAGACGCACCGCGTCCTCGCCTTGGGCTGTCAGGTGAATGCTGACCCGGCGGCGGTCTTTTTGGTCCCGCCGCCGTTCCACCAAACCCCGTTTTTCCAAGCGGTCCAGCACTCCCGTGATGGTGGCCTGGCTCAAAAACATTTCCTTGGCCAGGGCGCCGGGGGTCCGAGGACCGTCCTGGGCCACCAGGCGCAGGCAAAGCAACTGGGGCGTGGTCAAGCGGTGCTCACTGGCCAGACGCCGGCTGTTGAGGTCCGTGGCCCGAATGATGCGCCGGATGGAACGCAGGATGTTCTCCTCAATACTCACCTGGCTTGTCTGCTCCGGTCGCGTGCAAGGGGCCGCCGAGCGTCGCTGCCCGGGAAATTGCTTTGATCACAGAAGTTTAGTATCCATAACATTTTAGGAAACAAGTGTCAACCTTGTGCAAATAGGCACGGCAAGGGCCGGCCTTGGGCCCGCATCCCGGCAAGGCCCGCCCCTGCCCCCTTTAATTTTGGATAGTTAGCTCCGATTCCCCAGGACGGGGGATATCGTGGTCCGCGATAGTCCCTCCGCGCGCTTCATCCGCGATCTGAACCAAGAAGTCGTGGTATTTCAGGCGGAACCGCCCCTCCGACCGCTCAACCCGGCCGCCGCCAAAAGTCTGGGCCTGCCCGCGAGCGGAGCAGAGAAATGACCCAACTGTAGCTGGAGCGCAACAAGACGCACCCGGCCGAGACCCGGCGGCGGGGCAAACGGAGCGTCCTGGACGGCCACGCCGCACCCGGCAAGTGCCGAGGAGCGTGGACCGGCTTTACGATGATTGGGTTATTTGCTCACTCGATCAAACGCAGGCTGGGATCGCTGCGGTACTTTTCCTTGAGCGCCTCCGCGCCCTCGGGCGTGGTGTCCATGGCGTGCTCCTTCCAACCCATCAGTTGCAGCACCACTCCCTGGCCGGTCTTGGGCCCCACCAGGGCCTCGGGGAACTGCTCGTTGTCCATGTCGCTCTTGTCGACCTTGACGCCCTTGGCCTCCAGCTCGGCCACGTAGCCGGGCAGGTCTTCGATGGTGAGGCCCATATGCTGCACGCCGGGGCCGCGCTTGGCGATGAAGCCGGCCACGAAGCTGGACTCATCGGTGGCTTCCAGATAACTGACGATGTCCTTGCCCATGGCCACGCAGGCGCCCTTGTACTTGCCGGGAATGGACTCGAAGCGGATCATCAACTCGCCACCCAGGTTGTCCTCGGCGTTTTTGATCGCCGCTTCCATGTCGTTCACGCAAAAAGCCACGTGGTTGATTCCAACTAGCTTGGCCATGATTCCCTCCTGAAGTTTCGCTTTTTACAATGCGGGGAACTTTCACGGAATGTCGTTCAACCGCGCTCCACAAAAGCACCATTTGGTTGCCAAGTCAATTGGAGGTTGGCGAAGCAAGAGGAGGGAATTGAAGATAAGCCCGCTCCTTCTGAAATCAACAACCCGGGCAAGGGCAGCACCGAGGCCGGCGGGCACTTCACTGCTTCCAGCCGGATTCATGCACAGAAATGCACGCCTGAAGTATCCCGATTTCTTTTAAAACATTCTTAAAAATTTCCCAATTGACCTATTGCCTGCTTCCGCCACGATATTCAGTAATTAAGGGATTGACCAAAAATAACTACTAAACTACTCATCATTTATTCCCGGTTTATTTTGGCGCATACTGGCAATGTCTGCCAACGAAGTCCAAGGCGAACCTCCCTCAGGAGGCGGGCTCGCCTTGGGCAAATCATAATTTTGGGGGAAAGCACTTGAATTCACGCGGTATTTTTCTAGCGCTGATGCTATCGGTGGCCCTGATCGTGGCTGGCGCGGGACTTTACGCAATGCTGGGCACCATGGCCAGCCCCCCGGCCCAACGGGCGCTAATGGCCGGCGGATCCCCGGGGAGGAGCCTCACGGCCTCGGCGGTGGTCTTTGCCCCGCCGCGCCCCCAGGACGCACCGGAGGACATCCGGGAGGGGGTCATGCTCGGCTACAACATTCTCATGGACACCCAGACCTATGCCAAGGAGTACGTGGGCAACCAGCTCAACTGCCGCAACTGCCATTTTAACGCCGGCCGGGAGCGAAACACCCTGTCCCTGGTGGGCGTGGCTGCCAAATACCCCAAGTACCGCAAGCGCCGCAAGTACGTCACCGACCTGGTAACCCGCACCCAGGGCTGCTTCCAGCGCAGCATGAACGGCAAGACCTTGCCCCCCGAGGGCCGCCATATGCAGGCCATCATGGCCTACTACCACTGGATATCCAAGGGCCTGCCCATCTACGCCGACATCCCCTGGCTGGGCCTGAAGAAGCTGAAGAGCGGCCACAAGCCGGACCAGGCCAAGGGCAGGGAAATCTTCGACCAGGTATGCAGCCGCTGTCACGGCCCGGACGGCCAAGGCACCGAGATCGCCCCTCCCCTGTGGGGGCCGGGCTCCTTCAACGACGGGGCGGGCATGCACAAGATGAAGAACTTCTCGGCCTTCACCCACCATTTCATGCCCAAGAACAACCCCACCCTGAGCGTGGCCCAGGCCCTGGACGTGGCCGTCTACTCCACCAGCCAGCCGCGCCCTCACTTCGATTCGGGGAAATAGGCCGTGCTGTTCCCGACCTTCTACGTACCCGGATTGGGGCAAGGCATGAGCATCGCCCTGGTGGCGGTGGTGCACGTGCTCATCAGCCACGGCTTCGCCATAGGCCTGCTCACCCTCATCGTGCTCATGGAGCACCTGGCCCTGCGCCGGGGCGACGGCGAGCTGGAAGACCTGGCCCGGCACCTGCTCAAGCCGGCGGTGATCATCGTCACCGCGGTGGGCGCGGTGACCGGGGCTGGCATCTGGTTCACGGTGAGCGTGTTGGCTCCCCAGGGCATCGGCTCCATGCTGCGGGTCTTCTTCTGGCCCTGGTTCATCGAGTGGATCGCCTTCACCCTGGAGGTGCTGGTGCTGCTGCCCTACTACTTCCTGTGGGAGCGCATGCGCGCCAAGCACGCCGGGCTGCACCTGGCCCTGGGCTGGTCCTACGTGGCCATCGCCTTCTGCTCGGCCTTTCTCATCTCCGGCATCCTGGGCTTCATGCTCACCCCGGACGGCTGGGTGCAGAACCAGCGGCTGGTCTCGGCCTTTTTCAACCCCACTTTCTGGCCCCAGCTCGCCTTGCGCTTCCTGGGCGGCCTGGCCCTGGGCGGTTTGTTCTGCCTGGGCATGGTGCTGTTCAGCCGGAAGCCCGCGGCCGAGCTACGCGGGCAGGTGATGCGCCTGCTGGGCGGCTGGGTCCTGGCGGCCGGGGCGCTGGCCGCCCTGGCGGCATGGTTCTATTTCAGCGCGGTGCCCCGCACCTACTCGGTGCACAAGGTCTTCGCGGTGCTCACCTCCCGCCTGTCCCAGGAGGCCTGGCTGCTCTGGCTGGGCAACATCCTGGCCGTGGTGGTGGTCGCCGCGGCCGCCGCCGCGGCCTTGGCCCGGCTCAAGCTGGCCGCCCGGCTGCTGATCATACCGGCCCTGATCCTGGCGGTGGGCCTGGTCATTGAGTTCGAACGGTCCCGCGAGTTCATTCGGGGGCCCTACCTCATGCCCGGCTACATGTACGCCAACCAGGTGCCCCTGGCCCGGGGGGAACTGCTCAAACGCCGGGGCATGCTCTCCCAGGCGGCCTGGTATGCGGCCCAGCCTCCGGGCCTGGAGCCTCGGGCCCCGGCCGGGCACGCCCTGTTCATGGCCAACTGCGGGGTGTGCCACAGCATCGGGGGGCTCAACGACATCCGCGACCGCCTGGCGGGACGCACCCAACCCTCGGTGGGGGTGATGGTGCGCCGGACCGAGCAGATGGTTCCCTTCATGCCCGCCTTTTCGGGCACTCCCGACGAGGCCCTGACCATGGCCGCCTACCTCTACGAGATCTCGGGCCAACGGCGCTCCATAGACGCGGCGCCGCCCATAGGCCGGGAGGGGGGGCGGCATGAATAACCTGCACGACCTGCTATTGGCCAAGCCCTTCAGCGACGGGGCCATGGAGCTGCTGCTGTTCGGCTCCTTCGCCCTGCACCTGCTGTTCGTGCTGCTCATGCTGGGCACCGCCATGATCGCGGTTTTCTTCTTCGCCCATTCCTGGCTCACCGGATACAGCTTCGAGCTGCGCTGGGACAAGCGGGTGCTGCGCATACACCTGGCCCTAAAGAGCCTGGCCGTGGTGCTGGGAGTGGCGCCCCTGCTGATCATCCAGGTGCTTTGGAGCGTGCCCTTCCTCACCGCCGCCGCCCTGCTGGCCCCCTATTGGCTGGGCCTGATCGTGCTGATGATCACGGCTTTTCTCTCCCTGGACACCTTGGGCCACAAGATGGATGTGCATCCGGTGCGCCACCTTATCTTCGGGGTGCTGGGCCTGACCGCCCTGCTGGCCATCCCGGCGGTGTTCACCGCGGTGCTAACCCTGGCGGAAAACCCGGACAAGTGGGCCCGGGTGGCAGCCCAGGGCCTGGGCTCGGAGCCGGGCTTGGTGTTCCACTGGCTCATGCGTTATTTGCACATCCTGGGCGCAGCCGCCCTGTTCGGCGGGGCTTTCCACTTCTTCTTTTCCACCAAGGGCAGCGAGGATCGCCACTATCACCTCTCCAACTGGATGGTGGTGGCGGTGCTGTTCCAGGTGGTGGTGGGGGTGCTGCTGCTGGGCAGCCTGCTGGACCGGCTGACCCCGGCCATCATCGCCGCGGTGACCGTGGGAGCGGCCGCGGCCATGGTCCTTGTGGGCCTGGCTTTCTACCGCAACCCCGAGGCCCGGACCGGCCGCATGAAAATCGCCCTGTTGCTCCTGCCCGTGATCCTGGTTTCCATGCTCCTGGCCCGGCAATTTTTGCAGCACGAGGCCGTGGCCCCGGTGCAGGCCGCCCTGGAGGCCCGGGCCCAAACCCAGCGCGGGCTGTTGGCTCCTTGGAAGGCTACGGCCCTGCGGGGCTTCCAGGCCCACTTGGCCACGGTTTACGACGACGGCGAGACCATCTACGCCAACTCCTGCGCCTTTTGCCATGGGGACGACGGCAGAGGCGGCGGACCGGAGGCGGCAGCCCTGGTCATCCCGCCCGAGCGCCTGGACGCGGTGCGCGCCCAACGGTCCTACCTGTACCAGGTGGTGGCCAAGGGCATCCCCGGCTCGGGCATGCCCTACTTCACCGTCTTCGACCGGGCCAAGCTGGAGCGCCTGCTGGAGCATATGAACCAACGTTTTGCAGTCGCTTCGCCTCCTCCGGCTCCGAGCTCGGCCGGCGATGCGGCCGCGGCCCGCAAAGTTTTCGCCAACACCTGCGCCACCTGCCACGGCACGGACGGCCGCGTCAGCCGGTTCGGCGCCGACTTGCGGCCCGCCCCGCCGGACCTCACCCGCTACGGCCTGACCCCGGACCGGGCCTTCAAGGTCATCACCCGGGGCTACGACGGCACCGTAATGCAGCCGTTCGCCCAGCTGCCCGAGGCCACCCGCTGGGGCCTGGTGAGCCTGGTGCGCGGAATGTGGCAGCCCGGGCCCGGAGGGAGCTGAGCCACATGCTGTATTGCCTACAACTCACCCACGCACATTGAGGAGGGTTCCATGGAAAAAGTATTTTTACTCATCGCGGCCTGCGCTTGTTTGGTCCTTCTTGCCCCCGGTGCGGTCAAGGCTGAGCGGCCCTGGGAGCATCCGGTGATCAAGGCGGCTGGCGAGGTCGTGTCTTTGCCCAAGGCCGAGGTGCAGCCCGACTCGGCCATCTCCTACAAGATCGTGTTCGACATAACCAAGGGCAAGGCGGCCAAGGGCAAGCTGATTCCCGGCCTGGCCAAGGTGGCCCGCTTGATCAACGTGTTCGCCTCGGCCGGGGTGAAACCCGGCAAGCTGGCCCTGGTGCTGGTGATTCACGGGCCAGCCACCGAGGCGGCCCTGGCTCCGGCTGCCTATGAAAAGAAGCACGGCTTTGCCAACCCCAGCCTGGCGCTCATCGATCAGCTCAAGCAGGTGGGGGTCAAGCTGTATGTATGCGGCCAGGGGCTCAAGGAGCACGGCATCGCCCACCGGGACGTGAATCCGCAGATAGAGATCGCCCTGTCGGCCCTGACTGTGCTGCCCACCTACCAGTTGAGGGGATACGCCTTTTTGCCCTTCTAGCCGCTGCCGCCGTCCAGCCGGTGATACGGCTTCGGGCGGCGGACAAGCCGAGGGGAACAAATGATCCAAGAGGAGGAGATGGCCCAAGATGAATCCATTGAGGAAAACCTGTTTGATGCTGCTGGCCGTAGCCTTGACCGCCCTGTTGGCCGGCCAGGTGATGTCCGCCACCGGCGCTGATGATCAGACCTTGCTGCGACAGGCCCGGACAGTCTTCGGCAAGCTGCCGGACAAGATGCCCGGAGCGGATACCGATACTCCGGAGATGGCGGCCCTGGGCAAGCGGCTCTATTTCGAAACCGAACTGTCCCTGAACCGTAGCGAAAGTTGCAACACCTGCCACCGTTTGGATCAGAGCAAGGGCGGGGTTGACTATCTGCCCACCTCCAAGGGGGCCATGGGCCACTTCGGGCCGCGCAACGCCCCCAGCACCCTGAACGCCGGCTTCCAAATCGCTCAGTTCTGGGACGGCAGGGTCCCCACCCTGGAGGCCCAGGCCACCGGCCCCATGCTCAACCCCATGGAGATGGGTATGCCCGACGTGGTGGAGGCCATGGCACGCCTCAAAAAGATGAAGGGCTACCGCGAGGCCTTTGCCCAGGCCTTCCCCAAGGACAAGGAGCCCGTGAACGCCAAGAACTTCTCCCACGCGGTGGCGGCCTTTGAGCGCACTCTGATCACCAAGAGCCAG
This sequence comes from Desulfarculaceae bacterium, assembly GCA_021737145.1. Taxonomy (GTDB): domain Bacteria; phylum Desulfobacterota; class Desulfarculia; order Desulfarculales; family Desulfarculaceae; genus Desulfoferula. The sequence goes on along the minus strand of JAIPEN010000007.1, from coordinate 95,932 downwards.
TTCGACCGCTTCCTGGCCGGGGACGCCTCGGTTCTCTCGGCCAAGCAGAAAAAGGGCCTGCGGCTGTTCATGAACCGGGGTTGCGTGCGCTGCCACGGAGGGCCGGTGATGGGCGGCATGCTCTTCCAGAAAATTGGGGTTTATCATCCCTACTTCGACCAAAAGGATCTGGGCCGCTACAGCGTCACCAAAAACCCGGCGGACCGCTACGTCTTCAAGGTGCCGGTGCTCAGGAACGTGGCCATCACAGGGCCCTATTTCCACGACGGGAGAGTGGGGACCATCGGCGAGGCAGTGGACCTGATGGCTTGGCTGCAACTGGATCAGCGTTGGCAGCGGAGCGATATCCACGCCGTGCTTCTATTCCTGAACAGCCTCACCGCCCCCGCCCGCTACCAGGCTCCGCCGGTGAAGGTGGCCATGGCCGGCAGCTGGTGGCAACCCCGCAACCCCAACCATCTGCCTAAAGGCCCCGAGGGCGAGCAGGTGCGCCGCGGCTTTGAGCTGCTCAACCGCACCAACCTCCATCTGGGCTTGGGCCAGCCCCACCTCGGCAAGCGCTACTCGGGCAACACCCTGGACTGCACCAACTGCCACTTGAACATGGGGACGCAGCGTTTCGGCAACCCCTGGGTGGGAGTCACCAAGCGCTACCCCAGCTACCGCGCCCGCAAGGGCGGCATGGGCGACATCCAGGACCGGATCGACGGGTGCTTCATGCGCAGCATGAACGGCCGGCCCCTGCCCAAAGACAGCGCGGAAATGAAGGCCATGGTGGCCTACCTGACCTGGCTGAGCGAAGGCGCGCCCAAGAAGATGGTGGGCAAGGGCACGCCCAAGCTGAAGTTCCCCGACCGCAAGGCCAACCTGGCCGCGGGCAAGGAAGCCTACGCCACCTATTGCCTGGCCTGCCATGGAGTTCAGGGGATGGGCTATCAGGGACTGTACACCCATCAGACCAAGTACGTGGTGCCGCCCCTGGCTGGGCCGGACGCCTTTAACAACGGCGCGGGCATGAACCGCCTGATGACCGCGGCGGCTTTTATCCGGGCCAACATGCCCCTGGGAGCCACCTACCGGCATGCGGTGCTCACCACCGACCAGGCCTATGACATCACCGCCTACTTCAACAGCCTGCCCCGGCCCCGCATGAGCCCGGCCAAGCTGAGCAAGGACTACCCCGACAAGAAGCAGAAACCGGTGGATTCGCCCTATCCTCCCTGGGATGACGGATTCTCGGCCGAACAGCATCGTTTGGGGCCCTTCCAGCCCATCATCAAGGCCCATGACAAGGGCAAGGCCAAGTAAGTGAACCAAGCAGCGGCGGTCCCGGCCCCAAATCCGGGATCGCCGCTGACCTAAAAGGAGAGGGCGTATGCTGCGGACACTGGTTTTTTTATGCACTCTGAGCCTGGTCATGCTAGCGGCCTCCTCCGCCCTGGCCACCCAGGTTTACCCCCCCTGGGCCGGCACGCCCACTGACGGCAAACAGTTCTCCCTGCGCTGCGTCAACGGCCTGTCCGATTTGCACGGCGACGTGGTGGACCCGCAGCTGGTGGTGTTTTTCGCGGGCAACCAGTTCATGGTCACCCACGAGCTGATGAAGGCCTTCCAGAAGAAGCACCCCCAGTACAAGCGCATCTACTGGCAGACCCTGCCGCCCGGCATCGAGGCGCAACAAATCGAACAGGGCGCCCTGATCGTGGGAACCCTGCGCATAGACCTTCAGCCAGACGTGTATACCCGGGGGCACAACCGCATCATCAAGATGCAGAAGGAAAAGGGCTGGTTCGGCCGCACCGTGGATTACGCCCGCAACCGCCTGGCCATCATGGTTTACAAGGGCAACCCCAAGCACATCAAGGGACTCAAGGACCTAGGCCGCGACGACGTGAAGGTGTCCATGCCCAACCCCAAGTGGGAGGGCATCGCCACCCCCATACAAAAGTCCTATGTCGCCGCCGGTGGCCAGAAGCTCAAGAACCAGATCATGCAGACCAAGAAAAAGGCCGGCACCACCTGGCTGACCCGCATGCACCACCGCCAGACGCCCATGCACATCATGCAAAAGAAGGCTGACGCCGGGCCTGTCTGGTACACCGAAGCCTATTTTCAGGGCATGATTAAAAACCCCATCGCCATGGTCCGGATACCGGACGGGCAAAACCAGTACGTCACCTACACCGCCGCGGCCATGAAAAATGCCCCTCACCCCCAGGCGGCCCAGGACTTCCTGGATTTCCTGATCAGCCCGGAAGGACAAACGGTGTACCGCAAGTACGGCTTCTTGTCTCCAGAGAAAAAGTAAGCGGCCGGCACAGCGACCCGCCATGGGGCCAAATAGCAGCCAGTAGGTTTGCAACTATGCAACCAGGCGGCTGGATTACAGCCAGCTTCGGCCACACAGCTCCCTGGGTAACATGACCCCGGAGGCCTAAGCCAAGCAGGTAGGCCCTGCTCTCTGCATGGCCCCCCAAGGCTCCATGTCCGAGGAAGCGAACCAGGGAATCTCCCACCCCACCTGGCCCCGAAACGGGTGGCACCTCGTCGGGGGATGAGGCTCCTATCAACCCCGGACGTTTTTTGGTTTAATGGGCCAAAGGCAGCTCCGGCAATCGCAGGAAAATTTTCACGGGAACTGGAAAAGGCCTCGACCATGCCCTCGGTGGCCTGGCGTTTCCATTGCGCGATCATGTTGGGGGAAAGGTCGAAACGGGCCGCCAGCTCCGGAAGTGTCTGCCCGCCCGTCAAAGCCTCAAGAGCCACCTCGGTCTAGTGGTCAGCCGAAAACCGTCTGGGTTTGTTCCTGCTAATATCAGTGGTCCCTTCATCAGCGTCGTGCCTACCGCCCTGCACGACTGTCAGATTTTTTAGGCTCCACCTCTTAACCACCCTCGCCGCATTTAACGACCTTGAGACGCCCTGACCATATAAATTTCCATCAATTCATTTTTTTGGCAATTACCCAAGCGGCGCCCCATATTCCTGGGCTTCGCCGGCGGCCTCAGGCGTCCAAGGCCATGCGTACAGTGCGTAGCATCTCGTCCTTGCTGAACGGCTTAGGCAACAGGCCCACTGCCTTGTCGGACAGGGTCTGGTGCAGGTCGCCGCCGCGGGAGTAGCCGCTGGCAATGATCACTCTGGTGTTGGGGTCCAGAGCCAGCAGTTGCTCCAAGCACTTCGAACCGCCCATGCCGGGCATGCTCAGGTCCAGGACGACAAGATCGACTTCGCCCCGATGAGACCGATACACCTCCAGGGCCTCCTCCCCGCTGGATGCCCGCAGCACTTGGTAGCCCGCTTTGCTCAGGTGGGTTTGGCCTATTTTGAGCAGATGTTCCTCATCATCCACCAGCAGTACGGTCTCGTCGCCCCCTGGCCCGGGACCGTATTGCGGCTCCTCCAAGGGCGCCGCGGCCATGACATTCTCGTCAGCCGGCAGGTAAGCGGTGAACACCGTGCCCTGATCGGCCTGGCTACGGCAGGTCAGGTGTCCGCTGTGGGCTTTGGCTATACCGAAGACCGTGGCCAACCCCAAACCGGTGCCTTTGCCAACCTCCTTGGTGGTGTAGAAGGGCTCGAAAATCCGGTGCAGAACATCGTTTTGAATGCCGGTCCCGTTGTCGCTCACCGACAAGGTGATGTAGCGCCCCGAAAAATTGCTGGAACAAGCCATGCAATTCAGGCCGTCCACATCTTCCAGAGCAGTGGCCAAGGTCAACTCGCCGCCGTCGGGCATGGCGTCCCGGGCGTTGGTGCCCAGGTTCATCATCATCTGCTGGATCTGGTAAGGGTCGCCCTTGATCAAGGGCAGCTCCGGGGACAGCGACAGATGGACCTGGATCATCTTGGGGAGGGTGCTGCGCAGCAGGTTGGCCACCATCACCACCTCCTTGTTGATCTCAAGAGGCTTGAACTCCGGCTCCATGCGGTGGCTGAAGGTCAGTATCTGCTTGATCAGTCCCTTGGCCCGTTTTGCCGAGTTGATCACCTCTTCCAGATCTCCAGGGCTAACCAGGCCCTTCCGGGCGTCGTCCAGGGCCAGTTCGGCGTAGCCCATCATCACCGAAAGGATGTTGTTGAAGTCGTGGGCAATACCTCCGGCCAGAGTCCCCACGGCCTCCATCTTTTGGGATTGGCGAAGCTGCATCTCCATCTCGCGGGTCTCGGCCTGGGCCCTTTTTATCTCCTGCAAAGACTGCTTCAGCTCGGCCTCCGCCTTGCCGCGCTGGGCGATCTCCTCCTGCAGGGCCTGGTTGCTGGCCTCCAGGCTGCTGGTGCGCTCGGCCACCTTGCGCTCCAACTCCAGGTTGGCCTTTTCCAGATCCTTTTCCATGCGCTTGCGAACCGTGATGTCGCGAATGACCCCCACCGTTCCGATGAAAAATTGGGCCGCTGACGGCACATCGTCCTGGTGCAGGCCCGCGCTGCTCACCTCGGCATAGAGCAAATCATCGGTCAGGGGTTCGATCAAGCCCGGCTGTGGCACGTCGCTGTGCTTGCATAGCAGCTTCACCTCGAGGCCGGTGGTCTTGCGTTCCCCGGAACGCCGCTCGTCGAATAGCTTGGGAGCGCTCTGATTGCCGGTGGCAACCCCCCTGAAGCGGGGCAGCACCTCGTCCCGGCTCACCTGCTTGACCTCGGAAGGTTCGATGATGCAGCTGAAATGCCGCCCTATCAGATCCCTGGGCTCATAGCCCAGGCGGCTGATGGCTTCGTTGATAAAGGTGAATTCGCCCTCGGGGTTCAGACGATAGACAATGTCTGGCACGGTCTGCACCAAGCTGCGGAAGCGCATCTCCGATGCGGCCAACTCGCTTAGGTTGTCGGCCAGCCTGGCGTTGGTGACTTCCAGCTGGTCGCGGGTGCGCCCGAGCTCCCGGTTTTGCAGAACCGCGTTCTCATAGGTGGACAAAAGCAGGTTGAGCATCTGGCGGCGGTCGGCCGGCACCTGATGTTGGCGGCCCCCTATGCTCACCACAAGCTCGTCGCCCTCGAGCTCCACCTTCTCCTGGCCGGAAACGATGGCGTTCACCTTGGTCAGAAGATATTGCTCGTCGTAAGGCTTGGTGACGTAGTAGTCGGCCTGGTGCTCCAGCCCGCGGATCACATCCTCGGTATCGTTGAGCGAAGTGAGCAAAATCACCGGCGTGGGGGCCAGGGCGGGATCCTGCTTCAGGGCGGCGCAGAGCTCGTAGCCGGTCATCTCGGGCATCATCACGTCGCTGATCACCAGGGCGGCGGGCTCCTGCCGTAGTTTGTCCAAGGCCTCGCGGCCGTTATTGGCCACCTTGGGCTGGTATCCGGCCCGCTCCAGGAGCATGGCCAACTTCACCGCCTGGGTAGGGCTATCCTCGGCAATCAGTATGCGGACCCGTTGGTTCATCAGCTTTACTAAAACTTCCCGGCGGCCATGTTGACCATCGGCAATCCGGCTATTGCTTTTATTGTATCCACCAGGCGGCTCTCCCAATCATGGTCGCGGCCGGGCTCGCCGGGCTTGGCCACCACCTCCAAAGCGCCAGCCTTGAGCGCCTCGAAAGCCACCGCCGGCTCGCTGGAGTCCGCGTGGGCGGTAACCATCACTATGCGCGCGGGTTGAGAGGCCATAATGCGCCTGGTCGCTTCCACCCCGTCCATGTCCGGCATAACCACATCCATGGTGATTACATCGGGCTTGAGCCGCCCGGCCATTTCCACGGCCCGGGCCCCGTCCGATGCCTGCCCCACGACCTCCACTTCCGGATCCTGGCCCAGGATATGGACCAGCAACTCCCGGGTTGTCACCGAGTCATCCACCACCAGCACCTTTATCATGGCAGGCTTCCCTTCATTTCAGCCGAGCGCATGCGCCCCCCTCCCCTTGGCAGGGGAACTCCCGGGGTTCGCTGTCTCCGGCCCCCAAGATCACCACCCGGTTTCGCCCGGCCTCCTTGGCCAGGTACAGGGCCCGGTCGGCCTTGGCGATGAGCTTGAGCGGGGTGGATATGTCTTCGTCAGGCAGCGAAGCCACTCCCAGACTGATGGTCACGTGAAGGTTGCCCGCCTCGCTGGCCAGGGGAGTGGCGCAAACCTCGGCGCAAAGGCGGCTCGCCTTGCTGGCGGCGGCCTCCAGGTCGGTCATGGGCAGCAGCAGCACGAACTCTTCGCCGCCGTAGCGGGCGATCACGTCGGAATCCCGCGAATCCTTGCCCAGGATTCGCGCCAGCCCCCTGAGCACCTCGTCGCCCACCAGGTGTCCGTGGGTGTTGTTGAAGTCGCGGAAGTGGTCGATGTCCAGCATGATGCAGGCCAGGGGAGTGCCGTAACGGCTGGCAACGGATATTTCCTCTTGCAGCATCTTCTGCAGATAGTAGCGGTTGTAAAGCCCGGTCAGATGGTCGGTCACCGCCACCTGGCGCCAGACATTGAACGACTCCTTGGCTTCGCTGAGCCGGTCGCTCAAGTCGTCGTTGAGCCGCTTGATTCTCAGCAAAGACTTCACCCGGGCTATAAACTCACGAGCGTCGAAGGGCTTGGGCAAATAGTCGTCCGCACCCACATCCAAACCGTCAAGGCGGTCCTCCACTTCCTGGCGGGCGCTGAGCATCATAATGGGCATGTAGGACGTGGATTGGGAGCGAAGCTTGCGGCAGACGCTGTAGCCGTCGATGTCGGGCAGCATGATGTCCAGCACCACCAAATCAGGATTGATCTCGCGGGCCATGGACAGCGATTCGTAGCCGTTGACCGCCACCTCGACCCGGTAGCCTTCGCTGGCCAGGATGTGTTTGATCTGGGCCGCCTGGGTGGGGCTGTCCTCCACGCACAGGATCTTTTCAGCCGGCTGTTGGTTGTTGTCGTTGGGGGCAGTGTTCATGGTGATAGTCCCGTTTACTTGTTTCAGTCCTTGTTCCTAAAGGCGCTTTTACCCAGTGTGCACAGCGCCCTGAGCCGTGGGGCCACCGAGGACAGGGGCAGCACATCGGCAGCCGCGCCCAGGGCGACCGCCTCGCCGGGCATTCCCCAGACCACGCTGCTCTGCTTGTCCTGGGCGATGGTTCTGGCCCCGGATTGACGCATCTCATAGAGCCCCTGAGCTCCGTCGCGGCCCATGCCGGTGAGCAGCACCCCCACAGCCGCCTGGCCATAGGCCGTCGCGGCCGAGCGGAACAGGGCGGTCACCGACGGGCAGTGGCCGTTCACCGCCGCTCCGGCCATCAGGTCGGCCCTCCCCGCTCGCGCCACCACCAGGTGCTTGCCCTCCGGGGCCAGAAGCACCTTGCCGGGCAGCAAGCGCTCTCCGGCCGTGGCCGGCTTCACCTGGAAACCGGTGGTGTCGCCAAGCCAGGAGGCCAGGCTCTGCACAAAGCCTGGATTGATGTGCTGCACCACCGCGATGGGCGGAGTTTTTTCCGGATCGAGCCCCCGCAATATGGTTTGCAGGGCCGGGGGGCCGCCAGTGGATGCGCCCAGGCAGATAAGCCCAACCGGAGAGCGGGGCCGTGCCGTGGCGATCGGCGCGCGGGGCGGCGAAGCGGAGCGGGGCCGGTTTGGGTCTCGGCGGCGGCCCACCACCCTCACCCCGGCCATGGCCTTGAGCTGGTCCCGCAGCCGCTGTAGCTCCCCGGCCGGACCGGAAAGGTTGGTGGGCTTGCCCAGGACCATCAAGGCCCCATGCTCCAAAGCCTTGAAGCTGATGCCCAGTTCGCGGTCGCTCATGGAGCTGGTGAGCACAACGATGGGCCTGGGCGACTCGGACATGATGCGCTGGATGGCCTCATAGCCGTTCATGCGCGGCATTTGGATGTCCATGGTCACCAAGTCCGGCTCCAGGCTGAGGCACATCTCCACCGCTTCCAGGCCATCAGCCGCCTCGCCCACCACCTTGAACTCCGGCTCGTCGGCCAGCACCTGGCGCAGAAGCTGGCGCTGGGTGGCCGAATCGTCAACTATGAGCGTTCTGATCATCGTTTCTTTACCCGATGAGCCTTTCGATGGTACCCAGCAGATGCCCTTGGTCGAACTCGCCCTTGGTTATGTATGCGTCAGCCCCGCTCTGCATGCCTCGCAGCTTGTCCTCCTCCGAGTCCAGGGAGGTGACCAGCACCACCGGAATGTCCCGGAAGCGTTGGTCTCCCTTGAGCCGCTCGCTGAGACCGAAACCGTCCAAGCGGGGCATGTCCACATCGCTCACCACCAGGTCGAAGCCGCCTCTTTGCACCTGGGCCCAGGCTTCCTCGCCGTCGCTGGCCACCTCCACCCGGTAGCCCGCGGTCTCCAGGATGTTCCTTTCCAGGGTGCGGGTGGTGATGGAATCGTCCACCACCAGAATCAGCGACGCGGCCGCCTGGGAGGCGCGGGCAGGGGCGGAGGCCTTGAGGGCCGCTTCCTGGCGCGAGAGGGCCAACAGGTCCACCACGTTGAGCACCATGATCACCTCGCCGCTGCCCAATATCGCCGCGCCCTCCACGTTGGGCACGCTCTTGAGCTGGCGGCCCAGGTTCTTGACCACCACCTCCTGGATGCCTCGGAGGGCGTCCACCATGAAGGCGCAGCGCCGCTCGGCCAGCCCCATCACCACCACAAGCAGGCTGTCGCCGGCCGGCCTGGCATCGCCATTCAGGCCCAGCACCCCGGCCAGGGAGACCAAGGGCACCGCGCGTCCGCCCAACTCGGCCACCGAGCGCCCCTCCACGCTTCCCACCTTTTCCTGGGGGATATGGTGTATGCGCTCCACCGCCGTGGCCGGGACAGCCACGGTGACGCCGGCCGCTTTGAGCAGCAGGGTGTTGGTGGTGGCCATGGTCAATGGCAGGAGCATGGTGAAACTGGCGCCCTTGCCATGGGTCGAGTCCACGGTCACCCTTCCCTGCAAGCTCTCCACTTCGGCCTTGACCACGTCCAGTCCCACCCCCCGGCCCGACAATTGGCTCACCTGGTCCTTGGTGCTGAAACCCGAGCGGAACAGCACTTGGTGAATTTCGTGGGCGTCCTCCTCGCCCTCTGGCGCAATACCCCCCGCGGCCACCGCCCGGCGCACCTGGTCAGGATCTATGCCCGCTCCGTCATCGCTTACCTCCAGCACCACCATGCCCCCGCGCTGCGACGCGCTGAGGATAACCGTGCCCTGCGAGGGCTTGCCCGCAGCCACCCGCTGGGCCGGGGTCTCTATGCCGTGGTCCACCGCGTTGCGCAGCAGGTGGGTCAGTGGAGCCTTCATGGCCTCCAGCACCTGCCGGTCCACCTCGGTGTCCTGGCCCCGCACCACCAGCTCCACCTGCTTGCCCGCGTCCCGGGCGAGGTCGCGCACCATGCGGGGGAACAGGGAAAAGAGGTTTGACAGGGGCAGCATGCGAACCCGGTGCACCCCCATCTGCATCTCATCGGTGAGAAGCACCAGTTGGCGATTGTCGGCGGCCATGCCCCGGGCAATGCGCCCGGCCGCGTCGTTTAGCTCCCGGAGGTCGCGCTCGCTTTCCATAAGATAGTTGACCAGGGACATGAACTGGGGGTCCCCGGTCTCCCGGCGGCGGATTTGATTCACCGTGGCCCGCATCTGACGCCAGCCGGTTTCCCAGGCGGCCAGCTTATTGCGCATCTGGCTCAGCTCCTTGAGACGGTGGGCCGGGCGCATGCGTGCCACCAGCAACTCCACCATGCCATCCATCAAGGCGTCGAGCTTGTCCACATTGACCCGGATGGTTCCGCCGGCGGGCGCCGCTTCGGGCGTGGTTTCGGAGGCGGTTTCGTCCGGCGGGGTTCCGGTCCGCGGCCCGGGGGCCTTCTCCGGCGCCTGCGGCCTGGCGGCCTCTGGTTGCTCCGTGGCGGCGGGAGCCGGGCCTCCGGGCAGGGTGAAGGGAGATCCCTGGGCCGCGGCCTCCAGCTCTTTGAGCAAGGCGCGCAATGCGCCGGGGGCAAGGGGAGCGCCCTTCTGGTGGGCCTGGGCGGCCTGGTTCAAAAAATCCAACGTATGCAGGCAGAGGTCGCCCAGTTCGGGGGAGAATCCCATCTCTCCCCGCCGGATGGCGCTGAACACGTCCTCCATGCGATGGGCCATCAAGCCAAGGTCTTCCAGCTCCACCGCCCGGGCTGCGCCCTTGAGGCTGTGGGCCGCGCGGAACATGCCCTCGATGAGGCGCCCGATCTCCTCGGAGGATGGGTCCTTCTCCAGGGCCAGGCAGCCGTCGGTGAGCACCCCGATGTGCTCCTGAAGCTCCGCCTGGAAGGTTTCCATGAGCTGGCGGCGGAAGTCGTCGTCGGAGCTCATTTCATCCCTCCCGGCCCTGTCCTATGCGGTTGCATGCGCACCGGCTCAGCCCACCCTGTACTTTTCCACCAGGGAGTTGAGCTGGGCGGCCAAGGCGTTCAGGTTGGCCGCGGCCTCCTCCACCTGCCGGGTGCCGGCCTGGTTCTGCTCGGTGGCCTGGTCTATGCTCTCCATGGCCGACACCATCTGCTCCATGCCCGCCACCTGCTCCTTGGTGGAGGCGGCGATCTGCTGGGCGGTCTGGGCCACCTGGGAGGCACGCTGGTTGATGTTGGCGATGGTCTCGCCCGTCTGCTGGGTCAGTTCCACCCCCAGCTCGGCCCGCTTGCTGCCCTCCTCGGTGACCATCACCGCGGTATTGGCCGCCTTCTGGATCTCGCCCAGGATCTCGCGCACCTGCTCGGTGGCCTGGCGTGACTGCTCGGCCAGGGCCCGCACCTCGTCGGCCACCACCGCGAAGCCCTTGCCCGCCTCGATGGAAGCGTTGAGAGCCAGCAGGTTGCTCTGGTCGGCGATGTCGTTGACCGTGGAGATGATCTCGCCGATCTGCTGGGTCTGCTCGCTCAGGCCGAGGATGCTCTCGGCGATCACCACCACCTGCTCCTTGATCTGGTTCATGCCCTCAACGGTGCTGTCCACCGCCTTGAGGCCCTCCCCGGCCAGGCGCATGGATTCCTGGGCCTGCTCGGCCACCGCATCCACCCGCCGGGCCGACTGCTCGGCGGTCTGGCGCACCTCGGCAACGGTGGTGGTGGTCTGGCTCACCGCGGCGGCTTGCTCGCTGGACACCGCCGCCTGCTGGGAGGCCGAGGCCACCAACTCGCTGGACATGGAATTCAGGTTGCCCGTGGCCTCGCGCATCGGGCCCGCCAGAGCCCGCAGGCTGGCGGTCATGCTGTTGAGGTTGGTGCCCAGGGTGCTCAGCTCGTCATCCTCCCGGGGCGGATTAACCTGGCCGGTCAGGTCGCCGGCCCCCACTTTTTCCACAAAGGCCACGTACTCGCGAATCGTCTCTTCCAGGTACGCCTTGGTGGCCTGTTCCTGTTCCATCTTCTGGCCCAGCTTTTCCAGGGCGGCCTTCTCGGCGGCGGCCTTCTCGGCCAGGTCTTCGCCATATTGGCGCATTTTGGTGATGATCCTGCCCACGAACAAAAGCAGAGTCAGACATATGGCGCCACCCATGATGGTGAAAACGATCATCACAGTCAGCAGGAGGTTGGCAGCCCACCTGCATGCCTCGCCGATTGTGGAGGAAAAGCTCTCCTCGGCGACATTGACCTTATTTTCCAGGGTGCTGAGCGCGGCGTTGAACTTTTCCAGGTATTTCGGGGTTACGTCCCCCTTGGATATTCGGCTTTCCAGCCCCGCGCCCATTTTATGTAATTGCACAATCAGACTGTCAGCGTGGCCCCAGGTTTTTATTGCCTTGTCCATTAGATCGAGGTTGCGGAATCGTTTATAAAGCCAGGCCATGACCGCCATGTCATCCGGATGAATGCCTCCTTCGGCAAACCCCTGACGCACCACCCGCATGTCCGGATCGGGCTTTTCCAATTCCTGGCGGGCCTTTTTGAACCCAAAGGTGACGTTGAGTTTCTTCAGGAACCGGGTGTAATACTCTTTTTCCCTGGTGACGGCATAGCGGCGCAAATTGTAAGTGGCGTCCCTTTGCCCCTTGGCCCACAGGCTCTCCCCGTTTACGTAGGCCCTGAGCCCCGTCAAGGTGTCGAATCCAACCTTGCCGATGGTGAACAGGCCGGCAATGACCAGGGCTATGATCAAAATAGTCACGTAAAGCTTGGTCTTTGGGCTGATGTTTTCAAGCATGGGAAACATCCCTTATTGTGCGTTCATTGAATGCGCCTGAAACTTGTATGTCCCAATCGACGCGATACTTTTCCACCAGTGAGAGGAGGTGATTTTTTGCGGCTGCGTGGAGGGCATGGCTCTATATCCACCCTTTTTTCAACTGCTCCCCGCGGTGGACTCCAGCCACCGTCGGCTCAACCCACGATGATAGCCGGGTCAGAAAGCAAGCTATCTATCTCCAAAAGGGCCACCATGTCCTTGGTGACGCCCTGAAAATATTTTTCGGCCTCCGGCGACACCGTGTCCCGAGGCTCCCGCAGGTTCTGGCGGGAAATGCGGCGAATTCGGGGCAGGTCTTCGGACAACAGCCCGAGCTCCATCTGCCCGCCGCCGGGCAGGCGCCCTCCGCCCACCAAAAGCACGTGGGCGTGCTCGCCCACCTCGGCGGTTCCCGCCCCCAAAAAACTGGACAGGTCCATCACCGAGTAGAGGCGTCCCCGCAGGTTGACCACACCCACGATGAACGGCGGGGTGCAGGGCACCGGCGACCAGTTAAGGCCCTTGAGCGGCTGCACCTCCCTGAGGAAAGGCAACTCCACCCCGTAGCGTTCCCGACCCTGGCCGAAGGTGACCATGGCCAGGTCCCACACCTCCTCCTGTTCGCGCCCTATGCGCCGGGCCAGTTCGCGGGCCCGCCGTTCCAGCATCTGCTGCTGGCTAGCGTTGAGTTTGGCCGTGCTCTCTGGGCTCATGGATGCGTTCTCCCATTATTCGGCTCAGGCCGCTTCCAAAAGGACCTGCAACATGGTCACGATGCGCCCGGCGGACAGGCCGTCGGCCTCGGGCACCTTCTGGTCCGCGGGCAGGCTGGAGGCCAGGCGGATGGCCTGGCGGCCGTGTAGCAGGGCCTTTTGGTTTTGGCCCAGCCTGCGGTAGAGGGTGGCCAAGGAAAAATGCGCCGCCAGGTGGTTAGGCTCCAGGTACAGCGCCTTGCGCAGGTGGTCCCCGGCCAGCTCCGCCTCGCCCTCCTCCAGGGCGATCAGCGCCCGGCAGTGATGGGCCTCGGGCAGCAGGGGATCGGCCTGCAAGGCCTGGTCGCACCAGTGCCTCGCCTCGGACAACCTGCCTTGGTTGGCCAGGCGGCGGGCTCCCTTGAGCCAAAGGTTGGCCGTGGATGCGCCATGTCTGCGCACCTGCTCCAGTAGGCAACGGGCCGATTGGAGCTGGTCCCGCTCCAGCATGCGGCGGGCCTGGGCAAGCAGCTCGGGGCCCGTGGGAAGAGTCGGCTTGGGCTGGGGCCGGGCCGGCGGCGCGGCAGGGAGCGGCCTAGGGGCTTGGTACACGGCCACGGCGGCGGCCGGGGGCTCGCATGACACCGGGAGCGCGGTTTCCGCAGGGGCCTTGTCGCCCGGGGCCTGCAACTGATAGGCAGTCACCGAGTCAAATGCGCGGGTGGCCAAGCCGGGGAACCCCCTGGGATCGGTCTCGGTGGCGGCCACCAACAGCCAGCCATCCTGGGCCAGGCACCCGGTGAAGCGCTTAACCATCTTGCGCACCTGCTCCTCGGGCAGGTAGATGGCCACGTTGCGGCACAGGATCAGGTCCATGGCGCAGGTGTTGGTCATAAGCGAGGGATAGGTGTCCTCGGCCAGGTTGAGATAGGCGAAAGAGACCCGGCGGGCGGCCTCGGGCTTGATCTGGAAGAGCTGGCCCTGAGAATTGAAATAGCGCCTGGTCACCTCGGGGCCGCACTGGCGGAATGACCATTTCTTGTAGGTCCCCTGGCGGGCCCGGGCCAAAGATTGCTTGTTGATGTCGGTTCCCAGGATGAGTACCGACCATAGTTCCCAGTCGGGGATGAGCTCGCTGAGCAGCATGGCCAAGGAGTAAGGCTCCTCGCCCGAAGCGCAGCCGGCGCTCCATATGCGCAAGCGGCGCTCTTTTTGGCGGCGGCGGATTATCTCGGGCAGGATGTGTTGGCGCAGGGCCGCGAACTGGGCGCTATCGCGCATGAAGTAGGTCTCACCCACGGTCAGGCCGCTGATCACGCGGTCCCACAGGGGGCTGTCAGTGCGGGATTCGGCCAGCCGCTGGTAGAGCTGGAGCAGGTTCTCGAAGCCTTCCTCCTCGGCCACCAGGCGCAGGTGGCGGGCCATCTCACCTTGGCGGCGGGAGGAGAAGTGCATGCCCGTGCGCGCCAGCACCAGGTCGTGGAACAGCACGAACTCGCCTTGGCTAAGGGCGACACCTGCCGAGGACCTATTCATCGCTCTCCGCCAACAGGCGGGCGGCCTGCTCCTCCAGCTTTTGCCACAGGTCTTCCCGGTTCTGCCAATCAGCCGGGGCCAGCCGGTCCGGGTCCACCAACAGCACCAGCTCCTCGCGGTGCTCGAAAACCCCGGCCAGCACCCGCGAGCCGGCAAGGTGTCCCGAGGGCGGCTCCAACTCTCCGGGCGTGGCCTCCACCACGCTCTCCACCGCGTCTACCTGCAGGGCCACCACGCGGGGCGCTTGGGACACCACCAAAAGCCGCTGGTCGGGATGGGGCGGGCGGGGCGGGCGGCCGAACAGCTGCCCCAGGTCCAATACAGGCAACACCTGACCGTGCATGTTGATCACCCCGGCGATCCAGGGCGGAGCTTCGGGCAGGGGCACCGGGGCGACCATGCGCAGGGCCCGCTCCACCCGATCCAGGGGCAAGGCGAACAACTCCCGGTCCAGACGAAAGCTGACGTAACTATCGCGGTTGGCCGCCGGGCCAGAGGTGATTGGCAAGCCCCTCCCTTGGTTCTCTTGGCTGCTTTCAGATGCGGCCATGGCTTACCATCTTGTGATTCCAGCGAGGATGCGCGGGCGGTTCCAGGTTAAGCGGCCGGACCGGACCCGCACCGGATAATGCCTTGAAATATATGGCTAAACAGCCTATGGTGTTTGGTGGGAGGAGAGAAGATATTGGTGCTGCAAGAACCGAAACCATGGGCAGGCGTGTCCTTCAGTTGATCATTCGGTTTGTTTTGACCGGTGGCTCCTTTTCCTGCCGCCAGCCAATAGGGCTGCTGAATCTGTTTAGGCTCATACGTATTTTGGGAGCCTGCAACCAGTTAACAAATGATAACTATTACTAAATATTGTCCTTTATCTATAGTATTACAGAATCTGATTTTAAATCCATATCATTTTGTCAGCCATTGGAAACGCGCAATTGCGCCTTGCATGACCAGGATCGAAATAAATTTGTCGCACAGGGTCTATTAGCGATTTCGTGATCAGAAACCCAACCATGGGCTGAGGATAGTTTGCCAGATATAACACTTTGTAATGCTGGCATAAAACGCGGGCCTGGCGCGGCAGGACCTGTCGTCAATTTCCTGTTTGGCCGCCGTGCCTCAACATCGGCTTGGCCGCCAACCCTCCCACCTCCAGCACCCCACTCATCTCCCCGGGGGGCAGAGAGTAGACGTAGAGGATTTTGATCAGCAGGTGGATGGCGCAGAGCAGGACAGTGCCCCTCACCAGGGCCAGAGGGATGTTACGGGCGGGTTTTTTATCTCCGCCCCAGGTAGGCGGCCTCGTTCCAGCCGGAATAGGCGAACGACACTAAAATCAAAGAGACCGCGAACTCCCCTTGCCAAAGGCTGGCTCCCCCGGCGGGAGGCGCGAAGTTGCGCCAGTCCCCCTGCCCCAGCCAGAACCCGCCAGCAATGAAAAGGCCTATGATGGTCAGCTTGACGAGGGTCAGGCCATTCTGCACCCGGCCCCCAAGGCGAAGGCCCCGGTAGTGCACCAGGGTCAGGTCCAGGATCACCCCGATGGCCAACCCCTCCTTGCTGGAGAGGCTCAGCAGGGTGATCCCCCCGGCCCGCCAGATGAAGGCGGGGGCGTTGTCCAGACCGATGACCGGCGGCAGGTAGGTGGCGAAGGCCATGGCCGCGGCCGCATCTCTCGACTCAAAATCCTAATTTAAAATTTGGGCCGGATTAAAGTGGACTGGCCAATAGGCAATCTCACTTACCGGCTTACAGGGATGGTCAGTACAGGTGCGCTCCCTGCTTTACTTGAACCAGCGATGCTAATGGACCAAAACGCTCTCAGCATAATGAAGGCGGCCTTAGTGCTTTGGTCGCTTTGATCAATGAAAAACCAGTATCCGCGATACGGTACCGCCAATGACAAATTATTGGGTTTTTCCTTGGATGCCATGATTTTTATATCTTTCCCCGCCAAACCCATCGGGGGGAATGCAATCGTAAGGCCTGCGCGCATGTGTTCTTTGGGGACTTGAACCGAGGCCTGCATAATCTCAATCAAATCATATGTTGAACGAGTGGTTAGGTCGATTCCCGTGATACTGCCAATTTTTACCGAATAACGGACGGGAATAATAATGTCTTTGGAAGAATCCGTCAACTTGGGCAAACCGCACAATGAGAGCAACTCTGACACCTTCTGTGTATGTCTAGGCCCATATCCTCTCAGCAAAATTGCATACTTACTGTCTGCTTCCGTGGTGCTTACAACTTCCAGAACGCCAGCCAGGCTTAGCTGTGAAAATAAACTGGCAAAGCGTTTAAATCGCATATTTTGATTGGAATTCGGCTCCTCTAAAAAATCGGGATTTTGCAACCTATTCACCCTATTCACCAACAGGATAAACGCCTTGCTCCTAAATGACATGGACCGCAGGGTCATCAATGCCAGCCCCAAAGGAATAGGTGAAACCAGGGACCGAAGATACTTTTCACCCATAACTGGAGTATATAAAATGGTGGGATTTTCTTCGTATACCAGTCCTCCACTAAAGGGAACCAGATTGCCTTCGTAGGTAACGCTTGGGCCGAAACCCAAATCCGTACCTGCTTGAGCTCTGAAACGGACATTGGCGGCAACGTGTTTTACCGCCATCAGAGAGGATGTCTCACCATATCGGTGTTGTATGATTGCAAGCAGTAGTTGCTCATCGCCGGTTCTGTTGATTGCTTCATTATAAGCCGCCCGACCCGCACTAATGGTGCGGGGGCCCACCGCCATGCATCCTGACAAGTTTATTAAGGCCAAACAGATAGCGACTGGCAGTAAAAGCCATCTTGTTTTTTATATTTTTTACACATTTAAATAACTTCTCCCTTCATCATAAACTCTGACGTGCACCGCACTTTCTCTAGAGTTCGGCCCTGGTTGTTGAGAGGCCAGCACGAATCTTTACCTGCAAGTGGATGGCTGCCCAGCCATACCCCATCTGTGGCATGCCGGTGTACAGGGGTATGAGGCAAGTCTTTTCTTTACTTGCCCCAGGCTTTGATCACGGCCTCTTCCAAAATCTTGCGTAATTTGGCTGCCGCGGCCAGCTTGCCACCAGGCTGGGCCAGAACAGAACCCATTTTCATGCCATTGCCATAGGCAGCCTGATTCATGGCTTGGGCCGGGCTCAAAGACATGTTCTTAAAGGTGGTGCCCAGATAAGCTCCGCTGGAGGTGGAGATGGTCAAAACCTCCAGACCTCCGCCTACACTGCCGCTGCCAGAAGTGCCCAAACCCATGTCCCCAAGGGCGAAACCGCCGGAGCCGCCGAACTGGCTCACTCCCTTAATGAGATCCTCCACCGCCTGATCAGTCATGATAAGCATGGTCACCTGGGAATCGGTAGCCCCAGCCTGCAAGCCCACGGTGACTTGGCTTGCCTGTAAAAACACCGGGTCGCTCCACAACTTTCCATGGCGCCTGAGAAGGGCGCCTTGCCCCCGCTCATAGCCCACAATTAAGCCGCCCATTTTTTCGCTGGGCACTAGGAATATGGCACGGGCTCCGCCCAGCATATTGCGGATGGCCTTAGCCTGCTTTTGGGCCACGAAACCTTCCAGCATTTTGGTGCACTGCTCGGTGAGCTTTGCATAGGGTTCTTCTGCCTGCGACTTGGCCATAACAGGCAAACTGTTGAGTAGCAGGCAAAAACAGGCCAAAGAGATGGTCATTATTATGTTCGCCGCTAGCGGCTTTTTTCGTAAGAGCATGTACAAGTCCTTTCGTCGAAGGATGCCTCGAGGTACTCAGCCTTCACCTAAAAACGGCGAGTGGAGTGGAACAGGCACCGCCGGTTGCGAAAAAGGCGTCGATTGCCTTTTGAAATTGTGGAATGGTGTACTCGTTTGTACGCATAAAGTCCGCCATGACCGTTTCCTTAGGTGCGCCTGGCAGGGTGAGAAACGCGGCATCTGACCATCCAGCACAATCCTTGCCGATGGTGCAAAAAAATACCCCGCCGTGGGCAGCGGGGTATTAGATCCCAATTAATAAAAGCGCCTAAGGTCTTTTAACCGTGAGAGCGAAAGCCTCGCTGACGCGCAGCACCACATCGTCACCCTTTTTCACCTTGTCAAAGTTCTTGGCCTCGGGGCCGATCTTCAAGGTGCGCACTGCGCCTTCGGGGCCTTTGAGCGAAACGGTGCGAGCTTTATAGTCAATGGCCACCACCTGGGCCCGCATCTCCACCACCTCGGCCACCAAGCCACCGGGCATTTGGCCCTTGGGCGCCAGCTTGACCATACGGGCGACACCAGCCGCGGGGGCGCCCTCGGGCTTGGTCACGTACAGGGCCACGGATTCGATAAAGTCCGCGACAACCCGGTCGCCCACTTTGACTTGTTCCAGATTACGGGCCTGCTTGGCGTTGAGTTGAATGGTCCTCCCGCCATCGCCCTTGATAGTCACCGTGCGCGCCTTGAGATCCAGGGCGGTGACGGTGCCGCTCAGCTGTAACACGTCAACGGCCACAACTCCTCCAACTATGCCGCTATCAGCGGCCAGGGCCAATGGCGCCGCACCCAGGACCAGGGCTACGGCCAGGGCCACCAAGATCAATCTCTTCATGAGTTAACTCCTTTGTTATTAATCCGAGTCTTGTCGCTTACAGTAGGGTTGTTCTTTAAACCAACAACCCCAACTTCGAGTGCCTGCGGGGGCTATTTGTCGCTTAACGCTCGTGGCCCCAAACAGTAAACTGCACAGGTTAGTTACGGTTGCAATTGGATTTCCCCGGGCTTCCAAGTCTTGTTGAACCATGGCTCCAGTGGTCCGTATAGTCTCAGAATCATGAACCAGCCTTTGCCGGGAATCGTCTGAATCCAATTGTTTTGCTTGCCTCGCGGAGGCTTGGGTCCAAAATACACATCGACCGAGCCGTCCTTGTTGACCAGCACATCCTTGTTCTGGCTGCTAACGCTGGGGAAACGCTGGTCGGTCTGGATCATGGAGCGCGTCTGGTTGTCATAGACGATGACCGACCAGAAGTCCTTCACCGGAACGTTGGGCGGCAAATGGAGCTTGTAGTTCTTGGCGCCCTCAAAGGGTTGGCCGTTGGCGTCCTGGGCGCACCAGGGATACTGCGAGCCCTTGCCCACCATTTTCTCCGCCATGGCCGGAGTCACGCCGGTGGCGATGTAATAGAAGAAGATAGCCCCGTCCAGGTTGGACACGCCGGGAGCGACCTCGAACTTGTAGCCTCCGAAGAAGGGCAGGCGCCAGGGGCTGTTGGGGTAGAAGAAGGCGTTCTTGTCGCGCATCCGGAAGGCGACGGCCCGGGCGGTCACGCTGCCGATCTTGGCGGCGTCGGTCAGGATCTTTTTCATCCGCTCGTCGGGATTGAAGGGCTTGCCCTTGACGATGCCGATGGAGGCGAACAGGCCCAGGGTGGTGGGGTCGCTACCCGCGCTGGGCTCCTCCTGGATGGCCTGGTTGAGCATGCCCCAGAAGGCGTAGTCGCTGGGCGGGACAAAGCTCGCGGGAATGCCGGAGGCATTGGCGAACTTCATCTTCGGAGGGTTTGCCGCGTCGGAGAGGTGATATATCTTCAGGTGTTTCTTGACCGACTCTACGCCCGGCTTGGTGGAGCCCTTGACCAAGAAGGACCGGAAGGGCAGCCATGTGCCGTAGGTGCTGGGACGCACCACGAAATAGCCCTTGGGTATCTCACCCTTGTAGCCCGGAGGCAGGATCAGATACTTACCGCCCTTGCCGTGGTCCGGGCCGGTAATGCCCACGTCGGTAACCCACTTGTACCAGAAGTCGTCGATCAGACCCAGGACCATGGGCGGCACCTCCACCACCAGCGGGCCCTTCTTGGTGTCGAGCCAAATAAAACTGTAGACGGTGTTGTCATTGGCGGTCAGTTCCACGGTCTTGGAGTCCACCAGGTCTTCCCAGATTACGTCGGTCTGGTTCACCGGCCCGAATTTGCGCAGCGTGTCGCGCATGCCCACCTGGTTGACGATGGGAATGGCCAGCAGGTAGGCCTGCAGCGCGCGGGAGGCGTCCAGGTTGTCGTAGACCTTCTGGGTGGTGGCGTCGTCGGGGTAGCCGTAGTTGAGCGTCAGGTTGCCGATGGAAGTCTCGAGCTTGTCCGGCACCATGACGCCGGGTGCGATTGGCGTGGTCATCTTCAAGGAATCAGCCCACGCGGGCAGCGCCATAATAACGATCAACACGGCCGCAAGAACCAATTTTTTAAAAATTGTCTTGCTCATAGTTATCTGCACCTCTGAAGAGAGATTGTAGCTATCGGTCGCTAGAGCCAGGCCGCTCCCGTAACAAGGAATGCGGCCTGGCTCTAGCTGGTCGTCGCGCTGGTGGACCTTTAATGCGGCCCGGCCTGCACGCGGCGCAGGGGAGCGCCATCAAGCGCTTCCGCTTCGCTCTTTTCCAGGTTTTTTATGTCTTCGGGTGAAAGCTGGGGCCTATTCACCTTGATTGTCAGCTTGTCGAGCTTGGCGGTCAGGGCGAACGGTGGCTTATAGTCGGCGTCGTTGACCCCGGTCAGCGTGTCGGAGCCGATGTCAAAGCTTTCATCCCATTGCAGGATGATGGGCAGGGTGCGCTTCATGGTGATGGTCTGCACCGCCTTGCCGTCCACCTTGAGGGTGCCGACGCCGCTGCGGCCCAGGCCGCTCATGTTGTTAAAGGCCAGCGTGCCCAATCCCAGGCCGTCGTACTTGAAGTCAAACTCCAGGGTGTGCTTGCCGGGGGACAAGACCTCGGGTCCTTCCCACTTGATGCGCTTGAGGTCCACCAGGTTCCACAGGAACACCGGCTTGCCCTTGAGCAGGTAGAAGCCGTAGCCACCGAAGCGACCGCCGGAGGTAAGGATCATGCCCTCGCCCCCGCCCTTGGGCACCGTCACCTCCGCGGTGATGGTGTAAGAGCTGTCGAGCAGGAAAGGCGAGTCGCCCTGGGGCAGGCCCACCATGGGTTGGGTGTAGACAAACTCGGTGCGGCCGGCGGTGATGTTGGGCCGCGGGGCCACGACGCGGGCGGCCACCGAGGCGTTCATCGGGAACACCTGGTACTTCTTGGCTTCCTCGACGAACTTCTTGCGCAACTCTTTGACCTTTTCCGGGTGCTGGGCCGCGATGTCGTGGGCTTGGCTGAAGTCCTTGGTCAGGTCGTAGAGCTGGAATACCTGGTTGTTCAGGGGGTCGGGGTTGGCCACGCCGAAGGCCTGCCAGGGAGCCCGGTTCACCTTGGTGCTGAGCAACCAGCCATTATCGTACAGGGCCCACTGGCCCATCATCTCGAAGTACTGGGTCTTGTGGCGAGAGGCGGCCTTGGCGTTCTTGGGGTCAAAGGTATAGAGGAAGCTGGTGCCCTCGATGGGCTTCTGCTTGATGCCGTCGACCACCTCGGGCGCGGAGATGCCGGTGGCCTCCAGGATGGTGGGCACCACGTCGATCACGTGGATGAACTGCTCGCGCAGGGCACCCTTGTCCTTGATGCGCGCCGGCCAGGACACCACCATGTTCTGGTTGACGCCGCCCAGGCGGGAGGCGTTTTGCTTGAACCAGTCAAAGGGCGTGTCAAAGGCCCAGGACCAGCCGGCCGACATGTGGTTGTAGGTCTGCTCGGTGCCCCAGACGTCGTACCACTTCATCTGCACGTCCACGGGGATCTCGTTGACGCCGTTGAAGAAGGCCACCTCGTTGGGGGTGCCCAGGGGGCCGCCCTCGGCGCTGGTGCCGTTGTCGCCGTTGATGTAGATGATCAGGGTGTTGTCCAGCCGGCCCAGGTCCTCGAAGGCCTTGATCACGCGGCCGATCTCGTGGTCGCTGTAGGCGGCGTAGGCGGCGAACACCTCAACCTGGCGGATAAAGAGCTTCTTGGCCTCCGGGCTCAGCTCGTCCCAGGGCTTCAGGAGTTCCTTGGGCCAGGGGGTCAGATCGGCGTCCTTGTCGATCACCCCGAGGCGCTTTTGGTTTTCAAAAATGCGCTCACGCAGCTTGTTGTAACCATCGTCGAATAAATGCATGGCGTGGATCTTGTCCACCCATTCCTTGGTCGGGTGATGGGGCGCGTGGGTTGCACCGGGAGCGTACTTGATGAAGATGGGCTTGCGGGGGTCGGTCTGGTGCATGCGGTTGATGTAGGAGATGGCGTCATCGGCCATGCCCGTGACGAGGTTCCAGCCCGGCTTACCCCGGAAGGGATAGATCTGGGTGGTGTTGCGGAACAGGTTGGGCTGCCACTGGTTGGAGTCGCCGCCCACGAAGCCGTAGAAATACTCGAAACCCATGCCGGTGGGCCACTGGTCAAAGGGTCCGACCTGGCTGGCGGCAAAGGCGGGGGTGTTGTGGTCCTTGCCGAACCAGGAGGTGCAGTAGCCGTTGTCCAACAGGATGCGGCCGATGGTGGCCTTGTCCTTGGGGATGATGCTGTTGTAGCCGGGGAAACCGGTGGACTGCTCGGCGATGACCCCGAAACCCACCGAGTGGTGGTTGCGCCCGGTGATCAGCGCCGACCGGGTTGGGGAACACAAGGCGGTGGAGAACACGCGATTGTAGCGCAGGCCTCCATTGGCGATGCTGTCCATGGTCGGCGTAGGGATAACCCCGCCAAAAGTGCTGGGAACCCCGAAGCCCGCGTCGTCGGTGATGATCAGCAGGATGTTGGGCGCTTTTTTGGGCGGCACTATGCGCGGCGCCCACCAGTCCTTGGATTTGAGCGCCTCATCCTTGATTTCCCCGCCAAACTTGGGGGCGGGCGCCGGCAGTTGTTTGCCGCTGATGGTGGTGGTCGAATTCGGCGCTCCGGGGGTGCCGGTGGTCTCCAGGGCCATGGCCGAGGAACCCGCCAAACTCATGGCGATCAGCGCCAGATAAACAAATGATTTCTTAACCAAACCCATCTCTCTTCTCCTTGCGCCATTTTTTAAAGTGCGAACACCAAAGACACGTGCGAGTCGTGTCGGCGCGAGTTCGTTTTGTGGTTCTCGCCTGCTCGGCGCCGGCTCTTTTCACCCGGGGCGGGCTGGGGCAAAAAGGGCTTATGTTTTTATGTCGTCAGGACGGGCCCTTTTAAGGCTTCGTGGTCACGTAAACCAAGCTGTTCCCCTGGAACACCGCCCGGAAATAGTTGTTGCCACAGCGGTAGTATTCGATGCCGTTGATCGCCTGGGAGGCGCATCCCGAGGGAAGCGTCGATACCACCGATCCCAGCGGCAAGGTTCCGCCCGCGGAGGGCGGAGGCGGCGTGCGGGCCGGAGCCGGGGCCGGAGCTGGAGCCGGGGCCGGGGCTGGCGCCGGAGCAGGAGCAGGAGCCGCCTTTTGTTCGGCCGCCGCCGCCTGTTGTTCGGCCGCCGCCGCCTGTTGCTTGGCCGCCGCGGCCTGTTGTTCGGCCGTCGCCGCCCGGTTGTTGGCCGCCGCCACCTGGGCGGAGGCCGCGCCTCCCACTATGACCGCGGTTCTAAAGGCGGTCCGACGCCGGACGCCGAGGATGGCCTGGGCATCGGGCACCAGTTGCATGGGCAAAAGCGGTATGTCGGCCAGCAGCATCGCCAGCAGGGCCGCGCTTATTGAAACAATTTTTATCGTCGCTTTCATGGCCTGCTTCCTTTCGTCCTCAGCGGCCGGCCCCGCCGGTGGTGTTGACGGGCATGAAATCGATCTTCTTTACGCCCTTGGGCGGGCTGAAGCCGAACCGGACCTTGTTTAGGACCGGCTTGGTGTTCCACCCGGTCATGTAGGTGGTGAAACTCATCAGCGCGGGAGTGCTGGTGTCGGTCACCACATACTTGTAGGGAAGCGGGGCGCCCTTGTCGGCGATCCACACCTGGAAGTCCACCCCTGGGCGGCTGAAAAGCAGATGGTCGCAACTGACGCCGTTGATGTTTGTCTTGCCGACGTCCACGGCCATGGTTACGCCCTGCATCAGCAGATTGAAGTTGTTTGGGTAGATCAGGTCGGAGGCGGGGATGATGATCCCCAAGGTTTGCTGCGCGAAACCCAGCGCGGTCTCGATGGTGCCCGGCAGGGCTTCCACCGCGTAGACCTTGTCGGCGGGATTGTAGATGCTCAGCGCCTTGCCGTTGTAGGTGAAGACCTGGTCCGTGCGGCGGCTGCCCTTGCGCTCGGCCCTGAGCATGTTGGGCCGCTTGATGATCACGTCGGCCGAAACGTCGATATCGACCTTGTGGCCGGAGACCAGCAGGTCCTCCATGGTGCTTTGGGCGCGCACGCTGAACGCCTGCAAATGGTTCAAATAATCAGTAAGCTTTTTCAGCTTTTGTATCGCGACGGGATTCATCTGTGCGTTGAACGGCGCCGCTTGGGCGTCGGTGAACGACACCAACACCAGCGCCGCCAGCGCGATGATCGTTGCGCCCATCGCCCCCTTCATTAGCTTCATCCCGATACCTCCTTCTGGATGACGATATCTCGGCAATGATTAAAAATAAAAGGTCATCCCAAGCCAGGGTCCCTGTAGCGTTCCATCGAAACTAAAAGCATCACTGCCGGACGAGTCGTTCTTGTAGTCGGTGTAGTACCATTGGTAGCCGAGCTTAAGAGAAGCCCAATCGACAAAGCGCCAGTCCACCCCCACGGCCAACTGCCAACTGAGATCCGCGCAATTACTGATGCCAAAGCCACCGATATCGCCGCGCACCCCCAGCCGCCAGGCATGGCTCAACAGAACCTCCAGCCTGCCCCCGACCATGGGATCAATCCAAGAGTCACTGGTTCCCCGGGTCGTGCCCTGAGAGGGAAACTGTAGTTCCAACTCTTGGTTGAAATAATTGTAACGCCCACCCAGATAGGGCTGGATGACCACCTGGGGGTGGCCTTCGCCCCTGCTCCGATAAGCTTCGTAGGCCACCGCCATTTCAACGAAGCTAATTTTAAAGTCGGGCTTGGCGGTTATGTCGCCCCCTCCTTTGGTCTGGACGGTCTGGTCGGTGGATATTTTGGAGTAGGTGCCGTCCGCGATGAGGCCCCAGTCGCCGTGCCAGGCCTCGAAACGCCCCGATAGGGCCACCACTTGGTCGAAATTGTCCCAGATGTCGCTGAACGAGACGTCCACGTCGGCACTCAAGCGGCCGACGGTTATGTCGGTGTCAATGCCGGTAAGCCAGACATAAGGGGTAAACTCGAAACGCCAACCAGATTCCTCGCTGGCCACGGCTGGCATCGCGGTCAAGAATGTAAATATAAGCAGAAGAACCAATACGTTAAGTCTTATCTTTTTTCCCACGGCTTATTCCTCTTTGCGGATAAGTTGGCGTCTTTTTATGGTTCCGGATCTGCAACTCTGGCGTTTCTGATGATGTCTACCCCGCCGGAGTGTGCGATTGTGTCAAACCGTATGTCGGGCGGTTCTTCGGCCATCTCCAATACGAGTAGAACCTGGCGATAATCGTCTGATCGCAGATGATGTAGGATGTCTTCTTGGCTCTTCCAAAGTTCTTCGATCATTATGGTGGAATCATCGTCCAAGCCGCGATATATCCTCGCACTGATACAATTGCTCTCGGCCTTGACCCGCGCGTGGACCGATTTGAGTATTTCAAGCGCCTCGCGATGTCGACCCAAAGGAATCAACATCCTTATGGAGGAGCGAATCGTTTCTTCGGGGCAGGACTTATTCTGCTGTTCGCGCATGAATGTATCCCCTTACAGTTACGCTATACTTTGCAGGAAGCATACCGAACTGCCATTGCCGTGCTTTAAGCAGGCAACTGTTTAGATTTAAGGGGTTATTTGATTTTTATAAGTTAAGGAGAGTTAGGCTCGGGACGCGCCTTCTGCCCGAATATAGTCTTTAGTGCCGAAATTTAGGCTTTAATTGGGGGGCGTTGAATGCCAAGTTTTTTCATTTTGGACTGCAAGGTGGTCCGCTTAAGTCCGAGGATTTCAGCCGCACCACCCTGGCCCGATATGCGCCAACCGGTCTTATTCAGCACCTTGAGGATATGGTTTCGCTCGGCATCTAGCAGCTTGGAAGGGCTTGGATCTTCCTCTTCCTCGTATTTCAAAGGGGGGTTGATTCCCAAGGTTTTGTCACCACAAACAATCATGGCGCGTTCAACGGTGTTTCTAAGCTCTCTGACGTTGCCGGGCCAATGATACTGTTGCAGGAGGTCCATGGATTTTTGCGGGATATGGCTAATACGTTTACCCATTTGCCCTTCGAATTGTCTCACAAACGCCCAAACGAGAGCAGGTATGTCTTCGGAGTGCTCCCTCAAGGGAGGTATTCTGATGGAAAACACATTTAATCTGTAATACAGGTCAGGTCTAAATTTTCCTTTCTTTGCAAGACCTTCCAGGCTCTGATTTGATGCCGCTATCATGCGAACGTCCACATTGATAGTTTTAGTGGAACCCAAGCGTTCAAAGCATCCTTGTTCGAGCACCCTAAGCAGCTTGGCTTGGATTTCAAGTGATAATTCAGCGATCTCATCCAGGAAAAGCGTGGCTTTATCGGCAGCCTCGAAACGACCGATCATACGCGTCATCGCACCAGTGTAAGCACCCTTTTCACGACCGAATAGCTCTGATTCAACCAGCATGGGAGGTAACGATGCACAGTTGACCACGAAAAGAGGTTCTTTATTACGTTCACTAAGCCGGTGCACCGCGTTGGCAATCAATTCCTTGCCAACGCCGGTTTCGCCTTCAATTAGGACGGTGCTGTTCGTGGAGGCCACTTGCTCCACCTGTCCAAGGACCTCAGCCATCGCAGGACTTCGTCCCACGATATTTTTGTGAACATTTCTCATTCCAATTTCTTTTTTTAGAACCGTATTTTCATTTTCCAACTTTCCCTTTAGGTCCTCGATTTCCTTAATGTGGGCACAAAGTTGTTTTTCTGCATTTTTCCACTCGGTTATGTCATACGAGACGCCCAATATACGGTCCGGTTCGCCTGTGGCCGTGCAATGGAGCCTGCCACGGAGCCCGATCCACCTGTGAGTTCCATCTTCGTTCTTCTGGCGATAATCAACCTTGATTGGTTCGCTTTCCTTCAATGCCAGTTCCATGGATCGCCGGACAAGGGAACGGTCATCCGGATGAACCGAGGTTTCAAAACGATCCATGGTGATGGGATAGCCAGATTTGGCGCCGAAGATCATTCGAGCTCGTTTGGTCACCCAAATATTGCGCGTGGAGCAGTCAATCTCCCAAAGGCCAGCCCGGGCGGAGTCCGCTGCCAGACGTAGACGTTCTTCGCTCAGTATCAGGGCCTGTTCAAAGCGCTTTCTCGCCAGTGCATTGATGATAACCTGCGCCACCAATACAAGGCGATTCACGATGTCTTTTTCCCAAACCCGTTTGTGCCTAAGGGTATTAAAAGACATCGTTCCCAAAAACGGCCCCTGTCCGGCACGGAACGGGATGACTACAGTTGATTTGATACCGAAATGATTGAAGGCCTCACGATCTTTTTCCGCTTCGGCAGGAAGTTCGTCGGTAGAGAAGGCGAGTGTTTCGCCGGCGAATAATTTCCCAAATACCCAGGGGAAAGTTTCTTCTGCATTAAGGCCAGCCTGAAACTCCGGTCCCCACGGCGGACTGACGATATGCGTCAACGTTACAAAAGAGGGCGTGTCCTCAGTCCACTGCCATAACGCCGACAGTTCCAGTGAAAGGCATTCGCAGATTTGACGCTGGGATTCTTCAATGATGCTATCTATTTTATGGGCTGGTAGGTTAACGAATCGAGCGGAGATATCAGCCAACAAAATCTCAAAGCGCAAACGATCCGAGGTGTCGCGCTTCAAGTTGACATCACTTTGTTCCATTAATTTCCGGCCCCTCGCATTATTTAAGGTTCATCCGGAATTGTGGCGCCCGGGAGAGTCGCAATGAAGTGGACAGTCAGGCTTTTCTCTTTGATGCTAGCTAGTTTTGTCAAGAAGCCCCCCCAACATGCCCACAATTCTTTTGTACCATGGCTTCGGGGTGCGGGGCTAGCACCACTTGAGCGTCGGACACGAAGGCGGCAACGTGGTCTTTACCATTGAGCAAGACCTCACCCGGCTGACCTGTCTTTGTCGCGGAGGCAAGCATGGTACCCCCAAAGGGCAAAGGTGGCAGCAGTTCAGCTGCTTGCCCATTGGCCGCAAACCAGAGGGGATCGCCCTGGGCATCCGCAACGGGCAGCCTTGGGATGGTCACCCAGGGCAATGGCCCAAGGCCGAACACCAATGTTCAACTTATACATGCTCAAAGAAAAGCTCCTAACGGGGCCCTGTTGTCATTCAACCTCCCCCGGTCTCAAGGACCGAATGATCTCTTAGAATCGCTTAAGTCGCCCCGACCCATACACGGGGGGCGGGCCGTTCGCCCCTTCCTGCGGCATTATTCGTCTACCTGGTGGGATTGAGTTAGGATTGTAAATACTCTGTTTAATTTCAGCACGGCCACCGGCCTGCAACTGGTAGCCGATTATTAAATAAGCAAGCTGCCATGAATCTTAACTGGTGGCGATACAAGTATCTCTTCAGAGCACGCTACCCTGACCCACACCATCAGGCCATTGGTCCAAAGGATCCCTGTATCACAAAGCTTGCAGATGCTCTGCTCAGCTTAATAGCGCCTATTGGTCATCGCCACCATTCTTCTTCGGCCCAAAATCTCAACTTAAAATCTGGAGGAGGTTTAGGGGCGCAGGTCACCATTTAGTTGTCCCTCCGCACTCGTTGCGAAGTGAGGTGAGGTGCGAGCGGTAGTGTCTATATTTCAAATCTGGTAGTCGGCGTGCGTTGTACCAAAATCCCTACGTGAAGCACGGTCTGTTAATAACACCTGCCTAGCTGGCCTTCTGCTGATAGGCCACGCCGCCCAACACCTGTACTTCGTTGTTCTTCACGTTGAGCCAACCGTGGTACAGGATCAGGTCTGGATGTTCGTCCAGGCTGGCATATTCGCGCACCGCGATCCCACGGCTACCGGCCGTGGCGGCATCGTAAACCCGGAAGTCGCGAATGTGCTCGCCCTGTTCGGATGGTTTCTGCACCTGCTTGAGCTTCCATACCCAGTCGGGGTCTTCGCGGTATTTGACCACCAGATCCCGGCCCACCGATGCGTGGATCTCGCGGGGCTTCTGCCCCTTGGGCGCGGCGGCCGGAGCCGAGGCCTCTTCCTTGTGCCCCTCGCGTTTGAACATCTTGCCAAACATGACTCACCTCCTGCGTGTTACGGGGCTTATCCGCCCCAGCCAGGGGATTAGCAAGAATGGTGCAAAACAGATAACTGATCGTAATCACACATCTCTCTTTTGAACCGCCGGGTGAAAGGGAAGCGCGGTTTCCCCTTTTGAGTTCGCTGCGGACGTAGCTGTGAAATTCAGTTTCCTATTCCGCCATAACAGCCCATGGCTGGAATCGTTTTGTGGTGGGAAAATTATCCACACGGCGCTAAAATCCGCTACAGAAGCGACCTCCCCTAACGAGGTAGGTGATGAAAACATTGCTGGTGGCCACGCCGGAGAGCACGGTGAAGGCCAGCCTGCGCAAGGCTCTGAGGCACGGGGAGCGGCTGGAAAACGCCGCCTCGGCCCCGGCCTGCCTGGATCTCCTGGGCCGCCGCCGTTTCGACCTGGCCCTGGTGGACATCGGATTCATCACCTCCCAGCTTCCCGAAGGTGAGGAGCCCGACTACGCCGCGGCCCTGGAACGCTTCCGCCGCTCCGGGGGGCCTCCCCTGATCGTGCTCACCCCTCCGGAACGCATCCGCCAAACCGTGTCCGTGGTCAAGGCCGGGGCGGACAACTACCTCACCTACCCGGTGGACCCCCACGAGGTGGAGCTGGTCATGGCCGGGCTGGCCGACCGCAAGCGCATCGAGCAAGAGCTGGAGTATCTGCGCGAGAGCTTCTGGCGGGACGAGGCCCAAGGCCTTGTGCGCACCCACTCTCCCCTGATGCACGAGGTCTATGAAAAGCTGGAGATGGTGGCCCCCACCCGGGCCACGGTGCTGCTGACCGGCGAGACCGGCACCGGCAAGAGCCTCTTGGCCCGCCTGATCCACATGCACTCCTCCCGCTCGGGAGGGCCCTTTGTGGCGGTGCACTGCGGCTCCATGCCCGACACCCTGGTGGAGAGCGAGCTCTTTGGCCATGAGAAAGGGGCCTTCACCGGGGCCGAGCGCCGCAAGCTGGGCAAGTTCCAGATCGCGGACAAGGGCACCATCTTCCTGGACGAGGTGGGAACCATCTCGGCCTCGGCCCAGATAACGCTGCTGCAGGTCTTGCAAGAGGGCAGCTTCTGCCGGGTGGGTGGGGAGCAGGACATCTCGGTGGACGTGCGGGTGGTGGCGGCCAGCAACGTGGACCTGGCCAAGAAGATCAGCGAAGGCGGCTTCCGCGACGACCTCTATTACCGGCTCAACGTCTTCGCCATTGAGTTGCCCCCCTTGCGCGCCCGGCGAGAGGACCTGCCCCTGTTGGTGAGCAACCTGCTGGAGCGGCTTAACCGCAATTATGGCAAGGCCATGGCTGGAGTGGAGGAACGGGCCATGCAAGCCCTGACCGCCTACGCCTGGCCGGGCAACATCCGCGAGCTGGAGAACCTGCTGGAGCGGGCCTACATCCTGGAACGGGGCCGCCGCCTGAGCCCGGCCAGCTTCCCGGCCGACCTGATGGCCCTGGAGCATCCTGGCCCGGCCGACGACCCCGGCGACGGCCAGACCCTGGCCGAGGCGCGCCGCCGGGCGGTGGACGAGGTGGAGCGGCGCTATCTGGAGCGCCTGCTCATCGCCAAAAAGGGCCGCGTGGACCAGGCCGCCGCCCAGGCCGGCATCACCACCCGCCAGCTCAGAAACCTCATGACCAAATACGCCCTGGCCGCCCGCGACTTCAAGTAGCCTGCATACCGGAAACCCCATTTCCCCCCTCCTAAAGCGCACCACAATTAATCTTTAATATTCCAATAGATACCTTCTGGCACGGCGTTTGCTTTTCCTCGGGCAGAACCGCACCGATTTGGGAAAGGGAGAGAGGTGGGCGCCAGGGCCGAAACCGTCAAAATCACGGGATTGGTTATTCCGGTGGAGTGGGACCAGCAAGGCAAGGTGAAGGCCGTGGCCATCGCCGCCTTTGATGAGTCCACCTACCGGGTGGCGTCCGGTGGCCGGAGTGAGGAGCTTCTGGGCCGCCTCAAGCGCGAGGTGACGGTTTGGGGCCGGGTGGAGTGCCTGGCTGAAGGAACAACAATTTTGATCGAGAGGTTTGAGATGAGCAAAAGCAGTAAAGGCAAGATCACTGGCCTGGCCCTGGCCACGGTTGTGAGCATGGCCCTGTGCGCGGCCCCCATGGCCCTGGCCGCCGACCAGCCGGCCGCGGCCGACAAACCGGCCATGGCCAAACCCATGAAGGCCAAGCCTATGAAAGCGGTGAAGGTCAACCCCAAGGTGCGCGTGTTGCAGGACACCCTGAACAAGAACGGCGCCAAGTTGAAGGTGGACGGCATCTGGGGCAAAAAGACCAAGATGGCCCTCAAGCAGTTCCAGGAGGCCAAGGGCCTGAAGGTCACCGGCAAGGTGGACAAAGCCACCAAGGCGGCTCTGGGTCTCAAATAGTTGCGGCGCTTCCCTGCCCGGGCCCGGCCCGGGCAGGGGGCTAAAGCCCCGGCAAAACGCATCGCACTGCTAACGACTTCTTAAAATTTAGACGAGGGTGACAGATGAAAAGCAGCGAGAACAGCGCCCACGCCCTGGAGCCTCCCCACCAAGGCTGGCCTGAAACCGGCCCGTCCCTTCAGACGGTTCCGGCAATCCAGCCCTATGCCCTGGAGAAAGTTCCGGCCCCCACGGGGCGGAGCACGGCGTCCTTCCGGCTGAGCCATTTCCCGGGCCTGCCTGTCAGCCTGTGGAACGATTGGCACTGGCAGGTGCGCAACCGGGTCACCAGCCTGGCGGGCCTGTCCCGCTATTTGAAGCTGTCCCCGTCCGAGGAGCGTGCCTTTGCCACCTGCCCCGGCAAGCTGCCCTTGGCCATCACGCCCTATTATCTGTCCCTGATGGACCCCCTGGACTCGGCGGACCCCCTGCGCCGCACCATGGTGCCCACCTGGTTCGAGGCGGTGACCGGCCCCGGTGAGAGCTCCGACCCCCTGGGCGAGGACCACGACATGGCCGCGCCGGGTCTGGTGCACCGCTACCCCGACCGGGTGCTGTTTTTGTCCACCGGCTTTTGCGCGGCCTACTGCCGCTATTGCACCCGCTCGCGCATGGTGGGCCACGCCAGCCACGGGCCGGTGCACAGCCGCGAAGCCATGGAACGGGCCATCGCCTACATCGAGGCCACGCCCTCGGTGCGCGACGTGCTCATCTCCGGCGGCGACCCGCTGACCATGGCCGACGACCGCCTGGAGTGGCTGCTGAGCCGCCTGAGGCGCATACCCCACGTGGAGGTGTTGCGCCTGGGCACCAAGACCCCGGCGGTGCTGCCCCAGCGCATCACCCCCGAACTGGTCAAGCGGCTCAAGCGTTACCATCCGTTGTTCATGAGCCTGCACTTCACCCACCCGGCGGAGCTGACCCCGGAGACGGCGCGGGCCTGCGCCCGCCTGGCCGACGCGGGCATCCCCCTGGGCAGCCAGACGGTGCTCCTGGCCGGGATAAACGACTCGGTGGAGGTGATGCGCCGGCTCATGCAGGGCCTGATGAAGATGCGGGTGCGGCCCTACTACCTGTACCAGTGCGACCCTATCACCGGCTCGGCCCATTTCCGCACCCCGGTGAGCAAGGGCCTGGAGATCATCGCGGGCCTCCGGGGCCACACCAGCGGCTACGCGGTGCCCACCTTTGTCATCGATGCTCCCGGCGGCGGCGGCAAGGTGGCCCTGTACCCCGATGCGGTGGTGGGGAAAAACGGCAACGACCTGGTGTTGACCAACTACACGGGCGGCACTTACACCTACCCCGACCGCTGCGGCGACCTGGGCCCGGCCGCCTGCTGAGGGCGGCCAGGAAAGGAATAGGGCCATGCGTATTGGCCTGACTTACGATCTGCGCGCGGAATACCTGGAGCGCGGCTACAGCGAGGAGCAGGTGGCCGAATTCGACAGCCCCCGCACCATCGAGGGCATTGAGCAGGCCCTGGCCTCGCTGGGCCACGACCCGGTGCGCATCGGCTCGCTGCCTAACCTGGTGGCGGCCCTGAGCCGGGGCGAGCGCTGGGAAATGGTATTTAACATCGCCGAGGGCCTGGGGCGCTACGGCCGAGAGGCCCTGGTGCCGGCCCTGCTGGAATACTACGGCGTGCCTTACACCTTCTCCGACCCCATGACCCTGGGCCTCACCCTGCACAAGGGCATGGCCAAGCGGGTGGTGCGCGACCTGGGACTGGCCACGCCGGATTTCGCGGTGGTGGCCGAGGCGGGGCAGGCCGGGTCCATCGGCCTGGGATGGCCCCTGTTCGTCAAGCCGGTGGCCGAGGGCACCGGGCGCGGGGTGGACACCGCCTCCAAGGTGACCAGCCGCGAGGAGCTGGCCGCCGTATGCGCCGAGCTCATCGCCCGCTACGACCAGCCGGTGCTGGTGGAGAGCTTTTTGCCGGGCCGAGAGTTCACCGTGGGTATCGTGGGCACCGGCGGCAAGGCCAAGGTCATCGGGGTGATGGAAGTGACCCTCAAGGCCGGGGCCGACGCGGACGCCTACTCCTGGCGCAACAAGGAGGAGTGCGAGAGCCTGGTGAGCTACCGCAGGGTCAAGGGCGCCATCGCCGGCGAGGCCGGCGAGCTGGCCCTGGCCTGCTGGCGCGGCCTGGAATGCCGCGACGCCGGCCGGGTGGACCTGCGCTGCGACGCGGCCGGACATCCCTCCTTCTTGGAGGTGAACCCCCTGGCCGGGCTGCACCCCGAGCATTCGGACCTGCCCATACTATGCGGCCTGGTGGAGATGCCTTACGTGAAGCTCATGGAGCGCATCGTGGCCTCGGCCTTGGAGCGGCGGCCCATGGCCCCGCCCGCGCCCGTCGGCCGTCCCGCGCCGCTCCCTTGCCCGTCCCCGAGCCTGCACTGAGGTGCTGCGATGCGCGTGGTGGTTTTGCATGACGCGGTGGCCCCCGGTGCGCGACCGGACCAGGAAGACAACCTGACCCAGGCCCGCGAGGCGGCGGCCTGTCTGACCGCCCTGGGCCACCGGCCCGAGCTGGCCTCGTGGGAGGGCTCGCCCCGGGAAAGCCTGGAGCGCCTGGCTAACTTATGCCCCGGCGCGGTGTTCAACCTGGTGGAGGAGCCCCTGGGCCGGGCCAGCCGCATCGCCTCGGTGCCTTATCTCCTGGCCCAGCGAGGCCTGAGCCTCACCGGGGCCGGGGGCCGGGCCATGCTGCAAAGTTCGCATAAGCTCCTGGCCAAGCGCCTGCTGCGCCGGGCCGGCCTGCCCACCCCGGCCTGGCGGGGCCCGGACGGCCAGGGCCGGGGACCCCACCAGGGGCCCTGGCTCATCAAGTCGGTGTGGGAGCACGGGTCAGTGGGCATCGACGAAACCTCCCTGGTGCCCCGGGGAGGCAGCCTGGACCTTGCTCTGGCCGCCAAGCAGGCCGAGCTGGGCGGGCGGGTTTTTGCCGAAGCCTACGTGGAGGGCCGCGAATTCAACCTGGCCCTGTTGGCCGGGCCGGAGGGGCCGCGCTGTCTGCCCCCGGCGGAGATCGTGTTCGACGACTTCGCCCCGGCCCAGCTAAAGGTGGTGGGCTACCGCGCCAAGTGGGAAGCAGCCTCCTTCGAGTATCACCACACCCCGCGCCGCTTCGCTTTCGAGGCCCAGGACCAATGGCTATTGAGCGAGGTCAAGCGTCTGGCCCTGGCCTGCTGGCCCTTGTTCGGCCTCAGGGGCTGGGCGCGGGTGGATTTCCGGGTGGACCGTTTGGGCCGCCCCTGGATTTTGGAAGTGAACGCCAATCCCTGCCTGGCGGCGGATGCCGGCTTCATGGCTGCTGCCTCGCGGGCGGGTATGGATCAAAAAGCGGTGGTGGCGGCCATCCTGGCTGACGCCAACCGGGAATGAGACCAAAGGATCATGCAAGCAACAGCTGAAATACGCGAACCCTGGCGGGAAGACGTCCTGCCCGGCGATCCGGCCTTGGTGGAGCGCCTGACCGAGGCCAGCGGCTTTTTCCGGCCCGATGAGGTGGCCGTGGCCCGGGAGCTGGCCGAGGAGCGCCTGGCCAAGGGACCGGCCAGCGGCTACCATTTCATTCTGGCCCCCGGCGAGGGCGGGCTGGCCGGCTATACCTGCTACGGCCCCATCGCCTGCACCACCGCCTCCTGGGACCTGTTCTGGATCGCGGTGGCACCGGGCCGCCGGGGCGCGGGCCTGGGCAGCGCCTTGCTGGATCTGGCCGAGCAACGGGCCGTGGCCCTGGGCGGGGAGCGCATGTATGTGGAGACCTCCTCGCGGCCCCTGTACCGCCCCTCCCGCCGCTTTTACCAGGGGCGAGGTTACAGCCCCCAAGCGGTGTTGCCCGACTTCTACGCGCCGGGCGACGACAAGGTGATCTACGTAAAGACCTTGCCCCGGGCATGGAGCGGGCAAGAAGGATACGATGCCTATCGCGCCTGAAAAAGGGGGCAGGATGACCGTGGATACGCTTTCATTTAGTCCGATAATCCGGCAGGTCGCCAAGTAGAGGACGATGTGCACACGAGCGTTACCAGTGGGTGGCCCGGCCGATGCGCTGGCCGGTCACCTCCAGGGTGTCGCTGACCACCACGAATGCCTCCGAGTCCAGCGAGTTGACCACCGCCTTGAGTCGGCCCAACTCCCTCAGATTCACCACGGTGTAAATCATGGGCTCCTCCTGGCCCCGGAAAGCCCCTCGGGCCGATATAAGCGTGGCCCCAGGGCTCCCCTGACTCACAAGGGCCTGGGCGATTTCCTGCCAGTGATGGCTAATGATGGTCACCGCCTTGCGTTGGCTGAGCCCGGTGAAGACCAGGTTGGTCACCCGGGCGGCCACGAAGAGCACCGCCAGGGTGTAGATCACCTTGACCAGGGGGAACAGCAGTGCGCCCAGGCCAAGCACGATGACGTTGGCCCCCAGGCTGGTGCTGCCCAGGCGCATGGAAAAGCGCTGCATCAGGATCACCGAGAGGATATCCAGGC
Organism: Desulfarculaceae bacterium; assembly: GCA_021737145.1. Classification (GTDB taxonomy): domain Bacteria; phylum Desulfobacterota; class Desulfarculia; order Desulfarculales; family Desulfarculaceae; genus Desulfoferula. Next base: position 59,509 of record JAIPEN010000007.1, on the reverse strand, counting down.
CGCCGGCCGAGCCCTGGGAGCGCAGCACCAGGCCCGTGCCCGCCCCGAAGAGGATACCCGCCAAGAGCACCGCTGCCGCCTGGTCTTCCAAGAGCATGGGCACCTTGATCAGCTCGATCTCCACGGTGAGGATGGCCATGCCCGCCAGGGACCACCAAAAGAAGCGGCGGCCCACCATGCGCCAGCCCAGGATGAACACCGGGATGTTGAGCAGGGCGTACCACAGGGACACTGGCAGATGGGGCGGCAAATAGTGCAACAGGATGGACATGCCAGTGAAGCCGCCTGACAAGAGGCCGTGGGGCACCAGGATGCCGTTGACCGCCACCGCAGTGCACAAATTGCCACCAATCATCAGCACCAGGGTCAGCGCCGCCCGCCCGGCCGGGCTCAGGGCTGTGGGCCGGGGAGGGGGCTCGGGAGGCGGCGCGGCGCTGGCTCCGGCCGGCTGCGCCGGGGGCGGGTTTTGCTCTGTGGCGCTCATGCCTGCAGTCTAAACCAGATTATGCGGCAGTCGCCACGCTTCATGTCTTTTTGAGCCTTTTGATGCCCCCTCTGCACTCTGGAATGCGGTTGGGGTACATCCAACAGCTTCGTTGCCTACAATTCAAACTGATTTAGCACTGAAAGCCCATCGGTAGTGATGCGCCAGGGGAAAAGACTAAGCCAAATGTACCCAACAGTTGCGGCCAAAACGGGGATCATTAATAGGAGGTAAAATATGGATAGACGCCCGGGGCCTTAACAGGCTTAATAATTTGCTAAGCACCCGTTAATGGGGCGCTAGTAAGCAGTATTGTGCCTTGCATGACCAACATCGAATGAAATTTGTCGCGCTGGGCCCTTTTAGAAAATTCGTACCCAGGGGCCCTACCATGGATTATCGAAAAAGGGCTTCCCCCCTCCCCCCCCACGAGGAGTTCGCCTATCAGGACTCGCTTCGGCCCTGGATGATATTCACCTGGTTTTGAGCGAAAGCCATGTTGGCCCGAAGGTCGTCCACCAGCTTCAGCACAATGCTAATGCTGGTATAAACCGCGGATTTGGCGCGCCAAAGCCTGTCGGCTGTTACCTGTTATGTCAGACCGTGTCGAGGCCTGAGCCGCAGGACTTCGCCAAGTAGGCTTTGTGGGAACAATCAAAGTCGCCAAAAAGAAAAGGGGCTATCCCTTTCGGGATAACCCCTTGTTATTCTTGGTGCGCCCGGCCTGATTCGAACAGGCGGCCTACGGATTCGTAGTCCGGCGCTCTATCCAGCTGAGCTACGGGCGCGTTATGTGGCCGCCAATGGCGACGAAAGCGGATTATAACAAAAACCGCCGGATTCGCAAGCCGCAATCGCCATTTAGGCTAGCTCAGGCCATTTCCTCGGCTGCCTCGCGCATGAGCCGGGCGATGGGCAGCCCCTGGGGACAGGCCGCCTGGGCCGGGGAGAAGTCCATGGCCAGCAGGGCTTCGGGGCCTGCGGGCAGGGCCTCGGCCAGGGTCTGGCGGGCCAGCTCCAGGTCGCGGTGGCTGCGGGCGTACATGAGCCCCCGCATCACATCGGCCACCGGCGCGACACCGTCCAGGGCGTCCTCGCAGATGCCCGCGCAGCCGGCGCAGTAGCAGCCTGCCGTGGCCCGGGCATGGGCGGCCAGGGCCCGGCGGTCACCCGCGCTCAGGGCGGTGCGGCTCATGGAGGCGGCCGCGTTGGCCTGCAGGATGGTCAGGTTGGGCATCTGGGAGCAGATGGCCGCGATGCGCTGGTCTTCCCAGATGGCCATCATCTTGGCCTGGAAGGGGCTGAAGCCCTTTTTAAGGAAGCGGCCGCCCAGTTGCATCTCGCCCTCGCTGTCGTCGGCCACCGGGCCGCCGCCTTGGGTCTTCATGGCGGTCAGGCCGATGCCCGCCTTGTGGCAGGCCTCCACCGCCTGGTTCATGTCCTTGTCGTGCATGATGCGGTAGTTGTAGGTCATCATGATGCCGTCGATGAAACCCATGCCCGGCGCGGCGGCCAGACACTCGGCCATGTTGCGATGGGTGGAGAAGCCGAAGAGCTTTATCTTGCCCTGCTTTTTCATCTTGGCCGCCCAGGCCTTTATCTCGGGTTGGTTCACGTCGCCGGGTTCGCGGATGGCGTGCACGAAGAACAGATCCACGTAGCTGGTCTTGAGACGCTGGAGAGACTCCTCCAGTTGCTCCTGCAAATCCTCGGGCGTGCGGCGGTGGGCCTTGGTCACCAGGAAGATGCGCTCCCGGACCTTGGGGAAGCGGGTGAAGTAGCGGCCGATGCCCTCCTCGCTACGCCCTCCGGTGTAGGAGTAGGCGGTGTCCCAGTAGTCCACCCCCAGCTTGAGGGCCTGGTGCAGCACCAGTTGGTTGGTGACGATGTCGAACATGCCGCCCAGGGACAGGGTGGAGACCTGCACCCCGCTGTTGCCAAAGGGCCGGCGGGGCGCGGTCATGGTTTCAGCGGCCAAGGCCGATCCCGGTCCCAGCAGCAGAGAGGCCGCGCCTGCCGCGCCCATGGTTTTAAAGAAATCCCTGCGGCTGGCTCCGGTCTTTTTCTGGGTCATGTTTCCCCACTTTTGCTAAGGGTTCACCCCCAACGGCCGCTTTCCCGGCGGCAATGCTTACCTAAAAGTATAACAGCCCTATGTGCGTAATTTGGTGCAGGACAAGAAAACGGGTGCGTGACATTCGCCCGGCTATACCGGCCCCGCCCCTTTCAGCAGCAGGGAATGGCTAGGCTCGCGGGTGGCGTTTTCCGCGCTGACCCGGATGGCCCGCTGGCCGCTCACCGGGCATTCGTGCTGGCAGATGCCGCAGCCTATGCAGCGCGCCGGGTCCACGTAGGGCCGTTGCAGACGCACCTGCACCACCACCGGGCTGCCGGACGCGGGGGCCTGCCAGCCCGGACCGGGCTCCAGGGAGACCGTTGCCCCGGTGTTGGCCCGGATGCGGGCCCGGGCGCCGTCAGCGGCCAGATAATAGTCGCCCGTGGCCAGGGCGCCGGGTCTGAGGGCCCGGCCGCTTAGGGCCAGCTCGCCGCCGGTGGCCGGCCCGGCTGCCAGGCCGTCCAGCACGGTCTGGAAGGCAATGCGGGTGAAGATGGCCTTGGGGCTCACCGGGCAGTTCTCCTGGCACACGATGCAGGGCCGGTCCATGGCCCAGGGCAGGCAGCGGCCCCGGTCCACAAAGGCGGTGCCCAGGCGGATGGGCCCCTCGGCGGCGTATTCGCCCTGGCCCAGCTTTTCGGCCAGGGAGATGGGCCGGATGGCCGCGCTGGGGCAGATGTGGGAGCAGGCCACGCAGCGGGGCTGGCACCCCGAGGTGCCGATGGTCATGTTGAGCACCGGGGTCCACAGGGCTTCCAGGCCAAAGGAGAGCCCGGCCGGCTGCAACACTCCGGTGGGGCAGATGCGCATGCACTGGCCGCAGCGCAAACAGCGGCGCAAGAACTCGCCCTCGGCCAGGGAGCCGGGCGGCCGGATCAGGCGCGGATCCCAGTCCGGGCCCAGCAGGCCGCCCAGGCCCAGCAGAGGCGGAGCGGCCAGGCCCACGCCCAGCCCGGCCAGCACCCTGCGGCGGCTCAGGTCGGGCGCGGCCTCGCCCGCGGCAGATGGCCCGGCCTGATAGGTGATCGCCCCCTCGGGGCAGTCGCTCAGGCAGTTGAGGCAGAGCACGCACTCATGGGGCCGCAGCTTGCCTGCCGGGCGGCAGGCCCCCTCGCACAGGGCCTCGCAGTCCAGGCACCCGCCGCAGCGGGCCTGGCGCTTGCCCACCTTGAACAGCGAGAAGCGGGCCAGCAGGCCCAACAGCGCGCCAGTGGGGCACACGTAGCGGCAGAAGAAGCGGGGACGCCACAGGTTGAGCAGCAGGAAGCTAAGGAAAACGGCCCCGATCAGGGCCGCGCCCTGGTAAAAGCGGGGCTCGGGCCAGGCGATGCGCAGGGGCGAGTCGGCCAGGGGCAAAAGGGCCAGGTTCACCGAGCGGCTGGCCAGGGGGATGGGGTCCAGCAGGCCGGCCAGCAGCGAGGCCCCTCCCCGGGGCGCGGCCAGGCTCCAGGCCACCCACAGGGCCAGCACCACGGCCACGGCCGCAAAGTAAAATCCCCGGCCCGCTCCCCGCCGGGTGGCGGCCAGCACCAGGGCGATCACCGCCGCGCCGGCCAGGAAAGCGGCCCCCTGCCCTGTGGTCAGGCGGGCGGCCAGGTCGCTGGCCACGGCGCCCAAAAAGAAGGCCAGCAAAAAATATTTGATCTGTTGGGCCGGATGGGGCGCGTTGCGCCGGGCCCGCTCTTTCAGGTCCTTGCCGTGGGAGCCCAGCCAGCCGATGAAGTGGTGCATGGCCCCAAAGGGGCACAGCCAGCCGCAGAAAAAGCGGCCCAGCACCAGGGTCAGGGCCAGGGTGGCCGCGCCCCACAGGAGCCCGGCGTAAAGGCTGCCCCCGGCCAGCAGGGTCGTCAGGCCGGTGAGGGGGTCCAGCTCCAGGAACCAGTTCACCGGCCAGCCCCGGAGCTGCCACAGGCGCTCGCCCACGGTGGCCACCACGCAGAACCACAGGAACAGGGCCAGGAAGAAAGCCTGGCTTATGCGCCGCGCCCAGGTGATGCGCATCAGCCCAGCTCCACCGTGGTGGGGTTTAGCGACTGAAAGTCCGTGGCGCCCACCCCGGCCTTTTGGGCCAGGCCCAGCCAGGCCACCTGCTCCGGCTTGAGGCCCAGCAGGCCCACGGCCGCGCTGTCCACGGCCACCTGGTCGGTGCCCAGGATCATGGTGCCCGTGGGCTTGAGATCCTCCAGGGAGCCGCCGGTGGGGCCGTTGCGGGCCAGGCTGACCACCCCGTCGGCAATGACCAGGCTGGGGGTGATCATGCGCCCCAGCTCGCTGATGATGCCGTTGATGTCCTGGTGAAACACGTTGCGCCGCCCACCCAGCAGGCCGTACCAGTTTTTCATGCACACCGAGGCCTGGGAGCGGTGGTGGTCCTTGACCGGGGCCAGGCCGATGACCCGGTCCGCGCCTTTGAGCGGCCCCCACAACAAGGGCCAGTTGGCGATCAGGCGACCGCCCGGCAGGCTGTAGGAGGCAAAGGCCCCGGGATGGGGCAGCACCACCGAGGCTCCGGCCTGGCGGGCGGCCGGGCCGATGCCCGAGAGCTCGAAGCAGGAGGCCGGGTCGTTGATGGGGTTGTCGGTGACCACGACCTCCTTGGCCCCGGCCTTCAGGCACAGGCGCACCAGCTCGGCCACCAGCTCGGGGTTGGAGGTGGCCCCCAGGGCCGGGGGGCTGGCAAAGGCCGCGTTGACCTTTATCACCACCCTGTGGCCCGCGCTCACAAAGGCTCCCAGCCCGCCCAGGGCCTCCAGGCCGGCCCTGAGGGCAGGCACCCGGTGGCTGCTCTTGACGATGGCCAGGCGCTTCTCCCGGCCCGCCACGGCATAGGAGGGCAGCTTCACCGAGGGGCTCGCGCCGAGGCTGGCGTCCGGGCCCTTGGAATCATGTCCCCACCAGGCCAGGGCCCCGATGGCGGCCACGCCCAGCCCGGCCTTGCCCGCCCGTTGCATGAACTGGCGGCGGTCCAGGTCTTTGCCCTGCCCGCTCATGGCTTCGCCCCGCCCAGGCGCTGGTGCAGGCGCAGAGCCAGCTCCAGGGTGGCCTCCTGGCTCTCGGCCCCGCGCACCCCGGCCAGGTATGCCCCCTGGGGCCACACCAGCTCCCACACGCCCAACAGCTCCACCAGGCGGGCTCCCGGGATGGCCTTGGGAGCCGGAGCCTGGGCCCCGCCGTTGACGGCCAGGAACTTGGCATAGGCCTCGGCCTCTTTTTGGGCAGCCTCGGGGCTGGCCCGCCGGGCCAGCCAGGCGATGCGCTCGGGCGCGCCGGCCGGGTAGGCGGCGATGAATATCTGGTTCAACCCGGCCATGCCGAAGGCGTCCTTGGCCAGGAGCACCTGGGAGCCGGGCTTGAGTCCCTGGGGCGGGAACAACTCCGCCTCGCCGGGCGTGGCCGCCTTGGCCTTGTCCCCCGGCAGGGCGGCCACGATGGCCCGGGCGGCCGCGTCCAGGCCCTTGAGCAGGGCCGGGTCCGGGGCCGAGGCCACGGCCTCCAGATACCAGGGGCCGTTGGCCAGATACAGGGCGTTGCTGGTGGCGTAGGCGTTGGGCCCCAGGCCGGGCGGGGTGGGCCCGGGCCGCCGCTGGTTACTGAACACGCTGAAGGCGGCCCGCTGGTCTTTCATGCGGTAGAGCATGAGCTCCAGCCAGATGGCCGGCTGGCCCTTGAGGGCGTAGCGCCGGGTGTAGAGGCGCTCGAACCCCGCGGCCAAATACAGCTCGGCCTTGCCGTCGATCTTGTCGGAGAGGGTGGCCGGGTCAAAGGAGGCGCCCGCCTCGCGGGGCTCCAGGCCGGGCACGGCAAGCGAAGCCAGGGGACCGGCCCCGCCGCCGGGAGCGGCCCCGCCCCAGCCCCAGGAGGCCGGGTCGTAGGAGGCCTGCTGCCAGAGCACGCCCGCGGCCACCAGAACCAAGGCCAAGAGCACGGCCAGGCCGCTGAGGCGCTGGGCCCGGCTGGGCGCGGCGAGGCTAGGAGGCATGCCCGCCCCCCTGGCCTATGGTCGCATGGGCCGGATCAGGAGGCATTACCCCCGCCCGAGGATGAGCCGCCGCTCTTTTTGGGACGGGGCCGGCGGCGCTTTTGGCCCGAGGGCCTGGAGGATCTGCCATCCCCGCCGCGGCCGCCGGAGCGGCCCCGGCCACGGCCCCCGCCGCCGGGCTTGCCCCGTCCGCCGTCCCGGCGGGGTGGCCGCCGGTAGGCCGGGGTGTCGTCGGGCAGGAACATGTCCTCCTCGGCAAAGACCACCGGAATCTTGTCACCGAGATACTCCTCCACATAGGGGAGATGGGTGGCGTATTCATCGCAGCACAGGGTGATGGCCTTGCCCACCGCCCCTGCCCTGGCCGTGCGCCCGATGCGGTGCACGTAGTCCTCGGGGTCGGCCGGCACGTCGTAGTTGATCACGTGGCTCACGTTGTCGATGTGCAGGCCGCGGGCGGCCACGTTGGTGGCCACCAAAATCTTGAGATCGCCCTTTTTGAAGGACTCCATGAGCTTGAGGCGCTTTGGCTGGGTGATGTCGCCGCTGATGCCCTCGGCGGGCAGGCCGTGGGCCTTGAGCTTGAAGGTCAGCATGTCCACCACACGCTTGGTGTTGGTGAAGATCATCAAGCGCGACCAGTCCTCTTTGTCCAGCAGGCCCAAAAGCAGGTTTAGCTTCTCCGTGGCCGAGCAGTGGTACATCTCCTGGGTCACCTGGCTCACGGTCTTGGTCTTGGGCACCACCGATATCTTGGAGACCGCGTTCATGAACTCGTAGGTGAGCTCCAGCACCCGCCAGCCCAGGGTGGCCGAAAAGAGCATGCTCTGGCGCTGGTCGTACTTGGGCAGCCGCCTGAGCACCCAGCGCAGGTCGTCCACGAAGCCCATGTCGAACAGACGGTCGGCCTCGTCGATGACCAGATACTTGACCCTGCGGTAGTCCAGGATGCGTTGCTTCATGTAGTCGATGAGCCGGCCCGGGGTGGCCGCCACCAGGTCCACGCCGGAGCGCAGGGCGTCGGCCTGCTTCTTGTAGTCCACCCCGCCGAACACGGCCAGCATCTTCAGGTCCAGATGCTTGCCGATGGCCTGGGCGTCCTGAAGTATCTGCAGGGCCAGCTCCCGGGTGGGGGAGACGATCAGCACGCTGAGTTCGCCCGGCTTGCGGCTCTTGTCCCGGGCCATATGGGCGAAGATGGGCACCAAAAAGGCGGCGGTCTTGCCGGTTCCGGTCTGGGCCTCGCCAGCCACGTCCTTGCCCGCCAGGCCCAGGGGAATGGCCTTTTCCTGGATCAGGGTGCAGCGCTCATAGCCCGCCTCGGACAGGCCCTGAAGCAGTTCCGGGGGCAGGTCGAAGTCGGAAAAGGGAATGCCCACCGGGGCTTCGGGGGTGCGCTCTTCCTGGGCGGGTGTCTGGGGCTCGGGGTTTTGGTCTTTGGTCATATTAATAGGTTGGTCCAATCTGAAGCTCTGCTTTAGCGGCTAGCGCGTGTAGTTTTTGTCTCTTATATCAAGCCAAGTGCGGCACCCGGTCTTAGCGCAGTCCACCGCCTCGGAGAAGTAAACCATTTTTCCGTCGAGAAAATAAACCCAGTGAGGGGTCGCCTTGGCGTGGCTCCAGGCCACCTCGCTGAGCCCCAGGGTGAACATGCCGGTGAGCCACCGGCCGGTGGCCTCGCTGGGGCAGAGCTGGGTCTCGGGTATCAGTTCATACTGCAATACCAGATAATCACGCTGGTGGCCCGGAAAACGCACCCGTTTTATGGCCTCGGGTTGGCCCAGCTTGGCCTCCACCTGCTTTGGAGTCATGCCCACCTGCACCTTGGCCATCTCGTCGGTGGCCTGGTGCGCGCAGCCGGCCATAAGGATCATGGCCACCAGCAGCAACCACATGCCTCGCCGCATGAAATCTCTCCTCCCGCTTCTCATTGGCCGGCGGCCTTGCCGGCCCGTATTGCCACCAGCTCGGCGATGATGCTGATGGCTATTTCCTCCGGGGTCTCGGCCCCGATGTCCAGCCCGATGGGCGAGTGCACCCCGTCCAGCACCTCCGGCGCCACGCCTTGCTCGCTCAGGGCCCGGTAGATCATGTCCCGCTTGCGGCGGGAGCCGATCATGCCCACGTAGGCCGCGTTTTGCTTCAGCGCCTGGCCCAGGACCTCCTTGTCGAACAGATGGCCCCGGGTGACGATGACCACATAGGCGTCCGGGCCCAGCTCGCGGCCCTCCAGCACGGCCTCCAGGGGTTGGTTCCATATCTCATCGGCCTGGGGAAAGCGCTGCCGGTTGGCCCATTCGGGCCGGTCGTCGGCCACCACCAGGCCGAAACCGGCCATGGAAACCAGGGGGGCCAGCTTTTGGCTCACATGCCCCCCGCCGAAGATGTAGACCACCGGCCGGTTGATGATGGGTTCCACGAGCACCTGGGCGGGCAGGATCTGGGCCCCGTCTCCGGGCCAGATGTGGGGCCCGCTGGCCCCGCTCATGCGGGCTAGCTCCCGGCCCAGGGCCTCCACCAGGCCGCCGCCGGGCTCCAGGGAGCCCACCGAGCCGCCGTCCTGGCTGAGCAGCAGCTTGCGCCCGGCCACCGCGGGCATGGACCCCGGAGCCACCAGGGTGGCCAGCAGGCTGCGCCGCCCCCGGGCCGCGGCCGAGGCCGCGGTGCGGTAGATGGCCTGGGCCTCCTGGTCGGCCGCGCGCAGGGGCTCCAGGTACACGTCCAGGTTGCCCCCGCAGATCATCTCCATGTCGGCCACGTCCTGGCCCATGAGCCGGTGGTGCATCATCCGGGCCTGGGCCTCGGCCATGCACTGGCGGGCCTCGGCGATAACGTCCGCCTCGAAGCGGCCGCCGCCGATGGTGCCGTGGAAGCCGCTTTCAAATACGAAAAACTGGCTGCCCCGGGAGCGGGGAGCCGAGCCTTTGGACTCGATTATGGTGGCCAGGCACAGGTCGGTGCCCATAGCCAGATGTTCGTGCACCGCTGCCAGGAATTCGCGCATTGCCTTCCGTCCGCGGGCCGGCCCTGGGGCCGCCCGGTGTGGAGTTACTGACTTAACTATAAACCATCAGAGTGATTTACGCTGGTTACATATCCGGGGAGTTTGGGGAGGGGAGCGGGCGGGCCACCAACACCGAGCAGGGGGCCCGGCGCACCAGCTTTTGGGCCACCGAGCCAAAAACCGTCTCGGCCAGGCCGGAAACCCCGGTGTGACCCACCACCATGAGGTCGGCCCCGGTCTCCTTGGCCAGAGCGGCCAGCTCGCGGGCGGGGTCGCCCTCTATGAGGCGGGTTTCCACCTCCACCTCGCCGTCGGCCTTGGCGGCCAGGGCCGCCAGCTCCCGGGCGCTGGAGTCGCGCAGACCCTCGCGCAGGGCCAGGGTGGTCTGGGTCAGGGCCACCTCGTCCAGCAGGGGGCTGGGGGGCAGCATGGGGGGCAACACGTGGGTCAGGAGCAGACGGGCCCCGTGCCGCCGGGCCAGGGTGAGGGCCTGGCCCAGAGCCGCGCCCGCGCCAGGCGAAAAATCGGTGGCCGCTATGATGAGATCAAAGCCCATGCTTTCCCGCCTAGGGTGAGGCTGGCGCCTTGGTCAGCAAAAAGCGCAGATCGTCGTCGCTGAAGTAGATGCCTCCGCCCAGGAAGAAGCTGGTGTCGCCTTCCTTGCTGAAGATGTCGTCCACGCCCGCCGACATGTAGAAATAGCTCCAGAAGTCGTAGCTGGCCGAAAAACGCACCCTGGGGGCGATGTTCATGCTCCAGTCGTAGGCCTCGGCGGTCAGCCGGACCCGTTCGTCCCACAGGTAATAGTCCGCCCCCACGCCGCCGGTGGAGGAGAAGATGCCCGCCCGGAGCACCAAATCCCAGAAGCGCTTGCCGAACTGGGCGTTGAAGGTCAGGTCGTCGAGGTTGTAGTTGACCGTGTTGGTTTGGGTGGTGGTGACCACCCCGTTTACGTCCACGGTCTTGTAGGATTTGGTCTCGGCGCGCTTGCCCCGGGGGTCGTCCACCACACCGATGAGGAAGAACTTGTCCGCCTTGGGTTGCAGGCGCACGTTCAGCTCGCTCCTGAGCGACTCCTCCTTGAAGTTGTAGTCGCCCCGGTACTCCACGAACACTCGCCAGGCGTCGGCCCGGGCCAGGTAGTCGTTGATGGAGGTCAGGGCGTCGTCGATCTTGGTGACCGTGGTGTCGTCGTTGATCAGCTTGCCGATGGTGCCTTCGCCCTTGGCGATCTTGTTGCTCACGTCCTTGAGCGAGGCCAGGGTGGAGTTGAGGTCGTCGATGGTCTGCTTGTTGTTGACCAACTGGCCGATGGTGCCCTCGCCCTTGTCCACCTTTTGCATCACCGAAGTCAGGGAGGCGATGGTGGTCTGCATCTGGCGGCTGGCCAGCTGGAAGTTCTTGATGGTCTCGTTGAGGGCGGCCTTGTTCTGGTCGCTTATCTGGCTAAGATCGCCGGTGAAGCGGTCCATGTTGACCACGATGCGGTTGAGGCGCTGCTGGTTGTCGGCCACCACCGTCTTGAGGCTGCCGGTGAGCTCCCGCAGGTTGGCCAGGGCCTCGCTGATGTTCTGGGCCGATTCCGGCGAGGCGATGGAGACCTTGAGCGAATCGGTGATGTCCTTGATGTTGTCGGCCACCTCGCCCACCCGGCTCATCACCCGGTCCAGGTCGGTGGGCACCTCGGCCCGCACGATCTGCTGGCCGTCCTTGAGCTTGGGCGCGCCGGGGCTGCCCGGCTCCAGGGCGATGAACTTGTCGCCCAGCACCCCCCGGGTGCGGATGAGGGCGGTGACGTCCTGGCCCAGGGGCACCTGCTTGGAAATCAGCATGGTCACCCGGGCCCTGCCCCGGTCCAGGCTGATCCGGGACACCTGGCCGATGGGAATTCCGGCCATCTCCACCGGGGCCATCTTCTTCAGGCCCGAAGCTTGGTCAAACACCGCGTAGACCTCGTAGCCCTCCGGCCCGCCGAAGGTGAAATCACCCAGGCGGATGGTCATGTAGGCGAGGATGGCGATGCCCAGCAGAACAAAAATGCCGACTTTGGCCTCTGTGGAAACTCCGGCCATGATGCCTCCGGTCCCTTCGGCTCCCTAGTATAACCCATGCGGCGCCCGGCGCCGGTTTATATCACCTCTATGGGCCCCTCGGCCCGGCCATGCACGAACTGCTGCACCACCTCGCTGCCGCTGTCGCGAATCTCGTCGGGCGAGCCCTGGGCGATTATCTCGCCCAGATAGAGCATGGCGATATTGTGTCCCACCTCGTAGGCGCCCTCGATGTCGTGGCTGATGACCACCGCGGTGATGCCCAGGCGCTCCTGGGTGTCTTTTATCAAGCGGTTGATGGCCGCCGACAGGGGCGGGTCCAGCCCGGTGGTGGGCTCGTCAAAGAGAATTATCTCCGGCTCCAGGGTTATGGCCCGGGCCAGGCCCACCCGCTTGCGCATGCCGCCGCTGAGCTCGCTGGGCAGCTTGTGCTCCACCCCGGACAGGCCCACCATGGACAGCTTCTCGGCCACGACCTGCTTTATCTCGCCCTCGGAGAGCTTGCTGTGCTCCCGGAGGGGAAAGGCCACGTTGTCCCGCACGTTCATGGAATCGAACAGGGCCGCGTCCTGAAAGAGCATGCCGAAGCGGCGGCGCACCTGATTGAGCCCGTGGTCGCCCATGTGCACGATGTCCTGGCCCTCCACCAGCACCTGGCCCTGGTCCGGCTTGATCAGGCCGATCATGTGCTTGAGCATCACGCTCTTGCCGCCGCCGGAGCGGCCGATGATCACCGTGGTCTGGCCACGGGGGATGTTCAGGTTCACTCCCTTGAGCACCTGCTGCGAGCCGAAGGCCTTGTGGATATCGACCAGCTCGATGATATTTTGCTTGGCGCTCATCGCTGTCCCTAGAACATGATCGCGGTCAGCACGTAGTCCGAGGCCAGGATAAGCACGCTGGCCAGGACCACCGCCTGGGTGGTGGCGCGGCCCACCCCCTCGGCGCCGCCGGTGGTGTAAAAGCCCTTGTAACAACCCACCATGGACAGGATCAGGCCAAAGAAGGCCGCCTTGGTCATGCCCATGGATATATCGGAAAACTCCAAGTATTCGACGATCTTGCTGATGAAGATCCCGTGGTTGATGCCCAGCAGGTGCACCCCCACGACGTAGCTGCCCACAATGCCCACGAAGTCGGCGATGATGGTCAGGATGGGCAGCATGGCTATGCCGGCCAGCACCCTCGGCACCACCAGGTATTGCACCGGGTTCACCGCCATGACGTACAGGGCGTCCACCTGCTCGGTGACCCGCATGGTGCCCAGCTCGGCGGCCATGGCGCTGCCCGCCCGGCCGGTGACCATCAGGGAGGTGAGCACCGGGCCCAGCTCGCGGGTGAGGGCCAGGGCCACGGTGGAGCCCACCAGGCTCTCGGCCCCGAACAGGGAAAATCCGTGATAGCTCTGCAGGGCGAAAACCCCGCCGGTGAAGGCGCCGGTGAGCAGGGTCACGTTGATGGAGCCCACCCCCACGAACTCCAACTGCTTGAACAGCACCTTGAAGCGGAAGGGCGGACGGAAAAGCCACAGCACCGTCTGCATGAAAAGCAGGAGCAATTCCCCTGCTTCATCAAGCATTGCCAGGAACTTAGCCCCCACATATTCAAAGGGGCGCAAAAGGCGCATTATCGGCTCTCCAAAATGGGGAAAATTCTTTTAGCTCCCGCCGATGGTTTTCAATCCCTCTCACTATAGGGGTCGTCCTGTTCTCCGTCAAGAAACGATGAGGCGACAGGGGCTCTATGTGCCGCACACGCTTGACGATCGGGCGATCCCTTGATAGGTTTTCGATTATAGAGGCCGGGGGGTGCCCCCATTGGTGGCTGAGAGCTTCCGCCCTGGGCGGAGCGACCCCTTGAACCTGATCCGGTTAGTCCCGGCGTAGGGAACGGCCCGCCCGGTAAAGTAGCTTAAAAAGCAAACTATGCGAGCGGGGTCGTCAGCCATGGCGGCCCTGAATTATTTTCTAGCGAGGAGAATGGCCTCATGAGCGTGTCGCGGGTGATGATCATCGCCGGCTCGGACTCCGGCGGGGGGGCGGGCATCCAGGCGGACCTCAAGGCCGTGGCCGCCCTGGGGGGACATGCCAGCACGGTGATCACCGCGCTGACCGCCCAGAACACCACCGGGGTCAAGGGGGTGCACCCGATTCCCCTGGACTTCGTGGAGCAGCAGTTCGCCGCGGTGATCGAGGACATCGGCGCCGAGGCGGTGAAGACCGGCATGCTGCATTCGGCCGAGCTGGTGCGCCTGGTGGCCGGTCTGCTGGCCGGGGTCCAGGCTCCGGTGGTGGTGGACCCGGTGATGGTGGCCAAAGGCGGCGACCGGCTGCTGGCGACCGAGGCGGTTCAGGCGGTGCGCGAGGCTTTGCTGCCCCGGGCCGACCTGGTCACCCCCAACCTGGACGAGGCGGCCGAGCTGCTGGGCCGGCCGGTGAGCGACCGGGCGGCCATGGAAACCGCCGCCCGGGAGCTGGTGGAGCTGGGGGCCAAGGCGGTCCTGGTCAAGGGCGGCCATTTGCAAGGCGAGCCCGGCGACCTGCTCTTTGACGGCAGCCGGACGCGCTTTTTTTCCGCCCCGCGCATAGACACCCCCCACACCCACGGCACCGGCTGCACCCTGGCCTCGGCCATCGCGGCCCTGCTGGCCCAGGGCTGGGACCTGGCCCCGGCCGTGGAGCGGGCCCGGCTGTTGGTGCGCCGCGCCATTGCCGGCGGCCTGGCCATCGGCCAGGGCCACGGCCCGGTGCACGCCATGGCCGACCTGGCTCCGCGCCTGGCCCTGGGGCCCTGCCTGGCCGAGATGGACGCGGCCCTGGAACGCATGGAGCTGGCGGAGGGTCTGGCGAACATGATCCCCGAGGTGCGGGGGCAGTTGGGCTATGCCCTGCCCGGCGCGGCCTCGGCGGCCGAGGTGCTGGCCGTGGCCGGTCGCATCACCCACATCGGCTCGCGGCTCAAGGCGGCCGGTCCCGCCCGCCTCGGGGCCTCCAGCCACGTGGCCAAGATCGTGCTGGCGGCCATGGCCAAGGACCCGGCCATGCGCGCGGCCATGGCCTGCAACTACCGGCCCGAGCTGGTGGAGCGGGCCAGATCCCTGGGTTGGACGGTGGGCGAATTTTCCCGGGCCGAGGAGCCGCCCGAGGTCAAGCAGATGGAAGGCTCCACCCTGGAGTGGGGCACCAGCCGGGCCATAGAGGTCATGGGGCAGGTGCCCGAGGTGATTTTCGACCGCGGCGAGAACGGCAAGGAGCCGGTGCTGCGTCTATTGGCCAAGAGCCCCGGCGAGATCGTGGACCGCCTGCTGCTCTTGGCCGGCAAGGAAGGTTGATCATGGCACAGACCCAGTTGCAAGCGGCCCGGGAGGGCAAGGCGACCCCAGCCATGGAGGCGGTAGCCTCGGCCGAGGGCGTGGAACTGGAAAGCTTGATGCAGTTGGTGGCCGAGGGCAAGGTGGCCATACCGGCCAACCCGGCCCACGCCAGTCTCAAACCCTGCGGGGTGGGTCAGGGGCTCCGGGTCAAGGTGAACGCCAACCTGGGCTCCAGCCCGGACCGCTGCGACCCGGCCGAGGAGGCTGACAAACTAAACGCCGCCCTGGAGGCCGGGGCCGACGCGGTGATGGATCTGTCCACCGGCGGCGACCTGACCCAGATGCGCCGCCAGGTGCTTGAGCTGAGCCACGCCCCGGTGGGCACGGTGCCCATTTACCAGGCTGCGGTGGAGGTGACCGGCGAGGGCCGGGGCATCATCGACATAACCGCCGACGACGTGTTCCGGGTCATCGAGCAGCAGGCCCAAGAGGGCGTGGACTTCATGACCGTGCACTGCGGGGTCACCCAGGAGGCAGTGCGGCGGCTGCGGGCCGAGGGGCGCGTCACCGACGTGGTGAGCCGGGGCGGCTCCTTCCTCACCTGCTGGATGCTGGCCAACGAGCAGGAGAACCCGCTCTACGAGCAGTACGACCGCCTGCTGGAAATTTGCCAGAAGCACGACGTGACCCTGTCTTTGGGCGACGGCCTCCGGCCCGGCTGCCTGGCCGACGCCACGGACCGGGCCCAGGTCACCGAGCTGATCACCCTGGGCGAGCTGACCGACCGGGCCTGGGACGCGGGAGTGCAGGTGATGATCGAGGGTCCGGGCCACGTGCCCCTGGACCAGGTGCAGGCCAATATCCAGTTGCAAAAGCGCCTCTGCCACGGCGCGCCCTTCTACGTGCTGGGGCCGCTGGTGACCGACGTGGCCGCCGGGCACGACCACGTGGCCTGCGCCATCGGCGGGGCCCTGGCCGGCTGGGCGGGCGCGGACTTCCTGTGCTACGTGACCCCCAGCGAACACCTGGCCTTGCCCGGCCCGGATGAGGTATACGAAGGGGTGATAGTGACCCGCATCGCGGCCCACGCGGCGGACATCGCCAAGGGCAACCAGGCGGCCATCGCCCGCGACCGGGCCATGGCCCAGGCCCGCAAGGCCATGGACTGGGAGGCCATGTTCAACCTGTGCCTGGACCCCAAGACCGCGCGGGCCATGCGGGCGGGCAGCCCTCCGGGCGAGGAGGAGGTCTGCACCATGTGCGGCAAGTACTGCGCCATGAAACTGGTCAACGAGCATCTGCACGGCAAGGCCTAGGCCAAAGCCGGCAGGCAAGGGGGAGTGAAGATGGGGCTGGTGGTCTTCAGCGATCTGGACGGAACCCTGCTCGACCATCACACCTATTCCTGGGAGGAGGCCCGCCCGGCCCTGGAGGCCATGCGGGCGGCCGGGGTGCCCCTGGTGCTCTGCTCCTCCAAGACCCGGGCCGAGATGATCCCCCTGCACGCCGAGCTGGGCCTGAGCGCCCCCATCATCGTGGAGAACGGGGGCGGGCTCTTCGCCCCGGCGGACAACCCCCTGGCCAAGGGCGACACCTGGCTCCCGGCCGGCGACGGCTGGCGGGTGCACGAGATCGGCCTGCCCATCGCGGAAGTCCGCGACCGGGCCCGGGACATCCTGCAAAAACTGAAGCTCAAAGGCTTCGGCCAGATGAGCGACCGCGAGGTGGCCAAGCTCACCGGCCTGGGCAAGCCGCAGGCGGCGCGGGCCCGCGAGCGCGAGTTCAACGAGCCCATCCTGCCTCCCCAGGACCAGGCCCAGGGCGACGAGCTCCGGGCCGCGGCCGATCAGGCGGGCCTGCAAGTGACCCGGGGGGGACGCTTCTGGCATCTGCTGGGCGGGGGCGACAAGGGCAAGGCGGTGCGCCTTTTAAAGGTGCTCTACGCCAAGCGCGACCCCGAGCTGACCACCATGGGCCTGGGCGACGCGCCCAACGACCGCACCATGCTCGAGGCGGTGGACCGCCCGGTGCTGGTGGCCCGTCCCGACGGCTCCCACGCCGCCCTGGAGCTGGAGGGCCTGATCCGCGAGCCCCTGCCCGGACCGGCGGGATTCAACCAGGCGGTGCTGGCCGCCCTGGGGCCGGGGGCCTAGCCTTGGCAACAGCCTCCCGCGCCGGCCAGGTGCTGCGCCTGCTGCTGCAAGCGGGCGGCGAGCGCTCCGGCCAGGAAATGGCCGAGCGCCTGGGCTGCACCCGGTCGGCGGTGGCCAAGGCGGTTTCCGCCCTGCGCGACCAGGGCCTGAAGATCGAGGCCGCGCCCCGCCGGGGCTACCGCCTGCACGGCGAACCGCCCCTGGTGCTGCCGGCCATGGTGGAGGCCCGCCTAAAGGACGGCAGTCTGGGCCTGCCCCTGTACTACTTCCCGGAGATCGACTCCACCAACTTGGAGGCCCGCCGCCGGGCCGAGAACGGCGCGCCCCACGGAGCCTGCCTGGTGGCCGAGCATCAGAGCGCCGGACGGGGCCGCCTGGACCGCCGCTGGCAGTCGCCCAAGGGCAGCGCCCTGCTCTTTTCCCTTATCCTGCGCCCCGAGCTGGGCCTGGGCCGCATCTTCGCCCTGAACAACCTGGTCTCCCTGGCCCTGTGCCGCGCTCTGGAAAGACACGGCGGCCTGGCCCCCACCATCAAGTGGCCCAACGACCTCTACTTGGAGGGCAGGAAGCTGGCCGGGGTGCTCACCGAGTTCACCAGCCGGGCCGAAAGCGTGGACCACGCAGTGGTGGGAGTGGGGCTCAACGTAAACCAGGAGCCCGCCTGGCTGGCCGGCCTGGACCAGCCGGGCATCAGCCTGAGGGCGGCCACGGGCCATGCCTGGCACCGGGCAGAGCTGCTGGCCTGGGTGCTGGACGAGCTTAGCGGCCTGTACGGCCAGTTCGTGGACGGGGAGTCCGAGGACCTGGCCCAGGAATACGCCCAGCGCTCCCTGATCCTGGGCATGGAGGTCACGGTTCGCGAGGGGCAAAACATGCGCCAGGGCCGGGCCACCGGATTCGCGCCCAGCGGGGCCCTCTTGTTGGAAGAGGACGGGGTGGTCTCGCCGGTGCACCACGGCGACGTGAGCCTGCTGGCCTGGGAGGAGATCGCTTGAGCGAGCTTTTCCCCCGGGCCGACGAGCCCCGGCGGGTGCTGCTGGTGCAGCCCTATCTGCCGGACCATCCCCTGATCGCCGACGACCCGCCCGAGTTTTCCCAGCCCATGGGCCTGTGCTATCTGGCCGCCGCGGCGCGTGAGGCCGGGCACCAGGTGTCCCTGGCCGACCTGTATTTGCGCCAGGAGCACGCCCCGGATGCGCTCATGCTCTGGCTGGAGGAGCAGCGACCCCAGGTGGTGGGCATCAGCGCTCCCTTCACCCTGCTGGCTCCGGTGGTGGAAGACCTGGCCCGCGCGGTAAAGGCCTGGGAGCCGGCATGCGCGGTGGTGGCCGGAGGGGCCCACGCCTCTTCCATGCCCCAAGAGGTGCTGGCCGGAGGCGCGGTGGACGGGGTGTTCCTGGGCGAGGCGGAGGAGAGCTTTTGCGCCTATCTGGCCGGCGCGGCGCGGGAAGACCTGGACGGCGCCGCCTGGCGCGATGGCGGCGATATGCGCCTCAGCCCCAAGCAGCGCTGGATCAAGGACCTGAGCCAGGTGCCCCACCCGGCCCGCGATTTGCTGGACCTGGCCTCCTATTGGCAGCGCTCCGGCCGGGCGGGCCTGGGCTCATGGACCAGCCTGATCACCTCGCGGGGCTGCCCCTTTCACTGCGTGTTCTGCTCCACCCACACCGTGTGGGGCCGGCGCTGGCGGGCCCGGAGCCCGGAGGACGTGCTGGCCGAGCTGAGCGAGTTGGCGGCCATGGGCATCGACACCATCAGCCTGGAGGACGACAACTTCACCCTGGACCAGGAGCGGGCCGCGGCCATCCTGGAGGGAGTGCTGGAGCGGGGGCTGAAGTTTTCCTGGGCCACGCCCAACGGCCTGCGCGCCGACCGCCTGGACCGGCGGCTGCTGGAGCTGATGCAGGCGGCCGGCTTCAGCCAGGTCAAGGTGGCGGTGGAATCGGGCCATCCCCGGGTGAACCGCGAGGTGGTCAAAAAGAAGCTGGACCTGGCCAAGACCAAGGACATCCTGCGCGAGGCCCACGAGCTGGGCCTGCCCACGGCGGCCTTTTTCGTGCTGGGCTTTCCGGACGAGACCCCGGAGGAGATGCTCTTCACCCTGGAGTTCGCCCTGGAGCGCCAGGCCGAGGGCCTGAGCGGGGCCGACTTTTTCATGGCCACCCCCTACCCCGGCACCGAGCTGCTGGCCCAGGCCCGGGACATGGACCGCCTGCTTTTGAGCGAGGCGGAGCTGCCCTTTGCCAACGCCTTTTGCCCCAGCCTGGACTCGCCGCGCTGGGACGCGGACCTCTTGTGGTTCATGACCCGCCTGGGGCGCGGGGCCTTTGACGGCCGCCCCGGCCTGGCCGAGCTGGTGGGCCGCTGCCGGGCTGAAGGCATCGGCAGCGTGCTGGCCCAGGGGCGCGGCCGGACGGTTTTTGAGGTGGGCTCGCCGGAGGACATCTTCATTCTGGGCGCGGGCTGGCACCACCCCGAGCACTGGGACCGGCCGGTGCGCTGGTCCAAGTCCCGCGCCGCCCTGGCCCTGTGGCCCTCGGGCCAGGAAAGCCTGGGCCTCACCCTGTGCACCCACAAGCCGGGAGTGGAAGCCGAGCCCCTGCGCGGCTCTGTGCTGGCCCAGGGCCGCGAGCTGGGTTCTTTTGCGCTCACGGACCACTACTGGCACACCCTGAACCTGGCCCTGCCCCCGGAGCTGCGCCAGGGCCGCCTGGGGGTGGAGATCGTGGTGGAGCGGGGCTGGTCGCCTCCGGGCGGCGATCCCCGTGTCCTGGGGGTGGCGCTCAGCCGGGTGGAGCTGGGCGCGTCCAGCCCCAAGGCCGGGCTCAAGCGCGGAATAAAACGCCTCCTGGGCCGCTGAGCCCAACTCCCCAATCATCGCTTGCGCAGTCCGCAAGGGGCTGATAGATTGTCAACCTGATTTCATCGAGGTTGACAATCATGAGCGACAACTTTACGAAACAGGTGCATCAGGCCGCCCGGGACGCCCTGCAAGGACGCCGTCCCGACCCGGCCCAGGCGGCCCGCTGGATCGAACCCCAGGACCTGGGTGAGTTGAGCCAGCTAATGGCCGCGGCCGGTTCCTTGCGCGCGGCCCATGAGGGCGAGACGGTGGAGTTCTGCGCCATTGTCAACGCCCGCTCGGGCCGCTGCTCCGAGGACTGCGCCTTTTGCGCCCAGAGCGCCCACTACCCGGGCAAGGCCGAGGTGTATCCCCTGCTCGCGGCGGAGGAGATGGTGCGGCGGGGCAAGGCCGCTGCCCAGGCCGGGGCCCAGCGCTTCGGCATCGTGACCAGCGGCCGGGGCTGCCCCGAGGGCGAGGCCCTGGACGAGATATGCCGGGCCATCGAGGTGCTGACCGGCGAGGGCATCATCGCGCCCTGCGGCAGCCTGGGCCTGCTGAGCCCGGAGCAGGCCCGCCGCCTGCGCTCCGCCGGCCTGGTGCGCTACCACCACAACCTGGAGGCCGGGCCCAGCCACTTTGCCCGCATCTGCACCACCCACGCCTATGCCGACCGGGTGGACACGGTGCGCGCGGCCCAGGACGCGGGCCTGGAAGTGTGCGTGGGCGGCATCGTGGGCCTGGGCGAAAGCCCGGCCGAGCGGGTGGAGCTGGCCGAGGCGGTGGCCGAACTGGAGCCCCAGAGCGTGCCGCTCAACTTCTTGAATCCCATCCCCGGCACCCCGCTGTCCCATCTGGACACCCTGAGCCCCACCCAGGCCTTGGCAGCGGTGGCGGTGTTCAAGCTGTTCAATCCCCAGGCCACGGTGCGCACCTGCGGCGGCCGCCAGCAGGTGTTGGGCAACCTGGCCCCCCTGATGTATATGGCCGGGGCCGGAGCCACCATGGTGGGCAACTATCTGACCACCGAGGGCCGCCAGCCCAGTGAAGACCTGGACGACTTGGCCGCCCTGGGCCTGCGCCCCGCCGGCAAGCTAGTGAAAGAGGCATCATGAGCGAGCATAGCCAAACCCTGCGGCAGGACATCGATCATCTCTGGCATCCCTTCACCCAGATGCGGCTTTGGCCCGAGGAACCGCCGGTGATCATCCAGCGGGGCGAGGGCAACTGGCTTATCGACGACCAGGGGCGCCGCTTTTTCGACGGGGTCAGCTCCCTGTGGGTCACGGTGCACGGCCACAACCATCCGGCCATCAACCAGGCCATCCGCGACCAGTTGGAGCAGCTGGACCACTCCACCCTGCTGGGCCTGAGCCATCCCCAGGCCGCCCGCCTGGCCGCCGAGCTGGCCGAGGTCACTCCGGGCGAGCTAAACAAGGCCTTCTACTCGGAGAGCGGCTCCACCTCGGTGGAGATCGCCCTGAAGATCGCCTTCCAGTATTGGCAGCAGAGCGGCCGGCCGGAAAAGAAGGGCTTCGCGGCCCTGGGCGAGGCCTATCACGGCGACACCATCGGCGCGGTGAGCGTGGGCGGCATCGACCTGTTCCACCAGGTCTACGGCCCCCTGCTCTTCCCGGTGCACCGCTTGCCCCAGCCTTTCTGCCGCCGCTGCCCCCTGGGCCTGGAGCATCCCGCCTGCGGCCTGGCCTGCGCCGAGGCCCTGGAGACCCTGCTGGCCGAGCAAGGAGACGAGATCGGGGCGCTGATCGTGGAGCCCAGGGTGCAAGGCGCGGCGGGCATGATCGTGCAGCCCGAGGGCTATCTCAAGCGGCTGTGGGAGATCTGCCGGGCGCACGACGTATTGTTCATCGCCGACGAGGTGGCCACCGGCTTCGGCCGCACGGGCAAGCTGTTCGCCTGCGAGCTGGAGGGGGTGGAGCCGGACTTGATGTGCCTGGGCAAGGGCATCACCGGCGGCACCCTGCCCCTGGCCGCCACCATGGCCACGGACCGGGTGTACAGCGCCTTCTTGGGCGAGTTCGACGAGTTCAAGACCTTTTTCCACGGCCACACCTACACCGGCAACCCCCTGGCCTGCGCCGCCGCCCTGGCCAGCCTTAAGCTGATGCGCGAAAACGACGTGGTGGCCAACACCGCGCCGCTGATCCAGCGCCTGAGCCAGGGTCTGGCCCGGATCGCAGAGCAGGAGCATGTGGTGCAGGTGCGCCAACAGGGCATGATGGTGGGCATCGAGCTGAGCCAGGACAAGGCCACCGACACCCCCTACCCGCCCGAGGCGCGCATGGGCCACCATGCCATCATGGCCGCCCGCGAGCACGGGGTGATCATCCGGCCCCTGGGCGACACGGTGATCCTCATGCCGCCCCTGGCCAGCAGCCTGGAGGAGATCGACCTGTTGCTGGAGGCCACGGGCAAGGGAATCGCCGAGGCCACCGGGGCGGCCGCATGACCCGGCCTCCCGCCTTGCAGGCCCTGGCCCAGCGGGCCCGCGACACCCAGGCTTTGGGCCTGGAGCGGGGCCTGATCTCCATGGGCCCGGCCTGCGGCCGCTGGGTCATGGTTCAGGGCCGGCGCTGTTTGCTCATGGCCAGCAACGACTACCTGGGCCTGGCCGGACACCCCCGCCTGGCCCAGGCCGCGGTGGAGGCGGCCGGGGCCTGCGGCACCGGCTCCGGGGCCAGCCGCCTCATCTCCGGCACCCTGGACTCGCATCTGGAGCTGGAGCGGGCCATCGCCCAATTCAAGCACGCCGAGGCGGCCCTGTTCTTCCCCACCGGCTACACCACCAATCTGGGAGTGATCAGCGGCCTGGCCCGCGAGGGCGACCTGATCGTCAGCGACCGGCTAAACCACGCCAGCCTCATCGACGCCTGCCGTTTGGCCAAGGCCGGGGTGCGCGTGTATCCCCATGGCGAGGCGGCGGCAGCGGCCGAGATGCTGGCCCAGGGGCCGGACAGCGGACTCAAGCTGCTGGTCACTGACGGGGTGTTCTCCATGGACGGGGACATCGCCCCCCTGGCCGAGCTGCGCCAGGCGGCGCGGGAGGCAGGCGGCCTGCTGGTGATCGACGACGCCCATGCCACCGGGGTTTACGGGGCGGCTGGCCGGGGCAGCCTGGAGCATTTGGGCCTGGAACCCACCCCCGAGGTGGTCATGGTGGGCACCTTCAGCAAGGCCCTGGGCGGGCTGGGGGGCTACGTGGCCGGAGCCCGCGAGGTGATCCAGACCCTGGTGGATCACAGCCGCCCGTTCATCTACTCCACCGCCCCGCCCCCGGCCCAGGCCGCGGTGGCCCGGGCGGGCCTGGAGCTGGTGGACGCCGAGCCCTGGCGGCGCGACAAGCTCAGGGAGCTTTCGGCCCTGCTGCGCACCGAGCTGGCCGAGGCCGGGCTCACCGCCCTGAGCCAGGAAGGGCCCATCGTGCCGGTGCTGGTTGGCGAGCCCGCCAAGACCGTGGCCCTGGGCCGGGCCCTGACCCGGCGCGGCGTGTTCGCCCCGGCGGTGCGGCCGCCCACGGTGCCGCCCGGCTCCAGCCGCATCCGCCTCACCGTGACCGCCGCGCATGAGCCCGAGGACATGAAGCTGGCGGTGCGCGTCATGACCGAGGCGGCCCGGGAGGTGGGGCTGTGAGCGGGCGGGGAGTGATGGTCATCGGCACGGACACCGAGGTGGGCAAGACAATGATTTCCGCCGCCCTGGTGCTGGGCCTCAAGGCCGCCGGAGTGAAGGTGGGCTATTTGAAGCCCCTGGCCTCGGACTGCGCCCCCACCCCGGACGGGCCCCTGAGCCCGGATGTGGCCCTGGTGCACCGCCTGGCCGGGCTGCCCGAACCAGCGGTCAGCCTGAACCCGGTGTGCCTGGCCGCGCCCCTGTCGCCCCTGGCCGCAGCCCGGGCCGAGGGGGTGGAGCTGGACTTGGCCGCGCCCCTGGCCTCCTGCCGCGCCTTTCTGGCCGCGCACGACTACAGCGTGATCGAGGGGGTTGGCGGGCTGCTGGTGCCCATCGCGCCGGGAATGACCTTTTTGGAGCTGGCCGAGGCCCTGGGCCTGCCGGTGGTGGTGGCCGCGCGGCCCTTGCTGGGCACCATCAACCACACCCTGCTGACCATCGAGGCCCTGCGCCGCAGGGAGGTGCCGGTGGTGGGCTTCGCCTTTTCGGCCGGCGCGCCGCTGCCGGAGGACGACCCCTCGGTGGCCGGCAACCACGCCCTGATCGCCGAGTTCAGCGGCGCGCCCTATCTGGGCACCCTGCCCCACCTGGGTTTGGCCGAGGCCATAACCGCCGAGGCCCTGACTCAGGCGGCCACCCAAAACCTGGACCTGTCCCTACTGCCGCCCGTATGATTTGAGCATGCCGTTGAATGAGCATCTGCCTGCCCTCAGCGAGGTAGACCATGTTGTTGGACCAGTACCTGCCTGTTTATGATGTGCGCGCCCGTTACCAGACCGACTTACCCGCCCCGCCGGAGCGGGTCTATTCCCTGGTCGTGGACCTGGACTGGAGCCGCTCGCCCCTGGTGCGCTGGCTGGTGCTGCTGCGCGGCATGGGCAGCGCCAAGATCAAACTCATTCAGAACAATCCGCCAGGACAGGGCTTCACGGTCTTGGGCGAGGAGCCGGACCGGGAGCTGCTGGTGGGAATGGCGGGACGCTTCTGGCTGCCCACGGCCCCGCTGCGCCAGGTGGACCCGGCCGATTTCGTGGATTTCGCCGGCCCCGGCGATGCCAAGATGGCCATGAACTTTCTGGCCGAGCCCCTGCCCGGCGGCAATTGCCGCCTAAGCACCGAGACCAGGGTGCAGTGCTTCGGCCCCAGTGCCCGCCGCTGCTTCCGCCTGTATTGGGGCGTGATCGGGCCTTTCAGCGGCCTGATCCGCAAGGAGGCCTTTCGCCTGGTGCGGCGTCAGTTGGCGGAAGGCGACTAGGCCAGCGCCCTCTAGGCCCGCAAGAACCCGGGCAGCAAGAGTAGGGGCGGGTTTGTCACCGCACTATCTTTTAAGCGGCCTACTTTGGGAGGGGACAAACCCCGCCCCTACTACCGCTTATGATGTAACGGAAGATAAATACTTCGGTGTAAGGCTGCAGACAGCTAAAGTAGACAAGCCATCACAGATTGACAAGCGCAATTTGGTTCGTGATATAAAGCATCAATCTGTCACCTGCCTTAGAAGCCAAAAGTAGCAAACCAATGCTGCCCTAGCTCATCATCTTGTATTTTTGATATTCATGAGGGTGGGGACCCATGAGAAAGCATTTACCATTCATTGTTGGTGTTTTAATCACTATTCTTATCTCTTTTGCATGTACTCCAGGAGTCGGAGTATATCCAAACACTGGCAAACCTACGGTTAAAGGACTCCCGCCGGTATTCTCAGCCGGTGTGTGGACTCTTCCTTGGGACAATGACGAAAGAGTTGACGGCTTGCAGATGGTAATTACCCGTGCGGGGGAAATTAAGATTACAAAAGATAATGTACCCATGCCTCACAAGATTAAAAACGGCAGGATTTTACTCTCAGGCGATCTTCACGACTGCTATATCTACGCCTCTGGTACAGATAAAATAGCAGCCATAGTGGTGGCTGGCTGGGGTTTTTGGGGTAGGCATCTGCGAGACTTGGGAAAGTTTTCATGCATTACTTATACGGCAAAATAGCATGAGCTTCCTTCTGTTCATAGGCCCAAAAATGCTTGTTTAAAACAAGCGGACAGGGTTTCGCCTGAGCCGCCTCGCTCTATTCCAAACCAATTGTCACCCTGTCGTTCGGCGAAGCCGCTACTTTTGCAAGAAGGCCCTAATCTCGCCAGAATTCGGGCAAGAACAAAACCAGAACGGTGTACACCTCCAGCCGCCCCACGATCATGGCCAGGCTGAGAAGCCATTTGGCCGCGGCCGGAAGATGGGCGTAGTTGCCCGCCGGACCCACCGAGCCCAGGCCCGGGCCGATGTTGCCCAGGCAGGCGATGGATGCGCTGAAGGAGGTGACCAGGTCCAGCCCCATGGTGCTCAGGAACAGGCCCACCACGATGAAGCAGGCGATGTAGGCCCCCATGAAGCCCCACACCGAGGCCACGATGGAGCGCTCCACGGTGTGATGCTCCAGGCGCACCGGAGCCACCACCCTGGGGTGCACCAGGCGCTTGAGCTCGGCGGCCACCTGCTTGAACACCACCATCACCCGCATGACCTTGGGCCCGCCGCCGGTGGAGCCGGCCGAGCCGCCCACGAACATGAGCACCACCAGCACTCCCACGGCCACCGGCTGCCACAGGGAGTAGTCGGTGGTGGCGAATCCGGTGGTGGTGAGGATGGTGGCCGCCTGGAAGGCGGACAGGCGCACCGCCTCCCACAGGGCGTCGCCGGCCTCCCAGTCCAGGGCCAGGGCCGCCACCACCGTGGCCGCCGCCCAAAGATACATGTAGGTGCGCCACTCCTCGTTGCGCCACCAGGCGCTCCAGCGGCGCTGCCATAACATCTGGAAGTGCAGGGTGAAGTTCATGCCCGCCAGAAGCATGAAGATGGTCACCACCACGTCGATGTAGTCGCTGTGGAAGCCGGCGATGGAGGCGTTTTTGGTGGAGAAGCCGCCGGTGGCCATGGTGGCGAAGGCGTGGCACACCGAATCGAACCAGTCCATGCCGCCCAGCATGAGAAGACCCACCTCGGCGGCGGTGAGCGCGGCGTAGACCTTCCACAACACGCTGGCCGTGTCGGTGATGCGCGGGGCCAGGCGGTCCGGGGTGGGGCTGGGCACCTCGGCCCTGAAAAGCTGCATGCCGCCCACGCCTATGAAGGGCAGGATGGCCACCGACAAGACGATGAAGCCCATGCCCCCCAGCCAGTGGGTGAGGGCCCGCCAGAACAGCACGCACTTTTGGCACGCCTCCACGTTGGTGAGCACGCTGGCCCCGGTGGTGGTGAACCCGCTGATGGATTCGAACACCCCGTCGGTGAAGCCGCTGAAGTCGCCGGACAGAGCCAGGGGCACCCCGCCCAGCAGGCCGGCCACCAGCCAGGAGATGCCCACGATGGCCATGCCCTGGCGGTGGTTCAGCTCGCGGGTCTTTTTGTCGCGGAACAGGAAAAACAGGGTGGCGCCCAACAGGAGGCTGACGCCCATGCCTATGGCAAAGGCCCGCCAGCCGGGCTCGCCGTAGAGCAGGGCGATGCCCAGGGGCAGGAGCATGAACAGCCCCGTGCCCATGCACAGCACTCCGGTAAGGGAAAGTACGTAGGCCAGACCCAAGAGTGAATCCCTCCCGCGCCGCGTCTAGAAGTATTCCAGGCGCACGGTCAAGAGCTTTTCCACCTTTTTGAGCACCTGGCGGGTTACGAAGATGACCAGCTGGTTGCCCGGCCGCACCACCGTGTCGCCGGTGGCGATCTCCACCTCGCCGTTGCGGATCACCGCGGCCACCAGCGATCCCTGGGGCAGCTTGACCTGGGACAGGGGCCGGTTGACCACCGCCGAGGTTTCCTGGGCCTCCACCTCGATGACCTCGGTGTTCTCGTCCTTGAGCGGGGCCACGGACAAGACCTTGCCCGCCCTGAGGTGTCTGAGGATGGCGCCCACCGCCGCGAAACGGGGGCTCACCACCAAATCCAGGCCCAGGGAGCTGACCAGGGGCACGTAGCCCAGATGAGCCACCCGGGCGATGGTGCGCCGCGCGCCCATCTTGCGGCCCAGCATGGCGATGAGCACGTTCTCTTCCTCGTCGTCGGTCACCGCCGCGAACACGTCGGCCGCGCCCACGTTCTCCTCTTCCAGGAGCGAGAGGTCGGTGCCGTCGCCGTTCAAGATGGTCACGTCCTCCAGCTGGTCCACCAGGGTCTCGCAGCGGGCGGCGTTCTTTTCGATGATGCGCATCTTCACGCCCATCTCGCGGGTTCCGGCGGCCACCAGGCGGCCGATGGCTCCGCCGCCCACCACCACCAGGTTCCTGACCGGCTGGTTGGGCAGGCCGAAGTGGGCCACCACCTGCTCGGTGTTCTCCCGCCGGGTGACCACGTAGGCCAGGTCCTCGGAGAGGATCACGTCGCCGCCGCCGGGGATGATCACCTGGCCTCCCCGCTCGATGGCCACCACCAGATAGCGCGGCCCTCCGGTGATGCGCAGTTCGTGCAGGGGGCGGCCCACATGGGGGCAGGTGGCCGGGATCTTGAGGCCCAGCATCTTCACCTTGCCCCCGGCGAATTCAGCGACGCTGCTGGCCGCGGGCACGGCCAAAAATTCGAGTATCTGGTTGGCCACCTCGCGCTCGGGGTTGATCACCGTGTCCACGTCCAGGCTGGCCGCGCCTACCTCTTCGAAGAAGTCCAGGTAGTCGGCCGACCGGATGCGGGCGATGAGGGTGGCCGCCGGGGCCAAAAGCCGGGCAAAACGGCAGGCGGTCAGGTTGACCTCGTCGCTGTTGGTGACCACCAGCACCAGGTCGCAGTGGTCCACCCCCGCGGCCCGGAGCACCGCCGGGCTGGAGCCGGTGCCCACCAGGGTCTGCACGTCCATCTGCTCGGATATCTGGCGCACCCGGTCTGGCTGGCGGTCCACCACCACCACCCGGTGCCCCTCATGGGACAGCCGGAGCGCGGTGTGGAAACCCACCTCGCCGGCGCCGATGATCAAAATCTGCACGGACCCCTCCCAGGGCGCTCACAGCATGACAAAAGCTCAGGGCCGCCTTTAGCAGCGGCCCGCAGGTACAAACTCTATCACTGCCCGCCTCCAGAGGCAACGCCCCGGCCGGAGGCCAAGTCCTCCAAATGAGCGGCCATGCGCTCCATGAAACGAGCGGTGTCAAAGCCCGCCGCGTGCCCGGCCAGCTCCTGGGCGTCGAAGCGCTCCAGGGCGTCTTCCAGCTGGTCCATGGCGGCCCGCAGGGCCTCGGCGTCCTGCTGGTGGAAGAACAGGCCCGTGGGGGCGCGCCCTTGGGAATCGTCCAGCCCCACCACCGTTTCCAGGGCCCCGCCCCGGGCATAGGCGATCACCGGCCGGCCCGAGGCCATGGACTCCAGGGGGGTGATGCCGAAGTCTTCCTCGCCGGGGAACAAAAAGGCCTTGGCCCGTGCGTAGAGGTCGGCCAAATGCTCGTCGCCCACCCATCCCAAAAACTCCACCGTGGGCCCGGCCATGGCCTTGAGGCGGGCCTCCTCCGGCCCCCGGCCCACCACCTTGAGCCGTTTGCGGGCCTTGGTGCAGGCCTCCACGGCCAGATCCACCCTCTTGTAGGGCACCAGGGCGCTGACCACCAGGTAGTAGCCCTGCACCTGGGCGGTGGGGGCGAAGCGCCCGGCCTCCACCGGCGGGGGGATGACCTCCGCGCCCCGGCCGTAGTTGCGCCGGATGCGCCGGGCCACGTGGCGGCTGTTGGCGATGAAGTGATCCACCCTCCCGCAGGTGGCCACGTCCCAGCGCTGCATGCCGCGCCTGAGCAGGGGCATGACGTAGCGGGCCGCCCCGCCCCGGCCAGGGCCGAAATACTCGGGGTACATATCCCAGACGTAGCGCATGGGGGTGTGCAGATAGCTCACGTGCATGGCCCCCGGCGGCGGGCTGGCCGCCTTGGCCACGCAATGGCTGGTGGAGAGCACCAGGTCGCAGGGAGGCATGGCGAGCCTCTCCATGGCCCGGGGGAACAGGGGCAGATAGTGACGGTAGCGCCGGGCGGCAAAGGGCATTTTTTGCACGAAGCTGGTGTGAATGGGCCGGTTTTCGATGAGCGGGCTCACCGAACCGGGCAGGTGCAGCAGGGTGTACAGGGGCGCCTCGGGGAACAGGCGGCACAGGGCCTCCAGCACCTTTTCGCCCCCGCGCATGCCGGTGAGCCAGTCGTGCACCAGCACCACCCTGGCCCCGGCCAGGCCGGGCATGGCCGGCAGAGGGCTCACGCCCCGTAGCTCCGGGCCACCCGGCGGTATATGCGCAGGGTGGTCTGGGCGCTCTTTTGCCAGGAGAAGCGGGCCGCCTGTGCGGGCCCGGCGGCGCCGAGGCGCGCGGCCAGCCCGGGCTCGGCCAGCAGCCGGGCCAGGCCCCCGGCCAGGGACTCGGCGTCGGGCTCCACCAGCAGGCCCGCCTCGCCCACCACCTCGGGCAGGGAGGCGCGCTTGGCGGCCAGCACCGGCACGCCGCAGGCCATGGCCTCCAGGGCGGGCAGGCCGAAGCCCTCGTAGCGCGAGGGCATGACCACCGCCTCGGCCGCCCGGTAGGCCCGGGCCAGGTCCGCGTCCTCCAGGGAGGGCAACAGCACCAGGCGCTCGGACGGCTTGGCCCAGGCGGCCGCGCCGGGCTTCACCCCCACGATCACCAGGGGCGGAACCTCCACGCCCTCGGGTGGCCGGGCATTAAGCTGCTCGTGGGCCGCCACCAGTGCGCCCAGGTTCTTGTGGGGCTTGGGGTTGCCCACCCCCAGGATATAACGGGCCGGGAAACCGGCCGGCGGCTCCACCGGGCCATCCGCCGGGGTGAACACCTCGCCCACTCCGTTGGGGGTGATGACGATCTTGTTCTCCGGCACCCCCATCAGCTCGATGAGGTCCTTTTTGCTGTGCTCGCTGGGGGTGAAGACGAACGAGGCCCGTTTGGCCGCCGGGGACACGAACCATAGATAAAACAGGCGGTGCTTGAGGCCGTGGTCCTTGGGAAACCTGAGGTGAATCAGGTCGTGCACCGTAAAGACCATGGGGCCATTGAACTTGGCGGGCGGGGCGTAAAAGGGGCAGTGGTAGACCTCGGGCCTGAGGCCGTCCAGCAGCCGGGGCAGGCTCATCTGGCTGACCAGGCTATAGGGGGCCAGGTTGCAGGCCATGGCCAGCACCCGCTTGTCCGCGGGCAGCATGGCCGAATGCTCGGGCTTGCGGATAAGCGCCCCCACCTGCAACTCCGGTTCCTCGGCCAGCATGGCCTTCAACAGCTCCAGGGCATAGCGGGACATGCCATGCATCTGGCCGGTCAACAGCCTTAGATCGTAGATGAGCTTCAAGGCGCGGTCCTTGGACCGGGGGCAAGCCCCCCGGCGGTCAGTCCTGCCGGCCCTTGGGGTGGTTGATCACCTGGCGCACGGCGTAGATGGGCTTGGCCTGGGCCTCGTAATAGGTGCGCACCTGCATCTCGCCCAGCAGGCCGATGCAGATGAGCTGCACTCCGATGAACAGCAGGAGCACGGCCAGGAACAGGCCGGGCTTGCCCCACAGGGGAACCCCGGCGAAGAACTTAAGGCAGGTGTAGTACAGGCCCAAAAGGAAGCCCGCCCCAAAGGCGGCCAGGCCCCAAAGGCCGAATATCTGGATGGGCCGGGTGGCGTAGGAGAGCAGGAACTTGACCGTGATCAGGTCCAAAAGCACCCGGGGGGTGCGCCCCAGGCCATACTTGCTCTTGCCCGCCTTCCGGGACCGGTGGTTCACCTTCACCTCGGCGATGGACACCCCCATCAGCGAGGCGATGGCCGGGATGAAGCGGTGCAGCTCGCCGTAGAGGCGCACATTCTGGATCACCTCGGCCTTGAAGGCCTTGAGGGTGCAGCCGTAGTCGTGCAGCTTGACCCCGGTGATCTTGCTGATCAGGCCGTTGGCCAGCTTGGATGGCAGCTTGCGGGTGAGCCAGGTATCCTGGCGGTCATGGCGCCAGCCGGCCGCGATGTCGTAGCCCTCGGTGAGCTTGGCCACCAGCTTGGGAATGTCGCGGGGGTCGTTTTGCAGGTCCCCGTCCATGGTGACCACGATCTTGCCCGTGGCGTGGTCGAACCCGGCGCTCATGGCCGCGGTCTGGCCGAAGTTCTTGCGCAGCCTGACCACCACGTCGCGGGGGTCGTCCTTGGCCAGGCGGGCCAGGACGGCGAAGCTGTCGTCCCGGGAACCGTCGTCCACGAACACCGCCTCATAGTCCAGGCCGGTGGGCTCCAGGGCCGCGTGGATCTCCTGGTGCAGGGCCTCCAGGTTGGGGCTCTCGTTAAAGACCGGTATGACGACTGATAAATCCAATTAGATGCTTCCTTGTTCCCGCGCCCGGCGCGCTTGCCGCCACCACAGGGCGGCCCCGGCCAGGGGCCCCAGCAACAGGGCTTCCCACCCCACGGCCTTGAGGTCGTGGAGCACGATGGCCCAGGTGAAACCGTGGCGCTTCACATCCGGAAATATAGCATGGTGCGAGAGCATATACTCCCCGGAAAAGGGCCACAGCAAGGGTATCCCAAAGGGCGGCCTGGTGTCCACGTTGAGAAAATCCAAAAGTATGTGGCTGGCATAGGCGGCCAGGGCCCCCAGGGCCAGCCATTTGCCCAGGCCATGCCGCCGGCCCCACAGCCAGGCCACCAGCCCCGCCACGGCCACCGCGCCGATGGAGTGGCTTATGCCCCTATGCCAGGCCGCGCCCTGCCCGGAGATGAGCCCGGGCAGAAAGTCCAGGTCGGCCATCACTCCCACCCCGCAGAAGAACACCACGTCCTTCACCGGGCCCAGCAGGGTGCGGCCGCCGGTGGCCGCGGTGCCCGCGGCCAGTCCGGCCAGGGCGTGGCCGAGGGGGGTGGGCACTATCGCCTCACTTGAGGTAGCCCATCTCCTGGTACCAGAGATAGGTGTTGGTCAGGCCCTCGTCGATGCCCACCGAGGGGGCGTAGCCCAGCTCGGCCTGAGCCTTGTTTATCTTGAAGGCCCGGTTCTGGCGGTACCAGTCCACCCGGCGGGGGAAGATGGGCGGGGTGGCGTTGAATGGCTTGTAGAGCTTTTCGAACACATGCCCCGCCACCACCAGGGGCCACACCGGATAGTGCGGGATGCGCACCGGCCGGCCCATGGCCTTGGCCACCCGCTT
Organism: Desulfarculaceae bacterium; assembly: GCA_021737145.1. GTDB lineage: Bacteria > Desulfobacterota > Desulfarculia > Desulfarculales > Desulfarculaceae > Desulfoferula. The sequence continues at coordinate 26,744 of JAIPEN010000007.1, read as the reverse complement.
GACCAGCTCCTCGATGGCATAGAAGTGCTCGTCCGCGATGAGGTAGGCCTGTCCCAGCCCCTTGTCCTCCTCCTGGGCCAGGAGGAAGGCGTCCACCAGATTGTCGATGTACAGGGGGTGATACAGGGTATTGCCCGAGCCGAACATGGGGAACACCCCCTTGGCCACCCGGCTGTAGATCATGAAAAAGCGCTCCGGGTCGCCGGGGCCGTAGATGGCCGCAGGCCGGAGAATGGTGGTCTTCATGCCCTTGGCGAACCACTTCTGGGCCACCACCTCGCCGTTGTACTTGGTCTGCTGGTAATAGTCGGCCGGCTGGATGGGGGCCTCCTCCCCGCCCGGGGGGTTGTCCACGTTGCCGTGCACCCCGCAGGTGGAGCAGTAGACCACCTTCTTCACCCCGTGCTTGGCCGCTGCCTTGAACACGTTCTCCGTGCCCCCGGTGTTCACCTCGTCGTAATAGGACTCGGGCACGTTGAGCTCGCGGAAGGCGGCGGCCAGGTGATGGACGATCTCCACTCCCTGGGTGCAGCGGTCCACCAGGTCCGCGTCGGTGACCGAGCCGATGTGCACCTCGGCCCCGGCATCGCGCAAATTCTGGGGGACCAGCCCCTCCTTGTAGTCCAGGGCCACCACCTCGTGGCCCAGTCCGATGAGCCGCTTGACCAGGGCCGAGCCGGTAAAGCCGGTGCCGCCGGTAACCAGTATCTTCATGCTCTATCCTCTACGTCTCGCCGAGACGATCAATCGGTATCCCCGGAAAAAGGGCAACAGCTTGTCCAGCCACACCCAGGTTTTCATCACCGGGTAGGCTGCGTCCACCAGGCCCTTGCCGCCGGCCTGCCAGTCGGCCTGCGTGACCACCGTCCCCTTGGCGGTGGAGGTCTGGCCGCCGGAGCCGCGCTTTTTGATCACATACCCGAAGTTCAGCGCCGTGTCCAACAGCTCGGAGAAAGTTTTGCAGTAGGTGCCGGCCTTGATCGGCTCGAACCAGGGTTCCAGCAGGGCGGCCAGGCCCTCGCGGCGGTAGCCGGGGCGCAGATGGCCGTGCCACTGGTCGGTGAGCCCGATGGCGTGGCGCAGGGGCCACACCAGGGACCAGCGGGGCTGGCGGGGCACGTTGACGATCAACTGGCCGCCGGGCCTCAGCACCCGGCCCAGTTCGGCCGCGAAGCCTTGGTCGTCCGGGATGTGCTCCAGAAAGTCCACCACCACCACGCAGTCGAACTCGTTGTCCGCGAAGGGCAGCGGCCCGCCGCCGATCCGCTCCACTTGGCCGCCCACCAGGGAGCGGATGGACTCCACCGCCTCGGGCGCCAGGTCCGCGCTGGCCCAGTCGCCACCGCCTTGGCGCAGCAACAGGCTGATGACCCCGTTGTCCGCCCCGATGTCCAGGCAGCGCTTGCCCGTGGTCGGCTCCAGCAGGCCGCTGATGGCCGCGAACTTCTGCTGCTTGAGCACCGAGCGCTTATACAGGCCAAGGGCCCAGCTTTCTTGCCCGCCACTCATGGCCGCCCTCCCGAGCACCCCGCCTGCACCTGGGCGTAGAAATCCAGGAGCTTCTTGCGGTAGGCGGCCAGGCTGTAGCGCGCGGCCACCCGCTCCTTGGCCGCCCGGGCCAGGGCCCTGCCCCGCTCCGGGTCGCTGAGCAGCTCGTCCAGGCCCCGGGCCATATCCTCCGGCGCCGGCTCCACCAGCAGGCTGATCTGGTTGTCGAGCACCTGGGTGTGGGTGGGCAGGCGGGTGGCCACCAGGGGCCGGTCCGCGTCCAAATACGAATAAATCTTCATGGGCGTGTTTTCGCCCTGGATGCGCGGGCTGGCCAGGATGTCGGCCTGGGCCAGGTAGTGCCCCAGATGGGCCGGGGGGCGCGGCCCCAAAAAGTGGGCCCTGTGCTCCAGCCCCATGCCCCCGGCCTTGGCCTTATAGGCGGCCACCGCGCTTTGGCTGCCCCCGATGATCACCAGGTGCGCCTGGGGGTGCTTTGGCGCGGCCACGGCGAAGCCTTCCAAGAGCAGGTCGATGCCCTGGTAGGACTCCAGATTGCCCACGTACATGATCACCGGGCCGCCGTAGTCCAGGCGCTCGGAGGGCGGCTCGCCCTCGGGCTCCTCCAGCAGGCTCACGTCCTCCAAGCGGCACACCGGGGCCGAGGGGCCGTGGGCCTGGGCCGTGTCCACCAGGGATTGGCACACCGCCACCACGCCCGCGCTGTCGCGCACCGCGCGGCCTTCCAAACGGCTCAGCCAACCGGCCAGGGGCTTGGCCGCGGGGTACTTGTCCGCGATCTGGGCCGACATGCACGAATCCATGTCATAGACATAGGGCAGGCCAAAACGCTGGTTCAAGCGCAGGGCCATGAAGGCCGCCTCCTCCACCGCGTGCACCAGGTCGAACCCGCCCCTCGCCGCCAGGCGACGGGCCGCCGGCCACATGTACAGGTCGCAGACGATCTTTTGCCAGGAAGGACCGGGCGGCACGTTTTTCACCCACCCCGGCGGGCTGATGCGGTGCAGGCGCACCCCGGGCATGTCCAGGTCCCGGCCCTCGTGGTAGCAGAGCATGTCCACCGCGTGCCCCTGCTCCGCCAGGGTGGTGGCCAGCAGGCGCACCGCGATGGGCGTGCCCCGCTCCTGATAAAAGGGGTGCGGCGCCAGCAGGAGAATCTTCACGCCGCCCGCTCCATGCGCAGGATCACCGGCGAGCCCAACAGGGCGGTGAGCCCCATGCCCAGGGCCAGGCCCTCGGCCGCGCTGGTGAACCCGGCCTTGCCCACGGCGCGGTGCAGGGCCATGGGCCAGAAATGCTGCCGCCGCCGCGCGGGCCGGCCGAATCCCCGCGCCGTGAACAGCCCTTCCACCTCGCGGTCCCAGAAGCTCGCGTATCGCCGGGTGTGCACATTGTCGTCCAGGGACTCCTTGGCCTTGAACAGGCTCTCGCCCAGGATGTTGAAGCTTCGCTTGGCCGGATAGTCCACGATCACCGCCTTGTCAGCCGTGCGGCAGAGCTGGGCCGCGAAACCGGCCGGGTCGGCCACGTGGGTGAGCATCCGGTAGCTCAGCACCAAATCAAAGGAGCGGGGCTCAAAGGGCAGGTCCATGAGGTCGCAGGACACGAACTGGTAAGACCCCGGCTCCAGGCTTTCCTTGAGCAGGGTCTCGCAGGATGGGCCGCTGCCCGCCACGGTGACTTGGCAGCCCGCCGCGATGAGCGGCCCGGCCAGTTGGGCGTGCCCCCCGCCCACGTCCAGCACCCTGGCTCCGGGCCAGGGAGCGGCCAGCTCCAGGGTGCGGGCGGTCTGCACGTGGAGAAAATAGGCCCCCACCGGCCCGGCGAAACGCTGGGCATAGGCGTGGGTGGCGGTCACCCGGTCGGCGTCCTCGCGGCGCGGCGCGCTCACCTCAGCTCCTCCAGCACCCGGTAGGGCGCCAGGGCCTGGGCGATCTCCTCCTCCTGGCGGGCCGGATCCCAGCCCAGGCGCGCGGCCATGATCCCCGCCGCCGCGTTCAGGGCCGCGCCGGAGGGCCGCGCGGCCTTGCCCAGGATGGTGCGCCTGAGGCTCACGTCGCTCAGGTGAATCGCCATCTCCTGCTCCACCGCGCGGGCCACCTCGCAGCCCAGCACCGGGGTGTCCGGGGCCAGGGGCGCCAGAAGCGCGGCGTCATCCGCGCCCAGGGCGGCCACCTCGGCCGCGCGAGAGCCGTATTGGTTGCGCAAATGCTCCCCAGCCTCGGGGGCCAGCCCCGGCGGCAGCTCGGCCCCGCCCGGATCGCCGCCCCACAGGGGGGTCACCGCCAGCTCGGCCTGGCTGCGCCCGAGCTGGGCGCAGGCCCGCGTCACCGCCTCGGCGGCCACCGCCCGGGCGGTGGTGTACTTGGCCCCGCTCACCGCCACCAAGCCGCCCTGCTCCTCGATGCGCCGCTTGGTGGCCAGTCCGCCACCAGCCGGAGCGCGTCCCGGCTCGGCCAGGGGCACCAGGCCCCAGTGATAAAAGCTGATGTCCCCGGGCCCCAGGTTCAGGCCCGGGCAGCCCTGGTTGAACTCCACCAGCAGGTCCAGAAGCTCCTCGGGCTTGGGTCCGGTCGGCCGGGGCGCCCCGGGCCAGGAGCGATAGGCGGTGCCCAGCATGGTGCGGTCGTGCCAGGGCACCATGAATATGAAACGGTGCGGCCCGCACACCGGATCGGCCGCCGCGTCGCGGGGCGAGCGCAGGCCCAGCAGGGCCTCGCCCAAACGCCGCCCCAGCACCAGATTGACGGCCGAGGCCAGGGCCGGCTGGGCAGCCGCCCGGCCCAACAGGGCGTCGTTGTGGGCCCCGGCGCAGAGCACCACCACCGAGCCCTGCACCGCGATCTGGTCCCCGCTCAGCTCGTCGCGGGCCAGCACGCCGCTGATCCGGCCATCCTGGCGCAGCAATGACTCGGCTCGCAGGTAGTTGGCCGCCTGGGCCCCCTCCTCGGTGGCCGAAAGCACATAGGACAAGCTCAGGCGCTCGGCATCGGCCACCACGCCCTCATACCACAGGGCCGCGCCGGTCACTCCGTCCAAGGGACAGGGACCCAAAAAGACCCGGGCCTGGTCCAGGTCTAGCAGGCGTCCTTTTAATTTGTCATTTTTTATCAGGCGGTTGTATAGGGCCAAGGCCACGGCGAAGGCCGGGCGTCCCTGCTTGCCCAGGCCCCGGGTGGGCACCAGGCAGGGCCGGGCCTGCACCAAATGGGGGGCCATGCCCAGCAGGTTGCTCAGCTCGCCCGAGGACATGCGAAGCCGGGCCAGGTCCAGGTTTTGCAAGTAGCGGAACCCGCTGTGAATCACCTTGAGGCTGTTGGCGCTGGTGGCCGCCCCGAAGTCCCCGGACTCGATGAGGGCGGTCTTCAGCCCCCGGCGGGCCGCTTCCCAGGCGGCGGCCGCGCCGTAGATGCCTCCGCCCACCACCACCAGGTCGAAACGCTCACTGGCCAGACTGTGGTTCGCGCGCTGCATGGCACGGATTATATAGAGTTGGCGGGGCGTTGGCAATGCGCCCCGCCGGGGATTCAGCGGGGGGCCGGGGCGGTATCGGCCAGTTGGGCCAGGCGCTCACGGGTCCAGGCGGCCAGCTCGGCCCGCCCGGCCAACAGGGGCAGGGCCCCTTGCAGGCGCTCCTTGGCCTCCTTGGGCTGGCCGCTGGCCACCAGGGCCTCCACCAGGCTCTTGAGGCCCGGGCCGAAGGACGGGTCCAGGCGCTGGCCCCAGGCCAGGATCGCGGCGGCCGGACCGGGGCGCCCCTGGCGGCGCATCAGCTCGCCCTGGGCCCAGAAGGCCCAGAGCGCGGCCTTGGCAACCTGATCCAGGGCCGAGGTGGTCATCTCCACCCCCATGAGGCGGATGGGAGCGCCGCCCCGGGGCAGGAGGCGAAGCCGCCAGCGGGCCCCGGGCCCGGCGGAGGGCAGGTCCAGCTCCAGGTCCTTGCTCCCCGGCTCGGCGGCCAGGTCGGCCAAGACCAGCTCCCGCTCGATCAGGGGCCCCTTGCCCAGCGGCCCCATTGCCTGGGCCTGGATCATGGCCAGGGGGCCCTCGGCCATGAGGGGCAGCTGATCCCAGGCCAGGCCCAGCTTGGCCTTTTGGGGCCAGGGGGGCAGCAGCTCCCGTAGGGCCAGCTCATACACGGGCGGGGTTTTCCTGTTGCCCGGCCGCGCCGAGAACTCGAAGGCGGGCTGCCGTTGCTCCAGGTTAAGGCCGGCTTGCAGGTCATAGGGACCGGGCAGGTAGCGCCGGGTGAGGGCCTGGGTCATAAGGTCCGGGTAGAGCCCGGCCCAGGCGGCCAAACGGGCCGGCTGCACCTCGGGCCGGCCGTCGTGCAGCACCAAACGGGCCAGGCGCTCCAGGGCAGCCTCCTGCCCGGCCAGCAGGGACGCGGCCGGGGCGGTGCGGCCCAGCCCCAGGTGGGCGGCCGCGCCCAGGGCCCGGGGCAGCAGGGCGGCGGGCCTCAGCCCGTGGGCCTGGGTCAGCAGGCGTCCGGCCAGGTCCCATTGCCCCCGCTCCAGACAGGCCAGGCCCAGCTTGAGCGGATCGGAGCGCAGGCGCATGTAGACCAGGCCCGGCTCCTCCAACCACAGGGTGAAGGGATACACCCGCTTCAGGGGCACGGGCCAGCTAAGGGGGCGGCCCAGGTTGCGCCAGGTCTGGCCGGGCTTCAGGCGCAGATGTTTGCGCACCGGTCCCTGCACCAGCTTTACCCGCACCGGCCGCTGGCCCAGGTTCACCAACTCCACCTCGACGGCCAGAAGCTCATGAGGCGGGCGCAGCACCCGCACCGCCCGGGCCGGACCCCGCGCCAGGGCGTCTGCCCCCTGGGCGCTGTAGGCCGGGTGGTTGGTGTAGACCACGGCCCAGGGCGCGGTGGAGGCGGCCGGGGGGCGCTCCAGGCCCAGGGACTCCTTTTGGGCCAGGGGCGGCCGCGCGGCGTAGAGCCTTAGCAGGGGGTCCACGAACACCGGGAACTTGAAGCGGCCGGGCCGCTTGTCCGCCTGGGTGTCGTATCCCAGGTCGAACTCCTTGATGAGCAGGAACTTTTCATCCACCCCCTGCATGAAGCGGCCCATCTGGTTGCGCGGCACATGCCCCCACTGGAACCAGTGACGGTCCTCGGCGGTGGAGGAGTAGAGCAGGTAGTTATGGGGCCCGGCATAGGCGTCCGGGTCATGGGAGTGGAAGAACTCGGCCTGGGGTGGGTGCTTGGGCGGCCCGTAGCCGCTCAGGTAGAGCTTGTCCTGGGGGGTGAAGTTGGCCTCCAACCAGTGCTGGGCCGAGATGCGGGTCTCCTGCTGCCAAAACAGATAGGCCCCGGAGATGCTGTGGCCCAGGGGCACCAGGGCCAGGGCCAGGGCCGCGCCCACCCACAGGGCCCGCCGCCAGCCCCGGGGCAAGCGGGCCCAGCCCCACACCAGGGGAAACAGGCCCAGGCAGATCAGGGGCGGCACCAGGGAGGTCAGGTCGCGCTCGGCCAGGCGGTGGGAGAACACCAGCACCACCAGGTAATAGAAAACCGGGTACGAGCCCACCACCCACAGGGAGCGCCGCCGTTGCCACAGGGCCAGGCCCAGGCCCACCGCGAACAGGGCCACCAGCACCCAGCCCACAGAATCGCCCAGGGTGTGGGCCGACCAGGTGAGGCGGTCGCCGATGGGGCTGTTGAGCAGGGATATCTTTTCCGCGAAATGGGGCCGGGTGAAGTTGTGCACCTGCCCGGCGTACTTGAGGATGGGGTTCTCGTGGTGCAGCACGAAACCGGGATAGCCGACAATCATGCCCGCGGCCATGGCCCCGGCGAACACCCCCGGCCAGGCCAGCAGCCAGCGCGGCCAGGCCGGCCGGTCCCTCAGCACCACCAGCACGTGGGCTAGCACCAGGCTGGTCAGGACCAGGCCGCCGTTGGCCTTGGTGGTCAGGGTCAGGCCTATGGCCAGGCCGGCCACCAGATAGCGCCACCAGCGGGGATCGGCCACCAGGCGCACCCCGGCCCACAGGCTCAGGGTGATGGCCAGGGCCAGGGGAACGTCCACGGTGAGGTAGTGGCTGTGCACCACCAGCAGGGGGCTCACCGCCAGGAGCAGGGCCCCGGTGAGCGCCGCGGCCCGGCCCAGGTTGCAGGCCAGCACCAGGCGGTACAGGGCCCAGATGTTCACCACCCCCAGCAGGGCCACCATCAGGCGGCCCCAGACCAGGTGGGGGATCACCGGCAACACGGCGTAGCCGGGCCCCAGGAGCAGGGCGCTCTTGCCCAGCAGGAACTGGGCCGGGGCGTAGAGATAGCCGGCCAGAAGATAAAAGGCCTGGTGCCAGATGACGGGATGGGGATAGTAGAGGCTGCCACCGGCAAAGGCGGCCACCATGCGGCTGGTCCACTCGTCCGGGTGCATGTTCTCGGGCCAGTTGATGCCCCATAGCCTTAGACCAAGACCCAGGAGCACTATCAGGCCCAGGAGCACCTGGGGCCAGGGGACTCGCATCCAGAGCTCTTTGACTTGCCGCCAAATGGCCAAAGGGTTCTCCCTCCCGCGTCCGGCTTCAAAGCCGGGCATGGCCTAAAGCCTATCTTGGCCCAGGGCTCCGGTCCAGGGAAGCCCCTCCCCAAAAAGCGGCCCTCCGGGGGCCAGCCTTGCCAGAGGCCAATCTTAGCCCAGCCCCGCCCCGGCCACAAGGGGAGGTGGGCCTAGTTTTAGACCGCACAATCAAGCCCTTGGCAAGGTTGACATTGCCCCGGCTTCCGCGTTAACTGTGACAGGCCCTTGTTACGCCCTTTCCAGAGGAGAGCCCCGCATGGCCCCAGCCCCCCAAGAGCAAGCAGCCTCCCGGGCCCCCAGCGCCCTGGCCTGGACCCTGGCCGGGGCCCTGTTGGTGGTTATCCTGCCCTGGTTGCAGCGCTGGCTCTACCTGGTCCCCGAGCTGGACCACCGCCTGTTCCTGGGCCGCGACTTCCTGGAGCTGGCCGCCCAGCGGGCCTATTTTTACCGGGGGCTCCTGGACGGCAAGCTCTTGCTGTGGGACCCGCTAATGGTCATCGGCCTGCCCTTCATGGACTACCTCTTCGACCTGTTCAACCCCCTGTCGCTGATCAACGCCTTTTTCCTGGAAGAGGGCCTGCTACGCGCGGACTATCTACAGGTGGTGCTCACCGCCCATTGCTCCCTGGCCGGGCTGGGGGCCTTTTTGCTGGGCCGGCAGCTTAGCCTGGGCCGGGCGGCGGCCACGGTCATGGGCGTGGTCATGGGCTGCATGGGCATGGTGGTGGCCCACAGCGAACACTCCATGATGATCCAGACCCTGTGGCAGGCTCCCTTCGTCTTCCTGTTCCTGCACCGGGCCCGGACCGGCCGGGGGCTGGTCAACGCGGCCTGGGCCGGGGTGTTTCTGGGCTGGAGCTTCATGGGGGGCATCCCCCAGATCTTTTATTACCTGGGCGTGGCCGCCACCCTCTACATCCTCTACGCGGCGGTGGAGGAGTTCAGCCGGGCCGGCTGGCGTCCGGCCTGGCGCCTGGCCCTGGGGCCCTATCTGCTCATGGGCCTGGCCGCCCTGCTCTTCGCCCTGCCCAACCTCATCCACCTGGCCCTGGCCGCCCTGAACGACCCCGTGGGAGTGCACGACGCGTCGGCCCTTTACGGTTCCCGCCGCCTGGCCTTCATCTCCCAGGGCTCGGGCGGCTGGTGGATCATCCCCCACTTCCTGGCCCCCAAGCTGCTGGGAGGCCACGCCGAAAACACCGCCTATGTGGGCGTCCTGCCCCTGGCCCTGGCCCTGATGGCCGTGGCCTGGGTGCGCCGCCAAGAGGCCGGCTTCTGGAAGCTGTTGGGCCTGTTGGGCCTGGTACTGATGATGGGGGCCTCCATGGGCCTGCACAAGGTCCTGGTGAGCCTTCTGCCGGGCTACTACCTGTTCCGGGAGACGGTGCGCTGGATGTTCCTGCTGCACCTGGCCCTGCTGGTCTTGGCCGGTTTCGGCCTGCACTGGCTGCTCCACCGGGCCCGGGAAGCCGAGCTGGCCACCCTGCGCCGGTTCCTGGCGGTGCTGGCCACCATCCTGGCCGGCCTCATGCTGGCCGGCCTGAGCCTGGAGCATCTGAGGGACTCTCCCCTGGCCCTGGTGCCGGCCATGCCCCTGATGGGTTTCTTGGCCTGGCTGCTGTTCAACCTGGGCGCGCTGTGGTGGGCCGCGTTGCGCCGGAGCCAGGGAGCTTCCCCCTGCCTGGTCGCCCTGCTGCTGGTGGGCCTGGTGGCCCTGGACCTGGGCTTTTACCATGCCCCCACCTTTGTGGGCGGAGACCCGGTGATGCGCGCCGACCCCACCAAGCCGGACCCGGTGCAGGAGGCCCAGGCCGCCAGCCTGGCCCGCATGGCCGCCGGCCCGCCGCCGGGGCGGGTGCTCATAAGCCGGGTGGGCGGGGCGGTGGGCTACCAGGGCCCCACCTACCGCAACGCGGTGGACTTCATCAACCCCTGCGGCGGATACATGGACCGCCGCCTGCCCCTGGGCTTCTGGCAGATATGGTGGAGCCCCCGGGCCAATCCCCGCTACATGAACCTGCTCAACGTGAACACCATCGACCGCTCGGCCGTGGAGGCCCATGCCGCGCAAGACCGCTGGACCTTGTGCGGCTACAGCCAGTCCGCGCTGCGCCTGGCCTCTGTCCGGCAGGTGCGCGCGCTCAGCCTGAAGGCGGAGCTCATGTTCCAGGGCGGGGCCCGGCCGGGCGACACCCTGGCCCGCCTGGCCCTGGTGCGCGGCGGCCAGGCCGTGGCCTCCTGGCCCCTGCGCCTGGGCAAGGAAATCAGCGGCCGCGCCATCAGCCTGCCCCTGCCCGAGGCGGTGCGGGCCCAGGCGGTGGTCCTGGCCTCCACCCACCCCAAGGCCCTGGTGCGGGTCAATGAGATCAAGCTCAATGGAGCGCTGGAGCAGGACCGACCGCGCCTAAAGGACCTGGGCCAGGGCTTCAGCCGCAACCTGGCCGCGCGGGGACCGGCCTGGTTCGTGTCCCGGGCCGCGGTGGTGAATCCGGAGTGGGAGTACAAGCACGTGCTGGCCTCGGTGGATCCCTCGCGGGTGGTGGTGTTCCGCGATGCCCCGCCCGGCTGGCAGCCGCCCCGGGGACTGGCCGCCGGCTCCGGCGGCGAGGCCGCGCTGCAAAGCTGGCAGGCCCAGAGCGCCCGCATCAAGGTGAAGGCCGAGCGCCCCGGCTGGCTGGTGATCAGCCAGGGGGCTTATCACGGCTGGTCCGCCCGCCTGGACGGCCGGCCCGCGCCCATCCGCAAGGCCTACGGCTTTTTGCAGGCCATCGCCGTGCCCGCCGGCGATCACGAGGTGTCCCTGTCCTACGGCGAGCCCCTGGTGGCGGCCTCCCTGGCCGTGCCCCCCCTGCTGGTGCTGGGCATCATCGCGGCCGGTCTTTGGCGCCGCCGCAAGGGCCGGGCCGCGCCCAAATAATCCGGTAGCGGCCCACCTTCTCCTCGCGGAAGGGCACCCCTTGGGCCTTTAGCCGGGCGCGCACCCGGCGCAGGGCCCCGCCGTCCAGCTTGGGCCGGAACAGATAGGCCTGGCGCGGAGCCCGGGCCACCAGGTCCGCGTAGGGCGGGTAGCGCGCCTGGTCGCCGGGATACTCGGGCCGGGGCGAAACCACATAGGCCTCGCCGCTCAAAAAAGACAGCTTGTACGCCTCCCAATAGTCGGCCCAGCCGTATCGCATCCCTTCCCGCTCCAGGGCCTTGAGCAAGGTGCCGTAAGGCTCTTGCCACCGGTCGACGTGCCAGGCGGCTGGGTGCAGGGCCACCATCAGGGCAGCCGCGGCCAACACCCCGGCCACACCCGCCCCGGCCAGGGCCCCGGCCCAGCGCGCCCGGCGCCACAGGACCGCCACCCCCCAGACCAGCAAATAGGGCCACCACCAGAGGCTCACGGTCAGATAACGCACCGACTCGCCATCCACCGTGGCCGAGGTGAAGACCAGGGCCAGCAACAGGGCCAGCCAGCCCGAGGCGCAGGCCGCGGCCAGCCAGTTGGCCCGCAGCCAGGCCAGCAGCCCATCTTGCCGCCAGGCCCGCCAGGCCGAGACCGCCACCCCCAGGCTGGCGGCCAGCACGGCCAGGAACAGCAGCCGCCCCAGCCAGGGCGGGTTCAGCGGGGCGTGGGGCGCGAAGGCCTCGGGGATCATGTTGGTCCAGAGCAGGCCCAGGTTGGCCAGCATCCGGCCCGGCCCCACCGGGTGCTGCAAGGGCACGTAGCCGCCCCACGGGCTCAGGGGGCCCAGGTAAAAAGCCAGGTCAATGAGCAGCTTGACCCCGAAGCCGGCCGCCAGGGCGCCCAACCCCATGAGGTGGGCCGGATGCCTTTGCCAAAGGCCCCGCCAACCGGGCCAGGGCCTTAGCTCCGGAACCAGGGCCGCGAAGTGGAGCAAAAGGCAGGGCAGCACGAAGAACCAGAACGGCGCCCAGGTCCACCAGCCCAGGGCGGCCAGCAGGGCTATCAGGCCCAAACGGCCCATGCCCGGACGGGGCGCGCCGGGAGTCAAATAGACCTGGCTCCACACCAGCCACAGGAGCACCCCCCACAGCCCCACGCTGAGGTAGCCCCCGTAGGAGAGCAGGGTCAGGCGGATGAAAAAGGGCGGGGCCAGGGCGGTTAGGAGCAGGGTCCCCAGGGCCGGGCCCTCCCCGGCCAGGCGGCGCGCCAGCCAGGCCAGCAGGAGCAGGGCCAGCAGAAACATGCCGCTCATGGCCCAGGCCATCACCTTGGGCGAGGAGCCGAACCAGCCGAAGAAGGGGGCCAGGTAATAGGCCTCGCCCGCGCCCATGTAGCCCTGGCCATACATGTACAAGGGCCAATGCAGGCCCTGGGCGATGTGCCGGGCCATGAGCCCCCACACCGCGTGGTCCGCGTCGAGATACTTGTCCGCCTTGAGCAGCCAGGGCAGGCGGTCGTACAGGGCCAGCCCGGCCAGGCAGGCGGCCAGGGGCCAGAAGGCCCTTTTTAGGCAGGAAGAGCGCATACGGCTCCTTTAGGAATTAAATCCCCTGGAAAACTATAGTTTTGCCGGCCCGGCCCCGTCAAGCCGCCAGGAGGCAAGGTGCGGAAATGCTTGGCTAGGAGAAGGTTTTTCTATAAACTTGCCGGACCAAGGCTCACCCCCAGCCGGGATATCCGACGCTGCCCATGGAAACTCTGGTCGTAATACCCACCTACAACGAGGCCGAGAACCTGCCTCCCCTCCACGAGGCCCTTTTCGGCCTGGGATTGGACCTGGGGGTGCTCATCGTGGACGACAACTCGCCGGACGGCACCGGCGAGATCGCCGATGATCTAGCCCGGGAAAACCCCCGCGTCATGGTGCTGCACCGGCCGGGCAAGCAGGGCCTGGGCACCGCCTACCGCGAGGGCTTCACCTGGGCCCTGGAGCACACCGAGGCTCCCCTGCTGGCCCAGATGGATGCTGACTTCTCCCACCATCCCAGCCGCCTGCCCGCCCTGGTGGAGGCGGCCCGCTCCGGAGCGGTGGCCGTGGGCAGCCGCTACGTGCCAGGCGGCGGAGTAAAGAACTGGGGTCTGGGCCGCCGCCTGCTTTCCCGTGGGGCCAGCATCTACGTAGGCACCGTGCTGGGCCTGCCGGTGCACGACCTCACCGGGGCCTACAAGTGCTGGCCCAGGGAGGTCCTGGCCCGCTTGGATCTGGCGTCCCTGAAGGCCGGAGGCTTCGCCGCCCTGTCGGAGATGACCTACCGGGCCCATCTGCTGGGCTGCCGCTTCCAAGAGGTGCCCATCATCTTCGAGGACCGCCGGGTGGGCCAGTCCAAGCTCACCGGCAGCATCGCCATGGAAGCCTTTCTCAACGTTTGGCGTTTGCGCTTCAACCTCAACTACGACCCCAAGGAACATCCCCCGGAATAATGCCCGCGCCTGAAAGCCGTCCCAATCCCTCGCCCAGGGCCACCGCGCTCACCCTGGCCGCTCTGGTGCTGCTGTATTGGGCGGTGCGCCTCTGGCTCATCTCCTCCCCGGCCCTGAGCCAGGTGGACTACGACGAGGCGGTGACCGGGCTCATGGCCCTGGACATCATGCAGGGCAACCACCATCTTCTCTTCTGGGGCCAGCCCTACATGGGCACCCTGGAGGCCTATCTGGCCGCCGGGCTGTTCCAGATTTTCGGCCCTTCCACCTTGATGCTGCGCCTGGTGCTGTTGATCTACGGCTCCCTGGGGGTGCTGGCCCTGTTCGGCCTGGGCCGGGCGGCGGGCGGCTGGTGGGCCGGAGTGATTGCCGGGGCCCTGTGGTCCCTGCCCCCCCTGTTCATGAGCTTCCAGGGGGTATATGTCACCGGCGGGCACCTGGAGGGCGTGGTGGCCGGGGCGGTGGTGCTCTGGGGAGTCACCCGCCTGGCCTTCGGCCCGATCGGCCGTCCGGCCCTGTGGGCCCTGGGCCTGGGCCTGGTGGCCGGTTTGGGCCTGTGGTCCAGCCTCATGGCCCTGCCCCTGATCGCGGCCGCGGTCCTGGGCCTGCTGCTGGCCCGGCCCGCCTGGCTGATCACCGCCGGGCCCTGGTGCCTGGGGGCCGGCTTTTTGGCCGGGGTCTCGCCGCTCATCCTGTGGAACGCGGAGCACCACTGGCTCACCATGGTGCAGCTGGGCGGCTCCCAGCTCAGCCGCCTGGCCCCCAACGCGGCCATGCTCTTCCAAAGCGTGTGGACCCGGGCCCTCACCGGGGCCTGGTGGGACGGCCGCAGCGTGGCCGGGGACATGCCCGCCTGGCTGCCCCTGGCGGTGCTCCTGCTGGTCTATCTGCCCGCCGCGGGCCTGGCCCTGTGGGCCGTGGCGGGCTGGGCCCGGCGCGCCTGGCGCAAAAAGTGGCCCTGGCACAGCGCCGGCGACATCATCGCCCTGACCCTGTTGGCCCTGTTGTTCATCCACGCGGTCAGCGGCTACGGCCACAAGGCCATCATGCGCTACGCCGCCCCCCTGATGGTGCCGGTGACCGTGCTGGCCGCCCTGTGGCTGCGCCGTCTGTCAGGTTGGCAACCGGTTGCCGGCCTGGCCCTGCTGGCCGGGCTCATGGCCTTCAACCTCTACACTCACCACCTTTATTTGGAGCGCCAGGCCGACCAGCCCCGCCGCCCGGTGGATTTGGCCCTGCAAAAGCTCGACGAAGCAGGGGTGAAATTCGCCTATGCCCACGGCCGGGTGGCCCTGCCGCTCAGCTTTGAGAGCGGGGGCCGTCTGCTGGCGGCGGACTTCTTCGGGGCGCGCAACTACAGCCATCTGAAGCAGGTGGACCGCTCGGGCAACCCGGCCCTGATCACCCACCAGCGTTTGGCCGTGCCCCAGCCAGGGCTCATGGACGAGGCCCTGCATCGCCTGGGGGTGTGGCAAAAGCCCCTGGAGGTGGGGCAGTACGTGGTGTGGCACGACTTTCCCGCCGCCCCGGTGCTGGCCCCGGCCCCCACCATTGCCTGGCGCGCGGCCGACGGGCAGGGCCAGCCCGCCCCGGTGGCCGACCGCGACCTGAACACGGTCTGGCGGGCCAGCCGCGAACACGACTCGGCGCTGCTGGTGGACCTGGGCTCGCCGCGCCCGGTGGCCCGCCTGTCCCTGCTGCCCGGGCCCCGGTGGGCAGGCCGGCCGGGCATGTACTACACCGTGGTGGTGGAGGGCTCTCTGGACGGCCGCGCCTGGAAGAAGATCATCGGCGGGGACGCCTGCATGGCCGGGCTGAGCTGGCAAGGCAGGCGGGTGAAGCTGGAGACGGTGCCCGCCCTGCAATTCAACTTCGCGCCCGCTTCGCTGCGCTGGCTGCGCCTTACCTTCAAGCCCATCCCCCAGAACTGGCCGCCGGTGGAGGTGGCCGAGCTGTTCATCTACCACCCGGCCGACCAACCGCCCCAATGGCCCCAGGCGGCCCGGAAAGAACTGGCCCTGGGCAAGGAGGCCCTGGACACCTGGCACCAGCGCCCCACCGCCCCCTTCCCGGCCGGGCACAGCGCCTTTGCCCGCTTCTGGGCCTCCCAGGTGGACTGGGTCAGCCTCATGGATCACCTCAAGGCAGCGGCCTGCGCCGCGCCCCAGTGGGAGGAGCCCCTGCTCCTGCAACTGGAGGCGGTGCGCAAGGGCCTGGGAGAGGCGGCCGCGTTGCTGGTTGATGACAAATGCCCGCCTCCGGCCGCGGGCTCCAGCTAGGCCCTTGTTTTCGTTCCACTCTGCCTTTACACTCCTGTAGATGCCCACCCCCATTCGCGGCGGGAGAGCCCATGGCCCGGCTTGGCCTATTTACGGATAATGCCGTTGTTGAGGAGCCTTTGGCATGAAATGGCAGCTCATCCTGGGCCTGGGCATCAGCGCGGCCTGCCTCATCTGGCTGTTGGGCCAGGTGGATCTGGCCGGCCTCTGGATATTGATCAAGCATCTTAACCCCCTATATCCGCTGCTGGTGATCGCCGCCCTGGCCTGGATCTTCTATATCCGCTCCCAGCGCTGGCGGGTGCTGCTCAGCCCGGTGAAGCTCTGCCCGGACGGCCAGCTTTACTCGGCCAACCTCATCGGCTTCATGGCCAACAACATCCTGCCGGTGCGCCTGGGCGAACTGGTCCGGGCCTACGCAGCCAACCGCCTGACCGGGGTGCCTGTCTCCAGCGTGCTGGCCACCCTGGTCATCGAGCGCATCCTGGACGGCATGGCCATCTTGGCCTTTTTCTTCCTGGCTCTTCTGTTCACCGACCCCCGGGCCCAGGCCGGGGCCTTCAGCGTGGTCTATCTCCGGGCGGCGGGCCTGGGCCTTCTGGCCGTCTATCTGGGGGTGCTGGCCGTGCTGGTGGCCCTGTACCGCTGGCCCCAGGCCACGGTGGGCTGGCTGGCCGGGCTGGCCGGGCGTTTTTCGCCCAAACTGGGCCAAAAGCTGGCCGAGATCCTGGCGCACTTCACCCAGGGCCTGGCCCTGCTGGGCAAGGGGCGCCGCCTGCCCCTGCTGGTGGCCCAGTCCCTGGTCATGTGGCTGCTCACCCTGCTGGCCGGGTATCTGTTTTTGCCCGCGGTGGGCCTGCCCCACAGCCTGCTCATGGCGGCCATGGCCATGGCCGGGGGCACCCTGGCCGCAGCGGTGCCCGCGGGCCCGGGCTACATAGGCACCACCCAGTTGGCCATCACCTGGGCCCTGATGATGACCGGGGCCGACCAGGAACGGGCCGCCGCCTTCAGCCTTATCTACTGGGCCTGCCTCTACTTCCCGGTGGTCATCGCCGGGCTCATCGAGATGACCCGGCGGGGCATGAGCCTTTCCAGCCTGCGCGGCGGGCGGTAGGGGGGGGCGGCGTGCGTCCGGAGCCAAGCGGCGCTCAGGTGGCCATGCGCCTGTTGCTGGTGCTCTTGGTGGGGGCCCTGGTGCGGGGCATATACCTGGCCTGGCCCTATCTGGACAGCGACATCGCGGTGGTGGGGCTCATGGCCCGCCACGCCCTGCAGGGCGAGTTCACCCCCCTGTACTGGGGCAACCACTACGGCGGCAGCCTGGAGCCGATCATCGCCTCGGCGATGTTTTTCCTGGCCGGGGCCACCCCCCGCGTCCTGAACGCCACCGCCGCCCTGATCTCGCTCAGCTACCTTCCCCTGCTCTATCTCCTGGGCCGCGAGCTCATCAACCGCCGGGCCGGGCTGGCCGCGGCCCTGCTCTCGGCCCTGGGCCCCTACATGCTGGTGGCCTACTCGGTGGTGGCCCGGGGCCTGCACGTGGAGATGCTGCCCCTGGGGGCGCTGCTGTTGTGGCTGACGGTGCGCCTGCTCAAGGCCGGGCCCATGGCCCGGGGACAGGCCGGGGCGCTGATTGCCTGGGGTTTGGTGGCCGGGGTGGGGGTGTGGACCAACCCCCTGTTCATCTATTTCCTGCCCCCCACCCTGCTGCTGCTGCTCTACCGCGCGCCGCGCCTGCCCCTGTCCTGGCGCTTCTGGGGCATGGCCCTGGCCGCGCTCATGGGGGCCGCGCCGCTCATTTATCACAACTGGCTCACCGCCGGAGGCACCCTGCACTACATGGAGGTGCCCCGGCCCCATTCCGGTTTTTGGGCCAATCTGCAATTCCTGTTCAGCGAGGGCCTGCCCGCCGCGGTGGGGGCCTCTTGGTTCCGCAAGGACTGGGTGCTGCCCGGCTTGGGGCCCGCCCTGGCCGCGGCCGCCGGGCTGGTGGCCCTGTGGGCGGCCATCCGCTGGGGGGTGGACCTGTGGCGGCGGATAATGCGCTGGGAAGGGGCCGGCGGCGGCGAAACCCTGCTGCTCACCTTCCTGTGCATCGTGTACGTGTTCTGCGCGGTGGGCGGGGCGGATTCGGGCTCTTTCCGCTATCTGCTGGCCCTGTACCTCATCTGGCCCCTGGCCGTGGCCCTGGCCTGGGAGGGCCTCACCCAAAGGGGCGGCGCCGGGGCCATCCTGGGCTGGACGCTGCTCATCCTGGTGGCGGGCATGAACCTCTACACCGCCCTGGCCTTCTCGCCCCTGTACCACCCGGAACAGCGGGCCACGGCCCAGGGCATGGCCTCGGAGCAGGAGGCCCTCACCCAGGCCATGGCGCGGCGCGGCATCCGCTACGCCTATGTGGCCGATTATTGGCTGGGCATGAAAAACACCTTCCTGGCCCAAGAAAAGGTGATTTTGCTGCCCTTTGACCAAGAGCGCTACCCGCCCTACAAGCGCCGCCTGCTCCGGGCCCCGCGCTATGCCCTGGTCATGCCCGGCCAGCACAACGCCTCGGTGACCAGCCGGGCGCTCCACACCGCGGGGGCCGCTTTCCGCGAAGACCGGGTGCCGCCCCGCTGGCACCTGTTTTACGACCTGACCCCGCCCCGGTCCACGGACGACCTGAGCCCCCAGGGCTGGAGCCTGCCGGGCAAAGGCGGCCCGGCCCTGTGGGACCGCGACGCCGCCACCCGCCTGACCCTGCCCCAGCGGCCGGGACAAGGCCTCACCCTGGACCTGGGCCGCGCGGTGGAAGGGGTGTGCTCGCTCCGGCTCTTCCCGGGCAACCCCAGGCTGCTGCCCCGGGAGCTGAGGCTCAGCGGCAGCCAGGACGGCGAGACCTGGCAAGAGCTGGCCCGGGCCGAGCCCTATCTGCCCTTTTTCTGGAGTGGCGGCAAGCTGGTCATATCCAAGGGAGCGCCCTGGCAGGAGATACGCTTCGCGCCCCAAGAGCTGCGCTACCTGCGCCTCACCCAGACCGGCCAGTCCAAGGGCGACTGGGCCCTGAACGAGCTGTTGGTGGGAATCGAGGCGGGCCCGGCCCAAGCCGCGCCCCCCCGCGAGGCGGCCCAGGCCCTGGCCAACATGCTCGACGGCCGCCAGCCGGTGTGGGCCGAGCCCGGCCTGGCCGCCTGGCTGCCTCCCCGCCTGCGGGTGGACCGCTTCCCCCGCCACCGCCCGGCCTGGCTGCCGTCCTATCTGGCCCAGAGCCAGCTATTGCCCCAAGGCCGCGCCCTGAACCTGGCGGTGCGCGCCTCCCTGGCTCCGGCCGCGCGCGCGGCCCTCACCCGGGGCGGCTACGCGCTCATCGAAAGGCCCCTGCCCGGCTGGGTGCTGTTCATGGCCCAGCCGCGCGACGCCTCCGCGCCCCTTTACTGGGCCGGCCTGCTGCCTCTGATAGTCGGCGAAGGGCGATAGGTCTTTGGGCTGCTAAAAAATGACCGGCGCAGTCAGTTGCCGGCAAACAAGGCGTGTGTTGAGCGAGGGCCTGAGGCGTGGCTGAAACCACACCGGGGCCGGAGCGATGCCGGCAACACCGTATGCCGGTGGCTGACCAAGGCGGGTTAGAATCCGAAGCGGACTCGCAGAATGCGTTTGAGCGTCCACCAGGCGCTCTTGAGCGGGTCCAGGGTGCTCTCGCCGGTGCGCTCGTCATAAGGAATGAAGATCGCCTTGACCTTCTTGCCCCGAGCCATGGGCTTGAGCAAAAGCTCCACCGGCAGGGCCGATCCCTGGGCCAGAAAGGTCATCTCGTCGAACAGGCTGGTGCGGTAGGCCCGCATGCCCGAGTGCAGGTCCGTGACCCGGCGCAAAAACAGGATGCTGGCCAGCCAGGCGAATCCCCAGTTGGCCAGGTAGTTGACCCAGGGCATGGCCTCGGGTTTCTTTTCCAAACGCGAGGCGTCCACCAGGTCGGCCCGGCCGGAGAGCACCTCCTGGGCCATGGGCAAAATGCGGTCCGTGGGGTAGGTGTCGTCGCAATCCAGGGTGACCACCACCTGGCCCCGGGCCGAGGTCAGGGCGCGCATCATGGCCGGGCCGTAGCCCTTGGGCGGGAACTGGCGGATCACCTCGGCCCCCGCCGCGCGGGCGATCTCCGGGGTGCGGTCCTTGCTGGAGTCCACCAGCAGAACGTGGGCCCCGGGCGCGGCCGCCTGGATGTCGGCGATCACCTTGCCCACGGCCGCCTCCTCGTTCATGGAGATCATGGCCACGGTTATCTGCGGCTGCTTGTCGCTCATGGGGCCTTCCTTTCGAACCGCTACATTTAGCACATAGCCGCGCCGCGCGCCAGGCGCGCTGGTTGCCAAACCCCAAGGCCTCTGATAGTTTGACTTGACCATCCACCGGGATTAACCTCAACCTCCGGGCCTCCGGAAATGCCATGAAGAGCCTCGCCAAACGGCTGATACTCCTGGCCGTAACCGCCTTGTTCCTCTATCTGGTTCTGCGCAAGGTCGAGCCGGATCGCCTGTGGTCCGCCCTGCGCGGGCTCTACTGGCCCCTGTTGCCGGCGGTGGTGGGGGTGTATCTGGTGGGGTTCATTCCCCGGGCCCAAAAATGGCGCATCATCCTGGGGCGGATCAAGCCGGTGAGCCTGAAAGACTCCCTGGGCTACACCTTCGTGGGCTGCGCGGGCAACGCGCTCTTGCCCGCCCGCTTGGGCGAGCTGGTCAGGGCCTACATCTGCGGCCGCCGCGAGGAAATCCCAGCCACGGCGGTGCTCTCCACCATCCTGCTGGAGCGGGTGCTGGAGGTGCTGTCTTTGCTCATCCTGCTCTGCGCGGTGGTGGGCTACACCGGACGGGGCGAGCTGTATCAGCTGGCCCTGATCGGCCTGGCCGTGTGCCTGGGGCTCATGGGGGGCCTGTTCCTTTTGCAGCGCCACCCCGGCTGGCTGCTCAAGCTGGCCGGCCTGGCCCCCTGGCCGGGGCTCAGGGCCAAGGCCGAGGGCTGGCTCAGCACCTTTGTGGAGGGCCTGGCCGTGGTCAGGAGCCCGGCCCGCTTGGCGGCCATCATCGCCCTGGGCTGGGTGGTCTACCTCATCGAGGGCGGGGCCTACTGGCTCTTGGCCCAGGCCTTCGGTCTGGGGGTGAGCTATGCCCAGACCCTGTTCGTGCTCTGCTTCATCTTCGTGGGCATGACCATCCCCTCCACCGTGGGCAACATCGGGCCCTTGCAATACTTTTGCGTATTGGGCCTGGGCTACTTCGGCGTGGACAGCTCCAGCGCCCTGATCTACTCTGTGTTCATCAACGCGATGATGTATCTGCCCGCCCCGGTGGGGCTGATCTTTCTGCACTCCTACGGCTCCACCCTGGGCAGCCTGCGCGGCCAGTTGGGCCAGATGGCCCCCAGCCGCGGGTCAAAAGGATAAGGACCTTATGCGAACTTTCATCACCGGCGGGGCCGGCTTCATCGGCAGCCACATGGTGGACGCCCTCATCGGTCAGGGCCCCCTCACCGTGTACGACAACCTCTCCTCCGGGTCCCTGGACTTTCTCAAGGAGCACCACGAGCATGCCAACTTCAGCTTCGTGAAGGGCGAGCTGGGCGACCTGGAGCAGGTGACCGAGGCCATGGCCGGGCACGACCGGGTGATCCACTACGCCTCCAACCCGGACATCGCCCGGGGCATGTACGAGACCGACCTGGACCTTCGGGAAGGCACCATCCTCACCTACAACGTGCTGGAGTCCATGCGGGTCAACCAGGTGGGGCAGATCCTCTACACCTCGGGATCGGGCATCTACGGCGACGTGGGCACCTTCCCCACGGCCGAGGACTTCGGCCCGCTCATGCCCATCAGCTTTTACGGGGCCAGCAAGCTGGCCTGCGAGGGGCTGATCAGCGCATTCGCCCACCAATACGGCATGCGGGCCTACATCCTGCGCATGGGCAACGTGGTGGGCGGACGCCAGACCCACGGGGTGGGCTACGACTTCATCCGAAAACTTAAGGAAAACTCCAACTCATTGGAAATCCTGGGCGATGGCACCCAGGCCAAGTCCTACGTGCACGTGAGCGACGTGATCGGCGCCATGCTGTTCATCATGGCCAACACCGACGACACGGTGAACGTTTTCAACGTGGCCACCGACGATGTCTTGGACGTGACCTCCATCGCCAAGATCGTCATCCAGGAGATGGGGCTCACTGAAGTGGAGCTCAACTACACCGGCGGGGACCGGGGCTGGAAGGGCGATGTGCCCCAGGTGCGCCTGGTGCTGGACAAGATTCACGCCCTGGGCTGGCACAGCCAAAAGAACTCGGCCCAGGCCATCACCGCCTCCATCCAGGCCATGCTGGCCGAGGGCTAGCCAACCGTGCAAGCAGTAATAGTAGCTGGCGGCCAGGGCACCCGTTTGGGGGCCATGACCCAGGAGATACCCAAGTCCCTGGCCCCGGTGGCCGGGCGTCCCTTTTTGGACCACCAGCTCGAGCTGCTGGCCTCTCAGGGGGTGGACCGGGTGGTGCTGTGCATCGGCTACCTGGGCGGCCAAATCCGCGAGTTCGTGGGCGACGGCTCCCGCTGGGGGCTCAGCGCGGCCTACAGCGAAGACGGCCCCAGCCTGCTCAACACCGGGGGCTGCCTGAAAAAGGCCGAACCCCTGCTGGCCGAGCGCTTCCTCATGATCTGGGGCGACTCCTACCTCCTGTTGGATTACCGCGCGGTGTGGGAGCAGTTTAACCGCCTGGGCCTGCCCGGGCTCATGGTGGTCTGGCGCAACCAGAACCGCAAAAAGCCATCCAACGTGCGCCTGGAAGGCGACAAGGTGGCCTCCTACAACAAGGTGGATCCGGGCCCGGAGTACGACTGCATCGACTACGGGCTCAGCGTGTTCGAGCGCAAGGTGCTCGAACGCATCCCGCCCGGCCAGCCCTTTGCCATGGAAACCATCTTCAACGACCTGGCCCAAGAGGGCCGTCTGGCCGCCTACGTGGTGGAGCACCCCTATTACGAGATCGGCACGCCCGAGGGCCTGGCCGAGTTGGAAAGCTATATTTTGCAGCAGGAAGGATCGCAAGCCTGATGAGCGCGGAAGTGGAAACCATCATTTTGGGCGGCGGGCTCACCGGCCTGAGCCTGGCCCAATACCTGGAAGGCGAAACCCTGGTGCTGGAGGCCAAGGACCGCCCCGGCGGGCTGTGCCGCAGCTTTGTCAAAGACGGCTTCACCTATGACATCGGGGGGCACATCCTGTTTTCGCGGGACTCGGAGCTTTTGGCCCAGCTAACCGGCTGGCTGGGGGGCAACCTCCTGGAGCAGCGGCGCAACAACCAGATTTGGTTCCAGGACCGTTTTGTGAAATATCCCTTTGAAAACGGCCTTTACGCCCTGGAAAAACAGGATATTTTCGAGTGCCTCCTGGGCTTTGTGGAGCGCAGCGGCGGCGACCCGGCCAATCTGGAACAGTGGTGCCGCTTCCGCTTCGGCGATGCCATCGCCGACAAGTACCTGATCCCCTACAACGACAAGATATGGAAGCGCCCGGCCAAGGACATCTCGGTGCACTGGGTGGAGCGCATCCCCTCCCCGCCCACGGCCGACGTGATCAAGGCGGCCATCGGCATCGAGACCGAGGGCTACACCCACCAGCTCAACTTCCTCTACCCCGAGCGCGGGGGCATCGAGGCCCTTATCCACGCCCTGGCCAAGGGCGTGAACCTGCAAACCGGCTTCCGGGCCCAGAGCATCAAAAAGACTTCCTCCGGCTGGCAGGTCAGCGACGGGGACCAGACCTGCTCCTGCCGCCGCCTCATCTCCACCATCCCGGTGATGGACCTGGCCGCCTGTTTGGACGGCGCGCCCGGGGATGCCCGCGCGGCCTGCGACGCCCTGCAGTACAACAGCATCATCCTGGTCATGCTGGGAGTGGGCCACGAGGGCCTGAACGACAAGAGCGCGGTATACATCCCCGGCCCGGATATATTGCCCCACCGGGTGTGCTACATGTCCTACTTCAGCCCCCACAACGCGCCCCAAGGCAGCTCGCACCTGGTGGCCGAGATCACGGTGCCGCCCGGCGACCCGCTGCTCAAGGCCAGCGAGGACGAGCTGGTGGGCCGGGTGGCCGGCCAGGTGGCCGACCTGTGCGCCATCACCCCCTCCGAGGTCACGGCCAGCGACGTGCAGAAGCTCAAGCACGCCTACGTGGTCTACGACCAGGGCTACCTGGCCAACCGGGAGAAGGTCTACGCCTGGCTGGACGGCCTGGGGCTTTACACCTGCGGCCGCTTCGGCTCCTTTGAGTATCTCAACATGGACCAGTGCCTGGAGCAGGCCCGCGGCCTGGCCGCCCAGCTGAACAAGTGAAGCTTCGCCTTAGCTGGAAGAAGATGCTGACGGCCGGTGTGGTTCTGGCCGCCGTGGCGGGAGGAGCCATTTACATGAGCGCATGGACCGCCATGGGCACCCAAGCCGCCGGCGCGCGGCTGAAGGCCATGCAGAACTCCCCCAATTGGAACGGCGGCAAGTTCATCAATCCGTTACCCAACCGCGAACCCAAGTTTTTCGAGACCCTGGGCAAGTGGCTGGGCAAGTCGAACGACGCGGCCCCTAAAGCCCCGATCCCGGTGGTCATGCGCGCGGCGGCCGATTTCCAGGGGGCTCCGGCCAGCGGCCTGCGTATCACCTGGCTGGGCCACTCCAGCTTCCTGCTGGAGATCGACGGCTCCCGGTTGCTCATCGACCCCATGTGGAGCCAACGCTCCTCGCCCTTCACCTGGGGATGGGCCCCAAGCGCTTTCACCCGCCTCCCATGCCCCTAGACCAGCTTCCCCCCATCGACGCGGTGGTGATTTCCCACGACCACTACGACCACCTGGACTACGCCACGGTGAGGGACCTGGGCGAACGCGTTCCGGTGTATATCGTGCCTCTGGGCGTGGGCGCTCACCTGGAGTCCTGGGGCGTGGCTCGTGAGCGCATCGTGGAGCGCGACTGGTGGGGAGAGGTCAAGCTCAACGGCCTGACCTTCACCGCAACGCCGGCCCGCCACTTTTCCGGCCGCTCCCTTTTCCTGCGCGACCGGGAAAAGACTCTGTGGTGCGGTTGGGCCGTTGCCGGGCCCGAGCACCGCGTCTTTTACAGCGGCGACACCGGCATGTTCCCCGGCTTTGCCCAGATCGCCAACCGGCTGGGCCCCTTTGATGCGGTGATCATGGAGATCGGCGCGTATAGCCGGATGTGGCCCGACGTCCATATCGGCCCGGAGCAGGCGGTCCAGGCCCGTCTGGACCTGGGCAGCGGCCTGCTCATCCCCGCCCACTGGGGCACCTTCAACCTGGCCATGCACTCCTGGACCGAGCCGGTGGAGCGCCTGCTGGCGGCCGCCGCCAAGGCCGGCGTGGCGGTGGTGGTGCCCCGGCCGGGCCAGAGCGTCGAACCCGCCGATCCACCCCAGCCGGTCCGCTGGTGGCCCGCCCTCCCCTGGCGAAGCGCCGAGGAAGCGCTCCTGGTATCCACCGGCCTGGGCCAGCCAAGCCCCCCGGCCAACTAAAAACCCGGCCCTCTTTGCCGAGAACCGGGCGTTTTTCTTTTTATAAGTCGGGCGGACTCTAACTATTAATACTTTTCAAAGGGATACCCACCCAGATAATCCTTGGACCTATCGCATTTGTTGCAGTGCCTCCAAATTTCCACGTGGTCATTATAAACCTTGGCAAACCCGCCATCAGGGATGTCGGCTTCCACCGTGGTGGTGAGAAAGGGATTATTGTCTCGCCACAATTGGAAGTATACGCCCTTAAGACCCGAGCCGTGCGACCCGTTGTGGGTGGAGTGCGCGGACACGAAATATTTACAGTTACCAAACTTGGTCTTGGGGCATACGTCATGGCTGGCGTGATTGTAGATGGCATAGGCGTGGGCCGAGGTGGCGGCAAGCAAAAAGCCAGCGCAAAGCAGGGTAAAAAATAACTGTTTCATGGGGCATCTCTCTCCAATTTGGATGAGCGGACCGGGGCAGGTCTTTGATAACTTTTTAACCTATCTAAAATGGAAGTTAATTCGCCAAATTGTAAGAATCAATTTACCCGAAATATTGTATAGAGGCCCCGGCGCCCTCCCCTGAAGTCAAAAACCCGGCCCTCCCCGCGGGAGAACCGGGCTTTCTTAGCTTTATGCTTCAGGCGATGCCGGCGACGAGGTCAGCGGCGTGGAGCCTGCTCCGGCCTCAGCAGGCCTCGCACTTCGCGGCGTCGGCCAGGAACATGCGCACCGTTTCCTTGGAGTAGGGGTGCACCAGCATGCCGCCGATCACGTCCGGGGTCACGGTCACGATGTGGGCCCCGGCGTGCAGCCAGGTGATCACGTTGTTGATCTCGCGCACCGAGCCGATGATGATCTGGCTCTCCAGGCCCTGCAGCTCCAGCACCTCGCGCAAACGGGTGATCTCGTCGGAGGCGTCGTAGCCCATGTTGTTCACCCGGCCGCCGAACAGCGACACGTAGGTGGCCCCGGCCAGGGCCGCCAGCAGGCACTGCTGGGCGCTCATCATGGCCGTGGCGTTCACCCGCACGTCGTGCACCGTTTCCAACTCGTGGATCACCGCGATGTTGTCGTCCTCGCCCTCGGGGCCGTGGATGGTGATCTTGATGTTGATGTTATCGGCCAGGGAGGCGAACTCCCGCGCCTGGGAGACCATCTCGCCGGGGTCGTTGCTGGTCACCTCCAGGGAGAGGGGCAGCGGCGCGATCATGGCCGCAATCTCCTGGGCCCGCTTTTTCATGCCCTCGGCTCCGCCGGTCACCCCGTCCTTGAGCAGGATGGTGGGGTTGGTGGTCACCCCCCGGATCACCCCCCATTTGAGATACTTCTCAACCTGCTCGATCTTGCCGCTGTCCAAAAAGATAGCCATGAATTCGTCCCTCGCTCCTAAAGCTTTTTTACAGGCCGGCGCTTACTTCACCGACTCCCACTTCATCTCGTTTTGCAGTATGTCCGGATGCGAGACCACCATGTGCCACACCACCGCCTGGAAGGCCTCGGTGTGCGGGGTGACC
>JAIPEN010000024.1 GCA_021737145.1 Desulfarculaceae bacterium | reverse complement strand
CCAATCCTTCATTGGCGGTCCTCCCAGCCCTCTTGGGGCCTTCCTCGGGAGGACCGCTTAGCATTTTCTCCCTGGGTCTGGCAAAGCCTCGTAAATTCTCACCGGCAAAGCCGGTGGTTTAGCCTTTTCAATTAAATAGAGCTGAAATCCCTGGCTAATTTATGCCGCCCCCTCAGAGGCAAATCACCTTCCCGCACCATCCACACGCTTTGCATGCCGGCATCTTCTGCCGCGTCCAGTTCTTCCTTAACATCCGAAATGAAAAGGATGCTTTCGGGAGGTAGTCCGATGCTATGAGCTATGGCCGCATAGGACTCACGATCCTTTTTACCACCGACCGCCAGATCAAAATAGCCGGAGAACAAGCCAGAGAGGTCGCCGTGCTCGCTATGCCGGAACAGCAGCTTCTGCGCCTCCACCGAGCCTGAGGAATAGACATATAGGGGCACCCCTGCCCGGTGCCATTTTTTCAGGGCCCGCACCGCGTCGGGGTAGACTTGGCCTTTTATCCTGCCTGACTCATAGGCCTCCCGCCAAATTATGCCTTGCAGAGACTTGAGGGAAGACTCCTTGCGGTCTTGGTCTATCCAACTCCGGAGCAAACACCCCACCTGTTTCAAGCCGAGTTCCGCCCCAGCGGTCTGGCGCACCAAGCGCAGCTGCTCGGCCACCACCGGGTCATCCTGGTGTTGCACCACGAACTGCGGCAGGCGCTGCCGGGCATAGGGAAAAAGGACCTCTTTGACAAAGGCTAGGGGGGTGGTGGTTCCCTCTATATCGACCACCACCGCCCGGGCCGTGAAGGCCACGGTTTGGGATTGGTCGGTCATGCTCCGCCTAGGCGCCGGTCTCGGCCGCCAGGTCCTTGCGGTCGAAATAGGGGCTTTTCCCGCTGGCAGACAGGGGCACACCCAAAACCAGGTCCCAATCCACCAGGCCCATCCGGCGGGCGGCCACCCCCACCCGGTACATGATGCGGTTGTCCACGTTGTGCAGGCTGGCGGTCTTGACCGCCGACCCCAGGGCGATGCCCAGGTCCAGCAGGCGGTAGGCGCAGACCGGCCCCTTGAACTCCACCTCCACCGAGGTGTGCTTAAGCAGCTCCTTGCAGGTGGCGAAGCCGCAGGCCCCGCAATCTAGCCCGCAGGGGGCGGCCTTGGCCAGCCCCACCAGTAGCACCGCCCCGCTAGTGGCCACGTTGGCCCCGTCGCGGTCAAAGTGCCCCTTGCCGCTCTGGCGGCCGTATTGTTCCATGGCCTTGGCCAGATCGGCCAAGCCCTCGCCGCTCACCACCAGGGTTTGCACAAAGTCCTCGCCCTTGCTCTTGGGCGCGGTGCTGGCGCTCAGGGCCATGAGCTGGGCCACCATCTCCAGGGGGTTCATGGACTTCTCCTTTGCAATGGCCGGGGCCGGCCCGCGCCGGCCCCGGCCTCCCAGGCCTACTGGGTAAGCTCGAAAATGGACTTGTTGGGATCGAACACGCCCCAGGTGTCCAGGGCCTGCTTGAGCTCCTTGTGCTCGCGGGCGGCGTCCTCCAGGGGCACGTCGTGCAAGGTGGCGTCGATGGACTGCAGGATGGCCTGCACCCCGGCCTCCAAGCCGCCGGGGTGGCCGTGCATGGCCCCGCCGCAGCCCACGATGATGTCGGGTCCCAGGTCGCGCATCACGGTGGGGACCATGCCCGGGTGCATGCCGGCGGCGGGCAGGGGCCAGGTGGGCCTCAGGTCGTGCATCTTGGACAGCAGGGTCTGGGCGGTGCGGATGTAGCGCTCGCGGATGGCCCCCACCTTGCCGTAGGCCGCGGCGTAGACCACGATGTCCGCGCCGTCCAGGCGCTGGAACTTGCCCAGGGCCAGGTTGGAGCCTATGCCGTAGTGAGGCGACATGTAGCTCGAACCCGCGTAGCAGGGGTGGGAGAGAATGGGCACCTTGACCTCGGCCATGTCGGCCAGCATGGCGATGGTGCCGAAGCCGGTGGCCTGCACGTTGACCATCAGGCCGGTGGCCCCCAGCTCCACCGCGCGGCGGGCCTTGGCCAGCATACGGTCGGGGCGATCAGTCACGTTGACGAAGTAGATGCTTTTGTTGCCGGTATCCTGCTCGGCCTTCACTCCGGCCTCCAGGCAGTACTCCAGGCGCTTTTCAAAGGGCGCGTGCTCCGGGTCGGCGATCAGCTCATCGTCCTTGATAAGCTCCACTCCGGCCCGGGCCAGTTCGCTGTAGATTTCACCAGTGGTCTTGGCATCGGCGCCTGTGCAGGGCTTGATCATGCCCAGGATCAGGGGCCGCTCGGGCACGTTCATAAGCTCGCGTATGCCTTGCACCCCGAATTGGGGGCCCGAGAAGCCGGCGGTGAAGCTCTCGGGGAACTCCAGGTCCAACAGCTTTATCTTGCCGGCCATGGAGATGTTGCCCTGCACCGAGGAGAGCATTTCCGCGATCTGGTGCCCGAAGTTCTTCCAGGGGAAGGCGATTTGCACGATCAGGGTTTTTTCTTCCTGATCGGCAGGCCAGGCGTCTTCGTAGCTAGGCACTGGATACACCGCTACCACCCGGCCCACGTGACGGCGGCGCACCTCCGGAGTTTCGTGAGGCACCGGCACCCAGGTCCCGGTGGTCTGCTCCACGGCAATGGCCCCAGCCCGGCGCAACCAGTCGGTGGTCTTCATCCACATGGCGTAGGTGGCGATGACGAAATCCTCGTGGGGCAAGGATTCCTGCTGGCAAAAGATGATGTGATCATAATGGACGTTCATGATTACCTCCGGGGGTTGGTTTCGTTTCCTGGCCGCGCCCTCCCCGCGTCGGGGGCGGTGGCGGTTTGGTACAGCTCGATGACCACGTTGTCCGGGCCGTGGAAATAACAGACCTTGGGGCCGCCCGGCCGGCTCTGCAGAGGCGGCGAGTTGAAGCGGTAGCCCAGGGCCGCGATGCGCTCGTATTCCTGGTCGATGCCCTCCACCAAAAAGGCGATGTGGGTCAGGCCGTGCTGGTTCTGGGGCTTGGACCCGGCGGGCTCCTTGCGGCGGTAGTCGGTCAGCTCGATGCGCGCGGGGCCTTTTTTAAGCACCACCACCTCCAGCTCGGCCTGGGACACCCCGCTGATGCGCGCGGGCAGCTCCCCTGCGTGCTGGGCCCGGTAGTCCAGCTCCAGGCCCATCACCTCGGTGTAAAAGGCGATGGAGCGCTCCAGATCCTCCACCGCGATGGCCACATGCAGAAATTCTCCGATCACCGCGGGCCTCCTCTCAGGCCTTCCACAAGGGAGGCGCGGCCAGTTCGGCCTCGGCCAGCAACAGCTCCGGCCGGTTCTCCCCGGCCTGGCGCGCCACGATGCCGTTGGGGTCCACGATCACGCTGCCCCCCAGGTTGACCAGCCCCTGGTTGCAGCCCACCGCGTTGGCCTTGCAAACATAGACGCCGTTCTCCACCGCCCGGGCCACGGGCAGGGCCAGGTTCTTGAGCTGCTTCAACCGGGCCTCGGCCAGGGGGTAGTAATGGGCGCAGCACAGGAAGATGACCCGGGCCCCCTGGGCGGCCAGGGCGGCGGCCAGGGCGGGATGGCTCTGGTCGCGGCAGATCATCACCCCCAGCTTGGAGCCCTCCAGCTCGAAGCACAGGGACTCCTGGCCCGCCTCGAACCAGGCCCGTTCCTGCTCCACCAGGTTCATCTTGTGGTAGGTCAGGCGGCGGCCGTCGGCCAGGAGCGCCACCGCGCTGTTGTGGAGCCGTCCCGGCTTGGGGCCGGGCTGGGGCGCGCCCACGATGAGTCCCAGGCCCAACTCCGTGGCCGCCTGGTGCAGGCGCTCCAGGGCGGCCTCCACCGCCGAGAGGTCCAGCTTGGCGAAGCTGTCGAAGACATAGCCGGTGAGCGCGGTTTCCGGGAAGTTGACCACCCGCGCCCCCTGCTCGGCGGCCCGGCGGGCCCAGGCGAGAATCTCCCGCTCGTTGGCCGCCAGGTCCGGCGAGGGGCTCATCTGTACGGCGGCGATGCGCAACCCTAGCCCCAGTGCTTGCTCTGGAAGCGGGCCACCTTCTCGTAGAGCCCGCTGTTCATCATCACCTCCACCGTCTCGGCGAAGATGGCGTACTGCTCGGCGTAGAGGTCCGCCCGCTCCGGGTCCGGGTCCAGGTGGCCGCTGGGGTGCACCATGGCGTCAACGCCCTCCTCCACCGAGGCGAACACCCCGCAGCCCACCGCGCCCAGCACGGCCGCGCCCAGGGCGGTGCACTCGCTCTGGGCCAGGGTCTCCACCCGCCGGCCGTAGATATCGGCTTGCATCTGGTTCCACATGGGCGACTTGGCCCCGCCGCCGGAAAGGCGCAGGACATCGAAGGGCCGCCCCAGCACCTGCTCCATGGCCGCCACGCTCATTTTCACGGCCATGGTCACGCCCTCCAGCACTCCGCGGGCCATGTCCTTTCGGTCGTGGAACAGGCTCTGGCCCAGGCTCACCCCCCGCGCGAAGTCGTGGTAATGGGGGGTGAGGATGCCGTAGAGGTAGGGCAGATAGAAGTAGCCCTTGGCCCCGGGGGGCGACTGAGCGGCCTCCAGGGTGATGAGGTCGTACACGTCCAGGCCCAGGGAATCGGCCGCGGCCGACTCTGGCTGGCCGTAGGTGTCGCGCCACCATTTGAGGCTGCTGCCGGCCGTGGCGTAGAGCCCTTCCATGTCCCACTTGCCCGGGATGCCCGAGCCGCCGATGAGCACCTGGCCCTCGGGGTCGGGCTTGCGCGAGTCCAGGTGAGCCACCATGACCATGGAGGTGCCGATGGTGATCTCGGCCATGCCCTCGCGGATGATGCCCGCGCCGATGGCGGCGCACTGCTGGTCCCCGGCCCCCACCGCAAGGGGGGTGCCCGGGGCCAGGCCGGTGGCCTGGGCCGCGGCGGCGGAGAGCACGCCCACCTGGCGCGCGGGCTCGGCCAGGGGCGGCAGCTTGTCCAGGGGCAGGCCGATGAGTTCGCACAGCTCGCTGGACCAGCTCAGGCCGTCCACCTCCAGCAGGCCGTCCAGGGTGCGCGAGGCCGGGTCGCTCACCAGCTCCTCGGCCCCCAACAGACGCAGGAAGTACTCCTGACCGTTGAGCAGCAGATGCACCTTTTCGAACAGGGCCGGCTGGTGGTCGATGAGCCACTTGATCTTGGGGTAGGCCCAGATGGCGGTGGGGGTGGCCCCGGCGATGGCCGCATATCTTTGGGCCCCGATCTCTTGCTTGATCCACTCCACCTCGGCCCCGGCCCGCATGTCGCTGTGGACCACCGAGTTCATCAGGGGGCGGATCTCGCGGTCAACCGGGATGAAGGTGCCCCGCTGGCTGGAGAGCCCCAGGGAGGCGATCGCCTCGTGCTTTATCCCCGCCGCGGCCACCGCCGCGCCCAGGGCCTCGCAGACCTGGGGCCACATGGCGTCCACGTCCTGCTCCATCCAGCCAGGATGAGGGAACAGGCAGGGATACTCGCGGTAGCCGCTGCCCAGGACCTTGCCGCTGGTGTCCACGATGAGGGCCTTGACCCCGGTGGTGCCGATGTCCAGACCGGCGACGATGTGCTGCTCGGGCATGGCGCTGGCTACTCCTGGTTTTGGCAGGCCAGGTCTTGGTCCTGCAAGGCGGTCAGTTCAGCGAAAATCTGGCGCAGGGGACCTTCCAGGATGCGCTGGCGGGCCTGGTAGATCTTCTGGTAGGCCGCGCCCTGCTCGGCTCGGGGGGCAAAGCGCTCCTTTTCCGCCGCCCACTGACCGGCGGCGGCGCCCAGGTCCGGGATGTCGCCCACCCCGTGGGCGGCCAGCAGGGCGTCGCCCAGCACCGTGCCCTCGCCACGTTGCAGGGTCAGGTAGTCCGCGCCCAGCATGTCGGCCTTGATCTGGTTCCACAGGGCGCTATTGGCCCCGCCGCCGGTGCCCACCACCTCGGCCACCGCGATGCCCTGCTCGCGGAACATCTTCACCCAGCCCAAGTACTCGAAGCAGATGCCCTCCAGCATGGAGCGCCACATGCCGCCCGCGCCCGAGGCGCCGGTGAGCCCCAGCCAGGCCGCGCTGGCGTTGGGCAGGGATGCGTCGCCGCCCTGCAAATAGGGATAGAACAGGCTGGCATGGCAGCCCAGGGGGGCTTGGGCGGCCAGCTCATCCATGTGGCGGAAGAACTTGTCATCCCCGCCCCGCTCCATCATCTCTTCCTTGAGCCAGCCCAGAGACAAGCCACCGGCCCTGATGTAACCCCAATAGAGGTATTGCCCCGGCAGGGTGCCCATGGAGTAGATGACCCCGGGCACCTCGGTGATGCCCGTGTGGATGTGCTTGACGTTGACCGTGAAGATGCTGGCCGTGCCGGCCACGTCGGAGCACTGCCCCTCGGCCAGCACTCCGCAGCCCAGGTTGGCCTGCATGATGTCCCCGCTGCCGGCCACCAAGGGGATGCCCGCCTTCAGGCCGGTGGCCCGGGCCGCCTCGGGGCACAACTCGCCCACCACGGCCGCCGGGTCCACCACCGGGGGAAGCAGCTCGCGAGGCAGACCCAGCAGGTCGAGTTGCTTGTCCGACCAGTCGCGTTTGGCTGCGTCGTAACCGATGATCCAGCCCGAGAGATTGCCCCAGTCCATGTAGGCCTGGTCCGCGTTCAGGCCGCCCAGCTTACCCATCGC
This sequence comes from Desulfarculaceae bacterium, assembly GCA_021737145.1. Taxonomy (GTDB): domain Bacteria; phylum Desulfobacterota; class Desulfarculia; order Desulfarculales; family Desulfarculaceae; genus Desulfoferula. The sequence goes on along the minus strand of JAIPEN010000024.1, from coordinate 15,479 downwards.
GAACTGGCTGTTGGTCACGAACTTCTTGGTCTTGGCCACCACCTCGGGCCGGTTGGCCAAGACCCACCCCAGCATCACCGGCGGCATGAAGGGCCCCACCTCCGCGTTGCCGCTCTCGCTGAGCCACAAGGGCTCCACCTCGCGCTGGATGCGGGCCGCTTCCTCGGCCGCGCGCCCGTCCAGGTAGGGGATGTAGGGCCCCTGGGGGTTCCAGTCCTGGTCGATGGGCACGATGCCGCAGATGATGCCGCTGCAGGAGATGCCCTTCACCGCGTTCGGGTCCACCTTTGATTTCTGCACGCACTCGGCGATGCCCTCGATCACCACGCGGTAAAACTGGTCCGGGTCCATCTCGGCCCAGCCCGGCTTGGGATAAACGATCCGGTGGTCCCGGAAGGCCTCGGCCACCAGGGTGGAGTCGTCGGCGTAGAGGGCCACCTTGGTGCCTTGGGTGCCGCAATCAAAACCTATGTAGTAGCTGGCCATGGTCTTCTTCCCTGCCGGCTGGGGTTACGGGGCGGCCTCCCCTTGGCCGCATGACCAGGAGGGAGGGGAGCCGAAGCCCCCCTCCCCCCCAGGAGGGGAGAAAACGCCCTCTAGGCGTCTTTGCTAGTGACCGTGCAACTTGTTGACCCGCTCGATCATGGTGTCCAGGCATTTCTTGGGCGTGGGAGTGCGCCCAGCCACCCACTTGGAGAGCTCGCCGCCCACGATGTCCAGGTACTCGCTGTAAGTGGGGATCTTGGGACCGGTGTTGAAGCCGGGCAGGTGATCCTTGAGCTCGGTTTCCTGGACCATGAGGTGCTGGGCCTTGCGGAACTTGGAGTCCGGCTTGAGCCAACCCTTGGCCCGGGCCTCCTCCAGGTTGCTGGTGCGCACCGGGGTGCCGTAGAACTTGGTGAACGCCTCCCACTGGGCCTTGGGTCCGGTGGCCCACATGATGAACAGCCAGGCCTTTTTCTGCTCCTTGAGGGGCAGGGCCTTGGGGATGGACAGTCCGGCCGCGCCGATCTCATAGGCGTTGATGCCCGAGGGGCCCTTGGGCACCACCTCGTAGCCGGTCTTGCCCGCGGCCACCGAGGCCTTGGGGTCTTCGATGTAAGGGCAGAACTCGCCGCAGTTGCGCATCACGGCAAGCTTTCCGGTGGCATAGGCGGTGCCCAGGCCGGTCCAGCCCCAGGTCATCACGTCCGGATGCATGACGCCCAAGAGCTTCTTGAGGTACTCCAGCACCTGAAGGCCCTTTTCGTAGTCCTCCTTGCGCGAGAACACCGGGCCGGGGTCGCGCTGGCCGGCGAAGTAGTCCTTGATCTCCGCGAAGCCTTCCTTTTCCACCCCGAAGCCGGTGAGGAAGGAGGCCCACTCGCTGGCGATGGGCCAGTTCTGGGCGTAGTGCAGGCCCAGGGGCGCGTCCACTTCCTTGCAGTTCTTTTTGAGGAACAGGCACATCTGGTAGAAGTCGTCCCAGGTGGTGTCCACGCTCAGCTTGAAGGGTTTGCCGGTCTTGTCCGAGTACTTGGGCCCGTACTTGGCGAAGATGTCCTTGCGGAAGAACATGATGCCCTGGGCGGTGTCATAGGGCAGGCCGTAGAGCTTGGAGCGGTCGTAGTACACGCAGCCCGAGTCGAAGTGCTTGGGCAGGTAGGCCTTGCGCAGGCCATCGGGGTCCTTGGTGTCGATGGCGGGCACGTCGGGCAGGTCGGCCATCTTGGACTTGCCGTTGTTGATGTCGATGAACTTGTTGACCGGCTCCCAATAGTCGCAGACCACGCAGCCGATGGGCCGGGGCTGGGCGTAGTTCACGTGGTACTCCGGGCTGCCGCCCCGGAGGTCCAGGAACAGCTTCTCTTTCAAGGCGTCCATGGCGTCCAGGGTGAACTCAGCCTTCATGCCGGTCAGCTTGGTGAACTGGCCGGATGCCGCCTTGATGCCCAGGGACGGGGGCGTGTTCTCGGTGAGCACCTTGACGGTCTCTCCCTTGAACTGCTGCCATTTGGCCGCCTCGGTGGGGTTGGCCAGCACCTTCTCGATCCACAAGGGCATGACCGCCGCGCCCGCCGCCGTGGCGCTCCATTTAATAAAAGTTCTCCTATCCATTTCCTTCATGGGTTCCCTCCCTTAGTAAGGCAAGTGGCTTTTCTTAAAGAACGCTTGCGCCCCGTCCCTCTCAAAGGGCGCGATTAACCTTTTCCGTTTGACTGATGAATCAGGGAGCGGGAGGTGCCGGCATCGAAAAGGTGCATGTGGTCACCGTCCAGCTCGAGGAAAATAGGGTCTTTGCTGCGGCCGGGGAAGCTGATGTCCGCCCGGACCTTGATCCTTTCGCCGCCGATTTCCACGTCGACGATCATGTAGGATCCCAGGGGCTCGGTTATATAGATCTCGCCGGCCAAATCTCCCGGTTTGGTCCGCTCATGTTTCAGCAAGACGTTGTCGGGGCGGATGCCCAGGGTGACCCCATGCCGGCCGCTCAGTTGGGCTCCGGCCTTCTGAGTCAGATTCTTCACCCGATCGGGGACCTCGATGATGAACTGCTTGAATTCGACGCTCCATTGCTTTTCACCCGTCACCAGGGTGCAAGGCAGGAAGTTCATGGGCGGGTCGCCCACGAAGCCGGCCACAAACTCGTTGACCGGCTCGTTGAAAATCTTCTCCGGGGTGTCGAACTGCTGCAGCTCGCCCAGGTTCATCACCGCGATGCGGTCGGCCATGGACATGGCCTCGGTCTGATCGTGGCTAACGTAGATGAAGGTCTGGTTGAGTTCTTCGTGCAGGTGCTTTAGCTCGCCGCGCATGTGGCCGCGCAGCTTGGCGTCCAGGTGGCTGATGGGCTCGTCCATCAGAAACACCTTGGGGTCGCGCACGATGGCCCTGCCGATGGCCACCCGCTGTTTCTGCCCGCCGCTGAGCTGGCGGGGATAGCGCTCCAGCATGGGCACAATCTCCAGGATTTCCGCCGCCCGCTCCACCCGGGTCTTGATCTCACTCTTGGGCATCTTCCTGATGCGCAGAGGGTAGGCCATATTGTCGAAGACCGTTTTGTGGGGATAAAGCGCGTAGGTCTCGAAGACCATGGCGATGTCCCGCTTGGAGGGGTGCGTCTGGTTCACCTTGGCGCCCGCGATGGTGATGTCGCCGGAGCTGATGGACTCCAGGCCGGCGATCATGCGCAGGGTGGAGGACTTGCCGCAACCGCTGGGGCCCAGGAGAACCAGGAACTCCTTGTCCTTGCAGCGCAGGTTCAGGCTCTTGACCGCTTCCACCTTGCCGTACTTTTTCACCACGTTTTTCAGAAGGACTTCTGCCATTTCTCACGTCCCCTACATTTATTCCGGTTGTCTAATTAGCCGCGCATGGCTCCCATGGTCAGGCCGGTAACCAGCGACTTGCGGATGGCCAGGCCCAGGATGACCATGGGTAGGATCATCACCAGGCCGCCGGCCATGATCTGGCCCCAGTGGATCTGGGTGGCGCTGGCTAGCTCGCTGATGCCCACCGGCAGGGTTTTGGCCCCGCGGCCGCCCAGGATGAGGGCGAACAAGTAGTCGTTCCAGGCGAACATGCTGCACAGGATCACCGTGGCCCCCACTCCGGGGCGGATGAGGGGGAAAATGATCTCCATGAAGGCGCCGATCCTGCCCTTGCCGTCCACGTAGGCCGCCTCCTCCAGCTCGCGGGGTATGGAGTCCATGAAGCCGCGCAGCAGCCAGATGGCAAAGGGCAGGTTGAAGGTGACGTAGGCCAGGACCAAGCCCGGCAGGGTGTGCAAAGCCCCGATGCTGCGCCAGAGCACGTACAGGGGAATCATCACCGCGATGGGCGGGGCCATGCGGGTGGTGATAACCCAGAAGTACAGGTGCTTCTTGCCCGGGATGTTGGCCCGGGACAGGGCGTAGGCCGCGGCCAGGCCAGCCGGCACCGAGATGAGCACCGAGAGGCCGGTGGCCGCGATGCTGGTGAGCAGGTGGCTAAAGAAGGAGCCGTCGTGGAAGATGCTCTCGAATTGCACCAGGGAGGCATCGAAGAAGAACAGCAGATTGAAGATGCCGCCCCAGTCGCCCAGGGGAGGCAGCTTGAAGATGTCGCTGGTGCCCTTGAAGGAGGCCGAAATCATGAACACGATGGGGGTGACGGTCCACAGGAAAAACACCGCCAGGCCCAGCCACTTGAGTATGCGTCCCGGTTTAGGCATGGTCCTCGCCCCCCTTCTCGGCCAGCAGGATGTTGGTGGCGATCATGGCGCAGACGATGATGGCGATGAGCAAGGTGAAGCCAATGGTCGCGCCCATGCTGATGTTGAACTCGCGGAAGGTCTTGAAATACAGATAGATGGGCAGAGTCTTGGTGGCCTCGGCCGGCCCGCCCCGGGTGGTTATGAGGATCTTGTCGATAAAGCGCATGCAGTCCATGAAGCGCAAGAGGAAGGCGATGAGCAGGCTGGGGGCCAGGTAGGGCAAGGTCACGTTGAAGAAGACCTGGATGGGGTTGGAGCCGTCCACATGAGACGCCTCCACCGTATCCTGGGGCACGCTTTTTAGGCCCGCCAGCAGGATGAGGATGATCAGCGGGGTCCACTCCCAGGTGTCCATGGCCACGATGGTCCACAGGGCGGTGTCCGGGTTACTGAGCAGGCTGCCCTTGGAATAGATCCCCAGAGTGTTGAGGATCCAGGCGTAGAGGCCGTAGCTGGAGTTGAGCAGCAGGTTGAACAGGTGGCCCACCACCACCGGGGCCACCATCATGGGGATCATGAAAATCATCACCAAGACGCTGCCGCCCTTGGTCTGGTTGAGCATCAAGGCCAGGCCCAACCCCAGGCCCATCTGCAGCACCATGCTCACCCCCACGTACTGGAACTGGAGCCACCAGCCCTGGTAGATGGAGGGGTCGTCGAACATGCGGGCCCAGTTGTCCCAGCCAACGAAAAGGTCCGACAGGCCGGGGGCCAGACGGACCTTCATGAAGGACATGTAGATCATCCAGAAGAAGGGGAACAGGGTGATGCCCGCCAGGATGATCACCGCCGGGGCCAGCCACCATACGTACCAGGGGGTGTTTTCCACCACCCGCCGGTAGAGCGACAGGCTGCGGGAGGCCGGTGGTGCGGCGAGGATGGGCTGGGCTGCGCTTTGGCTTTGATCGCTCACGGTTGGCTCCTGTGGTCCCTGAATCTCCGTTGCCTAGTACTGCTTGCTCAGGGCCGCGTCGTGCATGGCCCGGTAGTGCTTGGCGACCCGCTCCGGGTTGCGGGCGGCCAGCATGGTGAACAGGGCGTCCACCAAGGCCAGGTGCTCAATGCGCGAGGCCAGCAGGTCGTTGCGGAAACGGGTTTCCTTGGAATTGGTGACCAGGCGAATGTCCACCAGCTTGGCGAAGAACGATCGGGGGTTGTTGACCACCCCGATGGTGGTGGCCCCCGCCTCCTTGGCCGCCTGCACCGCCTCGATGATGTCGCGGGTGTCGCCCGAGCGGGAGAAGGCCAAGAGAACGTCCCCCGGGCCTAGGGTGGCCGCGCGCATGGCCTGGAAGTGAACGTCCACCTCGGCCTGGGCCGCCACTCCCACGAAGTTGAGCTTGTCGGCCGTGAAGACGGCCGTAGTGCGCGACACCGAAAGGGCGATGACCAGAACCTTGCGCGCGTCGCGCAGGGACTGGTAGGCCTTCTCCACCTCGGCATAATCCAAAAGCTGCAAGGTGTCCTGCAGCGATTCGATGGTGATGCTGAAAACCTTGTAGGCAATGGCCTCGGCGTCGTCGTCCGCGGCCACTGGTTCGTGGGGGCGCTCCATGGACACCGCCCCCTGGCGGGCCAGGTCCAGCTTAAAGGCGCGGAAGCCGGGAAAATCCAGGGCGCGGCAAAGGCGGAACACAGTGGATTCGCTGACCCCGCTTTCATAGGCCACGTCGGAGATGGTCATATCCACCACGCGCTGAGGGTTGGCCAAGATGAACTCGGCGGCCTTTTTCTCCGCCTCTTTCAGGGAGCGCAGGGAGTTCTCGATCTTGATCAAGCTTTCAGGTCGAGTATGTGGCATGGTCATCCTTTGTAAAAATGGCCGGGCGGCCCGGAATTATGCACTCTTTCGCCCCCTCCCCGCGATGGCATGGACCACCCTAGCTAATGAAGAAAACTTTTGTCAATAATTTAATTTAAGAAAAAAGTTTTCTTTGCATGCTAATATGAATTGACTTTCACTGGCGAGAAGGCGGCGAACGATCAAAAAACCCGATGTCCCCGCCGCCCGGCAGCTATGTATATTAAAACAATTATTTCAGGTTGTTGACTAAGACAGACGGCGCTGGAGCGTCTTGGGCCGGACAGCGGGGCCTTTGGGAGGCGGAGAAATGACGGCAATCATCCGGTGTTTGGCCTTGACGGCTTTTTTGGCCTGGGGGGCGGCTTTGCCATCTCTCGCGGCAGACGGGGCCTGCGCCGCCAAGCTGAATCAGGCCTTCTGCTGTTCGGCGTTGGGCCTTAAATACGTCAAGGTTTCAGAGGTCATAAAAGAAGGAAACGAGTCGGCCACGGTGCTGGTATTGGCCAATGCCCTTGGCAAATCCAACCGGGAAATAGTGGAACTGTTAAGGAGATATTTACGCGAAAAGGGAGACCGGAAAGTACAATTTGCCTTTGCTTACCTGTGCAAGTGACAAGCAGAAGGAGGTTCCTATCACTCTGCGGTACCTTCCCCTAGCCCTTTTAAGATTTTAGGCATTTTCTTAAAAGCGGCAGACCGGACGCCTCGGGAATTCGCCCGAGGCCACGTGTCCAAAACCCCAGTTGTGGGTTCAAATCCCATCCGGCCTACCAATAACAAACCAGGCGGTTGGCAAGCGTGCCAACCGCCTGTTGCTTTCGGGCTCCTCTAGGCTGAAAAGGGCCTAGGCGGCCTGGGCCTCCCGCTCCGGAGGCCGGCAGGCCTCGCGGCTTCCCATGGCCAGCACCATGGGGATGCTGGCCAGGCACACCAGCAGGCACAACACCCAGATGACGTCCAGGTTGCTCTGGGTGTCGAAGATCCAGCCGGCAATGGGCGGCCCGGCCACCCCGCCCAGCACCATCAGGGGGGTGGACATGCCCTGCACCGAGCCGAAACAATGGCGGCCGAAGTATTCCCTGATGACCGCCGAACGCAGGGAAAAGATGCCACCAAAGCCCATGCCGAACAAAAACACGAAAACGAAATAGAGCCACACCGCCTGCCACAGGCAGATGAGCGCCAGGCCCAGGGACATGAGCCCCAGAGCCACCACCATGGCAAGGCGTTTGTCCAGGACATCGCCCAGCCAGCCCATGAAAATGCGCCCCGGCACGCTGGCCAGGGGAATGCCCATCACCACCAGGGCCGCCGTCTCGGTGGGCACCTGACGCATTTCCAGATAGGGAAGCATGTACAGGGACACGATGTTCAGGACCATGGCGAAGGTGCCCGTGGACAGGGAGAGCATCCAGAAGGCGCGGGTGCGCAGGGCAAAGTAGCGCGATCCCTGGAACGCTTGGTCATGCTCCGGGACGGCGTGGTCCGCGCCGGCTGGCAGGAGATGGGCGCCATCCACCTCCTGGCCGTAATCCTCGGGCCGCTGCCGGATCATGAGGGCCGCGGGCACCAGCACCACCAGGGTGACGGCGGCCAGCACCGCGAAGACGTTGCGCCAGTGCCACAGATCGATGAGCCAGGCGATGAGCGGTATGAACAGCCCGCTGAATCCATAGCCGATCATGGCCAGGCCGATGGCCTTGCCCAGATTGCGCGAGAACCAGTTGGCTATGGGCGTGAGGATGGCCGAGTGGCCCATGCCGCTGAGCCCGATGGAGAGCACGATGAACCCGGCGTAAAAGGTCCACAGGCTGTCGAGCCGGCTCAGGATGAAAAAACCGGCGGTCACGGTGAGTGCGGCCAGGAGCACCACCTTGCGGGCCCCGAAGCGGTCGGAGAGGTAGCCGGTCAGGGGCGAGAAAAGCCCCATCTCCACGCTGCGCAGCGACATGGCCAGGGATATGGCCAGGTAGCTCCATTTCATGTCCTGCACGATGGGATTGATAAACGCGGTGATGCCGTAGAAGATCACCCCCGCCCAGAGGCCGACCACCCCCACGGCCCCCACCAGCCACCAACCGTAGAAAGACTGCCCGCGCGCGGTGTCTGTAACCATGCTGTACTTTACTTCCGCTTTTCCGGCCGGCGGGCAGCGCCGCCTCCGGCAGCCGTTGATCCAGTTTGCGCCAATGGCGGACAGGCCCGCTGCCGGGGCCCGATGGCCCCTTGCCGCCCGGGGGTCCGCGTCGGGCACTATAGCACAACGCCCCTGGGCGGAAATTCTATGGCCAAACGCAACAGGGGCCCGGCCTCGCGGCCGGACCCCTGCGGCTTTGCCGGGATGGCTTGTCTAGCGGCCCTTGAACACCGGATCGCGCTTCTCCAGGAAAGCGGCGAAGCCCTCCTTGCGGTCCTCGGTCTCGCGCACCGCGGCCGAGCCGTCGGCCTCGGTGTCCAGGCCCGCGTCCAGGCCCTCGTAGAGCCCGGCCGCGAAGGACTTGAGCACCCAGCGCACCGCGATGGGCGGCCGCTGGGCCAGGGTGCGGGCCATGTCCATGACCTCGTCCATGAAACCCTCCGCCGGGGCCAGGCGATCCACCAGGCCCAGCTCCAGGGCCTCGGCCGGGCCCAGCCGCTTGGAGAACAGGATCATGTTCAGGGCGGTGGAGCGCCCCACCAGGCGGGCCAGGCGCTGGGTGCCGCCCCAGCCGGGGATGATGCCCAGGTTCAACTCGGTAAGCCCCAGCATGACCTTGGGATTGTCCACCAGCACCCGGAAGTGGCAGGACATGGCCAGCTCCAGGCCGCCGCCCAGGGCGTGACCGTTCATGGCCGCGATGAGCGGTTTCTCGATGCGGTCTAGCCGCCGCCACATGGCCCGCACCTTGGGGCTGGTGATGGGGGTGTTCTTGGCGTCGGTTACGTCGAAGCCGGCCGAGAAGCACTTGGCCTCGCCGCCGCTGACCACGATGACCCGCACCTCGTCGTCGCCATCGGCCTGGTCCAGGGCGGCCTCGAAGGCCTCGGCCAGGGCCAGGCTCCAGGCGTTGGCCGGCGGCTTGTTCAGGGTGATTACCGCGATGTGCTCATCGATGGACAGGGTGACGAAATCGTTTTGTTCCACTGCTTTGCCCCTTGTGCTGCTGGGTATGAACCGCGGTGCGCGGCCCGGCCCAAGGCAAGGGGCGGGCGCGCCCCAAATTTTTCCAATGCCCGAACTTACCAGGGTCCGCGCCCCAGGCCAAGCATTTCAGCCCCCCTCACCCGGCGGCCGGTGCCTGATTGACGGGGCATGCCTCAAAAGGTAGGCTCCAGACAGACCCGGCCCGGCGGTTTCGCCCGCCCGGCGGCGCGGGAATCCCTTTTGGCTTGATGTTTGAGGGGCCTTGGGTATATTTCCTATAATTACTCTGAGTTTTCCGCTGGTTGCCCACCGGGGGCCCGCCCGGAAAACCGGGAGGCCAGGCCTAGGGTCCGGGGCGCGGTGGAATGAGCATTAGCTACGTTTTCAACGACATCGACGGCTGCATCGACGACTTTGTCAAGCCGGGCTACCCGGACAAGCAAGATCTGCTGCCCTATGCCCAGGGGCTGCGCCGTCTGCGCGAGATCACCAAGCAGTTTTCGGCCGCCAGCTTCGGAGTGGCCACCGCCCGCTCGGTGCACGAGTGCGACAACATCATCCACGCCCTGGACTTTCAGGGCCCCTCCATCTGCGAATGCGGCAACATCGTCTACTTCCCCGGCGAGGGCGGCCATCTGTTGTTCGAGGACATGGAGATGGAAGCGGAGCAGCGGGCCAGCATCCAGCTCTTCCTGGAATGGCGGGCCCAACTGGACCTGGACACCCTGGCCCGGGAGCGCTTCCCGCACACGGACATAAGGATGCTCAAGGACCGCATGGCCATGGTCACCTTTGAGTTCAAAAAGGACGTGGGGCCCGGCCTGGTGTCCTGGCTTGACGAGTTCTTCTTTCCCGAAGAGCTCGAGCAGGCCATCGCCCGGGGGCACGTGGCCATCACCCTTTCCTCGGGCGCGGTGGACATCTTCCCCAACATCGGCAAGGCCAACGCCATGGGCCACCTGGCCCGCGCTCTGGGCTTCGACTTGTCCAAGACCCTGACCGTGGGCGATTCGCTGCACTCGGATTTGGAGATGCTCCAAGCCACGGGTTACGCCGCCTGCCCCAGCAACTCCGAGCAGGGGGTCAAGCAGGCGGTGATGGCCAAAGGCGAGCAGGGATACGTTTCCGACAAACCCTACGCCGAGGGCAACGCGGACATCATGCGCCACGCCCTGGCCCATTGGAGCTGACCGGCAGTCTATAACCGCCTTGGCGGCCCACGCCGCCCGGGCCTCGGAACCGGGCCGTTTTCCCGCCTCCGTGCAGAGAGCGGCCCAAGCGGAGAGACCTCCCATGTCCCTGATGAGCATTGACCGCGACACCCTGAGCGATGTTCTGGCCAAGATTAAGGACACCAAGATCTGCGTGGTGGGCGATTTTTACCTGGATCGCTACTCCCTGGGCATCATGGAGGTGATCTCGCGGGAGGCCCCCATCCCCATCATCCGGCTCAAGTCCCAGGACTCCACCCGCTACCTCCCCGGCGCGGCGGGCAATGTGGCCCTGAACCTGGCCGACCTGGGGGCCCAGGTATCGGCCATCGGCATCGTGGGCCACGACCACAACGGCCGCATCCTCACGGACATCCTGCAGGAGCGCGGCATCGACACCAGCGGCATGGTGGAGGTCAGCGACCGGCTCACCGGGGCGTTCGAAAAGTTCTACGCCTCGGCCTACCACAGCCGGGTGCAGCAGGTGGCCCGGGTGGACACCGAGAGCGCCAAGGCCATCAGCTCGTCCCAGGAGCAGCAGATCATCGACAACATCGCGGCCATGCTCCAGGTTTGCGACGGCCTGGTGGTGGCCGACTACGCCGAGATCCTGGGCACCGGGGTGGTCACCGACAACGTGCTGGCCTTTTTGGACAAGGAAATCACCGCCAGCGGCAAGGTGGCCATCGGCGACAGCCGCCTAAGGGTGGACCAGTTCAAGGGCCTGACCTGCGTGCCCAACGACTACGAGGCGGCCATGGCCGCGGGCATCTACCAGTCCCACACCAGCCACGAGATAGGCGGCGAGGTGGTCATCGAGGCGGGCAAGATCCTGGTGGAAAAGCTGCACAGCGATCTGTTCATCACCCGGGGCGAAAAGGGCATCATCTTCTTCGACCGCCAGGGCGCCTACACCCGGGTGCCCACGGTTCCCCTGGACGGCGAGATCGATCCCACCGGCGCCGGCGACTCGGTGGCCTCGGCCATCGCCGCCTCTTTGTGCGCCGGGGCCAGCCCGGTGCACGCGGCCGAGATCGCCAACCTGGCCGCCCGGGTCTCGGTGGGCAAGGTGGGCATCACCGGCACGGCCAAGCCTCCGGAAATACTGGCAACCCGCCAGATAATCGCCGACAACGGGGACGACGCCTAGGGCCGCCCCCCACCCCCATACAACGCCTTTCCGGGCTCGGGCCATGCGGTCCGGGCCCTTTTTTTTCTTGGCCCGCGGGCCATTAGTCCCTATACCCTATTGACATTTATTGTCGGACAATGTTATCAGGCAATAACATAAGACAACAAATCCCGGTTTTCCTTGGTTCTTTAGGCCCCTGAGCAAAACCGGGCCCACTCCGGACAAGGGCCGCGCCCTTGCTCCAGACAGGCAGCCGCGAATGCCCAATTCGGTCAGGGAAACCATTTTCGAAGCAATTCGCGAGGAGATCACCTACGGCGAGTTGCTGCCTGGGGAGCGCCTGACCGAAAAGGATCTGTCCGAGAAATTCAAAGCCAGCCGGAGCACCATCCGCGAGTGCCTGCGCTTGCTGGAGGGCGAGGGCCTACTCACCTACGCCAGCAACAAGGGCTACCGCGTGTCCAAGCTCTCCATCAAGCAGGTGGAGGAAATCTACGACCTCCGGCGCATCCTGGAGAGCTACGCCACCCGCCTGACCGCCGAAAAGGCCACCAAGGCCCAGGTGGCTCATCTGAGAAAGCTGCAAGCGGGCTGCCGCAGGGCTGCGGACAAGTCAGACCTCAAGCTCTGGATCCGCGACAACAGCCAGTTCCACAAGTTCTTTTACGAAAACTGCGACAACGACAACCTGCGCCTGCTGCTGGACACCCTGAAGCGCCGCATCTACCGCTACCAATACATCATCATCAACATTTCGGACCAGTTCACCTCCTACCTGGAGGTCCACGATCTCATCATCGAGGCCTGCGCCAAGCAGGACGGCCGGGCCGCTGAAAAGGCCATGAAAACGCACCTCAGCCACATTCAGAAGGTGCTCATGGAGTACCTGAAAAAATTTCCGGGTTTATACCCGGTGTAGGCCCGCTCCTTGGGGGCGGGCCCGGGCACAACGGGAGTAATGCAATGCAAGACAGAATCGCCTTGGTCACCGGCGCGGGACGCGGCCTGGGAAAGGCCATCGCCACGGTATTAGCCCAAAAGGGGGCCCATGTGGCCGTGGCCGACTTGGATCCCGAAACCGCCGGTCAGACGGCGGCCGAGATAGAGGGGTTGGGCCGCAAGGCCCTGGCCCTGGAAATGGACGTGACCGACGAGGCCAGCGTGGACCAGGCGGCCGCGGCGGCCCAAGAGCACTTCGGCCGGGTGGACATTTGGGTGAACAACGCGGGCACGGGCAGCCGGGCCATGCTGCACGAAATGACCGCCGCGCAGTGGGACCTGGTGCTTACTGTGAACCTGCGAGGCGCCTTTTTGGGATCCCGGGCCGCGGCCAGGATCATGATGCCCCAGAACTGGGGACGCATCGTCAACATCTCCTCGCGGGCGGGCAAGGGCAGTTCCCACGGCCACTGCTCCTACAGCTCGTCCAAGGCGGGCATGATCGGCCTTACCAAGAGCACCGCCCGCGAGCTGGGCAAGCACAACATCACCGTTAACGCCGTGCTGCCCGGCTTCATCGCCACCGAACTCACCGCCAAGCTGGGGATCAATATCACCAACCCCGAGCAGGTGGTGCTCACCCGCAAGGGCAAGCCCGAAGATGTGGCCTATGCCGTGGCCTTTTTGGCCTCGGACGAGGCGGAGTGGATCACCGGAACCACCCTGGAGGTGACCGGCGGCACCGGCCTGTTCGCCGGCTGAGCAGGAGGACCCCATGAGCTTCAAGGACAAATGCGCGGTGATCACCGGCGGCGGCGGCGGCTTTGGCAACACCTTTGCCCGGGCCCTGGCCGGCCAGGGAGCCAACGTGGTGCTGGCCGACGTAAACGCGGACACCGTGGAGGCGGCGGCCCAGGCGGTGAACGATCTGGGCGGCGGCAAGGCCCTGCCCGTGGTCTGCGACGTCACCTCGGCCGATTCGGTGGAGGCCACCATGGAGGCGGCCCTGAGCCGCTTCGGCTCGGTGGACATACTCATCAACAACGCCGGGGGCAGCCTGAACGTGCCCAAGGACGCCATCGACCAGGTCAGCGAGGCCGACTGGGACCTGGTGATCGCGGTGAACCTCAAGGGCACCTTCTTGTGCACCCGGGCGGCGGCAGGGCCCATGAAAAAGGCGGGATACGGCCGCATCGTCAACCTAAGCTCCATCACCGCCCGGGCCGGCGGGCAGCTCACCCCGGTGCAGTACGTAAGCGCCAAGGGAGCCATCATCTCCTTCACCCGCCACGTGGCCCAGGAGCTGGGCCCCCACGGCATCAACGTGAACGCCGTGGCTCCGGGCCTGGTGCTCACCCCCCGTTTGGAGGGGATGTGGATGGAGCGCAAGACCGAGCAGGAGCGCCAAGACTATTTGAAAAACGTCCCCTTGGGCCGTCTGAGCAGCCCGCAGGACATAGCCGATGCGGTGCTATTCCTGTGCTCGGACCAGGCCAAGTCCATCACCGGCCTGACCCTGGACGTAAACGGAGGAATGTACTCGGCCTAAGAAGGCCACGGCTTAAATGCAGCCATTATTGGTCCTGCCCCCCGGCGGGGATCGCCAATATCGCGTAAGACGCAACGAAAACAGGAGGGAAAATAGCAATGCGTAAATTCAAGGCAATTCTCATGACCGCTCTGGTGGTCAGCCTGGTCGCCGTGCCCCTGGGCTCGGCCATGGCCGCCGGCGAAATCAAACTGGGCACCATCTTCTCGCGCACCGGCTCCCTGGCCAACCTGGGCCTGGATTCCTGGCGGGGCGCGGAGCTGGCCCGCATAGTGCAAAACCAAAAAGGCGGCCTGCTGGGCAAAAAGATCGTGTTCATCAACGGCGACGCCCCCAACCCCAAGGCGGCGGTGAGCGAGACCGAGCGCCTGGCCACCGTGGAAAAGGTGCCAATCATCCTGGGCTCCTTCTCCAGCTCCATCAGCCTGGCGGCCAGCGCCAAGGCCAACCAGCACAAGGTCATCTATTGGGAGCTCGGCGCGGTGGGCGACAAGATCACCGAGCGCGGCCTCAAGTACGTGTTCCGCACCTGCCCCACCGGCTCGGACCTGGGCCGCGACCAGCTTCGTTTCGCCCTGGGCGAGCTGGCCAAGAAGATCGGCAAGAAGCCGGCCGCCATGCGCGTGGCCAGCATCTACGAAGACTCGGCCTACGGCACCGCCTGCGCCTCCGGGATCCGCGCCCAGGCCAAGGACATGGGTATCAAGCTGGCGATGGACGAATCCTACAACCACAAGGCCACCGACCTCTCCTCCCTGGTCATGCGGATCAAGGCGGCCAAGCCCGACGTGATCCTGGAGTCATCCTACGAGAACGACGCCATCATGTTCTTCCGCCAGGCTCAGGAAGCGGGCCTCAAGGTGCGCCAGTTCGTGGGCTCGGGCGGCGGCATGAATATGCCCGGCTACAACAAGGCCCTGGGCTCGTCCCTCACCGGCTACGTCTGCAACGTGGGCTACCCCGGCTACAACCTCAACCCCGCCTATGCCAAGGGCATCAAAGAGTTGGAGGCCCTGTACGTAAAGACCTTCGGCGAGAAGCCCAACAGCGTGTTCTCGGTGATCAACTACATGGGCACCATGGCCCTGTGGAACGTCATCGAGCGGGCCGGGTCCATGGACCCCAAGGCCCTGGTCAAGGCTGCCCGGGCCACCGACATCTCCGGCGACAACACCCTCCTGCGCTACGGCATCAAGTTCGCCCCCGCAGGCGCCAAGAACATGGGCCAGAACGTGCTGGCCCGCTACTTCATCTCGCAATGGCAGGACGGCAAGCTGTGGATCGTCAGCCCGGCCGCGGCCGCCACTCCGGGCCGCTCGCTGCAGGTCAAGTAGTCATCGGCTGAATCTCACCGGGCGGGCGGGGCCGACAGGACCGTTCTCCTCCCGGGCCCGGCCGGCCACCTACCCCGCCGCTGGGGGGGCGGGGGCCGCGGGGGGGGCCCACCATGGGTTTATTGGAAGGTTTAATTAACGGGGTGGTTTTT
>JAIPEN010000023.1 GCA_021737145.1 Desulfarculaceae bacterium | reverse complement strand
CCGAGGGCGTGAGCGTGACCGACCTGGACAAGATGGGCAGCCGCTCCAGCCCCACCGGCGAGATCTACCTGGACAACGTGAAGGTGCCCAAGGAGAACCTGCTGGGCGCGGTGGGCGACGGCGCCAAGATCGTCTTCGGCTCGTTGAACCAGACCCGCCTGAGCGCCGCGGCCGGCGGCGTGGGCCTGGCCCAGGCCTGCCTGGACGAGTCCATCAAGTACGCCAACGAGCGCGAGCAGTTCGGCAAGCCCATCGCCACCCTGCAGATGGTCCAAGACCAGATCGCCCAGATGGCCATCGAGATCGAGGCGGCCCGCCTGCTGGTCTACAAGGCCGCCGTGCAAAAGGACGACGGCATGCTGGGCAACACCCTGGAGGTGGCCGCGGCCAAGTACAAGGCCGGCGAGGTGGCCAACATGTGCGCCAACTACGCCATGCGCATCCTGGGCGCCTACGGCTACAGCACCGAGTATTCGGTGGCCCGTTTCTACCGCGACGCGCCCACCTACTTCATGGTCGAGGGCAGCGCCAACATCTGCAAGTTCATCGTGGCCATGGACGCGCTGGGCCTGCGCAAGGCCAACAAGTAATTAGGAGCAAAACGACATGCATCCCTATTTCAAAAACATGCCCACCTTCGGCAAGGCCCTGACCGACAAGAAAAAGGCCAAGGCCGAGGACAACAAGGCCGCCATCCTGGAGGTGGAGGCCAAAGTCGCCGAGGAGATCGAGCGGGTCAAGAACTCGGGCCTGCCCGCGGACAAGATCCACTCCCGCGGCCAGCTGACCGTGTGGGACCGCATCGAGAAGCTGGTGGACCCGGGAACCTTCCGGCCCCTGCACATCCTCTACAACCCCAAGGACAACGAGGAAGGCACCACCGGCGTGGTGGACGGCCTGGCCAAGATCGAGGGCAAGTGGTGCGTGCTGGCCGGGTTTGACAACAAGGTCATGGCCGGCGCCTGGATCGCGGGCCAAGCCGATAACCAGCTGAGGATCACCGACCTGGCCAAGCGTCTGCACATCCCCCTGGTGTGGCTGGTCAACTGCTCGGGCGTCAAGCTCACCGAGCAGGAAGAGGTCTACGCCGACCGCCGGGGCAACGGCACCACCTTCTTCCGCCATGCCGAACTGGAGAAGATGGGCATTCCCATCCTGGCCGGCATCTACGGCACCAACCCCGCCGGCGGCGGCTACCAGGGCATCAGCCCCACCTACCTCATCGCCCACAAGGACTGCAACATCGCCGTGGGCGGCGGCGGCATCGTGGGCGGCATGAGCCCCAAGGGCGGCTTCGACGTGGAAGGGGCCGAGCAGCTCATCGAGGCCACCCGCCACTTCAAGCAGGTGCCCCCGGGCTCCACCCCCATCCACTACGACAAGACCGGCTTCTTCAAAGAGGTGCACGACACCGAGGAAGGCGTCCTGGAGAGCATCCGCAACCACATGAAGCAGATGCCGGCCTATGACCTGGACTTCTTCCGGGTGGACGAGCCCAAGGAGCCCCTGTTCCCGGCCGACGACCTGTATTACCTGGTGTCGTTCAACCAGAAGATGTCCTACGACTTCGACCAGTGCCTGGCCCGCCTGGTGGACGGCTCCGAGCACATGGAGTTCAAGCCCGGCTACGGACCGGAGGTCTACACCGGCCTGGTCAAGCTGAACGGCCTGGTCACGGGCGTGATCGGCAACCGTCAGGGCTTCATGCCTCCGGGCTACCCCGAGTATGCAGGCGGCGAGTACATGGGCATCGGCGGCAAGCTCTACCGCCAGGGCCTGATCAAGATGAACGAGTTCGTCACCCTCTGCGGCCGCGACCGGGTGCCAATCATCTGGTTCCAGGACACCAGCGGCATCGACGTGGGCGACGTGGCCGAGCAGGCCGAGCTGTTGGGCCTGGGCCAGAGCCTGATCTACTCCATCGAGCAGACCGGCGTGCCCCAGATGATGGTGCTGCTCAGGAAAGGCACCGCCGCCGCTCACTACGTCATGGGCGGCCCCACGGCCAACAACCACAACTCCTTCACCCTGGGCACCGCCACCAGCGAGATCTACGTGATGCACGGCGAAACCGCTGCCGCCGCCTCTTTCTCCCGCCGCTTGGTCAAGGAAAAGGACGCGGGCCGCGACCTGCAGCCGGTCATCGACAAGATGAACGACCTGGCCCAGATGTACTACGACAAGTCCCGGCCCTGGTACTGCGCCTTCCGGGGCTTCGTGGACGAGGTGGTCAACTACACAGACCTGCGCGGCTACCTCACCGCCTTTGCCGAGGCGTCCTACCAGAACCCCAACTCCCTGTGCCCCCATCACCACATGATGCTCCCCAGGATCATCAAGGGCTGAGGGCCCGAGCAATAAGCAACCGGGGGAACCCTTTTTCGAGAAAAAGGGTTCCCCCGAACCCCTTCCCAAAAAGCTTCCCGCAATATTGCTCAGGCAATATTGCGGCGTTTTTTTGCCGAGCAGCCGCATGTTAAGCTGGGGCGTCCTTTTCACCCCCAGGCAAGGGAGGAGGCGGCTATGAACATAACCAACGACCAGGAGCAGGTGGACGCCCTGTGCCCGGACTGCGGCCAGGGATTCAAGACCTACATCGACCGCATCCTGCCCGAGGAGCACGACCCTCACGGCCGCAAGGCCAGGCACGAGATCGAGTGCCCCCACTGCGGGTGCAAGGAATGCAAGATCGACGACTCGGTGAGGTAATCAATTGCTGTTGGACAGAACCTAAGCTTACAATCCTCAGCTTTAGTCTTGAAGTGTCTTCATGATTTTTCTTAAAAAATCAGTGATTTCATATGGAGGATTGCCCCAGTTAGTCATTCCTGTTCGCAAGAATGGCTTAATCAGCCCACAACTTTCCAGCTTTTTGAAAATATAATAAATATCTTCTTCTGGAATGCACGACTCCTGAATAATTAGTGCCTGTCTTTTGTCTAGCATCCTTCTATGATCTTCTATAGATTTATTAACATCTTGCTCACAAAAGTTTTTTTGGTGTTCATAAATTTTAAATACCACATGCAAATCTGATAACGACAAATCAACTAATAGCTTGATTATTTCATTTGATAAATTCAAATAGCCCTCATCGTTACCTTCTGATTTGCAAAGAGCTCTCGCAATTAGTTGTAATTTTTCTTGCTCCCTACTTTTTGCTGCCGCCTCCATTGCTTCGCGAACTAAATCGTAAAATTCTTCAGAATTAAGATAATCTTTGTCAACCTTATCTTCAGCAATTTTTTTCGCTTCTTCCTTGAGTTCATGGAAAAACCTTTCAAATCTTTTTTTAACTATTTCACGGCCTTTGACAGATAAAAGTAAATCCAGTGCTCCCCCAAAAGTCGGTATGGACACAATCAAAGCCTGTAACCACTGGCGTTCCACATAAACATTCGTAACTTTTTCGGCAATCGCATCAACATGTTCAACTAATTTAGTAACCACTTTACCCTCCTCTTGCTCACCGCGAGTTTCTTTGATATTTTGTGTCACCCAAGCATTTTAATCAATGCACACTGCCAAATGGGGTAGCTTTATGGACTACGACGAGCTGAAGAAAAAAACCGGCGCCACGGCCAAGCTGTACTTTGACGGCTACAAAGGCGACCGCCCCTACGAACTGTGGAAGAGCTTTGATAAGGGCCTGGCCAAGGACCTGAGCCTGTTCATCACCGGCCAGATGTATGCCCGCGAAAAGCTGCCCCACCCTACCCGCCAGCTGGTGGCCGTGTCCGTGCTAACCGCCCTGGAACGCAAGGACGAGCTCAAGCTGCACATCTGGGCCGCGCTCAACGTGGGCTGCGATCCCCACGACGTGGCCGAGACCATCTTCCAGGTGGCCATCTACGCGGGCATGCCCGTGGTCAACCAGGCCCTGGGCGTGCTCCAGGAGGTCTTGGAAGAACGCGGCGAGTGGCCCATGGAGTGAGCGCCTTGTTTGAGCCCCGGCCTCCTGTCAGACTGAAAGTGTAATCACTGCCAGGAGGAGGTTTTTATGAAACGGGTTCTCATCTTTTCAATGTGCCTTTTGGTTCTGGCCTGCTTTTCCGGCGCGGCCCTGGCCGGACAAGGCAATCAGTCCAGCTCTCAGAAGGGCGACTCCTATTATGGCCCCGGTTATCATGACTATGGCCCCGGCTACGGCATGGGACCAGGTATGATGGGCGGGGGTCGCGGCGGCTATGGCATGGGTCCTGGCATGATGGGTGGCGGACGCGGCGGCTACGGCATGGGTCCTGGCATGATGGGTGGCGGACGCGGCGGCTACGGCATGCGGGGTTATGGCCCCAATTACCATGGCTGGCAGTCCATGCCCCCGGCGGACCGCCAGGCGTGGCAGCAGATGTATCAGGAGTTTCAGAAGGACACCCTGAAGCTGCGCCAGAAGCTGGTCGCCAAGCACATGGAGCTTCAGACCCTGTGGAACGAGCCCAAGCCGGACCAGGCCCGCATGCGTGAGCTGTCCAAAGAGGTGAGCGAGCTGCAAAGCGAGTTGGCGGTCAAGCGCAACGAGTTCCTGCTTCAGTGCCGCCAGAAGTTCGGCGACAAGGGCTGGACCTGCCCCGGCGGCGGCTATTAGACTCCCGCCAAATCAAAACAGCGGCCCCGCCCGGCATGGGCGGGGCCGCTTTAATTTTAGCACCGCTTATTTTGCTGCCGGTTGGAGCTCCAGCTCGCTGACCGCGTGGGCCGTTATGGCCTCGTCGCTAAACCACCAGTACAGGGGCTGGCCGCTCATGTAGGGGCCCACCTGGTCGGTGGTGTGGGGGTTGAACAAACGGGCGGTGACCCCGCCGGGCAACACCGCCCACACCTTGTCGTCATCGGCCAGGTCGGCCACCATGCGCAGCGAGTCGAAGATCACCACCTTGTAGGGCTTGTTGAAGTCGTAGATGCCCCTGAGCAGGGTGGACTCCGAGCCGCCCTGGGGATGGAACTCGCCCAGCAGGGGAGCCAAAAAGCCCTTGCGGGCCACCGGGCTCACCAGGTCCAGGGTGTGGACCTCGCCCCAGCGCCAGTCCCGGGGATCGCCGCCGATCTCGGCCAGCACCTCTCGCCCGGCCTGGCGGATAAGCTGGTCGCGGCCCTCCGGGTCCGGGGTGGCGATGTCGTCGAACCAGGCCCAGCCGGGCTGGTTCACCACCTTGTCGGCCAGACGCTCCTTCCAGAAGTAGTATTGATCCAGCATGAAGCGGGCCAGGTCCTCGCCCAGCTCGTCGCGGTAGGTGAGCAGGGCCAGGCGGCTGTACACCGCCTGGAACACCAGGGGCGCGGCCTGGTCGGCCCGGTCGCGGTGGTCCCAGTTTTCCAGCAGCACGGCCAGGGCCCGGGTCTCGGGATCGTGTGCCAGGGCCTTGGCCAGGATGGGGGCCAGCAGCTCGGCCATGAGGTTCTTGTCGTCGCGCTGATAGGCCCAGTGGTCGGCCGCGCTCTTTTTGCCCGGCGCGGCCATGAGCTGCATCAGGCGGCGGTAGCGCCAGGAGGGGGCCAGGCGCGAGGAGTAGTAATA
This sequence comes from Desulfarculaceae bacterium, assembly GCA_021737145.1. Taxonomy (GTDB): domain Bacteria; phylum Desulfobacterota; class Desulfarculia; order Desulfarculales; family Desulfarculaceae; genus Desulfoferula. Next base: position 18,530 of record JAIPEN010000023.1, on the reverse strand, counting down.
GGGGTAGTCCTTGGTGATGGTCTTGTGGTTGCAGGTGCCGATCCAGCCCTTGGCCGGGTTGAGGGCCTGGGGCATCTGGTTGTCCGGCACCCAGCCCAGCCAGTTGTCCTGGCCGCTGGTGACCACATAGGGCACCGTGCCCTGGCCCGGCCCCCGGATGGGCAGCCCGCCGATGACCACCCAGCCGAAGTCCCCGGCCGTGTCGGCGAACACGTAGTTAAGCACAAAGTGGCGCATGCCCTGAATGGCGTCGCGGAACTGGCGGGCGCTGGTGGCCTGCATGGCCTTGCCCAGGCCCAGGCGGCCGTCGAACGCCTCCAACGGCGCCCAGCGCAGAGTGAGCACCTTGTCGGTCTTGACCCCCAAAATGCCGCTGACCACCGGGCCCCGCTTGCTCAGGCGTATCTTCACCTTTTCCCGCCGCATGCCGCCCGGAGCCTCGGAGTCCTTGATGTTCAGGGTCTCCTCCACCACCTGGAAGGGCACCGGCTTGCCGTTTTCCAGATAGTTGTCCGGGTTGGCCGGGTCCAGGGTCTCCACGTAGAGGTCCTGGCAATCGCCGTAGGCGTTGGTCACCCCCCAGGCCACCTGGCGGTTGCGCCCCACCACCACGCCCGGGATGCCCGGCACCCCCACCCCCACCCAGCGCTGTTGCGGGGTGATCAGCCCCACCGGATACCAGGGACCGGGCAGGATGCGCGCGTCCAGATGGGGGTCGTTGGCCAGGATGGGCTTATTGCCCGCGCTCAGGCCGGGGCCGCTGACCCAGTTGTTGCTGCTGAGCCCCAGGGTTCCGGAGCCCAGGAGCAGGGGCAGGCGTGAATCGCCGGCCAGGTTGAGGCGCGTGGCCGAGCGGGGCGCGGGCGCGCTGGTGGGCGGACCCGGCTCCTCGGGGTTGATGGTCAGGGGGAATATCTCTTGGGCCCGCTTCAGGCCCAGCTTGTCCACCATGAGCTGGGCCGCCACTTCGGTCTTCAGGTTGCCCGAGGAGCCCCAGGTCATGAAAAGCTGCACGGCCAGGCTGTCGGCCACGCCCCAGGGCGTGGGCTCGATGCCCGCCAGCTTGAACTCCAGGGGATACTCGTCCTTGCGGGCGGCGATGAAGTGATTGACCCCGTCGATGTACTTCTGCAAAAAGCGCCGCGAGTCCGGGGTGAGCTTTTGGGCCATCCTCTCGGCGTTGCGCCTAAAGCCCAGGGTGAGGAAATACATGGCCAGGGGGCGGGCCTTTTCGCCGGCCAGCTCGCAGATGCGCCCGGTGGCCAGGCGGCGGATCACCTCCATCTGGAACAGGCGGTCCTGGGCGGTGACAAAGCCGTGGGCCAGGCACAGGTCGTCGAAGTCGGCGGCGTGGATGTAGGCCATGCCCTTGGCGTCGCGCACCACCTTCACCGGGGCCTTGAGGCCGGGCAGGGCCAGCGCGCCCTGGGTCTGGGGGGTGTTGAGCCGGGGCAGATACCACCACAGGCCCAGGCCCAGAAGAATCACCAAGGCCACCAGGGCCGCCAGCCACTTGAGCAGTTTGCGCAATTGCCGTCTCCTGTCGCGAAGGGCGTGAAAAGTAAAAAAGCGGGAGCCCCGCCGAGGGCCCCCGCCTGTGGATATGCTTCGCTTGATGTCCGGGGCCCCCGCCCCAGGATTATAGTTTCTTGAGCACCTTCTTGGCCAGCTTGGCCTGGGAGGTTTTGGGATACCTCTTGACCAGCTTTTTGAGCACTATCTTGGCGGTGCGCTTGTCGCCCAGGGCGCGGAAGGCCAGGCCCTGCTTCAAAAGGGCGGCGGGCACCTTGGAGCTCTTGGGATAGTGCTTGATCATATGGTTGTAGGCCAGGATCGCCTCTTCGTACTTCTTCTGGGCGTAATAGGTCTCGCCCGCCCAGTACTGGGCGTTGTCGGCCAGGTTGCTCTTGGGGTACTTCTTAACGTACTCCGTGAAGCGGTCTCGGGCGGCGGAATAGGACTTCTGCCTGTAGAGCCTCAGGCCCAGGTTGTAGATGTCCTTGGGCTGGGGAGCGGCCGAGGCCGCCTTGGCCTTGGCCGAGACCGGCGCATTGGCCGGTGGCTTGCCCGAGCCGGGCTTCATGCCCAGGTAGGCCTCCAGCCTGGCCAGGCGCTTGTTAAGCTCCGCAACCTTGGCCGTTTCGGCCTGGGCCTGGGCCTGCTCCGCGCTGGTCTTGGCGCTCATGGCCTGGCCCATCTGGTGCTCGCTCTCCTCCACCCGGCCCGACAGGCGCATGATTTCCTGGCGCAGGCTGCTCACCTCGGCCACCATCTCGGCGCGGGGCTTGCGGGCCCTCTTTGCCTGCTGGCTCAGAGTGTCCACCCGCCCCTTGAGCTCCGCGATCTGGCGCTGCTGCTGATACACCTGGGACTGCAGGGCGGTGAACTGCTCCGGCTCCACCGTGGCGCAGCCGGCCAGCAATAGGGCCGCCGCCACCAGCGGCCAGAGGATTACCGGGGTTTTTGCCTTCATATCCGCCTCCCGGAGGCGGCCCGAGGGACAGGCCGCCGGACGATTACTTGATAACGAAGTGGACCCGGCGGTTGGCCGCGAAGGCCTCCTCGGTCTGGCCCATCACCAGGGGCCGCTCCTCGCCGTAGCTCACCGCTTCCATGCGCTGGGGACTTATGCCCATGGCGCCCAGATAGGCCTCGGCCGCCTTGGCCCGCTTTTCGCCCAGGGCCATGTTGTAGGCGTTGGAGCCGCGCTCGTCGGTGTGACCCTCTATGATCACCTTCACCGAGGGGTGTTGCTGCAAATAGGCCGACTTCTCGTTGAGTATCTGCTTGGCCTCGGGGGTCAGGTCGTAGCGGTCGTACTCAAAGTGGATGTCCGTATTGACGAAGATGTCCCGAAGTTTGGACTCGCCCTCCCGGGCCTGCTGCTCCTTGAGCTGGGCCTCTTTGAGGCGCTGCTCCCTGAGCCGGCGTTCACGCTCGGCCGCCAGGCGGGCCTTCTCCTGGTCGCTCACGGCCCCCCCAGCGCTGGGCACGGGCTCCTTGGCGCAGCCCAAGGGCAGGGCCGCCAGGCCCGCCATCAGCGCCGCCGCCAAAATCCACACTAGAAACTTTTTCACGCGAAGCCTCCTGCCAATGATTGATTGCGGTTTCATTTAACCATTATGCCCCGGGGAGACCAGGCCGGGTCGGTTTGGTCGCCCTTGAGGTTGGTCAGCCGGGTGATGAACTCGCCCCCGGCGGTCATGAGATAGATCTGATAGCGGCCGGTGCCCCGGCTGGTGTAGGCGATGAGCCGCCCGTCCGGCGACCAGGTGGGGTCTTCCCCCCCGCCCCAGCCCGAGGTGAGCACCCGCATGTCGCTGCCGTCGGGCCGGATGGTGGCCACCTGGAAGGCCCCCTTCACCTGGGCCTGGTAGGCGATGCGGTCGCCCCGGGGAGACCAGGAGGGGTTGGCCGCGTATTTGTGGCCAAAGGTGATGCGCCGGTTGGCCCCGGTGTCCAGGTCCAGGATGTAGATTTGGGGGTTGCCGCCCCGGTCGCTCACATAGGCCATGCGCTTGCCGTCCGGGCTGAAGGAGGGGCCCACCTCGATGCCCCAGCCGGTGGTGAGGCGCTTGATGATCTTGCCGGACAGATCGGCCAGGAAGATGTTGTTCTTGCCGGTGTAGGACAGGGCGGCGGCGAACTGGCCCGAGTGCCCGGGCCTGAAGGCCGGGGTCAGGTTCACGCCGGGCTTGTTCAGGACAACCTTGCCGCTGCCCCCGGCCAGGGCGTGCACCACAATGGCCGGGCGCCGGTTCACGTAAGAGGAGTAGGCCACCATGGCCCCGTCCGGGCTCCAGGCGGGGTACAGGCTTATGTCGCCCTTGTGGCTGAACTGGCGCACCCCGGAGCCGTCGAAGCGCATCAAGTAGATTTCCTTGACCCGCTCGCGCTTGCCCACGAATGCGATCATGGTGCTGTAGATGCTGCGCTCGCCGGTCAGGGCCAGCATCACGTCGTCGCTGAAGCGGGCCAGCATGGCCCCCAGGTCCTTGGTGCGCCCGTCATAGCGGCGCCCCACCAGCAGCTTGCCCTCGGTGATGTCGTAGAGCTTCAGCTCCAGGGTGAAGATGCCGCCTTCCAGCTTGTAGCCCCCGCTGACCAGCAGCTCGGCCCCTATGCGCGACCAGCGGCGATAGTCCACCCCGCTCAGCTTGGGCGGGCCCAAAAAGCTCTTGGGGTCCATGAAGTCGAACAGGCCGGTGTAGCCCAGGTAGCGCTTGAGCATGCCGGTGCCCTTGGCCCCGATGGCATCGGGCGTGGCCCCGGGCAGGTTCTGGAATTCAGTCAGGGCCAGGGGCAGTTTTTTGGAAAAGGGCTGAGTGATGTCGATGTAGACCCTGGCGGTGGCCGGCGCGGCCAGGGCCAGGATGCTCAGCAGGATGATAAGCAAGGCAATTGGGCGGCGCATTGTCTCTCCGCGGCTGGTCAGCCGTTAATGTCTTCTGGCTTGAATCTCAGGCCCACCTCGTGCTCCCGGCCCCGCACCACGCTGGGCAGGGGGGGAAAGGGCGCGGCCCGCTCCACCGCCCGCACCGCGCTGGCGTCCAGGCGGCTGTTGCCCGAGCCTTTTTCCAGCCACACCTTGGACAGGGAGCCGTCGCGGCGGATGCGGGCCACCACCACCGCCTCCAGGCCCTTGGAGTTGGAGACCAGGGCCTCGGGCAAAACCCACTGGCGGCGCACCCGCTCCCAGATCTCGGTGTAGTAGACCTGGAAGCGCAGGCTGTTGGTGTCCGCGCTGGCCGCCCCGGCGGCAAAGGCCCCGGAGCCGGCCTGGCGGGTGGCCACCTTGCTCTCCAGCTTGTTAAGGGCGCTGGCCAGGCTGCGCTCGGCCTTTTGCTCGGCCTTGACCTTGCGCTCCATCTTCTTGAGGCGGCTGGCCAGGAGCTTGCCGGGGTCGGGCTGCTTTTTCACCGGCTTGGGCTTGATGCGCTTGGGCTGGTCCTTCTTGAGGGCCACCGCCTCCTTGGCGGGCTGGGGCTTGGGCGCGGGTTTGGGTCTGGTCACCGCCGGCTTGACCGGGGCGGCCTTTTTGGCGGGAGCCGGCGGGGCCGGGGCCGGGCGCGAGAGCACCGAGGGGCTGACCAGGGCCACGTTGTACACCGGCGCGAAGCTCCGGGGCTTGGTCAGCCGCCAGCCGGGCCAAAAGGCCAAGGCCCCCACCAACAGCACGTGCAGGCCCAGGCTAACCCCGATGGCCCACCCCACCTGTTCGCCGGTGGTGGCGCCCAGGCGTCTGAGGGCCGCGGCGCTCAAGAGCTCTTCTTCTTCTTTTCCGGCGGGCTCACCCGCTCGGGTTGGGTGACCATGCCCAGATTGTCCACTCCGGCCTTCTTGGCCTCGGTGAGCACCTGCACCACCACCCCGTAGGCCACGTCCTTGTCGGCCCGGAGGTAGACCCGGGTGCCCGGCTTGCGGACCCGGATGTTGGTCAGCTTGGCGGCCAGGCCGTCCACCCCCACCTCGAACTCGTCCAGATATACCTTGCCCTCGCGGGTGACCGTGAGCACCAACAGCTCCTCCGAGGTCTTGAGCGCCCCGGAGTCGGTGGCCGGCAGCTTCACGTCCAGGCCCTGCACCATCATGGGCGCGGCCACCATGAAGATGATCAAAAGCACCAGGACCACGTCCACCAGGGGGACCACGTTGATCTCCCCCATGAAGCGGCCCTTGTTGCCCACCCCAGCCACGATTCTACTCCTCCGCCCCCTGCAGCTCGGCCGGGCGCACCGCCTCCACCGCCGGACCCCGGCGGCGCATCAGGTCGCGCTCCACCAGGTTCAAAAAGTCCTGCGAGAAGGAGTCCATCTCCGACTCGAGCACCACCAGCTTGCGGTTGAAGTGGTTGTAGAACACCACCGCCGGGATGGCCGCGAACAGTCCGGTGGCCGTGGCCACCAGGGCCTCGGCGATGCCCGGAGCCACGGTGGCCAGGTTGGCCGCGCCGGTGGCCCCGATGCTCCGGAAGGCGTCCATGATGCCCCACACCGTGCCGAACAGGCCGATGAAGGGGGCGGTGTTGGCCGTGGTGGCCAAGAAGGTCACCGCCTTGCCCAGACGGGTGCTCTCGGCGGCCTGGGCCCGGTCCAGGGCTCGCTTGAGGTTGGGCATCACCCCGGAGGGCAGGCCGGGCTCGCCTTGCCTCAGGCGCATCACCTTGCCCAGCTCGCCGTAGGCCACCCCGAAGAGGTTGGCCAGGGGGCTGGCGGTGAGGTGGCGAGTCTGGCCCTGGGCGGCCGAAAGGCTGCCCGCATTCCAGAACAGGGCCTCGAACTCCTGGTTTTGATTCTTGGCGTCGCGCAGGCTCTTGAGCTTGGCCAGGATGAGACCCCAGCTAACTACCGAGAAAATAACCAGAATCAGCAGGACGCCCTGCACCACCAGGCCCGCGGACCAGACCATGTCCCAGACATCGGTGCCGCGCGCCCCCAAAGGGGCGGCCAGGGCCAGGGTGGGGCTGAAAACGGCTAGAAATACCAAGATATAGTTAGTCATTAGACACCTAACCCATTATATTGGGGTCATCTTAACTTTGGCAACGGGCAAAGTCAAGGAAGGGGCAGTGGCGTTTGAGTGAATAATGGCCAGGATGGTCGCAACGCGGTACATTAGGATTAAGATATACATGCAAGGCAGTTAGCGCGCCACCCCAGGGGGCGGCGAAGAGAGGGTTGAGTTGAATCAAGCCAAGATGCGGGGCCTGTTTTTGGACCTGGACGGCACCCTGGCCGACAGCATGAAGGTGATGAGCGCGGCCATGGACCACTTCCTCAAGGAGCTGGGTGTGGAGCGCATGGGCGGGGGAACCCACCGCTGGGCCGGGCGCAGTCCCTATGACATCATGGGTGCGTTCAAGGAGCATCACGGCCTGGAGCAGAGCGTGGACCAGTTGGTGGAGCGCTACTACTCCTTTGTGGACCAGACCTACACCCAAGAGGCGGAGCTGATGCCCGGAGGCCGCAAGCTCTTGGAAGAGGCCGCCCGGCGGGGGGTGTTCACCGCGGTGGTCACCTCCACCCTGCGCTCGGTGGCCGAGGGCTTTTTGGCCCACCAGGGACTGGACGGCCTGATCAAGGCGGTGGTCTCGGTGGAGGACATCACCTCGGGCAAGCCCGACCCGGAGCCCTACCTGAAAGCCCTGCAAATCAGCGGCCTGCCCGCCGACCTGGCCCTGGCCGTGGAGGACGCGCCCATGGGGGCCATGTCCGCCACCCGGGCCGGCCTGGCCACCTGGGTCATGGCTCCCCGGGGCAGCAAGGGCTTCCCGGACATCCCCGGGGTGGCCGGATTCGTCACAAGGCTGGACCAACTCCTGCCTTATCTCACCCCTTGACATAGGCTGATTCTTGTCCTAATCTGGTTCGCGATTAGATAGTCCTATTTGATGTCCGCCCCGCTTTTCCACCAAAGGCAGGGCGGGCCACCCGGGCGGAACCTAACGCCCATGCCTGCCCCATCGGGAAAGGGTCGTCATGATTCGCGGCCCGGTGGGGGGAAAATTACGGCGGCAGAGGCCAAATGCCTCTGCCGCTTATTTCTTGGGCCCCGCCCTATTTTTCCGGAATCTTCAGGCGCTGCCCCGGCTGGATTATGGTCCCGTCCAGGTCATTGGCCTCCCTTAGGTCGCCCAGGCTCACCCCGTGCCGGCGGGCGATGCTGGTGAGGCTGTCCCCCCGCTTGACCACGTAATTATCCCCGGCATTGGAGGGCGCGGGCCCGGCCTTATTCAAACGGGCCTGCAGCCCGGCGGCCGCGCCCGGAGGCACCATGATGGTCACCCTGCCCTTGGGCAGGTGGCGCCGCCGAAGCTCGGGGTTGAGCTCCTTGAGCTGGCGGTAGCTGGTGCCTGCGGCCTTGGCCACCACGGTCAGGTGCGTGGGCCGCTTGAGCACCAGGGTCACGCTCTGGCCGGGCACCGGCTTGTAAAGGCTGGACTGGGGCAGGGCGTAGCCGTAGCGCTCCGGCGAGCTGATAACCAGCTTGGCGGCCAGGATGCGGTACACGTAGCGTTGGGTCTCCACCGGCAGGGCCAGGTCGAAGTAGTCCCTGGTGCCCTGCTCCTTGATCTCCCGCCCCACCCGGCGCTCCCCGCAGTTGTAGGCGGCCAGGGCCAGGGGCCAGGAGTTGAACTCGGCGTGGAGGTCCTTGAAGTACTTGAGCGCCGCGCTGGTGGCCAGGGCCAGGTTGCGGCGGTCGTCGTACCAGCGGTTGATGCGCAGGCCGTATCGCCGCCCGGTGGCGCTGATGAACTGCCAATAGCCCACCGCCCCGGCCGGGGAGCGGATGTAGTGGATCAGGGCGCTCTCGGCCACGGCCACGTATTTCAGGTCGTCGGGCAGCCCGGCCTGCTTGAGGCGTTTTTCGATATAGGGGAAGTAGCGGGCCGCCCGCTTGAGCCACATGATGGTCTGGGCCGGGTCGTGCACCGCGATCACCATCTCGCGGTCCAGGTAGTCGGCCACCAGGGGGCGCTTCAGGGGCACCGGCTGGCCGCAGATGCTCAGCTTGGCGGGCAGGATGGGAATGATGTGGTGGTAGGGGGCGGCGGCGGATTTGGCCGGGCTCTGGGCCGCGGCGGGAAGGGCCGGGGCCAGGAGCAGGGCCAGCAAAAAAGCGGTGGCCAAAAATTTGATCAAGTGGAGTCCTCCCGGAAATGGTCCCAGCCGCCCATGGTGATGTCGCGTTCCCGTCCGTCCTGAACCAGCGCCACCCCGGGCCCGGGGCCCAGGCGTCCCACCTGGGTCACGGCCAGGCCGCCGGCGGCCTCGGCCACCAGCTCGGCGAGCAGTCCCACCTCGCCCGGATCGCAGGTGAACAGCAGCTCGAAGTCCTCGCCCCCGTTCAAGGCCCAGGCCAGGGCGTCGCCGCCCAACTCGGCGGCCACGGCCAGGGCCCCGGCGTGCAGGGGCATGAGCCCGGCCTCCACCTTGGCCCCCAGGCCGCTGGCCCGGGTCAGGCGGGCCAGGTCGCTGGCCAGCCCGTCGCTCAGGTCCATCATGGCGTGCACCCGGCCCGATTGGGCCAGGGCCCGCCCCGCGGCCAGGCGGGGCTGGGGCCGGGTGAAGGCGGCCACCGCCCGGGCCGGGCCTTGCTGGTCCGGATCGCGCCCGGCTTGGAGCCAGGCCAGCCCGGCCGCGCTGCCCCCCAGGCCGCCGGTGACGCACACCGCGTCGCCGGGACGGCCCCCGGAGCGCAGCAGGGGAGCGGCCCCTCCCATGCGCCCCATGAGGCACAGGTTGATGATGAGCTGGGGCGAGCGCACCGTGTCGCCGCCGGCCAGCACCAGGCCGTGCTCCTGGCCCAGGTCCACCATGGCCCCGGCCAGCTCCTCCACGAACCGGGGCGAGGGCCCGGCCTTGAGGCCCAGGGACAAAAAGCCCCAGGCGGGCTGGGCCCCCATGCCGGCCAGGTCGCTGAGGTTGGCGGCCATGGCCCGCCAGCCCACCGCGGCCGGGCCCATGAAGCCCAGGTCGAAGTGAGAGCCCTCCACCAGCAGGTCGGTGGTGACCACCAGGCCCTTGGCCGGCCCGCCCAGCACCGCGGCGTCGTCGCCGATGCCCACGGCCAGGTCGCCGCCCCCCTCGCCGGCAAGGGTGGCGATCAGGCGGATGATTTCTTCTTCGCTAAGGGCCGGGGGGGTGTTTTCCGGGGCCATGGCCTTTCCGTGAATGCTTAGCGTTCGTCGGATGCGTAGAGATACATGAGCAGGTGCGGCTCGTAGGCGAACAGCTCCTGGTCGCTGAAGAAGCGGGCCACCTCGGCCTGGGCGGTCTCCACCGAGTCGGAGGCGTGCACCAGGTTGGCCTGCATGCTCATGCCCAGATCGCCCCGGATGGTGCCCGGCGCGGCATCGCGCGAGTTGGTCACTCCGCAGAGGTTGCGGCACACCTGCACCGCCTCCAGGCCCTCCAGGCACAGGGCCAAAACCGGGGTGCGGCTCATGAACTCGCAGATGGTGGGGAAGAAGGGCTTGTCGGCCAGGTGGCTGTAGTGCTCCTTCAACAGGGCCTCGTCCAACTGGATCATCTTCATGCCGGCGATCTTGAGGCCCTTGGCCTCGAAGCGGCCCAGCACCGTGCCGGCCAGGCCCCGGGCGATGGCGTCGGGTTTGATCAGGATAAGGGTTCGTTCCACGTTCACGCTTCCTTGTTGTCTATCAGTATAAGCCTTTCCAGGGCCGACCACGGCCCGGGGTTTGCCCCAATTTGTCCAGAGGGGCGGCGGATTGTCAAGAGTGAGCGCCCGGAATCGGCCTTGCGGCGTTTTTGAGCGCGTGCACCACCAAAAAGCTCTTGAACTCGCGGTCCGTGCGCCCCCACCAGCCGTCCGCCGCCTGGGTGCGCTCCAGGCGCGGCCAGCAGGGCTCAAGCAGGGCGGCGGCCCGCCTGCCCGGGAGATGGGCCAGGGCGTTGACGCTCCGGTAAAAGGGCAGGCCCCGGGGCCACTGCCCGGCCCCGGCCAGGCGATCCAGAAAAGCGCCCACTCCCCGGCCCCGCTGGAAGCGGGGGTGCACCGCCAGGGCCCGCAGCAGGTTGCCCGCCGCGCCCCAGCCCAGGCCCCGCTCCCCGGCCAGGCGCTTATTAATATGTTGCAGTCCCCCGGCCACCGCCGGGTCTGCCCCCCGGCCGAAGATGGCGGCCAAAAACAGCGCGGCCGCCGGCCAAAAGTCCTTGGCCCGGCTGGGGGCGAAAGGCAGGCCATGCATCTCGCGCGCCGCCCGGGGGGCGGGGCCGCAGCCGCCGGGGGCCAGAGCCCGGGGCAGCAGCCAGTCAAGGCCCCGTTCCACCGTCCGGTCCGGCTCCCGCTGGGTCAGGTGCAGGCCGAACAACCTCCCCAGGGTCTCCAGGGGCGAATTGCCCCAGGAGCCGTCTTTACCTTGGCCTTTGTTGAGCGCGGACACCCTTTTTTTCATGTCAGCCGCCAAATGGGCGTCGCCGCCCAGCCAGCGCTGCCGGGCGTAGAGCCCGGCCGGGGTGGTGCTGGATCCGAAAAAGGCCAGTGGTCCGTATTTTAGCTGTTTGGCCATATCGAGGGCGCCTCCGGGCTTGTAAGCAAATCGTCTTGGTGGCGTCACTCCCGTGTAACAAAGCTCTCATAACATCCAGGCAGAACACAACCTGAGTTGAAGCGCGCCTCGGCGCGGCCAAATCTACTTATTCGTAAACGGAGGATTCACAGATGAGACTTGGTAAATTCGTCAAAGCTCTCGGCGCCACCGCCCTGGTAGCGTCCTTGGCTCTGGTGGCCGTCCCGGCCATGGCTGACAGCAGCATCACCATCACCGGTTCCACCACCGTGCTGCCCATCGCCCAGAAGGCGGCCGAAGTCTACATGAAGAAGAACCCCGGCGTGCGCATCAGCGTGGCCGGCACCGGCAGCGGCGACGGCATCAAGGCCGTGATCGACGGCACCGCCGACATCGGCGACGCCAGCCGCGACATGAAGAAGAAAGAGATCGCCCTGGCCAAGAAGAAGGGCGTGACCCCGGTCAAGCACGTGGTGGCCCTGGACTGCATCGTCCCGGTGGTCAACCCGGTTAACCCGGTCAAGGACCTGACCATCGCCCAGCTCAAGGGCATCTACACCGGCAAGATCAAGAACTGGAAAGAGGTCGGCGGCAACGACAAGACCATCGTGGTCGTCAGCCGCGACAGCTCCTCGGGCACCTTCGAGGTGTGGAACAAGAAGGTGCTGGGCAAGAAGGTCCGCGTGCGCCCCGACGCGCAGCTGCAGGCCTCCAACGGCGCCGTGGCCCAGGCCGTGGCCGGCAACAAGTACGGCATCGGCTACGTGGGCATCGGCTACCTGAACCCCAAGCTCAAGGGTCTTACCGTGGGCGGCGTCATGGCCAGCCCCAAGACCGCCATGGACATGAGCTACCCCATCGCCCGCCAGCTTTACATGTTCACCGGCTCCAGCCCCAAGCCCGAGACCGTCAAGTTCCTGAAGTTCGTGAAAGGCGCCGAGGGCCAGAAGATCGCCGAGGAAGAGGGCTTCGTCCCGGTCAAGTAACAACCTGATTATCGCATTCCCGGTCAATACGCCTCCGGCCCCATCGGGCCGGAGGCGGTCTGGAACCCCGCCGGAGGCTGTGGCGGCCCCCGGCGCAAATGTAACAACAGCGAAAGGAGAGGCTACGATGAGAGGAGTCGGCAAAGCGCTCGGGGCCATCGCCCTGACGGCTGCTTTTGTGACCACCACCTGGCTGGCTGCCCCGGTTATGGCTGCCACCCAGGCGGACCTCGAGGCCAAGATCCAGGCCATGGAGCAAACCCTCAACCAGATGAAGAGCCAGCTCAAGCAGGTTCAGACCACCCAGCACCAGCAGGCGGTGGAAGTCGCCAGCAAGGGCAAGATGCCCTCCTGGGCGGAGCGCATGACCTTCTACGGCGACACCCGCTTCCGCTATGAGCACACCAGCTACGACGACCTCAACGGCAAGACCAAGTCCGGCAAGGACCGCTTCCGCGTCCGCCTGCGCTTCGGCGTGCGCAGCCAGATCCACGAGGACGTGGAACTGGGCTTCCGCATGGTCACTGGCGCTGACGACGACCCCACCAGCACCAACCAGACCATGGGCAACTACTTTGCCGAGTTCAGCAAGTGGGGCATCGACCGGGCCTACGTCAAGTGGACCCCGAGCTTCGTTCCCAAGAAGGGCTTCATGTTCGAGTTTGGTAAGGTGCCCCAGCCCTTCATGACCTCCAAGGCCATCTGGGACGGCGACGTGGTGCCCGAGGGCGCCTTCGCCAAGTTCACCTTCAACAAGGGCGGTTCCTGGCAGCCTTACGTCCTCGGTTCCTACATGACCGTGGAGCAGGCCGGCGAATTCAGCGACAACGTCCTGGCCCCGGCCGCTCAGCTCGGTGTCAAGGGCAAGGTCGGCGCCTTCAAGCTCGCCGCCTCCACCAGCTACACCTCCTGGGGCGACTTGGGCGACGTGAACAACCTGCCCCCCAACCTGAACGGCACCCCGACCTGGACCGAGGGCGGCGGCACCCGGACCACCAATTACGGTGTGTGGGACGTCTACGCCAAGGGTACCTTCAAGTTCGCCAAGAAGGCCTCCGTGTCCCTGTGGGGTCACTACCTGACCAACCAGGACGCCGACGGTCCCTACCAGGACAAGGACACCGGTTGGGCCGCGGGCGCCGGCTTCAAGTACTCCAAGTTCGGCTTCAAGATGTGGTACAAGAACATCCAGGCCGACGCGACTCCGGGCTTCATCGCCGACAGCGACTCCGGCTACGTCAACCGCAAGGGCTGGGTGGCCTCCGCTTCCTACAAGATGTGGAAGTACGGCAAGGTCCAGCTGAGCTACTACAACACCGAGCCCGAGGATGAGTCCATCCCTGGCGCCAGCAACCCCTCGCAGACCTTCTTCTGCGACTTCGTGTTCAAGTTCTAAAGCCCCACCCGCAACCGCGGCTCCATCCTACCTAGCCGCGGTTGTTCTCGGACCCGGGCCCAGGGCATCAGCCCTGGGCCTTTTCTTTTTTCTCCCCGCCCCCCAAATCGTCCGATTGCCTCTTGACCTCCATTGCAGGGTGCGTCACAATTCAAAGCATAATGTGAATTGTCGCACACAAAAGTTACGGCTAGGTGACGCGGCAATTACAAAGTCCTTGTCCGCGCAACGGAAGTTTGGTTACATCTAAGAAGCAGGCAAGCAAAGGAGAGAGGCAATGAGGAGAGTGGTTTCTGTTTTAGCTCTGCTGGTGGGCCTTAGCCTTTTCGCCGCGCCTTATGCGGCGGCGGCCACATCAGCCGACCTGGAAGCCAAGATCAAGGCCATGGAGCAGCAGCTCCAGAGCATGAAACAACAACTAAAGCAGGTGCAGACCACCCAGCAGCAGCAGGCGGTGGATGTCGCCGCCAAAAGCAAGCTGCCTTCCTGGCTGGAGCGCATGACCTTTTTCGGTGACGTGCGTTTCCGCTATGAGCACACCAGCTACGACGACACCGATTTGCAGGGCGTGAACACCTCCAAGGACGGCAAGGACCGTTTCCGGGTGCGCCTGCGCTTCGGGGTGCGCAGCCAGATCCACGATGACGTGGAGGTCGGCCTGCGCATGGCCACCGGCAGCGACGACGATCCCACCAGCACCAACCAGACCATGGGCAACTACTTCGGGGAGATCCAGAGTTGGGGCGTGGACCAGGTCTACGTGAAGTACACCCCCTCCTACCTTCCCCAGAAGATGGGTACCTTCAGCTTCGGCAAGGTGCCCCAGCCCTTTGTCACCTCCAAGATCATCTGGGACAGCGACGTGGTGCCCGAGGGCGCCTTCCTGAACTTCACCTTCAACAAGACCGGCGGTGTGCAGCCCTTTGTCACCGGCGCCTACATGACCGTGTCCCAGCCCGGCGAGTTCGGCGACAACGTGCTGGCCCCGGCCCTGCAGGCCGGCGCCAAGGCCAAGTTCGGCGCCTTCAAGCTCACCGGCGCGGCCGGCTACACCTCCTGGGGCGATCTGGGCGACAACGGCCATCTGCCTCCCAACCTGCACGGCACCCCCACCTACTCCGAGGGCGGCTCCTTGCGCACCACCAACTACGGGGTGGTCGACGTCTATGCCAAGGGCGCCTTCAAGTTCAGCAAAAAGGGTTCCGTGGGCCTGTGGGGCCACTACCTGACCAACCAGGACTCCGATGGCCCCTATCAGAACAAGGACACCGGCTACGGCGGAGCGGCTTTCGTCACCTATGACAAGTTCAAGTTCGAGGTGCTCTACAAGAACGTGGAGGCCAACGCCAGCCCGGGCTTCATCGCCGACAGCGACTCCAGCTACGTGAACCGCAAGGGTTGGCAGGTCGAGGCCCAGTACAAGATGTGGAAGTACGGCAAGCTGGTGCTCACCTACTACAACACCGAGCCCGAAGACGCCGACATCCCCGGGGCCACCAACAAGTCCCAGACCATTTTCGTCAACACTATCTTCAAGTTCTAACCGCCATCACGCGCCGCCGGCCCCCACGGGGCCGGACAAACGGCTCACCCGGCCCGGGGCTATCCGCCCCGGGCTTTTTTTGTCACAGAGTTGTAACCAAGCGGTCACTTCCCGGAAATATGCCCGCACTACCTTATGTGCATCATGAACTACTCAATTGCGAGCCATGAGCAATGATGCAATTTCCTCAAGCCCAGACCCTGCGCGCCGAAGGCGCGGGAGCCCTGCCCGTGGGGCGAAGGCGCGGCATGACCAGCACTCAGCGCGAGGTGTGGATCCGGCGCTTTTTCATCGTGGCCGGCTTCTTCTCGGTCATCATCATGGGCCTTATCGTATTGTTTTTGTTCAAGGAAGGCCTGGGGCTCTTCGCCGAGGTCAGCGTCAGCGACTTCCTGTTCGGCCAGTTCTGGTACCCCACCTATGACCCGGCCGACTTTGGCATCCTGCCCCTGATCGCCGGTTCGGTGGCGGTCACCGCCCTGTCCTCCCTGCTGGCGGTTCCCTTGGGTGTGGGCGCGGCCCTGTATCTGGGCGAGGTGGCCGGCAACCGCACCCGCGAGATACTCAAGCCGGCGGTGGAGCTTTTAGCCGGGCTGCCCTCGGTGGTTTTGGGCTTCGTGGGCATGGTGGTCATGGCACCGCTCATGCAGGAATGGTGGGACATCCCCACCGGGCTCAATGTTTTCAACGCCTCGCTCATGCTGGCCATCATGGCCATCCCCACCATCGCCTCCATCTCCGAGGACGCCCTGCACGCGGTGCCCCGCGATTTGCAGGAGGCCTCCCTGGCCCTGGGAGCCACCCGCCTGGAGACCCTGACCCGGGTGTTGATGCCCGGGGCCCTGTCGGGCATCGGCACCGCGGTGATCCTGGGCATGAGCCGGGCCATGGGCGAGACCATGGTGGTTCTCATGGTGGCTGGCGGCGCGGCCCAGATACCGGGCTCCATCTTCGATTCGGTGCGCCCCCTGCCCGCCACCATCGCCGCCGAGATGGGCGAGACCCCCTTTGGCAGCGAGCACTACCACGCCCTGTTCGCCATCGGCATCGTGCTGTTCCTGTTGACCCTGGGCTTCAACCTGGTGGCCGCCTACTTCTCCAACCGTTTCCAGCAGAAGGGAGCGGCCACCTTATGAGTTCGACCTCTTTGGGAATGCGCCGCCTCCGGCAAAACCTGGTCTTCACCCTGTTCCGTTTGACCATGCTCATCGTGCTGGGCACCCTGGGCGGCATCCTGCTCTACGTGCTCATCCACGGGGCCGGGGCCCTGAGCTGGGAGTTCCTCACCGAGCCGCCCAAGAACTCCATGACCGAGGGCGGCATCTTCCCGGCCATCATGGGCACCCTCTACCTGACCATGGGGGCCATCCTGGTGGCCCTGCCCCTGGGGGTGGCCGCGGCCATCTACCTCAGCGAGTACGCCACCGAGGGCAAGGCGCTCAAGATCGTGCGCCTGGGCATCCAGAACCTGGCCGGCGTGCCCAGCGTGGTCTTCGGCCTGTTCGGCCTGGCCCTGTTCGTGGGCTACTTCCAACTGGGCATCTCCATCGCCGCCGGCTCCCTGACCCTGGGCCTGCTCATCCTGCCCACGATCATCGGGGCCTCGGAGGAGGCGCTGCGCCAGGTGCCCGGCACCTTCCGCGAGGCCTCCCTGGGCCTGGGGGCCACCCGCTGGCAGACCATCCGCAAGGTGGTGCTCCCGGCCGCCCTGCCCGGCATCCTCACCGGCTCCATCCTGGGCATCGGCCGCGCGGCCGGCGAGACCGCGCCCATCATGTTCACTGCGGCCACCTTCTACACCATCGGGCTGCCCCGTTCGCCCCTGGACGAGGTGATGGCCCTGCCCTATCACATCTACGTATTGGCCACCGCCGGCACGCACATCGAGGCCACCCGGCCTTTGCAGTACGGCACGGTCCTGGTGCTCATCACCCTGGTGCTGGGTCTGAGCCTGGTGGCCATCATCATCCGCACCAAAATGAGAAAGACCAAGAAATGGTAAGTGCAACCGCCACGGCGGCCCAGGCGGCCCAGGCCGTCAACCCGGAGCGCCCCATTATCGAGGTTTCGGGGTTAGATTTTTATTACGGTGACTTCAAGGCCCTGACCGATGTGAACATGAGCATCAGGCGGGGCCAGGTCACCGCGCTGATCGGCCCCTCGGGCTGCGGCAAGTCCACCTACCTGCGACTGCTCAACCGCATGAACGACCTGATCCCCGGCACCCGGGTGGAGGGTTCGGTGCTCATGGACGGGGTGAACCTCTACGACCCGGGCGTGGACCCGGTGGACGTGCGCCGCAGGGTGGGCATGGTCTTTCAGAAGCCCAACCCCTTTCCCAAGACCATCTACAACAACGTGGCCTACGGTCCCCGCCTCCACGGGGTCAAGGATTCCAAAAAGCTCGATTCCCTGGTGGAACGCTCCCTCAAGTCGGCCGCGCTCTGGGAAGAGGTAAAGGACATCCTGCACCAGAGCGCCCTGGGCCTCTCCGGCGGTCAGCAGCAACGTCTGTGCATCGCCCGGGCCATCGCCATGGAGCCCGAGGTGCTGCTGATGGACGAGCCCACCAGCGCCCTGGACCCAATCGCCACCAGCCGGATCGAAGAGCTGGTGAAGGAATTAAAGGTGCGCTATACTGTTATAATAGTTACCCATAACATGCAGCAGGCTGCCCGGGTCAGCGATGAAACCGCATTTTTTTATATGGGCAAGTTGGTGGAAATGAGCGACACCGAAAGCATCTTCACCCGCCCCCAAAAAGAACAGACCGAACACTACATCACCGGCCGCTTCGGCTAGCCCGAGGCCCACGCAAGGACAAGTTCATGGAAGGGTTATCCCATTTCCACCGCCGCATGCAGGAGGTCAAGGAAGATCTCCTGAAGATGGCCGGCCGCGCCGAACAGTCGGTGCACAGCGCCGCCCGGGCCCTGGACGCCCGCGACGTGGAGCTGGCCAAGACGGTTATCCAGGGCGACCGGCGCATCGATCTGATGCAAAACGAGATCGAGGAGCGGTGCATCAACCTGCTGGCCACCCAGCAACCGGTGGCGGTGGACCTGCGCTTTATTTCGGCCGTGACCAAAATCGCCAGTTTTTTGGAGCGCATGGGCGATCAGGCCGTAAACCTGGCCCAGCGGGCCATGGCCCTGGCCGAGCTGGACCAGGTGCCCACCCCGCCCACCATCATGGCCATGTCGGCCATTGCCCGCGAGATGGGCAAGGACTGCCTGGACGCCTTTGTGGAAGAGGATGTGGCCAAGGCCGAGGCGGTGCTGGTCCGCGACGACGAGCTGGACCGGCTGTGCCGCTCCTTCCTGGAGGAGATGATCGGCTGGATGAACGATGAGCAGCGGCTCATCCGCCGGGGGGTGGAGTTCATCCTGGCCAGCCGCCATCTGGAGCGCATCGGCGACGAGGCCACCAACGTGGCCGAGGAGGTGGTCTACCTGGTGGAAGGCCGCATCATCCGCCACGGCGGCAAACCCTCGGTGGCGGTGGGGCCGCTCTAGGCCGCCAACCGGACGCGACAATTTCAACGCCCTTCCGGCAGAGGCCGGAAGGGCGTTT